>NZ_BMDG01000003.1 GCF_014635665.1 Isoptericola cucumis
CAACGGGTTGTGCGAATAGCATGCACGCGTCCACTGTGCGGTTCCCGAGAAACGGGCACCACCCCTCACCACACCCCCACGGGTGTGCCAAGGGGTGCCTGGATAACTCGATAAAGTTACGGCGGTCATAGCGAAGGGGAAACGCCCGGTCCCATCCCGAACCCGGAAGCTCAGCCCTTCAGCGCCGATGGTACTGCCCTCGAGAGGGGGTGGGAGAGTAGGACGCCGCCGAACACCCATTCACGAAAGGCCCACCCCTGACCCCGGGGGTGGGCCTTTCGCATACCCGCACCCTTTCGCATACCGAGGACCCGCGCAGCTCCTCGCCCGCCACGTCGCCACACGTCCGCACCGTCGAAGAAGCGGTGCCGACACAGGCATGCGATCCCGCCAAGCCACCCCGCAGCACGGCGGCGTCGAGCACGGTGGGAGCACCCGGTCGCGGTTCGCCTCCCGTCGAGGATCACGGGGCATTCTGGTGTCGTCGCGCGACCTGTGAGCCTGGTTCGTGTCCGTGCGGGCGGGAGCGCGTGTGAGGGCCTCGTGAGGGTGCCCGCGAGGCGCCGACCGGCACTTGACAGAGGTCCCGGGACCGGACGAGACTGTCACGGAACGGAAACGCAGTTCCAGTAGGTGGAAGATGTGGGAGGATCGCTCGATGACGAGTGGCGGGCTCGAGGCGTTCAACGCCGCGGATCGGTCGACTGCCCAGGCGACGGTGATGTCGTGCGCCGCCGTCCGGCGGTGGGCGGACGACATCGTGGCCGGGCGCCCCTATGCGGACGTCGGTGCGGCGCTGGCCGCGGCAGAGAGTGCCGCGGACCCCTGGACCGATGCCGAGATCGACGAGGCGCTCGCGCGGCATCCTCGCATCGGCGAGCAGCCGGTGGGCGACGACGCGGACTCCGACCACTCCCGAAAGGAGCAGGCCGGGGTGGACACGTCGGACGCGTCGGTGGCGGGCCGGCTGCAGGTCGGCAACCGTAGGTACGAGGACCGGTTCGGCCACGTGTTCCTGATCAGGGCCGCCGGGCGGAGCGCAGAGGAGATCCTCCGCGTGCTCGAGGAGCGACTCCAGAACGACGCCGCCACCGAACGGCGGATCGCCGCCCAGCAGCTCCGCGAGATCGCGGTCCTCCGACTCGAGGGAGAGCTCTCATGACGTCCCACGTCACCACCCACGTCCTCGATGCCGTCTCGGGGCGCCCGGCGGAGGGCATCGACGTCGCCCTGTGGCGGGTGTCGGAGGAGTCGGCCGAGCGGCTGGCCGCCGCCAGGACGGACACCGACGGCCGGGTGCGCGACCTCGGGCCCGAGGAGCTGGCGCCGGGCACCTACCGCGTCACCTTCGCGACCGGTGCCTACTTCGCAGCTCGCGGCGTCGAGACCTTCTACCCGTCGGTCACCATCGACTTCTTCGTCGAGGCCGGCCGCGACCACTATCACGTGCCGTGCCTGCTCAGTCCGTTCGCGTACTCGACCTACCGGGGAAGCTGACGCCGCACCCGACCTCGCGCGCCGCGGCACCGCTGCCGCGGCCGGCGCCCACCACGTACCGAGGCCGTCGTCGTCGACGACCCCAGGCACGGCGCACGATCTATCAAAGGAGCTAGCAGGATGACCGCCACCGCCACGGACGCACAGGCCACCACGGGCACGATCGTGCTGGGAGACAACCAGTACGGCAAGGCCGAGGTCCGCGTCATGAAGGTCGACCGCGACCAGCCGCGCCACCGGATCACCGAGCTCTCGGTGACGTCGCAGCTGCGGGGGGACTTCTCCGCCGCGCACATCGAGGGTGACCAGGGCAAGGTCGTCGCGACCGACACGCAGAAGAACACGATCTTCGGGCTCGCCAAGGACGGCATCCCCTCGCCCGAGGAGTTCGCGATCCGGCTCTCCGAGCACTTCACGTCGAGCTTCGACTGGGTGGCCGGCGGTCGCTGGGAGGTCAAGGAGTACACCTGGGAGCACATCCCGTCCTCGCGGACCACCCACGTCACGGACGGCGAGCACGACCACTCGTTCGTCAAGGGCGGCACCGAGACGCGTAACACCATCGTGCAGCGCGAGGGGGACGAGGTCTTCGTGGTGTCCGGGCTGGAGGACCTCAAGGTCCTCAAGTCGACGGGGTCGGAGTTCCACGGGTTCCCCCGGGACCGCTTCACCACCCTGCAGGAGACGACGGACCGCATCCTCGCGACGTCGGTGACCGCGCGGTGGCGCTACACGTCCCTGGACATCGACTTCAACGCCGTCTACGACGACGTGCGCCGGATCCTCCTGGAGACCTTCGCGGACGTGCACTCGCTCGCTCTGCAGCAGACGCTGTACCAGATGGGCAAGCGGGTGCTCGAGGAGCACCCCGAGATCGGTGAGATCAAGTTCTCGATGCCGAACCTGCACCACTTCCTCGTGGACTTCGAGCCGTTCGGGATGGAGAACCCCAACGAGGTCTTCTACGTCGCCGACCGGCCGTACGGGAAGATCGAGGGGGAGGTGAAGCGCGAGGGCGCCGCGTCGGAGCCGCGCGCCTGGGCGACCGTGACCGGATTCTGCTGAGCCCCGCCCGCCGTCGGTCCGAAGGAGCATCGACATGACGACCACCACGACGCAGGCGAGCCCGGCGACCGCGACGGCCGAACGTCCCGAGGACGAGCGGTACCCGGTCGGCAAGACCTTCCTCTACGGCCTGCAGCACATCATGACGATGTACGGAGGCGTCATCGCGCCCCCGATCATCGTCGGCCAGGCCGCCGGCCTGAACGGGACGGAGATCGGCATCCTGGTGTCGGCCGCGCTGCTCGTCAGCGGTGTGGCGACGGCGCTGCAGACGCTGGGCCTGCCGTTCTTCGGCTCGCGCTTGCCGCTCGTCCAGGGCATCTCCTTCGCCACGGTCTCGACCATGGTGGCGGTCGCGAGCGGGGACGGCGGCCTGCCCGCGGTCTTCGGCTCCATCCTCGTCGCCGGGGCGATCGGCCTGGCGATCACGCCGTTCTTCGCCCGGATCGTGCGCTACTTCCCGCCGGTGGTGACCGGCACGATCATCACCGTCATCGGGATCTCGCTGCTGCCCACGGCGGCCGGTTGGATGATGGGCGGGGACGAGGAGGCCGCCGACTGGGGCTCGGTGCCCAACGTCATGCTCGCGCTCGGCACGCTCGTGGTGGTGCTGCTGCTCAGCAGGTTCCTGCAGGGCACCATCTCGCGGCTGTCGATCCTGTTCGGACTGGTCATCGGCACCGTCGTCGCGCTGCCGCTGGGGATGGCGGACTTCTCGGAGGTCGGGTCCGGCGCGAGCTTCGCGCTGCCGCAGCTGTTCGCGTTCGGGCCGCCCGTCTTCCAGGTCGGTGCCATCATCTCGATGACCATCGTGATCCTCGTCATCATGACGGAGACCACGGCGGACCTGGTGGCGATCGGCGAGGTGCTCGACACCGAGGTGGACGAGCGCCGGGTCGCGGACGGGCTCCGCGCCGACATGGCGGCGACGGTCCTGGCGCCCCTGGTGAACTCGTTCCCGGCGTCCGCGTTCGCCCAGAACGTGGGCCTGGTCGCGATCACGGGGATCAAGTCGCGGTTCGCCGTCGCGGCGGGCGGCTCGGTCCTCTTCGTGCTGGGGCTGTTCCCGGTGCTCGGCCGGGTCGTCGCCGCGATCCCCGAGCCGGTGCTCGGCGGCGCCGGCATCGTGCTGTTCGGATCGGTCGCGGTCTCGGGCATCCGCACGCTGTCGCGCGTCGAGTACGAGGGCAACCTGAACCTCACCCTCGTCGCCGTCGCGATCGGCTTCGGGATCATCCCGATCGCCGTGCCCGACTTCTACGACCAGTTCCCGGTGTGGGTGGGGATGATCTTCCACTCGGGGATCGCTGCGGCGGCGGTCGTCGCCGTGCTCCTCAACCTGGTGTTCAACGAGCTCCGGTGGGGCCGCAGGCGCGACCCCTCGGTGTTCACGGCGGGCTCGTCGGCCCGGCTCGTCGTCACCGAGGAGCAGGAGCAGCGGCGGCACGAGTACTTCGAGCGCCTGGACCTCGAGCGGCAGGCGGAGCGCCGGGCGCGCCTCAACGCGGACGTCCGCGCCCGGGTGCGCCACGGCCACGGACGGCGTTCGGGCTGCGTGTCGGCGATCGACCTGGACGCCGACGGGGTGCCTGACGTGCTGCAGGTCCGGGACGGTGCGCGTGCTGCCGTCGGTGCGCCGCGCAGGGACGCCACGGCGTCCGAGGAGCACCCGGTGCTCCTTGGTGCGGGTGCCGGAGCGAAGGACGCGTGACCAGGGGGACCTGTGCCGGGGGCCGGGGCGGCGGGAGGACCGCCGCCCCGGCCCGGGCGTCAGCCCGCGGAGAGCAGCTCGGTCGAGATCGCCCGCGCCGCGTCCTGCAGGAGCGGGAGCGCGCGCTCACCGAACTCGTAGGTGACGCGGGCGGCCGGCCCGGAGACGGACAGGGCGGTCGGCGTCGGTGCCCCCTCGACCGGGACGGCGAAGCAGCGCACCCCGATCTCCTGCTCGCCGTCGTCCACCGCGTGGCCCTGCTCGCGGATCTTGGCCATCTCCGCCAGGAGGTCGTCGACGTTCGTGATGGACAGGTCGGTGGCGGGCGGCATCCCGACGCGGCCCACGATCTCGCGGACCGTGGTGTCGGGGAGCTCGGAGAGCACCATCTTGCCGACGCCGGTGCAGTGGCAGTACACGCGGCGCCCGACCTCGGTGAACATCCGCATCGAGTGGGACGACGCCGCCTGCGCGACGTAGACGACCATGTCGCGGTCGATCATCGCGAGGTTGGCGGTCTCGCCGAGCTCGCGCGCCAGCCGCTCGAGGTGCGGGCGGGCGCTCGCGCCGAGCTGGCGCCCGGCGCTCTCGCCGAGACGGATGAGGCGGGGCCCGAGCGTGTACCGGCGGGAGGGCAGCTGGCGCGCGTACCCGCGCACGACCAGCGTCCGCATGAGCCGGTGGATCGTCGGCAGCGGCAGCTCCGCAGCCGCGGCGAGCTCGCTCAGGCCGGCGTCACCGCCGAGGTCCGTCATGATCTCGAGCAGGTCGATCGCCCGGTCCACGGACTGGACGCTCGGGCCGTTCGCCATGGTCATGCCCCCTTCAGCGCGTGCCGGCCGCGACGCCGGCCACCCACAGGTCGATGTCCGTGATCAGCGGTACCGATCAGCGGGGGAGCCGCGACCGGCTCCCAGAAGCATCTTTCCACATCTCGAAACTGACTGTCAGCAGATCCCCGAAAGGACACCCGGACATGGCGATGCCCAGCCCGAGCTACACGATCACCCTGCGCGTCGAGGCGCCGGCGACCCAGCGTGCGACGAGCGAGATCGTCCACGAGGTCGCGACCGCCGGAGCGTCGGTCATGGGCGTCGACATCGCCCAGTCGCACGCCGACGTGATCGTCGTCGACGTCACGTGCGACACCGTCGACGCGGAGCACGGCGAGCGCATCGTCGAGGCGCTCGACGCCCTCGACGGGGTGCGCGTGCTGAAGATGTCGGACTCGACCTTCCTCATGCACCTCGGCGGGAAGATCTCGGTCACGCCCAAGGTGCCGCTCAAGACCCGCCGCGACCTCTCCCGGGCCTACACGCCGGGTGTCGCGCGGGTCTGCACGGCGATCGCGAACCGCAAGGAGGACGCCCGGCGCCTGACGATCAAGCGCAACACGGTCGCGGTCGTCACCGACGGCACGGCCGTGCTCGGACTCGGCGACATCGGCCCCGAAGCCGCCATGCCGGTGATGGAGGGCAAGGCGGCGCTGTTCAAGCAGTTCGCCGACGTCGACGCCTGGCCGCTCGCGCTGGACACCACCGACACCGAGGAGATCATCCGCACGGTCAAGGCGATCGCCCCGGGCTTCGGGGGCGTGAACCTCGAGGACATCTCCGCACCGCGGTGCTTCGAGATCGAGCGACGCCTGCGCGAGGAGCTGGACATCCCCGTCTTCCACGACGACCAGCACGGCACGGCGATCGTCGTGCTGGCCGCGCTGATCAACGCCCTCAAGGTCACGGGCAAGAAGATCGGGGACGTGCGGATCGTCGTGTCGGGCGTCGGCGCGGCCGGCTCGGCGATCATCCGCCTGCTGCTCGCCCAGGGCGCGCGGGACATCATCGGCTGCGACCGCCACGGGGCGCTCACGACGTCGTCGGCGGCCGGCGACGCCAGCCGCACGTGGATCGTCGAGAACACCAACCCGTCCGAGGCCGCCGGCTCGCTCCAGGAGGTGCTCGTGGGCGCCGACGTCTTCGTCGGGGTCTCGGCCGGCAACATCCTCACGGGTGCCGACGTGGCCAGGATGAACGACGGGGCGATCGTCTTCGCGCTGGCGAACCCCACGCCGGAGGTCGACCCGATCGCGGCGGGGGAGACGGCGGCCGTCGTGGCGACGGGCCGCAGCGACTACCCCAACCAGATCAACAACGTGCTGGCGTTCCCGGGCCTGTTCCGCGGGCTGCTCGACGCGGGCGCCACCCAGATCACCGACGAGATGCTGCGTGTCGCGGCCGTGGCGATCGCGTCGGTCGTCGGGGACGAGGAGCTGAACCCCGCGTTCATCATCCCGGGCGTCTTCGACCACCGGGTGGCCGAGGCCGTCGCCGAGGCGGTGCGCGTCGAGGGGATCAAGGAGACGCCCGCGTCCACGGCACGCGCCGAGGACGCCGAGCACCTGGCCGAGCACCTCGGGCGCGCCCTGCAGACCGGGTCCGCCTCGGGCGCCGCGACGGGGACCGCGCGATGAGCGACTCTCTCGACACGTCCCTCGACGCTTCCCTCGACACGTCCCTCGACCAGGCGACCCTCGACGACGTCGAACGACGACTCGCGGCGCACGACCGGCACCTGGAGGAGGCGTACCCCGGCGACGACGGCACGCGCCAGCCGGTGCACACCGTCTACGTCCCCGCGCACCGCTACACGGCCGGCCTCGCCGAGGAGTGGGGCGCCCAGGCGCGCAAGGCGCTCGCGGCACAGGGCGTCGGCGCGCTGCTGGACGCTGCAGCGGTCCGGGCCGACCTGCGCGACGACGTCGCGGCGCGGGTGGAGGCGAAGCTGGCTGCGGAGCCGATCGAGGACCTGCGCATCGACCTGGAGGACGGGTACGGCGACCATCCGGACGCCGACGAGGACGCCGTCACCGTCGCGGCGGCGCGGGCCCTGCGCACCGAGCTCGACGACGGTCGCGCGACCCCGTTCGTCGGGATCCGGTTCAAGTGCTTCGAGAAGCCCACCCGGGCCCGCGGGCTGCGCACGCTCGACCTGTTCCTGAGCACGCTGGCGCGATCGGGCGACCTCCCGGAGGGTCTCGTCGTCACGCTGCCCAAGGTCACTGCCGTGGCCCAGGTCGAGGCGATGGTCGCGGTCTGCGAGCGGATCGAGCGGGCGACGGGCCTGCCCGGCCGGCGGCTGCGCTTCGAGGTCCAGGTCGAGACGCCGCAGTCGATCCTGGACGCCGCGGGGACGGCGACGGTGGCACGGATGATCCATGCCGGCGACGGCCGGGTGAGCGGCCTCCACTACGGCACCTACGACTACTCGGCGTCGCTCGGCATCGCGGCCGCCTACCAGTCGATGGAGCACCCCGCGGCCGACCTCGCCAAGGAGGTCATGCAGCTCGCGGCCGCCGGGACGGGCGTGCGCCTGTCCGACGGCTCGACGAACGTGCTTCCGGTGGGTGACGACGCGCAGGTGCGCGCGGCGTGGCGCAACCACGGCCGGCTGGTGCGCCGGTCGCTCGAGCGCGGTTTCTACCAGGGATGGGACCTGCACCCCGCGCAGCTGCCGAGCCGCTTCGCGGCGACGTACGCGTTCTACCGGGACGGGTTCGAGCCGGCCGCGCGGCGCCTGCACGACTACGTGAACCAGGTCTCGGGCGCCGTCCTCGACGAGCCGGCCACCGCCCGGGCCCTCGCGTGGTACCTCAAGCGCGGGCTCGACTGCGGCGCCCTGGGGGCCGACGAGCTCACCGGTGCGACGGGGCTGACGCCCGCCGAGCTCACCGCGATGGTGGTGCCGTCCGCGGACTGAGCTCCGCGGCGGGGACATCCGTGCTGATGGCAGGCCCACGACGGCCCGGCAGGAGGACACCTCCTGCCGGGCCGTCGTCGTGTCGGCGCCCGGAGGGGTTGACCGTGCGGACCGAGCCGCGTAGCGTTTCCACCACAAGGAACAGAACTTCCAGATTGCGAAAGCGAGTCAGCGATGGCGGACCAGATCCCCTACACCGTGAACTGCTCGATCCTGCTGACCGACCTGCCGCTCCTCGAGCGCCCGGCGGCGGCCAAGGCCGCCGGTTTCGACGGCGTCGAGTTCTGGTGGCCGTTCGCGTCGTCGACGCCGGCCGCCGACGAGATCGACGCGTTCGTCGGCGCGATCGCGGACGCCGGCGTCCAGCTCACCGGGCTCAACTTCAACGCCGGCGACATGCCCGGCGGCGACCGCGGCCTGATCTCCTGGCCCGCCCGGTCCGCCGAGCTGCGGGACAACCTCGACGTCGTCGCGCGCATCGGCGAGCGCACCGGCTGCCGCGCGTTCAACGCGCTGTACGGCAACCGGCAGCCCGGCGAGGACGCCGCCGCGCAGGACGCGCTCGGGGCCGAGAGCCTGGCCCTCGCGGCGAAGGCCGTCGAGCGCATCGGCGGCACCGTCCTGCTCGAGCCCGTCTCGGGTGCCGACGCCTACCCGCTCAAGACCTCGGACGACGCCGTCGCCGTCCTCGACCGGGTGCGCGACGAGCACGACGCGACCAACCTCGGCCTGCTGTTCGACGTCTACCACCTCGCGGTGAACGGGGCAGACGTCGACGTCGACCTGAAGAACCACGCCGAGCGCATCGCGCACGTGCAGGTCGCCGACGCCCCCGGGCGCGGTGCCCCGGGCAGCGGCGACCTGCCGATCCAGCGCTGGATCGGTGACCTGCGCGACGCCGGCTACGCCGGACCGGTCGGGCTCGAGTACAAGACCGCCGACGTCCACCCGTTCGCCTGGCTGCCGCGCGAGGAGCGCTCCGCCTGAGGCGGAGACGCAGTGCAGGGTGAGGGCCGAGGAACGAGGCACTCGCCCGTAACGAAGTCGCAGACTCGGGCGGCAGAAGACACCGCTCGCTGACGAGAGCGACACCCCAACACCTCACCGGAAGGACACGACAGCATGAGCACCATCGCCTTCATCGGCCTCGGCATCATGGGCAGCCCGATGGCCGTCCACCTGCAGGACGCCGGTCACGCCGTCGTCGGCTACAACCGCACGGCCGCCAAGGCCCAGCCCCTCGTGGAGGCGGGTGGCACCGCCGCGTCGTCGGTCGCCGAGGCGGTCAAGGCCGCCGACGTGGTGGCCGTCATGGTCCCCGACTCGGCGGACGTCGAGGCCGTCCTCACGGGCGACGACGGCGTCCTCGTGAACGCGCAGCCGGGCACCCTGATCGTCGACTTCTCCTCGATCCGCCCGGACGTCACCATCGCGCTCGCCGAGCAGGCGCGTGCCGGCGGGTTCCGCTACCTCGACGCGCCGGTCTCCGGCGGCGAGGCGGGCGCCAAGAACGCCGCCCTGTCGATCATGGTCGGCGGCGAGGCCGAGGACTTCGCCGCGGCGCAGGACGTCTTCGACGCCGTGGGCAAGACGATCGTGCACGTCGGCCCGTCCGGCTCCGGCCAGACCGTCAAGGCCGCCAACCAGCTCATCGTCGCGGGCAACATCGCGCTGCTCGCCGAGGCCGTCGTCTTCCTCGAGGCCTACGGCGTCGACACCGAGGCGGCCGTGAAGGTCCTCGGCGGCGGGCTGGCCGGCTCCGCGGTGCTGAACCAGAAGGCCGAGAAGATCCTCGGCCGCGAGTTCGCCCCGGGCTTCCGGATCGACCTGCACCACAAGGACCTGGGGATCTTCACCTCGGCCGCCCGCGAGGAGGGCGTGGTGGCGCCGGTCGGCGCCGTCGTCGCCCAGCTCATGGCCGCGGCCCGCGCCGCGGGCGACGGCGACCTGGACCACTCCGGCCTGTTCCGCGCCGTCGCGCGCCTGTCCGGCCGCGACTGACGGTCGCGACAGACCCGACACCCCAGCAGACTCGAAGGAGAGCACCATGCCCCGCATGCGCGCGGTAGACGCCGCGGTCGCCATCCTGGCGAAGGAGGGCGCCACGGAGGCTTTCGGCCTCCCCGGCGCCGCCATCAACCCGTTCTACGACGCCATGCGCCAGCACGGCGGCATCCACCACGTGCTCGCGCGGCACGTCGAGGGCGCGTCGCACATGGCCGACGGCTACTCGCGTGCCGCGCGGGGCAACATCGGCGTCTGCATCGGTACGTCCGGCCCGGCGGGCACGGACATGATCACCGGCCTGTACGCCGCGTGGGCCGACTCGGTCCCGATGCTGTGCCTCACGGGCCAGGCCCCGGTGGCCAAGCTCGACAAGGAGGACTTCCAGGCCGTCGACATCGCGTCGATCGCCGCGCCCGTCACCAAGATGGCCAGGACGGTGCTCGAGGCCTCGCAGGTGCCGGGGGTGTTCGCCAAGGCGTTCCAGCTGATGCGCTCGGGCCGGCCGGGCCCGGTGCTGATCGACCTGCCGATCGACGTCCAGCAGACGGAGATCGACTTCGACCCCGAGACGTATGCGCCGCTGCCCGTCGAGCGCCCGGATGCCACGCGCGAGCAGGTCGCCACGGCCCTGGACATGCTGCTGGCGGCGGAGCGCCCGCTGATCGTCGCGGGCGGCGGCATCATCAACGCCGGCGCCGAGGCCGAGCTGGTGGAGCTGGCCGAGACCCTCGGGGTGCCCGTGGTGCCCACGCTCATGGGCTGGGGCGCCATCGGCGACGATCACCCGCTGGCCGCGGGCATGGTCGGCATCCAGACGTCGCACCGCTACGGCAACGCGACGTTCCTGGAGTCCGACTTCGTGCTCGGCGTCGGCAACCGGTGGGCCAACCGCCACACCGGCGGCCTGAAGACCTACACCGAGGGCCGCACCTTCGTGCACGTCGACATCGAGCCCACGCAGATCGGCCGCGTGTTCGCGCCGGACTACGGCGTGGTGTCCGACGCGGGCGCGTTCCTGCGCGCCGCGCTCGAGGTCGCCGCCGAGCGCAGGGCCGCCGGCCGGGTGCCGGACTACACGGCCTGGGCCGCCTCCGCGCAGGAGCGCAAGGGCACGCTGCAGCGCAAGACGCACTTCACCGAGGTGCCGATCAAGCCGCAGCGGGTGTACGAGGAGATGAACAAGGCCTTCGGCCGCGACACCGTCTACGTCACGACCATCGGGCTGTCGCAGATCGCCGGCGCCCAGCTGCTGCACACGTACCACCCGCGGCACTGGATCAACGCCGGCCAGGCGGGCCCCCTGGGCTGGACCGGACCCGCTGCCCTGGGCGTGTCCCGCGCGCTCCCGGGCGGGAACGTCGTCGCGCTCTCCGGGGACTACGACTTCCAGTTCATGCTGGAGGAGCTGGCCGTGGGCGCCCAGCACCACCTGCCGTACGTGCACGTCGTGGTGAACAACGCCTACCTGGGCCTCATCCGCCAGTCGCAGCGCGCGTTCGACATGGACTTCCACGTGTCCCTCGCGTTCGACAACATCAACATGGGCCGCAGCGAGGGCGAGCCCGAGGGCTACGGCGTCGACCACGTCAAGGTCGCCGAGGCGCTCGGCTGCAAGGCGATCCGGGTCTCCGACCCGGAGGACCTGGGCGCCGCGTTCGCGAAGGCTCAGGCCATGACGGCCGAGCTGCAGGTGCCGGTCGTGGTCGAGGTCATCCTCGAGCGCGTCACGAACATCGCGATGGGCGCCGAGCTCAACGGGGTCAACGAGTTCGAGGACCTGGCGATCTCCGCCGCGGACTCGCCGACCGCGATCGCGCTCCTCGACTGAGGCGGAGGTGCAGCGAAGGGTGGGGGCGAGGGACGAGGCACCCCGCCCGGAGCGGAACCGCAGACTCGGTCGACGACGGAATGGACTGAGGCGACGGCATGAGGCGACCGAGGAAAGGGGAGGGACGATGACGACGACGGACCGCGCGCCGCGCGTGCTGCTGGCCCCTGACAAGTTCAAGGGCTCGCTGTCCGCGGGCGAGGTGGCCGCCCACCTGGCGGCGGGCCTGCGCCGCGCGGTGCCGGACGTCGTCACGGACGAGCTCCCCGTCGCCGACGGCGGCGAGGGCACCCTCGAGGCCGCCCTCGCCGCCGGCTGCACGCCGGTCGACCTGGTGGCGACGGGTCCCCTCGGGGAGCCGGTCGCGACCCGGTACGCCCGGCGCGGGACGACGGCCGTCGTCGAGATGGCGGCCGTCAGCGGGCTCGCGATGGTCCGGCCCGGCCGGGCGACGGCGCTCGCGGCCACGTCGCGTGGCCTGGGGGAGCTCGTGGCCCACGCGCTCGACGCGGGGGCGCGGGAGATCGTCGTCGGTGTCGGCGGCTCGGCCAGCACCGACGGGGGCGCGGGGATGCTCGCCGCGCTGGGCGCCCGGCTCACCTCCGGGGCGGGCGACGTCGCCGACGGCGGCGGCCACCTGCACGAGATCACGGACGTCGACCTCGCCGGGCTGCACCCGGCCCTCGCGGAGACGGAGATCGTCCTCGCGAGCGACGTGGACAACCCGCTGCTCGGCGAGCACGGGGCGGCCGCGGTGTACGGACCTCAGAAGGGTGCCGACCCGGCGACGCTGGCCGAGCTCGAGCTGGGCCTCGCGACCTGGGTCGACGTCCTGGCGACCGTGGGCGTCACGGGCGCGCGCGACCACGCGGCCGCGGCCGGCGCGGGGGCCGCCGGCGGGGTGGGTTTCGCCTGCCTGCTGCTGGGCGCGGTGCGGCGGCCGGGCGTCGAGGAGGTGCTCGCGCTCACGGGCTTCGCGGACCGCCTCGTGGGCGTGGACCTCGTCGTGACCGGCGAGGGCAGCCTCGACGCCCAGTCCCTGCACGGCAAGACGCCGGTCGGGGTCGCGGCCGCCGCGGCCGCGGCCGGCGTCCCCGCCGTCGCGGTGTGCGGGCGCAGCGGCCTCACCGCCGCGCAGGCCGCCGCCGCCGGGCTCGGTGCGGTGCACGCGCTCACGGACGTCGAACCCGACGTCGGCCGCTGCATCGCCGAGGCCGGGCCCCTCCTGGAGTCGCTCGCCCCGCGGCTCGCCGACCATCTGCCGACGCCGGTCGCGCTCCACGCCGCCGGCGCCGAGACCTCTACCTCCTGGGAGCACGCATGACCACTGCCGCCACGACCGGCCCCGGCGACGACGCCACGCCGGACGGCCTCTTCGACCTCGTCCTCCGCGCCGCGCGCGCCGTGCTCCCCGAGGGGGAGCGGGCCGTCGAGGTCGGTGTCTCGGGCGGCCGCGTCGCCGCCGTCGCGCCGCTCGGCACGGGCCTGAGATGCGCCGAGGTGGTCGAGCTGGCCGACGACGAGGTGCTGCTGCCGGGCCTCGTCGACTCGCACGTGCACGTCAACGAGCCGGGCCGCACCGAGTGGGAGGGGTTCGCCTCCGCGACGCGCGCCGCCGCGGCGGGCGGCGTCACGACCATCGTCGACATGCCGCTCAACTCGCTGCCGCCCACCACGACCGTCGAGCACCTCGACGTCAAGCGCGAGCGCGCCGCCGGGCAGGCTTTCGTCGACGTCGGGTTCTGGGGCGGTGCGGTGCCGGGCAACACGGCCGACCTGCGGCCGCTGCACGACGAGGGCGTCTTCGGCTTCAAGTGCTTCCTGGCCGACTCCGGGGTGCCGGAGTTCCGCCACCTGGAGGCCGACGAGCTGCGCGCGGACCTCGCCGAGCTGAAGACCTTCGACGGCCTGATGATCGTGCACGCGGAGGACCCGGGCGCGCTCTCGGGGGCCCCGCAGGCGCCGGGGCGCCGGTACAGCGACTTCCTCGCCTCGCGGCCGGCGACGGCGGAGTCCACCGCGATCGCCGCGGTCGTCGACGCCGCCCGTGCGACGGGCGCCCGCGCGCACGTGCTGCACCTGTCCGACGCGGACTCGCTGCCGCTGATCGCCGCGGCCCGGGCCGACGGCGTGCGGCTCACGGTGGAGACCTGCCCGCACTACCTGTCGCTGGACGCGGACCACGTGCCGGACGGCGCGACGGCGTACAAGTGCTGCCCGCCGATCCGCGAGTCCGCCAACCAGGACCGCCTGTGGCAGGGGCTGCTCGACGGGGTGATCGACGTCGTCGTGACCGACCACTCCCCGGCGACCGCCGACCTCAAGGAGCCCGTGGACGGCGACTTCGCCGCCGCCTGGGGCGGGGTGGCCTCGCTGCAGCTCGGGCTCGCGGTGGTGTGGACCGAGGCGCGGCGCCGGGGCGTCCCGCTCGAGCGTGTGGTGCGGTGGATGTCGGCCGGGCCCGCGGGGCTCGTCGGGCTCGAGCGCAAGGGCGCGATCGCGGTGGGCAAGGACGCGGACCTCGTGGTGTTCGCGCCGGAGGCGACGTTCGTCGTCGAGCCTGCCCGCCTGCACCACAAGAACCCGGTGACCCCGTACGCGGGCCGCGACCTGACCGGCGTCGTGCGGCGCACGCTGCTGCGCGGTGCCGAGGTGACCGACGAGCCCGCGGGCACGCTGCTGCGCCGCGAGGGCTGACGGCTCGGCCGCCCGAGCCCGCGACGACCCCCGACCGAGAACGCACGAGGAAGAACGCACGAGGAAGAACGACGACATGACGCGACTGCAGACCGGCGACACCGCCCCCGACTTCACCCTGCCCGACACCGGCGGCGCGGCCGTCTCCCTCGCCGCGGTACGTGCCGCGGCCGACAAGGGCGTCGTCGTGTACTTCTACCCGAGGGCCGGGACGCCGGGGTGCACCACGGAGGCCTGCGACTTCCGCGACAACCTCGCGTCGCTCGCCGGGGCCGGCTACGCCGTCGTCGGCGTCTCGGCCGACCCGGTGGAGGCGATCCGCGCGTTCGCGGAGGCCGAGCACCTGACGTTCCCGCTGCTGTCCGACGCCGACCACGCGGTGGCCGACGTGTACGGCGCGTGGGGGCCGAAGACGTTCGACGGCCGGACCTTCGACGGCGTGCACCGGTGCACGTTCGTCGTCGAGCGGGACGGCACCCTGCGGTCCGCGGAGTACGACGTCGAGGCCACCGGGCACGTGGCGGCGCTGCGCGCGGCGCTGGGTGCCTGAGCGACGCCGGACGCGCTATGGTGGCCGTGATTTCCATCAGGCGTAATTTCCATTCCACTGAGCAACGAAGCAAGGAGGCACTGTCGTGGAGCTCCCCGACGGGCTGACCATCACCGGCGAGATCGGTGAGCGTGATCGTGAGGTCCTGACCCCGGCCGCGCTGGACCTGATCGTGACCCTGCACCGTGAGCTGGGCGCCCGGCGTCTGGAGCTGCTGGAGGCGCGGCAGCGTCGCCGCGACGACCTGGCAAACGGCGGCACGCTCGACTTCCTGCCCCAGACGGCGCACGTGCGCGCGGACGACTCGTGGAAGGTCGCCCCGCCGGCACCCGGGCTGGTGGACCGGCGGGTGGAGATCACCGGGCCGACGGACCGCAAGATGACGGTCAACGCGCTGAACTCGGGCGCCAAGGCGTGGCTGGCGGACCAGGAGGACGCGAACACGCCGCGCTGGGACGCGGTGGTGGGCGGCCAGCTGAACCTGCTGGACGCGATCGAGCGGCGGATCGACTTCACGAACGAGGCGGGCAAGTCGTACGCCCTGAAGCCGGACGACGAGCTCGCGACGATCATCGTGCGCCCGCGCGGGTGGCACCTGAACGAGAAGCACGTGCTCGTCGACGGCCAGGAGACCTCCGGGTCGCTGGTGGACTTCGCGCTGTACGTCGCGACGGCGGGCCTGCGGCAGATCGCCAAGGGCCTCGGGCCGTACTTCTACCTGCCCAAGATGGAGTCGCACCTGGAGGCGCGGCTGTGGAACGACGCGTTCGTCATCGCGCAGGACGCCCTCGGCATCCCGCGCGGCACGATCCGTGCCACGGTGCTCATCGAGACGATCCCGGCGGCGTTCGAGATGGAGGAGATCCTCTACGAGCTGCGCGAGCACTCGTCCGGCCTCAACGCCGGGCGCTGGGACTACCTCTTCTCCGTGGTGAAGAACTTCCGCACCCGCGGGCACGAGTTCCTGCTGCCGGACCGCAACCAGATCACGATGACGGTGCCGTTCATGCGCGCGTACACGGAGCTGCTGGTGGCGACGTGCCACAAGCGCGGCGCGCACGCGATCGGCGGTATGGCGGCGTTCATCCCGTCCAAGGACGAGGAGGCCAACGCGAACGCGTACGCCAAGGTGCGCGCCGACAAGGCGCGCGAGGCCGGCGACGGGTTCGACGGGTCCTGGGTGGCGCACCCGGGCATGGTCGCCACGTGCAAGGAGGTCTTCACCGAGGTGCTCGGCGAGCGGCCGAACCAGATCGAGCGCACCCGTGAGGACGTGCAGGTGACCGCCGCGGACCTGCTCGCGGTCGACAAGACCCCGGGCACCGTCACCGAGGCCGGGCTGCGCAACAACATCTCGGTCGGGATCCAGTACCTGCACGCCTGGCTGGGCGGCCTGGGCGCGGTCGCGATCTTCGGGCTCATGGAGGACGCCGCGACCGCGGAGATCTCCCGCTCGCAGGTGTGGCAGTGGCTGCACAACGAGGTCACGCTCGCCGACACCGGCGCGACGGTGACCCGCGAGCTGGTCGACCGGATCGTGGCCGAGGAGGTCGCGAAGCTGCCGGGCGACGCGGGCGACTACGACGTCGCGCGCAGCACCTTCATGGAGGTGGCTGTGGCCGACGAGTACGTCGACTTCCTCACGACCGCCGCCTACGAGCGGATGGCCTGACCCGGAGCCCGAGCTCCCGCAGGACCATCGACAGGGCGGGCGCAGCGCGACGGGGGCGCCGCGCCCGGCCCGCGGAGCGGCCGGCACCACGTCCCAGGGACGGGTGCCGGCCGCTTCGTCGTCCCCCCGGGCGGGGCCCTGCGAGGGGCGCGGACCACTAGACTGGCGGCCATGTCCACCATCTCCCGAGACGAGGTCGCGCGCGTCGCCGCCCTGGCCCGCATCGACCTGCGACCGGAGGAGGTCGACCGGCTCGCCGGCGAGCTCGACGTCATCGTCGAGTCGATCGCCCGCGTGAGCGAGGTCGCCACCCCGGACGTGCCCGCGACGAGCCACCCGCTGCCCATGACGAACGTGTTCCGCGAGGACGTCCCCGTCCCCGCGCTCCCGGTCGCCGACGTGCTCGCCTCCGCGCCGGACGCGCAGGACGGTCGCTTCGCCGTGCCGCAGATCCTCGGGGAGGAGTGAGATGACCGACCTGACGCGACTCAGCGCCTGCCAGCTCTCGGAGACCCTCGCCTCGGGCGAGGCGTCCAGCGTCGAGGCCACCCGCGCGCACCTGGACCGCATCGCCGCCGTCGACGGCGACGTGCACGCCTTCCTGCACGTGAGCGCCGACGACGCGCTCGCCACGGCCGCCGACGTCGACGCCCGCCGCGCCAACGGCGAGGTGCTGCACCCGCTCGCCGGCGTGCCGATCGCCGTCAAGGACGTCGTCGTCACGAAGGGCATGCCGTCGACCGCCGGGTCGAAGATCCTCGAGGGCTGGATCCCGCCGTACGACGCGACGCTCGTCGAGCGCCTGCGCGCCGCGGGCCTGCCGATCCTCGGCAAGACCAACATGGACGAGTTCGCGATGGGCTCCTCCACGGAGCACTCCGCGTACGGCAACTCGCACAACCCGTGGGACCTCGAGCGCATCCCGGGCGGCTCCGGGGGCGGCTCCGCGGCCGCCGTCGCCGCCTTCGAGGCGCCGCTGGCGATCGGCACGGACACCGGCGGCTCGATCCGCCAGCCCGGCGCCGTCACCGGCACGGTCGGCGTCAAGCCGACCTACGGCGGCGTCTCGCGCTACGGCCTCATCGCGCTCGCCTCGTCGCTGGACCAGGCCGGCCCGGTCACGCGCACGGTGCTCGACTCCGCGCTGCTGCACGAGCTCATCGGCGGGCACGACCCGCGCGACTCGACGTCGATCCCCGAGCCGCTGCCGCCGCTGGTGGAGGCGGCGCGCCAGGGCGCGCTCGGCGACCTGTCCGGGCTGCGTGTGGGTGTCGTGACGCAGCTGCAGGGCGAGGGCTACCAGCCCGGCGTGCTGGCGCGGTTCCACGAGTCCCTCGAGCTGCTCACCAAGGCGGGCGCCGAGGTCGTCGAGGTCTCGTGCCCGCACTTCGAGTACGCCCTCGCCGCGTACTACCTGATCCTCCCGGCCGAGGCGTCCAGCAACCTGGCGAAGTTCGACGGCATGCGCTTCGGGCTGCGCGTCGAGCCCGAGGACGGCCCGGTCACGGCCGAGCGCGTCATGGCGGCCACGCGCGGCGCCGGCTTCGGCGACGAGGTCAAGCGCCGCATCATCCTCGGCACCTATGCCCTGAGCGCCGGCTACTACGACGCCTACTACGGCAGCGCCCAGAAGGTGCGCACGCTCATCCAGCGCGACTTCGCCGACGCCTTCGCCCAGGCCGACGTGCTGGTCTCGCCCACGGCTCCGACCACGGCGTTCAAGCTGGGCGAGAAGCTCGACGACCCGCTGGCGATGTACCTCAACGACGTCGCGACCATCCCGGCCAACCTGGCGGGCGTGCCGGGCATCTCGGTGCCCAGCGGCCTGTCCGACGACGGCCTGCCCGCCGGGTTCCAGATCCTCGCGCCGGCCAAGGCGGACGACCGCCTGTACCGGGTGGGCGCCGCGCTCGAGGCCGCCCTCGAGTCGACCTGGGGCGGCCCGCTGCTGGACCGCGCCCCCACGCTCGGCTGAGCACGAGAACAGGAGAACACCACTGTGACCACCACGACCCCTGCTCTCGTCGCCTACGGCGACGCGGTGCGCCGCTACGACCCGGTGATCGGCATCGAGGTGCACGTCGAGCTCGGCACCCGCACCAAGATGTTCTGCCCCGCGGAGCAGTCGTTCGGCGCGGAGCCGAACACGCAGACCACGCCGGTCTCGCTGGGCCTGCCCGGCGCGCTGCCCGTCGTCAACGGCACCGCCGTCGAGTACGCGATCCGCATCGGCCTGGCGCTCAACTGCCAGATCGCGGAGAGCTGCCGCTTCGCCCGGAAGAACTACTTCTACCCGGACGTGCCGAAGAACTTCCAGACGTCGCAGTACGACGAGCCGATCGCCTTCGACGGCTGGCTCGACGTCGAGCTCGAGGACGGAACGGTGCACCGCGTCGAGATCGAGCGCGCGCACATGGAGGAGGACGCCGGCAAGAACACCCACGTCGGCGGCTCCGCCGGGCGCATCCACGGGGCGGAGTACTCGCTCGTCGACTACAACCGCGCCGGCGTCCCGCTGGTGGAGATCGTCACCCGGCCCATCACGGGCGCGGGGGAGCGGGCGCCCGAGGTGGCCCGCGCGTACGTGCAGGCGCTGCGCGACATCTTCCGCGTGCTCGACGTCTCCGAGGCGCGCATGGAGCGCGGCAACGTCCGCGCGGACGTCAACCTGTCGCTGCGCGCGACGCCCGAGGCCCCGCTGGGCACGCGCACGGAGACCAAGAACGTCAACTCGTTCCGCTCCGTCGAGCGCGCGGTCCGGTACGAGGTCTCGCGGCAGGCCGCGATCCTCGACGCCGGCCGGTCCGTCGTCCAGGAGACGCGGCACTTCCACGAGGAGGACGGCAGCACGTCGCCGGGCCGCGTGAAGTCGGACGCCGAGGACTACCGCTACTTCCCGGAGCCGGACCTCGTGCCCGTCGCGCCGTCGCGCGCGTGGGTGGAGGAGATCCGCGCGACCCTGCCCGAGCTGCCGCAGGCGCGCCGCCGCCGCCTGCACGACGAGTGGGGCTTCGCCGACGCCGAGATGCGCGACGTCGTCAACGCGGGCGCGCTCGACCTCATCGAGGCGACCGTCGCCGCGGGGGCGACGGCGGCCGCGGCCCGCAAGTGGTGGATGGGCGAGCTGGCCCGCCGCGCCAAGCAGGAGGAGGCGGAGCTCGCGGACCTCGCGATCACGCCGGCGCAGATCGGTGAGCTCCAGCAGCTCGTCGACGCCGGGCGGATCAACGACAAGATCGCGCGCCAGGTGCTCGACGGCGTGCTCGCCGGCGAGGGCGACCCGGAGCAGGTCGTGGTCTCGCGCGGCCTCGAGATCGTCTCGGACGACGGTCCGCTCCTCGTGGCGATCGACGAGGCGCTGGCGGCGCAGCCCGACGTGGTCGAGAAGGTCCGGGGCGGGAACCAGGGGCCGGTCGGCGCGATCATCGGCGCCGTCATGAAGGCGACGCGCGGCCAGGCCGACGCCAAGCGGGTGCGCGAGCTCGTGCTCGAGAGGATCGCCGGGTGAGGACGCCGGTCCTGCACGGCGAGATGGTGCGCCTGCGCACCATCGAGGCGCGGGACGCCGACCGGCTGTGGATGTCGCTGCGCGACCCGGACAGCGGGCGGCTGCGCGGCATGGGGACGGACGCGTCGTCCAGCCGCGCGGACGTGGACGCGTGGGCGGCGGCCGCGGCGGACCTGCCGGGCCGGTACGACTGGGCCATCACGCCGGCCGCCGTCCGGGACGGCGAGCTCGTGAGCGACGACCTGATCGGCGAGATCTCGCTCGACCAGGTCGACCTGCACGTGCGCTCCGCCAACCTGCGGCTGCGCATGATGCCCGACTACCGGGGTCGCGGGTACGGGCGGGAGGCGATCGGCGAGGTGCTGCGCTTCGCGTTCGACGCCGACGGGCTCGGCCTGCACCGGGTGACCCTGTCCGTGATCAGCCTCCACCCGCGGGCTCGGGCCCTCTACGACTCCCTCGGGTTCCGCGAGGAGGGTCGCCTGCGCGACGCGTACCGCGACGGCGACGGCTGGGCCGACGCCGTGGTGATGAGCATCCTGGAGGACGAGTACCGCGCCGGGGTCGGCGCCGACTGAGGCGGGTGCTCCGTCGATCAGCGCCGGTCGTGCCGCCGGGACCGTCGTGTCCCGGCCGGTGCGGCCGGCGTTCGTCGTCGGGGCTGCTTGACACCTCCCTCGACCCGCCTTAAGTTCATATCGCAGAAGACAGATTCCGAAGCACGGAAGTATGTCCCGCCCGACGAGGAGTGTGACGTGACCCAGCCGACCCAGACCACGCGCTACTACACCCCGCAGGGCGGGCTGCCCGGTCAGGAGGAGCTGCTGACCGACCGCGCGATCGTCACGGAGGCGTACACGGTCATCCCGCGCGGGGTGCTGCGCGACATCGTCACCTCGAACCTGCCGGGCTGGGAGAAGACCCGCCTGTGGGTGCTCGCGCGGCCGATCGAGGGGTTCGCCACCACCTTCGCGCAGTACGTGGTCGAGGTCTCCCCGGGCGGCGGCGCCGACCGGGGCGAGATCGAGGAGACCGTGCAGTCGGTCGTGTTCGTCACCGAGGGCACGCTCACGCTGACCGTCGAGGGCGCCGAGCACGTGCTCGAGCCGGGCGGCTACGCCTACCTCGCCGCGGGCGACCGGTGGTCGCTGCACAACCGCTCGGACGCCAAGGCCGCGTTCCAGTGGGTCCGCAAGGTCTACGAGCCGATCGAGGGGCACCAGGCCAAGACCTTCGTCACCCGCGAGCAGGACATCGAGCCGACGCCGATGCCGGACACCGACGGCGCGTGGGCGACCACGCGGTTCGTCGACCCGGGCGACCTCGCGCACGACATGCACGTGAACATCGTGACGTTCGCCCCCGGCGGCTCCATCCCGTTCGCCGAGACGCACATCATGGAGCACGGCCTCTACGTGCTCGAGGGCAAGGCCGTCTACCGGCTCAACGGGGACTGGGTCGAGGTCCAGGAGGGCGACTTCATGTGGCTCCGCGCCTTCTGCCCGCAGGCCTGCTACGCCGGCGGGCCGAAGCCGTTCCGGTACCTGCTCTACAAGGACGTCAACCGCCAGGTGCGCCTCGACCGACGCTGACCAGCGCTCGCCGTCGACCGCAGGCGGTGTCAGAGTTTCCCGTATGACCGACCAGGCCGCGACGCCGGCGCCGCACCCCGAGCACGAGGGCGACCGGGCGTTCTTCGGGCACCCCCGCGGGCTGATGACGCTCGCCGGCACCGAGCTGTGGGAACGCTTCAGCTACTACGGGATGCGCGCCATCCTGCTGTACTACCTGACCGACACGGTCGCCAACGGCGGCCTCGGGATGGACCCGACCACGGGCGCCGCGTTCGTCTCGATCTACGGCACGTCGGTCTACCTGCTGTCGGTCGTCGGGGGCTGGCTCGCCGACAGGATGATCGGTGCGCGGCGGTCCGTGCTCTACGGCGGGATCATCATCGCCGCCGGGCACGTCTCGCTCACGATGCCCGCCTACGGGTTCTCGATGCTGGGTATCGGGCTGGTCGCGTTCGGGACGGGCCTGCTGAAGCCGAACGTGTCGTCGATGGTGGGCGAGCTGTACTCCCGCGACGACGAGCGTCGCGACCCGGCGTTCTCGATCTTCTACATGGGGATCAACCTCGGGTCGTTCTTCTCCCCGCTGGTCGTGGGCGTGGTCGAGCAGGCCTGGGGCTACCA
This sequence comes from Isoptericola cucumis, assembly GCF_014635665.1. Classification (GTDB taxonomy): domain Bacteria; phylum Actinomycetota; class Actinomycetes; order Actinomycetales; family Cellulomonadaceae; genus Isoptericola; species Isoptericola cucumis. The sequence goes on from NZ_BMDG01000003.1 coordinate 22,487, forward strand.
CGCCGGGTTCCTCGTCGCCGCGATCGGCATGGCGTTCGCCCTCGTGTTCTTCGTGGGCGGCTATCGGTACCTCGGCGCGGCGGGTACCGACGTGCCCAACCCCATCACCCCGGAGGACCGGCCGGCCGTGGTGCGGCTCGGCCTGTACGTCGTCGGTGCGATCGTGGCGGCGTCCCTGCTCGCCGTCGTCGTGGCCGGGGGCTGGGCCGTCGAGACGTTCATCGACGCGGTCTCCTACCTCGCGCTGGTCACGCCGATCGTGCTGCTGACCGTGATGTACCGGTCGAAGCGGGTGACCGCCGCCGAGCGGCCGCGCGTCGTCGCCTACGTGCCGCTGTTCATCGCCGCGATGCTGTTCTGGATGATCTTCGAGCAGGCGGCCACGACGCTGGCGGCGTTCGCGGCCGACCGCACGCAGCTCCAGCTGTTCGGCATCGACCTGTCGCCCGCCTTCTTCCAGTCGGTCAACCCGGCGTCGATCATCATCCTGGCGCCCGTGTTCGCCTGGATCTGGACGAAGACGGGGGACCGGCCGCCGACGGCCTACAAGTTCGTCATGGGGCTGACGCTCGCGGCGCTGTCGTTCCTCTTCCTCGCGGGCATGTCGGAGGTCTTCGCCGGCGAGCTCGCGCCGCCGTGGGTGCTGATGGGCGTCTACGTCATCCAGACGCTCGGCGAGCTGTGCCTGTCGCCGGTCGGCATCGCGGCCACGACGCTGCTGGCGCCGCGCGCCTTCCGGGGTCAGGCGATGGCGCTGTGGTTCCTGTCGTCCGCAGCGGGCCAGGCGATCACCGCCCAGACGATCGAGGCGACCGAGGGCGTCTCGGACACCCTGTACTTCGGCGGCATCGGCGTCGTGGCGCTCGTCTTCGCCGGCCTCCTGCTCCTCCTCGCGCCGTGGGTCACCCGGCACATCCGGCACGCCGACGAGCTGGAGGGCACCCGCACCGCCGGCGAGTGACCTCCCCGGGCACGGGCCCGGGGAGGCCGGCGCCGGGCGGCGTCCGGGCGGCGTCCGGTCAGCGCAGGACGGTGGAGGTGCCCGGCACCCGGGAGCCGGCCCAGGCGCGCCCGAGGCCCCACGTGTCGCCGGAGCGGGTGAGGGCGAGCACGGCGAGGACCGCCACGTACACGAGGTGCTGGTCGACGACCGGGTTGGCCGAGCCCGGGGCGAACGGCCACGACGCCACCCAGAGCGAGAGCATGAGCAGCCCGCCGGCCACGGCCGCGACCCGCAGGCCGATGCCGAGCAGCAGGGCGAGCCCGGTGCCCAGCATCCCCAGCATGAAGAGCCAGTCCACGACCGGCCCTGCCAGGGCGCCGAACAGCCCGGCCGGGGGACCGGTGAGCGAGCCGAGGAAGCCCGCCGTCGGCGAGGCGCCGGCGACCCACGCGGCCTCCGGCGGGGTCGCGTACCCGAGGCCGAAGGTCTTGTCGGCCACGGGCCACAGGAACACGCAGGCCAGGAGCAGCCGGGCGGTCGCGAGCGCGCGCCGGGCGGCGGCGCTCGTGACGACGTGGTCGGTGGCCGGGCCGGGGGCCGGGGACGGTGCGGTGCTCGGGGAGGTGGTCGTCGCTGCGGTCGGCACGGAGGTCATCGGGTGCTCCTGTCGGTCGTGAGCTGGCGTCAAGGTGGTGAGCTCGGCACGACGGCGTGCCCCGGGCATCGACATCCGAACGGAAATCTGTTGAACGTGCAACCTTTCGTCTCGAATGCCGGGATCGTGACCGCGCCGGATCGTCTCGGCCCCGGCCGCGACCGCTGGGCGGACGCCCGGTCCGTGCCCGCACGGGCCAGGCGTAGGGTGCGGCGCGAACGTTGTCGCGAAGGTCATGTCGAAGGAGCTGAGATGAGCCGCCCCCTGCGCTCTCGGACGTCCACCCACGGTCGCAACATGGCCGGTGCCCGTGCCCTCTGGCGCGCGACCGGCATGGGCTCGGGCGACTTCGGCAAGCCGATCGTCGCGATCGCGAACTCGTACACGCAGTTCGTCCCCGGCCACGTGCACCTCAAGGACATGGGCGACCTCGTGGCGTCGGCGATCCAGGAGGCCGGCGGCGTCGCCAAGGAGTTCAACACGATCGCCGTCGACGACGGCATCGCGATGGGCCACGCGGGCATGCTCTACTCGCTGCCCAGCCGCGACCTCATCGCCGACTCGGTCGAGTACATGGTCAACGCGCACTGCGCCGACGCGCTGGTGTGCATCTCCAACTGCGACAAGATCACGCCGGGCATGCTCAACGCCGCGCTGCGGCTCAACATCCCGGTGATCTTCGTGTCCGGCGGGCCGATGGAGGCCGGCAAGGCGATCGTGGCCGACGGCGTCGCGAAGACGCCGCTCAACCTCATCAACGCGATCAACTACTCGGCCGACGACAACGTGTCCGACGACGCGCTGGCGGCGGTCGAGGAGAACGCGTGCCCCACCTGCGGCTCGTGCTCCGGCATGTTCACCGCGAACTCGATGAACTGCCTCACCGAGGCGCTCGGCCTCTCGCTGCCGGGCAACGGCTCGACGCTGGCCACCCACTCCGCGCGCAAGGAGCTGTTCCTGGAGGCCGGTCGCACGATCGTCGACCTGGCGAAGCGCTACTACGACGACGAGGACGACTCGGCCGCGCCCCGCAGCATCGCCACCAAGGCGGCGTTCTCGAACGCGATGGCCCTCGACGTCGCGATGGGCGGGTCGACCAACACGGTGCTGCACATCCTCGCCGCGGCCCAGGAGGGTGAGGTTGACTTCGACCTCACGGACATCGAGGCCATCAGCCGCAACGTGCCCTGCCTGAGCAAGGTCGCGCCGAACCACCCGAACTTCCACATGGAGGACGTGCACCGCGCCGGCGGCATCCCCGCCCTGCTGGGAGAGCTGGACCGTGCCGGCCTGCTGGACCACGGCGTCACCTCCGTGCACTCGCCCACGCTCCGCGGGTGGCTCGACGACTGGGACGTCCGGGGCGGCAAGGCCACGGAGCGCGCGACCGAGCTCTTCCACGCCGCTCCCGGCGGCGTGCGCACCACGCAGGCGTTCTCGACCTCGAACGTGTGGGAGAGCCTCGACACCGACGCCGCGAACGGCTGCATCCGCGACCTCGAGCACGCGTACACGGTCGAGGGCGGCCTGGCCGTGCTGCGCGGCAACCTGGCCACCGACGGCGCCGTCTTCAAGACGGCGGGCGTCGACCCCGACGTCTTCCACTTCGTCGGCCGGGCGCTCGTGTGCGAGTCGCAGGACGAGGCCGTCGAGAAGATCCTCACCAAGCAGGTCGAGCCCGGGCACGTCGTGGTCGTGCGCTACGAGGGCCCGGCGGGCGGCCCGGGCATGCAGGAGATGCTCTACCCGACGTCGTTCATCAAGGGCCGTGGGCTCGGCAAGGTCTGCGCGCTCATCACCGACGGGCGGTTCTCCGGCGGGTCGAGCGGCATCTCGGTGGGCCACGTCTCGCCCGAGGCGGCCGCGGGCGGCACGATCGGCCTGGTCGAGGACGGCGACGAGATCGAGATCGACGTCGAGGACCGCCTGATCCGCGTCAACGTGCCCGACGAGGTGCTCGCCGAGCGGCGCGCGAAGATGGAGGCGCGCGAGAACCCGTGGCAGCCGGTGGGTCGCGACCGCTACGTGTCCCCGGCCCTCCAGGCGTACGCCGCGATGGCGACGTCGGCCGACCGTGGCGCGGTGCGCGACGTCTCGCTGATCACGCGGCGCTGACGACGGACGGGCCGCGCCCGCGTTTCGGCGGGCCCGCCGCCGCGAGGGTTCGTAGTCTCGGCTCATGAGCACCGACGCCTCCACCCCGCCCGACCTCAAGCCGCGCTCCCGCCAGGTGACCGACGGGCTGGAGGCGACGGCGGCGCGCGGGATGCTGCGCGCCGTCGGCATGGGTGACGACGACTGGGTCAAGCCGCAGGTGGGCGTCGCGAGCTCGTGGAACGAGATCACGCCGTGCAACCTGTCGCTCGACCGGCTCGCGCAGGCGGTGAAGAACGGCGTGCACGCCGGCGGCGGGTACCCGCTGGAGTTCGGCACCATCTCCGTCTCCGACGGCATCTCGATGGGCCACGAGGGGATGCACTTCTCCCTGGTGTCCCGCGACGTCATCGCCGACTCCGTCGAGACGGTGATGCAGGCCGAGCGGCTCGACGGCTCGGTGCTGCTCGCGGGCTGCGACAAGTCGCTGCCGGGCATGCTCATGGCCGCCGCGCGCCTCGACCTGGCGAGCGTGTTCCTGTACGCGGGCTCGATCATGCCGGGCTGGGTGAAGCTCTCCGACGGCACCGAGAAGGACGTCACGATCATCGACGCGTTCGAGGCGGTGGGCGCGTGCGCGCGCGGCCTCATGAGCCGCGACGACGTGGACCGGATCGAGCGGGCGATCTGCCCCGGCGAGGGCGCGTGCGGCGGGATGTACACGGCGAACACCATGGCGTCGGCCGCCGAGGCGCTGGGCATGTCACTGCCCGGGTCCGCCGCGCCGCCGTCGGCGGACCGGCGCCGCGACACGTTCGCGCAGGCGTCCGGCGAGGCCGTGGTCGAGCTGCTGCGCCGCGGCATCACCGCCCGGCAGATTCTCACCAAGGAGGCGTTCGAGAACGCCATCGCCGTGGTGATGGCGTTCGGCGGCTCCACGAACGCGGTGCTGCACCTGCTCGCCATCGCGCACGAGGCCGAGGTCGACCTCACGCTCGACGACTTCTCCCGCGTGGCCGACCGGGTGCCGCACCTGGGCGACCTCAAGCCGTTCGGCCGGTACGTCATGAACGACGTCGACCGGATCGGCGGCGTGCCCGTGGTGATGAAGGCGCTGCTGGACGCCGGGCTGCTGCACGGCGACCAGCTCACGGTCACCGGCCGCACCGTCGCGCAGAACCTCGCGGACATCGCGCCGCCCGACCCGGACGGCAAGATCCTGCGCGCCCTCGACCGGCCCATCCACCCCACCGGCGGCATCACGATCCTGCACGGCTCGCTCGCCCCGGAGGGCGCCGTGGTGAAGTCCGCCGGGTTCGACTCCGACGTCTTCGAGGGCAAGGCCCGCGTGTTCGAGCGGGAGCGGGCCGCGCTCGACGCGCTGGAGGACGGCACCATCACCGCCGGCGACGTCGTCGTCATCCGGTACGAGGGGCCGAAGGGCGGGCCGGGCATGCGCGAGATGCTCGCCATCACGGGCGCCATCAAGGGCGCCGGGCTGGGCAAGGACGTGCTGCTCATCACCGACGGGCGGTTCTCCGGCGGGACCACGGGGCTGTGCGTGGGGCACATCGCCCCCGAGGCCGTGGACGCCGGGCCGGTCGCGTTCGTGCGCGACGGCGACCGCATCCGGCTCGACGTCGCGCGCAAGACGCTCGACCTCCTGGTGGACGACGCCGAGCTCGCCGCGCGCCGGACGGCGGACTGGGCGCCCGTGCCGCACGGCTACACCCGCGGCGTGCTCGCCAAGTACACGAAGCTCGTGGGCTCCGCGTCGCGCGGCGCCGTGCTGGGCTGACCGGACCCCGCCGACCACCCGGTGGGGGGACGGTTCCCCGGCGCCGTGGTTTCCCCGGCGCCGCGCGCTGAGGTCTCGCGAGCGTCGGTGGCCCGCGGGATGGTGGAGGGGCACGCACATCACCGACGTGGAGGGGCCATGGGCGAGGCGACCAGCGAGCGCGACACCGACGCGATCACCGCACGGCAGTTCGAGGAGGCGCCGGGCACCGGCGACTGGCGTGCGCTCGCGCGGGGAGCGGCCGCGCTGTTCCGTACCCGCTCGCTGGGCGAGGGCGCGGTCCTCGTCGAGCGGGTCCGGGTGCTGGCCGACGGGGCGAACCACCACCCCGACGTCGACCTGCGCCCGGACGGTGTCGTCGTGCGCGTCGTCTCGCACGACGTGGGCGGGCTCAGCGAGCGCGACGTCGCCCTGGCGCGTGACCTTTCCGCCACCGCGGCCGAGCTCGGTCTGACGCCCGACCCGGCCGCCGTGCAGGACGTCGAGCTCACCGTCGACGCGACGGACCGCGAGCAGGTCATGCCGTTCTGGGGCGCGGTGCTCGGACACCGCAGGGACGACGAGAACCTCCTCGACCCGCACGGCAGGTGGCCCGGCGTCCGGTTCCAGCAGATGGACTCCCCGCGTCCGCTGCGCAACCGGCTGCACCTCGACGTCTTCGTCCCGCACGACCAGCGGGCCGCCCGCGTCGATGCGGCGCTCGCGGCCGGCGGCCGGGTCACGACCGAGGAGTTCGTGCCACGGTGGTGGACCCTCGCCGACGCCGAGGACAACGAGGTGGACGTCGAGGCGTGGGAGGGCTTCGACGAGGACCTGCCCGACCACCTGGTCGCCCCCGACACGTTCCGGGCGGCCGACGGGGTCGACGACTGGCGGGTGCTGCAGGGGGCGAGCGCGTACTACGCCACCGGAGGCTTCGACGAGGGGGTCGAGCTCGTCGCGCGCGCCGCCCGCATCGCGGAGGAGGTCGGCGCCCCGCTGTTCGCCGACCTGCGGTACGCCGGCGTCACGCTGCGGGTGGGGCCGCCGGAGGACGGCTGGATCGACGCCGACCGGCTGGTCGTGGCCCAGCGCGCCCAGGCCGCGGCCCGCGAGCTCGGCCTGCGGGCCGACCCCTCCGTGCTGCGCGACGTGCAGCTCACGTTCGACGCCCTCGACATCCCCGCGGTGCAGAGGTTCTGGGCGGCGGCGCTCGGGTATGCCACCCGCGAGGGCACGGACCTGTACGACCCGCTGCTGCGCGGCCCGTCCGTCTTCATCCAGCAGATGGACTCCCCGCGCGAGCAGCGCAACCGCATCCACGTCGACGTGTTCGTCCCGGCCGACGTCGCGGACGCGCGGGTCGCGGCGGCGGTGGCGGCGGGCGGCCGGGTGGTGCGCGACGAGGCGCCGTACCGGCGCACCGTCGCCGACCCGGAGGGCAACGAGGTGGACATCACCGTGAGGCCCGGCCGCTCGGAGGCGCAGGGCGACTGAGCCGTCCGGCCGGGTGCCCGCGGAGGGCCCGCCATTGCCGCTCCGACCTGCGGCGTCGTACCGCTATGCTCCGGTGCGTGCCCGGCGTGCGCCGGGCGTAGCGACCAGGGCCGGGCGTCGCCGTGGCCACGAGGAGGTGGCGGTGACCGCACCAGTCGGCGGTGACCTCGCGATCGAGACGCGGGGTCTGCGCAAGACCTACCGGAGCGTGCGGGGGCGCGCTGTCGGGGTGGAGGGGCTCGACCTGCAGGTGCCGGTCGGGGGAGTGCACGGCTTCCTCGGGCCGAACGGGTCGGGCAAGACGACGACCATCCGGATGCTGCTCGGCCTGGTGCGACCGGACCGGGGGACCGCGACGATCTTCGGCCACCCGGTGCCCCGGAGGCTGCCCGAGGTCGTGGGGCGGGTGGGCGCCATCGTCGAGAGCCCGAAGTTCTTCCCGGCGTTCAGCGCCCGCCGCAACCTGAGCCTGCTCGCGGACGCGATCGGCACGCCCCGCTCCCGCGTCGACGTGGTGCTCGACGAGGTCGGGCTCACCGGCCGGGCGCGCGACCGGTACCGCACCTACTCGCTGGGCATGAAGCAGCGGCTGGCGATCGCGGCCACGCTGCTCAAGGACCCGGACCTGCTGATCTTCGACGAGCCGACGAACGGGCTCGACCCGGCCGGCATCCGGGAGATCCGCCGGACCATGCGCTCCCTCGGGGACCAGGGCAAGACCGTGCTGGTCTCGAGCCACGTCCTCGCGGAGGTGGAGCAGATCGCGGACACGGTGTCGATCGTCGCCCGCGGCCGGCTCGTCGCCTCGGGCCGGGTCGCCGACCTGCTGGGCTCGGGCGCCGGGTCGCGCGCGGTGCGCGTCCGGGTCGCGCCCGACGACGTGACGATCGCGACGAGCGTGCTCGAGACGGGCGGGCTGCTGGTCCGTCGCGAGCACGGCGCGCTGCTGGTCGAGGGGCTCGACGACGCCGGGGCGGTGAACCGGGCGCTCGGCGAGCGCGGGGTCTGGGCCCACGAGCTCACGCCGCTGCAGCCGGACCTGGAGTCGGTCTTCCTCGGGCTGACGCAGCACGAGACGCCGGGCGCCCCGACCCGCGGCCGCCGCCGGCGCCGCGGCGGGCCGCCCGACCCGCCGGCGGCACGGGAGCAGCCGTCGGACTTGGCGACGGAGGTAGGGGCATGATGCGGTTGCTGCGGGTCGAGCTGCGCCGGCTGTGGGCGCGCCGCGTCACCCGGTGGGCGTGCGTCGGCATCCTCGTGCTGGCCGCGCTGAGCACGGTCGTCGCGTACGGGACGGCGCGGCCGCCGAGCCCGCAGGAGGTCGCCGCGGCCGAGGGCGCCTACGCGGCCGAGCTGGAGGTGTGGGAGGCCGAGGGCGCCGAGCAGGTCGCCGACTGCGAGGCCTCCGCGGAGGCGGAGGGCGCGACTCCCCAGGAGTGGGGCTGCACCGACATGGAGCCGCGGCTGGACTGGTACCTGCCGCCGTCGCAGACGTTCGTCGCCGACGCGGGGCAGGACCCGGCGGTGTTCGGCAGCGAGAGCGTCAACACCGACGACCCGGCCACCGCGGCCGCCGTGCAGGAGGTCCGGGGTTCGGTGTGGAACGGCTGGGCCGGGCTCTCGTCCCTCGACGACCTCGCGATGCTGCTGCTCATGGGCGCCCTGGTGGTCGGGGTCAGCTTCGTCACCGCCGAGGTCAACAGCGGCTCGCTGGGTATGTGGCTCACGTTCGAGCCGCGCCGCCAGCGCGTGTACTGGTCGAAGGCGACGGCCGCCGCGATCGGGACGGCGCCGCTGGTCGTGGCGGGCTTCGCGCTGCTGGTCGCGTCGTCGTACGCGGCGTTCGCGTCCTTCGGGACGCTGGGCGACGTGACGGGCGCGGTCTGGGCCGAGGTCGCGGCGTTCACGGGCCGGCTCGTGCTGGCCGGCGCCGCGCTGGCCGCGATCGGGGTCGCGCTGGGCGTGCTGTTCAAGCACGCGGCGGCCGCCGTCGGCGTCGTCGCCGTGGTCGCGTGGGCGAGCCTCGCGTTCGGCTACGCGTTCGGGGAGCTGCAGCGCTGGCTGCCGACGACGGCCCTGACCGCGTGGCTGCAGGGCGGGTCGGTGTTCACGGTCGAGAACTGCACGCCCGCGGCGGACGGCGTCTTCGAGTGCGTCCCGGTCGACCACGTCGTCACGACCGCCCAGGGCGGGCTCCTCCTGCTCGCCGCGACCGTCGTCCTGACCGGGGCCGCGATGCTCGTGTTCCGGTGGCGCGACGTGAGCTGACCGTCCTCGGCCAGCGTGCCCAGCCCGTCGTCCCGAGCCCGGCGTCCCGGCGATGCGTCCCGCATCGTGGGATGTCGGGCTCACGACGTGACATCCCCGTGTGGCGGGCGTAACGTTCGATCCGTGCAGACGATTCTCGTAGTACTTCTTCTCGGGCGCGCCGGCTGAGGCCTCGCACCGCTTCGTCAGCGCGCTCACCCCTCGTCCGTCCCGCATAGCCGGGACCGGGGGGTTTTTCATTGCAGCGACACCCCACCCCCCCCGGCAGGCAGGAGAGACCGATGGTCCAGCCGAACCCGACCCCCGCCCAGGTGGCCGCGCGCACCGCGCCCCGTGCCACCGACCGCAACGTCGCAGGCGAGGAGGTGACCGGCGCCGAGTCGATCGTCCGCTCGCTCGAGTCGGTCGGCGTCGAGGACGTCTTCGGCATCCCGGGCGGGGCGATCCTTCCGCTCTACGACCCGCTCATGGACTCCCAGCAGATCCGCCACATCCTGGTGCGCCACGAGCAGGGCGGCGGGCACGCGGCCGAGGGATACGCCCACGCGACGGGCAAGGTGGGCGTCACGATGGCGACCTCCGGCCCCGGGGCGACCAACCTGGTCACGCCGCTCGCCGACGCGCACATGGACTCGGTGCCGATGGTCGCGATCACCGGCCAGGTGGCGGAGTCGCTCATCGGCACGGACGGCTTCCAGGAGGCCGACATCGTCGGCATCACGATGCCGATCACCAAGCACTCCTACCTGGTCACCGACCCGGCGGAGATCCCGCGCACCATCGCCGAGGCGTTCCACATCGCCTCGACGGGCCGCCCGGGCCCCGTGCTGGTCGACATCGCGAAGTCCGCGATGGCCGCGTCCACCACCTTCAGCTGGCCGCAGGACCTCGCGCTGCCCGGCTACCACCCGGTGACCAAGCCGCACGCCAAGCAGATCCGGGAGGCCGCGAAGCTGCTGGCCTCCGCCCGGCGCCCCGTGCTGTACGTGGGTGGCGGCGTCGTGCGCGGCGGCGCGTCCGAGGCCCTGTGCCGCCTCGTCGACGTCTCCGGGGCGGCGGTCGTCACGACGCTCACGGCGCGCGGCTCGGTGCCCGACAGCCACCCGCAGCACCTCGGCATGCCGGGCATGCACGGCACCGTGCCGGCGGTCGCCGCGCTGCAGAAGGCCGACCTCGTCGTCGCCCTCGGCGCGCGCTTCGACGACCGCGTCACCGGCCGGCTGTCCAGCTTCGCGCCGCACGCCGCGATCGTGCACGCCGACATCGACCCGGCCGAGATCGGCAAGAACCGCGCCGTCGACGTGCCGATCGTCGGCGACCTGCGCGAGGTCATCGCCGACCTGGTCCCCGCCCTGGAGGCCGAGCACGCCAAGGTGGGGCGTCCCGACGTCGCGGCGTGGTGGCACCAGATCGACACCTGGCGCGAGACCTACCCGCTCGGGTACTCGGCCACCGCCGACGGTCACCTGGCGCCGCAGCACGTCATCTCCCGGCTCGGCGAGCTGGTCGGCCCCGAGGCGGTCTACGCCGCCGGCGTGGGCCAGCACCAGATGTGGGCCGCGCAGTTCATCCGCTACGAGCGGCCCCGGTCGTGGCTCAACTCCGCCGGGCTGGGCACGATGGGCTTCGCCGTCCCGGCGGCCATGGGCGCCAAGGTCGGCCAGCCGGACCGTGACGTGTGGGCGATCGACGGCGACGGCTGCTTCCAGATGACCAACCAGGAGCTCGCGACCTGCGCGATCAACGACATCCCCATCAAGGTGGCGCTGATCAACAACAGCTCGCTCGGCATGGTGCGGCAGTGGCAGACGCTCTTCTACGACGAGCGGTACTCCAACACCGACCTGCACACCGGCCACGGCACCCGCCGCATCCCGGACTTCGTCAAGCTCGCCGACGCCTACGGCTGCGAGGGCATCCGGGTGGAGCACGAGCGGGACGTCGACGCGGCGATCAAGCGCGCGCAGGAGATCGACGACCGCCCGGTCGTCGTGGACTTCACGGTCTCGCGCGACGCCATGGTGTGGCCGATGGTCGCCGCCGGCGTGCCCAACGACGACATCCAGTACGCGCGGGGCATCTCGCCGGCCTGGGACCGCGAAGACTGACCGGCCGACGAGCAGAGACGGAGCCACCCATGTCGCGTCACACCCTGTCCGTGCTGGTCGAGAACAAGCCCGGCGTCCTCACCCGCGTCTCCGCGCTGTTCGCGCGGCGCGCGTTCAACATCCATTCGCTCGCCGTCGGTCCCACGGAGCACGAGGAGATCTCGCGCATCACCGTGGTGGTCGACGTCGAGGACCGCCCGCTCGAGCACGTGACGAAGCAGCTCAACAAGCTGGTCAACGTCATCAAGATCGTCGAGCTCGACCCCGAGACGTCCGTGCAGCGCGAGCTGCTGCTCGTCAAGGTGCGGGCCGACGCGACCACCCGGGCCGGCGTGCTCGAGGTCGTCGAGCTCTTCCGCGCGCACGTCGTGGACGTCGTGCCGGACACGGTCGTCATCGAGGCGACGGGCACCGCGGCCAAGCTGTCGGCCCTCCTCGGTGCCCTCGAGCCCTTCGGCGTCCGTGAGATCGTCAAGTCCGGAACGCTCGCCGTCGGGCGCGGCACCCGCTCGATCACCGACCGTGCGCTCGAGCGTGTCCGCAGCGCCTGAGGCCCGCACCCACCGAGACCCGTCACACCATCCGACCCCGCACCCGCAACACCCCGAGATCAAGGAGCATCACCGTGGCTGAGCTGTTCTACGACGACGACGCCGACCTGTCCAACATCGCCCAGCGCAAGGTCGCCGTCATCGGCTACGGCAGCCAGGGGCACGCGCACGCGCTGAACCTGCGCGACTCGGGCGTCGACGTCCGCGTCGGCCTGCGCGCCGGCTCGTCGTCCCAGGCGAAGGCCGAGGACGAGGGCCTGCGCGTCCTGCCCGTCGCCGACGCGGTCAAGGAGGCCGACGTCGTCGTCATCCTCGCGCCGGACCAGGTGCAGCGGCACGTGTACCGCGACGAGATCGCCCCGAACCTCAACGAGGGCGCGGCGCTCGTCTTCGGGCACGGCTTCAACATCCGCTTCGGCTACATCAAGCCGGAGGCCGGCCACGACGTCCTCATGGTCGCGCCCAAGGGCCCGGGCCACCTCGTGCGCCGCGAGTACGTCGACGGGCGCGGCGTGCCGGTCATCGTCGCGGTCGAGCAGGACGCGTCGGGCTCCGCCTGGGACCTCGCCCTCGCCTACGCCAAGGGCATCGGCGGCCTGCGTGCCGGCGGCATCAAGACCACCTTCACCGAGGAGACCGAGACCGACCTCTTCGGCGAGCAGGCCGTGCTGTGCGGCGGTGCCTCGCAGCTGGTCCAGTACGGCTTCGAGACCCTGACCGAGGCCGGCTACCAGCCCGAGGTCGCCTACTTCGAGGTGCTGCACGAGCTGAAGCTCATCGTCGACCTGATGGTCGAGGGCGGGCTCGCCAAGCAGCGCTGGTCCATCTCCGACACGGCCGAGTACGGCGACTACGTCTCCGGCCCGCGCGTCATCGACCCGCACGTGAAGGAGAACATGAAGGCGGTGCTCGCCGACATCCAGAACGGCGCCTTCGCCGAGCGCTTCATCGCCGACCAGGACGCCGGCGCGCCCGAGTTCACCGCCCTGCGCGAGAAGGGCGAGGCGCACCCGATCGAGACCACCGGGCGCGAGCTGCGCAAGATGTTCTCGTGGATCAAGCCCGCTGACTCCGACTACACGGAGGGCAGCGCCGCTCGCTGACCCATCACCGTCAGCAGCGACGCGCGCGGCCGCCGCCCGGGAGACCCCCGGCCGGCGGCCGCACGTGCGTCCGCCACCTGGCAGGATGGCGAGCATGAGCGACGACGCGACCCCGGGCGCCCCCGGGGGACAGGCCCCGCACCTCGACGACACCGGGCAGGCGGACCGCATCACGCAGTTCTGGGACTCGGCGCGCCCGAGCGCGGGGCGGACCAGCCACGGCGGGGCGGTCGGCGAGCGGTCCGAGAACGTCGTGCCGCCGCCCGCGTGGGCGTTCGGCGACTCGCCCGGGCTCGCGGACGAGCTGCTCGGCCTGGTGCTCGACGGCGTGAAGACGGCGACCGCCGGCGCGCTGTGGGAGTACGAGGCGGCCGGCGAGCCCGTGCCGTCCAAGGGTGACCTGTCGATCGTGCTCGACGGGGCGGGGGAGCCGCGGCTGCTCATCCGCACCACGCGGGCGGAGACCGTGCCCTTCGAGGAGGTCACCGCCGAGCACGCGTACCTCGAGGGCGAGGGCGACCGCTCGCTCGAGTCCTGGCGGCAGGACCACGAGCGCTACTGGCGCCGCACCCTCGCGAGCCTCGGCCGCGAGTTCGACCCGTCCATGCCGGTGGTGTGCGAGCGGTTCAAGATCCTGTTCCGCGCCTGAGCCGCACGCGGCCGGTCCGTACGCGGGCGACCCTCACGCGGGGGTGAGGACGAGCCACGCGAAGCCGACCACCCCGCGGTAGACGCCCAGGTACTCCTCGCGACGCCGGTCGGCGAGCTCGCGCGCGCCCGGCGTGGCCACCCGCTCGATGCCGGCGCGCCAGTCCGACTCGAAGTCGTCCCACTCGCCGGTCGTCGACGTGGCGGCGTGCAGGACGCGGAACCCGGCGGCGGTGGCCGCCCGGGCCGTGCCGGCGAGGTCGGGCATGTCGCCGAAGATCTCGCGGCACGCCGCGTCGGGCTCGCGCTCGTAGATCCCGTCGCCGAACAGGAGCGTCCCGCCCGGGCGGGTGACGCGGTGCAGCGCGGCGAGCGCGGCGTCGGCGCCGTCCCAGATGTGGGCGGCCCCGACGTTCAGCACCAGGTCCGCGGGGCGGTCCCAGGTCGTGGCGTCCGCGGCGTGGAACGAGACGCGGTCGGCCACGCCGAGGTCCGCGGCACGGAGCCTCGCGCGGTCGAGGTCCTTCTCCTGCTGGTCGACGCCGTCGCCCGCGAGGCCGTGGCGGTCGCAGACGCGCAGCAGCAGCTCGCCGCTGCCGCACCCCAGGTCGAGCGCGCGGGCGTCGGCGGCCGACGGCGCGAGCCGGTCGAGAAGGTCCGCGGCCCGGGGTTCGCCGAGGGGCGCGTTGAAGGTGAGCGCGGAGGCCGCGGCGTCGAAGGAGGTGCGGAGGTCGTCGTCGTCCTGAGGCATCCCGCGATGCTGCCCCGGGCGTGACCCCGGTGCCAGCCCTTTTCGTCGCCCGCCGTGTCCGCACCGTGAGACCGGAGTCTCATGTTCGGACGGTCGGACCTAGGCTCGGCCCCATGACGCGGAGCATCGACCTGGCAGTGGTGGCTGGCGACGGCATCGGCACCGAGGTGGTCGAGCAGGGGCTCGCCGTGCTCGAGGCCGCGGTGGCCGGCTCGGACGTCAAGGTGACCACCACCGAGTTCGACCTCGGCGCCCGCCGCTGGCACGCGACCGGCGAGACGCTCACCGACGCCGACCTCGAGTCAGTCCGCCGTCACGACGCGATCCTGCTCGGCGCCATCGGCGACCCGAGCGTGCCCTCCGGCGTGCTGGAGCGGGGCCTGCTGCTCAAGCTGCGCTTCTCGCTGGACCACTACGTCAACCTGCGCCCCGCCAAGCTGTACGACGGCGTGACCAGCCCGCTCGCCGCCCCCGGCGACGTCGACTTCGTCGTCGTGCGCGAGGGCACGGAGGGCCCGTACGTGGGCAACGGCGGCGCGCTGCGCATCGGCACCCCGCACGAGATCGCGACGGAGGTGTCGGTCAACACCGCGTTCGGCGTCGAGCGGGTCGTGCGCGACGCCTTCGCCCGCGCCCAGGCGCGCCCGCGCAAGCACCTCACGCTGGTGCACAAGCACAACGTGCTCGTGCACGCCGGCCACCTGTGGCGCCGCACGGTCGAGGCCGTGAACGCGGAGTTCCCCGACGTCACCACCGACTACCTGCACGTCGACGCCGCCACCATCTTCCTGACGACGAACCCGTCGCGCTTCGACGTCATCGTCACGGACAACCTCTTCGGTGACATCCTCACCGACCAGGCCGCCGCCATCACCGGCGGCATCGGCCTCGCGGCCTCCGCGAACATCAACCCGGACCGCACCGCCCCGTCGATGTTCGAGCCGGTGCACGGCTCCGCGCCGGACATCGCGGGCCAGGGCAAGGCCGACCCGACCGCCACCGTGCTGTCGGTCTCGCTCCTGCTGGAGCACCTCGGCCTCACCGACGAGAGCAAGCGCGTCGAGGCGGCCGTCGCGGCCGACCTCGCGGAGCGTTCGAGCCTGCCGCCCGGCGGCCGAGTACGCACGACGGCCGAGGTCGGACGCGAGCTCGCCGCCCGCGTCGCCGGCTGACGTCACCGTCGCCACCGCCCCGCGCGGTGGCCGGCGGCGCGCCGCGTCCCGCCCCGGTCGTCCTCCCACGCACCCTGAGTCCCCATCGATCCCAGGGTGACCGCTGCGGTCGGACCGGTGCGCTGCCCACGGGGCGGCCAGTCGTGGAAAACTACAGGGGTCTCCCGGTGAAAGGCCTCCGATCATGACCACGACCCCGTCGTCCAGCATCCTCCCGTCCGAGCTCGAGGACCTCGTCGTCCTGTTCGACGTCCGCGGCACGGACACCCCCACGCCCGACGCCGAGCGCGAGGCCGCGCTGCAGGCACCGAAGTTCGGCACGGTGTTCTCCGACCACATGGCGCGCATCAGCTGGCGCCAGGAGGACGGCTGGCTCGACCGGCGCATCGAGAAGTACGCGCCGCTGCAGCTCGACCCCGCGACCGCCGTCCTGCACTACGCGCAGGAGATCTTCGAGGGGATGAAGGCCTACCGCCACGAGGACGGTTCGGTCTGGACGTTCCGCCCCGACGCGAACGCGGCCCGGTTCGCGCGCTCCGCGCACCGGCTGGCGCTGCCCGCCCTGAGCGTCGAGGACTTCATCGGCTCCATCGCCGCGCTGGTGCGCACCGACATCGACTGGGTGCCCTCCGGCGAGGACTTCAGCCTGTACCTGCGCCCGTTCACGTTCGCGTCCGAGCCGTTCCTCGGGGTGCGTCCCACGGCCGAGGCGGAGTACCTCGTCATCGCCTCGCCCGTCGGCCCCTACTTCGCCGGCGGCGTCAAGCCGGTGTCGATCTGGATCGACGAGCACTACCACCGCTCCGGCCCCGGAGGCACGGGCGACGCCAAGTACGGCGGCAACTACGCAGCCAGCCTGCTCCCGCAGCAGCTCGCGGCGGAGAAGGGTTTCGACCAGGTCTGCTACCTCGACGCGACGACCAGCTCGTACCTCGAGGAGCTCGGCGGCATGAACGTCTTCGTCGTCATGGCGGACGGGTCGGTGCACACGCCGGAGCTCACGGGCTCGTTCCTCGAGGGGGTCACGCGCTCCTCGATCCTGCAGCTCGCCCGGGACCGCGGGCACGAGGCCGTGGAGCGGCGCATCCCGCTCGCCGAGGTGGTCGCCGGGCTGACCGACGGCAGCGTCCGGGAGATCTTCGCGTGCGGCACCGCGGCGGTCATCACGCCGGTCGGCCGGCTCGCCGGCGACTCGTTCGACCACGAGGTCACGGGCGGCGAGCCCGGCGAGCTCACCATGGCGATCCGGGCAGAGCTCACCGACATCCAGTACGGTCGGGCCGCAGACCGGCACGGGTGGATGCGCCGGCTCGCCTGACCTGCGCAGCCGCAGGTCCGGGCGGCACTGAGCACAGGCTGAGCGGAGGAACCGACCGGATGCCCACACCGATCACCGCCGACGAGCTCGCCCGCACGACGCTGTCGCGGCAGTGCCTGCTGCGCAGGTCCGACGCCGACGTCGCGACCGTCGTCGGGCGGGTGGGCGGTCTGCAGGCCCAGCACGCCGACATGCCGTACGTCGCGCTGTGGTCGCGGCGGGCCGGGCAGACGATCGCCTCCCTGGAGGACGCGATCACCGACCGGTCCGTGGTCAAGGCGACGGTGATGCGTTCGACGCTGCACCTCGTGCCCGCCGACGCGTGGCCCCTGCTGGACGCGGTGTCGGCCGAGCAGCGGCTCGCGGCCTGGCGGGCCAGCGCGCGCCGGGCGGGCGTCGACCTCGTCGGCCTCAACGCCGAGGTGCGCGCCTTCTGCGCGCAGCCGCGCACGCTCGACGAGGTGGAGGCGTTCGCGGCCGCGCAGTACCCCGGCGTCGACGCCGTCGCCGCGATCCCCGGCGGGGTGAGCCGCGCGTGGTGGCGGCTCGCGGGCGCCGGCGGCGGGCTGGTGCACGTCCCGCCGAGCGGCCTGTGGGGGTCGCACGTCGCCCCGCAGTACCTCGACGGCGCCGTGTGGCTCGCCGACCGGCTGCCGCTGCCGCTGCCCGTCCTCGCCCCCGACGAGGCCCGGTCCCGCGCGGTCGCGCGCTACCTCGCCGCGTTCGGGCCGGCGTCGGTCGCCGACATCGCGCGCGGGCTGGGCGTGCGCGGCGCCATGGCCATGAAGACCGCCCTGGCGGGGCTGGAGCTGCGGACCTACGAGGCCCCCGACGGCCGCACCCTCGTCGACCTGGCCGACGCCGAGGTCGTGCCCGGTGACGTGCCGGCGCCCGTGCGGTTCCTCGCGCGCTGGGACCAGCTGCTGGTCGCGTTCGACGTCCGCGACCGGCTGGTGGCGCCCGAGCACGTCGCCGGGGTCTACCGGCGCAACGGCGACGTCCTGCCGACGTTCCTCGTCGACGGCCGGGTCGCGGGCACGTGGGCCGTCGACAGGGACACGCAGCGCGCCACAGCCCGGCTCTCGCACTTCGAGGACGAGCTCGCGCCGCGGGACCGCGAGGCGGTCGAGCACGAGGCCGAGGCCCTCCTCGACCTCGTCGCCGCGGACGTCGAGGAGCACGTGGTCATCTGGTCGCAGGACGTCCCGGACGTACGAGGGTCCGGCCCAGGACGGCGCTGAGCATCGACGACGCGGCGACCCCCAGGAGGACCCACACCAGGGCGGTCACGAGCGCGGGCACCGGCTCGGGGTCGCCGGTGAACGGGGCGACCGCGAGGATCACCGTCACGACGCCCACGAGCCAGCCGAAGAACATCTGCGGCCGCGGGGCGACCACGACCAGCAGCTGGAGCACCGCGGCCGCGAACAGGGCGAACAGGGCGCCGGCCAGAGTCCAGGCCGCGGCGGAACCGCCGAAGGGTCCGAGCAGGCCGAGGTCGAACGCCTGGTCGAAGATCACCGAGGCGGCCAGCCCGACGAGGCCGCACACGACCACGGTCGTCGTGGCGCCGACCCAGTAGCGCCGCAGGTCCAGGCTCAGCCGGCCGCCCGACGCCGGGGCCGGCGCGTCCCACGCCCCGGCGGGCTCGCTGGTGGGGACGGTGCCCGGCTGCTGCGCGGGGTCGGCGGGTGGGTCGGCGGGTGGGACGGAGGGTGGGACGGAGGCGGGATCGGCGGTGGGCTCGTGCCGACCGTCGCCGTGCCGGGGATCACTCATCGGGCGGGCTCCTCACGTCGGACCTGCCACATGCGACCACATCTGGCCGGGTCCCGCACGGGCCGCGGGCGTCGTCGCCCGCGGGGGCCCCGGCGCGCGGTGGACGGCGGGTGACTCCGCCGCCTCCCTGTGGCACCATGTGGCCCATGACACGCTTCGCGCACCTGCGTCGCCCGCTCATCATTGCGTAGCGCGTCCGGCACACACCGCCGGACGCGCAGACCTTCCGTACCCCGGGGGGTCTTTTTTCATGACCGCAGTTCCAGACGTGGCGCGCCGCCCGGGGTGCCACGGAGGGGAGACCCCGCATGGCCACCGTCCCGTTCCACGTGTACGACACCACCCTGCGCGACGGCGCGCAGCAGGAGGGGATGAACCTCTCGGTCGCCGACAAGCTGGCGATCGCCCCGCTGCTCGACGAGCTGGGCGTCGGCTTCATCGAGGGCGGCTGGCCGGGCGCGGTCCCCAAGGACACCGAGTTCTTCCGCCGGGCGGCCAAGGAGCTGGAGCTGCGGCACGCCGTCCTGGCGGCCTTCGGCGCGACCCGCAAGGCCGGGGCGCGCGCGTGGGACGACCCGCAGGTGCGTGCCCTCGTCGACGCGGAGGCGCCCGTCGTCACGGTGGTGGCCAAGTCGGACGTGCGGCACGTGGAGCGGGCGCTGCGCACGACGTCCGCGGAGGGCGTCGAGATGATCGCCGACACGGTGCGGTTCCTCGTCGGCGAGGGGCGCCGCGTCGTGGTGGACGCCGAGCACTTCTTCGACGGCTTCGTGTTCGACCCCGCCTTCACCCGGGCCGCCGTGGCGGCGGCCTTCGACGCCGGCGCCGAGGTCGTCGCCCTGTGCGACACGAACGGCGGCATGCTGCCGGACCGCGTGACGGACGTGGTGGGCGAGCTGCGCGAGGCGCTCGGCGTGCCGCACGGTCGCGACGCATCGGCGGGCGACCCGCTGCTGGGCATGCACGCCCACAACGACTCCGGCTGCGCGGTGGCGAACACGCTCGCCGCGGTGGCCGCGGGCTGCGCGCACGTGCAGGGCACGGTGAACGGCTACGGCGAGCGCACCGGCAACGTCGACCTGGTGACCGTCGTCGCCAACCTGGAGCTCAAGCACGGGCTGCGCACGCTCGCGGGCGACGGCCTCGCCGAGTCGACCCGCATCGCGCACGCGGTCGCGGAGATCACCAACATCTCCCCGTACGCGCGCCAGCCGTACGTGGGGGCCAGCGCGTTCGCGCACAAGGCCGGCCTGCACGCCAGCGCCATCAAGGTCGACCCCGACCTCTACCAGCACGTGGACCCCACCGCCGTCGGCAACGACATGCGAATGCTCGTGTCGGACATGGCGGGGCGGGCCTCCATCGAGCTCAAGGGGCGCGAGCTGGGCTTCGACCTGTCCGGGCAGGGCGAGCTGCTCTCGCGGGTGACCGCGCGGGTCAAGGACGCGGAGGCCCAGGGGTACACGTACGACGCGGCGGACGCGTCCTTCGAGCTCGTGCTGCGCGAAGAGCTGGCCGGCGCCCGCCCCGGGTTCTTCCGGGTCGAGAGCTGGCGCACGATCGTCGAGACGGTCGCCGGGGGCGGGGCGGACGCGGACCGGCACGACGCGGACGCGGTCGCCGAGGCCACGGTGAAGCTGCACGCGGGCGGCGAGCGCCTCGTCGCGACGGGGGAGGGGAACGGGCCGGTCAACGCGCTCGACCACGCCCTGCGGAACGCGCTCACGCGGGTCTACCCGCAGATCGAGAAGTTCGAGCTCATCGACTTCAAGGTGCGCATCCTCGACGCCGAGCACGGCACCGACGCCACCACCCGCGTCCTCGTCGAGACGTCCGACGGCCAGCGCTCCTGGTCGACCGTGGGCGTCGGGCCGAACATCATCGAGGCCGCCTGGGAGGCGATGATCGACGCGTACGTCTTCGGCCTGCTGCACGCGGGGGTCGAGCCGAGCTGACCGGCCCTGCTGACCGGCCCTGCTGACCGGCCCTGCTGACCGGCCCTGCTGACCGGCCCGCCGAGCGCCGACGCGCGGGGGCGTCAGCGGGTGCGGGGGTGCAGCCGGTGCGCCTGCACGGCGTCGTAGGTCGCCTTGAGCGCGGCGCCGGTCGCGTCGTAACGCTGCTGCGCGACGCGCACGAAGAGGAAGTCGACCACGGCGAGCTGCGCGATGCGGCTGGACATCGCGCCGGAGCGGAACTGCGTCTCCCGGGCGGTCGTGGTGAGCACGACGTCGGCCGCCTCCGCCAGCGGTGACGCGGGGAAGTTGGTCACGGCGACGGTGGTGGCGCCTGCGTCGCGCGCGAGCGTCAGCGACTGGTACGCCTCGACGGTGCGCCCGGTGTGCGACACGGCCACGGCGACGCAGCCGGGGGACAGGAGCGCGGCGGAGGTGAGCTGCCCGTGGGGGTCCGTCGGGGCCGAGCACACGATGCCGATCCGCGACAGCTTCTGCTGCAGGTCCTGCGCGGTGAGCCCGCTGGAGCCGACGCCGTAGACGTCGACGCGCGGCGCGGCGGCGACCGCGGCCACCGCCCGCTCGAGGGCGTCGAGGTCGAGCATGCGGGCCGTCTCCTCGATCGTGCGCGCCTCGTGGAACGCGATCTTGGACACGACGTCGGTCGTGGTGTCGGTCTGGTTGATCTCGCCCTCGGCGATGCCGGAGCGCTCGAGCTCGACGGCCTGGCGGCTCGTGGCCTGGGCGAGGTCGATGCGGAACTCGGGGTAGCCCGCGTAGCCGACGGCCCGGCAGAAGCGCACGACCGTCGCCTGGGACGTGCCCGCCCGTGCGGCGAGCTCGGTGATGGTGGCGCCGACGACGCCGCTCGGGTCGTCGAGCACGACCTGGGCGATGCGGGCCTCCGCCGGGCGCAGCGTGGGCAGGGACTGGCGGAGGCGGACGAGCACGTCGCCGTTCATCCGGGGCTCCTCTCGGGAGGGGTCGAGTCGGCGCGACGGTGGTCGCCGGCACCAGCGCCACGCTCACCGCCCAGTGTGGCACTGAGTTTCCTGCCTGGGGCGAGCTGTCGAAGATCTCTCCCGAGGTGCTGCCCGGAGCCGGATTGTGACCGAGAGTACCGCGCGCCCCGCCGCCGCGCGGCTACGGTGGTCGGGTGCACGGTGAGTACAAGGTCCCTGGTGGCAAGCTCGTGGTGGTCGACGTCGAGACGAGCGACGACGTCCTGGCGCAGGTCCGCCTCAGCGGCGACTTCTTCCTGGAGCCCGACGACGCGCTCGAGGTGATCGACGAGGCCCTCGCCGGCACGCCGGTCGGCACGTCCACCGGCGAGCTCGCGCGCACGGTCGACGAGGCGCTCCGCGAGGCGGAGAGCAGCGGCCGCGTGACCGGGCCCGTCGCGATGGTCGGGTTCGACGCGTGGGCGGTGGCCGTGGCCGTGCGCCGGGCGCTCGGGCTGGCCACGACGTGGACCGACCACACGTTCGAGGTGCTGCGTCCCGGGCCGCTGCCCCCGGCCACGCTCGCCGCGCTCGACCAGGTTCTCACCGAGGAGCTCGCGGCGGGCCGCCGCGGGCCGACGCTGCGCTTCTGGGACTGGGACGAGCGGGCCGTGTTCATCGGGTCGTTCCAGTCGCTGTCGAACGAGGTGGACCCGGCCGGCGTCCGCAAGCACGACGTCACCGTGGTGCGGCGCATCTCCGGCGGGGGCGCGATGTTCATGGAGGCGGGCAACTGCGTGACGTTCTCGCTCGTGGTGCCGTCCTCCCTGGTGGACGGGATGTCGTTCGAACAGTCCTACGCCTTCCTCGACCAGTGGGTGCTCGGCGCCCTGGCGGACGTCGGCGTCGAGGCGTACTTCTCCGGCATGAACGACGTCGCGTCCCCGGCGGGCAAGCTCGCGGGCTCGGCGCAGAAGCGCCTCGCGGGCGGCGCGGTCCTGCACCACATGACCATGGCGTACGACATCGACAACGCCAAGATGCTCGAGGTGCTGCGGATCGGCCGGGAGAAGCTCTCGGACAAGGGCACCCGGAGCGCCAACAAGCGGGTCGACCCGCTGCGCTCGCAGACCGGCCTGTCGCGCGAGGCGATCCTCGACGCGTTCGAGGCGCACTTCAAGAGCATCTACGCGACGACCGACTCCGCCCTGCGCCCCGAGGAGCTCGCCCGCGCGGACGAGCTGGTGCGGACCAAGTTCGCGAGCCCCGCCTGGATCAACCGGGTGCCCTGAGCGCGTCCCTGCCCGCCCGGCGCCGCGGCACGACACGTCACCATCGGGTCACGACCTGGTGGGCGCGCTTCCGTTACCCTCCTCACGTCAGTATTCTTCGTCGAACAGCAAGCGGCCGGAACTTCCTTTCAGCCGCCCGCTGACCGGCGGTGCTGCCGGTGGTGCGGAACGACCCGCACCGTCGACGACGACGGGGTCAGGCCGACGACGAGGTCACGGCACGGCTGCGAGGGGACGACGGCGCCTGCGGCGCCGGGACGAGCACGGCGGCCGAGAGCTGCCCAAGGAGGGACAAGGATGCGGGCACGGACCTGGAGCCGGACGACCACGGCGGTGGCCACGACGGCGCTGGTGGCGCTCGGCGTGACCGCGTGCGGCGGGTCGGGCGACGACGGAGGCGGCGACGCCGACTCGCTCGACGTCTGGATCATGCAGGGCACCAACCCGAGCGCGGACGCGTTCTTCGACGAGGTGGGCGCCGCGTTCAAGGAGCAGACGGGCGCCGACCTCAACGTCGAGTTCATCGAGTGGGCCGACGCGCACGACCGGTTCGTCACGGCGATCGCGGGCGGCACCACGCCGGACGTCGCCGAGACCGGCACGACCTGGACGGCCGAGTTCGCCGACGCGGGCGCGCTCGCGCCCCTCGACGAGTACGTGGCGGCTGCCGGCCTGGACGACGACCTGGTCGAGGGCCTCGTCGAGGCGGGGACGTTCGAGGACGAGCTGTACGGCATGCCCTGGTACGCCGGGGTCCGCTCGCTGGTCTACAACACGGAGATCTTCGAGAAGGCCGGCGTCGAGCCGCCCACCACGTGGGCCGAGATCGAGCAGGCCGCGAAGAAGATCAAGGCGACGTCTCCCGACGTGATCCCCGTGGCGGTCCCCGGCGACGCCGAGTTCACGGTGTACCCGTGGGTCTGGGGCGCCGGGGGAGAGGTCGCGACGCAGGACGGCGGCACCTGGACCTCCGGCCTGCACAGCCCCGAGGCACAGGAGGGCATCTCCTTCTGGACGGGCCTCGCGGAGCAGGGCTACTCGTCCGCGGGCGCCACGACCTGGCGCGAGACGGACGTGCTCGACGCCTTCGCCAAGGGCGACGTCGGGATGGCGGTCATGGGGTCCTGGACCCCGGGCGCCATCGTCGAGGCGAACGCGGACATGGAGGGCAAGTTCGCCGCCGTGCCCATCCCGGGCAAGGAGGGCGGGATGTCCCCGTCGGTGCTGGGCGGCTCGCACCTGAGCATGTTCTCCACCGCCGACGACCAGGACCTCGCCTTCGAGTTCGTCGAGCTCATGACGACCGGCGAGTTCGCGACGACGTGGGGCGAGCAGGCCGGGTACTTCCCGGGCCAGACGTCGCTGCTGGACGAGACGCTGGCCAGCACCGACCCGCTGGTCGCGCCGTTCGCCAAGCAGTTCGTCGAGGCCGGCGCGTCCCCGCCCGTGTCGCCGAACTACGGCGACGTCCAGGCCAAGCTCACGACGAGCACGATGATGCAGTCGATCCTGTCCGGCTCCGAGGACGTGGCCACCGCGAGCTCGAAGGCCGCCCAGGAGATGACCTCGCTCCTCAACAGCGACAACTGACGCATGACGAGCACGCTCCCCGTCGCGGCACCCGCCGGCCCCGATCGCGTTCCCGGGGCCGGCGGGCGCCGCCCGCCCGGCAGGTCCCTCATGGCGCGCGTGCGCCCGTGGATGCTGCTCACCCCCGCCCTCGCGGTGCTCGCGGTGCTGCTGCTGTGGCCCCTGGTCCAGGTCGCGCTGTTCTCCGTGCAGGACTACGGGCTGCGCGAGATCGTCTCGGGCGAGCCGAACTGGATCGGCCTCGGCAACTTCGTGGAGATCTTCACCTCGGAGCAGCTGTGGGCCGTCGTCCTGCCGAACACGGTCGTCTTCGCGGTCCTGTCGGTCGGCTGCACCGTCGTCTTCGGCACGGCCGTCGCCGTGCTCCTCGCGTCGCTCGGGCGCCTCTGGCGCACCGTCGTCTCGAGCGCGATCATGGCGGCCTGGGCGATGCCCGCCGTCACCGGCACCTACGTGTGGGTGTGGATCTTCGACGCCGACCGCGGCGTCTTCAACCACGTCATGCAGGCGCTGGGCCTCCAGGACGCGCCGGTGAACTGGTTCACCGACCGCTGGTCGTTCTACGCGATCGTGCTGCTCAACGTGGTGCACCACGGCTTCCCGTTCGTGGCCGTCACCGTGCTCGCGGGGCTGCTGGGCGTGCCGAAGGAGCTGCTCGAGGCCGCCGAGATCGACGGCGCCGGGCCCTGGCGGCGGTTCTTCTCCGTGATCGTGCCCCAGCTGCGGCAGATCTTCGCCGTCGTGATCATCCTGTCGACGATCTGGGACTTCAAGGTCTTCGCGCAGATCTACCTCATGCCCGGCGGCGCCGGCAGCAACCGCGAGGTGCTCAACCTCGGCGTGTGGTCGTACACCGAGTCGTTCGGGCAGAACCGCTACGGCTTCGGGTCCGCCATCGCCGTGCTGCTGACGGTGCTGCTGCTCGTCATCACGGTCATGTACGTGCGGACCATCCTGAAGGAGGAGGAGCTGTGAGCACCGCGACCACCACCGCTCCCGCGCCCGTCACGCGCCGCCCGGCCCCGCCGCCGCGGCGCGGGTCCCGCCGGCCGTCCCCGGCGGTGCGCGCCGGCAAGGCCGTCGCCGTCGTCGCGCTGCTGGTCTTCACGCTCTTCCCCGTGTACTGGATGCTGGTCAGCGCCTTCGACGCCAAGGCCGGGCTGGGCACGTCCTTCGTGCCGGCCAGCCCGACGCTCGAGCACTTCAGGTTCGTGCTGTCGGACGGCGGCTTCGACGTCTTCCTGCGCAACTCGTTGCTCGTCGCGCTCGCCACCGTCCTCGCCTCCTCGCTGCTGGCGCTGCTCGCGTCGGTCGCGGTGGCGCGGTTCCGGTTCTGGGGGCGCGCGCAGGTGCTGATGCTGGTGCTCGTGGTGCAGATGGTGCCCCTCGAGGCCCTCGTCATCCCGCTGTTCGTGCAGGTGCGCGACCTGCAGCTGCTCGGCACCCTCACCGGTCTGGTCGTCGTCTACGTGGCCCTGGCGCTGCCGTTCGGCATCTGGATGCTGCGCGGCTTCGTGGCGGCCGTCCCGGTCGAGCTGGAGGAGGCCGCCTACCTCGACGGGGCCACCTGGGGGCGCATGTTCCGGTCCGTCCTGCTGCCGCTCGTGGCCCCGGGCCTGGTGGCGACGAGCATCTTCAGCTTCATCACCGCCTGGAACGAGTTCGTCTTCGCGATGACGCTGCTCGGCGGGGAGACGCAGAACTACACCGTCGCGATCGGTCTGCGCTCCTTCTTCGGCCAGCACTCCAACGACTGGGGGGCGATCATGGCGGCGTCCACGATCATCACGCTGCCCGTGATGATCTTCTTCATCCTCGTGCAGCGACGGCTCGCCGGCGGTCTGACCGCGGGCGCGGTGAAGGGCTGACGTGGCCGCCGACGACGCGGTGACCCGCGCGGTCCTCGGGGTGCTGCTGCCCGGGTTCACCGGCACGAGCGTCCCGGGCTGGCTGCGGGACGCCGCCCGCCAGGGGCTCGCCGGCGTGGTCCTGTTCGGGCAGAACACCCCCGACCTGGCCACGACGACGGACCTCACCACGGCCCTGCACGAGCTGGCGCCGGGCCTCCTCGTCGCGGTCGACGAGGAGGGCGGCGACGTCTCCCGCCTCGAGGCCCGGCGCGGGTCGTCGCTCCCGGGGTCGGCAGCGCTCGGGCTGCTCGACGACGAGCGGGCCACCCACGAGGCCGGCGAGGCGCTCGGGCGGCTGCTCGCGGCCGTCGGTGTCGACCTGGACCTCGCGCCCGTCCTCGACGTCAACCGGCCCGAGAACCCGGTGATCGGGGTGCGCGCGTTCGGGAGCTCGCCGTGGCTCGTCGCCCGGCACGGGGTCGCGTTCGCCCGTGGCCTGCACCGCGGCGGCGTCGCGGCCTGCGCCAAGCACTTCCCCGGGCACGGTTCGACCACCACGGACTCCCACCTGGAGCTGCCCGTCGTGGACGCGAGCCTCGACGAGCTGCGCCGCCGCGACCTCGCGCCGTTCGTCGCCGCCCTCGCGCCGGACGCGGACGGCGGCCCGGGGCTGGACGCCCTCATGACGGCGCACGTCCTGGTCCCGGCGCTCGGGCCGGCGCCCGCGTCGCTCGAGCCCGCCGTCGTCGCGCTGGCTCGCGAGCTCGGGTTCGCCGGGCCCGTGATCACCGACGCGCTCGACATGCGCGCGGTCTCCGACGGCGCGGACGTCGGCGAGGCCGCCGTGCGGGCCGTCGAGGCCGGGGCCGACCTGCTGTGCCTCGGCACGACCCAGGGGCGCGACGACGGCGCGCTGCTCCGCGGCGCGGCGCAGGCGCTGGAGGCCGCGGTGCACGGCGGGCGGGTGCCGCTCGAGCGGCTCACGCGGTCGGCGGCCCGCACCGCGGCCCTGGTCGAGCGCGTGCGGACGCGTCGCGCGCGGGCGGGGGTCGAGACGGGGCCGGCCGCCGCGCAGCGCGCGCAGCACGAGCTCGCCGACCTGGGCGCGGCGCTGGCCCGGTCCGCCGTCCGCCCGGCCGGAGCCGCGCTCCCGGCTCTGGACGGCGGCCCCGACGTCGTGGACCTGCGCCTGCGCCTCGACCACGCCGCCGGCCGCACCGCGCAGCACGTGCAGCGCGCCCTGACCGAGAGGTGGCCGTCCGCCGTCGTGCACCCCGCGCTCGACGACGACGCGTTCGCCGGGCTGCTCGCGACCCTGGCGCCCCAGGACGTCCCCGCGCCCCGGCCGCTGGTCGTGGTGACGCGGGAGCCGGCACCCGGGACCGCCGAGCGCGACCGGCTGGAACGGCTGTGCGCCGCCCGCCCCGGCCTCGCCGTCGTGCACACCGGCGTCCCGGCGGGCGAGCGGTGGTTCGCCGACCTGCCCGGAGGCCCGCCCGCCGTCGTGCTGGCCTGCGGCACCGGGCGGGCGAACGCCGAGGCCGCCGTCCGGCTCCTCGCCGCCGGCTGGGACGACCCCCCGACCGACCGGAGCGCGCCGTGATCGTCATCGGGCTCTCGTCGTCCGCCGCCGTCGACGTCATCGACGCCGCCGCGGCGGACCTCGACCTGCGCGCCGACGGCACGCTGCACCTGCGCCCGCTGGGCCACGCGGCGTACGCATGGCCCGACATGCTGCGGCGCCGCGTCCTCGCGGCGCTGCCGCCCGCCTCGGTCGACATGGGCGAGGTCTGCGCCCTGGACACGCTCGTCGGCCAGGAGCTCGGGGCGGCCGCACGTCGCGCCGTCGACGACCTGGCGGGCGGCGACGCCGACCTCGTCGCCTCGCACGGGCAGACCCTGCACCACTGGGTGGTCGGCGGCCGGGCCCGCGGGACGCTGCAGCTGGGCAGCGCCGCCTGGATCGCCGAGCGGGCCCGGCGGCCCGTCGTCAGCGACCTGCGGGCGGCCGACGTGGCCGCCGGCGGTCAGGGGGCACCGCTGGTGAGCCTGCTGGACGTGCTCTGGCTGGGCGCGGAGCCCGGCTCCGGCGCGCGGCCCACCGTCGCGCTGACGCTCGACGCCGACGCGAGCGCCACGCTCGTGGGAGCGGTCGGGGACCCGGTGCTGACCTGGGACGCCGGCCCCGGGACCCGGCTCGTCGACGATGCCGTGCAGCAGCCCGGCGCCGGGCCGGAGGACGTCGAGGCGGCTGCCGAGCTCACCGCCGTCACCATCGCGCGCTCCCTCGCGGCGCACGCGCCCGCCGGCGGGGTCGAGCGGGTGGTGATCTCGGGCGCCGGCGCCCGCAGCCTGGTGCTGCGCGACCGGCTGGCCGCGCACCTGCCGCCCGGCACGTCGCTGGTGGCGGCCGACGAGCTGGGGCTGCCGTCGGACGCCAAGGAGGCCTACCTCTTCGCCCTGCTGGGCTTCCTGGGCGTGCACGGGGTGCCCGGCACGGCGCCCGGTCCGCAGCGCCGGCAGGCGACGGGCGCACGTCGCCCCGTCGTCCTCGGCTCCCTCACGCCCCCGACCCCGTTGCCGGTCCCGGCCGTGCGCACCCCCGTGCGCCGGCTCGTGCTCTCGACAGCGCCCCAGGCCCTGCTCACGTCCCCGAGAGGAAGTCAACGATGACGACCGTGTCCGCAGTGCCCTCCGAGCCGCCGGAGCCGCCGGAGTCCGCCGAGCCGGAGGGCACCCGCTCGCCCGGGGCCCCACCGGACGGGACCGACGACGGCCGGGCCGATCGAGAGAGCCTGCTCTCCGTCGCGCGGCTCGTGTCGCCGACCGAGGAGCGCAACCCCCGCACCACCGACCTCGACCTGCTCCCGTCCGCCGACGTCGTGCGGCTGATCATGGAGGAGGACGCCGGGGTGGCGAGCGTCGTGCGGGCCGAGCGCTTCCGCGTGACGCAGGCGGTCGAGCTCGCGGTGGCCGCGATCCGGGCGGGCGGCCGGGTGCACTACGTCGGGGCCGGCACGTCCGGGCGGCTGGGCGTCCTGGACGCCGTCGAGCTGGCCCCGACCTACGGCGTCGGCAGCGAGTGGTTCGACGCCCACCTCGCGGGCGGCCCGGACGCGATGACGGTCTCGGTCGAGGGTGCGGAGGACGACGCCGCGACCGGCCGCCGGGACCTCGACCACGTCGGCCCGCACGACCTCGTCGTCGGGCTGGCCGCGAGCGGCCGCACCCCCTACGTGGGTGGTGCGCTCGAGCTGGCGCGCGAGCGCGGGGCGCGCACGGCGCTGGTGAGCGCCAACCCGTCGGCGCCGCTGGCGGTCGGCGTGGACGTGGCGATCCTCCTGGACACCGGCCCGGAGGCGATCACCGGCTCCACCCGGATGAAGGCCGCCACCGCGCAGAAGATCGTGCTCAACACGTTCTCCACCGCGACGATGGTGCGGCTCGGCAAGACCTACTCCAACCTCATGGTCGACGTGCGGGCCACCAACGCGAAGCTGCGTGCCCGCCTCGTGCGGCTGCTCAGCCAGGCGACGGGGCTCGAGCCGGAGGTCTGCGCGCCCGTCCTGGCCGAGGCCGGGGGAGAGGTGCAGGTCGCGCTCGTCATGCTCCTCGCGGGCGTGGACGTCGCGGCCGCGCGCCGGTCCATGGCGGGGGACGGGGGCGTGCGCGGTGCGCTCGCCCGGCTCGGCGCGGCCCCCGCGAGGTAGCCCGGCCGCGGCGGGGTCGTGCGCGGGAGGCGCCCTACCCCGCGGGAGTGGGGCGGGCGCCGAAGACGGCGGTGCCGACGCGGACGATCGTCGCGCCTTCGGCGACCGCGAGCTCCAGGTCGCCCGTCATCCCCATCGACAGCTCGCGCGCGTCGGCGGTGCCGGGGGAACCGCTCGCCAGCACCTCGTCGCGCACGCCCCGCAGGCGCGCGAAGCCGGCCCGGACCACGGCGTCGTCGTCCGAGCGGGCGCCGATGGTCATGAACCCCGTCAGGCGCAGGCCCGCCAGGCCCGCCACCCGGGTGGCGAAGACCGCGGCGTCCTCGGGGGGCACGCCCGACTTGCTCTCCTCGCCCGAGACGTTGACCTGCACCATCACGTCGAGCGTGCGGCCGTCGCGCTCGGCCCGGGCGGCCAGGGCCGTGGCGAGCGCGAGCGAGTCGACCGACTCGACGCACGTCGCGGTGGCGAGCACCTGGTTGGCCTTGTTGCGCTGCAGGTGCCCGATCATGTGGACGCCGAGCCGGCCCGCGGCCACCAGGTCGGCCAGGGCGGGTGCCTTGGCGACCAGCTCCTGCACCCGGTTCTCGCCGACGAGCACCGGGCGCCCGTCGCCGGCCCGGTCCGCCGCCGCCAGCGCGGCCTCGACGCCCGCGAGCACCGCGGGGGCGTCCTGCGTCTTGGTCGCGAGCAGGACGCGGACGTCGTGCGGGTCGCGACCGGCGGCCTCGGCGGCGGCGGCGGCGCGCTCGTGGACGGCGGCCAGGCGTGCGGGGATCCCGGGACTGCTGGGCATGCGTGCAGTCTACGGACCCGCGGCCCGGCGCAGGGGCCGGGTCTCGGGGTCCGCACCCGGGGCATCCCCGATGCCCCGGACGTGGCGCCGATGGGAGGATCGGGGCGTGAAGGCGCTGCTCAACATCATCTGGCTCATCTTCGGCGGCCTGTGGCTCGCGCTCGGCTACGCCGCGGCGGGGATCCTGTGCTGCATCACGATCGTCGCGATCCCGTGGGGCATCGCGTCGTTCCGCATCGCGGGCTACGCGCTGTGGCCGTTCGGGCGCACGGTCGTCGACAAGCCGGGCGCCGGCGGCTGGTCCGTGCTCGGCAACGTCATCTGGATCGTCTTCGCCGGCATCTGGCTCACCATCGGGCACATCACCACGGCGATCGCGCAGGCGATCACCATCATCGGCATCCCGCTCGCGATCGCGAACGTCAAGATGATCCCGATCTCGCTGCTCCCGCTCGGCAAGGACATCGTGCCGAGCGACGCCCGGTTCCCCACCTACCAGCGCGCCTGACGGTCGGCGTCAGCGGGCGATCGGCGCCGTGCGGCCGTCGGTGAGGCGCAACAGGTCGGCCGGGGCGAGCGCGACGTCGAGGCCGCGCCGTCCGCCCGAGACGTACACCCGGTCCAGGGCGTCGGCCGTGGCGTCCAGCACCGTCGGGTGCCGGTGCTTCTGCCCCAGCGGCGAGATCCCGCCCACCACGTAGCCGGTCGCGCGCTGCGCGGCGCCCGGGTCGGCCATCGTCGCCCGCTTGCCGCCGACGGCGCGTGCCAGGGCCTTGAGGTCGAGCGACCGGTCCACGGGCACGACGGCGACCACCAGGGCGCCGTCGACCTCGGCCATCAGCGTCTTGAACACGTGCGCGGGGTCGGCGCCGATCGCGGCCGCGGCCCCGAGACCGTAGCTCAGCCCCGACGCCGCGTCGTGGGTGTAGGCGTGCAGCTCGTAGGGCACGCCCGCCCGGTCGAGGGCCACCACGGCGGGCGTCCCGTGCGTCGTCCTGCGCGCCGCGTCCTTCTTCGCCACGCCGCGATTGTGCCTGACCCCGGCCCGGCCGTCAGCGGAGTTCCGGCTCGTGGCCGGTCGCGTACCGTAGGCAGGTGCTCGCCCTCCTCGTCGTCGCCATCCTCGTCGGCGGGTCTCTCCAGCGGGTCACGGGCATGGGGTTCGGGCTCGTCGCCGGGCCGTTCATCGTGCTCATCGTGGGGCCGCTCGAAGGCGTCCTCTTCGTCAACCTCTCGGGCGCGATCGCGTCCACGCTCATCCTGGGCCGGGTCGTCCGTGACGTCGACTGGCGGAAGTACGCGTGGCTGGCGTCGACGTCGGTGCTCACCACGATCCCCGCCGCCCTGCTGCTGCGCGACGCGAGCACCGCCGCGCTGGAGATCACCGTGGGTGCCGTCGTCGTCGCCGCGATGACGCTCGCCGTCATCACCTCCCGGCTGCGCGCCGAGGGGAAGCACCCGCTGCGGTCGGGGTCGCGGTGGCCGCTGGTGGTCACCGGCACGACCAGCGGTTTCGGCAGTGTCGCCGCCGGCATCGGCGGGCCGCCGCTCGCGATCTACTCCGTGCTCAGCGGCTGGGACCCGCGCCGGTTCGCCGCGACGGCGCAGCCGTACTTCGCGACCAACGCGCTGGCGGCGCTCGTCGCTAAGCTCACCCTCACCGACGCGGCGTTCCCCGCCTTCGCGTGGTGGCAGTGGGCCGTGGTCATGGCCGCCATCCTCGTCGGCCTGGTCATCGGGGACCTGGTCGCGCCGCGGGTGTCCGCGGCCGCGATGCGCCGCGGGCTCATCGTCCTTGCCTACGTGGGCGGGGTCGCGACGCTGGTCCGGGGGCTCGCCGAGCTGACGTGACCCGCGGCCCCGTCAGACGCGGTCGTCGGGGTCCGCGCGGTGCTCGGGCGTGTGGCCCGGCGTGCGGGGCGTATGACCGGGCGCGCGGCCGGGCGGCTCGTCGGCCGAGGCCGGGCCGGCGGTGCGACCGGGGTCCAGCTCGTCCGCGCGCCGCAGCCGCTCGTCGATCGCGGCGCGGTCCTCGCCGAGGGCCGCGTCCCGTGCCCGCGCCTCCTCCTGGAGGCGCGCCGCCTCGGCGGCCCTCCGGTCGGCCTCGGCCTGAGACATGCGGGCCTCGGCGTCGAGCTTCGCGGCCGACGCCTCGTGCTCCTGGACGGCGATGCGGTCGTGCTCGGCCTCCCGGCGCAGCCGGGCCGCCTCCTCGCGCTCGGCAGCGAGCCGGCGTTCCCGGGCGGCGCGGGAGCGACGCGCGAGGAGCCACCCGAGGAGCACGAGCAGCAGCAGGACGACGATCGCGACGATGATCCAGACGGTGGTCGTGGTCTCCATGTCGGGCTCCTGACGTGACGGGGTGCCGGGACCGGCGCCCTGAACCGATCACACGGCCGTCGCCCGATGCCCGCAACCGCTCGGCCGGCCGGGCGGGTCAGAGGCGGCCGACGTCGACGATCGTGAGCGACACCGCCCCGGCCTCGTCGCTGGCCGCGAGGTCCACCAGCGCGGTGACGGCGCGGTCGTGGTCGCCGTCGGTGTCGTCGAGCACCTGCCGCACCCACCACGTGCCGGGCTGCACGACGCCGTGCTCGCCGTCGTCGGCGCCGCGGGTGGTCGCCCCGGCGGGCAGCTCGGCCCCCGGCTCGAGGACCGTCAGCAGCGCCGCGGACCTGGCCTCCGGGCCGATGCCGATGGCGTCGTCGCCCTGGGCCTCGAACAGCTCCTCCAGGGCGTCCGCCCACGCGTCGCCGTCCCAGCCGGCCGCCCCGTCGAGACGCTCCAGGGCGTCGTAGTCCTCGCGGGCGGCGAGCTCGACCCGGCGGAACATCGCGTTGCGCACCAGGCGGCGGAAGGCGCGCGGGTTGCCGGTGACCGGCCGGGCGGGGGCCTCGGCGCCGGCCTCCGCCAGCTCACCCTCCACGACGGTGTCGGCGTCGTCGTCCACCGGGTTCTGCAGCCGCTCCCACTCGTCGAGCAGGGAGGAGTCGACGCCGCGCACCAGCTCGCCCAGCCACTCGACGACCTCCGCGACCTCCTCGGTGCGGTGCTCCTCGGGCACCACCTGGCGCATGGCCCGGTACGCGTCGGCGAGGTAGCGCAGCACGA
This sequence comes from Isoptericola cucumis, assembly GCF_014635665.1. Taxonomy (GTDB): domain Bacteria; phylum Actinomycetota; class Actinomycetes; order Actinomycetales; family Cellulomonadaceae; genus Isoptericola; species Isoptericola cucumis. The sequence goes on from NZ_BMDG01000003.1 coordinate 56,396, forward strand.
CACCCTCGGTGCGCTCCAGCCCGTACACGGAGACCAGCTCGGTGAACGTCATCGCCTGCTCGAGCATGTCCCGCACGACGGACTTCGGCGCGAGCTCGGCGCCGGCGACCCACGGGTTGGTGCGCTTGTACGCGTCGAAGGCCGGCTCGAGCAGGTCGGCCAGCGGGCGCGGCCACGTGACCTCCTCCAGCGCCTCCATGCGCTCCTCGTACTCCATGCCCTCCGCCTTCATGGCCGCGACGGCCTCGCCCTTCGCCTTGTTCTGCTGGGCGTAGAGGATCTGGCGGGGGTCGTCGAGGGTCGCCTCGATGACGGACACGACGTCCAGGACGTGCGTGGGGGACTCGACGTCGAGCAGGTCCATCGCCGCGAGCGCGAAGGGCGACAGGGGAGCGTTGAGCGCGAAGTCGCGCGGCAGGTCCACCACCAGCCGCACGCTCGGCCGGTAGCCCGCCGGCCGCGACGGGTCGGGCACGCGGACCTTCTCCACGACTCCGGCCAGCCGCAGGGAGCGGTAGATGCGGAACGTCTGGCGCACGTGCGCGGACTTCTGCGCGTCGGTGTCGTGGTTCGCGGTGAGCAGGTGGCGCATCGCCTCGATCGGGTCGGCGGCCTGACCCGTCGAGGCGCTCGAGCTCGCGCGGGCGAGCACGTTGAGCACCATCGCGTGGTTGACCCGGAACTGGCTGGACAGGGGCTCGGGGTCGGCGTCGCGCAGGCGCTCGAACGTGGAGTCCGTCCAGTTCACGGCGCCCGACGGCGCCTTCTTGCGCACGATCTTCTTCAGCTTCTTCGGGTCGTCCCCGGCCTTCGCGACCGCCTTGCGGTTCTCGATGACGTGCTCGGGGGCCATGACCAGGACCTCGCCGACCGTGTCGTAGCCGGCGCGCCCGGCCCGCCCGGAGATCTGGTGGAACTCGCGCGCCGTGAGGTGGCGCATCCGCTCGCCGTCGAACTTCACCAGCGACGTCAGCAGCACGGTGCGGATCGGCACGTTGATGCCGACGCCGAGCGTGTCGGTGCCGCACACGACCTTGAGCAGGCCCTTCTGCGTGAGCCGCTCCACGAGGCGCCGGTACTTGGGCAGCATCCCCGCGTGGTGGACGCCCACGCCGGCGCGCAGGAACTTGCTGAGCGTCTTGCCGAACCCCGTGCCGAACCGGAACGCGCCGATCTCCGCCGCGATGCCGGCCTTCTCGTCCTTCGACGCCAGCGGCGTCGACAGCAGCGCCTGCGCCCGCTCGACGGCGTCCTTCTGCGTGAAGTGCACGACGTACACCGGGGCCCGGTGCGTGCTCACGAGCTCCGCGATGACCTCGTTCAGCGGCTCCAGGACGTAGGAGAACGTCAGCGGCACCGGCCGCTCGGCCCCCGCGACCTCGGCGACGGGACGGCCGGTGCGCTCCGTGACGTCCTCGCGCAGCCGCGTCGTGTCGCCGAGCGTCGCCGACATCAGCAGGAACTGCGTGTGCGGCATCTCCAGCAGCGGGACCTGCCACGCCCAGCCGCGCTGCGGGTCGCCGTAGAAGTGGAACTCGTCCATGACGACCTGGGTGATCGCGTCGTCGGCGCGGGACCCGTCGGGCCCGGCCGCGTCGGAGCCGTCGGTGCCGGAGCCGCGCAGGGCGAGGTTCGCGAGGATCTCCGCGGTGCAGCAGATGATCGGGGCGTCCGCGTTCACGGCGGAGTCACCCGTCATCATGCCGACGTTGCGAGAGCCGAACGCGGCGACGAGGTCGAAGAACTTCTCGCTCACCAGCGCCTTGAGCGGCGCGGTGTAGAACGTGCGGCCGCCGAGCCCGGAGCGGCGCGCGGCCAGCGCGGCGAACTGCGCGCCCATCGCGACCATCGACTTGCCCGAGCCGGTGGGGGTGGCCAGCACGACGTGCGAGCCCGTCATGATCTCGAGCAGCGCCTCCTCCTGGTGCGGGTACAGGTCGCGGCCGGTCGACGACGCCCACTCGCCGAAGCTCTCGAAGAGCACGTCGGGGTCGGGAGCACCTCCGGTCGGGGCCGGCAGGTGCGGCAGGAGGGTCCCGGCGGGGCGGGGCGCGGGGGTGGTCTCGGCGACGTGGGCGGAGGTCGGGGAAGTCATGGTCGGGCCAGTCTTCCAGGCCGCGCCCGGAAACAACGAGCGTGCTGGCTTGTTCCTCATGTCGGCCGGATGCGGAACAAGTCAGCACGCACGTTGCCGTGGGTCTCAGCCGAGGTCCCAGAGGTGGCGGTAGAAAGCGATCCGCCCGGCGTCGGGCGCGATGCCGTAGGCGTCGAAGAACGCGGGCTCGTACCCGTCGCCGTAGTTCCACTCCAGGCTGTAGCTCGCGACGGCGAGGTCGGCCCACCGGTCGGCGACGCCCAGGGCGTCCAGGTCCACGTGCGCGGCCCACGAGCCGTCGTCGGCCACCAGGGTGTTGGGCGCGCAGGGGTCGCCGTGGCACACGACGAGGCGGTCGACGGGCGGCAGCTCGCCGACCTCCCGGCGGGTGTCCGGGGACAGGCGGGCCACGCGGTCGCGGATCGACCAGGTGAACGGGCAGTCGCCGGTGGGCAGGGCGTCGTGCATCGCGCGCAGGCCGGCCCCGACGGCGCGCGCCGCGGCCTCGGGCCGTGCCCGCCAGTACGGGTCGACGGCGGACCGGCCGGCGAGGGCGGCCGTCACCAGCCAGGCGCCGGACGCGTCGTGTCCCTGCGCGAGCACCCGCGGGACGGGCGTGTACCGGCCGGCCCACGCGAGCCGCTCGGCCTCGGCGCCGAGGTCGAGCTCCGGCGTCCCGGCGGGGACCCACTTGACGAAGCGGCCGTCGCCGGAGCCGGTGAGCCGGAACGTCAGGCCGCCCAGCTCGTTGCGCCACACCGGCACGACCTCGTCGCCCGCGGCGAGCTCGCGGACCGCGTCGGGCACGGCGACGGGTGCGGTGGGGATCTGGGCGATCACGCGCGACATGCGGGCATCGTCGCATCTCCGGGGTGTCGGGGTCCCGCGCTCTCGGCCCGGCAGGATCGGCCGGACCGGGGTGTCAGTCCGGTGCGGCGACGGGCTCGACCGTCCCGCGCGGGGCCGCCCGCCGGGTCGCGGCCTCGCCCTGCTGCACCACGACGACGCCGGTCAGCAGCACGAGCCCGCCGAGCAGCTGGACCGGGCTCGGCAGCTCGCCGAGCAGGAGCCAGGCGAAGAAGACGGCGCTCACCACCTCGAGCAGCCCGACGAACGACGACGGGCGGGCGCCCAGCCGTCGGCCGGCCCCGACGCCGGTGACGTAGGCGACGCCGGCCGTCACCACGCCGAGCACCGCGAGCACGAGCCACGTGGGCACGACCGCGCCCGCCAGGTCGACCGGGTCGGCGGACGCCGTCACCGGCATGACGCCCACGGCGGCCAGGAGCCCGAGGACGGCGGCCCCCACGACGAGGCCGCCCGCGGCGAGGCTCAGCGGCGGCAGCCCGGTGTGGGCGCGGGCGTTGAGGAGGAAGTAGGCGGAGACCCCGACCATCGCGCCGAGCGCCCACGCCACGCCGACCGGGTCGAGCCGCGCCCCGGTGAGGTCGAGGACGAGCACCAGGCCGACGGCCGCGAGCGCGATCCCGGCGACCGTGGTCCGCCCCGGGCGCTGGCCGTGCCGCAGCCAGAGCCACGTGACGACGGCGGCGGGCGACGAGTACTCGATGAGCAGCGCCGGGCCGACCTGCATGTGCTGCACGGCCGCGAAGTAGCAGAACTGCGTGGCGGCGACGCCGAGCGCGCCGTAGACGAGCAGGAGGCGCACGTTGCGCCGCACGGGCCCCCAGTCGCCGCGGAGGGCGACGACGCCGAACGGCAGCACGACGAGCGCCCCGATCCCGACGCGGACGAGCACGACCGCCCCGGGGCTCCAGCCGGTGGCGAAGAGCCCGGCGGCGAACGGGCCGGAGAGGCTGAAGGTCACGGCCGAGACCGCGGCCAGGATCAGCCCGGTCCCCAGGGCGGACCGTGAGGTGTCATGTGCCACGTCGCTCATGGGTCATGACGCTAGGTCCGTCTCATGTAACGTGTCAACATGGTCTTCGCGCATGACACCGAGAGCTCGCTGCTGGCCGCGGTGGACCTCGTCAACGCCGAGGAGCCGCCGTCCACGATGACGACGGTCGCCGAACTGGAGGCGTTCTACGCCCGCCACGGGTACACCGGCCGCCTCGACGGGACCGACCACGAGCTCGCGCGCGTGCGGGCGCTGGCACCGCGGCTGCGCCGGCTCCTCCTGGCGGACCGGGACCACGCGCCCGGGCTGGTCAACGAGCTGCTCGCCCAGGAGCACGCCGTCCCCCGGCTGGTGCGGCACGCGGGCCAGGACTGGCACCTGCACGCCGTCGCCGCCGACGCGCCGCTGGACACCCGCATCGTCGTCGAGACCGCGATGGCGATGATCGACGTCGTGCGCGCCGACGAGCACTCGCGGCTCGCGGTCTGCGCCGACGCGGACTGCGACGGCCTCGTGCTCGACCTGTCCCGCAACCGCTCGCGGCGCTACTGCTCGGTGGCGTGCACCAACCGCAACGCCCAGGCGGCGCTGCGCGCCCGCCGCGCGGGGGCGGCCGCGGGCTGAGCCCGCACCCCGCCGGCACCTGCTCGCACCGCCCGGACGTATCTGCGACCGGGGCCGGGCGCTCCCTCGCAGGCGAGGACGCCGGGTCCCGCGGACCGAGACTCGTCCGGCCCGGCGCCGTGAAGGAGACCACCCATGTCCGTCACGACCGACAAGGCCCTCGACCCGTGGCCGATCGTCAAGAGCGGTGCCCGCTTCCACCCGGTGGCGTCCGTGCAGCACCTGCTGAACGAGCACGGGCACGACCTCGAGGTGGACGCGTCGTTCGGCCCGCTCACCGAGGCCGCGGTGCGGGCCGCGCAGCGCGACTTCGGCCTCGAGGCGGACGGCGTCGTCGGCCCGCTCACCTGGCAGGCGATCGTCGTGACCGTGCGGCACGGCAGCCGCGGCCACGCCGTGCGCGGCGCGCAGCAGGAGCTCGACACCCGCGACGGGTTCGACGTCGTCGTGGACGGGGTCTTCGGGCCCCGGACCGAGCGCGCCGTGCGCGCGTTCCAGTCCGCGCTGTCCGCGTTCGGCGTCGAGGTCGACGGGATCGCCGGGCCGGTGACCTGGCGGGCGATGGTCAGCGGCATGGTCTCCCACTGACGGCGGCCCGCCGACGCGGCTGGGCAGACCCGGCTGGGCAGGCCCGGCCGCAAGCCCGGGCGCTCGGACCAGGAGTAACGTCCACGCTCGATGACCGCCACCGCCACCGCCCTCGTGCTCGTCGCGGCGGTGCTCCACGCGGTGTGGAACGTCGCCGCGAAGCGCGTCGAGGGCGGGTCGCGGGTCTTCGTGTGGTGCTACGCGACGGCGGGCGCCCTGCTCTGGCTGCCCGTCGGGCTGGTGCTCCTGGCGCGCGACGGCTGGCAGGACGTGCCGCAGCTCCTGCTCGCCTCGGCCGTCTCGGGCCTCCTGCACAACGTGTACGGGATCGTGCTCAACACCGGGTACGCCCGGGCGGACCTGAGCGTCGTGTACCCCACGGCCCGCGGAGCCGGGCCCCTCATCACCATGGGCGTCGCGCTCCTCGTGCTGGGCGAGCACGTCGAGCCGCACCACGTCGCGGGCGGCCTCGTCGTCGTCGCGGGCGTGGCGGTCGTCGCCGGCGCGGGCGCCCCGAAGCTCGTGGCCGACCGCGGCGGCGCCGGCCTCCGCTGGGGCGTCTACACCGGCGCCACCATCGCGGCCTACACGCTGTGGGACGGCTTCGCCGTGACGACGCTCGGCCTCGACCCCGTCGTCTACTTCGCGTTCTTCGCCGCCTGGCAGTCCATCACTCTCACGCCGGTGCTCGGGGGACGTGCCCGCCGCGCCGAGGCCCGCGACATGGTCCGCCGCCACCTGAGGGAGATCGTCCTCATCGGCGTGCTCTCCCCGCTGGCGTACATCCTGGTGCTGGTCGCGATGCAGACGGCGCCGATCGCCCTGGTGGCCCCCGCCCGCGAGTCGAGCATCGTCGTCGGGACGCTGCTCGCGTGGTGGCTGTTCAAGGAGCCCCGGCCGGCCGCGAAGATCGCCGGGTCGGTGGTCGTCGTCGCGGGCATCGCCCTGCTCTCGGTCTGACGTCCTCGGCCCGGCGCTCGCGGGCCGACGCCGGTCTACGGCGCGGGCGGCAGCAGGGCGTCGCAGACGTCCAGGAGCCGGGCCCGCAGCCCCTGGCCGCGCTCGGCGAAGGCGCGCTGGCGGCGGACGTATTCCGCCTTGCCGTCGGGCGTCTCGATCGGCACGGCCTCGACGCCGTAGGCGGACACGTCGTACGGCGCGGCCGCCATGTCCGTGTACCGGACGTCGCGCGCCAGCTCGAACGAGTCGAGCAGCAGGTCGCCCGGGACGGCGGGCCCGAGCTTCTGGGCCCACTTGTACAGGTCCATGGTGGCGTGCAGGCAGCCCGGCTGCTCCATCGCGGGCTGGCGCTCGCGGGTGGGCCGCAGCTGGTTGCGCTCGCGGGCCTCGGGGGTGAAGAAGCGGAACGCGTCGAAGTGCGAGCAGCCGATGCGGTGCGACTCGACGACGGCGTCCGTGCCCTCGTGGCCGAGCCGCAGCGGCAGCGGGTGGCGGTGGTCGCGCCCCGCCGCCCGGTCCCGGTAGACCATCGCCCACTCGTGCAGCCCGAAGCAGCCGAACGTGCCCGGCCGCGACGCCGTGGCGCCGACCAGGGCGCGCACGTACCGCACGGTGTCCCCGCGGTCCGCGAGGAACGCGTCCGCGTCGAGCGTGGCGCCCGTGCCGCCGCCGGGCAGCGCGACCTCGCGGTACCAGCGCCACCCGGCGTGCTCGGCGGCGTCGGCGAGGACGACGCCCGCCCCGGGGTGCCAGCGGCGCAGGTGCGACACGCGGGTCGGGTAGTAGGTGAACAGGAAGTCCTCGATCGCGTGCGCCTCGCCCCGGTCGCGGGCGTCGCGCCAGACGGCCGTCAGGGCGTCGGCACGCTCCGCGTGGGCGGCCGCCGTCGGCCCCCAGGCGCTCGCGGGCACCGCCGCGTCGCCCGCTGCGCGGGGCGCGCGGCGGGTCGTCGGGGACGCGGGGGAGGGCACCGTCCCAGGGTACGAGCCGCGCGCCGGGCCGGTGGCCGCGGACGGGGCTAGCGTGTGCGACATGCCGCACACGCTCGGGCTCCGCCAGGTCGACGTCTTCGCCTCCGGTCCGTTGACCGGCAACCCGGTCGCCGTCGTGCACGACGCCGACGACCTCACCGACGACCGGATGGCGGCCTTCGCCCGGTGGACCAACCTGTCGGAGACGACGTTCCTGCTCGCGCCCACCCACGCGCGCGCGGACTACCGCGTACGGATCTGGACGCCCGGCGGCGAGCTGCCGTTCGCCGGCCACCCCACGCTCGGCACGGCGCACGCGTGGCTCGAGGCCGGCGGCGTGCCCCGCACGGAGGGCGCCGTCGTGCAGGAGTGCGGGGTCGGGAACGTGACCCTCCGGCGCGGCGCCCCCGGCAGGCCCGACGACGGCCGGCTCGCCTTCGCCGGACCGCCGCTGCTGCGCTCCGGGTCGGTGGCGCCCGAGGACCTGGCGCACCTCGCGCGCGCCCTGCGCGTCCCGGTGAGCGACGTCGTCGACGCGGCCTGGGTGGACAACGGGCCGGGCTGGGTCGCGGCGCTGCTGCCGGACGCGGCCGCGGTGCTGGCGGTGGAGCCCGACCTCGCCGCCTTCGGCGACCTCAAGATCGGCGTCGTCGGGCCGTACGAGCCGGGGGAGTCGGACGCGGCCGTCGAGGTGCGCGCGTTCGTGCCCGGCCTCGGCGTGGCGGAGGACCCGGTCACGGGCAGCCTCAACGCCGGGATCGGCGAGTGGCTCGCCGGGCCGGTCCTGCCGGAGTCGTACGTCGCGTCGCAGGGCACGGTCCTCGGCCGGCGCGGGCGGGTCCACGTGCGTCGTGACACGGACGGCGTCGTGTGGGTCGGCGGGGACACGGTGACCACGATCAGCGGGTCGGTGACGCTCTGACGTCCTCTGCCCGGTCGGCCGCCCGGTCGGCTGCGTGGTCGGCCACCGACCCGAGCAGCCGCTCGAGGGGCCCGCGCCCGAGCAGGAACCGCCACGCCGTCGCCGCGACGAGGGTCACGACCACCAGGAGCACGAGCGGCCCGTTCGTGGTCGACTCGAGCAGGTCCCAGCGCCAGATGGCGACGATCTGCAGCGAGTAGACGGTCAGGGCCATGGCGCCGGTCGCCGCGAGCGGCGCGAGCACCCACCGTCCGACCCGCCCCACGTACAGGCACAGCCCCACGACGGCGACGGCGAAGCCGCCGGAGCCGACGACCTCGAACGTCGTGTCGTGGTGCGGGCCCGCCAGCGCGAGGTACGCCGCCGCGGGCCACGGGTCGTCCCAGCCGTAGGGCGTCGTGGTGAGCAGGCTGGACGTGGTGGTGACCTGCAGGTCGATCGCCTCGGCCCCGCCCGCCGCGGCGACGAGCCGCTCGGACACGATCCCCGCGACGGCCACGGCGGCGAGCCCGCCGACCAGCAGCCCGCGCCGCAGCCGGGGCGAGCGCAGGTCGCAGCGGCCGATCGCCATGCCCGCCAGCACGTACGCCATCCAGACCACGGCCGGGTAGTGGCCGGTGAGCACGAAGTCGGTCACGGAGCCCGACCCGTCGCGCGGCAGCCGCAGGCCCGCGCGGGCGAGCACCTCCGGGCCCCAGTGCGCGAGCACCGGCCCGACGAGGGCGATCGTGGTGGCGAGCGCCGCGAGCCGCGGTGGGCGCCAGCGCAGGAACGGCAGCGCGAGCACGAAGTAGGCGGCGTAGAAGCCGAGGATCAGCGCGACCCGCGTCCCGAGCAGGTCGAGCAGCGCGACGAGCCCGAGCAAGAGCGCGGCCCGCACCAGCAGCCGGGTGCGCGCGCGGGTCAGGGCGGCGCCGGTCGCGGGCCGGGTGCCGCCGGAGACGATCGCGATCGAGACCCCCGCGACCAGCGCGAACAGGATGGACGAGCGGCCGTGCGCGATCGACAGCCAGCCGGACAGGGTGCCCAGGTCGTCGGAGGTGACGCCGACGTGCGCGGTGAACATGCCGAGGACGGCGATCCCGCGGGCGACGTCGATGCCGGGCACGCGGCCGGGCCCGCCGGTGAGGTTCGCGGTGTGGCGGCGCCACCAGCCGCCCGCCGGCGTGGGCGGAGCGGTCGGGGCGGGGTCCGCGACGGGTCCCCGGGGCGCGCCCATGGCGCCAAGGATGCCACCCGGAGCCGTCCCACGGCAGGCCGCGCGTCGTCCGCAGGGTGAGAACCCGCCGGTGGGGAGGCGTCCGGGTCACTACCGTGGGGCCCATGAGCGACCAGCCCTCGGCGTCCGCCCCCGACCTGACCGGTTCGGAGTTCGCCGGCGCCGATCTCAACGACGCGATCGAGGCCCCCAGCACCCACCACACGGTGCCCAGCAAGGAGTCGGAGTCGTACACGCACGGCCACCACGAGTCCGTGCTGCGCTCCCACCGCAGCCGCACCGTGCAGAACTCGGCGGGCTTCCTCATGCCGCACCTGCGCGACGACATGTCCCTGCTCGACGTCGGTTGCGGCCCGGGCACGGTCACCGCCGACTTCGCCCGGATCCTGGCCGGCGGCGACGTGGTCGGCGTCGACGCGTCCGAGAACGTCCTCGACGCGGCGCGCGAGCACGCCGCGGCGCTCGGCTACGCCAACGTCCGCTTCGAGCAGGCCAACGCCTACGAGCTGCCCTTCGACGACGACGTGTTCGACGTCGTCTACGCCCACCAGCTGCTGCAGCACCTGTCCGACCCGGTCGCGGCGCTGCGCGAGATGAAGCGGGTCGCCAAGCCCGGCGGGCTGGTCGCCGTGCGCGACGCCGACTACGCGGCGATGGCCTGGTACCCGGAGTCGAACGGCCTCGAGGAGTGGAACACCCTCTACCACGAGGTCACGCACGCCTACGGCTTCGAGCCCGACGCCGGACGCCGGCTCATGTCCTGGGTGCAGGAGGCGGGCCTCGGGGGCATCGTGCCGTCGGCGTCGTCCTGGTGCTACGCCACGCCCACCGACCGGCAGTGGTGGGGCGAGCTGTGGGCCGAGCGCTGCGTGGAGTCCAACTTCGCGGTCCAGGCCAAGGAGTCCGGCCTGGCGGACGACGTGGCGCTCGAGCAGATCGCGCAGGACTGGCAGGCCTGGGCGCAGGCGCCCGACGGCTGGTTCGCCATCCTGCACGGCGAGGTGCTCGCCCGCGCGTGAACCGTCGCGCCAGTACGCTGGGCGCGTGCGCATCGCGAGATTCACCACCGGAGACGACCCCCGCTTCGCCCTGGTCCAGGCCGAGGGCGACAAGACCTTCCTCGCCGTGCTGGGCGGTGACCCGCTGTCCATGCCGGCGATGCCGACGGGGGAGCGGATCGAGCTCGGCGACGGCGTGCGGCTGCTGGCGCCGGTCATCCCGCGCTCCAAGGTGGTCGCGGTGGGCAAGAACTACGCCGACCACGCGAAGGAGATGGGCGGCGAGGTGCCGGCCACGCCGCTGCTGTTCTTCAAGCCGAACACGTCCGTCGTCGGCCCGGACGACCCGGTCGTCCTCCCCGAGTTCACGCGCGAGGTCAGCTACGAGGCCGAGCTCGCCGTCGTGATCTCCAAGGTGTGCAAGGACGTCGAGCCCGAGAACGCCCGGTCGTACGTGCTGGGCTACACCGTCGCGAACGACGTGACCGCGCGTGACGCCCAGCGCACCGACGGCCAGTGGGCGCGGGCCAAGGGCTTCGACACCTCCTGCCCGCTGGGGCCGTGGATCGACACCGACCTCGACCCGGAGGACGTCGGCGTGCGCAGCTACGTCAACGGGGAGCTCAAGCAGGACGGCCGCACCGCGGACATGGTCTTCGACGTCCCGTTCCTCGTGTCGTACATCAGCAAGGCGATGACCCTGCTGCCGGGCGACGTGATCCTCACCGGCACCCCCGCCGGCGTCGGGCGCATCGACCACGGCGACCGCGTCGAGTGCGAGGTCGAGGGGATCGGCACGCTCGCCAACCCCGTGTTCCGCCGCGACTGACGTGACGGACCTGCGAGCCGACGCCCGGTCCGTGCTCCGGCGGGCGGCGCCGGCCACGGAGCACCAGCGGGCCCTGCGCGACCGGTTCGTCACGCACCTCGACGACCACCCGGACGGCGCGTGGCGCACCTGCCGGCCGGACCACCTCACCGCGTCGACGGTCGTGCTCTCCGCGGACGGCGCCCACGTGCTGCTCACCCTGCACGCCAAGGCACGCCGGTGGTTCCAGCTCGGCGGCCACCTCGAACCGGGGGACCGCACGCTGGCGGGTGCCGCCCGGCGGGAGGCGGTGGAGGAGTCGGGGATCGACGTCGAGCTCGATCCCGTCCCGGTGCACCTCGACGAGCACGCGGTGCCGTTCTGCGGTCCTGACGCCGAGGCGCACCATCTGGACGTGCGCTTCGTCGCCGTCGCCGCCGACGGCGCCCGACCCGCGGCGAGCGACGAGTCCCTCGAGCTGCGCTGGTGGCCCGTCGCCGACCTGCCGAACCCGGACCTGGCGGAGCCGGTGGCGCTCGCCGTCGCTCGCGTGGGCGCCCGACAGGGGCTCGCCGACCGCGGCTCGCGGTAGCGGTCCCCGCCGATGCCGGCCGGGGCCCGGGGCCAACTACGCTGTTCCCGTGATCCCCGCACCTGGTTCTTCCGACGTCCGTGTCCGCTTCGCCCCGTCCCCGACGGGCATGTTCCACGTGGGCGGCGGCCGCTCGGCGCTGTTCAACTGGGCGATGGCCAAGCAGTCGGGCGGCACGTTCGTGCTGCGCGTCGAGGACACCGACGCGGCGCGGAACAGGCCCGAGTGGACCGACGGCATCCTGACGGCGCTCGCCGCGCTCGGCATGCACGCCGACGACCCGACGTTCGAGGGCCCCTACTTCCAGTCGCAGAACGTCGAGAAGCACCGCGCCGCCACCGGGCGCCTGCTGGAGGCGGGCCGCGCCTACTACTGCGACTGCACGCGCGACGACGTCGCCGCCCGCACGGGCAACCCGCAGTCGGGCTACGACGGGTTCTGCCGCGACCGCGGCCTCGCCTACGAGCCCGGCCGGGCGCTGCGCTTCCGCACGCCGGACGAGGGCGAGACGCAGGTCGTGGACCTCATCCGCGGCAACCCGGTCTTCCCGAACTCCGCCATCGAGGACTTCATCGTCGCCCGCGGCGACGGGTCGCCGGTGTTCCTGCTCGCCAACGTCGTCGACGACCTCGACGAGGGCATCACGCACGTCGTGCGCGGCGAGGAGCACCTGTCGAACACGCCCAAGCAGCAGCTGCTGTGGGAGGCGCTCGGCGCCACGCCGCCGGTCTGGGCGCACCTGCCGGTCATCGTCAACGAGAAGCGGCAGAAGCTGTCCAAGCGCCGCGACAAGGTGGCGCTCGAGGACTACCTCGCCGAGGGCTACCTGCCCGACGCGATGGTCAACTACCTCATGCTGCTCGGCTGGGCGCCGGGCAACGACGAGGAGATCCTGCCGTTCGACGAGCTGGTCTCCCGGTTCCGCATCGAGGACGTGAACAGCGCGTCGGCGTTCTTCGACGTCAAGAAGCTCACGTCGTTCAACGGCGAGTACATCCGGGCGCTGTCGCTCGACGAGTTCGTCGCCGCCGTCGACCCGTGGCTGCACGCCCCGCACGCGCCGTGGACGGAGGAGCAGTACGACGCCGCCGCGTTCGCCCGTGTCGCGCCGCTCGCGCAGTCGCGCGTCGCCCTGCTGGCCGACATCACCGACAACGTCGACTTCCTGTTCCTCGACGTGCCGGTGGACGACGAGCGGTCGTGGGCCAAGGCGATGAAGCCGGGCGCCGCGGAGCTGCTCGCGGACGCCCGCGAGGCGATGGCGGCGCTCGGGACGTGGGAGGCCGAGCCGCTCAAGGACCTCGTCACCCAGGTGGGCGAGAAGCACGGCCTCAAGCTGGGCAAGGCGCAAGCGCCGGTGCGCGTCGCGGTCACGGGCCGGACGGTGGGGCTGCCGCTGTTCGAGTCGCTCGAGGTGCTCGGGCGCGAGCGCACGCTGTCGCGGGTCGACGCCGCGATCGCGCGCCTCGCCGCCGCACCGGCAGCGGACGCCCCGGCGTGACCGGGCGCGTCGACGGCGTCCTGCTCGACGTCGACGACACGCTCGTCGACACCAAGGGCGCGTTCGCTGCGGCGCTCACCGCCGTCGCCGTGGAGCACCTGCCGCACGTCCCGGCCGACGAGTACCCGCGGCTGCTGGCGCACTGGCGCTCCGACCCGGGCGGCCACTACCGGCGCTACACGCGCGGCGAGACCGACCACCGCACGCAGCGACTGCTGCGCGCCGACCTGCTGCACCGCACGTTCGGCGGCGAGCCCGTCACCGAGCACACGTTCGCCGACTGGGACGCCCTCTTCTGGGGCACCTTCGAACGGTCGTGGCGCCCGTTCGACGACGCCCGCCCCGCGCTCGACGCGCTGCGGGCCGGCGGGGTCGCGGTGGGCGTCGTCACCAACGCCGCCACCGAGCTGCAGGAGCGCAAGCTGCGCGTGGCCGGGCTGGCGGACCTGCCCGTGCTCGTGGGCGTGGACACCCTCGGCTACGGCAAGCCGCACCCGGACGTCTTCACCCAGGGCGCGCGCCTGCTGGGCACCTCCGCGGCGCGCACCGCGTACGTGGGCGACGAGCCGGAGGTCGACGCGCGCGGCGCGCACGACGCCGGCCTGGTCGGCGTCTGGCTCGACCGGCCGGGCGCGCGCCGGGACGGCGAGCACGACGTGGACGTCGCGGCGATGCGGGGTGCCGGGATCGTCGTCGTGCCCGGACTGGCGGACCTGGCCGCGGCCCTCGGCCTCTGACCCGCGGCCGTCAGGGGGCGAGCAGGAGGACCGCGGCCAGCCCGATCCCGGTGACGGCGACGGCGCCCAGCGCCCCGAGCAGGAGCGGCCGGCGGGCGGTGCGCGCCAGGCGCGGCACGTCGACGCCCATGCCCAGGGCGAACATCGCGGCCACGAACAGGACGGTCGTGACCTGGGTGGCGGCGTCCGTCACCGCCTCGGGCAGGACGCCCGTGCTGCGCACCAGCACCGCCGCGAGGAAGCCGAGCACGAAGCCGGGGACGGGCGCCGCGCGCGACCCGGTGCCGCGACCGTCCTCGGCCGCGCCGCGCGTTGACCGCCGCGCGAGCACCGCGCCGGTCCCGGCGACGATCGGGGCGAGGAGCACCACGCGCGCGAGCTTGGTGACGGTCGCGGTGGCGAGGGCCGCCGCCGAGACGGTCCCGGCCGCGGCGACCACCTGCGCGACCTCCTGCACGCTGGCGCCGATCCACAGGCCGGCCTGGTGGTCGGTGAGGCCCAGCGCGCCCGCGAGCAGCGGCAGCGCGACGATCGCCACCGTCCCGTAGACGGTGACGAGCGCGAGCGCCGCGGCGACGTCGTCCCGCAGCCGGGCCGGTGCGCCCGGCCCCGACCGCGGGTCGCGCTCGAGGACGCTGGTCATCGCCGAGACGGCCGCCGCGCCGCAGATGGAGAAGCCTGTGGCCACGAGCAGGGTGGTGCGGTGCGGGACCTTCAGCAGGCGGCCCAGCGCGAGGATCGCGGCGAACGTCCCTGCCACGGTGACGACGACGACGGCGATGCCGCGCCAGCCGAGCGCCAGGACGTCCGGGATCGCGAGCTGCAGCCCGAGCAGGACCACTCCCGCCCGCAGCACCGTGCGCGCCGTCCACTCTGTGCCCGGCGCGATCCGTGCGCCCACCAGCGCCGCGGTGCCGCCGTTCCCCACGAGCCGGCCGAGCACGGAGCCGACGACGGCCCCGGCGACCAGCGCGAGGACCAGCGGGGACAGCGCCCCGCCCGTGACGGGGCCCAGGAGTCGGCTGCCCGCCAGCAGGACGGCCGTCGCGGCCGCGGCGAGCGCGAGGCCGGGCAGCAGTCGTGCGACGGCGGTGCGCCGGGTCGCCGCGCCGGTGTGCGGGGGATGGTGGGGTGGTGCGGTCGGGGGAGTGGTCGTCACGCCCCCAGGCTGGTCGCTCGCGCGGTGCGGCCGGAAGCGCCAGGTGCCGATCGATCCATAGACTGGCGCTATGGCAGATCGTCCACCCCTGGCCGCCCTCGAGCTGCTGGTCGCCCTCGACCAGCACGGGTCGATCAGCGCCGCGGCGCGCGCGGCGGGCGTCTCGCAGCCGACCGCGTCGGCCGGGCTGCACCGGCTGGAGCGGCGCCTCGGCCTCGAGCTCCTCGTCCGCGGGCCGCGCGGCTCGGAACCCACCGCCGTCGGGAGGCGCGTCGCCGAGGCGGCCCGCGACGTCCTGGCGGCCGTGGACCGGTTCGAGTCGGCCGCGGGCGCGCTGCGCGAGGAGCCGGTCGAGGGCCTGCGGGTGGCGGCGAGCCTCACGATCGCGGAGTACCTGGCGCCCCGGTGGCTGGCGGCCTTCGCCCGGGCCGAGCGGGAGAGCGGCGGCGCGGCGCCCGACGTCGAGCTCGTGGTGCGCAACTCCCGCGAGGTGATGGAGCTCGTGCTCGACGGGACCGTCGAGCTGGGCTTCGTGGAGAGCCCGACGGTGCGGCCGGGGCTGCGGGCGCGGACCGTCGCCCGCGACGAGCTCGTGGTCGTCGTGGCCCCGGGTCACCCCTGGGCCAGGCGGCGGTCGGTCGGCCCGGCCGAGCTGGTCACGGGAGGGCTCGTGCTGCGCGAGGCGGGCTCGGGCACCCGCGACGTGCTCGAGGAGGCGCTCGGCCAGGCGGGGGCGCGGCTGCCGGACCACGTGACCGCGCTGGGCTCCACGGTGGCGGTGAAGACGGCGGTGCGGCACGGCGACGGCGTCACCGTGCTGTCGGCGCTCAGCGTGGCGGACGACGTCGCCGCGGGGCACCTGGTGACCGTGCCGATCGCCCAGCTCGACCTGTCGCGCCGGCTGCGCGTCGTGTGGCGCGACGGGGCCGTGCTGCCGGCGTCGGCGCGACGGCTGGCCGCGGTCGCGGGGGCTCGCTGAGCGCGGCGTGGGCGTGACGCACGGCACCCGTGCTCCGTTTTGGCTGGCGGGCCCGAGTCCGGTAATGTTCTGCGTCGTTGGGCCGAACGCGGCACGCCGGCGATAGTCGGATTTGCCCGGAACGTCCGATCCCTTGGGGTATGGTGTAATTGGCAGCACGAGTGGTTCTGGTCCACTTAGTCTAGGTTCGAGTCCTGGTACCCCAGCGCAGTGCCCTCGCCCGCCGGCTGGCGGTGTGTAGAGTTTTTGCACGGCACGGAGACCCCTCGGGGTCGCCGAGTCATAGGCCCCCATCGTCTAGCGGCCTAGGACGCCGCCCTCTCACGGCGGTAACACGGGTTCAAATCCCGTTGGGGGTACGCAGGTCGCCGGTCCGCCGGCGCCGCAGCTGGCCTCTCGCCCCGGCGCGAGGTCGTTCCAGGCCCCCATCGTCTAGCGGCCTAGGACGCCGCCCTCTCACGGCGGTAACACGGGTTCAAATCCCGTTGGGGGTACCACGCAAGGCCCGGTCCATACGGATCGGGCCTTTGTCGTGCCCGTCGACTCGTGCGCCGCCGCCTGGTGCCCGGCGGTTGCGGGGCCCGGGCTGCAGCGGGGCCCGGGCCGCAGCGCGGAGGGGCTCAGAGGAACGGGTCGGGCACGTACGCGCCGCCGCCGTGGCTCTTCGGCGGGGCGAAGCGTGGGCCGGGGTCGGTCGTCCGCACCGCGTCGATGTCGTCCGGGCGGGGCGAGCGCCCCGCGGGGCTCACCCGGATGGGCTGGGTGATCGGGCGCGGCTCCGAGCCGTCGCCGGGCGAGCCGTCGTCCGGGCCCCCGCCGCCGGGCGCGACGGACGGCGGCGGGCCCGGGAGGTCGTCGTCGTCCATGCTGCTCCCGCTGCCGGGGGTGAAGATCGTGTCGCACAGGGTGCGGTACGTGTCGTCGGGGGACGGGACGAAGTTGATCGTGCGCAGGGCCTGGTCCTGGCCCGCGGACTCCATGTCGAAGCGCCCGTAGCCGAGCACCTGGCCGAGCGGGCTGCGCGAGTAGCCCATGTCGGTGACCTTCTTCAGGGGCATCATCGACACCCGGTGCACCACCAGCCCGTACAGGAGCAGCAGGCGCTTGTCGGTCGCGACGAACCATTCGTAGCGCCACTCGAGCCACTTCCAGGCGAGGCGGCCGGCCACGAGGAACCACGCGACCCAGAGCCACTGGACGGTGCCGCGCACGTCCACCGGCGTGGACATCACGACGGCCCCCACCAGGAAGAACGCCGCGACGGTCGTGAGGATGGGCTCGAGCAGCCGAGCCCAGTGCCGCCGGGTGGCGATGACCACGTTCTCGTGCGGCAGGACGTAGCGACGCAGGTGGCGGTGCGTCCGCACTGCGTCGCGTGGTCGAGCCTCGCCGAGGAACATGGCAGCGCTCAGGAGGAGATGGTCGAGAAGAACTCGCCGAAGCTCGAGATCGTGTTGGTGATGAAGTCCCAGATCGACGTGACGATGTTGCCGGCACGGTTCGGGTCGTTCACGATCGCGAAGATCAGGAAGATCACGACGATCCAGATCAACAGGGTCTTGGCCTTCGCGGGCATCAGGTCCTCACGCCTCTCGGG
The DNA here is from genome assembly GCF_014635665.1 of Isoptericola cucumis. GTDB lineage: Bacteria > Actinomycetota > Actinomycetes > Actinomycetales > Cellulomonadaceae > Isoptericola > Isoptericola cucumis. The sequence continues at coordinate 74,007 of NZ_BMDG01000003.1, forward strand.
TCGGGGAGCGGAGTTGCCCCGTCAGCCAGGAGCGTACTGACCTGGGGCGGGGCCCGACAGTACCGTGCCCGGCGCGCCGCCCGGAGCGGGCGGCGCGCCGGGCACGAGGGCGGCGGGATGCGGTGGGGGTGTCACTCTCCGGCGCGGCGCAGCACCTCGGTCAGCCGGTTCGCGGCGGCGACCACCGCGGCGGAGTGCAGGCGCCCCGGCTGCCGGGTCAGGCGCTCCACCGGCCCCGAGACGGAGACGGACGCGACGACGCGCCCCGACGGGCCGCGCACGGGGGCGGAGACGGAGGCGACGCCGAGCTCGCGCTCGGACACCGACTGCGCCCAGCCGCGTCGCCGGACGCCGGAGAGGATCGTCGCGGTGAAGACGGCCTCGCGCAGGCCGCGGTGCAGGCGGTCCGGCTCCTCCCAGGCGAGCAGGACCTGCGCGGCGGAACCCGCATGCATGGTGAGCGTCGCGCCGACCGGGATCGAGTCGCGGAGCCCGACCGGCCGCTCGGCGGCCGCCACGCACACGCGGTGGTCGCCCTGGCGGCGGTAGAGCTGCGCGCTCTCGCCCGTGTGGTCGCGCAGCGCCGTCAGCACCGGGTTCGCCGCGGCGAGCAGCCGGTCCTCGCCGGCGGCCGTGGCGAGCTCGTTGAGCCGTGGTCCGAGCACGAATCGTCCCTGCATGTCGCGCGCGACGAGGCGGTGGTGCTCGAGCGCCACCGCGAGACGGTGAGCCGTCGGTCGTGCGAGGCCGGTCGAGGAGACCAGCTGCGCGAGGGTGGCCGGACCGGCCTCGAGTGCGCCCAGCACGGACGCGGCCTTGTCGAGTACGCCGACTCCGCTAGTATCGTCCATAGGTCGATACTGACGTCTCGCCCACTGAGATCGCAAGTCGAGGACGAGATCTCACTGGACGAAACCGCGGGACGGTAGCACGACAGGGTCCTACGAGGTAGTCACGAGAGCCGCGCACACGCGGCGGACGAGGAGCGCATGATGGCCGGCACGCTGGCGGAGAAGGTCTGGGAGGCGCATCTGGTGCGCCGCGGCTCCGACGGGTCGCCGGACCTCCTGTACATCGACCTGCACCTCGTGCACGAGGTGACCAGCCCGCAGGCCTTCGAGGGGCTGCGGCTCACGGGCCGCCCGGTGCGGCGCGCGGACCTGACGATCGCCACCGAGGACCACAACACCCCGACGCTCGACATCGACCTGCCGATCGCGGACCTCACGAGCCGCACGCAGATCGACACGCTGCGCAACAACGCGCGGGAGTTCGGCGTCCGCATCCACTCGCTGGGCGACGCCGACCAGGGCATCGTGCACCAGGTCGGGCCGCAGCTCGGCCTGACGATGCCGGGCCTGACGGTCGTCTGCGGCGACTCGCACACCTCCACGCACGGCGCGTTCGGCGCGCTGGCGTTCGGCATCGGCACGTCCGAGGTGGAGCACGTGCTCGCCACGCAGACGCTGCCGCTGACGCCGTTCAAGACGATGGCGATCACCGTCAACGGCGACCTGCCGCCCGGCACCACCAGCAAGGACATCATCCTCGCGATCATCGCCAAGATCGGCACCGGTGGCGGCCAGGGGTACGTGCTCGAGTACCGCGGCGAGGCCATCCGCAAGCTGTCGATGGAGGCGCGGATGACCATCTGCAACATGTCCATCGAGGCCGGCGCCCGCGCCGGGATGATCGCCCCGGACGAGACGACGTTCGAGTACCTCGCCGGGCGCCCGCACGCGCCCGAGGGCGCCGACTGGGACGCCGCCGTCGAGTACTGGAAGACGCTGCGCTCCGACGACGACGCCGAGTTCGACGCCGAGGTCGTGCTGGAGGCCGCCGACCTGGAGCCGTTCGTCACCTGGGGCACCAACCCCGGTCAGGGGCTCCCGCTGTCCGCGTCCGTCCCGGTGCCGGCCGACATCGCCGACGAGGGCGACCGGGTGACCGCGGCGAAGGCGCTCGAGTACATGGGTCTCGAGGGCGGCACGCCGCTGCGCGACATCACCGTGGACACCGTCTTCATCGGGTCGTGCACCAACGGCCGTATCGAGGACCTGCGCTCGGTGGCGAAGGTGCTGCGGGGCCGCACGAAGGCCGACGACGTCCGAGTCCTCGTGGTGCCGGCGTCGGCCCGCGTGCGGCTGCAGGCGGAGGCCGAGGGCCTGGACGTCATCTTCAAGGAGTTCGGCGCCGAGTGGCGCAACGCCGGCTGCTCGATGTGCCTGGGCATGAACCCCGACCAGCTCGCGCCGGGGGAGCGCGCGGCCTCGACGTCGAACCGCAACTTCGAGGGGCGGCAGGGCAAGGGCGGCCGGACCCACCTGGTGTCCCCGCTGGTGGCGGCGGCCACCGCCGTCCGCGGCACCCTGTCGTCCGTGTCGGACCTCGATCTCGACGAGGACGTCGACCTCGCCACCTTCGACGGCACCCCGCTGGCGCCGCTGTCCGCGCCGTCGTTCGTCTGACCACCCCGCAGCTCAGGAGACCACCATGGAGAAGTTCAGCACGCACACGGGCGTCGGGGTGCCGCTGCGCCGCAGCAACGTCGACACCGACCAGATCATCCCGGCCGTGTACCTCAAGCGCGTCACGCGCACCGGCTTCGAGGACGCGCTGTTCGCCGCCTGGCGCGGCGACCCGTCGTTCGTCCTCAACCAGGAGGCGTACTCGGCGGGCTCCGTGCTCGTCGCCGGGCCGGACTTCGGCACCGGCTCGTCCCGCGAGCACGCCGTCTGGGCCCTGAAGGACTACGGCTTCCGCGTCGTCCTCGCGTCGCGCTTCGCCGACATCTTCCGCGGGAACTCGGGCAAGCAGGGCCTCGTGGCCGGCGTCGTCGCCCAGGAGGACGTGGAGCTGCTCTGGAAGGTCCTCGAGACCCGGCCGGGCACCGAGGTGACCGTCGACCTCGAGGCGAAGACCGCGACCGCCGACGACGTCACGGTGCCCTTCCAGATCGACGACTACACGCGCTGGCGGCTCATGGAGGGCCTGGACGACATCGGCCTCACCCTGCAGCACGAGGCCGACATCACGGCGTTCGAGGAGCAGCGGGCGTCGTGGCGCCCGAAGACGCTGCCCGCCAAGCACCTGCCGAGCGTGCCGATCGAGCCGGCCCGACCCGTCGGCTGAGCCCGGTCTCACATCGAGCGTGCTGATTCGTTCCTCAAACAGGCCGTTTGAGGAACGAATCAGCACGCTCGTTGCGTGTCAGAGGGACGGCGGGCCCTGCCGCACGCGCTCCAGGAGCCACTCGGGCGTGACCGACGTCGGGTCCCACCACGACTCCAGCCACCAGGTGGCGCCCGCCTCGGCGACCTCGCGGGCCTGACGGGCGGCCGTCTGCGGGTCGGCGTCGAGGCGCCCCTGGTAGACGACGTCGTACGGGCCGGCGTCGGGGCCGCGCTGCGCCACGATCCAGTCGACCAGCTCGCGGATCTGCTGCGGGCCGGCCTCGGCGTCCTCCGGCGACTCGCCGCGCACCTGCGGCACCATGCCGTCCCAGCGCAGCGCGCGGTCGAGGCTGCGTCGCGGCGGGCGCTCGGCGTCCCACACCGCGACCGGCCACACCGGGATCCGCCCGTGCACGGGCGGCTGCGAGAACCGGAACTGGCCGGTGGTCACCTGCGCGCCCTCGTGGGTGAACGTCTCGCCCGACCACGAGCGCTCGAGCCACGCGAGCACCTCGTCGAGCGCTTGCGCGCGGTCGCGCAGCGCCGTCGGCTGCCCGGGCACGGAGGTGAACGCGCGGTCCGTCGGGACGCCGACGCCGACGGGCAGCACGAGCCGACCGCCGGACAGGTGGTCGACCGTCAGCGCCCGCTGGGCGAGCTCCCACGGCCGGTGGCGGGGGAGGGCGAACACCATCGCCCCGAGGGTGATCCGGTCGGTGACCGCCGCCGCGGCGGCCAGGAGCCCGAACGGGTCCCAGGTGGGATGGGCGTCGAAGCCGGGCTCGTCGAGGCTCACCCCGTCCCAGGTGAAGAAGCCGTCCCAGCCGTGCTCCTCGCACTCGCGCGCGAGCCGCACCTGCTGCTCCGGGGTGCCGTAGCTGCCGATGAACCCGAACTTCATGTCGCCGCCCTCCGTCGTCGTCCGTCCGACCGACGCTAGCCACGACCACCGACACCGGCCGGCCCGGCGCCGCATAGGGTGTGCGGGTGCCAGACGAGAACCCCGACACCACCGACCAGCCGCTCGTGGAGATGTGGACCGACGGCGCCTGCAAGGGCAACCCCGGGATCGGCGGCTGGGGCGCGCTGCTGCGCTTCGGCCCGCACACCAAGGAGCTGTTCGGGGGCGAGGCGGTGACGACCAACAACCGCATGGAGCTGACGGCCGTCGTCGAGGCCCTGCGGGCGCTCACGCGGCCCAGCACGGTCGTGGTCCACGTGGACTCGTCGTACGTCATGAACGGGATGAAGACCTGGATCGCCGGCTGGAAGCGCAACGGCTGGCAGACGTCGGCGAAGAAGCCCGTGAAGAACGTCGACCTGTGGCAGGCGCTCGACGCCGAGGTCACCAAGCACGACGTGCGCTGGGTGTGGGTCAAGGGGCACGCGGGGGACCCGGGGAACGAGCGGGCCGACGCCCTGGCGAACCTGGGCGTGGACTCGGTGCGCTGACCGTCGCCGAGCGGTGCGACGGATGTCACGCCGCGGGGCTTCCGCGCGGCTAATAGGCTGACCCCATGGCTTCCCACTACGACGTCGTCCTCCTCGGAGCTGGCCCCGGCGGCTATGTCGCCGCGATCCGTGCGGCACAGCTCGGCAAGTCCGTCGCCATCATCGAGGAGAAGTACTGGGGTGGTGTGTGCCTCAACGTGGGCTGCATCCCCTCGAAGGCCCTGCTGCGCAACGCGGAGCTCGCGCACATCTTCAACCACCAGGCCGACTTCTTCGGCATGTCGGGTGACGTGACGTTCGACTTCGGCAAGGCGTTCGACCGGTCCCGCGAGGTCGCGGACGGCCGGACCAAGGGCGTCCACTTCCTCATGAAGAAGAACAAGATCACCGAGCTCGACGGCCGCGGCACGTTCCGCGACGCCAACACCATCGAGGTCGCTCTGAACAAGGGCGGTACCGAGACGGTGACGTTCGACAACGCGATCATCGCGACCGGTTCGCAGGTCAAGCTGCTGCCGGGCGTCGAGCTGTCCGAGAACGTCGTGACCTACGAGAAGCAGATCATGACGCGCGAGCTGCCGAACTCGATCGCCATCGTCGGCGCCGGCGCCATCGGCATGGAGTTCGCCTACGTCCTCAAGAACTACGGCGTGGACGTCACGATCATCGAGTTCCTCGACCGTGCCCTGCCGAACGAGGACGCGGACGTCTCCAAGGAGATCGCCAAGCAGTACAAGAAGCTGGGCGTCAAGATCCTCACGTCCACCGCCGTGCAGACGATCAAGGACAACGGGTCGTCCGTCACCGTCTCCTACAAGGGCGTCAAGGACGACAAGCCCGGCGAGATCGTCGTGGACAAGGTCCTGTCGGCCGTCGGCTTCGCGCCCAACGTCGAAGGCTTCGGCCTGGAGAACACCGGTGTCCAGCTCACCGAGCGCGGCGCCATCGCCATCGACGACCACATGCGCACCAACGTGCCGCACATCTTCGCCATCGGCGACGTCACCGCCAAGCTCATGCTGGCGCACGTCGCGGAGGCGCAGGGCGTCGTCGCGGCCGAGACCATCGGCGGCGCCGAGACCATGACGCTGGGCGACTACCGGATGATGCCGCGCGCCACGTTCTGCTCCCCGCAGGTCGCGTCGTTCGGCCTCACCGAGGCGCAGGCCAAGGACGAGGGCTACGACGTCAAGGTCTCCACCTTCCCGTTCATGGCCAACGGCAAGGCGCACGGTCTGGGCGACCCGACCGGCTTCGTCAAGATCGTCGCGGACGCCAAGTACAACGAGCTGCTCGGCGCCCACATGATCGGCCCGGACGTCTCCGAGATGCTGCCCGAGCTCACCCTCGCGCAGAAGTGGGACCTCACGGCCGACGAGGTCGCGCGCAACGTGCACACGCACCCGACGCTGTCGGAGTCCGTGCAGGAGTCCATCCACGGCCTCGTGGGGCACATGATCAACTTCTAGAAATCGGGACGAATCGGTCACCGATCGATCGCCTGGTCAGAGGCCCGGATCTGCGAGTTTCCGCAGGTCCGGGCCTCTTTTCTGTCGTGGTGAGGCCTGGACACCTAGAGACAGAAGGACCCCCGCCGTGCCACGAGATGTGGCACGGGGGTGGCACGAACCAGGAGGATCGAGATGGCCACGAAGGGTGCGGCGCGACAGCGTCGCGAGGCATGGGGCATGCTCCGTCAGCTGCCGTCGAAGCGGTGGCAGGCGCGGTACAGGGGCCCCGACGGGAACGTGTACTCGGCGCGCACGGCTGACGACCGGCCGCTGACCTTCCTCACGAAGACCGACGCGCGAGGGTTCCTCAATCGGACGCAGGCCGCGATCGCGCGCGGCGAGTGGGAGTCGCCCGAGGACGCGGCGCGACGGCGCGAGGCGGAGGCCGCGGAGGCCGCGCGGCGGGACGTCACGTTCCGGGACTATGCGCTGGCCTGGCTGGAGCGCGTCCAGCACGAGCCGGGCAAGGGCGGCCGGCCCCGGCGTCCGGGCACCGTGATGGTCTACCGCGGGCGGGTGCACAACTACCTGCTCGAGCCGCTCGGCGACGTCCGGGTACGGGACATCGACACCGCCGTTGTCCGGGAGCTGACGGCGCAGATCGTCGCGCGGCCGTCCGCGCTCAAGCCGGGCGCGACGCACAACGGGTCGCCGGCGACGCCGTCGACATGCTCAAGATGATCCTGCGTGCCGCCGTGCGCGACGGTCTCCTCGAGACGATGCCGGACGTGCCCACGCCGTCGCGCCGCTCCGTCCGGCACGACGCCGACCACACGCCCGAGGACGACGTCGCGACGCCGCAGCAGGTCGACGCGCTGCACGACGCGCTGCCGCAGCCGTGGCGGATCGCCGTGCTGCTCGCGGCGTGGTGCCAGCTGCGCCGGGGCGAGGTTCTCGGGCTGCAGCGGCGCGACGTCGTCTGGGATGCCGACCGCACCGCCGCCACGCTGTACGTGCGACGGCAGAAGAACGGCACCACCGGGCAGCTCGCCGACCCGAAGTCCGAGAAGGGCGTGCGGTCGATGGCGGTGCCGCCGCTGATGATCGCGCGGCTGTGCGAGCACCTCGACGCGCACGTGGCCGCGGGGCGGACCGCGCCGATCGTGCCGCTGAGGTCCCGGGGCGCCGAGCACATGTCGTCGACGACGTTCCACTCGGCCTGGGCCGCTGCCCGGGTCGAGGTGCCCGGGCTGCCCGAGGGGTACAGGTTCCACGACCTGCGGCACACCGGGCTGACGCGGTTCGCGCAGGAGGGCGCGACGCTCGCCGAGCTGATGCGGCGCGGCGGGCACTCCGACGTCAACGTCGTGCTTCGGTACCAGAAGGCCACCATGGCGCGGGACATCGACCTCGCCGCGCGGATGAGCGCCACCGTGCTGTCGGAGCTCGAGTCCGCTCGTGGGGACGCGTGAACACCTGAGTTGTGAGGGCGGCACGAGGGCGCCGCCGGCAAGGAGCAGGACCATGGGAACCGCCACGATCCAGGAACGCCCCGGAGGGCACGGGCGGCTCGTCGATCTTGCGGCCGCCGCCGAGGAGTTCAGCGTGTCGGTAAAGACCGTCCGCCGGCGCATCGCCGACGGCACGGTCACCGGATACCGCGTGGGCAGACTCATTCGCGTCGACCTCGACGAGCTACGCGAGCAGCTGGCTGTCGCCATCCCGACCGTGCCCAGAAGGTTCGGGTCCTGACCCGACCCGACGGCAGAGGAAGCCCCACGGCGCTGCGGAGTCCGCAGGGCCGTGGGCTCCGCCGCGGAGCGCCGGAGCCGGCCACCTCCACGGTGGTGGGGAGTCACCACCACCGTGGGCTCCGCTGCGAAGCGCCAACGCCGTCGACGGTCCGGTGGTGAGGAGTCCTCACCACCAGGGGGGTCCGCGCACGATCCTGGCCGTTGCTTCCGATCCTCACGGTGGCGGTCAGCGTGCCCGTGCCCGACGTGCGGTGGTGCGGAGTCCGCACCACCGTGGGCTTCCCCACGAAGAACCGGCACCGTCGGCACGCCGGTGGTGAAGAGTCATCACCACCGGAGGGGCCGCCGCAGGCGGCTCGGCGCGACCGGTGGCACGACCGCCCTCCCGAGCAGAGGCGCAGACCGCCCGACGCCGGGCGGTCCGACGTCCGGACCGACGCCCACGCGCAGAACTCGCGGCTGCGGGAAGATTTCATGCCGTCGATGGTGGCCCGGGTGCGTTACCGGAAACGTACGGGGTAGCCACCCCGTACGCACCCCGTACGCACCCCGTACGCACTCTCCGTGGTCGCATCATCGCAGGCCAGGGTGCGTACGGGGAGAGCTCGAGGAATTTTCCGATCGGGGACTGACGCTGTTCTCGACGGGACCCGGTTTGCGGTGGCCTGCTCGGGCCACACGTTCCTCACCGTATGCAGGTCTACCCTTGCCGTAGACAGTAAGGAGGTGGTCCGGGTGTCGGTCCTGACGATCGAGTCGGCACGCGCGGCAGGGCTGCGCAAGGACGAGGTCTACCGCATGGCCCGGTCCGGGGAGCTGGAGCGGATCGGGCGCGGGGTCTACATCCGGCCCGGTGAGCTCGATCCCGCCGTGGCGTCGCTGGCGGGCGCGACGGCGGTCAAGCCGGCCGCGACGATGTGTCTGACGAGCGCGCTGGTCTACCACGGGCTGAGCGACGAGATCCCGGTCGCGACGGACATCGCGCTGCCGCGCGGCACCAGGTTTCCTGCGGGCTTCGAGCACGTGACGTGGCATGCCTTCGGGCAGGCGACGTTCGACGTGGGCCGCACCGTCATGTCCGAGCACCCGGAACTGCGGGTGTACTCGGCCGAGCGGACCATCGTGGACGCGTACCGGATCGCGCATCTCGAGGGAATCGACCAGGCCAACGAGGCGCTGCGTCGCTGGGTACGACGCTCGGGGAGCTCACCTGCTGAGCTGCTTCGCACTGCAGGGCACTTCCCGCGCACCGTCGCCGTCATCCATCGGGCGCTCCAGGTGCTGCTCTGAGGTCGCTTCATCCGGGTGCGACGACAGGCGCGCGCTGGAAGGAAACTTGGTGGGGAACAGTCGAGCGCGCGTGCTTCGTGTCCGTGCACCCGCCAGTTCTGCGGACCCTCGTCAGCGTGAGGTCGCTCGCCGAGGTGATCACCGTGCCGTGCGCCAGAGTTCCGCTCACTCTCTTTCGTTGAGTCGTACGTTGTAATACGCTATGTGAGTGTTCGAGACGGCGGACTGGTCGCAACGTGCCGACCACATGTGGGACGGGCATGGCGTCCGCCCTGCTGAGGCCGATGAAGCGCTGGGTGACCCGAACCGGGTAGTAATCGACCCTGATTACAACAGTCGCAGCGGCGAGGGAGTTCGGATCATCGGCTTCTGCGCCAGTCGAGGCGAGGTGCTGACCGTCCTCGTGCACAAGCCGACGGGCTACGGCATCAACGGATGGCGGTCCAATGCGAAGGACCGCCGGATCTACCGAGAGGAAGGAACGCCATGACCAAGGACATCGCGCAGATCCTCGCCGCCGAGTCGCAGGCGGCTGAAGACGCCGAGGCGCGGGACGGGCAGCTCCGTGACCTGTCGGAGGTCAGGGTGGCCCGGGGGCACTCGCGTTCCCGGGTGCTGCAGATCCGGCTCAACAGCGACGAGCTGGAGCGGCTCGAGAGTCTCGCCGAGGAACGTGGCCTTCCGACGTCCACGGTGGCGCGGGCGCTGCTGCTGCAATCGCTGGAGAGTGGCCGCGCAGACCTTCCCGACGTCGAGGCGGCCGTGCGTCATGCGCTTCGAGCGACCCTCCGTCAGGATCTGCTCGCACCCGCGTCCTGATCGGCTCACTCGGGCGCGCGCGTCGACTCATCCCCAGAAGATCGGGTCCTCGTGGCTACCGATGTGGTCGAGCAGGCCCTGCACGTTCTTCGTCGGTCGCTTGCGCTTGTACTCGTGGAACTTCAGGTTCCGGTCGCGCCAGTAGATGCTCCAGTGGCCGGTCGTGGCGGTGTAGCGCAGCCGGGCGACGGGGAAGCGGGTCCAGTCGCCCTTACCGTCCCACGGCGGGCGCGTCTCGATGATCGTCACGTGCCGGTCGGCGATCTCGGCCTCGACACGCACCTGGTCCCACAGGTGCTCGGGGACCTGCGCCCGGCACCACCGTCCGATGCGCAACAGGTCGGTCTCGGGCATCGTCATGGTGGTCATCCTGGACGACGGCGCCGACGGGCACGCGCAAGAACCTCCCGCCTCGCGACATGATGTCGACGACGGACCATGTCGGGAGGAGAGATGGCACCAACCGCCAGTGACGGGCCGCCGACACCGGAGCGTCGGCGTCTCGTGCGCATGCCGCTCTGGGCGACCGCGGGTGCGTTGGCCATCGTCGCGCTGACCGTCCTCGCCGCCGTCGTGCGCCCGGACTGCAGCAGGCGTGCCCCGCGATCGGCTACTCCAGCCTCCTCACGGTGACGCTCGAGGGAGACGCGTCCGAGGTGGCCGTCATCCAGGTGCGCGACGACGACCAGTGGCAGCCGCCGTACCCACCGGACGCGGAGGTGCCCACGATCCCGACCACGCACGACGGCGACACGTGGACCTTCACACTGTTCTCCTCGCCGCGCTCGGTCATGCTTCGCGCGCTGGACGACGACGGGGACGTGGTCGAGCAGACCGAGGTCGACGTCGGCTGGGAGCGCGTGGGCGGGACGGCCGAGTGCGGCGGTCCGATGGAGGCGCGCGTCGACTGGACGATGTGACCGTAGGCCGCGCCGGCGGTGCAGCTGACGCACTGCCGAACGGGTCAGGCCGTCTCCGTGTGGGTCCCGACGTTGATGACCCGGCCGTCCAGCCCGCGGTAGAAGAACCGCGTCACGCCCCACGGCTCGCGGGTCAGGGGATGCACGATCTCGACGCCCGTCGCACGGGCGCGCTCCAGCGCCGCGTCCACGTCGTCGACGAAGACCGAGACGTCGGGGTTCACCGCTGCCGAGGCATCGCGCGACATCAGGCTGAGCTGGTGGCCGTCGTCGTCGGCCAGCGTGACGATCCACCCGTGGTCCATGACGACCTCGAGCCCCAGCACCTCCCGGTGCTCGCGCACCGCCTGCCGCACGTCCGGGACCCTCAGGATCGGCACCACTCGCTCCACGCGCACGGGTCCAGGGAAGCATGGATGCCTGGTCGTCGGCGCCTCGGGGGGCCGTGCGGATCCGCCCGTACGACCGCACGCCGGGTGGTGCGGGGAGAATGGCTCTGTGGACGCGAGCGAGTTCGTCATCGAGACGCCCGACGGCGACGTCGGGTTCGCCGGCGCCGGACCGGCGGCGGAGTTCCTCCTGGACAATGGGTTCGCGAACGCGGACCGTGAGCCGCACTGGCACCTCCGCTGGTGCCTCGACCGTATGACGGTCGGCGAGCAGCTGGATGTCGGCCCTGCGTTTGTCGCCCGCGGCGGGCCGTCGGACTGAGCTCGCTATACGCGACCGGCGCCGACCATCGCCTGGCAGACCGCGAGGACGGCGGGCGACGTGCGCTCGGGCAGCCGCGCCACGATGCGACGGCGGACCTCCGGTGGCACGCCCTCGACGCGGACCAGGGCGATGTCGGGGACGAGCGACGGGGCGAGGTGGGACCCGACGGTGGTGACACCGTGGCCGGCGGCGACGAGGCGGAGCTTGGTGAGCCAGTCGCGCACGCTGTGGGCGACGCGCGGTCGGCCGGGCAGGCCGGGCCAGACGCCGAGGAGCGGCTCGCCCGCCGGCGACGGGCTCGCGATCCAGTCGACGTCGGTGAGCTCGTCGGCGTGCACGGCGTCCCGTCCCGCGAAGCGTCCGGTGCGCGCGACCGCGAGGCGCAGCTCGCCCTCGTCGATCGTCTCGGTGTGCAGCGGGGGAGCCTCGTCGTCGGGGGAGCGGTGCGGGGGTCGCGAGGTCAGGACGGCGACGTCGAGCGACCCGGACCGCAGTGCGCGCACCAGCGCCGGCGTCGTGCCCTCCCGGGACGTGACACGCACGAGCGGGTCGGTCTCGGCGAGTCGGGTGAGCACCTGGGGCAGCAGGTCGAACCCGCCGCTGACGTAGACCCCGAGCCGCACCTGCTCCGTCGCCGCCGGCTCGCCCCCGAGCTCGCCGGCCGCGGCGTCGAGCGCGTCGAGGGCGACCCGGGCCCGGCCGAGCAGGACCAGCCCGGCGCTCGTCAGCCGGACGCCGTCGTGGCCGCGCTCGAACAGGGCAGCGCCGGCGGCCCGCTCGAGGGCCGCGGCCTGGCGCGACACCGCCGACTGCGTGTACCCGAGCCGTTGGGCGGCGGCGCTGAAGCTGCCGGTCTCGGCGACCTCGCGCAGCGTGCGGAGGCCGACGGTGCTCACGTCCATGCGGCGGTAGCATACCCATGATGCTCGATCATCGCTTCACGCATGACCTGCCCGTCACTAGCGTCACGCAGGACGAAGGAGGAGCGAACGTGCGAGCAGCAGTCTTGGAACGGTTCGGCAGCCCACTCGTGGTGCGTGAGCAGGACGACCCGGTGGCCCATGGCGGAGAGGTACTGGTGCGGGTGCTGGCGACCTGCATCCTGCCGTACACGGCGGAGGTGTTCAGCGGCCGGCGCCGGTACCCGCTGGTGCCCCCGGTCGTGCCGGGGGCGGGCGCCGTCGGACGAATCGTGACCGTCGGGCCGGACGCCACCCGCCTGCGGGCGGGCGACCTCGTCTGGTGCGACCCGACGGTGCGGTCGCGCGACGACGCCCGCACGCCCGACGTCGCGCTGCAGGGGCTCAGCTCGCGCGGGGACGGCGGGGCGAGGCTCGCCGAGCACCTGCACGACGGCGCCTTCGCGGAGCTGATGCGGGTGCCCACCGAGAACGTCTACCGGCTGCCCGAGGCCGCCGCCCAGGACCCGGCGCGCTGGTCCACGCTGACCGTGCACCTCGTCCCGTACGGCGGGCTGCACGCCGTCGGCCTCGCCGCGGGGGAGACCGTGGTGGTCAGCGGCGCGTCCGGGAACCTCGGCGGCGCGGCGGTCGCCGTCGCCCTCGCGATGGGTGCTGGGCAGGTCGTCGCACCGGGCCGGAACCGGTTCGCGCTGGACGCCCTGGTCGGACGCTTCGGCGACCGGGTCCGCCCCGTCGTCCTGAGCGGCGACGAGGACGCCGACCGGGCGGCCGTCGTCGCGGCCGCCGACCACCCGGTCGACGTCGTGATCGACCTGCTGCCGCCCTCGGCGCCGAGCACCGTGACCCGCGCCGCCGCGATGACGGTGCAGGAGGGCGGCCGAGTGGTGCTCATGGGTGGCGTGGGCATGCTCGGCGGACCCGACCTCGCCCTGCCGTACCCCTGGCTCATGCGGAACTCGGTGACCGTGCGCGGGCAGTGGCTCGGCTCGCGCACGGACAACGTCGCGATGATCCGGATGATCGCCTCGGGAGTGCTGGACCTGGGCCCGGAGACCGTCACGACGTTCGGCCTGGACGACGTGAACGACGCCGTCGCCTTCGCCTCCGAGCACGGCGGTGCGTTCGACCGCACCGTGCTCGTCCCCGGCTGAGCGGCCGGCCGACGTCTCCCGCCGGCGGTGGGGTAGCCACCGGCACGGTCGGAGGCGGGCCTCATGGCCGGGGCCGGCGCGGGGACACGACGGTGGAGCCATGTCTCGTCAGCCCCGGGCCGACCTGGCCTCGTTCGGAGTCGTCACCGTCGCGCTCTCGTGGATCCCATGGATCGCGCTGGGCGTGTCCGGTGCCGACGTCTCCCGTGGGGCGGGGGAGATCGTGTTCGCCCTGGCGGCGGCAGGGCCGTCGTTGGCGGCCGTCGCGCTGTGGTGCCGCCGGCCACGCGACCGGGTCGCGCCGCGGGTGCGCCCGCGCGTCTCGTGGGTGCTGGTGGCCCTGGTGGCGGGAGGCCTGGGGCCGGTGGTCGCCTCTGTCGTGCTCGCGCCGGGGGACATCGGCGCTCACGCCTCGACGACGGTCGCGAGCGTGGGCGGGGTCGCCGGCGTCGTCGCCTACACCCTCGTGTCCGGGCCGCTGTCGGAGGAGCTCGGATGGCGCGGCTACCTCCAGCCCCGCGTGCGGCTGCTCGTGCCGCGCCGGTGGGCGGCGGCGCTCGTCGTCGGCGTGGCGTGGTGGGCCTGGCACCTGCCGCTGTTCTTCCTGCCCGGCACCAGCCAGCACGACAAGGGGCTGCTGACCGTCGAGGGGCTGTGCTTCTTCGCCTCGCTCCTGCTGCTGAGCTACGTCGCGTTGTTCCTGGTCGAGCGGCTGCGCGGCGGCGTCGCGTCCGCGGTGCTGCTGCACGCCGCCTGGAACGTGACCGACGCGCTGATGCCGCCGACCGGGGCCGCGGGCGCCGCGATCCAGGTGGTGGTGATGGCCGCGACGGCGGCCGCCATCGCCGCGTGGTGGCGTCGGGCCGAGGCCGCAGGCCCGGCCGTCGCGCGGGTCAGGTGACGTCGCCGCTCACGGGGTCGCGTCAGTATCCGGCGACCGGGTCGACGATGGCGTCCACGCGGGCGCGCTCCGGCAGGTGCCGCAGCGTCGCCAGGGTCAACGCGAGGGCGTGCTCGGCCACGGGGCGCGCGAAGGAGCCCTTCGCGGAGGTCCAGGCGATGCCGGGCGCCGGCTCGCTCATCATCTGTTCGGCCTCACCTTCACCTCGGGTGCGCAGGGTGGATCCCACCGGCCTCGTCAGACGGCGGTGTGGGTGCCCACGTTGACGACCCGGCCGTCGTGCCCGCGGTAGAAGAACCGCGTGACACCCCAGGGCTCGCGCGTCATCGGGTGCACGATCTCGACCCCCGCGGCCCGGGCGCGCTCGAGGGCCGCGTCGACGTCGTCGACGAACACCGAGACGTCCGGGTTCACCGGGGCTGACGCGTCCCGGGACATCAGGCTGAGCTGGTGGCCCTCGTCGTCGCCGAGGGTGACGATCCACCCGAGGTCCATGAGGACGCGGAGCCCCAGCACCGCCTCGTGCTCGCGCACTGCCTGGCGTACGTCCGGCACGGTCAGGATCGGCATCACTCGCTCCACTCCCATCGGCCCAGGCAATCACGGATGACGTCGAACATCCCGGCCGGACCCCGTGGTGACGCCGATCATGGTCGCAGGTCAGGCCCCTCTCACCGAGGGGGACGGCCCGGGCTGCGCATGGGTCGTTTGTGGTATAACCGTGACCGACGGATCCGGTCGCCGGCGCGCTGCGCCGCACTACGCCGCCCCCTGAGGAAGCCCGATGCCACGTCGCGTCGGCGCCCCTGGCGCGAGCCCACGGTCCCGTCACCGCCTCGCCGGCCCGGTCTCGGGTGTCGGCGCCTGAACGCCTCGGCCGCGGCGCAACGCTCTGCGCTCGGACGACGCCGCTGAAGAACGGAAGGAGCTCTGTGCTGTCGACCCAGCCGGCTCGGTACGCGCGACCCTGTGCGTGCCGCCCCGCCTGTCCCCGACGAGTCCCGCCCGGCTGACGGCCGTTCCCCACCCGTCCCTCCCGGAGCTTCACCTGGCTTCCGGTTCCCTGACGAGAGAGTGAGAACGCCTTGGGCGAGCTGCAACAACTTCCTGGGTCCGTCGTGATCCTCATCTTCCTGCTGTTCTTCGGCGGCAGCTTCTACATGTCGGTCCGCATCAGCCGCAAGAAGGAGAACGCGGACGGCTACATGACCGGCGGCGGCAAGATCGGGTTCGGCATCTCCGCCGCGTCGATGACGGCCACCTGGATCTGGGCGTCGTCGATGTACGCCTCGGCCACGTCCGGCTACACCTACGGCGTCTCGGGCCCGATCCACTACGGGCTCTGGGGCGCGCTGATGATCCTGCTCATCTACCCGTTCGGGCGCCGGATCCGCGCGGTGGCGCCGCGCGCGCACACGATCGCGGAGGTGATGTTCGCCCGGCACGGCCGTTCGAGCCAGCTCATGCTCGCGGGGTCCAACGTGCTCGGTAGCGTCATCAGCCTCACGTCCAACCTGATCGCCGGCGGGGCGCTGGTCGGCATGCTCACGCCCTACACGTTCACGCAGGGGGTCGTCGCCATCGCGGCCGGCGTGCTCCTGTACACGCTGTGGTCGGGTTTCCGGGCGTCGGTCCTCACCGACTTCGCGCAGGTGGTGGCGCTGCTGGGTGCTGTCGTGGTCATCATCCCGGTCGTGTTCTTCGCCGCGGGCGGTCCCAGCCTGTTCGAGACAGGCGCGGCGAACCTCACGCCCCAGCAGGAGAACTTCTTCTCCTCGGACGCGTTCTTCAACCAGGGCGCCCCGTACATCGCCGCCGTGCTGGCCTACGCGATCGGCAACCAGACCATCGCCCAACGGCTCTTCGCGGTCCGGGAGGACCTCATCAAGAAGACGTTCGTCACGGCGACGTTCGGCTACGGCGCGACGATCATCGGCATCGGGATGCTCGGCGTCATCGCCCTGTACGCGGGGATCCAGCCCCTCGACGGCGACGTCAACAACCTCATCCCGCAGCTGGCCGCGACCTACCTGAACCCCCTGCTGCTGTGCCTGTTCTTCGTGATGATCATCGGGTCGCTGTCGTCGACGGCGGACTCCGACCTGACGGCGCTCTCGGCGATCGTCATGGCGGACGTCTACGGCCAGAACGTCGCGGGCAAGAAGCGGGCGAACCCGCGCACGATGGTCCTCATCGGCCGGATCACGATGGTCGTCGCGATCGCCGCGGGGCTCGTGTTCGCCGGGGGCAGGTTCAACATCCTGGACCTGCTGGTGTTCGTCGGCGCGCTGTGGGGTGCGCTCGTGTTCCCCGTCATCGCGAGCTTCTACTGGGACCGTGTCACGAACGTCGCGTTCAGCGTGGCGGTCGTCGCGGGCCTCGCGGTGTTCCTGCCGGTGCGGTTCTCGTGGGTGGACCTGTCGGGCGGTCTGGGGATCGCCTCGGACGTCCTGTCCACCCTCGGCATCGGGGTCGTGCTCGGCCTCATGGCCTTCGGCTTCTTCGGCACGCGGGTCGCGCTCGTCGTCGGGATCCTCGCCACGGTGGTGGCCGCGCCGTTCGCGATCGGGTTCCTGCACACCTACCCGGTGCTGTCGGGGTCGCTCGTGGCCTACGCGGCCAGCACGGTCGTCTGCGTCGCCCTGACGATGCTGAACAAGGACCGGTTCGACTTCGCGCTCATCAAGGAGCGCACCGGTGACTTCGACAAGGAGCCGGCGGCCGTGAGCCAGCCGGTCGACGAGCCGCGACGGCCCGAGCCCGTCGCGGCAGGAGAGGGGATCTTGTGACGTTCCTGCTGACGCTGTACGTGCTCATCTGGCCGGTCGTCGTGGCCGGCGTGCTGTTCGTGATCAGCCGCGCGTTCTTCCGGGAGCTGCGCGCGGCGAAGGCCGAGGGGCGCAGCGTCATCTGACGTCAGCGCAGGCGCAGCGTGGCGGTGAGGCTCGCGCCGTACGCCTCGCGCGTGCGGGCCCGCACCTCGGTGCCGCCCGGCACCCGTCGCACCTCGACGTCGTCGTCCGCGGAGACGGCGTCGAGGTGCCGGCCGCGAATCGTCAGCGTGACGGCGTCGCGCAGCATGGTCGGGTCGGACAGCGCCACGGCCGTGCCGCCGCCGTCCTCGCGCACGAGGACGGACGCCGGGCCGTCGATCGTCAGGTTCCGCACGTGCGCACGGCCGGAGAACACGTTCGCGGCGAGCAGCCCGAGGCCGGAGTGCCGCACCGCCTGCACCCGCTCGTCGTTCGCGAGCACGGCCAGCGGACCCCGGCGCCCGTAGCCCGCCAGCTGCTCCTCGGTCGCGCCCGGCACGATCGCGTAGGCGAGCTCCGCGCGGCGCCGGCTGTGCTCGTCGCTGTGCTCGACGGTGGCCGTGAACACCCGCTTCGTCACCGCGGTGTCCGGGTTGGACGTGCGGACCACGCGGCGGCTGCGCGTCACGTCCTCGAGCGTCACGCGCACCGGCTCGGACTCGTGAGGGGAGCCGAGCAGCGCGTACCCGACGGCCACGCCCTGCGCGGGGTTGTCCCACCGCAGCCACGCGAGCCGCTCCGCGCCGTCCTGCGGCGACCACGAGCCGCCGTCCGCGCGGCGGCCGGTGACGACCACGCCGTCGCCGGGCGCGGCGATGCGGGCATCCAGCGTCGTGACGACGTCGCGGCCGTGCTCGTCACCGATGCCCGCCGCCAGCACGACCACCTCGTCGTCGAGCAGGAACCACGACTTGGTCGCGCGCGCGTTCGCGTAGACCACGAAGTCGTCGGGCAGGACACCGGCCTGCGCGTCGCGGTAGGGGACGTCGTCGGACAGCACCATCCCCGCGGCGCCGAACGTGCCGAGGGTCGCGCCGCCGGAGAAGGAGTTCGTGGCGCGCGGGAAGTAGACGTACGTGTTCTGGGACTCCGACGACGACGTGAACCCGAGCGGGTGGCCGGGGTTCTCGTACCAGAGCCGCCCGTACGCCTCGGGGACGGTCTGCCGCTCCTCGACCGGCACGGTGGTGCCGGGCAGGCGGTACGGCGAGACGGTGGTGTAGAAGTCGACGCCGAACGCCTGCGCGTGGTCCTGGCCGGCGAGGTAGAGGTGGAACGCGCCGTCGCCCTGGAACCACGGCATGAGGTTCTCGCCGCTCATGTACTCGTACTTGCTGATCCGGCCCGAGCTGCGCGCCAGCGCGAACGTGTACCCGGGACGCCGGTGCACCGTGCGGTCCATCGCGTTGAGCGCGACCGAGCGCTCGGGCGGGTTGAGGTCGGCGGCGGGCGCGCCGGCGTCCGCGAGGAGGTCCGCGTAGCGGACGATGCTCACCGGCGAGACGAACCGGGCGGGGTCGGGCGGCGTGGGCGACGCCGTCGCCAGATGGCGGACGTACGCGCCCAGGGCGGCCGCGTGGCCGGGGCTCGTGTAGGCGCTCAGGTCGACCACGGCCTCGATGACCGTGGCGACGTCGGCGTACCCGCCGCCGGTGCGCACCACGGAGCGGCCCTTGACGATCTCCATCATCCAGCCGTCGACGATGACGGGCGCGAACCCGTCGCGCACCCAGCCGTGCACGACGTCCGGCAGCTCGGTCCCGGGTGCCGCGGCCGTGCCGTCGAGCAGCTTCACGGTCTGCACGACGCGGGTCAGCAGCGTGCGCCCGTACGAGCCGGTGTAGGCCACCGAGTGGTGCTGGATGAACGAGCCGTCGGCGTAGTAGCCGTCGGTGTTGCCGTGCTGGAGGTCGTACGGGTCGATCGTCGTGAACACTGTGGACTGGTCGGCGATCGCCTTGGACACCCGGGCGTCGTCGCCGGTGAGCGCGCCCTGCAGGATGCGGTTCGTCGTGATGTCGGCGAGGTTCGCGCCGGTGTGGAAGCGGGAGTCGAGGTCGACGTCGCCGTTCTTGCCGTTGCGCAGGTACGCGTCCATCGAGGCGACGTACGTCGCGATCAGGCCCGGTCGTTCCGCCGCCGTCAGGTCGGCCAGGAGCGCGAACGTCTTGCTGACGCTCGCGGGGATGCCGATCTCCCAGTGGAACCAGTTGCCGTAGTAGCCGGCGCTCTGGTCGCCGTAGTAGCTGGCGTGCAGCCACTCGAGCCCGTCGAGCACCCGACGCTGGACGGCGGCGTTCCCCACCAGGTCGGACGCGTAGCCCGGGGTGCCGGTCGCCAGCGCGATCTCGTACAACCGCAGGAACGACGTGGCGAGGTTCGGGTCGCTCGTGCCGAGCGGGACGCCCGCGAACAGCTCGCCCGGGCCGGCGGCGTCCAGCCCGGCGAGGTGGGAGCGCGCCGCCGCGTGGATCGCGGCGAGCTTGGCCGCGGCTTCCGGCCGCGAGTTCGACTCCGACGTGCCGGCGAAGATCCCGCGGGCGTTCGTCAGCAGGCGGGCATGGTCCGACGGCACGTCGGCGCGGGCGCTCAGCGGCGCCGCGACGGCCACGAACGCTCCGGCGGGGACCATCGCCAGGACCTGGCGGCGGGACAGCTGCGGCATGACGAACTCCCTTGTTCGACGATGTCGACATCCAACCAAGATCGTGCCGTTGCTGGCAATCGTTTCCCTGGGATTCGACGGTCAGCAGACGGCACCGGCGTCGAGGTCGTCGCAGACCAGGCGGGTGCGGGCCTCGGTGACCGTCGTCGGGTCGGTGGTGCTGGTGGTGGTGACGTTGCCCGGGATCTCGGTCCAGGTGCTGGTGCCCTGGACGCGGAAGCGGCCCTGCCAGGTGGTGGTGAGCGAGGCGGCGACGCCCGTGCGGTAGGTGTTGCCCTTGTCGTCGACGGCCGTGCCCGCGTCATCCCCGGGCGTGCCGAGGCGGCTGTAGGTGTGCCCGACCCACGAGCTGTCCGGGGTGGGGTCGCCCTCGTGCCACGCCCGGCCGGGGGACGTGGTGGTGAGGGTGCTTCCGCCGGCGGAGTGCGGGTCGTCGAAGTCCCACGTGTACTCGGTGGGCTCCGCGCGGATGACGACCGGCACGCCCAGCAGCGTGACCGTGCGGTCCTGGGGTGTCGCGGAGGTGTAGGCCGGATAGTGCACGTTGACGACCATCGGAGGGTTGCCCTGCACCGTCGCCTCCGGCGCCGCGATCTTCATCGACCTGAACTGGCGCTGCGCCTGGGCGGCGAGCTCGGCGGGGGAGACGCACTCGTCCTCCGACAGCTGCTCCGACTCGCCGTACGTGCCGTCGTCCTGGACCCGCTGGACCCAGAGCGCGCTGAGCTCGTACTCGTCGTCCTCGCACGGCACCGTGATCTCGACGACGTCCTTGCCCTCGGGGCATGCACCCGGTGCGGTCACGATCCCGCTGATCGCGTCGATCTCAGCGCCCAGCGTCCCGCACATCACCGCGTCGGTGCGCGCATAGCGGTCCTTCGGCTCGTCGCTGGCCGGCTCACGCCCACTGGCGGTTTCCACCCAGCCTTGACCGCGGCCCTCCACGCTGTACTCGTTGTCGTTGTCGTTCGCGCGACTGTCGTAGTCGGCGTTCGGCACAGCCAAGGCAAGCGTTGCGATCAGGGCCATTACCATTGACGACCTGAGCATCAGGACTCCGGAATGTCGGGCACGCCGACGATGACCCAACGACCGTCGCTACGAGTGGTCTCAACTCGTGCCGTGCTCGTTTGCGCCGGTTGTTCGAAAACCACCTTGCCCTTGACGTCGGTAATCGTCGAGCGAGACTCCTTGATCTCAACATCGATCGGCCAGATCCCCGTTGCCGCGTCTTGCTCGTACGTATGCAGGATCCGGATCCGGGCTTCGCCTCCTTCGAACGTGTCCCCACGTTCGGCGATGAGGTTCGCCTGGTCGAGACGATTGGTGCAATACCCGCAGCTCTTGTGCGACATCGCTTCCCACTCCGCGGTGTCGCCTGTCTTCATGATGTAGTCGTCGAGCTCGAGGAAGTACACCGCGGCGGCCTCGGCGCCGGCGGGGCCGTCGTCGTCCATCGCCTGGGGCCGCTCGGGCGCGACGACCACGGAGGTGGAGGTCGGCGA
Source organism: Isoptericola cucumis (assembly GCF_014635665.1). Lineage (GTDB taxonomy): Bacteria > Actinomycetota > Actinomycetes > Actinomycetales > Cellulomonadaceae > Isoptericola > Isoptericola cucumis. The sequence continues at coordinate 95,538 of NZ_BMDG01000003.1, forward strand.
CGGGGAGGGTGACGCGTCGGCGCTCGCGGTGGCGGTGGGCTCTGGCGACGGTGTCGCAGGCGTGTCGTCGCCGCAGCCGGCGACGAGGAGCGCGGCGGCCGAAGCGATGGAGGTGGCGGCGAGGATGGCCCGGGCTCGGGTCATGACGGGTCTCTCTGTCGGCGGTGACGTCGGGCGTCACTGTAGAGCAAACGACGAGACGGTTGCCCGGGGGTCTGTGGACAACGGTGTTGCTGCAGGTCGCGTGCGACGCGGGCCCGACCGCTGAGCTGGCCGCCACCGCACGCCGGGGAGCGGGCCGTCGTGCCAAGCTGGCCCCGTGGACACCGACGCCGAGCACCGGGCATGGCTGCTCATGGTGGCGGGCGACGACCGCGGTCATGCCGGGAACTCGGGTTACGACGACCAGGTCGGCGCGTACTACTCCTGGGACAGCAAGGTCCAGAACCACAAGAACGTGCAGGTCGGGGACGTCGTCGCCCTGTGGGACAGGAAGCGACTGCTCGGCGTGTCGGTGGTCGAGGCGATCGAGGCGGAGCCCGGTACCAAGGAGCTTCAACGCTGCCCCGCCTGCGGCCTGACACGAGTCAAGCGACGCGCGGACCGTTCATGGCGCTGCGACAAGTGCCGACACGTCTTCGCGACGCCGGTCTCCGAGCTGGTCGACGTGACGAGGTATCGCGCCCGGTACGACGCGGCGTGGACGTCGCTGGACGGCCTTCTGTCTGCGGCGGAGATCCGGCCGCTGACCGAGAGGCCCCAGGGCTTCAACGCGATCCGGGAGCTGAGCTGGGAGCGGTTCGGCGCGGCGCTCCAGGCGCGAGACGCGGTGCAGGCGGTCAGTCGGCTGGCGTCGCGCTCGGCGGACTTCGTGTGGCCGGGCCTCGACGTGCGGGCCGAGTTCACCCATGGGCACGGCCAGGCCCTGGTGCGGGTGCGGCGGGGTCAGCGGGCCTTTCGGGAGCACCTGTTGGCGAACCAGGGAGAGGCGTGCGCCTTCACGGGTGGTGCTCCGGCGCGGGTGCTCGAGGCCGGACACCTCTACAGCTACGCCCGCCTCGGAGAGCACCACGAGCACGGCGGACTGATGCTGCGCCGGGACATCCACCGGCTGTTCGACGATGGCATGCTCGCGGTCGACCCGGACCTGCTTCGCGTCGACGTGTCCCCCGAGCTGGAGCGGTTCTCGCAGTACTCCCGGCTCCACGGAGCCGGTCTGACGGCACGGCTCCGCGACTCCCAGGTCGATTGGCTGGCCCGGCACTGGGACGAGCACCGAGCTCACCTCCAACTCGGTGGGGGACCAGCCGCAACGTCCCCCGGTCAGCTCAGCGAGTCGCTCGCCCGCGGAGCCTTGTGGCGCAGGTAGTAGCGGGCGACGCGGGCGCGGTTGCCGCAGATGTTCGGGGTGCACCAGCGGCGGCGGGGGTTGCGGGGGAGGAACAGCATCACGCAGGCCGGGGCGTCGCAGCGGCGCACGTCGAGGATGTCCGGCGTGGCCAGGAGCTGGACCGTCTCCTCGGCGAAGGTTGCCGCCAGGCGGGTGGCGAGGGAGCCGGCCCGGCGGGGCTCGGCGGTGACCGAGGCGCCGTCCCACCGCGCGTGCACGGTGGCCGGCGCCGCGCGCACGGCCTCGTTGAGCCCGGACAGCGCCCGCGCCGGCGGCTTCCTGCCGTGGCGGGCGGGTTCGACGGCGGCCGCAGCGTGCTCGCGCACGGCCTTCAGGGCCTCCGCGTCGCCGTCGGTGACCGCGGCGGCGTCCTCGGCTCCGATGTCGAGCCGCGGTGCGAGGGCGCCGAGCCACGCGTCGCGTTGCTCGCGACCGTCGAGGACGTCCATCCAGGTGTCGGAGTCGGTGAGGTAGAGGCGTGTGTTCACTAGGTCGAGCGCCAGCGGTTCGGTGAGCAGCACCGAGGGGATCGCAGGCGTCGTCGTCATATGGCTAATGGTAACCAGATCCCTTGACCCATGAGGTGTCCGTGTGGTGACGTGGACGGGCCACTATTCCTGGCGCGGCCCCTTCGGCCGCTGCCCGCTCACCCCGAGAGGTCGTGACGATGGCGACGACGCCAGCTTCGGTCGCAGCAGAACCTGGGCGTGCCGACGACGGCTGGGCCGGATTCCAGGCCGCGCAGAGGTCGGCGCTGGACGCGCTGGTGGCCGGGGACCCGGAGCCCTTCCAGGGGCTGTGGGACCAGACCTCGGAGGTCTCGTTGCTCGGGGCCTTCGGCGGCGTCGCGCAGGGCTGGGACGAGGTGCGCGACCGGCTCGCCGCCGTGGCCGCCGTCTACCGCAACGGCGTCTACCGGCGGCTCGACCAACTGGAGGAGCGCGTGCACGGAGACCTGGCGTACACGGTGCACGTGGAGGAGATCCACTCGCGTGCGCCGAACGGGGAGCGCGAGGTCCGCGAGCGTCGCGTCACCAAGGTCTGCCGACGCGGCGAGTCGGGGTGGCGGATCGTGCACATGCACTCCGACCCGCTGGTGACCACCGCCTTTCCTGACCGCGACCACCCGACGGAATCGCCCCTTGGAGGTTGAGATGGCGACCGAGACCGGCACGAGGACCGACACGACGAACGGCACGACGAACGGCACGGCGACGGACACCCGGTACCTGTTCGAGACCGGCTCCGACCACGGGCGCGTGCAGGTGGACTGCCTGTCCGCCATGCTCGACAGCACGACGACGGGCGTGCTCGACGACCTCGGCGTGCGCGAGGGCTGGCGGTGTCTCGAGCTGGGCGCCGGGAACGGCTCGGTCGCCCGGTGGATGGCGCAGCGCGTCGGCCCCGCCGGGTCCGTCGCGGCCGTCGACATCGACACCCGCCACCTCGACCCCGCACCCGGCGTGACCGCCTACCGGCACGACATCAACGACGGCCTGCCGCAGGACGGGCCGTTCGACGTCATCCACGCCCGGATGCTCCTGGTCCACCTGCCCCGGCGCGAGCAGATCCTCCGCACGCTGGCGGGCGCGCTCGCACCCGGCGGGTGGCTGGTCGTCACCGACATCTCTGACCGCCTCCCCACCGCGGCCGCGGGCACCGACCCCGGCCCCGCGGAGCTGTTCGACCGGGTGCTCGACGCCGGCATGAACGGCCTCGGTCGTGCGGCCGGGATGGACCTCGAGTGGGCCCGCGACGTCGGCCGGCACCTGCGCGACGCCGGGCTGGAGGACATCCACGGGCTCGAGGACGCCTTCACCGCCCGCGGCGGAACACCGGCGCTGCTGTACTACCGCAGCCTGATCAAGCAGCTCGAGCAGCCGCTCCAGGCCGCCGGGCTCACCGCGGACGAGGTGCGCCGGTTCGGGGACCTCATGCTCGACCCGCAGTTCAGCGCCTGGTCGTACCAGTTCGTCACGACCTGGGGTCGGCGGCCCAGGTGATCTCCGCCGGCCCGAACGCACCAACCGGCTGCGCCCCTACCGAACTCGGACCCCGAACGTCTCGAGTGTGTGGACAAGCCGACGCCAGGCGTCGTCGGAGGCAAGCGACCTTGCGCGCTCCGCGACCGCGTTGATGTCGTCGACGAGCCTAGCCGTCTCATCGTCGCGTCCGTCGGCGTAGCGATGGTCCAGGAGGTAGGGCGATTCACGTACGGAGTGCATCGCCACGGCGTCAAGGAAGACGGTGAGCGAGCGGGCGGCCCGTCGACGTTCCAGGGCCTGTCTCTCGTCGCGCTCGTCCGTGGTCTCTTCGCCATGCGGCGTGAGCTCTGGACGACCGTCGTCAGCATCCAGCTGGGGAACCACGACCTTGAACCGGCCCTCCCACAGTCGGCTGAACGCCTCGTCGACGGCGAGGCCGATCACCGTGCCGATCTCGGGACGGCTGTGATCGGTCGTCTCGATCGACTCCCGGAGGCCGGCCACCTCGTAGGCGAACCGGAGCAGGTTGTCGTCCGTCATCGACGCGCCGACGACGAGAAGGTGCTTGGTGAGCATGAGTGACTGCACGAGCGAGCCGACCGGTTTCCAGCGGCTGTCGTAGTGCACGAACGAGCTGCGTGACAGGACGATCGACTCGTGATGCTCGACGTCACCGTGCATCTTCAGCAGCCAGGGTCGCCCGCTCGACGTTCTGGCCCACGGAAGAACGGCGATGGGAGAGTCGTCCTCGGTCTCGCAGGCCGCCGTCACGGCACGTTCGTAGAGTCGGTCGTAGTTGGTCGTGACCGCTTCCCGCACCTGAAGGCTCGCGAGCAGGGTATGGGCGAGGCTCGGCCGTGCCGCGTGGTCGCCGACGACCTCGGCCACCATTCGGCCGAGCTCTGCCTGCGAGCCCGCAGGGTCGGCCTGGCGGGCCGCCGCGAGGGTCACCTGGACGAGCTCGGCCTGCTCGAGTGGGCCGAGCTTTTCGATCTTGTCCTTGATCTCGTCGAGCCCCAGCCGATGGACGAGCTCGTCGAGCAGGCCGCGCCACGAGGGGAGGCCTGCAGCGATGCTCACACCGGCACCGAAGAACAACGCCACCTCGCCTCGACGAACGCGTTGCCCGAGCTCTTCGGCGATCGTGGCGTCGGCCAGGGTGGGAGGGGTTCCGCTGTCTCGACGCCGGTGCTGCAGGGCCGCGTAATCGGAACGCTCTGAGGCGACAAGGGCGACGTCGACGCCGAGCCGGTCTGTGGCGTCGCGCAGGGTGGAGACCAGCGCGGCGATGACCTGTCCTCGTCGCCGGCTTTGGCCCCCAGCGCCTGTCCCGACGACGGGCATGGCGATGAGGGGTAGGTCGCGACCGGCTGAGTTCGCGGACCGGATCAGGATCTCGCTTGAGTGCTCGACGATCGCTTCGACGACGCGGAGTGCCGCTTGGCCCACCTCGGACGGCGAGCCCGCGACGACATCGAGGAACCACACCTCGGGCACGGATTCGGCTGTCCGCTTCTGACGTGCTGGTAGTGCAGCGCCGCGGGCCCAGCCCTCAGGACGCAGGTTGTTCCAGGTGTCGCCTGGACCGAGGCCGACGGTATCGCGCCACCAGTTCCTGACGGCGAACCGTGCGTCCGTGGGAATGACGACGGCGTCGGCGCTCAGCGCGTCGAGCCGGCCGTTGACCACGAAGAGGTGCCCGGGCTTCATGCGGGAACGCTAGGGGAACACGGCCGATGCGCGGCGGTCAGATACTCCGTTGAGCGGGTGAATTGTCTCCTGGCACCCTTCTACTGCGTCGTCACCTGTTCCGATTCTCCGCCACGTTCGGTTCCCGAAAGGGCGGACGCCGACACCACTGCCCGCTTGCGTCGGAGCAGCGATCCCACGGCGCCGGCGGTACCTGCCGCGGCGTTCTTGAAGGCCGATCCGGCGTCTTCGGCAGCGGACCGGACGCGAGGCTTGTCCGGAATCCCGTCGCCGTCGAGGTCGACAGCGCGGAACGCCTCAGTGGCACGCTCGAGAAGAGCCGCGGCGGGGATCTTCGCGGCGTCCGGTTCGTCCGGGCCGAGCCCCGCCGTGCTCAGGTGAACCAGGGCACGGTCGATCGTCTTCAGCTTGCGCTCGAGCTGCTTGAGGGCTGGCGCGCCGTCGTCCGAGATCGGCGCGAGCCGGGCAAGATCCCGGCGCAGCTCGATCCCTGTCTCGGCGAGGCTCTCCCATGTCGTCAGGTCCCTGTCGAAGCCTTGCGACTTCCGCAGGAGCGCGGCAGTGAGTTGGCTCGCCACGTACGCCTCGACGGCTTCGGTGGTGGTTGCAGGACTCGCGAGACCGACCGCCACTCCGCCGCCGCCGGCGCCGACGAGTGCACCGGCCGTCAACAACCCACCGACCATCCCGCCGGGGCCGAACGCCGCGAGCGCGCTGGTGATGGCTGCCGCTCCCGCGACCCCGGGGGCGACAGAGAGAACGAGCCCTCCGGTGGCGACGACGAGAGACGCCGCTCCGAGGCCGACGGCGGCCCACTTGATCCAGTTCGTGCCGTCGCCGGAGAGCGCCTTGTCCGCAGCCTCTTCGGCAGCGACCAGGTCACGAGCGAACTGTCTCCCCAGACCCATCTCGATGGTCAGGTCCTCGAGTGCCTCAGCCCTGATCGCGGGGGAAACGTTGATCTCGAAGGGCTGGACGATATTCGTCGTCATGATGCCGATCAGCGGGACGACGCTCTCTTCCTTCGACAGTTGGAGGAGCCGCGCCGGCTCCGGCGCGACCGACGTGGAGTCGCTGAGGTCGACCGCCAGCTCGCCCACAGCGCCTGGGAGCGGCCTGCCCTCCTGCTCCCTCCGTGTGATCATCGCGTCGACCGCCGTGGACTGGACATGTCGCCGCGCCTCGGCGTACCGAACCTTCCGGGCGCCGTCGAGCTTGGTCTCGATGAGGAACGCGTACCGCAATGCCAGGAGCATGAGGGTCTCGGGGGTGTCGACTGGGACGTCGACGCCGGGGTTCGTGACGGTGAGCTCCTTGGACAACGATCCGTGCAGCGCGTAGCCGATCGCGCGTGCCACCAACTCGCTCTGCAGATAGGTCACGGCGTCGTGCACGCGGTGGTCCACGCGCGCGTTGACGCGATAGTCGGTCATCCACGGGAAGACCGACGAGACACCCCGGTGTGTCGTCACCGCGTCCGCGGGGTGCCAGAAGCTGACCCACCAGCCCAGGTTCGTCGGGGGCTCCTTCAGCGCCTCTCGCAGCCCATCGACGTGGAAGAGCGAGCTGGACAGCGGGCTGCCGATGGTCACCATGCCCACCACCTCGACTTCGGCCGGCAGTCGGCGCAGGACGTCCGCGGCGATGACCGATCCCAGGCTGTGGCCCACGACGACGAGCCGACCCGAGGGCGGCACCTTCGCGAGGACCTTGTTCAGGACGTGGGCCCGGATGCGAGGATCCTTGAGGTAGTTCGCGGCCTGCCGGAACTTCGAGAGCCTGAGCGATGCCGCGGCGATCGGGTCGCCGCCGAACCATGCGGCACCGGGGTCGTGCGTTCCAAGCATGACTTCAACCGCGCTCTCGCGACGCTCGAATTCGCGGCGGTTCTGCTTGGCCGCCTCCCCGGTTGGGGGCTTGACCGTCAGGGCGGGCAGTGGCTCGTCGTCGTCCACGCCGTGCAACGCGTTCGGGTACTTCGGGGCGATCACCGTCACCCCGTCCAGACTGGGGTACCCCAGCCGGACCATGGCCGCCTCTAGGGCGGTCTTCCACCCATCATCTTGGTCGCCAGTGCCGACGCCGTGCAGGAACAGGAGGGTGGGCTTCTCTGGCAAGGCGGACTCCTGCGGACATGGTGAGGGACTGACTGCGAATAGTCGGGCTGGGTCATGAACGGGGGAGGCGCCGTGCCCAAGCCAGCTGGCAGGACGAACGTAGTAGAAGGCAGGCTCGTACCCGGACGGAACGCCGGGTGAATTCCAGCCGAACTGGGTCCGCACCGCAGGGAGTCGACAAGCTTCCCGGAGGGGTGCCAGGTTGGCGTACCGGTCCAGTGCCGAACTCAGAGGTACGCAGGGAAGATCGCGGCGAACCTCTCGGCCGTCGTCACGAGCCACTCTGCAAGCTGTGGGGCCTGATCAGCGTCTCGAAAGTCGCCGTTGCCCCGGACGATGATTCGGCTCGCCTTCCTGGTCGGCAGTTCTAGCCAGTCGAGCCTCGATCCGACCGCAGCTTCGATCTCCGCGCGCTTCGCGTACAACTCGGTAAAGAGTTGCTTGTCGTTAACGATGTACAGCTCGCAACCGGCTGTCGGCGTGCGCGAGCTCACGGTGAGACTCAGGTGCGCGCGTCCGGTGCCGATGCTGATGTCGAGCCAGTGCTGGGGCTGAGGCTTCGGCCAGTACTTCACGACTGTGCCGGTCGCTCGGCCGAGGTCGCGTACGCGACCGAAGAATTCGAGTTGTTGGGCCTTGAGATTGTTGGTGCGACCTGACTCTGATGATGCGTCGGAAGTACGCCAACCGGCTTGGTCTACGTCGAGGCCGGTGAGCGAGGCGAGCTCCGTCGCATCGATGAACTGTTCTGGAGAAGCATGTCCAGCGTCATCGAAGTTCAGCCCCTCGGATTCGAGGTGGGCCTTCGGGTCGTCCGTGCGACTGGGCTCGTGCCAGCGGAACCCGGGAGAGATGGTTCCCCCGGTCTGTAAGACGCGCCACGCGTTCGCCATTGAGTAGCTCCCGAGGAGTCCTGCAACAGGCTGCGGATACGTGCCCGCGACGAGGGCGACCTCGCCATACGAGGTCCAACGGCCTGCCGGGATCTCGGCGACGATCGAGGCAACCACAGCGCGGATGGCCGAAGGTTCGTCAGCGACCGACCCGACGACGGTCTCGTCGGGGCCAGGCCATAGGTCGATGATCTTCGCAGCAAGCGCCGCGCCACGAGCCGCAATCTCGGCGGTTCCCCAAGTGTCGTGCGCAGCGATCTCCTGATTCATCCGGAGGCCGCTCTCAGCGAGCATCGTCCTCTTGCTGTGGAAGCCCTTGTTGGAGAGCTCGCTGTTGTACCCGCTGAGAGTGAGGTTCCCCAAAGTGTGTACGACCCGCTCGTGCTCGTATGTCACGTCTGCCCCGTCGGGAAGCCCGGTGGCGAACGTCTCACGGACTGCCTGGGTGAGGGTCTGAGGCAGGACGTGTTCGATAGTGAGGTTTGCCGGGTCGACGGCTTCTTTGGAGCCGTACGACTCTTCGATCCACTGCAGGATGAGCTTCTTCTGAGCTGCCCGGCCCTGCCAGTAGAACGGGACCGTGCTGGCCGCGTCACGGACCTGCTGGTCGGTGGCGTAGTACTTGCGGCCACGGGAAAGAAAGTCGCGGAGTGCGACGTCCACCGGATCATCGCCCGAGATGGCGCCGACGGCCTGCAGAAGGGTGCGGTTGAGGCTCGCCGTGGCTCGCCCGATGACGATGCGGCGCACGAAGTAGGACTCGAGATAGGTCAACGCCCGGGCGACTTCCTCCACAGTTGCGGTGCTCGACGCGCGACGGTCGAGGAGCCGCATCACGACCGGATACGCCGTCGTCGAGCCCCAGGCCTTGATCCGGCCGAGGCGCCGGCGGATCTCGCCGTCGTCCTCTCGGGCCGGCTCGAGGATCGTCGCCAAGACGTCTCCGAGCTTGGCGACACGCAGAACCTCGGCCTCGATCTCGTCGACGCTCTTGAGCCGCTCCAACCGCTTCTGCTGGCCGACGTACGTGTCGGACTGCTTGGCACGCTCGTCTGTCTGGACGAGGTCGAGCCAGAACAACAGTTCGAGGTTTTCTCCGTCGAGTTTCTTCTCCAGCGGCAGCCACACGCTCTCGTAGACGACGTCTGCTTTCTCGCCGAGTCGCATAAACAAGTAGTTCTTCAGCAGGTCGGACTGATTGAGCTGCAGGCCGGTGTTGTTCAGCGACTCGAAGATCCGATGGGCGTTGTCGCCCGCCTCCGCGGTCACGACAACGATGGCGAGTCCGCGCACGACTGCGTTCTCGATCTCTTCCAGGTCGTGTGGGTCGTCCGGGTCGTCCGCCGCCGAGATCTTCGAGCGGAAGTGGTTGTACGCCTCGCCGACCGCGTCGCTCCCACCTGCCTCCGGCGCAGAGTGCACGACCGCGAGGTAAGCCTCGCGGTCAGCTTGGGTCGGAAGGATCTTCGTCGGCTTGCCCTTGTCGTACACGTTGACCAGGTACTGCGCGTACACGCCCTCTGCCCGTTCGCGGTCGCCCGTTTTGTTTAGGTGGTCGCGCAGCGCCGCAAGGAGCAGCGTGAGTGTCGTCAGTCGCTGCTGTCCGTCGACGACGAGCAGCTTGGAGACCCCGACGACTGAGAAGTCGGGGCTGGCAGCGAGGACAAGCGAGCCGATGAAATGCGTAGCGCCGGGGTCTGTCCGACGCGTTTCGGCGAGCTCGACGATGTCGTTCCACAGCTGGTCGAGCTGCTTCTTCCCCCACGAGTATGTGCGCTGGTAGAGGGGGACTTGGTATTGCTTCTTGCCCTCAAGTACACCCGCGAGGTTTGTCTCCGTTGCCTTGACCACGCACGCCTCCGTGTTCTCAACTGGCCAGCATTGTTGTTCACCATATCGCCCGGTGCGTCTGCCGACACGTGTCCTCCAGTGCGGCGTCGCGTGAGTCGTGCAAGGGACCTCGACGACCTGGGGCGGTGGAAGAATTCCGGGGCAGGTTCACAGGGCCACGACGCTGGATGGGACGACGGCACCCGGCGTGGCAGACGCCGGGCCGGTGGCCGCGGCGCTGGCGTGGCTGCGCGGGCTGTGCTTCGACTCGCGGTTGGGTGACGCCGCGGGAGGTGCTCGAGGCGCTCGGCCGATTTCGCCGTCGGTCGGCGGATGCTGGAGGCTGCGGTGGCCGACCCGCGGTCGCGGGACGTGTGGCGGCGGCTGCGGTTCGTGGTGGACCGGGCGCGGGCGTGGGGCGAGGTGTCGCACGGCGGGCTGCGCGCGTACCTCGCGTGGGCGGCGCATCAGGGCACGGAGACCACGCAGGTGGCCGAGTCCGTGCTGCCGGAGACTGACGTCGACGCCGTGCGCGTCATGACGGTGCACGCCGCCAAGGGGCTGGAGTTCCCGATGGTGGTGCTGTCCGGGATGACGTCGCGGCCGGTGCGGCGGCCGGGGGTGAAGCTGCTGTGGCCCGACGGCGGCGGGTACGCCGTGCGGTTCCGTGCCGGCGTGGAGACGGACGACTTCGGCGTGGTGCAGCCCGTCGACGAGCAGATGGACGACCTGGAGAAGCGGCGCCTGCTGTACGTGGCGGCGACGCGGGCGCGCGACCACCTGGTGGTGTCGCTGCATCGGGCCGGTGGCGCGGAGTCGGCGGCGAAGCTGCTCGCCGAGACCGGTGGTGCCGGGTCGCTGGGGGAGGAGCGGTTCTCCGCTTCGCCTGACGCTGGTGGCGCGCCAGGAGCTGGCGCCGGGGAGGAGGCCGTGGAGCCACCGCCGCCGTACGACGTGTGGCTGGCGGGCGTGACCGCCGCGCGGACGAGCAGCGAGCGGGACGCCGCGATCAGCGCGTCCGGGCTGGAGGGTACCGAGCCGGCGCTGGTGCTGGCCGAGCCGGACGACGTGGCCGAGGGGCAGGCGAAGGGCGGCCGCGACCTGGAGCTGCCGCCGTGGTCGAAGGGCCGGTACGGGTCTGCGATCGGGCGGGCCGTGCACGCCGTGCTGCAGGCGGTGGACCTCGCCACCGGCGACGGCGTGGACGAGGCCGTGGCCGCGCAGTGCGTGGTCGAGAGCGTGGTGGGTACCGAGGACCTGGTCGGCGCTCTGGTGCGGTCCGCGCTGGCCAGCGACCTGGTGCAGCGCGCGGCGCAGCGCGAGCACTGGCGGGAGACGTACGTCGGGACGCTGGACGACGACCCAGATCCTGATGGCACCGTGCTCGAGGGATACGTGGACCTCGTCTTCCGCGACGACGACGGCACGCTCGTCGTCGTGGACTACAAGACCGACGCCGTCCCGGCGGGCGCGTACCCCAGCCGGGTGGAGTACTACGCCCCGCAGCTGCGGGCGTACGTGCAATGCCTGGGCGACGCGAATGGCGCGACTGTGCGTGCGGAGCTGTTGTTCCTGCACCCGCAGCGGGCCGTACCAGTGGGTGTCGCCTCAGTTGGAGCAGCGCAGCCCTCAACTGGCTCATAACCCAGAGGCCGCAGGTTCAAATCCTGCCCCCGCTACGAAAAAGGCCCCTGGCCAGCGAAAACGCTGACCAGGGGGCCTTCCCTTTTGCTCCGAAACCGCCTGGCTACGGTCTGCGCTACGGTCTAGCGATCACGGGGTCGTCTCGGGCTCCCACGGCCACCACCACACTGCCCCTCCGCGCCAGGCTTCAAGGCCGGAGCTGGCGTAGCCCCGCTGCAGGGAGCCCAGGGCCGCGTCCCGCTCGGGGCCGTCCTCGTAAGGCCCGCCAGTGGCCTTCTGCGGTTCGGGCTGCAGGACGACGACCGTGGAGTCGCGGTCGAGGCGCAGCAGGTCGAGGAGGTCGGCCAGGATCCGGCCGCTGAGGCGCTGATGCCGCCACTGCGGGTCCAGGTGCATCCGGTCGACGAGCACGACGGTGTCAATCCACTGCTCAGGATGGACGCGGATGATGTGGGCGGCGGTGGCACCCAGGGTCTCGGCGTCGGTGCTCACGGCATCGGCGGCGTCGTGGACGTCCTCCTTGAGTGCGTCCCAGCCGATCCAGCCGCGCACCGTCCCGATCTCAACGGTCCGGAGCGCGTCGTAGGCGGTCACGACGGCGGAGAACTGACGGAGGAAGACGTCGGCATCGGCCTCGGGACGGTCGATGCTAGTGATGCGCACGAAGAAGTCGGTGTCGTCGGGGTCGAAGGCCTCCGGACCGACGTCGGTGTCCGTGGTCATGTCCGCCAGTCTCACAGGCGGACCCGCGTCCTGGTGGCCATCGGCCTCGTCTGCAGGCCGCTGTCAGCGCTCACCGGTAACCTGACCTCACGGATGATGCGCCCCGCTCCCGGCAGTGCAGCAGGGGCTGGTGAGGAAGGGCAGGCATGGCGGCTCAGGTTGGAACGTCTACGAAGCAGCAGAGCCTCGCCGACGCCAAGGCTGCTAAAGATGATGAGTTCTACACGCAGCTGAGCGACATCGAGAAGGAGCTGCGGCACTACAAGAAGCATTTCAAGGGGAAGGTTGTCTACCTCAACTGTGATGACCCCCGAGAGTCGGAGTTCTTCCATTATTTCAGCTACAACTTCGAGAAGTTGGGTCTGAAGAAGCTTATCGCTGCGTGTTACAAGAGTCAGAACGTCGACCTGTTCTCGCAGGAGGACAGTGAGCAGGCCGTCTACCTGGAGTACGAAGGTGATAAAGACGGTGATCGCGTCCCTGGGCGCGACGAGATCGAGGTGGAGTACTTCGAGGGGGACGGCGATTTCCGCTCGAAGGAGAGCATTGCCCTCCTAGAGCAGGCGGACATCGTCGTGACCAACCCTCCGTTCAGCCTGTTTCGCGAGTACATTGCCCAGCTCATTGAGCACGAGAAGAAGTTCCTGATTATCGGGAATATGAACGCGATCACGACGAGAGACATCTGGCCGCTCGTCCAGCAAGGAAAGTTTTGGCTTGGTGTCACACGTACGGGCACGGGACAGATGTGGTTCCGGGTTAGCGAAGATTTCCCAGCCAAGAGCGGTCAACGGATCGGCGAAGACGGGCATCGGTACCAGACGATCGGCAACTCTGCCTGGTTTACGAACTTGGACCACGCGAAGCGGCATGAGGATCTCATCCTCTATAAGACGTACGACCCAGATCTGTATCCGGCGTACGACAACTTCGACGCCATCAATGTGTCAAAGGCTGTCGATATACCTATGGACTTCGATGGCGTGATGGGGGTACCAGTCAGCTTCTTGGGGAGACATAATCCTGACCAATTCGAGATTGTCGGCATCACCAAGACCTGGTTCGGTGCCGCGACGAAGAAGTACCCAACTCAGATTCAGGTCAGTGCCAATGGTCGAACGAGCGAGGTGTCAAAGCTCAACGACGGAGCGGTGCTCAAGGTGACAACTCCTCCTCTGGGAAAGACCTACTACAAGATTGATGACGAGTGCTTCATCCAGACGTATCCGCGCATCCTCATCCGACGCAAGGACACCGCATGATGGAGATCAAACTCCACGAGATCACGGTCCGCGACCTCGTCGAGGACTACGAGGACAACGACGAGCTGGGCGTGAGGGCCTACGGCGGCAAGCTCGACGTCCGCCCGCCCTACCAGCGGGAGTTCGTCTACAAGGACAGGCAGCGAGACGCCGTGATCGAGACGCTGCGCCGTGATTTCCCGCTCAACGTCATGTACTGGGCCGTCCAGGACGACGACACGTTCGAGATCATCGACGGCCAGCAGCGCACGATCTCGATCTGCCAGTACGTCGAGGGCGACTTCTCAATTCCCATAGACGGGCACCAGCTTGCCTTCCACAACCTGCAGAGCGATCAGCAGGAGCAGATCCTCAACTACAAGCTCATGGTCTACTTCTGCCAGGGCACGGACTCCGAGAAGCTTGATTGGTTCAAGACGATCAACATCGCGGGTGAGGAACTCACCGACCAAGAGCTGCGCAACGCGGTATACCACGGCCCGTGGGTGTCGGCGGCCAAGAAGTACTTCAGCAAGAACGGCTGCCCGGCATATCAGATCGGCAGTGACTACATGACCGGCGTGGCGATCCGCCAGGACTATCTCGAGACCGCGATCGAGTGGATCAACGACGGCAAGGTCGACGAGTACATGCGCGACCACCAGCACGACACCAACGCCAACGAGTTGTGGCTCTACTTCATGGGTGTCATCAACTGGGTCAAGGCGACCTTCCCGAAGAAGCATGCCCAGATGAAGTCGGTCAAGTGGGGGCCGCTGTACAACCAGTACAAGGATGCTCACCTCGATCCGGCCAAGCTCGGAGCCCGCGTCGAGGCCCTGATGGGCGACTTGGACGTGAAGAACAAGCGCGGTATCTATGAGTTCGTGCTCGGCGGTGAGACCGACACGAAACTGCTTCAGGTCCGTGTGTTCGACGAGAAGACTAAGCTCGCGGCCTACGAGAAGCAGACGAAGAAGGCCAAGACCGATGAGGTGTCCAACTGCCCGCTGTGCGCGGTCGGCACCAACGCCAACGCCACACGGATCTACGAACTCAGTGAGATGGACGCCGACCATGTGACCGCGTGGTCCAAGGGCGGCTCGACCGACCTGTCCAACTGCGAGATGCTCTGCGTTCCGCACAACAGGTCGAAGGGCAACAGGTAGTTGGGAGATGGTTCTCCCTGCCGACGACTCCCAGCGAGAAGCGATCCGGGACGAGGTGTCTCGGATCCACGAGAGCGCCGTCTACTCCGCACAGGGGCACTTCGAGGCCGCGAAGGTCTGGCGGTATGTTCACTGGGGTCTCGGTGCGCTGGCTGCGGCACTGAGCACCGCGGCGGCCGTGATCACGTTCGCCTCCGACATGCAGGTCCTCTCGGGCGTGATAGCGATCCTTGCGGCCATTACGGCGGCCATCGTGACCGGTAGCCGGCCGGACAAGCTCGCCGAGCGGGCGCAGAGCTCCGGCAACGACTACACGACCCTGCGCAACGATGCTCGCCGGCTCCGCGACATCGCCGTACCCTCCGACCCGGTACTCGAACTCCGTGATGCCCTGGCCGAGCTCTCGGGCCGAGCTTCCGAGCTCGACCACGCGGGGGACGTGATCCCGCGCTGGGCCTACAAGCGCGCCAAGCGCAACATCGAGAGCGACGGCGGTCAGCGATTCGAGGTGGATGGCTCATGACGGCTACGGCTGGCTCGACGTTGGACTCGATCATCCGGGATGTGACCCCCGACGAGGACGCCCGGAGCACCGCGGCCAGCCATCGCGCCTCCGTCGAGTCGTGGCTCACGCAGGATCTGAACATCGTCAGGATGCGTGAGACGGGCTCGTGGCATCACGGCACCGCGATCACCGGTTCCAGCGACGTCGACTATTTCGTGACGATGCCGGGTTCGAGGCCGGAGTATTCGTCGACCGCCTTGGAGAAGCTGCGCGACTCGCTCCTGCGCGGGCTCTCGAACTGCGTGGTGCGCATCGACCGGCCCGCGGTGCGTCTGGTCTACTTCGATGGCGGTCCCGACGTGGAGATCACGCCGGCCTACTACAGGGACACCGACGACTACGACATCCCTGACCCGGACGGGATCGGCTGGATCCAGAGCAATCCTGCCGTCCACCTGGACTACGTGAACGAGGCTCAGCAGAAGACGAACGGCAGAGCGAAGAGCTTGATCCGGCTGGTGAAGACGTGGAAGGCGCGGAACTCGGTCCCGCTGTCGTCCTTCTACCTCGAGATGCGCGCTGCCCAGTACGCCCTTGCCAACGATCCCCTCATCTACGACTGGGACCTCCGGAACTTGTTCAGGGGGCTCTCCTCGGACGGCCTGCGCGAGATGAACGATCCGACGCACTACGGCCGGCGTATCTCGACCGGGACCGGCGGCAACGACTTCATGGCGAAGTACGCGGTCGACGAGGCTGCGCGACTGTCCGCGCTGGCCAAAGTTGCCTCCGACGCTGACGACCATGCCACGGCTGTGAACTACTGGGTGCAGCTGTTCAAGGTGCGGGCATAGAGGCGCAACGTCGTCCTTTGTGGAGCGGTAGCGCTTAAGACTCGACGTCACGACTCGACAGGCTCCACCCCATCAGCTCGGGGTGCTGGTCAGCCCACTGCTCCAGCGGTGAGTCGTCGAGCCCGAGATAGCTGATGACGTGCTGCGCGGCCGAATACACGCTGCCGCAGGCGACAGCCATCTGCCATCGGATCACCTCCGGCTCCGCGATGAACGCCTGGTGCAGTCGATTTTCCAGCTGGGTCACCCGCGTCTGCTCCTTGAGTCGGGCCAGAGCCGGGTGCGTGAAGGACGAGAGCATGTCGTAGAGGCCGGGTCGATGGAGGCGTTCACGGCCGAAGTCGTTGACAGCCTTGCGCAAGCTCGAATACTGCTCACCGCCGACGATCCACTCGTTGGGGCCGTCTTCGCCGTACAGCACGATGTCCGGGAACATCGTGCGAGCCTGGGCGATCGTCGCCTCTCGCGCCTTCCTGAACTCCTTTGCTCGAGCACGGTGCCCGATGTTGTTCTCGGACACGCGGGCCATGTGCAGACCGACGATCCGCTCCATGTAAAACCGTGCGACCCGATTGATCGGCTCCACATCGGTAGCCAACAGCCACGCCACGCGGCCGCAGTACTCGTCCACCGATCTGGTCACGGTCCAGCCCGTGAGGACGACCTCCGGCCCGAGGAGTCGTGCCAGAGCACGCACATGCTGGGCCGCGGCCGTGACGTACACGGCGGAATCCTGAGCGATTGACCGGGTCAGCTGTTCGGGGGCCTCCACCGAGGACGGGAGCACCGTGGCCTCCAACGCGCACCTGCTTGAAGGTGGAGTCGGGTCGCCGCAGTGGTACGCCACGGCGTCCCATGCCGCCGCGAACTCTCGCATGCCGTCGGCCAGACCGTCGAAATCGATGCCCTCATCGCTCACACGGACAATCCTGGCACCCCGCGCAGGGTTTCCCTTCAGTACTGCGGCGTCGAGCGCTGGGCATGCAGCTTCAACACGGACTCGGTCAGGTTGGTCGCGGCCCACACGAGGTAGAGCGCCCGGGTCAGGTCGGTCGAGAACCGCACTGAGAACACGTCGGGGTCCGCGGTAGGGATCTCCACGCGCTCGGAGAACGCGAGGTTGGCCCACGTGAATCCGTGCGCAAAGCCCGAGCACAGCTGCCATGGGAGGAGGACCCCAAGAGCCGCGCCACTATGCTCGTCGGCGTAGGTCACGGCCGCGGTGCTCGTGAATCCACGCTTGACCGCCGCGATGTCGATCTCCGGATGTCGCTGGGCGACCTCGAGGATCGTAGCGATCCGCTCGTCGTAGGACGCGGGGTCCTTGAGGTCCAACGGCGCGAGTGCCCGCCGGGCGTTCTTGGCGTTGACCATCTGCCAGCGCAGGCACCGCGTCACGCGCTCTGCCCTCGATGTCGGATGGAGCATCCAGAAGGCCGCCGCCATGTTCTCGAGGCTCCCGCGGATCAGTGAGGCCGGTGCCGCGACGTGCAGGCTATGGGCGTCGACGACGAGCGTCTTGCACGCGTGCAGGTGGTCCGCACCGGCGACGATGCAGGCGTTGACCGCGTGCGAGACGTGGAAGGGCGGCGACCAGGCGTCGTCCCCGGTCAGCGAGGACCCGGGCCGCGCGTTGAACTCGTCCTTGGTGTCGGTCCGGGCCTGAAGCTTGTTGATGAGATCAGCGAGCCTCTTCCACTGATCGGACACCTGTTCGTCGGTCAACGGTGCGTTCTCCACGTCCCCATCCAACCGTGGACCTCCGACAACGGAGCTCCGAATGTGTCGCTCCTCGATGGCAACATGAATCCATGATCGATCTGGTCCGCTCACGTTGGGCCGACGAGCACCCGCAGGCGCTGCAGGATCTCGTCGACCCGACGATCCGCATCGTTGCCAGCGACCTCATACCACGCTGGGCGCTGCCAGCAGGGTGGGTGCGGATCGTCAACCATCTGCACGCCGATCTCGTCGCGCTGCTCGGCGACTATGGGCTCGTCCGAGCTGGGACCAAGCTCGCGTCTCTGAGATACGTCGTCAGCTACCCGGCCGACGCTGACCCAGAGGTCTGTGTCGCAGCCGATGCACGGATCGCCGCGGCCAAGACGGAGTCCCTGACGACATGCGATCTCTGTGGCGTGCATGTCGACAACTCGGTGTCGTTCGGCGTCGTCCGCTGCGAGCGGCACCCACAGGAATACGTCAACACCCCCAACGGTGCGATTGCTCGTCCACCGGGGTCGACAGGAGACGACGTGCCCTCGAGCCTCGCCTGACTGGTCATGCCGGAGAATGTCCGACCCCGTCGCTACGCTGGACCGAGAGTTCCAACGGAGGAGGCGGACCATGGTTGACGTCCCGGTGGCGGTATCGAGGCTCGGTGAGGACGACTCGCGCGAGGCACAGAGCGCACGCGCCGTGGCGTGGCTGCTGGCCCAGCCCGGCGGACCCGTGATCGTCGTGACCCCGCAGCGGAAGTTCGAGAGCGCGAGCATCCAGCGACTCATCGCCCGACCTCAGGTGCGCCACCATGCCTGGCGCGGCTTCAGCGGCGGCCACTTAGATGGTCACCGGGTGCTGTACGCCTGGCCGGACCGCAAGCATCTGAACGAGGTCTGGAACGTGGAGGCGGACGCGATCGCGGTGATCGAGTGGGGTACCCACGAGACCGCCGAGTGGATCGAGGACGTGAACCCCGTCCAGCTCTTCCCGGGGGAGATGATCGAACCTGCCACGGACCCCGAGCCCGAACTCGAACCGTTGCCGGGCGGCGTCGACGGCATCCTCGAGTACGTCGCAGGGATGGCCGCCGGCTACTCCACCGGTCTCAAGTGGAACGAGGAGGACAAGCTCAAGGCCGACATGATGAACCGGCCCGACCGCTGGGCTCCGGTCACCGTCGAGCAGGTACGCGCCAAGTGCCGGGTGCTCGGCATGCGGGGCGACGACGTCGACACGATCACGGACGTCCTGCAGCGGCGCAAGGACGGTCGTCGCTTCAACGTGGGGCCGACCTACCGGGATTTCCAGTTCAGATAGGCGCTCCCGAGGCCAGGCCGCGGAGTCTCATAGACATCTCCTTGGCAAGACGCGATAGACCTCCGCGGTCATGCGGGGATCGCGGTCTCAAGAGAGTGGTCTTAAGGTGCTCGAGGTTCGCACGCCCGGACATTCTGAATGGCAGGCGCCGGCGGGCTGGCAGACGGAAGACGACCCAAAATGTGGCGAGGGCTCGGTCACTGTGGACGAGTGGTATGCGTGGCCGAGTGCGCGCGGCGTCGTTCTTCGCTGGATAGATCGTCGAGAGCCGGGCAGTAGGAGGTCATTGCCTGACCGGTGGTCGGTCGGCGTTCAGGCGGCGGTGACGGGCTCGTCGATCCGGGCGTCGACCATCCGCACGGTGGCGTCGACGGAGGCGAGCGTGGACGCGTCGTGCGACACCAGCAGCGTGGCGGCGAACATCTCCCGCGCCAGCCGGGTGATCAGCTCCACCACCTGCGTGCCACGTTCGTGGTCGAGCGCAGACGTCGGCTCGTCGACCAGCAGCACTTCCGGTCGCCCCACCAGCGCCCGCGCGATCGCCACCCGCTGCCGCTGCCCGCCGGTGAGTTGTGCGGGCCGCTTGTGTGCGTGGTCGGCCACGCCGACGGCGTCGAGCAGCTCCATCGCCCGCCCGTGCACGCTGGACGGCCTACGTCCACGCAGGTGGGCGTGCAGCTCCAGCTGCTCCAGCGCGGTCAAAGAGCCGAGCAGCTGCGGCGACTGGAACCCCATGCCGATGCGCTCGAGCCGCACGCGGGTCGCCTGCGCCACGGTGGTGTCGGGGGTGAAGACGACGTCACCGCCGATGCGGACGATGCCGCGTGTCGGCCGGGTCAGGCCGGATGCCACGGCCAGGAGGCTGGACTTGCCGGCCCGAGACGGGCCGAGCAGGGCGGTGGTGGTCCCCGCGGGGACGGCGAGGTCGACGTCGTCGACGGCGGTGAGGGTGCCGTCGCCGTCGGGGTAGAGGAGGGTGATGTGCTCCAGGTGCAGGTCACGGGTGACTCCTTCGAGATCAGCGGGCAGCGTCGGCGAGCACGGTTCAGCGGGCGGCCAGCGCCGCGTGCGGGTCGATGCGGTGATGCGGGCGACGGAGACGCCGGCGCCCACCAGGCCGAGCAGCACCAGGCCCGCGGCGGGCAGCAGCGTGGTGGCGGCGGTGACGACGACCGGGACGGCGTCGGGCAGCAGGGCCGCGGCCGCCGCGGATAGCCCGGCGCCGACGGCGACGCCGCCGACCAGCAGCACCGCCGCCTGCCCGAGCGCGTCGCGCAGCAGGTACCCGGTGGAGGCGCCCAGCACCTTGACTACCGCGATGTCGCCGGTTCGGCTGATGGTCCACACGGTGAAGAACGCGCCCACCACCAGCGCGGAGATGACCAGCAGGAACGCCTGCATCGTCGTCAACGACGTGTTCTCCCCGGCGAACGACGCGACGGCCAAGCGCGCGTCCGACGTCGTCACCGTCGTCGTGCCGAGCGCGTCGTCCGCCTCGGGGAGGGCCCCGGCAAAGACATCGTCGTCCGAGGTCGTCAACGCCACGACGGACGCGACGGGCTCACCTTCGGACGAGCCGCGCGCCCCGACCGCCTGCGAGTCGTCGAGCGTGGTCCACACGACGGGCGTGTGCGAGAACGACTGGTTGGCGTCCACGGTCGCGGCGACGGTGAGCTCGGCGCCGCCGAGGGTCACGACGTCGCCCACTTGCGCGTCAAGGGCGTCCGCGGCGCCGGGCGTCAGCACCACCGTGCCGGGCGCGACGTCGCCGGCGTCGCCGTCGTCGACCTCGCCGTCAGCACCAGGCACCAGGCCCGAGCCCTCCGCCACGCCGAGGGCGGCGACGGACGCCGTCGCGCCGCCGGCCTCGGCGCGCGTGGTCGCGACGCCCAGGGGCTCGGCTGACTCGACGCCGGGCACGTCCGCCCAGCCGCCCCACTGGTCGGCGTCGACGCGCGACGCGGTGAACTCCGGCGCGTCGCCGGCGGCGGGCATGGAGAACGCGAGGTGGTCGGTGAGCAGGTCGGTGACGGCTGACGTCGACTCCCGGGCCAGGCGGCGGTCAACGACGCGAGGTACGTGACGAGGAAGGTGATCAGCACGATCACCACGGACAGGAGCTCGAGCGGTCCCGGACGCGCCCGAGGACGCGCAGGGCGACGAATGCACGTGCATCTGTACGGAACGCGCTGTTGCCGCACCGATCGGGTCCGAGACCATTGCCGATCCGGAGTGATTCTGTGGCGCCGAGGGTGGCCCGCGCACTATTCAGCTGGCTCGCGGGGCGACATCGAGGTTCATGCCATCCCCCGGGAGAGCTACTCGACCTGCTCACCTGCGGGCGATTCGCCCGCCGACCGGCGCTCCTAGCGTTGTTGCTGGTCGCGGCTCCGCGCGACCTGTAGCGAGGAGGCTTTATGAGCACGACAGCCACGACCCACGACCAGGACGCCCTGGCCACCACGGGCGACAACCCCGGCAGGTTCACGCGCTTCCTGCGGTTCCCGCTGACGTGGATGCTGATCGGCCTGGTCGGTGTCGTTGTCATCGCCGGTGCGACGGCGCAGACGGAGCCGGTCACGGTGGTCCCGGTGCTGGGTGCGGCGCTGGCGGTGTTGGTCTACTGGGCGGTGATGCGCTTCGTCGCCCGGCGCCGCACGCCGGAGCTCGCCGCCCGCGGTGCGGTGCCGGAGGCGCTGCTGGGCCTCGCCATCGGGGTGGGGTTCGTCGCGCTCTCGGCGGCGGTCATCACCGCGCTGGGCGGCTACGCGTTCCGCTGGGCGGACGTCGACGTGCTCCCCGTGGTGGGGCCGGTGCTCGGCCTGATGTGCGGGGCCGCGGTCACGGAGGAGCTCATGTTCCGCGGCTTCGGGATCCAGGCCATCGAGCGGCTGCTGGGCAGCTGGGCCGCTCTGGCGGCGACGGCGCTGATCTTCGGCATCATGCACCTGCTCAACCCGGGCGCCACGGCGTGGTCCGGGCTGGCGATCGCGATCGAGGCCGGCGTCATGCTGGGTGCCGCGTTCCTCTGGCGCCGCAACCTGTGGTTCGTCATCGGCATCCATTTCGCCTGGAACACGACCGTCGCGCTGCTCGGCCTCAGCGTCTCGGGGCACGCGGCCTCGGGCCTGCTGACCGCGGAGGTCTCCGGCCCGGCCCTGCTGACGGGCGGCTCCTTCGGCATCGAGGGGTCGGTGGTGACGGTGCTGCTCGGGGTGCTGATCGCCGTCCCGATGCTGCTGCTCGCCCGCCGCCGCGGCACGCTGGTCCCGGTGCGCCGCCCGCGCCCGTAGGCTCGGCGCGTGCCCGCCCACCCCGACACCGTCCCGCGGCTGCGCGCGTGGCTCGGCCGGTGGCGTGCGCACCGTCCGGCCGTCCGGGACGGCCTGGCGGCGGTGCTCCTCGCGGTGCTCGGCTTCGTCCCGACGCTGGCGACCATCGGCGTCGAGCTCAGCGACCTGCCCGAGCGACCGACCGACGCGCTGGCCGTGATCCTCGTCCTGGCGCAGGCCCTGCCCCTGGCGTTCCGACGCCGGTGGCCGGCGGCCTGTCTGGCGGTCGTCGGCATCGCGCTCGCCCTCGACGAGCTCCTGGCCTACCCGCCCACGTTCGCGAGCGTCGGCCTCTACGTCGCGCTGTACTCCGTGGGGGCCTACCAGGCGCGGTTCCGCCGTCGCCTCGCCGTCGTCGCGACGGTCGCCTACGCGGCCCTGGCGGTCGCCCTGACCGTACTCGGCTCGCCCAACGGGCCCGCGGACTTCCTCGCCTTCTACCTCGTCCTGGTGGTGATCTGGTTGGGGGGCACGGCGATGCGCCGCCGGCGGGCGGACGAGGCCGAACGACGGCGCCTTGCCGCCGTCGTCGCGACGTCGGACGAGCGGGCCCGGATCGCCCGCGAGCTGCACGACGTCGTGACCCACCACGTGACCGCCATGGTGGTGCAGGCCGACGCGGCGCCGTACCTCCTGCCCGCGACGCCCGGCCGGGCGGGCGACGGCCTCGCCGCCATCAGCGACACCGGCCGCCGCGCCCTGACCGAGCTCCGCTACCTGCTCGGCGTGCTCGAGGCGACCGGCGAGACGGCGGCCAGCGCATCCGCGGCGGGCGAGGCGGCGCCCGCGGGTCGGGCGCCCGCGCTCGGCCGGGTGGGCGACGTCGTCGAGCAGGCCCGCCGGTCGGGCCAGCCCGTCGAGTGGGCGGAGGACGGCGACCCGCGGCCCCTGCCCGACGCCGTCGAGCTCGCCGCCTACCGCGTGGTGCAGGAGGCGCTCACCAACGCGCTCAAGCACGCCGCCGGCCGGCCCACCGTGGTCCGCCTGCGGCACGGCCGCGAGCACCTCGAGGTCGAGGTCACCACCCACGGCCCGGCCTCCCCGGGCGCCGCCACGGCACCACCCGGCACCGCGGCGCCACCGCCCGCCGTCGTCACCCCGGCCGCGCCGCCCGGCGGCCGCGGGCTGGCCGGGCTGGCCGAACGTGTCCGGGTGCTCGACGGCGAGCTGGAGTCCGGCCCGCTGCCCGACGGCGGGTTCCGCGTGCGCGCCTCGATCCCCGCCACCCCGACGAGCCAGGCCACTCATGCCACCCCGCCGACGCAGGCCACCCCGACCCGGAGCCGCTCATGACCGACCAACCGCCGGAGACCCGGCCGATCCGCGTGCTCGTCTGCGACGACCAGGAGCTGGTCCGGGTCGGGTACGCCACCATCCTGTCCGCGCAGCCGGACATGGAGGTCGTGGGGGAGGCGGCGGACGGGCGCGCGGCGGTCGAGGCAGCGCGCGGGCTGCGGCCGGACGTGGTGGTCATGGACATCCGGATGCCCGAGCTGGACGGCATCGAGGCCACGCGGCGGATCGCGGGGCCGGACGTCGGGTCGCCGGCCAGGGTGCTGGTGGTCACGACGTTCAACGTCGACGAGTACGTCTACCAGGCGCTGCGGGCGGGGGCGAGCGGCTTCCTGCTCAAGGACTCGCCCCCGGCCGAGCTGGTGGGCGGCGTGCGGACGGTCGCGCGGGGCGAGTCGCTGCTCGCCCCGACCGTCACCCGCACCCTCATCGGCCGGTTCGCGGAACGGCTGCGCCCGACCGACACGTCCCGGCCCGCCCGGGACGAGGTCGTGCGCAGCCTCACGGCCCGTGAGCTGGAGGTGCTGGAGCAGCTCGCCGCCGGGCGGTCCAACGCGGAGATCGCCGTCGAGCTCGTCATCACCCCGGAGACGGTCAAGACCTATGTCTCGCGGATCCTGGCGAAGCTCGGCCTGCGCGACCGGGTGCAGGCGGTGGTGCTCGCCTACCGGGTGGGCCTGGTCTCGCCGGCGGACTAGGTGCGGGCCAGGACGCGGGCAGCCGCAGCGATGTGGTCGGCGTCGATCCCGGCCCAGGCGAGCAGCTCGGGCCCGCTCCCGGACCCCGGAACCCCGCGGACGGCGAGGTGCTCGAGCCGCAGCCCGGACACCCCCGCCTCCACGAGCGCCGCGATCACCGCCGCCCCGAGACCGCCCTCGGGGTGGTGGTCCTCCGCCACGACGATGCGGCCTCCGGTGGCTTCGGCAGCCGCTGTGAGCGCCGCGACGTCGATCGGCTTGACGGAGTAGGCGTCGATCACGCGCGCGGTGATGCCGTCGTCGGCGAGGAGGTCGGCGGCGCGCAGCGCCTCGTGGGTGGTGATGCCCGCGCCGACGAGCGTGACCTGGTCGGCGGCGCTGCTGCGCAGAGTCTTGGAGCCGCCGACCTCGAACGTCTCCTGCGGGTCATAGAGCACGGGGTAGGCGCCGCGCGTCGTGCGCATGTACACGACTCCGGGGGTGTGGGCCATGACGTCGACGAGTGCGACCGTGGAGGTCGCGTCGGCCGGGTAGAGCACGGTGGAACCGTGCGTCGCACGGATCATCGCGAGGTCTTCGAGCGCCATCTGAGAGGGGCCGTCGGCGCCGATCTCGACGCCGGCGTGGGACCCGACCAGACGCAGGTCGGCGCGGGAGACCGGGGCCATGCGGATGAAGTCGTAGGCGCGGGTGAGGAAGGCCGCGAAGGTCGAGGCGAACGCGACGTAGCCGCGCACGGACAGACCGGTCGCCGCGGCCACGAGCTGCTGCTCGGCGATGTACATCTCGAAGAAGCGCTCGGGAATCGCGTCGGCGAACGTGTCGGCGTGGGTCGAGTTCGACACCTCGCCGTCGAGCGCGACCACCCGCGGGTCGGCCCGTCCGAGCGCGAGGAGCCCGTCGCCGTAGGCGTTGCGGGTGGCGACCTCCGTCCCGAGCTCGTAGGTCGGCAGCTCGACCGGGGTGGTCGTGAGATCCGGCGGAGTCACGTCGGGGGGCAGCGGACCGCGCACCTGAAGGTGCCGTTCCCCGCCGAGCTCGGCGATCGCCTCGTCGGCGAGGTCGGACGGCAGCGGCTTGCCGTGCCACTCGGGGCTGTCCTCGATCTTCGCGAATCCCTTGCCCTTGACGGTGCGGGCCAGCACGACCACGGGACGGTCGATCTCGTCGTCCGTCGCGGCGGCCAGCGCGGCGTCGATCTCGTCCAGGTCGTGGCCGTCGATGACGATGGCGCGGGCACCGAACGCCTCGACGCGCCGCGCGTAGGCGTCCATGTCCCAGCCGAGGTCGGTCTCGCCCCGCTGTCCGAGTCGGTTGACGTCGACGAGGGCCACCAGGTTCGTCAGCCGGTAGTGCGAGGCCTTGTCCAGGGCTTCCCAGATGGATCCCTCGGCCAGCTCGGAGTCGCCGCACAGGACCCACACGCGGTACGGGGCGTCCTCCAGGTGCCGGCCGGCGAGCGCCACCCCGACGCCGTCGGGCAGGCCCTGCCCGAGCGAACCGGTGGCGACGTCCACCCACGGGAGCCTGGGGGTGGGGTGGCCCTCGAGTCGCTGGTCGAAGCGCCGGTAGCCCGACATCAGCTCGTCGTCGTCGACCACCCCGACCGACTTGAACACCGAGTACAGGAGCGGGGAGGCGTGTCCCTTGGAGAAGATGAGGTGGTCGTTCCCCGCAGCGCCCGGGTCGTCCCAGTCGTAGCGCAGGTGCCGGGTGACCAGCACGGCCAGAAGGTCGGCCGCCGACATGCTCGACGTGGGGTGGCCGGACCCGGCCGAGGTGGACGACCGAACGGAGTCCACCCGCAGCTGGGCGGCGACCTCACCTGCCAGATCGAGGTCGATCGGGGCACGGGTCGTCGTCTCGCTCATCCTCACACTCCTTCGATCGCGGTGTGCCGCGGGGTGGTGCAGGACCTGCCCCGGGCTTCCCCAGTCAACGTCGCGAGCGTCGGCCACGCATCCGGCGCAGGTCGTAGGCTCCGGAGCATGCCCACTGTCCTGCTCGTCCGCCACGGCCGCACGACCGCGAACGCGCAGGGCATCCTGGCGGGTCGCGCCGCAGGAGTGCGGCTTGACGCCGTGGGCCGCGAGCAGGCAGCCCGGGCCGCTGCACGACTGGCGGCCGTGCCTCTCGCGGCGGTGGTGTCGAGCCCCCTCGAGCGTTGCCGGCAGACGTCGCGCATCGTCGTCGAGCACCAGCACCAGCACCAGCACCAGCACGAGCAGGACGGCGAGCATGCGCCACAGCTCCTCGTCGAGCGCGGCATCACGGAGTGCGACTACGGGCAGTGGCAGGGGAAGGCGTTGCACGACCTCGCGAACGACCCCCTGTGGTCGCAGGTCCAGACGCAGCCGTCGGCGGTGACGTTCCCCGGCGGCGAGTCGCTCGCGGCGATGCAGGCCCGGTCCGTGGCAGCGATCCGCCGCCACGACGCGGCGGTCGAGGAGCAGCACGGCCAGGGCGCGGTCTGGGCGGCCGTCGCGCACGGCGACATCATCAAGTCGGTGCTCGCCGACGCCCTCGGCACGCACCTCGACCTCTTCCAGCGCATCGTGGTGGGCCCGGCGTCGGTCTCGATCGTGCGGTACGGGCCGCACCGCCCCGAGGTCGTGGCCACCAACACCGACGCCGGCGACCTCTCGTGGCTGCGCGACGCCGGACCGGCGGGCGACGCGCCCGTCGGCGGCGGGGCCGGCGCGGGAGCCTCTTAGGGTGGACGCATGACCATTCTCGTGTACGAGTTCGACTGGCCCGACCGGGTCGTGGTCGGCACGGTCGGGCTCCCCGGATCACGCACGTTCTACCTTCAGGCCCGCACCGGCGGCCGCACCACGAGCGTCGCGCTGGAGAAGGAGCAGTCCGCCATCCTCGCGGAGATGATCGACCGCCTCCTCGACGAGCTCATGACGTCGGACGACCGGCTCACCATCCCCGCGGAGGCTCCCGCGGAGCTCCTCGACGACGAGCCGCTGGAGCAGCCGGTGGAGGAGGACTTCCGGGCGGGGTCGATGCGGCTGGGCTGGGACCCGCGGACCGCGCAGCTGGTGATCGAGGCCTTCCCCGTCGACGAGGAACCGTCCGACGCCGCCGCCGACACCGACGACGCCGCCGCCGACACCGACGAGGCCGACGTCGAGCCCGACGACGACGAGGCCGAGCCCAGCGAGATGCTGCTCGTGCGGATCCCCGTCGGCACGGCACGGGCGTTCGCGCACCGTGCGCGCCGGGTCGTCGCGGCCGGTCGCCCGGCGTGCCCGGACTGCGGCATGCCGATGGACGACGACGGCCACGAGTGCGCCGCGGATGCCGGCGCGTGAGCCCGCCGTGAGCAACCCGTCGAGCACGCCGTGACCGAGCAGCAGGTCGACCTCGAGCAAGACACCCTCGAGGTCGTCGGCCGCATCCAGGTCGCCTCGAACGCGACGTTCCTCGGCCGGATCGGCGGGGCCACGGTCGTCTACAAGCCCGTGGCCGGCGAGAAGCCGCTGTGGGACTTCCCGGACGGCACGCTGGCCGGCCGCGAGGTCGCCGCCTACCTCGTCTCCGAGTCGCTCGGCTGGGGCGTCGCGCCCCGCACCTGGCTGCGCGACGGACCGCTCGGCCCGGGCATGGTCCAGCTCTGGCAGGAACAGGACCGCGACCAGGACCCTGTCGACGTCGTCCCCTCAACCGCCGCACGCCGCGACGGGTGGCGGGTGGTGCTCGAGGGCAGCGACGCCGACGACGAGCCGGTCTGCCTGGTCCACGAGGACTCGCCGTCGCTGCGGCGGATGGCGGTGTTCGACGCGCTGGTCAACAACGCCGACCGCAAGGGCGGGCACGTCCTGCCCATGCCGGACGGACGCCGCCTCGGGGTCGACCACGGCGTCACGTTCCACGTCGAGCCGAGGCTGCGCACCGTGCTGTGGGGGTGGGTCGGCCAGGCCCTGCTGGCGGACGAGCTCGACGGCGTCCGGCGGGTCCGCGCGGAGCTCGACCGGGACGGCGAGGACGGCCTCGGAGGCCGGCTCGCCGCGCTGCTCGACGACGCCGAGGTTGCCGCCTTGGCCGAGCGCTGCGACCGGCTGCTGGCCACGGCCGTCTTCCCGTCGCCCGAGAGGGACATGCCGGCCGTGCCCTGGCCGCTGTTCTAGGTGCAGATTCCCCGCGCGGCGGCCGTCACCTCGTGAGGTCGCCGCCCTCGGCACGCCTCTTGAGCCCCCCGGCCTCCATGGCCAGGTACTGCTCGGTGCGCTTGCGGTAGAACCGTCCGACGACGCCGCCGACCGCCCCGGACATGACGACGCGCAGCCCGACACGGGTGCCACCGTCGCCCAGCGGCGCGCACTCGTGGTGCGCGGCCACGGTGCTGCCGGGCTGGCGCTGCTCCCAGACGAAGGTGCTGGTCGGGTCCAGCACGGTCACGGTGTACGTGCCGGTGGGGATGCGCGGCTGGGACACTTCGACGCGGGACCCGACGGCGAGCGGCCCGTCATCGAGCGACCGGACGGCGGTGACGGAGTCGGTCCACTCCGGCCATCGCTCGACGTCGAGAAGCACCTCCCACACGCGCTCCGGCGGGGCGTCGACGTCGATGCTGGTGTGCAGGTCCACGCCGCTCATTCTCGCAGGCGGTCGCGATCGTCGGCGAGGACGCGGACCGACGGCACTCCCCGTGCGGCGTGTCAGTCGACCGCGTCGGTCTGCAGCACGGCATACAGCACGGCGTGGACGCGCTCACGCAGGCCGTGGCCGACCCCGACGGGGTCCTCCTCGACCGCCGCGCGGGTGGCCTTGTCGGTCCCCGGCAGCATCGCGAGCATGAGGTCGTTGCCGTACCGGGCGGCCAGGCCGGGGTCCATCCAGTCCCCGAGCACGGCGTCGGTCGACACGACGCCCTGGAAGCCCCACTCGCCGCGCAGCACGTCCTGCAGGAGCGGCTCGTTGCCGCCGGCCCACACGCCGCCGATGTTGATGAACGAGCTCATGGCGCCGGTCGGGTCGGCCTCCTTGACGGTGATCTCGAACGGCTTGAGGTAGAGCTCGCGCAGCGCCTGCTCGCTGGTGAACACGTTGACGCCGGAGCGGGCGTTGACCTCCTGCTCGTTGAGGGCGAAGTGCTTCATGAAGGTCAGGACGCCCTTGCTCTCGGCGCCCGACACCATCGCGGCGGACATCATGCCCGACAGCAGCGGGTCCTCCGAGAAGTACTCGAAGTCGCGCCCGCCCAGCGCGGTGCGGTGCAGGTTCATCCCGGGGGCGTACCAGCCCTCGACGCCGTACGCGTTCGCCTCGGTACCGACGGCCTCGCCCAGCGCGTGGGCGAGCTCGTCGTTCCACGTCGAGGCCACGACCACCTGCGTCGGGTAGGCGGCCGCCTCCAGGGGGCTGAACAGGGAGTTCAGCCCGGCGGGGCCGTCGAGCAGGTCGACGGCGGGGATGCCGAGGCGCTCGACGGCGTGGGTGCGGTACGCGCCCTTGGCGAAGAGGTCGACCTGCTCCTCCAGCGTGAGCTGGTCGAGGAACGCGTCCCACTGCGGGTCGTCGTACTCGAGCCCCGCGAGGTCGGCGAGCTCGAGGTCGTGGTCGGCGCCGTAGGTCGGGACCTCGCCCTCGGCCGGCTCGATCTGCGGGTCCATGCGCGCGAGGAGCTCGTCGGAGGCGGTGGTGCCGGCCTCGGGCGCCTGCGGGTAGGTGCCCTCCCAGTCGTCGCGCGAGAGGTAGCTCAGGTCGCCCTCGGCGTCGGCGAAACGGTTGCCCAGCTCGTGGCCGGTGTCGGCGTCCTTGTCGTAGACGACGTCCCGGGCCACCCGGTGCTCGAACTCGTCCACCGGCGAGTGCACGTCGGTGCGCACCGAGATCCCGTAGGTGCCGGCCTCGAGCAGGTAGGCGCCGTCGCCGCCGGTGTCCCACGACGCCATGTCCCGCACGTCGAACGAGACGGTGACGGTGCCGGTCTGCCCCGGCTCGAGCGAAGGCGTCTTGGCGTAGCCGGCGAGCTCGATGGCGGACTTCTCGATCCCGCCCGGCGTGTAGGGCGCGGAGAAGTACGCCTGGACCACGTCCTTGCCCGCGACGTCGCCGGTGTTGGTCACGGCGACGTCGAGGCTCACCTCGCCGGCGCTGACGCGCGGCTTCGCGACGTCCCACTCGAACGTGGTGTAGCTCAGGCCGTGGCCGAACGGGAACTGGACGGCCTCGGCGTAGCCCGCCTCGTCGCCCGCGTACCGCGTCTCGTAGTAGCGGTAGCCGACGTAGATGCCCTCCTCGTAGTCGAGGAACGCGCGGTCGGCGTTGGCGTACGCGAAGTCGCCGACGTTCTCCACGCCCGGGGCGCTCGTCACGTCGTACGCATAGGTGTCGGTGAGGCGGCCCGAGGGGTTGACCTCGCCCGTCAGCACCTTCGCCAGGGACACGGCGCCGCGCGGTCCGGGCGTGCCGATCCACACGGCGCCCTTGATCTGCGGGTACTCGTCGAGGAACCCCAGCTCCATCTGGTTGCCCGAGTTCACGACCACCACGACGTCGTCGAACGTGGCGGTGACGACGTCGAGCAGCTCGCGCTGCTCGGCCGTCAGGCGCAGCTCGTCGGCGGTCATGTCGGAGCCCTCGACGCCGTCGTTGCCCACCACCACGAGCGCGGTCTCCGAGTACTGCGCGGCCTGCGCCATGACGTCGTCGGTGAGGTAGTCCGGCGCGGGCTCGCCCTCGCCGCCACCGCCGAGCAGGCTGCCGGCGATCTGCAGCAGGCCGTTGGCGCCGCCGGAGCTCGTCTCGGCCCCGGCCTCCTCCATCGCAGCCTTGAGGTCGGGGTTGGCGGCGACGCCCTGTCCCTCGAGCGCCTCGTACAGCGACACCGCCTGGGACTGGTTGCTGCCGCCGGAGCCGCCGCCGCCGAGGCGGAGGTTGAACGAAGCGAAGCTGAACACGTTGACGGTGTCGTCGGCCAGCGGGAGGACGTCGTCGTCGTTCTCGAGCAGGACGAGGCCCTCGTCGGAGATCGACTCCGCCACGTCGGCCGCGTTCTGCCGGGCGTCCACGCCCGCGGCGGAGGACGAGTCGTACTCGATCGTCATCAGGCGGCCGAACGACATCGCGAACGGCGCGACGAGCACCCCGATCGCGAACACCGCGACGGCGGTGATGCCCCAGCCGACCGCGCGACGCGGGCGGTGCGCGACCTTGCGATCGATGCGCGCCCGGCGCTTGTCCTCCCGGCGCTCGGCGCGCGTCATGTCGGCGCGGGCCTCGGTCCGCTCCTGCTTCGCGGTCCTCTTCGCCTCGCGGGCCGCCTGCCGGTCGGTGGTCCTGGCGGCCTTGCGCTCCTCGGGCGTCATCGCCTTCAGCTCTGCTCGCCGGGTGCGCCTCGCCGTGCGCAGCTCCCGGGCTCGGGCGACCGCGTCCTGCTTGATCTCACGCCTCGTTGCCATGATCCGTCTTCTCTCAGTCCTCGTTCTGGGCGTCGTTGTCCTGGGCGCGCGCACGCCGTCGCTGCGCGATCCATGCCGAGGCCGTCCGGCGCGCACCGCGCAGGAACTGGCCGTTGACCATGAGCAGCAGGCCGTCGAGCATGGCGTCGTCGACCTTGCCGCCGCTCATGCGCGCGACCGATCGGAACGGCAGGTCGAGCGCGAAGTGCGTGTTGTTCGCCGCGAGCGGCTTGCCGAGCCGCAGCAGCACGCGGCCGCTGAGCTCGACGAGGCCGTGGAGCAGGCCCCCGAACCCGCGGCGGCCCTTGGCCTGCGCGACGATGTCGTCGCGGGTGAGGGGTCGGTCGGTGGGCCATGCCGACGGGGGGAGCGCGCGTCCGAGCAGAGCCTCGAACTCGGGGTCGCCCACGAGCTCGACGTCGCCGGCCACGTAGTGCGGCAGGAGGCGGGGGTCGGGGCGGAGCACGACGGGGTCCGCCGCGCGCCCGGCCGGGGCCTCGACCTCGAGCGCGGCCCGCAGCCGGATGTCGCGCGACGACGCGCCCGCGAGGACCGCGTAGGAGCCGGCTGCGGTGCGCCAGTCGTGGGCGCGGGTGTCGAAGACGTCGAAGGCGTGCTCGGCGTAGTCGATCGTGAGCGTGGCGCTCTCGCCGGGCTCGAGCGGGACGGTGGCGAAGCCGGCCAGCTCGCGCGGGGCGCGGAACTCTCCCGCGCCGCGCCCGGCGGGTTCGACGTAGAGCTGCACGGTCTCGACACCGGCGGCCTCGCCCGTGTTAGTGACGGTCACCCGGGCGGACGTGCGCCCGGCGCGCAGGTCGGCGTAGGCGAACTCGGTGTAGCTCAGCCCGTGCCCGAAGGGGTAGCGCACCGGCATCCCGACCTTGTCGTAGTACCGGTAGCCGACGTAGATGCTCTCGCGGTGCTCGGAGGTCGCCTCGGTGCGCGC
Organism: Isoptericola cucumis; assembly: GCF_014635665.1. GTDB lineage: Bacteria > Actinomycetota > Actinomycetes > Actinomycetales > Cellulomonadaceae > Isoptericola > Isoptericola cucumis. The sequence continues at coordinate 128,319 of NZ_BMDG01000003.1, forward strand.
GAACGTGGCCGACGACGGCACGTCGGCGTAGCGCAGCGGGTAGGTCTCGGCGAGGCGTCCACCGGGGTTGGCGCGGCCGACCAGGACGTCGGCGATCGCCCGGCCGCCGCCCTGGCCCGCGAGGTAGCCGTGCACGACGGCGTCGACGTGCCCCGCGAAGGGCAGCTCGACGGGGGCGCCGCCGGACAGCACGACCACCACGGGCACGCCGAGGCCGACCAGCTCGCGGGTGAGCGCGAGCTGGTTGCGCGCCAGGCGCAGGTGCGACCGGTCGACCCCCTCGGCCTCGGCGGACTCGTCGAGGCCGAGGAACAGCAGGACGACGTCGGCCCGCTCGGCGAGCCGGACGGCCCGCCGGCGGCGACGCTCGGACGGGACGTCGCGGCGCGCGAAGCCCGGCTCGTACCCGACGACGTCCAGGTCGGACTCCCGCAGCGCGTCCAGGGCGGTGTCGACGCGGGTGGGGTTGACCAGCGAGCTGCCCGCCCCCTGGTAGCGCGGCGTGGCGGCGAAGTCGCCGATGACGGCGACCCGCCCGGACCGCGGCCCTAGCGGCAGGGTGCCCCGGGGGTTGTCGAGCAGGACGACCGAGCGGCGGGCGGCCTCGACGGCGAGCTCGTGGTGACGGTCGTGGTCGACGCGATGGTCGACGGTGCGAGCGTCGTCGCGCGGCGCCGTCCGGTCGACGAGCGCGAGCAGCTCGTCGACGCGGGCGTCCAGGACGGCCTCGTCGAGCTCGCCCGCCTCGACCGCGCGCACGATCTCGCGGTCGGTGACACCGTCGGTGGACGGCATCTCGAGGGCGTTGCCGGCGACCAGGCCCGCGACGCGGTCGTGGTTGCCGCCCCAGTCGGTGACGACGAGGCCGTCGAAGCCCCAGCGGCGGCGGAGGATCTCGTCGAGCAGCTCGCGGTTCTCGTTCGCGTAGGTGCCGTTGACCTTGTTGTAGGAGCTCATCACCGTCCACGGGTCGCCCTCGGTGACGGCGATGCGGAAGCCCTCGAGGTAGACCTCGTGCAGCGCCCGCTCGTCGACGATCTCGTCGATGCTCATGCGGTGCGTCTCCTGGCTGTTCACCGCGAAGTGCTTGGCGGACGCGGCGACGCCGCGGGACTGGATGCCGCGGATCAGCGCGGCGGCGAGCTTCCCGGACAGCAGCGGGTCCTCCGAGAAGTACTCGAAGCTGCGACCCGCGAGCGGGTTGCGCTTGAGGTTCAGGCCCGGGCCGAGCAGCACGCTCACCCGCTCGGCGGCGGCCTCGGCGCCCAGCGCCTCGCCCACCCGGCGCACCAGGTCGGTGTCCCAGCTGTTCGCGAGCGTGGCCGCCGTCGGGAAGCACGTGGCGGGGAGGCTGGCGTTGAGGCCCAGGTGGTCGGCGGCGCCGCCCTGCTTGCGCAGCCCGTGCGGGCCGTCGGTGAGCATGATCGAGGGCACGCCGAGGCGGTCCACCGGCTTGGTGTTCCAGAAGTTCGCGCCCGACATGAGCGATGCTTTCTCTGCCAGGGTCATCTGGCCGCGCACCCGCCGGCGGTCGTCATCGATCTGCACGCCCGTAGGTTAGACCAAGTTCCACCAAGTGGTGGAACTCTGCACGTCACACGTGGAGGAAGCCCTATGCCCGACCGTCAGGACGCCGTGCCGCGGACCAAGGAGTACGCCACCGGGCGCGTGACACGACGGGCGATCATCGCCGAGGCCGCCGAGGCCTTCGCGGAGAAGGGATTCCACGGTGCGTCCCTGCGGGGCATCGCGCGCGAGGCGGGCGTGGACCATGCCACGCTGATGCACCACTTCGGGAACAAGACCGCGCTGCTGCTGGCGGTGATCGAGTGGCACGACGCCCAGGACGCCGCCACGTCGCTGCCCGCGATGGACTTCACCGTCGAGGGGGTCGTGGACGCCTTCGTCGGCGTGGCCGAGCGCAACCGGGCGACGCCGGGGCTGGTCCAGCTTCTCTCCACGCTGTCGGCCGAGGCGGGGCGGGAGGGGCATCCCGCCCGGGCCGCCCTGCAGCAGCGTCACCAGGTCCTCGTCGACGTCTTCGCCGCGATCATCCGGCTGCGGCGCGACGAGGGGGCCGTCGACGACGACGGACTGAGCCCCGAGGTGCACGCCGCCCTCATCGTCTCGACCTGGGAGGGGCTGCAGGTCTACGACGCCCTGCACCCGGGCGACGTCGACGTCCCGGAGCTGCTGGCGCGCACCCTCCGGCGGGAGCTCGGGCTGGACGGCCCGCTCTCCGGTTAGAGCAGCAGCAGGTTCAGGGCCGCGAGCGCCACGAGCACGGTGACCAGCCGTTCGAACAGCTGCTGGTCGACGTGGCCGATGACCTTGCGCCCGATCCAGGTGCCGACCAGCACGACCGGCGCCAGCACGGCCCACAGGGCCACCGTCTCGGTGCGGACGATCCCGACCCCGACGGCGACGGGCAGCTTGATGACGTTCACCGTGAAGAAGAACCACGCCGTCGTGCCGAGGAACCGCCACTTCTCGTAGCGGGCCGCGAGCAGGTAGAGGCTCATGGGCGGGCCGCCGGCGTTGGCCACCATGGTGGTGAACCCGGCGAGCCCGCCGTACCCGACGGTGGCCGCGCGGGTGTCGGTGCGCAGGTGGTCGCGCCACAGGTTGAGCACCAGCAGCGCGAGCAGGATCGCGCCGATCGTGCGGCGCATGACGTCGTCGCTGACCAGCGTGAGGAACAGTGCGCCGAGCGCCACGCCCACCAGGACCGGCACGAGCAGCCGCCCGATGACGCGGAAGTCGGCGTGCTTGCGGTAGGCCCAGATCGCGACGAGGTCGCCGGTGATCAGCATCAGGAGCACGGCGCCCGTCGAGTCCTTGGCGGGGATCACCAGCGCCATGAGCGCCGCGGCGATCATGCCCAGGCCGCCCAGCGCCGTCTTGGAGAAGCCGACGAGCAGCGCGACCAGCGCGGCGACCGCCCAGCCGGTCCACGGGAGTCCTGCGATCAGCGGGGCGGGTTCGAGCACCGGGGAAGCGTAACGGTCGTTCCGCGTGATGCACCGAGCGCTACGCGGACCGGACGGCCTGCCCGACGACGTGCGCGGCGTGGTCGAAGCGGTCGACGTCGGGCCCGGAGTAGTTGAGCCGCAGGTAGGGGCCGGCGGGCTCGGCCGGGAACCACTCGTCGCCCGGGGCCACGACGACGCCGCGCGCCTCGCACTCGCGGGCGACCCGGGCGGGATCGGCGCCGTCGGGCAGCCGGGCCCAGAGGTTGAGCCCGCCGGCCGGGACGTGCTCGACGTGCAGGCACGGCGCGTGGGTGCGCAGTGCCTGCAGGAGCGCGTCGCGACGGGCGCGCAGCGCCGGCCGGAGATGGCGGCGCAGGTGGGTGCGCCACGCGGGCTGGGTGACGACGTCCAGCGCCGCGGCCTGCAGCAGCCCGCTGACGTACATGGACTCGGCCGCCCGGTCGGCGACGATCCGGTCGCGCGCGGGCCCGCGGGCGACGAGCGCCGCGACGCGCAGGGCGGGGGAGACGCTCTTGGTCAGCGAGCGCAGGTAGATGACGTGCCCGTCGCGGTCGTGCGCGGCGAGGGGGTGAGGGTCGGTGTCGATGGCGAGGTCGTGCGCCCAGTCGTCCTCGACGAGGAACGCGCCGTGCTCGCGGACGACGTCGAGGACCGCCCGGCCGCGGGCGGCCGACCACTGCGCGCCGGTGGGGTTGGCGTACGTGGGCTGGGCGTAGAGCACGCGCGCGCCGGTCCGCGCGAAGGCGCGGGCGACGTCGTCGGGGTCCGGGCCGGCGGGCCCCGTGGGGACGGGCACGAGCGTGACCCCGGCCTGCGCGGCGGCCAGGATCGCGCCCCAGTACGTCGGCGACTCGACGAGCAGCGGCTGCCCGGGCCCGACGAGGGCGCGGAAGATCGAGCTGAGCCCGCTCTGGCTGCCGGACAGGACGACGACGTCGCGCGCGGACGGCGGGGACGTGTCCGCCGGCGCGGTCTGCGCGAGCTCGGACGCGAACCATTGCCGCAGCTCGGGCAGGCCCGTCGCGGGGGAGCGGGTGGTCGCGGCCGTGGTGCGCGCCGCGCGCGCGAGAGCCGCGCGCACCAGCCGCTCGGGCAGCAGGTCCGCGGCCGGGTACCCGGAGTGGAGGGTGACGGCGTCGGGCGCGACGCCGCGCTGCGTGGAGGAGAGCGCGGGCACCCGTGCGGGCTGCGCGCCGAGCGCCGCCGTCTGCCAGCCGAGGTCGACGGGCCACGAGGACCGGGGCGCCAGGACGAACGTGCCGACGCCCGGCCGGCTCTCGACCAGGCCCTCGTCCGCCAGCCGGCGCACCGCCCGCTGCACCGTGACCGGGCTCGCCGCGTGCTCGGCCGTGAGCGCGCGGCTGGACGGGAGCCGCGCGCCCGGGGGAGCGGCGGCCACCCAGGCCCGGAGCGCGGCCACGATCCGCCCGGTGCTATCGTCATCCATGAGAGTTGAGAGTAGCGCTATCGCCGGTCCGCGTCAGCCGTTATCCGCTCGTCCGATGCTGCCCCGGGCCCGCGCCGGGCTCCTGTGGGGCCTCGTCGGGGTCGCCGCCTTCTCCTTCACCGTCCCGTTCACGCGGGTCGCGGTCGCGGGTCTCTCGCCCCTCTTCGTCGGGTCCGGGCGCGCCGCCGTGGCCGCCGCCGTCGCGGCCCTCGCGCTCGTCCTCACCCGACAGCCTGGGCCGCGCGGGGCGCAGTGGTGGCGGCTGGGCGTCGTCGCGGGGGGCGTCGTGGTGGGCTTCCCGTTCCTCACCTCGTTCGCGCTGCAGTCGGCGCCTGCGAGCCACGGGGCGGTCGTCATCGGGCTGCTTCCCGCCGCGACGGCGGTGGTGGCCGTGCTGCGCGTGGGGGAGCGCCCGGCCCGCTCCTTCTGGGTCTTCGCGGCCCTCGGGGCGCTGGCGGCGGTCGGCTTCGCCACCCTCCAGGGCGGCGCCCTGGGCGAGCTGCACCGGTCCGACCTGTTGCTGCTGGGTGCCGTCGTCGCGGCCGCCGTCGGGTACGCCGAGGGCGGCGTGCTGTCGCGCGAGCTCGGCTCCTGGCAGACGATCTCCTGGGCGCTGGTGGTCGCCGCGCCCGTGACGGTCGCGCTGACCGCCTGGTCCGTCGCCGGGCAGCCGCCGCAGGCGACCGGGAGCCAGTGGCTGGCCTTCGCCTATCTGGCCCTCGTGAGCATGTACCTGGGCTTCTTCGCCTGGTACCGGGGCCTCGCGCTCGGGCCGATGGCGCAGGTCAGCCAGGTCCAACTCGTCCAGCCGGTGCTGACCATCGGGTGGGCGGCGGTGCTGCTGCACGAACCGATCACCTGGCCGACCGTCCTCGGTGGCCTCGCCGTCGTCGCGTGCGCCACCCTGGCAGTGCGCACCCGTCTCGCCCGGAAGGACCCCGCCTGATGCGTCACACCCCGCACTACGTCGTCGACGACCCCGCCGAGGTCAGGCGGCTCGTCCGCGCGCACCCGTGGGCGACGTTCGTGTCGCCCACGAGCCACGGCCTGGTGGCGTCGCACTACCCGGTGCTGCTCGACCCGGGGCCGACCGACGCAGGCCCGTCCGACGCAGGCCAGTCCGACGCACGCGGGTCCGACGCGGGTGACGCCGTTACGATCGTCAGCCACTTCGGCCGCCCCGACGACGAGCTGCACGAGCTGGGCGAGCACGAGGTCCTCGTCATCGTCCAGGGCCCGCACGACTACGTGTCCCCGAGCTGGTACGCCCCGGGCGAGCTGGTCCCGACGTGGAACCACGTCACCGCGCACCTCTACGGCACGCCCGAGCTGCTCTCCGACGAGGAGAACTACGCGATGCTCGGCCGGCTCACCGACCACTTCGAGGCCGGTCGCCCGGGCGGGCGCAGCCTGTCCGAGGACGAGGCCGGCACGCGGCGCGTCGCCCGCGGGACGGTGGGACTGCGGGTGCGGGTCGAGCGGTTCGACGCCCGCGCGAAGCTCAGCCAGAACAAGGCGCCGGACGTCGTCGCGCACGTCATCGACCAGCTCGAGGGGACCAACCCCGCGCTGGCGCGGGAGATGCGCCGCGTGCGGGGTGACGACGCGGCCGACGACGCCGGCGCCTGAGGGTCAGCCCGCGAACGGCAGCGCCGGCAGGCCGCGCACCCCGGCGTCCACGCGGAACACGGACCCGGCCTCTGGCTCGTCGTCGTCGGCGAGGTCCTGCCGGGATGTGGTGACGTAGAGCGCGTCGAGCCCGTCGTCCCCGAAGGTGCACGCCGTGACCTGCGACGCGGGGAACCGGATCTCGGCGTCGAGCGTGCCGTCGGGGGAGTAGCGACGCACGGCGGAGCCGCCCCAGAGCGCGACCCAGACCCCGCCCTCGGCGTCCACGGCGAGGCCGTCGGGTGCGCCGTCGGCGGGGTCGATCGTCACGAACGGGCGCCGGCCGACGAGCCCGCGCGGGTCCTCGGACGCGGGCACGACGTCGAGCACGTCGACGCGGTGCGTGACGGTGTCCGCGTAGTACGCGCGGGCGCCGTCGGGGGAGAAGCCGAGGCCGTTGGAGCACCCGATCCCGTCGAGCACGACGCGGGCCGTGCCGTCGGGCTCGACGCGGTGGAGGGACGCGGCGCCGCCGGGGCCGGTGACCATCCCGCCCGCGTAGAACGCGCCGTCCGGCGCGGCGGCGCCCTCGTTGAGCCGCACCGCCGGGCCGTCGACGAGCCGGACCAGCTGCCGCAGCGGCTCGTCGTCGGTGTCGGCCACCGCGACGTCGCGCTCGAGCGCCACGACGAAGCCGCTGCCCGCCCGCGGCCGCACGATCGCGGCGACGTCGCCCACGTGCCGGCGGTCGACCCCGCCGTCCGGTCGCAGCGTCAGGAGGTCGCCCGCGAGCATGTCGACGTAGCGCAGCCCTCCCCAGCCGGGCCACCAGACCGGGCCCTCCGCGTGGTGGGCGACGGGTCCGGTGACGTTCAGCGGGGTCGAGGGCACGGTCGGGCGTCCTTCCGGTCGGGGTCGGGGTCAGCTGATCAGGTCTGGTCTGGTCCGGTCTGGTTCTGGTCAGCCCGCGTCGACGGCGGCCGTGGACTCGCGCACGACGAGCCGGGTGGCGAGCTGGACGTGGTGGGAGTCGGGGCGCTCGCCGCGGGCCTGCTGGAGCACGGTGCGCAGCGCGACGCGCCCGATGTCGATGATCGGCTGGTGCACCGTCGTCAGCGGCGGCGCGGTCGAGAGCGCGGTGTACGTGTCGTCGAAGCCGACGACGGACAGGTCCTGGGGGACGCGCAGCCCGCTCCGGCGGGCGGCCTCCAGCACCCCGAGGGCGGAGGCGTCCGAGCCGGCGAAGATCGCCGTCGGCGGCGTCGACGCGGCCAGGAACCGGGTGGCCATCTCCAGCCCGGCCGGGAAGTTGAAGCCCTGCTCGAGGATCAGCGCCGGGTCGGCCTCGGCGCCCGCCGAGCTCATGGCGCTGAGGAAGCCCTGGAGGCGCTCGCGGGAGGCGACCGAGATCGGCAGCCCGCCGGCGAACGCGATGCGGCGGTGGCCGAGGTCGAGCAGGTGCCGGGTCGCCTGCAGGCCGCCGGTGAAGTTGGCCGAGCCCACGGACACGATCTCGTCGTCGAGCGGGTTGAGCGGGTCGATCGCCACGACGCTGATCCCGAGCTCCCGCAGCAGGCTGCGCTGCTCGGCGGCGAGCTCCGACGTCACGACGATCAGCCGGTGGTGGCCCCGCGCGCCCAGCTGGCGGATCCACGCCGTCGACAGCGGGCCGTCGGCGCGGTGGTCGGGGTCGACCACCTCGACCAGCACCTCGACCCCGTGGGCGCGGGCGGCGGTGACGATGCCGTCCAGCACCTGCAGGGAGTAGACGTTGACGAGGGAGTCGAAGACGACGGCCACCGCGTGGGGGCGGTCGGCCTCGCGGGGCCCGGTCGACGGGACGTAGCCGAGCGAGGAGATCGCCTCCTCGACGCGCCGCCGGGTGTCGGCCGAGATGTGGGGGCGGCGGTTGAGCACCTTGGACGCCGTGGCCTTCGAGACCCCGGCGACGCGGGCCACCTGCTCCAGCGTCGGTCGCGACGCGTGCGTGCCGTCCACGGCCCACCTCCTTCGGCTGATGCCCGGAAGCCTACCGGCAAGAAAATGTTTCGCCGTCCAGATCCTCGCGATGGCTGTCCGGATGGTTGACACCGGATCCGTCGCGTCCCTAGCGTCGCATCGCTGAGGAAACACCCGGAAACTATTTCCGTGAGTCGACAGTGCTGTCGACTCCAGAGAGGACTCAGACGATGAGGCTGAGGATCGGACGACGCACGGGCGCGGTCGTCGCCACGGTGACCGCGGCGGCCCTGCTGGCCGCCTGCGGCGGCGGGAAGCAGCCGGGCGGAGCCGCCGCCGGCGGCGACGGGCCCAGCGCGTGGGCGCTGACAGGTGGCACCGAGGAGGTGTTCCGCGCGCAGTTCGACGCCTGGGACGCCGAGCACCCGGACCAGGAGTTCTCCGTCGAGTGGTTCGCCAACGACGCCTACAAGGAGAAGATCCGCACCGCGGTCGGCGCGGGGAACTCCCCGACGCTCATCTACGGATGGTCCGGCGGCACGCTGGCGGACTACGCCGCCAACGGCAAGGTCGTCGACCTGGGCGACAGCGTGACCGAGCTGAACGAGCGGCTCATCCCGTCGGTGGCCGCGAACGGCGAGGTCGACGGCACCACCTACGCCGTGCCGAACACGCACACCCAGCCGGTGGTCATGTACCACAACAAGGAGGTCCTGGACGCGGCCGGCGTCGACGTCCCCACCACCTACGACGAGCTGCTCGACGCCGTGGGCACGCTCCAGGACGAGGGCGTCACCCCGATCGCGCTCGCCGGCCAGAGCGTGTGGCCCGAGCTGATGTGGATCCAGTACCTCACCGACCGCATCGGCGGCCCCGAGGTCTTCCAGGCCGTGCTCGACGGCGAGGAGGGTGCATGGTCCGACCCGGCGATCGTCGAGGCCACCACCAAGATCCGCGAGCTGGTGGACGCGGGCGCCTTCGGCGACAGCTTCGGGTCGGTCAACGCCGACCAGAACGCCGACACCGCGCTCGTGCACACCGGCAAGGCGGCGTTCGTCCTGCAGGGCTCGTGGGTCTACCCGAACTTCCTGGAGGCGGCGCCCGAGCTCGTGGAGTCGGGCGGCCTGGGCTACACCACCTTCCCCGCCGTCGAGGGCGGCGCCGGCGACCCGGCGAACATCGTCGGCAACCCGTCGAACTTCTGGTCGGTGTCCGCGGACGCGTCCGAGGACGCCCAGACGGCGGCGAAGGAGTTCATCTCGACCGAGGTGCTCAGCGACGACGTCGTCGACGACCTGCTCGAGATCGGCGCCGTCCCGCCCATCACCGGCCTCGAGGACAAGATCGCCGCGCAGGCGGACTCCGACCACCCGTCGTTCGTCTACGGGCTCGTGCGCGACGCCCCGCACTTCCAGCTCTCCTGGGACCAGGCGCTGCCGCCCGCGCAGGCCCAGGAGCTCCTGGACAACCTGAGCCAGCTCTTCCTCGGGCAGATCGACCCGCAGCAGTTCTCCGACGCGATGGACGCGACGCTGTGAGTGTCGCCGTCGCACCTCGGGAGGCCCCGGCGCGCGAGCGCCGGGGCCCCCGGCCCACCGCACGGCGCCACCACGGCCCGTCGATCTGGATGGCGGGCCCGGCCCTGGCGCTGTTCGGCGTCTTCGCCGTGGTCCCGCTGCTGGGCGTGGTGGTGCTGTCGTTCATGAGCTGGGACGGCCTGGGCGACCCCGTCTGGGCCGGCATCGACAACTGGGGCCGCACGCTGGCGGACCCGGTCACGCAGAACGCGATGCGGCTGACGGTCGTCGTCACGGTCGTGTCCTGGCTGTTCCAGGCGCCGGTGTCCCTGCTGCTCGGCGTCTTCATGGCGGGCCGCCAGCGCTACCGCGCGGTGCTGTCGGTGCTGTACTTCCTGCCGCTGCTGTTCTCCGCGGCGGCCGTCGCCATCGCCTACCGCGCGCTGCTCGACCCGAACTTCGGGCTCGGCACGGCGCTCGGCATCCCGTGGCTGTCGCAGGACTGGATCGGCGACCCCGACCTGGCCCTGTGGGTGGTGCTGTTCGTCATCGGCTGGTGCTTCGTGCCGTTCCACTCCCTGCTCTACCAGGGCGGCGTGCGGCAGATCCCGCGGTCGATGTACGAGGCGGCGCTGCTGGACGGCGCCGGCCGGGTGCAGCAGTTCCTGCACATCACCCTGCCGCAGCTGAAGTACACGATCATCACGTCCTCGACCCTCATGATCGTCGGCTCGCTGACCTACTTCGACCTGATCTTCGTGCTGACCAACGGGGGCCCGGGGAACGCCACCCGCATCCTGCCGCTGGACATGTACCTCACCGGGTTCCGCAGCTACGACATGGGCAAGGCCAGCGTCATCGCCGTCGTCCTCGTCGTCGTCGGGCTGACGGTCTCGCTGCTGCTCAACCGCCTCTCCGGGGCGAACAAGATGGAATCGCAGATGGAGGGCCTCTGATGTCCGCCCACGCCCCGCGCACCGCACGGACCGCCCCCAACGTCCTCGGCGGCCTGGCCGGCTGGGCCTGGCTGGCGATCATCATCGTGCCGATCTACTACATCCTGGTCACCAGCCTGCGCCCGCAGGCGGACTACTACGCGGAGAACCCGCTGTCCTGGCCCGCCCGCCCCACGCTCGCGGCGTACGGCGAGGTCCTGGCCAACGACTTCCTGCGGTACTTCGGCAACTCCGTGTTCGTCACCGTGGTGTCGGTCGCGGCGGTCCTGGTGGTCGCGCTCATGGCGTCGTACGTCGTGGTGCGCTCGGCGCGCCGGTCCGCGACGCGGCTGTTCCAGGTCTTCCTGCTGGGGATCGCGATCCCCCTCCAGGCGACGATCATCCCCGTCTACTACCTGATCATCCAGCTCGGCCTGTACGACACGTTGTGGGCGCTGATCCTGCCGTCGATCGCCTTCGCGATCCCGCTGTCGGTGCTCATCCTCACCAACTTCATGCGCGACGTGCCCGGCGAGCTGTTCGAGTCGATGACGGTCGACGGCGCGGGGGAGTGGCGCACCCTGTGGAGCCTGGCCCTGCCGCTGACGCGGCCCGCGATCGTCACCGTCGGGGTCTACAACGCGCTGCAGGTGTGGAACGGGTTCCTGTTCCCCCTGGTGCTCACCCAGAGCGCCGAGACCCGCGTGCTGCCCCTGTCCCTGTGGGCGTTCCAGGGCGAGTTCTCCGTCAACGTGCCCGCCGTGCTCGCCGCGGTGGTGCTGTCCGTCCTGCCCGTCCTCACCGCCTACGTCGTCGGCCGCCGCCAGCTCGTGTCCGGGCTGACCGCCGGCCTCGGCAAGTAGCCCCCACCCCACTGCGAAAGGCACCACTCGATGTCCGTCTACCACGTCGCCGTCACCGGATCCGATGCCGCTGACGGCTCTGCGGCCACCCCGCTGCGCACCATCAACCGGGCCGCCGCCCTGGCCCGCCCCGGCGACACCGTCCGGGTCCACGAGGGCGAGTACCGCGAGTGGGTCCGCCCCGCCCGCGGCGGTCTCGGCGACCGGCGCCGCATCACCTACGAGGCGGCCGCGGGCGAGCGCGTCGTCATCAAGGGGTCCGAGCGCGTCACGACGTGGGAGCGCGAGGACGGCGACGTCTGGCGCGCCGAGATCCCGAACGCCCTGTTCGGCGACTTCAACCCGTTCGCCCACGAGGTCGAGGGCGACTGGCTCGTGCCGCCGGCGACGGGGGAGCGCACCCACCTGGGCGAGGTGTACCTGAACGGGCGGAGCTTCTACGAGGTCCACGACCGTGCGGCCGTCACCGACCCGCCGGTGCGCACCGAGGCGGTCGACGGGTGGACCGGCACCCCCGAGCCGCTGCCCGACCCGGACCAGACCCGGTTCGTCTGGTACGCCGAGGTCGGCGCGGACGTCACGACCGTGTGGGCCGCCTTCCCGGGCGCCGACCCCAACGCCGAGCTCGTCGAGATCAACGTGCGCCGCTCCGTCTTCTACCCCACGGAGCACCACCTGGACTACATCACCGTGCGCGGCTTCGAGCTGGCGCAGGCGGCCACGCCCTGGGCGCCGCCGACGGCCGACCAGCCCGGCCTCGTCGGGCCCAACTGGGCCAAGGGCTGGATCATCGAGGACAACGTGATCCACGACGCGAAGGCCTCGGCCGTCTCGCTCGGCAAGGAGATCTCCACCGGGCACAACTTCTCGACCCTGCGCGGCGACAAGCCCGGGTACCAGTACCAGCTCGAGTCGGTCTTCGCCGCGCGGCAAATCGGCTGGGACCGGGAGCACGTCGGCTCGCACGTCGTGCGCCGCAACACCATCTTCGACTGCGGCCAGAACGGCATCGTCGGGCACCTCGGCGCGGTCTTCTCGCGCATCGAGGACAACCACATCCACCACATCGCGACCAAGCGCGAGTACTACGGCTACGAGATCGCCGGCATCAAGCTGCACGCGGCCGTCGACGTGCAGATCGTGCACAACCGCATCCACGACTGCACCCTGGGCACCTGGCTCGACTGGCAGACCCAGGGCACGCGCGTGGCCCGCAACCTCTTCTACGCCAACACGCGCGACCTGTTCGTCGAGGTCAGCCACGGCCCGTACGTGGTGGACCACAACGTGCTCGCCTCGCGGGTCGCGCTCGAGGTCTTCAGCCAGGGCGGAGCGTTCGTCAACAACCTCGTCGGCGGCGCCGTGCGCCTCGAGCAGGTCCTCGACCGCGCCACGCCCTACCACCGCCCGCACAGCACGCAGGTGTCCGGCTACGCGGTGGTGTACGGCGGCGACGACCGCTACGTCGGCAACCTGTTCCTCGGCGGGGACGCCGACCGCGCCTTCCGGCCCGGCAGCCTGGGGCACCGGCTGGCCACCTTCGGCACCCACGGCTACGACGGCTGCCCGCCCACGTTCGACGACTACCTCGCGAGCGTCGAGCGGACCGGCGGCGACCACCAGCGCTTCCACGGCCTGCGCCAGCCGGCCTACGTCCACCACAACACGTACGCGAACGGCGCCGCCCCCTACGAGCGCGAGAAGGACGCGCTGGTCGTCGACGACGCGGTGACCTTCGTCGTCGTCGACGAGGGCGACGAGGTCTACGTCGAGGCCACCGTGCCCGAGGCCGTCGCCGGACCCCGCGTGGGCCCGGTCACGGGCGCGGACCTGCCGCCCGTACGGTTCGCGGACGCCGACTTCGAGGAGCCCGACGGCAGCCCTGTCGACGTGCGCACCGACCTGCTCGGCCGCGACAAGGAGCCCGGCACGTCGTACCCGGTCGGGCCGCTGGCCGCGCTGGCGACGGGGACGTCGCGCACCCGCGTCTGGTGAGACGGCCCCGGCCCCGCCGCGTCACGGAGGCGGCGGGGCCGGGTGCGGCGCGGCGGGCAGCCGCACCGTGACCCGCAGACCGCCGCCGGGCCGCGGCGCGAGGTCGAGCGCGCCGTCGTGGGCACGCGTGATGCTGTCGACGATCGCCAGCCCGAGGCCGACGCCCGCGTGCTCGCCCGCCACAGGGGGACGCACGCGCCCGGTGCCGCGCCGGAACGGCTCGGTCAGCGTCGGGACCAGGTCGGGCGCGAGCGCCTCACCGGTGTTCTCGACCGTGAGCACGGCCCACCCGGGGCGTGTCGTGGTGGCGACCCGCACGGTGCCGCCGCCGGGGAGGTTGTGGACGATCGCGTTGTGCACGAGATTCGTGGTCAGCTGCTGCAGCAGCGGCTCCGAGCCGACGACGGGGGTGACGTCGCCCACGGCCTCTAGCGTGGTCCCGCGTCGCTCCGCGAGCGGGAGGAGCGTCTCGGCGGCCTGCTCCGCGAGGAGGGACAGGTCGACGCGCTCGCGGGCGAAGGACCGCCGGTCCGCCCGGCTGAGCAGGAGCAGCGCCTCGGTGAGGTCGATCGCCCGGGCGTTGACGGCGGTGAGCCGCTCGAGCAGCTCACCGGTGTCGCGGTCCGGGTCGTCGCGGGCGACGTCGAGGAGCGCCTGGGTGGTCGCCAGCGGCGTGCGCAGCTCGTGCGAGGCGTTGGCGGCGAACCGCTGCTGCTCGGCGACGTGCGCCTCGAGGCGGGCGAGCATGCCGTCGAAGGCGTCGGCGAGCTCGCGGAACTCGTCCTGGTTGCCCGGGAGGCCGATGCGGTGGGAGAGCGACCCGGTCGCGGCCACCCGGGTGGCCGCCGTGATCCGGTCCAGGGGAGCGAGCATCCGGCCTGCGAGGAGCCACCCGCCCACCAGGCCGAACACCAGCAGGGCCGCCAGCGCCCACGTCGCCCGGGGGACGAACGCGCGCTCGAGGTCGGACCGGTTGGGCACGAACTGCCCCGGGCCGGGGCGGTCGATCGAGATCGTCACGGACTCGGGCACGTACCGCAGCAGGAACACCCACACGACGGCGAGCAGCAGGACGCCGGCGACCATGAGGAACCCCACGTAGCTGAGCGTGAGCTTGAGGCGGACGCTCGTCCCCGGTTCCCTAGCCACGGTCCCCTCCCGCACGCCGGTCGCGGGGCGTGACGTCGCGGGGTGCGGCGTCGGCGGGGGGCTCGATGCGGTAGCCGACGCCGGGCACGGTGGCGATGACCCACGGCTCGCCGAGCCGCTTGCGCAGCGCCGACACGGTGAGGCGCACGGCGTTGGTGAACGGGTCGGCGTTCTCGTCCCACGCCCGCTCGAGGAGCTCCTCGGCGCTGACGACCCCGCCGTCCGCGGCGACGAGCACCTCCAGGACGGCGAACTGCTTGCGCGTCAGCGCGACGTACCGCCCGTCGCGGAAGACCTCGCGGCGGAACGGGTCCACGCGCAGCCCCGCGAGCTCGCGCACCGGCGGTCGGTGGTGCGCGCGACGGCGGTCCAGGGCACGGAGCCGCAGCACCAGCTCGCGCATCTCGAAGGGCTTGGTGAGGTAGTCGTCGGCGCCGAGCTCGAAGCCGGAGGCCTTGTCGTCGATCCGGTCGGCGGCCGTGAGCATGAGGATCGGGGTGCCGCTGCCGGACGCGACGATGCGCGCGGCCACCTCGTCGCCCGACGGCCCGGGGACGTCGCGGTCGAGGACGGCCAGGTCGTAGGCGTTCACGGCCAGCAGCTCCAGGGCGGTGTCGCCGTCGCCGGCCACGTCGGCCGCGATCGCCTCCAGGCGCAGGCCGTCGCGGACGGCCTCGGCCAGGTAGGGCTCGTCCTCCACGATCAGCACGCGCACGCCTCGATGCTACGAGCCGCCACCTGTCGCGGGCGTATCGAAAACCCCATACGCCCCGGCAACACCCGCCCACGTGGGCTGGGGGCATGTCCAGCACACGAACGCGGGCCCGGTCCCGCCGGACCCGGCCCGTCGTCCTCACCCTCCTCGTGGTCGCCCTCGTCGCGGTCGCCGCCTGGTTCCTCGACGCCCTCGGCGACCGGCCCTGGGCCGACGGCGAGGTCTCCGACGACGTGACGGTCTTCGACGACGAGTTCCCGGCCGTGGCGAACCTCGACCCGGACCTGCTCGCCGCCCTCCGCGAGGCGGCGACCGACGCGGCCGACGACGGCATCACCTTCTCCGTCACCAGCGGCTGGCGTTCCCCGGAGTACCAGGACCGGCTGCTGAGCGACGCCGTCTCCGAGTACGGCTCGGCCGCCGAGGCGGCCCGCTGGGTGGCGACCGCGGAGACCTCCCCGCACGTGCAGGGGGACGCCCTCGACGTCGGGCCGTGGGACGCCATGGACTGGCTGTCCACCAGCGGCGCCCGGTACGGGCTGTGCCAGGTCTACGCCAACGAGCCCTGGCACTACGAGCTGCGCCCGGACGCCGCCCACGTCGGCTGCCCGCCGATGTACGACGACCCCACCCAGGACCCGAGGATGCAGCAGTGACCGGCGTTCCCGCCCTGGTCCGTGCCACGATCGTCGGATGGAGCTGCAGGAATTCCTGGACCACGTGAACCGCGGCGCGACCGTCGAGGGCGGCTCGCCCGCGCACGAGTTCATGCACCACGCGGCGCAGGACGCGCTGCGGGTCGTCGCCGAGCTGAACACCGGCTACCGCACGCCCGGCGAGGTGCGCGCCCTGCTGTCCCGGCTGACGGGCCGGACGGTCGACGAGTCGGTGGCGCTCTTCCCGCCGTTCTACTCCGAGTTCGGCAAGAACCTCACCCTCGGCGCCGGCGTCTTCATCAACATGGGATGCCGGTTCCAGGACACCGGCGGGATCACCGTCGGCGACGGGGCGCTCATCGGGCACGGCACCACGGTGACCACCCTCAACCACGGGATGGACCCGGCCCGACGGGCGGACATGACGCCGGCGCCGGTCGTGATCGGCCGCCGGGCGTGGCTCGGCGCCTCGGTGACGGTCGTGCCCGGCGTGACCATCGGCGACGGGGCGGTGGTCGGCGCCGGCGCGGTCGTGACCCGGGACGTGCCGGCCGACACCGTCGTCGCGGGCGTGCCGGCCCGGGTGGTCCGCGCGACCGGCTTCACGACCGTCCCGGGATGAGCGCCCGACCGAGCGGCGGCTGAGCGCCGGCGTCAGGCCCGCGCTCAGGCCCGCGCTCAGGCCCGCAGCGAGGCGAGCACCTCGGCGTAGTGCGCGTTCTCCATCACGCCCAGCACGTTGCCGAAGGGGTCGACGACGGACGCCGTGACGAAGCCGGGGCCGCGCTCGAGCGGCGGGGCGTGGTCGACGGCGCCGAGGTCGAGCAGCCGCTGGTGGGCGGCGCGGACGTCGTCGACGGCCCAGTAGGCGAAGGCGCCGCCGGGCTCGGCCGGCTGCGGGGGAGCGAAGCGCCGGTCCATGATCCCCAGCTCGTGCTGGTAGTCGCCGATGCGGAACTCGGTGTAGGCGAGCGCGCCGTTCGCGTCCCGGTTGAAGTACGCCTCGGTGCCGAGCACCTCGGCGTACCAGTCGCGGGCGGCCGCGACGTCGTCGGCGAGGTAGGTGATGGTGGTCAGTCCGCGCAGCATGTCTGCTCCAGGTGTCCCTGCGGCGCCCGGTGACGCCGTCCGATCACCACTCTCGTCGTCAAAGTGCTCACCCACTGACTACTTTGTGTGCCAGTCTCGGAGCATGCGCGCCGACCGGCTCATCCAGGTCCTGCTCCACCTGCAGTCGCGCCCGCGCGTCACCGCGGCCCAGCTCGCCGCCGACCTCGAGGTGTCGGTCGCGACCGCCCGCCGCGACCTGGAGGCGCTGTCGGCCGCGGGCGTGCCCGTGTACCCGCAGCCCGGCCGGGGCGGTGGCTGGTCGCTGCTGGGCGGCTCGCGCACGGACCTGTCGGGCCTCACGGCCCCGGAAGCGCGCGCCCTGTTCCTGCTCGCCGGGCCGGGAGCGGCCTCGTCCGACGACGCGCGGGCGGCGCTGCGCAAGCTCGTGCGCGCCCTGCCCGCCACCTTCCGGGCCGAGGCCGAGGCGGCCGCGTCGGCCGTCGTCGTCGATCGCGAGCGCTGGAGCGCTGTCGGGCGGGAGCGGCCGGCGGAGGTCGACGTGCTGCAGCGGGCGGTCGTCGAGCGCCGCCGGGTCCGGATCGACTACACGGGCGCGACGGGGTACTCCTCCCGGCGGGACGTCGACCCGTGGGGGCTCGTCGACAAGGACGGCGTCTGGTATCTCGTCGCCGGCACGCCGCGCGGCGCGCGCACCTTCCGGGTGGACCGCGTGCGCGGGCTGGAGGTCACCGCCACGCCGTCCGACGTCCCGGAGGGCCTCGACCTGGCCGCCGAGTGGGAGCGGGTCGTGGGCGAGGTGGAGGAACGACGGTCTACGACGTGGGCCACCGTCCTCGTGCGCGCGGAGCACGTCGGCGTGCTGCGCGCCCAGTTCGGGCGGCACACGCACGTGGAGGAGGCCGCCGACGGTGCCGGCCGAAGCGCCCGCGACGACGGCCGGGCCCGGGTGCGCGTGGCCGCGCCCACACCGCTCGACGTCGCCCGGCACCTGGCCGGCTGGGGCGCGCAGGCCGAGGTCGAGGGCCCGCCCGAGGTGCGGGCGGAGCTCGCTCGGCTGGGTGCCGAGCTGGTCGCCCGCTACGGCACAGGCAGGAGCTCCGGGCACCAGTAATGCCTCGGTAACGGCGGCTCCGTAGCGTCCCGGGAGCCCCCACGACCCGAGGAGCATCCTGATGCACCTGTTCCATCCGTCCCGCCGCAGGCGGTTCGCGCCGGTGGCGCTCGCGGCCACCGCCGCGGCCGCGCTGCTGGCCGGCCCGGCGCTCGCCGCCACGGCGACGGCCGCGCCTGCCGTCGCCGCGAGTGCGGCCGGCAAGATCGACCCGGCCCTCGAGAGGGCGGTGGACGGCGGCGACGAGGCCACGTTCTTCGTCGTCCTCCAGGGCAGTGCCGACCTGGTGCAGGCCCGCGCGAAGCAGAGCAAGCGGGCCAAGGCGAAGGCGACCTACGGCGCGCTGCGCTCCGAGGCGAACCGCGCCCAGAGGTCTCTCACTGCCTGGCTCGACGCCGAGAAGATCGGGCACGAGGACTTCTGGATCACCAGCTCGGTGCTCGTGACGGGTGACGAGGCCCTCGTCGACGAGCTCGCGCAGCGCAGCGACGTCGCCGAGCTGGTCCAGGAGAAGCACTACGCGATCGACGCCGGCGAGACCACGACGGAGACCGCCGCGGACGAGGCCGGCGGCACCGGCACGACCGCGACACCCGAGTGGGGCGTCACCGACATCAGGGCCGACCAGGTGTGGTCGCAGTACGCCGACCGCGGCGAGGGCGTCGTCATCGCCAACATCGACTCCGGCGTGCAGTTCGACCACCCGGCGCTCGTGGACTCCTACGCCGGCAACGACGGCGACGGCTCGTTCACGCACGACTACCACTGGTTCAACCCGACCGGCGAGTGCGACGACGCCGCCGTTCCGTGCGACAACAACGGCCACGGCTCCCACACGATGGGCACGATGGTCGGCGCGGACGGCATCGGCGTGGCCCCGGGCGCCACGTGGATCGCGGCCAAGGGCTGCGAGTCCCGCTCGTGCTCGGACAGCTCGCTGCTGGCCGCCGGCCAGTGGGTCCTGGCGCCCACGGACGCGAACGGCGAGAACCCGCGCCCCGAGCTGGCGCCCGACATCGTCAACAACTCCTGGGGCGGCGGGTTCACCACGTTCTACGAGGACACGATCGCGGCGTGGACGGCGGCCGGCATCTTCGCCCCGTTCTCGGCGGGCAACGGCGGCAACGGCGTGAGCTGCTCGACGGCGGAGTCCCCGGGCGCCCAGGCGACGACCTACGCCGTCGGCGCGTACGACGTGAACGGCACGATCGCGAACTTCTCCGGGTTCGGCCCCTCCCTGGTCGACGGGTCCGCCGTCCCGAGCATCGCGGCGCCGGGCGTCGACGTCCGCTCGGCCGCGCCGGGCTCCGAGTACGCCACGCTGTCCGGCACCTCGATGGCGGCGCCGCACGTCGCGGGCGCGGCCGCCCTGGTGATGGCCGCGGCGCCGACGCTCGTCGGTGACGTCGCCGGCACGCGCGCCGTCCTGGACGACGCCGCGCGCGACGTCGACGACACGCACTGCGGCGGCACCGTCGACGCGAACAACGTGTGGGGCGAGGGCAAGCTCGACGCCCTGGCCGCGGTCGTGGCCGCCCCGAAGGAGGCGGCGACCGTCACCGGCACCGTCACCGACGAGGCGACGGGCGCCGCGCTGCCCGACGTCTCCGTCGAGCTCACCGGCACCGGCTCCCGCACCGTGAAGACCGGCTCCGACGGCACCTTCTCCGTCCACCTGCTCCCCGGCACGTACGACGTCACCCTGAGCGGCTACGGCTACGCCACCCGCACGCTGGCGGGCGTCGCGCTCGTCGACGACCAGGAGCTGGTGCAGGCCGTCGCCCTCGCGCCCGTCCCGGCGCACGCCGTGTCGGGCACCGTGCTCGACGTGGCGGGCGACCCGCTCGGCGGGGCGACGGTCGCGGTCGCCGGCACCCCGGTGCCCGCGGTCACCACGGCCGCCGACGGCACGTACACGCTGCCGCAGGTCGCCGAGGGCGACTACACGCTCACGGTGACGCCGTCCGCGCCGGTGCTGTGCAACGGCGAGCACGCCGGGGCGCTGACCGTCGACGGCGACGAGACCGCCGACGTGCAGGTCCCGGCCCGCACCGACCGCTCGGGCCACTCCTGCGCCCCGGCGTCGTACGGGTGGGTCGCGGGCAAGACCCGCGTCGCCCTGAGCGGCGACGAGGACGCGGCGACCGTCGCGCTCCCGTTCGGCGTCGACTTCTACGGCGTCACCTACGACGAGGTCGCGGTGACCACCAACGGCCTGCTCAACTTCCTCGCGCCGCGCGTCGGCGACTACGCCAACGAGGTGCTGCCGAGCAACGCCGCGCCCAACGGGATCGTCGCGGCCTACTGGGACGACCTGACCGTCGACAAGAAGTCGAAGGTCACCACGGGCACCGTCGGCAGCGCGGGCGACCGCCGGTTCGCCGTGGTGTGGACCGACGTGCTCGTCGCGGACGGCTCGGGCGACCGGGTCACCTTCGAGGCCGTGCTCCACGAGGCCGACGGCGCCGTGACGCTGCAGTACCAGTCCGTGCCCGACGGCGGCGCGCACGCCACCGTGGGCATCGAGAACCAGGCCGGTTCCGACGCCCTCCAGTACTCCTTCGACCAGCCGGTGCTCACCGCCGGCTCGGCGATCCGCTTCGCACAGGGAGACCAGCGATGAACCTCCGGACCACGCGGCAGACCCCACGGCGCGGCACGCGCCTCGCCGCCACGCTGACGGCCGCCGGCCTCGCGCTGGCCGCCGCGCCCCAGGCGGTCGCCGCCGGCGCCGACGCCGCGGACGGGGCGATGACCCTGACCAACGCCGAGGCCACCGAGCTGACCGCGCGGGCCCACGTCGACGTCTACGGCGACGACACGGCAGAGCAGCCCGCCGAGCGGGACGACGCCGCCGACGCGCCGGAGGACGGCGCCGCCGAGGAGCCGGTCGACCCCGACACCCCGGTCAGCTTCACCGAGGAGTCGACGCTCGAGGCCGTGCAGGGCATGGGCGTGACGGCCGACGCTGGTGGCGGCGGCGACTACTTCACGCTGCACAGCCTCGGCAACGTGCAGCGGCACGCGGCCGACGGCGCCACCGCGTGGACGCGCACCACGGACTCGCTGTACGCCGAGTGGGGCGTGCGCAGCTTCCGGCCGTGGGAGACGGCGGCCTACCAGCCGCACCTCGTGCTCGGGTACAACGCGGTGAGCCCCTTCACCGCCGCGTCCGACCAGGGGTACGCCACGGGCGACCTGTCCGGCGACGGCGTCGACGACCTGGCCTTCTCCACCTCCGTCGGCTCGGTGCCGCCCGGGTGGTCGGCCGAGGTGGGCACCTACGTCACGGTGCTGGACGGCCGCACCGGCGAGACCCTCTGGTGGCAGCTGTACGACTACGCGGCCCAGCTGAAGGTCGTGGACGGCACCCTCCTGCTCGCCGACTCGCCGAGCCTCAACAACCGCGGCGGCGGCGGCACGGCCACGCTGACGGGCCTGACGTTCGCTACCGACGGAGAGGCCGCCGACGGCACGCTGACGCCGGCGTCGACCTGGACGTACGACACCGAGGAGAGCGGGCCCGCGGCGTGGGCCGCGATCGCCGACCTCGGCGACGGCACGGTCGCCGCCGCGTGGAACCGTGACACGACCGACCAGGCTGCGGGCCGCGGGCGAACCCTCGTGCTCGGCGTCTCCGACGGCACCGTCCGGTGGCAGTCCGACAGTGACCTGTACGTACGCCAGCTCCACCTGGACTCGGGCCGCGGCCGCCTGGCCGCGATCGAGCAGTCCGACCCGTCGGACGGCGTGCGCTACCAGGTCGCGTCGTACGCCCTCGCCGACGGCGCGCGCACCGTGCACTCCACCCGCGTGAACGCGGTCCCGACCGCGATGACGGTCGGCGACGTCGCCTCCGGCGGCGGCGGCGAGTACGCGGTCGCCGAGTCGACCCTGTCGCCGAACCTTTACCTCAACGCCTCCACGGTCCGCGTGCTCGACGGCGCCGAACCGGGCACGGCGCTGTGGTCGCACACCACGAAGCCCTCGGCGGGCAGCACGAGCGACGCGCCCAGCACCTGGGAGCTGTCGGTCGTGGACGGCACCCTGATCGCCTCCGCGCAGGACGACACCGACAGCGACCAAGGGGTCAACCTCGCCGGCCTGCAGTACGGGTCGCTGACCGCCTTCTCCGGCGGCGGCAAGGTCCGCTGGGAGCAGGACGGCGTCGGGGTGTCGCCGCTGGACCACGAGGTCGTCCGCTCGGGCGGGAGCACGGTGGTGCGCACGATCGACCAGCAGCAGAACATCTACACGTACAACCTCGGTAACGGCAAGGAGATGTCGCTGACGCCGATGCGCGGCGACCTCGCGTATGCACAGGACGTGGACGTGGACGGCGACGGCCTGCAGGACGTCGTCGCCGGCGGCACGTCGCGCGGCGTCTGGGCCTGGTCCGGCACGTCGCTGAAGGACGGCGAGCCGCGGCAGCTGTGGGAGGCCACGGTGCCCGGCCAGGTGCACGGCATCGAGACCGGGGACGTGGACGGCGACGGCGACGCGGAGGTCGTGGTCGCCGCCGACACGGCGACGACGGTGCTCGACGCCGGCACCGGCGCGGTCGAGGCGACGATCGACGGCGGCGGGCAGTACGTCCGCTCGGTCACCGTGGCCGACGTGGCCGGTGACGACGCGGCCGAGATCCTCGTGCCCACCGACGCGCTGCGCGCCTACCGCGGCGACGGCACCGCGCTGTGGACGTACGCGGCGCCGGCGACCGCGGGCGACGTGGCCTTCTCCGACACGGTGGTGTCGGGCGGCCGGGTGCACACCCAGTACGGCAGCGTCGACGGGCTCCGGCGGACGGACGCCACTCAGCAGGCCGTCGCGCTCGACGGCGCCGGCACGGAGCTCTGGGCCGTGGTGCCCGACGCGCCGGAGATCGCCGACGGCGGGCTGATGCACGGCGCGCTGCTCGACGCGGCGGTCTTCGCCTCGCCGGAGATCCCGTACGCCGACGGGCACGCCGTCGTGCACACCTGGCTCATCCGGAGCGTGGTGCCGGGGAACCCCGGCACGGCCGTGACGCCGCACGTGGTCGTCGAGATCCGCGACGGTCGCACGGGCGAGCTGCTGCACCAGTACGTGAGCGGCAGCCCCTGGTCGCACGGGGACTACTTCACGGACTCCGGCGTGCTGTACCAGCTGAGCTTCGGCACCCTGCACGGCTTCGCCGCCGACGGCGTCGAGACGTACAGCTCGGTGGTCGCGCCGCTGCGCTCCGTCGAGATGGGGACGGGCCCGGCCGGGCGCCGGCTCCTGCTGGGCGGCACGGACGGCGGGGTGGGTGCCTGGGACCCGTCGGTGCTGACCTCCGGCTGGTCGTTCCAGTACGGCGTGGGCAGCGGCTCGCAGCCCGGCGGCCGCAACTACCTTGCCGCGGACCTGGACGGCGACGGCGTCGACGAGATGGTCTCGCTCAACTACGACGACTTCGGGGTCAACCGGACCGCGGAGCTCGTCGGCGGCGGTGTCTTCTCGCAGGACCGGGTCATCCACCGGATGGCCACGTACTCGCTGTCCTGACAGGCCCCGGCGGCGTCCCGCCCCGCAACGGCGCGGGGCGGGGCGCCGCCGGGTTCACCCTGTCGTGACTGGGCTGCTCGCCGCGGGGCTACAGTGGCGACCCGATGGACGAGCGGCACCCCAACCCGGCACCCCTGCTGCGGCTCCACCTCCTCGACGGGTTCCGGGTCACGCGTGACGGCGGCCCCGACCTCCCCGAGAAGTGGCCGCGGCCGAGCGCGCGCGGCCTCGTCAAGCTGTTGGCGGTGACGCCGGAGCACCGGCTGCACCGGGAGCAGGTCATGGAGACCTGCTGGCCCGGCACCGACCCGCAGGCCGCCCTCGGCAGCCTGCGGGTCGCGCTGCACGCCGCCCGCCACGCCCTCGAGCCCGAGCTGGCGCCCCGGGCGGCGTCGTCGTACCTGGTGGCGGAGGGGCCGATGCTCGCGCTCGACCCGGCGACCGTGCGGGTCGACGCCGACGAGGCCGAGGCGGCCGCCCGGGCCGCGCTCGACGCGTCCGACGGCGACGGGTACGACGGGGCCGACGACACCGCCGCGCTCGCCCGCGCGCTGGCGCTGTTCACCGGGGACCTGCTGCCCGAGGACTGCTACGAGCCGTGGGCCGAGGCGCGGCGCGCCGGGGTCGGTGAGCTCCGCGACCGGCTCCGCCTTCGCCTGGGCGCCGCCCGGCTGGCTGGCGGCGCGCCCCGCGAGGCGGTGGCCCTGGCCGAGCAGGTGCTGGCCGGCAGCCCCGCCGACGAGCGGGCACACCGGCTCGTCATGGAGGCGGCGTTGCGCCAGGGGCTCCGCCGGCGCGCCGTCGCGCAGTACCACCGGTGCCGCCGCGTCCTCGACCAGGAGCTCGGCGTGCGGCCGGGCCCGGTGATCGAGCGGCTGCACCGCGAGGCCCTGTCCGCGGCGCCGGCCCGCGTCCCGGCCCCGCCCGCCCTGCCCGCGCCCGTGCGTGCCGCTGCGGCCGCCCCGTTGCGCGGCCGAGACGACGCGCTGGGCAGGCTGGCCGGACGGGGCGCCGCGCCCGTTGTCCTGCTCACCGGCGAGGCCGGGGTGGGCAAGACCCGGCTGGCTGCCGAGGCCGCGGCACGGGCGGCGGCAGGCGGCGCCGCGGTCCTGTGGGGTGCGGGGCAGGACCCGGACGGGCGCACGCCCTACGGGATGTTCGCCGAGGCGCTCGACCGGTGGTTCGCCGGATGCGACGCGGCCGAGCGGGCCGAAATCGGGGCGGAGTACCCGGAGCTCGCGGTGCTGCTGCCCTCGCTGGGGCAGGTGCCGGGGGCGGGCGAGCACACGCCCGAGGAGGAGAGGGACCGGCTGTTCCGCGCCGGCGCCCTGGTGCTCGGCGCCCTGGCGGTCGAGCAGCCCGTGCTCGTCGTCCTCGACGACCTGCAGGCGGGCGACCTCGGCACCTTCCGGCTGCTCGGCCACCTGGCCCGGCACGCCGCCGAGCTGAGGACCGACCTGCGCTTCCTCGCCACCTACCGCGCCGAGGAGCTGCACGACGCCGACCCCCGCCGAGCCGTCGTCGCGTCGCTGGCCCGCCAGGGCCTGTGCGCGACCGAGAGGCTCGACGGTCTCGACGAGGAGGCGTGCCTGGCCATGGTGCGCGACGCGATGCCGCCGGCCGAGCGCGCGGAGGGCGCCCACCGGCGGGCGTGGCGGCTCTCCCGGGGCAACCCGCTGTTCGCGCTCGAGCTGGCCCGCGGGCCGCTAGGCGACGGCGGCGCCGGCGACGGAGCCGACGGCGGCGCGGCGGCGCCGGACGGGGTCGCCCAGGCCGTGGCTGCCCGGCTCGACCGGCTCGACCCGGACGCCCGGCGGGTGGTCGAGGCGCTCGCCGTCGTGGGCGGGGAGGCGGCGCTGACCGAGCTGCTCGACGTCGCGCGGCACGGGCTCGAGCCGCCCGTGGCGGGCGCCGCGGCCGCGGACGCGGTCGAGCGCGCGATCGCCGCGTCGCTCGTGGAGGAGCGGCAGGTGGTGGTGTCCGGCCGCGGGGAGGACGGGCTGGCGTTCCGCCACCCCGTGGTGCGGCTGACCTGCTACGAGCGGCTCAGCGCCGTCCGCCGGCGGCAGTTGCACGCCGCCGTCGCGGGGGCGGTGCTGCGTCGTCGGCCCGACGCCGTCGACACGCTGGCCTCCCACCTCGCCCGCGCCGACGACCCGCGGGCGGCCGAGTACCTGCGTCGCGCCGCCGAGCGTGCGGCGGCCCTGTACGCGAACGACGCCGCGGACCGCTATTACCGCGACCTCGTGAACCGCCTCGACGTCGACGCCGCCCGGGCGCGGCTCGCGCACAGCGGGGTGCTGTTCCGCATGGGGCAGTTCGCCGCCGCCAGCGCGACGTTGCGCACCGCGCTCGCCGAGTTCGTCCGGCGGGACGAGGCGGCCGAGTCGGTGCTGGTGGCCGGGCGCCTGGCCCAGTGCCTGCTGCGCACAGGCGAGGTCGACGAGGCCGCGCGCGTGCTGCGGGCGCACCCCGTGACGGCGCGGACGCCGCCGGAGGCCGAGGCACAGCACCGCCTCGCCCTGTCCGGGGTGCGGCGCGCGCAGGGTCGGCACGACGAGGGGCACGACGCCGCCCGCCGGGCGCTCGCCGCGGCGCGGGAGGTCCCCGGGGCGGAGCGGCACGGCCTGGTCGCCCGCGCGTACGCGGGTCAGGCGAGCAACCTCGGCCTGGCCGGGCGGTTCGCCGAGTCGAGGGAGGCCGCGGACCGGGCACTGGCCCCGGCGGAGGCCTACGGCGACCCGACGCTGCTCGGCGCCGTGCTCTCGACGCTCCGGGAGAACGCGCGGCGGAGCGGGCGGCTGGCGCGAGCCGTGGAGTTCGGGGAGCGTGCACTGGAGCTCGCGCTGCGGTCCGGCGACCAGACCTCCGCCGCCTTCGAGCGCGCGAACCTGGCCGAGCTCCGGCTGCTGCTGGACGAGCCCGACGCCGCGCGGGACCTCGCCGAGCAGGCCTTCGCCGCCGCCGAGTGGGAGCGCACCTGGTGCCTGCCGTACGCGCTGGCGGCGCTCGCGTCCGTGCGCGGGCGGGCCGGCGAGCACGACGACGCCGCCGCGCTGCTGGACCGCGCCGAGACCGTCGTCGCCACCGCGGGCGACCGTCAGGCGCGGCTGGTGGTGCGCCTGGCCCGGGCCGAGCACCACCTGGCCGCGGCGGACCCGGCGGCGGCGCTCGAGATCCTGGGCGACGGGTCGGACGGCGTGACCGGTGCTGTGCTCGTGGCGTGGGCACACCTCGCCGCGGGGCGGCCGGAGGAGGCACGACGGGTCGCCGCCGCCGAGGCCGAGCGGGCGCGGGCGGCGGGGGAGCACCTCGACGAGGTCGACGCGGTCGTCGTGCTCGCCACGGCGACGCGGCGGCTGGGGCGGGCCGGCGAGGCCGAGGGGCTGCTCGCCGCCGCCGGGCGTCTCGCCGACGAGCTGCCGTACCCCGCCGGGCGGCGCCGCGTCGCCGACGCGCGCCGGGCGGGTCAGGACGCGGCCAGCGCCTCCAGCCACTCGCCCCAGTAGGCCTTCCACTGCTCGGCCTCGGCGGCCGACGCGAGCTTCTCGTGGGTGGCGGTCAGGCGCACCCGCGGCCCCGCGGCGTCCATCGACACGAGCAGGACGCCGTGCTGGCCGTCGTCGTCGGACACCCCGAACCGTGGGCTCTTCACCCCGGGGCGCGACCGCGGGGTCAGGGTGAGGCCGGGCACCAGGTCGGTGCGGTCGGCGTCGTCGTCCAGCAGCTTGCGCAGGACGTCGGGGTCGAGGTCGACCAGCTTCGACCGGCTGACGGAGAACGTGCCGTCCGGGCGCTGGCCGGGGACGCGCAGTCCCGTGATCCGCTCGTACCCGACGGCGACGGACTGCGCCCACCACCCGGGGACGTCGTGCTGCTCGCCCACCCAGGCCGCGATCGCGGTGTGGCCGGCCGCCCGGCCCGGGCCGGCGTCGATCAGCGCGACCCACTCGTCCCAGCCGTGGCCGGTGTTGCTGCGGATCGCGTCGTCGGAGACGTCGGGCGGGGACACCCAGCCGGGGTCGGCCCCGTCCGTGGGGCTGCTCGCTCGGGCGAGGAGAGCCCGGCGCGCGGCGCCGTACTTCTCGCCGGTGCGGGCCATGCGCTCGCGCACCCGCTTCTTGAAGGTCTCGTGCTTCGTCATGACGGACTCCTGTGCTCGCGCGGCGCTCCGCCCGCGGCTCGCGCCCGCCGGCAGGGCACCTCGGAACACGGTGTCCATGCCACGCCGAGCACTCGAGGTCCCCTCTGCCCCCACCGCTCGCGCGGTCCCGGTGGCGCGAGCACCGGTCGGGGGTCGGGCGGGACGCGCCGCCCTGCCGACCAGCATAGGGCGGGCACCCGGCGGGCGCATTCCTCCGACGTCGTCAGCCGGCGGGCGCGACGAGCGCGCGCAGCTCGTCGTGGGGCAGGTTCGCGCCGAAGGCCGGCATCCCCGGCTGCAGGCGCGCCCCGCTGGACAGGCGGCCGGCGACGACGGGGTCGAAGCCGATCCGGTCGACGAGGTCGGCGACCAGCCGCACGTCGTCGGGGTCGTCCCCGGCGACGGCGATCGCCTTGCGGCCAGGGGAGCCGGAACGCCGCGCCCCGGCGTCGAGGTCGTGGTAGCCCATGTGGTTGAACGCCTTGACCACGCGCGACGCCGGGAGGAACTCCTGCACGAGCTCGCTCGTCGAGGTGGCCGGGTCGCTCAGGTCCGTCCGGTGCCCGTCGACCTCCCACCAGTAGTTCATGGCGTCGACGACGAGCTTGCCGGCCAGGGCGTCCGCGGGGACGGTGCGGTACCGGCCGAGCGGGAGCGCGAGGACGACGAGGTCGGCCTTCGCCGCGGCCTCCTGGGCCGTGACGGCCTGCGCCCCGGGGGCGAGGACGTCGACGGTGAGCGCGATCTTCGCCGGGTCGCCGGAGCCCGCGACGAGCACGCGGTACCCCGCGGCGACGGCGAGCCGCGCCAGGACGGTCCCGACCTTCCCCGCCCCGAGGACGCCGAGCGTGGCGGCCCCGCCGGGCGGCGAGACGGCGGTCATGCGGCGTCACCACGCGCGGCGCCCTCCGCGACCAGCTCGCGGACCCGCGGGATCACGCGGGTGCCGTACAGCTCGACGTTGCGCAGCCGGGCCTCGGCAGGCTGCGCGCCGGTGGTGTAGATCATGTCGAAGCGCCCGACGCCGAGCGTGGTGACGGCGGCTGCGACCTTGCGCGCCACGGTCTCGGGCGAGCCGACGTACAGCGAGCCGTGCGCCACCTCGGCGTCGAACTCCTCACGGCGGATCGGCGGCCAGCCTCGCAGGGCGCCGATGCGGTCGCGCTGCTTGCGGTAGTGCGGCCAGAAGATCTCGACGGCCTCGTCGTCGGTGTCGGCGACGAACCCGGGGGAGTGCATGCCGACGGGGTGCGCATTCGTGCCGAGCTGGTCCGTCGCGCGTCGGTACAGGTCGACGTACGGGGCGAACCGTGCCGGCTCGCCGCCGATGATCGCGAGCATGAGGGGCAGGCCGTAGTGCGCCGCGCGGACCACGGACTGCGGGGAACCGCCCACGCCGACCCACGTCGACAGGCGGCCGGACTCGGTCTTGGGGAAGACGTCGGCGTCCCGCAGCGGAGGCCGGGTGGCCCCGTTCCACGTGACGGGCTTCTCGGTGAGCAGCTCGGTGAAGAGGTGGATCTTCTCCTCGAACAGCACGTCGTAGTCGGCCAGGTCGTAGCCGAACAGCGGGAAGGACTCGGTGAACGAGCCGCGCCCCAGGATGACCTCCGCTCGCCCGCTCGACAGCGCGTCGAGGGTCGCGAAGCGCTGGAACACCCGGACCGGGTCGTCGGAGGAGAGCACCGTGACGCCCGAGGCGAGCCGAATCCGCTCGGTCCGGGACGCGATCGCGGCGAGCACCGTCTCCGGCGTCGAGACGGCGTACTCCGGCCGGTGGTGCTCGCCGAGGGCGAGGACGTCGACTCCGACCTGGTCGGCGAGCGCCGCCTCTTCGACAACCTGGCGGATGGCGGCGGCGTGCGAGACGAGCTCGCCGTCGGCGCCGACCGGACGGTCGCCGAACGAGTCGAGCCCGAGCTGGAGCGTGGTCATGGTGGCCCTCCCGTGTCGCAGGCCGGTCCCGGCCTGCTCGAGCGACGAATCGTGGTCGCCGGGGTAACGTCGGAATTGACGTGTCAATTCCCGGAGAGGGGTGTCGAGATGGACCAGCCCGGTCCCGGCCCGAGGCGGACGACCACGAGCGAGCAGCTGCGCGTCTGGCGCGACTTCGTCGAGACCACCGAGGCGCTGCGGTCGCGGCTGTCGTCCCGCCTGCAGGCGGAGTCGTCGCTGTCGTCGTCCGACTATGCCGTCCTGCTCGCGCTGCACGACGCCGACGGCCACTGTCTGCGCTCGTCGACGCTCGCCGACGCCGTCGGCTGGGAGCGCAGCCGCCTCTCGCACCAGGTGGGCCGCATGGAGCGGCGCGGCCTGGTCGCGCGGAAGGGGGGCCGGTCGGCCGGCGTCGCGCTCACGGACGACGGAGCGGCGACGTTCCGCCGTGCGTCGGTCGCGCACCTGCGCGCCGTCCGGCAGCTCTTCGTCGACGCGCTCACCGACGACCAGCTCGCCGCGGCCGGCGAGATCGCCGCCGCGCTGCGGTCCGCGCTGGACCGTCCGGAGAGCTGAACCGGGCGCTCGGCCGGGCACTCCACCGGGCCGGCGGGGCGCGCGTCGGTGGGCCGTGTCACGCTCGTCGCATGTCCACCACCTCCGGGCGCGGCCCGGTGATCCCGCTCGTCGACCTGCACGGGCGGTCGGCGTGGAGCGTGCTGCCGCCGCTCATCCTCGGCTTCTTCATGATCATGGTCGACACCACGATCGTGAACATCGCGATCCCGACGCTCACCGACCAGTTCTCGGCGTCGCTCATCGAGGTCGGCTGGGTGAACAGCGCCTATCTGCTGTCCTACGCGGTGCTGATGCTGCTCGCCGGGCGGCTGGGGGACCGGTACGGGCAGAAGGCCGTGTTCGTGACCGGCCTGGTCGTGTTCACCACGTTCTCGTTCCTGTGCGGCTTCTCCGGGAACATCGGCTCCGCCCCGGAGATCGCGTGGCTCATCGCCTTCCGCGTCCTGCAGGGCGTCGGCGCGGCGCTCATGACGCCGCAGACGATGTCGATGATCACGCGGGTCTTCCCGCCGCGGCAGCGGGGCGCAGCGATGGGTCTGTGGGGCGCGACGGCGGGCGTCGCGACCATCGCCGGGCCGCTGCTGGGCGGCGTCTTCGTCGAGACGATCGGCTGGGAGTGGATCTTCTACGTGAACATCCCGGTGGGGGTCGCCGCGCTGTGGTTCTCGTTCGCCCGGCTGCCGCACCTGCCGTCGCACGGCACGTCGCTGGACCCGCTCGGGGTGGTGCTGTCGGTGCTGGGCGTCGGCGCCGTCGTCTTCGGCCTGCAGGAGGGGGAGAACTTCGACTGGGGGCAGATCTGGGGGCCCGTCTCCGTGTGGAGCCTGGTCGGGCTCGGCGTCGTCCTCCTCGTGGTCTTCGTGTGGTGGCAGCACCGGCAGGGGCCGCGCGCCCTGCTGCCGCTGCGGCTGTTCCGGTCCCGCAACTTCTCGTTGGCGAACGTCGACGGCATGGTCGTGACGTTCGCGATGATCGGCATCTTCTTCCCGCTGACGATCTTCCTGCAGTCGATCCTCGGCCTGACGCCGATCGACGCGGCGCTGGTCATGGTGCCGGGCTCGCTGGTGTCGGGCGTGGTGGCGCCGTTCGCGGGCCGGCTGTCCGACCGGGTGCCGGCCAAGTGGGTGGTGGCCGCCGGGTTCGCCGCCATCGCCGGGGCCGTGGTGTGGATCGCGGCCGTGCTCGACCCCGACCTCTCCCCGTGGGTGCTGCTGTGGCCGATGGCGCTGTTCGGCGTCGGCACGGGGCTGACGTTCTCGCCGCTGTCCAACCTCGCGACGTCGGGGCTCGACGCCCGGACGGCCGGCGCGGGCGCCGGGGCGTTCAACACGAACCGTCAGGTGGGCGGCGTGATCGGGTCGGCGGTGGTCGTGGCGACGCTGTCGGCGCGGCTGGGCGTCACGGTCCCCGCCGCCGCGCAGGACGTGGCCGCCGGGCTGCCCGAGCAGTACCGCCAGGCGTTCGTCGACGGGATCGCGCGGTCCAGCGGCGAGCTCGGCAGCACGTCCGTCGGCTCCGTGCAGCTGCCCGACGGCGTCCCGGCCGAGGCAGCCCGGCAGATCGGCGCGGCCGCGCAGCAGGCGTTCTTCGCGGGCTTCGCGGACGCCGCCGCGCAGACGCTGCTGGTCGTCGGCGTCGTCCTCGTGGTGGGTGTCGTGTGCGCGGCGTCCATGTCGCCGGTGCAGCACCACGAGGAAGCCGCGGGCTGACGCCGGCCGGGCCTGTCGAGAGGTCCCGACAGGCCCGGCCGGCGCTGGTCAGAGGCCGGCGCAGCCGCCGGAGGCCGAACCCGTCACCTCGTTGGGCGCCCCGAAGTCCCGCGGCGCCGCACTGTTGCCGGAGCAGGCGAGGGAGCCGGAGATCCGGTTGCCCACGAGCACCGGCCCGTACGCGCCCTCGTGCGTGCTGTAGCGCTCGTTCGCCTGCCGCTGCGTGTTGCCGGTGAGCGCCACCGACCCGCGCAGCGTCGACCCGACGACGGTGACGTCCGCCGTCGTGCCCGTGACGCTCACGGAGCCCGCCACCGTGCTGCCGAACAGCTGCACGGCCTCGGCCCCGGTGGCCGACAGCGACCCGCTGACGGTCGAGCCGACCACCTTGAGCGACGCGCCGGCCGCGACGCTCACGCCGCCGCGCACGGTCGCCCCGTCGAGGCACGTGGTGCCCGAGCGGACGGCGAGCCGCCCGGCGACCGCGCCCGAGACGGTCCGGTCGCACTCGAGCTCGGCGCCCGGGATCACCGTCGCGTCGAAGGCATCGGCCTCGCCGACGTTGCCGGCGGGGTCGATGGCGCGGTGCTCGACGGTGTGCGTGCCGAAGCCGGGCACGAACGGGCCGCCCGGGTCGCCGGCGTCGTACTCCTGCTCGAACGCGGCCTTGGACATGCCGCCCGAGCCCAGCGACCCGTACACCAGCGACTTCACGACCTTGCCGGAGTGCGAGAACGTGAACGGGGCGTCCTCCTGCTCGGGGAACCCGAAGTAGTTGAACCACCCGTCGCCGTCGAGCCGGAACTCGCCCACCACGTACGGGTCGCCGTCGTACCCGGTGGGGTCGTCGGTCGGCTCGAGCGTCATGTCGAACTCGTCGAACCAGACCCCGTGGTCGGGGTCCGACGCGACGGAGGCCAGCGAGGGGGACAGCGTGCGCGGCGCCGTCGGCGGCACCGCGTCCACCGCCCAGGTCAGGGTCTGCGGGTCGCCCCCGGCAGGGTCGGTGACGGTGGCCACCAGCTCGTGGGTGCCGCCGGCCAGGTCGAGCGATCCCAGGTCGAGCGTCCGGTCCGTGGTGCCGTCCACCGCCCGGCCGTCGAGCTCCCAGGCGACCTCGATCACGCGGTCGGCCGGGTGGGCGGTCTGCACGGAGGCGACCTCGTCGGCCGCCAGCGGCCGGTCGGTGGGGGAGCCGGCGACGACGGGGTCGGTCGGCGGTGTCGCGGGCGCCGTCGCCTCGCCGACGGTCCACTGCCGCGTCTGCACGAACCGCGGACCGTTGTAGCCGGAGTCCGTCGTCGTGTTGTTCGTCGACGGGTTGCGCACCCAGTCGAGCCCGTCCGGGCCGACGGGGTCGCGGGCCTCGACGTGCAGCACCGTGCCGGGCTCCAGGTCCAGGCCGGCCAGGTCGAGGCTGCGGGCGCCACCGGTGTCGAGCACGCGCCCGTCGGGGCCGCCCACCCGCCACGTCACGTCGAGCTCGTGGAACCGCGGCTGCGTCGTGTCGACCCACACGACGCCGTCGCGCGGCACCTCGCCCTCGGGCGTGGACGGCAGCGACATCTGCCCGGCGTTCCGCTGGCCGGTCAGGCGGGCCACCATGTGCTCGCGGCCCACCTGGTCCCAGTGGAAGCCCAGCCAGCGCATGATCGAGTGCTCGCTCGGCCGCCAGACGTCCGAGCCGCGCGTGGCCCCGGACTCGTGCCCGTCGGGGTCCGCCGCCCGGATCGTGCCGCCGGACAGGCTCTCTTCGCCCAGCCACCGGAACCACTTGGACTGCGAGTCCGTCATCTGCTGCGACGTCATGCGCGTGTGGTGGAACGAGCCCGGCTCGCGGTCCGGGTGCGGGTCGCCCGGCGTCGGGCGCAGGGAGTACGGGTACTCGTCGGCCATCTGGCCCAGCGAGTGCCCCAGCTCGTGCAGCGACACCAGCGGGCCCTGCGGGCTGCCGCCCGACGTCGTCGCCTGGGTCCCGCCGATCCCGCCGTACGTGAACGAGTTGAAGACGGCGAGCGTCTGCAGGTTCTGGGCGCCTGCGTCGATCCCCAGCTCCGGCGCGACGTAGTTCTCGAGGTAGAAGTCGTGCTGCTGCCGTCCGGTCGGGGTGGCGCCTGCGTCGTCGCCGCCGCCCTGGCCGTTCGCGTTGTTGTAGACGACGCCGCGCGCCAGCGGGTCGTCGCAGCCCGGCGAGAAGACGAGCCGCAGCGGTGTGACCTTGTCCGGGTCGGGGCCGCCCTCCTCGTCGGGGTCGCAGCGGATGCCCGACCCACCGGACACGATGTCGAGCCGGTACACGTTGACGTAGTGCCGGTAGCTGCGGAACGGCTCCACGCTCCACTGCACGTTCTGGTTGCGCTCGACGTCGGCGGCGCACGCGTCCTGCTCGGCGGCGGTGTAGCCGTCGCACATCACGACGATGTTCAGCCGCTCGGACGGGTCGCCCGTCTCCTGCAGCGGCACGAGGCGGGCGCTGTCGACCTCGCCCCACTCCGGGAGGTCGTCGGCCGCCTGCTGCGCCGTCGTCGTCGACGTCGCTGCGGCGGCCCCCGTCGCGGTCGCCAGCGCCGTGGCCACGGCCACGACGGCGGCGGCCGCTCGGCGTCTTCTCCTGCTCGCGGTGCTCATGTGAGATCCCCTCTCTCCGGCGGGCGCCGGACGGCGCCAGCCTGCCGGGTCCAGAGGAAGACCGCCCGCGCAGGGACCGGGGAACCGGGTGCGGACGCGACGGAGCCCCGGCCGCGGCGGCGACCGGGGCTCCGTCGGCAGGCGTCGGTCAGCGACCGATGTCGTCGTCGAAGTCGACGTCCTTCGTCTCGCGCTCGAAGAGCAGGGCGACGAAGGTGATGGCGGCCATGGCCGCGAGGTAGACACCGACGAGCACCGGCGAGTCGGCGGCGTCCCACAGCCAGACCGCGATGAAGGGCGCGACGGCGGCGCCGAGGATCGACGACAGGTTGTAGGCGATCGCCGACCCCGTGTACCGCACGTTCGCGGGGAAGAGCTCGGGCAGCATCGCCGCCATCGGGCCGAAGGTCAGGCCCATGAGCGTGAAGCCCAGGATCAGCAGGGTCATCACGCCGACCGTCCCCGAGGCGAACAGGGGCACGAACAGCAGGCCGAACACCGCGATCGCGGCCGTGACCACCATGAGGTGCGCCCGGCGCCCGAAGCGCTCGGCCAGCGGGCCGGAGACCAGGGTGAAGATGCCGAAGAAGACGACGCCCACGATGAGCATCCACAGGAAGTCGATCTTCTCGTAGCCGAGCCCCGCCGGCGCCGCGTCCGTCGGCGCGATGCCGTAGTTCAGGGTGAACGTCGTCATCAGGTAGAACAGCGCGTACGTGGCGAGCATGATGAACGTGCCCGAGACGATCTTGCGCCACGACGTGCGGAACACGCGGGCCACCGGCACCTTGGCGACGGCCTCGGCCTCGACCACCTTGGTGAACGCGGGCGTCTCGATGAGCTTGAGGCGCACCCACAGCCCGACGATGACGAGGACGGCGCTGGCCAGGAACGGCACCCGCCAGCCCCAGGACTGGAACTGCTCGGCGGTCAGGCTGCTCGACAGCCCGATGAAGACCAGGTTCGCGAGGATGAAGCCGATGGGCGCACCGAGCTGCGGGAAGGTGCCCCAGATCGCGCGCTTGCCGGCGGGGGCGTTCTCCGTGGCGAGGAGCGCGGCGCCGCTCCACTCGCCGCCGAGGCCCAGGCCCTGGCAGAACCGGCACAGGACGAGGACGAGCGGCGCGAGGACGGCCCACCCGGGCGTCGAGGCGGCCGGGATGACACCGATGACCACGGTGGCGATCCCCATCGTGAGCAGCGACGCGACGAGCGTCGCCTTGCGGCCGACCCGGTCGCCGAAGTGACCGAACAGCACGGAGCCGAGGGGGCGTGCGACGAACGCCACACCGAAGGCGGCGAACGACGCGAGCAGCGCGGTCGTGCCGTCCTGGTTCGGGAAGAACAGGGCGGGGAAGACGAGCGAGGCGGCGGTGGCGTACGCGTAGAAGTCGTAGAACTCGATCGAGGTGCCGATGAGGGACGCGACGATCACGCGGCCGCGGGAGTTCGCGGCGGGGGCGCCGGGTGCGGCGGTGCCGGCGGAGACTGCGTTGGTCATGGCCGCAGAGGTTACGGCGACCGTCCCGCATGGTGGGCGAACGTCTCAAGATGTGATCGCGAGGCGCGCTTGTCCCGGGGTGCGTGGGGCGTGAAGGTGTGGTGAACGTGAATACCTGGGCGGCAAGGCGTGTTGGCACCGGCGGGTCGCGCGGGGCAGGATCGACGGCGCCGCGACGGTCCGGGGCGCAGCGCGCTCTCGACGAACCACGCAACCGACGCATCCGTATGACGGGACGACACAAAGACATGAACGATCTGCTGTACGTCAATGGCGGGACACCGCTCGAGGGCGCCATCACGGTGCGCGGGGCGAAGAACTTCGTCTCCAAGGCGATGGTGGCCTCCCTGCTGGGGGAGTCGGCCAGCGTGCTGCGGAACGTGCCGCAGATCCGGGACGTCGGAGTCGTGACCGGGCTGCTGGAGCTCCACGGCGTCACCGTGAAGTCGGACCCGGACGCGGGCATCCTCGACCTCGACCCGTCGAACGTCGAGTCCGCGCACGTCGCGGACATCGACGCGCACGCCGGGTCGAGCCGCATCCCGATCCTGTTCTGCGGCCCGCTGCTGCACCGTCTGGGCGAGGCCTTCATCCCCGACCTGGGCGGCTGCCGCATCGGCGACCGGCCGATCAACTACCACCTGGACATCCTGCGCCAGTTCGGCGCCGTCGTGGACAAGATGCCCAACGGCATCCAGCTGAGCGCCCCGCGCCGCCTGCAGGGCACCAAGATCGCGCTGCCCTACCCGTCGGTCGGCGCGACCGAGCAGCTGCTGCTCACGGCCGTCCGCGCCGAGGGCATTACGGAGCTCACGGGCGCCGCGATCGAGCCCGAGATCATGGACCTCATCGCCGTCCTGCAGAAGATGGGCGCGATCATCTCCGTCGACACCGACCGCGTGATCCGGATCGAGGGCGTCGACCGCCTCGAGGGCTACTCGCACACCGCGCTCGGCGACCGGATCGAGACCGCGTCGTGGGCGTCGGCCGCGCTCGCCACCGGCGGCGACGTGACCATCAAGGGCGCCACGCAGCCCGAGATGATGACGTTCCTGAACACCTTCCGCAAGGTCGGCGGCCAGTTCGACGTCCAGGAGGACGGGATCCGGTTCTGGCACCCGGGCGGCGACCTGAGCTCGATCGTGCTGGAGACGGACGTGCACCCCGGCTTCATGACGGACTGGCAGCAGCCGCTCGTCGTCGCGCTCACGCAGGCGACCGGGGTGTCGATCGTGCACGAGACGGTGTACGAGAACCGGTTCGGCTTCACGGACGCGCTGCGCAAGATGGGCGCCACCATCCAGGTGTACAAGGAGTGCCTGGGCGGGCGCGCGTGCCGCTTCGGGCAGCGCAACTTCCACCACTCGGCGGTCGTTTCCGGCCCGACGCCGCTGTCCGCGGCCGACATCGTGGTGCCGGACCTGCGCGGCGGGTTCTCGCACCTCATCGCGGCGCTGGCGGCCAAGGGCACCTCCACGGTGCGCGGCATCAGCCTGATCGACCGCGGCTACGAGGCGTTCCAGGACAAGCTCGTCGCGCTCGGCGCCGACGTCTCCCGCGACTGACCGAGGGCCCCGGGTCACGGGCCTGAGCCTCCTGCCGTCGCACGGGAGGTAGGCTCAGGCTCCGTGCCGATCGCCCGACCCGATTCCCGCGCCTACCGTGCCGTCGCACGGGTGGTGCGGCCGCTGATGTTCGCGATGGTCCGCTACGACTGGCGGAACGTCGAGAACCTGCCGCCGGAGGGCGGCTTCATCGCGGCCGCCAACCACGTGACCGAGCTGGACGCGGTGACGTTCGCCCACTTCCTCTTCGACCAGGGGTACGAGCCGCGCATCCTCGCCAAGCGCGGCCTGTTCACCACCCCCCTGGTGGGGTCCGTCCTGCGGGCCACCCGCATGATCCCCGTCGACCGCGGCACCACCGCCGCGGCCAAGTCCCTCGAGGACGCCGCCGCCCAGCTCGGCGGCGGCGCCTGCGTCGCGATCCTGCCGGAGGGCACCCTGACGCGGGACCCCGACCTGTGGCCCATGGAGGCCAAGACCGGCCTGGCGCGGATGGCGCTCGCAAGCCGCCTGCCCGTCGTCCCGATCGCCCAGTGGGGGGCGCACCGTGTCCTGGCGCGCTACGGCCGCCTCCCGCGGCTGTTCCCCCGCAAGACGGTCACCGTGTCCGTCGGCCCGCCCGTCGACCTGTCCGACCTGTACGACCGCCCCCTGGACTCCCAGGTGCTGCGCGCGGCCACGAACCGCGTCATGGACGCGATCACGGCGCAGCTCGCCGAGATCCGCGAGGAGCCGGCCCCCGCCGCGCGCTTCGACCTGCGCAAGCACCCCGAGTACGAGACCAAGCGCACGACCTACCCTCCCGTGGAGCGCCCTTGAGCACCGACCCGACCGTCGAGACCGCCGCCGGCGCCGAGGAGCGGGTGCACCCCGTGCGCGTCGCCGTCCTCGGCTCCGGCTCGTGGGGGACCACCTT
Organism: Isoptericola cucumis; assembly: GCF_014635665.1. Lineage (GTDB taxonomy): Bacteria > Actinomycetota > Actinomycetes > Actinomycetales > Cellulomonadaceae > Isoptericola > Isoptericola cucumis. The sequence continues at coordinate 166,841 of NZ_BMDG01000003.1, forward strand.
CGCGATGGTCCTCGCGGACGCCGGCTGCGAGGTGCGGCTGTGGGGTCGTGACGCCGACGTGGCGCGCGAGGTGAGCACGGCCCGCACCAACGAGAAGTACCTGCCGGGCATCGCCCTGCCCCCGATGACGGGCACCACCGACGCCGCCGCCGCGCTCGCCGGCGCGCAGATCGTCGTCGTGGCCGTGCCGTCGCAGGTGGCCCGCGCCACGCTGACCGGCCTGCGGGAGCTGGTCGAGCCCGACGCCGTGATCGTGTCGCTGATGAAGGGCGTGGAGCTCGGCACCGACGAGCGCATGAGCCAGGTCATCGTCGAGGCGCTCGACGTGCCGCTGTCGCGCGTCGCCGTCGTCTCCGGGCCGAACCTCGCACCGGAGATCGCGGAGCGCCAGCCCACCGCGACCGTGGTCGCCTGCGCCGACCCCGACGCGGCCCGCCTCGTCGCGGACGCGTGCGCCAGCTCCTACTTCCGCCCCTACACGAACTCCGACGTCGTGGGCGTCGAGCTGTGCGGCGCCGTGAAGAACGTCATCGCGCTGTGCGTCGGGATGGCGCAGGGGCGCGGCTTCGGGTCGAACACGACGGCGACCGTCATCACGCGCGGCCTCGTGGAGATCACCCGGCTCGGCCTCGCCCTCGGCGCCGACGCCGAGACGTTCGCCGGCCTCGCCGGCATGGGCGACCTCGTCGCCACGTGCACGTCGCCGCTCTCGCGCAACCACACGCTGGGCCGCCACATCGGCGAGGGGATGACTCTCGAGGAGGCGGTCGCGGCCACGGGCACGACCGCGGAGGGCGCGAAGTCGTGCCGGTCGGTGCTCGACCTCGCGCAGAAGCACGGGGTGGACATGCCGATCACCCAGGGCGTCGTCTCCGTGCTCTACGACGGGCTGCCGGTCGAGGACATGGCACGCGCGCTGCTGGCCCGTCCGCAGAAGGCCGAGGGCGTCGGCGCCTGAGCGCCGCGCCCCGGCCGCGGCTCAGACCGCGCGCAGGGCCTGGTCGAGGTCGGCCCAGAGGTCCTCGACGTCCTCGACCCCCGCGGACAGCCGCAGCAGGTCCTCCGGCACGGTCACCGACTCGGTGGCGAACCGCCGGCGCCGCTCGAGGGTGGACTCGACGCCGCCCAGCGACGTCGCGGGCACCCAGAGCCGTACGGCGGCGACCACGGCGTCGGCCGCCGCCGCGCCGCCGTGCGGCCGCACCCCGAGGATCGCGCCGAAGCCGTGCATGAGGCGGGCCGCGCGCTCGTGTCCCGGGTCGGCGGGCAGGGACGGGTGGCGCACCTCGGCCACGGCCGGGTGCTCGGCGAGCCGGCGGGCCAGCTCGGCGGCGTTGGCGTTCGCGCGCTCCACCCGCAGGTGCAGCGTCCGCAGCCCGCGCAGGGCCAGCCAGACCTCCATCGGGCCCGGGATGGCGCCGTGCATGGTGCGGTACGCGCGCACGTCGGCCGCCAGCTGCGGGTCGTCGGTCACCACGGCGCCCAGGACGACGTCCGAGTGCCCGGCGAGGTACTTGGTGACCGAGTGCACGACCACGTCCGCGCCGAGCGCCAGCGGCTGCTGCCCGAGCGGCGTCGCGAAGGTGTTGTCGACCACGCTGCGCACCCCGCGCTCGCGCGCCGCGGCGAGGATCGCGGGCAGGTCCGCGACCTCGAGCATCGGGTTGGTCGGCGACTCGGCGAGCACCACGTGCGCCCCGTCGAGGGCCGCCACCACCTGCGCCGTGTCGGCGACGTCCACACGTCGCACCTCGACGCCCTGCCGCTTCGCGAGGTCGTCGAGGTATCCGAGCGAGACCTGGTACGCGTGCCGCGGCACGACCACCGCCCCGCCGGCGGGCACGTGCCCCACCGCGGCGACGACGGCGGCCATGCCGGAGCCGAAGACGACGCCGTGCTCGCCCCCCTCGAGCGCGGCGAGCGCCTCCTCGAACGGGTGCCACGTCTCCGTGTCCATGCGCGTGTACAGCAGCTCGCCGGGTGCGGAGACGCCCTGGTTCACGTAGGTGGAGCTGAAGACGACCGGCGGGTTCACCGGCCCGCCCTGCTGCCTCGGGGGCCGGCCCGCGCTGACGGCGACGGTGGCGGGGGACAGGCTGCTCGGGCGGTTCCGGTCGTGCGTCATGCGCGCAGGATACGGCCGCGCCCGCGAGCGTCGCGGCGGGGTCTCAGCACCTCCGCTGCGCGCCGGTTCAGTCCTCGAGCCTGAAGTCGGACCGAGCCTGCGCTCCGTTGCGGGCGAGTGCCTCGTTCCTCGGCCCGCACCCTCCACGGCGCTCCGGCTCAGTCCTCGAGCGGGCCGAGGATCGCCTGCGCCACCGTCGAGTGCGCCGACTCGTCGTCGGACGGGTGGAAGATCCCCGCGAGCACGTCGCGGTACAGGCGCCCGAGCTCGGAGCGGTTGAAGTACGTGGAGCCGCCCGAGCAGCGGATCGCCTCGTCGACGACGTCGCGCGCGGTCTCGGTGACGCGGACCTTGAGCCCCGCGGTCGAGCGGAAGAACCCGGCCCCGTTGCCCTTCTGCACGTCGACCTGCGCGTCCACCTCGCCGGCCACCATGTCGAGCTGCGGCCACAGGCCGTCGAGCGCGAGCCCGGCGGTGGCGATCCGCCACCGGATGTCCGGGTCCTGCGAGTACGCCTTGCCGGACTTCATCGACTGGCGCTTGTTCACGGTCTCGACGGCGAGGGCGAGCGCCCGGTCGGCGATCCCCAGGTACACCGACGCGAGCAGGATCTCGAACGAGGTGAAGATGCCCAGCACGTACGGGTCGAGGCTCGGGCCCGGCGTGATGCGTCGCGGCACGCGGTCCGCCGGGGCGTGCGCGCCGTCGAGCACGGTGGTGCACGACTGCGACGCCCGCATGCCCAGGGTGTCCCAGTCGTCCTTGATCTCGAAGCCGCCGCCGTCGCGCGTGACGAAGGCGTGCACGATGCGCGGGTCGTCGGGGTCGGACGTCTCGTCCAGGCCCATGACGCCCAGGCGCGTCCAGCCGGGGGAGTTGGAGGTGAAGATCTTCGTGCCGTGGAAGGAGTACCCGCCGTCGCCGTCGGGCCGGGCCTCGGTGCGCGAGCCCAGCAGGACCAGGTCGTTGCCGGCCTCCGAGTACCCGAAGCCGAAGACCTCGCCGCGGGCGGTCTCGTCCAGCAGCCAGTCGAGCGAGTCGTCGCCACGCTCGTGCAGGTACCGGGCGACGCCGACCCACACGTGGTGCATGTTGACGGCCAGCGCCGTCGCGGGCGCCGCGCCGGCGAGACGCGCCTGCTCCCGCGCCGTCTCGCGGAGCGTGAGGCCGGCACCCCCGAGGTGCTCGGGCACCATCGCCTGCAGGTACCCGGCCGCCCGGAGGTCGGCCAGGTCGTCCGCGAAGAACGCGTTCTCGCGGTCGTAACCGGCGGCCCGGCCGCGGATCGTGGTGAGCAGGTCGTCGGTGAGGATCTGGCGGGGCACGGCGAACGGCGAGGGCGACATGCCCTCACCGTACGCCGCGCTCCCACCGCCTGCCCCGCACGGTCGTCGCAGGTCAGGCTGCTGCGCTCAGTCGGCGGCCGCCCCGGCCGGGGCCTCGTCGGCGGGCCGCGGCAGCAGCCTCCGCAGCACGTCGGCCAGGGTCACGACGCCCAGCATCCTGTCCCCGTCGCGCACCAGCGCGAGCTGCTCCCCGGCCTCCCGCATGCGGGCCAGGGCGGCGTGCACCGTCGTGCCGGCGTCCAGCACGAACGGCCGGCGTGCCACGTCGGCCACCGGGGCGTCGTCGTCGAGCAACAGGGTGTCGCGCACGTGCACGACGCCCGTCACCTGGCCCTGCACGTGGTCGCCGGTGCCGAGCAGGATCCGCAGGTGTCCCGACGTGACCGACGCGGCCCGCACGTCGGCGGCGGTGGCCCCGGCCGCCACGGCGGTCGGCGCGGACCCCTGCGGGACGAGCGCCTCGACGGTGAGCGTCTCCAGCTCCAGCGCGCCGGCGATCTGCGACGAGTACGACGCGTCGAGCGCGCCGACGTTCGCCGAGTGCTCCACCAGGTGGCGCAGCGTGGCCGGGTCGTGACCGACCTCGACGTGGTCCACCGGCTCGACCCCGACCGCCCGCAGGCACCGGTTCGCGAGCGCGTTGAGCCAGCGCAGCACGGGGCGGGTGAGCCACATGAAGCCGCGCATCGGCAGCGCGAGCAGCGTGGCGGACGTCTCCGGGTGGGCGATGGCCCACGACTTGGGCGCCATCTCGCCCACCACGAGGTGCAGGAACGTGACGATGATCAGGGCCAGCACGAAGCCTGCGACGTCGGCGACCCAGTACGGGGCGCCCCAGGTGGCGAACACCGGCGTGAGCCAGTGGTGGACGGCGGGCTTGGTCACGGCGCCGAGCGCCAGCGTGCACGCGGTGATCCCGAGCTGCGAGCCCGCGAGCAGCAGCGTCAGCTCGGAGGAGCTGCGCAGCGCGGCACGGGCGGAGCGGCTGCTCGGCGCCGCGTCCTCGAGACGGTGGCGCCGGGCGCCCAGCAGGGCGAACTCGACGGCCACGAAGAAGGCGCTGAGGGCGATGATCGCCACCGTCGCGCCCAGCACGACCCAGGGGTTGCTCATCGCTGCTCCTCCTCGCTCGACGTGCCGTCGCCGGCGTCCGCCGGTGCGCCCTCGGCCTCCACCAGCCGGACCCGCACCAGGTGCGGGACGTGCCGCTCGACCGAGAGCACGTCCACCTCCAGGCGCCGGACGACGGGCTCGTCGTGGACGAGGTCCGCCGGGTCGGGCGGCAGCTCGACCGTGATCGTGTCGCCGGCGTGGGGCAGCGCGCCGCGGGCCGCGATGAGCAGCCCCGCGACGGTCTCCTGGTCGGCGCGGGGCAGGTCGTGCCCGATCGCGCGCTCGGCCTCGTCCAGGTGGACGTCGCCGCCCATCACCCAGGCGCCGTCCTCCTCCGCCGTCACCGTGACGGGCAGCCCGGGGTCGTGCTCGTCGGTGATCTCGCCGACGAGCTCCTCCGCCAGGTCCTCGACGGTCAGCACGCCCGTGAAGCCGCCGTACTCGTCGACGACGACGGCGAGCTGGTTGCGCGAGCGCGTCAGCTCGGCCAGCGCGTCGGGCAGGGCCATGACGGTGGGCAGCACCGTGACGGGCCGCATGAGGTCGGTGACCGGCGCGCCGTCGGGCAGGCCGGTGCGCAGCAGGTCGGCGAGCTGGACGACGCCGAGCGCCTGGTCCGCGTCGTCGACCACGGGGTAGCGCGAATGGCCGCCCGCCATGAGGCGGCGCAGCTCGCCGACGGTGACGCCGGGCTCGACGGTGCCGACGCGCGAGCGCGGGATCATCGCGTGCTCGACGTCCTGCTGCGGGAAGTCGAGGATCCGGTCGAGCAGCACCGACAGCTCGTCGGGCAGGTCGCCGCTGGACCGGGACTCGGCCACGATGTGCTCGAGGTCACGGGCGGTCGCGGAGTGCTCGACGTCGTGCACCGGCTCGATGCGCAGCACGCGCAGCAGGGCGTTCGACGCCTTGTCGAAGACGGCGATGAGCCAGCCGGTGATCGTGAGGTAGACGGTCGTCGACCCTGCGAGGCGCAGGGCCGTGGGCTCGGGCCGGGCGATCGCGAGGTTCTTCGGGAACAGCTCGCCGAACAGCATCTGCACCAGCGTCGAGACGACCAGGGCGGCCACCGTGCCGACGGCGACGCCGACCCCGGTCGGGACGCCCACGCCGCCGAGCAGCGTGCCCAGGGAGCTGCCGACGAGCGGCTCGGCCACGTACCCGACCAGCAGGCCGGTGACGGTGATGCCGAGCTGGGCGCCGGACAGCATGAAGGACGTGCGACGGGTCACGGCGAGCGCCCGGCCGGCAGCGGCGTCGCCCGCCTCGGCCCGGGCGGCCAGCCGGGACCGGTCCACCGTCATGTAGGCGAACTCCTGGGCGACGAAGTAGGCCGTCGCGGCGGTGATCACACCGATCACGAGGAGTCCGAGGAGGAGGGTCAGGGCAGCGGTCACCGGTGGTGCACCGCCCTGCGCCGGAGGGCCGGCGACGCTGCTCGTCCCGAACGGGGGAGCGTCGCCGGGCCGGGACTATGACTGGGGTCGTCGGGCGCGGGCGGCTCGTCCGCCGCGGCGACCGGGATCTCGATCGTGGTTTCCACGGACCCATTAACGCACGCCCCGCGCGACGGGTTCCCGGCGCTACGCTCCGGTGGCACACGGTCGACGAGGACCGTGCACCGCACGAGAGGGGCCCTCATGTCCGACAGCAGCGCCGACGCCAGCGTCATCCGCAGCCCGCACCCCGACGTCGAGATCCCGGACGTCAGCCTGTACGACTTCCTCTTCGCCCCGCTCGCCGGCGCCGACCTGGACCGGGTCGCCGTCGTCGACGGCCCGAGCGGCGAGCAGACGACGTATCGCGCGCTGCGCGACCAGGTCGACGCGATCGCCGGCGCGTTCGCGGCCCGCGGCCTCGGCGTCGGCGACGTGGTGGCCCTGCACAGCCCCAACGTGCCGGCGTTCGTGAGCGTGTTCCACGGGCTCCTGCGCGCCGGGGTGACGGTGACCACCGTCAACGCGCTGGCCACGGGGGCGGAGGTCGGCAAGCAGCTGCGGGCCTCGGGAGCCCGGGCGCTCGTCACCGTCTCGCCGCTGCTGGCCGCCGCCGAGGCCGGCGCGGACGCGGCCGGGATCGGGCCCCACGACGTCGTCGTCCTGGACGGCGCCGACGGGCACCCCTCGCTCGGCGAGCTGCTCGCGGGCGGGCACCCGGCCCCCGACGTCGCGTTCGACCCGGCCACGCACCTCGCCGTGCTGCCGTACTCGTCCGGCACCACGGGCCTGCCGAAGGGCGTGATGCTCACGCACCGCAACCTCGTGGCCAACGTGCTGCAGACCGAGGCGTACATCCCCCTCACCCCCGACGACGTGATCCCGGCGGTGCTGCCGTTCTTCCACATCTACGGCATGACGGTGCTGATGAACGGCGCGGTGTACCAGCGCTCGACGCTCGTGACGCTGCCGCGGTTCGACCTCGCCGAGTACCTGCGCGTCGTGGAGCAGCACCGGTCCACGGTGCTGTTCGTCGCCCCGCCGATCGCGCTCGCGCTGGCGAAGCACCCGGCGGCGGCGCAGCGCGACCTGTCGAGCGTGCGGATCCTCATGTCGGGCGCGGCCCCGTTCGACGAGCACCTCGCCGGTGCCGTCGCGGCCCGGCTGCCCGGGGCGCGGGTGATGCAGGGCTACGGCATGTCGGAGATGTCGCCGGTCTCGCACGTCATCCCGGTCGACCGCACGGACGTCTCGTCGGGCTCGGTGGGCATGCTCGTGCCCAACATGACCGCGAAGATCGTCGACCCGGCGACGGGCGCCCCGGTCCCGCTCCCCGCCGAGGGCGTCAGCGCCCCGGGAGAGCTGCTGTGCGCGGGCCCCAACGTCATGGTCGGCTACCTGGCGGACGAGGCGTCCACCCGCGACACCCTCGAGCCCGACGGGTACCTGCACACGGGCGACATCGTGACGGTGGACGCGGACGGCGCGTTCTTCGTCGTCGACCGGCTCAAGGAGCTCATCAAGCACAAGGGCTACCAGGTGGCGCCCGCCGAGCTGGAGGCGCTCCTGCTGACCCACCCGGAGATCGCCGACGCCGCCGTGATCGGGGTGCCCGACCCGGAGTCGGGGGAGGTGCCGAAGGCGTTCGTCGTGCGCGCCGACGGCAGCGCGCTCACGGCCGACGACGTGCAGTCGTTCGTCGCGGAGCAGGTCGCGCCCTACAAGAAGGTGCGTGCCGTCGAGTTCGTCGACGCCGTCCCCAAGTCGGCCGCGGGGAAGATCCTGCGCAAGGAGCTGCGCCAGCGCTGAGCCCGACCGGCGAGGGGTCGATCCTCCGGTAGGTTGGGCGGCGATGTCCGACGCCACCACAGCTCCGTCCACGAGCCCCGTTCCCCTCGTCCCCGCGCCGGACGGCGACGCCCGGCGCAAGACCCGCGTCGCCGTGCTGTTCGGCGGCCGCTCGGGCGAGCACGCCGTCTCCGCCGCCACGGCCGCGGGCGTGCTGCGTGCGATCGACCGCGACCGCTACGAGGTCGTGCCCGTGGGGATCACCCGCGAGGGCCGCTGGGTGCTCGCGGAGGACGACCCCGAGCGCTGGCAGATCGCCGACGGCCGCCTGCCCGAGGTGACGGACGGCTCCGGCGCCGAGGTGGTGCTGTCGCTGGCCCGGGGCGAGCGCACGCTGCGGGTGCTCGAGCCGGGACAGGTGCCGGCCGTGCTCGGCGCCGTGGACGTCGTCTTCCCCGTGCTGCACGGCCCGTTCGGCGAGGACGGGACCGTCCAGGGCCTGCTCGAGCTCGCGGACGTGCACTACGTGGGCGCGGGCGTGCTCGCCTCGGCCGTCGGCATGGACAAGCACTTCATGAAGCTCGTGCTGGCCGGGCAGGGGCTCGCCGTCGGGCCGTACACCGTCATCCGCCCCGCGGACTGGGAGCGGGACCGCGCCGCGTGCGTGGACGCCGTCCGGGCGCTCGGGCTGCCGCTGTTCGTCAAGCCGGCGCGGGCCGGGTCGTCGCTCGGCATCACCCGGGTGGACGACCTCGCGGACCTCGAGGCGGCCCTCGAGGCGGCCCGCGAGCACGACCCGAAGGTGATCGTCGAGGCCGGGATCGACGGGCGCGAGATCGAGTGCGCCGTCCTCGGCGGTCGCGGGGGAGCGGCGCCGCGCGCGTCGCTGCCGGGCGAGATCGTCGTCGACCACGACAGCCACACCTTCTACGACTTCGAGGCCAAGTACCTCGACGAGGCGCACGTCGACCTGCGCTGCCCGGCCGACCTGCCGGAGGCGCTGATCGAGGAGATCCGCGACGTCGCGGTGCGCACCTTCGAGGCGGTCGGCGCGGAGGGCCTGTCCCGGGTGGACGTCTTCGTCACGCCCGACGAGCGCGTCGTGGTCAACGAGATCAACACCATGCCGGGCTTCACGCCGTTCTCGATGTACCCGCGCATGTGGGAGGCGTCGGGCATCACCTACCCCGAGCTGGTGGACGAGCTCGTCCAGCTCGCCCTCGAGCGCCCCACCGGCCTGCGCTGACCGCGCGGCAGTCCCGGTCGCGCCGAGGTCGCGGTCGAGGTCGCGGCTACGGCAGCACGCTCGCGCCGATCTCGCCCGGGTTGTACGCGACCTCCCAGCGGAAGCCGTCCGGGTCCGCGAAGTAGCCCGAGTAGCCGCCCCAGTCGCGCCGGACGGCGTCGTGGACCTTCGGCGCGCCGGCGCGCCGGGCGTCGTCGAGGACCTCGTCGACCTCCGCCGTCGTCGCGACGTTGTGCGCGAGCGTCACCGGCGGGGTCCCGCCGCGCGTGACAGGGCCGATCTCCTGCGTGGCCTCCGCCTCGTCCCACAGGGACAGGACCACGTGCTCGCCCACGCGGAACATCAGCACCTCGCCGGACGCCTCCAGGGCCGGTACCCAGCCGAGGCCGTCCAGGTAGAAGCGCCGGGTGGCCGCGAGGTCGGCGACGACGAGGGTCACGAAGCTCAGCCGTTGATCCATGGGACGACCCTGCCACGGCACGGCCGCGGCGACCTCGGGAAGCGGGTCAGGTGCACTCGGCGGTGGGCTCGACGTTGCCGACCGCCTGCGCGAGGTCGCCGATGAACGACGTCGAGTGACCGGCGGTGACGGCAGGCGGCACGACGACCTCGACGGCGGGCTCGCGCCCGTAGGTGGTGAAGCGCCAGGTGCCGTCGTCGGAGGCCTCGACGATCCAGTCCACGGTGCCGGTGGGCGACTCCACGCGCTGGCAGTCGGGCGACGGGCCGGGCGGGGTGACGCCGCAGCGCAGCGTCACGGCGGCGCCGGGGTCGCCCCAGGCGGTGGTCGCCTGGGCGTTGGTGTCCCGCTGGGGCAGGTCGCCGGCCAGGGTCTCCGGCAGGGCGAGCATCACCGGGGCGCAGGCGGGGTTCGCGGCGTCGTCGGCCGGGACGGCGCCGATCGACGGGGCGCACGCTGCCAGTCCGGCGACGGCGAGCGCGGCGAGGGAGGCGGTCGCGACACGACGCGACGTGGGGCGGCGGAGCACGCGCCCACGGTACCCGGCCGACGAGGGTCGGCGAGGTGCTCGGACCGCCTACAGTCGTCCTCGTGACCGACGCCACGGACCCCGCCGCCGAGCCGACAGCAGCCGACCCGACAGCAGCCGGCCCGACAGCAGCCGACCCGACAGCAGCCGGCCCGAGCCGGATCCGCGTGTGCGACCTGTCCGAGACCGAGCTCCTGGACAGGATCTTCCCCCTCCTGCCCCCGGGCCGGGCGACCCTGCTCGGCCCCGGCGACGACGCGGCGGTGGTCGCGGCGCCGGACGGGCGCTTCGTCGTCACGACCGACGTCCTCGTGGAGGACCGGCACTTCCGGCGGCGCTGGTCGTCCGGGTACGACGTCGGCGTGCGCGCGGCCGTGCAGAACCTCGCGGACGTGGCAGCGATGGGCGCGGTGCCGACCGCGCTGGTGGTGTCCCTGGTCGTGCCGGGGACGGCGGAGCTCTCCTGGGTGACGGGCCTCGCCCGAGGGCTGGCCGAGGCGTGCGCGCCGGTCGGCGCGACGGTCGTCGGCGGGGACCTGTCCGGCGGCGACTCGCTCGTCGTGGCGGTCACGGCGCACGGCGACCTGGAGGGTCGCGACCCGGTGACGCGGTCCGGCGCGCGGGCGGGGGACGTCGTCGCGCACGCGGGGGTGCTGGGGGTCTCGGCCGCCGGGCTGGCGCTGCTCGACGCGGGGGCCGCCGCGCCCGGCGCCGGCGCGCCGGGGGCGGGCGGCCCGACGGCGTCGTTCGTGGCGGGCTACCTGCGGCCGGGCTCGCCGCTGGCGGCCGGGCCGGCAGCGGCGAGCGCCGGGGCCACCGCCATGCTCGACGTCTCCGACGGGCTGCTCCGCGACGCCGGCCGGCTGGCCCGCGCGAGCGGCGTGGTCCTCGACCTGCGGGCCGCGGCGCTGGGCCCGGACCTCGCGGCGCTCGCGCCCGCGGCGCGCGCGCTGGGTGCCGGGGCCGACGGCGGGGGCGACGCCTGGACCGGCATGGAGCGGGCCTGGGTGCTGTCCGGGGGAGAGGACCACGGCCTGCTCGCCACGTTCCCGCCCGACGCCCCGCTCCCGGCGGGGTTCCGGCCGATCGGCACCGTGCGCGCGCCCGACGGCAGCCCGCACGACGACGTGCGGGTCACCGTGGACGGCGCGGCGCCGTCGACCGGGCCGGGCTGGGACCACTTCGGCGGATAGCCGACGAGGCCCGCCGGAACCGGACGCGCCGGGACCTGCCCGAGGGGCCCGCGCTCAGTCGCGCCGGAAGCGCACCTCGGTCACGGGGGTGTCCGCGATGTCGTCCATGCGCTCCACGCCGTCGAGCTGGAACCCGTGACGGCGGTAGAAGTGGTGGGCGTGCTCGTTGTTCGCGAGCACCCACAGCGACATCGGGACGCCCGCGGGCACCTCGGCGAGCACGGTCCGCATCAGGTCGCGGGCCACCCCGCGGCCCCAGGCTTCGGGGTCGAGGTAGATGGCGTACAGCTCGAGGTCGCCGTCCTCGGCGTCCTCGTCGCGCGAGGGCCCGTAGCTCGCGAAGCCCAGCACGCGCTCGTCACCTTCGGCGACGAGCGTGGTGCCGCGGCCGGAGGCGAGGATCTGCTGCCACTGGCTGGTGCGTTCGCCGACGTCGAGGGAGTCGAGATACTCGGCGGGGAGGATGCTCGTGTAGGCGCTCTTCCACGAGATGAGGTGCACCCGAGCGATGCTCGCCGCGTCCGAGACATCGGCGGAACGGATCACCACGTCGTTGTCGGTCTGCACCATCATGGCCTCAGCGTGCCACGGCCGAGGCCGCTCGGCCAAGGTGAATTGGTGAATGCTTCACGAACTCTTTGCGTTTGCCGTCCCTGCGGCCGTGACCCGGGTCGACCCCGGACAGCGCGACGCCCGCCGGGCGGACCCGACGGGCGTCGTCGACTGCGGTGGCACCGGTCGGTCCGGTGCCGGGAGGCTCACGCCTGGCGCGTGACCTTGCCGGCCTTGAGGCACGAGGTGCACACGTTGACACGCTTCGGGGTGCCCGCGACCACGGCACGGACGCGCTGGATGTTCGGGTTCCAGCGGCGCTTCGTGCGGATGTGGGAGTGCGAGATGCTGTGCCCGAAGCTCGGGCCCTTGCCGCAGACGTCGCAGTTGGCAGCCACGGTGTCTCCTGATCGTCGAGCACGTCCCGCGCTTGGGCAGCAGAACGTGGAGGGGTGGTCGGGGGGAGCCCGGAGATTATCCGGGCAACCACACGAGGATAGCCGATCTTCGAGGTGCGCCTCAACGTGTGCCGGGTCACCGCTACCGTGGAGCCCGACCGGCCTGCTGATGGACCCGCGAGATGGAGGTGACGTGGCGCACGACGTGCCCCCCGGCGAGCTGCTCGAGGCCGAGGTGGTGCGCGCGTGGGTGCCGCTCGCCGTCGACGCTCTCGGGGGAGCCCGACAGGCGCTCGACAGCGCGAACGTCTTCCCGGTCCCGGACGGGGACACGGGCACCAACATGTACCTCACCCTCCGCGAGGGAGCCCACGCGGTGCGGGGCGAGCACGAGGGGGCCGACGGCGCGCGGCTGCTGCGCCTGCTCGCGCGCGGCGCGCTGCTGGGGGCGCGGGGCAACTCGGGCGTCATCCTGAGCGAGTGGCTGCGCGGGCTCGCGGCCGCCGCCACCCGGCGCGAGACGCTCGCCGCGGGCCTGGGCACGGCGGCGCGCACCGCCCACCGCGCCGTCGCCAGCCCGGCACCGGGCACGATCCTCACGGCGGCGCAGGCCGCGGCGGACGCGGCCGGTTCGGTGGCCGCCCCGCCCGGCGCCGTCCGCCCGGGCCCGCGCGGTGGTGACCGGCAGAAGGTGCTCGACGCCGCGCGGCGGGGCGCCCGGCAGGCGGCCCTGGACAGCGCCGGGTCGCTGGCGGCCCTGCGCGACGCGGGGGTCCTCGACTCGGGCGCCGGCGGGCTGGTGCTCGTGCTGCAGACGCTGGGCGTCGCGCACCGCGAGGTCACCTCGCGCCGCGCGCGGCCGCCGCTCGCGGGCGCGATGTCGGAGGGGCCGGGCACCATGGCGGCCGTGACGCTGGACATCGACCTGCGCGGCCCGGGCGCCCGCGGCGCCCTCGTCGCGGGCGCGGCCGAGCACGCCGCCCACCGCGCCGGCGACCCCGCGGGCCCCGCCGCCGACGAGCTCGAGCTCATGTTCGTGCTGCACCGTCCGGCGACCGCCGCCGACTACTCGCCGGGCGAGGTCGCGGACGCGCTGCGGCGCGACCTCGCGACCGTCGGCGGGTCGGTGGTGGTCGTGGGCGGGTCGGGCACCGGCGACGAGGACGGCGCGGCCGGCGGCGACCCCGACTCCCTGTGGCAGGCGCACGTGCACACCGCCGACCTCGGCGCCGCGCTCGACGTCCCGCGGAGGTGGGCGGCCCGCGCCCGCGTCTCGCACGTGCACGTGCGGCACCTCGCCACGCACGACGTGGCGGGCTGCTCCTGGGGCGCGGTCGTGGCCACCACGTCCCCCGGTCTCGCGGCCGAGCTCGCCCGTGGCGGGGCCACGGTGCTGGTGGGTCTCGACCGCCCCGTGACGGCCGAGGACCTGGCCGCCGCGGCCGTCGGCGACGCGCACGGCCGGGTCATGGTGCTGCCGGGAGAGGTCGCACGGCGCGAGGTCGAGGCCGCGGTCGACGCGTACCGCGCCGCGGACCCGGACCCTGCGGCCGCCGAGCCGTCGATCGTGGTGCTCGACGCGCCCACCGACGCGCACCTGGTGGTCGCGCTCGGGGTGCTGGCCGAGTCGGCCGGGGCCGGTGCGGACGACGTCCTGGAGGGCGTACGGGCGGTGCTGGGCGCGCTGCGGGTCGCGCGGCACCCGGCGGACCGGGCGTCGGCGGCCCTGGGGTCGCTGCTCGGCCCGGGGCGGGGTGCCGGGGTCGTGACCGTGCTCGCGGACGACGGCGTGGACGCCGCGGTGACCCACGCGCTCGTCGGCGCGGGGGAGGCGGCGGGGTCCGACGTGCTCGTGCTGCCGACGGGCCGGCCCGGGGACGGCGTCGTGCTCGCGGTCGAGCACGAGGCGGGGACGACGGAGGGCGGACCGGAGGTCGAGGGATGAGCACACGGACGGATGCGGCGCCGGGGCGGGAGAGCGAGCTGCTGACCAAGGTGCTGGGCACCCGGAGCGCCACCCCGCTCGCCAAGCTCGGCCTGGAGACGGTGGGCGACCTGCTGCGGCACTACCCGCGCCGGTACGGCGACCCGGGCACGCTGACGGACATGGACCGTCTCGCGCTCGGCGAGCACGTCACGGTGATGGCGCGGGTGTCCCGCGCGACGGTGCGCTCGATGCGCGCCCGCAGCGGGGCGATGCTGCAGGCGGTCGTGACGGACGGCCACCACGAGCTCGCGCTGACGTTCTTCGCCAAGCGCCCCGGCGCGCTGCGGCCCCACGAGGACAAGCTCCGCCCGGGGCGGGTCGGGCTCTTCACCGGGGTGGTCAGCGAGTACCGGGGCACGCGCCAGCTCACGCACCCCGACTACATCATGGTGGGCCTCGACGCGGACGACGCCGAGGAGGCGATGGTCGAGGCGAGCCGTCCGATCCCGATCTACCCGGCGTCGTCCGCGGTGCCGAGCTGGCGCATCCAGCGCGCCGTGCGGACCGTCCTCGACCCGTTGGCGGAGGACGACGTCGTGGACCCCGTGCCCCTCGAGGTGCGGGCCCGGCTCGGGCTGGCGGGGCGCCTCGACACGCTGCGGTCCGTGCACCGGCCCGCCGACGCGCGCGAGTGGCAGCGGGCGCGGGACCGGCTGCGCTTCGAGGAGGCCTTCGTGCTCCAGGCGGCGCTCGCGCAGCGCCGGGCCCGCGCGGCCGAGCAGGAGGCGACCGCACGCCCGCCGGTGGCCGACGGCCGGGCGAGCGTCCTTGCCGACTTCGACGCGGCGCTGCCGTTCACCCTTACCGAGGGCCAGCGCGCGGTGGGCGAGGACATCGCCGCCGAGCTCGCCGAGGCCCGGCCCATGCAGCGCCTGCTGCAGGGCGAGGTCGGCTCGGGCAAGACGGTCGTGGCGCTGCGCGCGATGCTGCAGGTGGTCGACGCCGGCGGGCAGGCCGCGCTGCTCGCGCCCACCGAGGTGCTCGCCGCGCAGCACGCCCGCACGCTGCGCCAGCTCCTCGGGCCGCTCGCCGAGGGCGGCCTGCTCGGCGGGGCGGAGCACGGCACCCGCGTGGCGCTGCTCACCGGCTCGCTGGGGGCGGCGGCGCGCAAGGAGGCGATGCTGCAGGCCGCGAGCGGCGAGGCGGGCATCGTCGTCGGGACGCACGCGCTGCTGTCCGAACGGGTGCAGTTCGCGGACCTCGGCCTCGTCGTCGTCGACGAGCAGCACCGGTTCGGCGTCGAGCAGCGCGACGCGCTGCGGGCCAAGGGACGCGCCGCGCCGCACCTGCTCGTCATGACGGCCACCCCGATCCCGCGCACGGTCGCGATGACCGTCTTCGGCGACCTCGAGACGTCGTCCCTCACCGAGGTGCCGGCCGGGCGCGCGGGCATCACGTCGCACGTCGTGCCGGCCGACAACCCGCGCTGGATGGACCGCACCTGGACCCGCGTGCGCGAGGAGGTCGACGCCGGCCACCGGGTGTACGTCGTGTGCCCGCGGATCCACCCCGACGCCGACCTGCCGTCCGGCGGCGCGGCCGCTAAGGACTTCGACGACGTGCCGGACCTGCTCGAGCTCGTCGACGCGGACGGCGCCGGGGACAAGCCGCCGCTGCGGGCGGTGCTCGAGGTCGCGGAGATGCTGCGCGAGACGCCGCAGCTCGACGGGCTCGAGGTCGCCGTGCTGCACGGCCAGATGGCCCCGGCGGACAAGGAGTCGGCGATGGCCCGCTTCGCGTCCGGCGAGGTGCAGGTGCTCGTCTCGACGACGGTGATCGAGGTCGGGGTCGACGTGCCCGAGGCCACCGTGATGGTCGTCTTCGACGCCGACCGGTTCGGGCTCTCGCAGCTGCACCAGCTGCGGGGGCGCGTGGGGCGCGGCAGCGCGCCGGGGCTGTGCCTGCTGGTCTCCACCGCGCAGCCGGGCTCCCCGGCGGCGACCCGCGTCGAGGCGCTCGCCGAGACGACCGACGGCTTCCGGCTGGCCACGCTCGACCTCGAGCTGCGGTCCGAGGGCGACGTGCTCGGTGCGGCGCAGTCGGGCCGGTCGAGCTCGCTGCGGCTGCTGCGGGTCGTGCAGGACGCCGACGTCATCGCCCAGGCCCGGAAGGAGGCGACGGACGTCGTGGCGTCCGACCCGGGCCTCGACGACCAGCCCGGCCTGCAGGCCGCCATCGCCGCCCAGCTCGACGACGAGCAGGAGGAGTTCCTCGAGCGGGCCTGAGCCACGGCCGGGTCGCCGCCTGCCCGGCCGCCCGGCCGCCCGGCCGCCCGCCCGGCCGCCCGCCCGGCCGCCCGCCCGGCGCCCACCGGAGCAGCGGATACGCTCGGCCGCATGACGAGGATCGTGGCCGGGACCGTCGGCGGGCGCACCCTCGCGGTCCCGCCCCGGGGCACGCGACCGACGAGCGAGCGGGTGCGGGAGGCGATCTTCTCCCGGCTCGAGCACCTGGACGTCCTCGAGGGCGCGCGCGTGCTCGACCTGTACGCGGGGTCCGGCGCGCTCGGCCTCGAGGCGGCGAGCCGCGGCGCGACGGAGGTCGTGCTGGTGGACTCGTCGCGCAGGGCGGCCGACGTCGCACGCAAGAACGTCGCGGCGCTCGGCATGGGGCGCACGGTGCGCGTCGTCGCCGACGCGGCCGAGCGGTTCGCGGCGCAGGCCGGCGGCGGGCCGTGGGACCTCGTCCTCCTCGACCCGCCGTACGACCTGACGGACGCGCAGCTCGCCACGGTGCTCGAGAGCCTCGCCGCGCCGGGGGTGCTGGGCGCCGACGCGGTGGTCGTCGTGGAGCGCTCGACGCGCAGCCCGGAGCCCGGATGGCCCGCGGGCCTGGCCGCGTTCGCCCGCAAGGACTACGGCGAGACGGCCGTGCACTACGCCGAGCCGGCCGACCCCGGGGCGTAGCGCTCCGCACCCTCCAGCACCCCGGCCGGCACGGTGCCGAACGCCTCGGCGTCGGCAGGGTCGACGAGGCGGACGGTGTCGCGCGACGCCGCGGCGAGCAGGCGGCGGGTCGCGCCGTCGTCGGCGAGCGTGCCCTCGCACGCCACCAGGTGGTCCGTGAGGAACGCGCGCACCGGCGCCGCCGGGACACGGTCCGCGCCCGCGCCGGCGGTCTGCGCGGCGAGGGCGACCAGCAGGAGGGCGGGGACGCGCGGCGAGCCGGGGCCCGTCATGCCGGGCTGGAAGTAGGGCAGGTCCAGCACGCGCCCGCCGTGGCGGGCGTAGAAGCGCAGCCGCGCCGCCGGGTCGCCGTGCCGCTCGCTCGCCTCGTGGTGGGCGGGATGCTCGACCTCGGCGACGACGAGCGCGGGGTCGAGCCCGTCGCCCCACCGGCGGACGGCCTCGGTCAGCAGCCGGCCGCCGGTGCCGCCGCCGCGGCCGCCGGGCGCGATCGCGAGGTAGTCGACGAGCAGCACCCGGCTCGCCGGCGACCACGACCCGACGATGCCGGCGACGACCCGGCCGTCGCGCACCACCCCGAGGGCCGCGTGCCGTCCGTCGCTCCCGTCCGCCAGGAGGACGTCGAGGGGCACCAGCTCCGCCGGTGGGAACGACGGGGCGAGGACGTCGTGCCACAACGACGTGAGCAGCGCGGGCGTGTCCAGCGGGACGACGGCCGTCTGCTCGGTGCTCGGGTCGGCCATGGCCCCATCGTCCCGCGGGGTCGGCGGTGCGGCACCCGCGACGGGCCGGGCCAAATCCCCGGCGCCGGCGACCCGGCGTCCTACGGTGGGGCCCGTGAGCATCGCCGTCTGCCCCGGGTCGTTCGACCCGATCACCCTCGGCCACCTCGACATCGTCCGGCGTGCGCGCCGGATGTTCGACGTCGTGGTGGTCGGCGTCGCCCGCAACGCGTCCAAGAACGCGCTGCTGACGCCCGCGGAGCGGGTCGAGCTGGCCCGGACCGCGCTCGCCGAGGACCCCGCGACGGCGGACGTGCAGGTGGCGGAGGTCCCGGGGCTGCTCGTGGACTTCTGCCGGCAGGTGCGCGCCGTCGCCGTGGTCAAGGGGCTGCGCGGCGGTGCGGACTTCGACTCCGAGCTGCCGATGGCGCTGATGAACCGGCACCTGACCGGCGGCTCGACGGGGATCGAGACGGTCTTCGTCCCCGGGGACCCCGCCTACGCGCACGTGGCGTCGTCGCTGGTCAAGGACGTGGCCCGCTTCGGCGGGCCGATCGACGACCTCGTGCCGCCCGGGGTCGCGGACGCGGTGCACGCGGCACTGGCACGCTGAAGGAGCGAACGATGAGCGAGACGACTGCCCACCACCCCCAGGCAGGAGCGTCCGTGGGGGAGAACCCGACGGCGGGGCTGCTGGAGATCCTCGACGACCTGGCGGCCCTCGTGGAGAACGCGCGGTCCACGCCGCTGTCCACGAACGTCAAGGTCGACCGGGACCAGGCGCTCGGGCTGGTGGACGAGCTGCGCGACGCGCTGCCCACCCAGGTGGCCCGCGCCGACGAGGTGCTCGCCGAGGCGCAGGAGTCGCTGGAGGCGGCGCACCGCCGGTCGGAGGAGATCGTCGCGTCCGCGCGGGCGCGGGCGATCGAGCTGGTGCAGGCGGAGCAGGTGGTGGTGCAGGCCGAGTCCCGTGCCGCCGAGATCGTGGCGGAGGCGGAGCAGAAGGCCGCCGCGCTGCGCAACGACGCCGACGAGTACTGCGACCGGCGGCTCGCGGACTTCGGCCAGGACCTCGAGGCGCTGGGCGCCCAGGTGCAGGCCGGGCGCGACAAGCTCGCCGAGCGCCTCGACCGCGCCGCGCCGCGCGTGCGGTGGGACGCGGTGCAGGACCCGGCCTGGCCGCAGCAGGAGCCGCAGCAGGCGCGCTGAGACCACCGCGGGCGCCCTCGGCCGGACGCCGTCCCGGGGCGGGCCGGTGTAGCCGGGGTGCGACGGATGAGAGACGGGTCACTGTGCGGTGTCGTGCGCACGGCCCTGGCGATGGCCTAGACTGGACCGCTGGCCCCGAGTCCGGGCCGCCACCCCTTAGCACCGTTCAGACCTGGAGCCTGCCATCAGTACCGAGAAGCGTTCGCCGCTCGTGCTCGACACGCACGAGCTCACGCGGCGACCCGGCACGATGGCGGAGGTCGCGCGAGTGGTCCCCGCCCCGGCGGACCTGGGCACCGTCGTCATCGGCATCCCCGAGGGCGCCGACCTCACGCTGGGCCTGCGTCTGGAGTCCGTGCTCGAGGGCGTGCTCGTGACGGGCGTCGTGCGCGGCACGGCGGTCGGCGAGTGCGTCCGTTGCCTCGACGAGGTCTCGGAGCAGGTGACGGTGCGGATCCAGGAGCTCTTCGCGTATCCTGAGCGCGCCCAGGCGGCCGAGGAGTCCGGTGACGAGGACGCCGAGGACGAGTCGGTGCTGGTCGACGACCAGGCCGACATCGAGCCGGCGGTTCGGGATTCGCTGGTCACTGCACTACCATTTCAACCGCTGTGCCGTCCGGACTGCCCCGGCCTGTGCTCCGTCTGCGGGGCGCGGCTGGCGGACGACCCGGACCACCATCATGACGTTGTCGACCCTCGTTGGTCGGCGCTGCAGACCATGCTCGAGCAGTCGAGCGTGTCCGACGAGACGAAAGAGAGCTAGCCGTGGCTGTTCCGAAGCGCAAGATGTCGCGCAGCAACACCCGTGCGCGCCGTTCGCAGTGGAAGACCTCCGCGGCGACCCTCACGACGTGCCCCAGCTGCAAGGGACAGAAGCTGTCCCACGCCGCGTGCCCCACCTGCGGCGCGTACAAGGGCCGCCAGTACGCCGAGGCGCTGCGCACCGAGCACGCGGGCTGACATGTCCGCACGCGGCACCCGGGAACGCCCGGAGCCGACGGCTCTACTCGAGAAGCTCGGGGTCCACCTGGACCCCGAGCTTCTCGTGCTAGCGCTGACGCACCGCTCGTTCGCCCACGAGGCCGGCGGGATCCCCACCAACGAGCGGCTCGAGTTCCTCGGCGACACCGTCCTGGGGCTGGTCGTGACGGAGGCGCTGTACCGGCGTCATCCCGACCAGCCGGAGGGCGAGCTGGCGAAGATGCGCGCCGCGACCGTGTCGCAGCGCGCCCTCGCCGCGATCGCGCGCCGCCTCGAGCTCGGCGGCTACGTCCTGCTCGGCAAGGGGGAGCTGCGGACGCGGGGGTTCGAGAAGGACTCGATCCTGTCGGACACCGTGGAGGCGCTGATCGGCGCCACCTACCTGTCGCACGGTCTGGAGCCCGCCCGCGAGCTGGTGCACCGTCTCGTCGACACCACGCTCGAGGCCGCGGCGGGCCTCGGCGCCGGCCTCGACTGGAAGACGTCGCTCCAGGAGGCGGCGGCCGAGCGGGGCTTCGGCGCGCCCGTCTACGAGGTCACCGGCGAGGGCCCGGAGCACGCCCGCGTCTTCCACGCCCAGGTGCACGTCGGCCCGGTGCTGGGGATCGGCACGGGCTCGGCGAAGAAGCACGCGGAGCAGGCCGCGGCCGAGGAGGCCTACCGGGCGCTGCAGTCGCTGCCCGGCACGACCTCGGCGGACGAGGCGGTCGAGTCGCCGGCAGACGGGCGGCCCACGGCCGACGACGTCGCCGATGCCTGAGCTGCCCGAGGTCGAGACCGTCCGGGACGGTCTCGAGAGGCTCGTCGTGGGCGCCGTCGTGCGCGAGGTCGAGGTCTTCCGCGACTACTCGGTGCGCCGGCACGAGGGCGGTCCGGCAGGGTTCGCCGACCAGCTGCGCGGCCGGCGGCTGGTCGCCGCCGCCCGCCGGGGCAAGTACCTGTGGCTCCCGCTCGCCGGCGAGCGCGCCGGCGTCGAGGACGCGGCGCTGCTCGCCCACCTGGGCATGTCGGGACAGCTGCTGGTGCGCGACCCGGCGGTCGCGGGGGACTGGGCGCACCCGCACCTGCGCGTGCGCCTGCATCTCGACGACGCCCCCAGCGGAGCGCGGTACCTCGACTTCGTCGACCAGCGCACGTTCGGGCACCTGTCGGTCACCGACCTCGTCCCGACGTCCGACGGCGCGCCCGGCGGCCGGGGGAGCGACCTCGCGGCCGTCCCGGAGCCGGTGGCGCACATCGGCCGTGACCTGCTGGACCCGGCGTTCGACGCCGCCGCCACGGTCGCCGTGCTCCGTCGTCGTCGCACCGGGATCAAGCGGGCCCTGCTCGACCAGACCGTCACGTCGGGCGTCGGCAACATCTACGCCGACGAGGCCCTGTGGCGGGCGCGCCTGCACTACGCGCGGGCCACCGACCGCCTGCGGCCGGTCGAGGTGCGCCGCGCGCTCGAGGCCGCAACCGAGGTCATGACGGAGTCCCTGGCCCAGGGCGGCACGAGCTTCGACGACCTGTACGTGAACGTCAACGGCGAGTCCGGCTACTTCGCGCGCGGTCTCGCCGTCTACGGCCGCGAGGGCGAGCCGTGCCCGCGGTGCGGGACGCCGGTGCGCCGGGACGTGTTCATGAACCGCTCGTCGTTCACCTGCCCCGTCTGCCAGCCGCGGCCCCGCCAGGGGCGCTGGTAGCCCGCGTCGACCGGGTGCTCAGCGCTCGACGACGTTGCGCAGCCCGGAGGGGCCGTCCGCCAGCCACGCCCGCACCTGCTCGGTGACGAACCGGGCGGCGCCCTGCGGGCGCCCGCCCGCGACGTGCGGCGTGAGGACGAGGTGCGGCGCGTCCCACAGCGGGGACCCGGCAGGCAGCGGCTCGGTCTCGGTGACGTCGAGCGCGGCCCCCGCGATCGTGCCCTCGCGCAGCGCCGCGACCAGCGCGCCCTCGTCCACCGTGGCGCCGCGCCCCGCGTTCACGAAGCGCGCGTGGCGCGGCAGCAGGCCCAGCACCCGCGCGTCGAGCGAGTGCGTCGTGGCGGGCGTCGCGGGCAGCAGCGAGATCAGCAGGTCCGTGGTCGGCAGGATCTCGTCGAGCTGCGACGACGCGACCACGGGGAACCCGTAGCGCTCGCCCGCCGACGACGCCACCCCGGTCACCTGCGCGCCGAGCGCCGCCAGCAGCGGCGCGAGCACCGCGGCGATCGACCCGAACCCCCAGACCGTCACGCGGGCACCGTGCAGGGTGAAACGGCCCTCGTCGTTCGCCTGCTCGCGGCCCAGGTCACGGTCCCAGACGTGGTCCCGCTGCGCGGCGAGCGTCCGGTCCAGCCGGCGCACCGACGCGAGGACCAGCGCCAGCGTGTGCTCGGCCACGGTCGCGTCGTGCAGGGACCGGCCGGAGGAGATCACGACGTCCGGCGCGAACCCGGACGCGAGTGCCTGGTCGGGCCCGGCGTTGAGCGTCTGCACCCAGCGCAGCCGGGTGAGCCGGCGTGCCGCGTCGTCCAGCACCCGCTGCGGGCTGGACCAGGTGACCAGCGCGTCGGCGTCGACGTGCTCCTCGGGGATCTCGTCGCGCATGACGTAGCGCGCCACCTCCACCCCGGGGACGTCGATCGTGAGGTCGAAGGGCACGTTGCCAGGCGCGAGGATCTTCACGGCTCGGGACGCTACCAGCGGCACCGTCGCCGCGGCAGGATGTGCCCATGACGACGACGTCCCCGGCACCGCTCGCCGCCCGCTACGACGCCGTGGTCGTGGGCGGCGGCCACAACGGCCTCACGGCCGCCGCCTACCTCGCGAGGGCGGGCCGCAGCGTGCTGGTCCTGGAGCGGCTCGACCACGTGGGCGGGGCAGCGGTCTCCGCGCGGGTGTTCCCCGGCGTCGATGCGCGGCTGTCCCGGTACTCCTACCTGGTGAGCCTGCTGCCGCGCCGGGTGGTCGACGAGCTCGGCCTCCGTCTCACCCTGCGCCGGCGGCGCTTCTCGTCCTACACCCCGGTCGGCGACGCCGGGCTCCTGGTGGACGCCGGGACCGAGCCGGCGGCCGCGGACGCCACCCGCGCGTCCTTCGCCGCGGTCGGGGCGCCCGCGGTGGACCACGAGGCCTGGGCGCGGCTGGGCGCGGCGACGGGCCGCCTCGCGCGACGCCTGTTCCCGACGACGACCGAGCCGCTGCTGTCGCGGTCCGACGCCCGCGCCCTCGTGGACGACGACGAGACGTGGCGCGACGTCGTCGAGCGTCCGCTCGGCGCGATGCTGCGCGACCGGTTCGCCTCGGACGTGGTGCGCGGCGTCGTCGCCACGGACGGGCTCATCGGCACCTTCGCGGACCTCGACGACCCGTCGCTCGTGGCGAACCGGTGCTTCCTCTACCACGTGATCGGCGGCGGGACGGGGGACTGGGACGTGCCCGTAGGCGGGATGGGCGCGGTGTCCGGGGCGCTGCGCGACGCGGCGCTCGCGGCCGGCGCGACCCTCGTGACCCGCGCGGAGGTGACCGCGGTCGAGCCGGGGGCCGAGGGGTGGGACGCGGAGGTGTCGTGGACCGACGACGACGGACGCCCCCGCGGGGTGCGGGCCGGGGCGGTGCTGTCCGGGGCGGCGCCCGCGACGCTCGACCGCCTGCTGGTCGCCGGCGGCGGCGCGCCGTCGGGGCGCGCGACCCCGGCGGCGCCCGAGGGCGCCCAGCTCAAGGTCAACATGCTGCTGCGCCGGCTCCCCAGGCTGCGCGACGGCGTCGACCCGGTCGCCGCCTTCAGCGGCACCTTCCACGTCAACGAGTCGTTCAGGCAGCTCCAGGCGGCGCATGCGCAGGCCGCGGCGGGACGGGTCCCCGACCTGCCGCCGTGCGAGATCTACTGCCACTCGCTGAGCGACCCCTCGATCCTCGGCGCGTCGCTGCGGGAGGCGGGGGCGCACACGCTCACGCTGTTCGGCCTGCACATGCCGGCCCGGCTCTTCCGCGACGACCCGGACCGCTCGCGGGAGGAGGCCCTGCGCGCGACGCTCGCGTCGCTCGACTCCGTGCTCGCCGAGCCGGTCGCCGACGTCCTGCTGCGCGACCCGGACGGCCGCCCGTGCCTCGAGGCCCGCACCCCGGTGGACCTGGAGGGCGACGTCGGCCTGCCGGGCGGGCACATCTTCCACCGCGACCTGTCGTGGCCGTGGGCCGCGGACCCCGGCGCGGACGGAGACGGCGTGCCCGACGGTCTCGACGCCCCGGGGTCGTGGGGCGTCGAGACCGTGCACCCCCGCGTCCTGGTGGCGGGAGCGGGAGCCCGGCGCGGGGGCGGCGTGAGCGGCATCCCCGGCCGGGCGGCGGCGATCGCCGCGCTGGACGCGCGCCCGGCCGGACGTCGCTAGCGGATCTCGACCCGCAGCAGCCGGCGCACCCCGAGGACGAACGGGAGCACGAGCCACAGCAGCGACGCGGTGCCGAGCTGGGCCCACTGCTCCGCGGTCATCACGTCGCCGTAGAGCTCGTACTGCGCGGAGGTGAGCTCCACCCACGGCCCGGCGTCCCGGTACCAGTCCAGGCTCGCCGCCAGCGCGCTGGACAAGGACGGGACGACGAGCACGAACAGCAAGTAGGCGACGAGTGCGGCGGGCGAGCTGCGCAGCACCACCCCGACGACGAAGCCGACGGCCATGGAGAGCAGGCTGAAGGCCAGCATGCGCAGGTGCTCGTCGAGGGACATGTCCCACACCGCGTCGACGCCGCCGGTCGCGGCGCCCACGAGGGTGGCCACGACCCCGCACGCGAAGGTGAGGAGCATCGTCGCGACGGCCACGCCGGCCAGGGGGAGCGCCTTGGCGGCGAGCACCCGCCCGCGCCGGGGGACCAGCGCGAACGTGGTGAGCGCTCCGCGCTGGCTCCACTCGCTCGTCACGGCGAGCACCCCGAGCATCGGCATCAGCAGGTGCACGGGGTAGTCGATGCTGTGCACGAAGAACTGGTACGAGAAGCTCTCCGGGCTCTCCAGGGCGACGAGCAGCGCCGCGGAGCCGACGGCGACGACGGCGACGCTCACCGCCAGCCAGAGTCCCGACCTCGTGTCGAAGATCTTGCGGAGCTCGACGCCGGCCAGTCGGCCGAGCGGGACGGGCACGGTCGGCCGGGGCCGGCTCGCGCCCCGCGGCGCGGCGGGGGCGGTGACGGCGGTCATGCTGCCGCTCCGGTCATGGCGGGGGTGGCGGGGGAGGAGGCGTCGCGCGCGGTGGCGGCCGTGAGCTCGAGGAACATGTCCTCCAGGCCGGCGCCGTCGGAGGCGCGCAGCTCGGTGACGGGGAGCCCGGCAGCGAACATCACGCGCCCGGCGGTGGCGGGGTCGGCATCGGTGAGGACGGCGTCGCCGGACGGGGTGACCTGGTGGCCGGCGGCAGCGAGCGCGGCCCCGGCGGCGACGACGTCGTCGGCCCGCACGAGCGTGCCCGCGCCGCGCAGCAGCTCGTCCTTCGTCCCCTGGGCGACGACGCGGCCGGAGCCGATCATGACGATGTCGTCGGCGATCATCTCGATCTCGGCGAGCAGGTGGCTGGACAGCAGCACGGTGCCGCCGTCGTCGGCGAAGGTGCGCAGCAGGTCGCGCATCCAGCGGATGCCGGCCGGGTCGAGGCCGTTGGCGGGCTCGTCGAGCACGAGGACGCGGGGGTCGCCGAGGAGCGCGGTGGCGATGCCGAGACGCTGGCGCATGCCCAGCGAGTAGTCGCGCACGCGGCGCCGGGCCTCTGCCGGGGTGAGGCCGACGAGCTCGAGCGACTCGTCGACGCGGGCGGCCGGCAGGCCCATCGTGCGCTGGGCGAGCACGAGGGTCTCGCGGCCGGTGCGGCCGCCGTGCTGGGCCGACGCGTCGAGCAGCACCCCGACCTCCAGTCCCGGGTTCGGCAGGTCGGCGTACCGCGCGCCGAGCACGGTCGCGGACCCGGACGTCGGTGCGGCGAGCCCG
Organism: Isoptericola cucumis; assembly: GCF_014635665.1. GTDB lineage: Bacteria > Actinomycetota > Actinomycetes > Actinomycetales > Cellulomonadaceae > Isoptericola > Isoptericola cucumis. The sequence goes on from NZ_BMDG01000003.1 coordinate 192,769, forward strand.
GCGAGGACCCGCAGCGTCGTCGACTTCCCGGCTCCGTTGGGGCCGAGGAAGCCGGTGACGCGGCCGGCCGCCGCGGTGAACGACACCTCGTCCACGGCCGTGAAGGGGCCGTAGCGCTTCGTCAGCGACGTGATGGTGATCATGCCCGCGACGCTAGGGCGGCGGGGCACCCGCGCGGATCCGGCATCGCCCCGGTTCCGACCCTGAACGGCGGTCGGGGTGGCTACCCGGCCGGGTCGGGGTGCGCCGCCTGCTCCTCGGCCTGGTCCTCGGCGCGCTCCTGGGCCTGTTCCTGGGCCGCGGACCACGCGTACCCGGCGTCGCGCGCCAGCAGCTCGGCGTGGGTGCCGCGCGCCACGACGCGCGCCGGCGCGAGGGCGGCACCGTCGGCGGCGTCGCCCGGCCCGAGCAGGAGGACCTCGTCGGCGACGCCCAGCGGGGTGAGCCGGTGCGAGGCGACGACGACGGCCCGGCCGGTGGCGCGGGTGCGCTCGGCCAGGGTGCGCACCAGCTCGTCCGCGGTCGTCGCGTCCAGGTGCTCGGCGGGCTCGTCGACCAGCAGCACCGGTGCCGGGGCGAGCAGCGCGCGGGCGACGAGCAGGCGTCGCCGCTCGCCGCCGGAGACGTCGGCCCCGTCGGTGCCGAGCAGGGTCTCCAGGCCGTCGGGCAGGCCGGCGAGCCAGGTGTCGAGCCCGACGGCGCCCAGCGCGGTGCGGGCGTCGTCCTCGGAGACGTCGGCGCGCGCCACGCGCAGGTTCTCCAGCACGGTGGTGCCGAACAGGTGGCCGTCCTCGGCGACGAAGAGCGCGCCCGTGTCGCGGGCCGGGCCCCGCACCGAGCCGGCGCGCGGGGGCAGGAGCCCGGCGGCCGTGAGCAGCAGCGTCGTCTTGCCCACGCCCGACGGCCCGGCGACGGCGACGACGGAGCCCGCTCGCAGGTCGACGTCGACCCCCGCCACGACCGCGCGGTCCGGCCAGCCCGCGGTCGCACCGCGCAGGCTCAGCAGGACGCCGGGCTCCGGGGCCGGCCCCGCGGCGGGCTCGGGGGCGAGGTCCGGGGCGGGCGCGGCCGCGGGCCCGTCCGGCGTGCCCGGCAGCAGCGCGACGAGGCGCCCGGCGGCCACCCGCGAGCGCCGCAGCTGGACGGCGGCGGCCGGCAGCGTGGACGTCGCCTCGAACACCGCGAGCGGCGTGAGCACGACGACGGCGAGCTCGACCGGAGCGAGGGTGCCCGCCGCGACGGCGGGGATGCCGAGCAGGAGCGAGCAGAGCACGGCGAGGGTCTGCGCCCCGGCGTCGATGGCGGCGGACGTCCCCGAGATGCGCGCGCCGTCGTCGGTGCTGCGGGTGAGGCGGGCGTCGGCGGCGCGCAGCGCACCCAGCCGCTCGGCGGTGCGGCCGGCGACGCGCAGCTGCTGCCCGTCGTCGAGCAGCTCGAGCGTGCGCGTGGTCACCTCGGCCCGCGCCTGCGCCCCGCGGGCCTCCACCGACGCCGCCGAGCGGGAGGCGAGCCACGGGGCGAGCACCCCCGTCAGCAGCAGGCAGCCGAGCAGGGTGAGTCCGGCCGCGGGCAGGAAGACGCCGACGAGCACGACGGACCCGAGCCCGACGCAGACGGCGACGCCGGCGGGGATCAGCGCGCGCACCACGACGTCGCCGACGGCGTCCACGTCGGCGCCGACGCGGGCGAGCAGGTCGCCGCGCCGCAGCGCGATCACGCGGGTCACGGGGCCGCGGGCCAGCGCGTCGTAGAGGTTCGCCCGCAGCGCGGCCATGCCTCGCAGCGCGACGTCGTGCGACGCCAGGCGCTCGAGGTAGCGCAGCACGCCGCGCCCGGTGCCGAAGGCGCGCACGGCCACGACGGCGACCGAGAGCTGCAGCACCGGCGGCATCTGCGACGCGCGGGCGATGAGCCAGGCCGCGGTGGCAGAGAGGCCCACGGCGAAGCCGAGGGCCAGCGTGCCCAGCGCCACCGCCCGCACGACGCGCGACCAGCGCACCTCCAGCAGCGGCAGCACCCGGCGCAGGGGGTCGGGGGAGCTCATGCCGCCACCTGGGGGGTCTCGATCTCGCGGGAGACGACGTCCACGACCTGGTCGGCGAGCGCCAGCAACGACGCGCGGTGGGCGATGACGACGACGGTGCGCCCGGCGTCGCGCCAGGCGCGCACGGTGTCGAGCACGGTCTGCTCCCCGCGGGCGTCGAGGTGGGCGGTGGGCTCGTCCAGCAGCACCACGGGCGGGGGAGCGGCGCCGCCGTCGGTCCCGTCGTCGTGCGCCGCGCCGTCGAGCAGCGCCGCGGTCAGCGCGACCCGCTGCCGCTGCCCGACGCTCAGGCCGGTGCCGCCGAGCCCGACCGGAGTGTCCCACCCGGCGGGGAGGTCGGCGACGACGGCGTCCAGGCCGGTCGTGCGGGCGGCCGCGGCGAGCGCGTCGTCGGTCACCCGGCGGCCGTCGGCCACGACGTGGCGCAGCGGTCCCGGCGCGAGGGTCGGCCGCTGGGGGACCCAGGTGAGCTGTGGCCACCAGGTCTGCGGGTCGACGTCCGCGAGGTCGACGACGGCGGGGTCCGTGCCCGGGGGCCCGGGAGGTTCGACGAGCACCCGTCCGGAGTCGGGCCGCAGCAGGCCGAGCAGCACCAGGGCGGTCGTCGACTTGCCGGACCCGCTCGGCCCGCGCAGCGCGACGACGCGGCCGCCGCCGGGCCGTCCGGTGCCCAGCGGGACTCGGACGGACAGGTCCGCGGGGGCGGCGAGTCCGCGGTCGCCGGCCCGGACGCTCACGCCGTCCAGCACGAGCGTCGCGCCCGCCAGGGCGGGGGCCGGCAGCGTGCCCCCGGCGGGCAGGGGCCGCTCGAGGACGTCGAAGGCGCGCTGGGCCGCGGCGAGACCGTCGGTCGACGCGTGGAACTCCGCACCGACGCGGCGCAGCGGCAGGTAGACCTCGGGGGCGAGCACGAGGACGGCGATCGCGGGGACCAGGTCGATCATCCCCTCCACGAGCCGCAGGCCCACGCCGACGGCAATGATCGCCACCGACAGCGTCGTGAGCAGCTCGAGGACCATCCCGGACAGGAAGGCGATGCGCAGCGTGCCCATCGTGGCGCGGCGTGACGCGTCGCCGAGGGCGCGGACCCGGGCCCCCGGCCCGATCTCGCGGCCGAAGGCCCGCAGGGTGGGCAGGCCGGCCAGCAGGTCGAGCACCTGGTCCCCGAGCCGCGAGATGGTGCGCAGCCGGCGTTCGGAGGTTCCCGCGGTCATGACGCCCACGAGCCACATGAACAGCGGGACGAGCGGCAGCGTCACCACGGCGATCACGGCCGACACCCAGTCCAGCCCGAGCACGACGAGCACGAGCGCCGGCGTCACGATCGCCGTGAGCAGCAGCTGCGGGAGGTAGCGCACCAGGTACGGCTGGAGGTCGTCGAGACCGCGGGTCGCCAGCGTGGCGGTCGCGGCCGGACCGCCGTCCGACCCGCCGCTCGAGCCGGGGCGGGGCCCGAGCGCCACGGTGTGGGCCACGACCTGCTCCCGCAGCTCCGCCACGACCTGTGCCGCGGCCTTCTGCGCGTACCGCTCCTGCGCCCAGGCGACGGCGACTCGGACCACGACGACGCCCGCCAGGACGGCCAGCCACGGCGCGACGTCGCCGAGCCCGATCGGTGTGCCGGCGCTCCCGGCCGTGACGGCCGGCCCGAGCGCGTGCCCGACGGCGAACGCCTGGACGACGATCGCCGCGGCCGCGGCGACGCCCAGCCCGGCGGTGAGGACGACGTACCACCGGGCGGCGCGGGCGCGGCGCAGCAGGCGCGGGTCGAGGGGTCTCACGGGATGCAGGCTAGAACGCCGCGTCCTTGATCTTCTGCCAGCTCAGCCCCGCGGGCGCGGGGATGTCCTTGGTGGACAGGCGGCGGCGGAAGACCCAGTACGTCCATGCCTGGTAGGCGATGACCAGCGGGGTGAGGACCACCGCGACCCACGACATCACCGTGAGCGTGTACGGCGTCGACGCGGCCTCCGCGACGGTCAGCGACTCGCCCCCGTCCACGGCAGGGATGACGTCGGGGTACATGGAGCCGAAGATCAGCACGACCGCGCTCACGATCGCCACGGCCGAGAGCGTGAACGCGACCCCTTCGCGGCGCACCCGCGTGGCGGCCACGACGCCGACCAGCGCGAGCGCGGCGACGGCGACCGCCGCCCAGGTCCAGGGGACGGAGTACGCGAGCTGGGCCCAGACCGCCCACCCGCCGGCCACGAGCAGCGCGGCGACCGCGAGGCCGGACGCGAGGCGCTGGGCGCGGAGCCGGACGTCGCCGTCGGTCTTGAGGGCGAGGAAGACGCTGCCGTGCAGCAGGAACAGCACGAGGGTCGTGAGGCCGCCGAGCAGCGCGAACGGGTTGAGGAGCGCCCAGAACCCGCCGACGTACTGGTGACCGGAGTCGAGGAGCAGCCCGCGCACGAGGTTGCCGAACGCGACGCCCCACATCACCGCCGGGATCCAGGAGCCGGCCTGGATGGCGAGGTCGCAGCGCCGCACCCACCGGGCGTCGGCGATCTTGCCGCGGTACTCGAACGCGACGCCGCGGGCGACCAGGCCCACGAGGATGATCAGCAGCGGCAGGTAGAAGCCGGAGAACATCGTGGCGTACCACTCGGGGAACGCCGCGAAGGTGGCGGCGCCGGCGGTGATCAGCCACACCTCGTTGCCGTCCCAGAGCGGGCCGATCGTGTTGACGAGGACCCGGCGTTCGGTCTCCTTCTGCTCCTTGCTGCCGCGCGGCAGGATCGACAGCAGCATGCCGACGCCGAAGTCGAAGCCCTCGAGCACGAGGTAGCCGGTCCACATCACGGCGATGATGACGAACCAGAGGATGGTGAGGTCCACGGCAGGTTCTCCTGGTCTCGGGCGCTCAGTACGCGAAGGACAGCGGTCGGTCGGCGTCGTCCGGGTCGTCGTCGCGGGCCTCGGGAGACTCGTCGCGCACCGACCCCGGGGCGCCCTCGATCGTGTAGCGGTGCATGAGGCGGTACCAGACGACCGCCAGCACCGCGTAGATCAGGGTGAGGACGATCATCGAGGTGAGGATCACCCCCGGCGGGACGGCCGTGGACACGCCGCGCTCGGTGAGCAGCCGGACCTGGTCGATGCCCGTCGGGTTGGGCGCCACCACCCACGGCTGGCGGCCCACCTCCGTGAAGATCCAGCCGAAGGAGCTGGCGGCGAACGGCATCGGGATCGCGAGGATTCCCAGGCGCGAGAGCCAGACGTTGTCGCTCACCCTGCCCTTGCGCGTGAGCCACAGCGCCGCCAGGGCGAGGGCGACGGAGAACGCGGCGAAGCCGATCATGAGCCGGAACGACCAGTAGGTGATGGCCAGCGGCGGCGTGTAGGTGACCGCCTCGCCCGAGGCGGTGGTGTCGCCGTACCGCTCGGTGTACTGCTCCTGGACGTCGTACACGCCCGGCAGGTACGACTCGGGGCCGGAGAAGTGCCCGGTCCCGAGGAAGCTGGTGATTCCGGGGATGGAGATGAGGTGGTCGACGTCCTCGCACCCGGCGTAGAGGGGCCCGACGGCGAGGATGGAGAACTCGGCGGCCTCGGTGCCCTCGCACAGGGCCTCGGCCGACGACATCTTGCCGGGCTGCTGCTCGTACATGAGCTTGCCCTGCAGGTCGCCCGACCAGATGACGCCGATGCCGGAGACGATCATCACCCAGACCCCGAGCCGCACGGCGGGCCGGTACACGGTGCGCGCGGTCTCGAGGTGCTCCGGCTTCTTGGACCGGGCCAGGCGCACCATCCACCACGCGGCGATACCGCAGACGAAGGTGCCTGCGGTGAGGAACGCGGCGGAGATGGTGTGCGGGAAGGCGGCCAGGAGCGTGTTGTTGGTGAGCACGGCCCCGATGTCGACCATCTCGGCCCGCCCGGTCTCCGGGTTGTAGATCGCTCCCACGGGGTGCTGCATCCACGAGTTGGCCGCGAGGATGAAGAAGGCCGAGAGGTTCGTGGCGATGGCGAACAGCCAGATGGAGGCGAGGTGGACCTTCTTGGACACCCGGTCCCAGCCGAAGATCCACAGGCCGATGAAGACGGACTCGACGAAGAACGCGGCGAGCGTCTCCATGGCCAGCGGGGCACCGAAGACGTCGCCGACGAACCGGGAGTACTCGCTCCAGGCCATCCCGAACTGGAACTCCTGCCAGATGCCGGTCACGACGCCGAGGGCGAAGTTGATGAGCAGCAGCTTGCCGAAGAACTTCGTCAGCCGCAGCCATCGCTCCTTCTTGGTGACGACCCAGGCCGTCTGCATCCCGGCGACGAGCGGGGCGAGCCCGATCGTCAGAGGGACGAAGATGAAGTGGTACACGGTGGTGATGGCGAACTGCCACCGTGCCAGGTCGAGAGCGTCCACGGGGTCTCCTGGGTTCTCGGGCGTGGCCGTACCGGCGCTGCACGAGCGCCGCCGACGGCCCGTCCTGCCGACGGTAGGACCGTTTCTCCACCCGCGCACCACCAGGGACATCGTCCTGACGAGTGCCGCTCGTGAAGATGTTCACGATCTTGCTCGTGAACGTCTTCACAAGTCAAACCGGGTCGGCGGCGGCGTGTCGCCGGACGCTCGGGCCACGGTGACGTCCCCGGGGTGCGATACTGGACGCGGCCGCCGGGACCACATCCCCGGGCGGCCACGAGCTCGCAGCACTCGCGATCCGCACGCGATGCCGCGGCCGGGCCCATCAGCCCGCGACCGCAGGCGTCCGCGAAGATCGCCGATGCCGCAGCCGCGACCGAGACTTCCGTCCGGCCGGTGCGCTGAGCAGCGCCGCCGTCCGACGACGAACAGCCGGCAGCCCGTAGTTGTGGGCGGGCCGCCGGGGCAGGAGCGCACTACGTGACGTCCGACATTCCTACCGGGGCCGAGAACACCGCCGAGCAGGCGAACGATGCCGCCGGGACGGCTCCCCGCAAGCCCGCACGCCGCCGGGCCACCCGCCCGGCAGCGGCACCCGTGGCGCCCCCGTCGGCGCCGTCGTCGGCCCCGGCCGGGCTGACCGACATCGTCCTCCCCGAGCGGGCCACGGCTCCCGCCGAGCCGGCCGCCCCCGCCGCCGGGGCGGGGACCCGCTCCCTCGCGGACATCGTGCTCCCCGAGGGGCCCGGCGACGCCGGCGGCGAGCCGCAGAAGCCGGCCCGCGCCCGCCGCCGTGCCACCCGCGCCGCGTCGACGCCGTCGCCCGAGCCGGCCGCCGAGCCCACCGCTCCGGCCGAGGGCGAGGCGGAGCTCCGGCGCACGGAGCCGAAGAGCACCGCGACCACCAGCACCGAGCCCAAGAGCACCCGGTCGAGGAGCGGCCGCGCCAAGGCAGCGACGTCCGAGGCCGCCGCCTCGGGGGACACCACGTCGGAGGACGCCCCCGCCCCGAAGGCCGAGGCGGCCGAGGAGACCCCCAAGGCCAAGCGCGCGCCCAGGACGCGGGCGGCCAAGACCAAGGCGCCCGCCGCCGAGGCCACGGAGTCCACCACCGAGCCGTCGACCACCCAGTCGTCCTCCACCGAGGCGCCGACCGAGGCCGCCGCGACCACGGACGCCCCGCCGAAGGCGCGCCGGTCGACCTCGAAGACCACCGCCGCGAAGACGGGCAAGAAGACCGCGTCCGCGAAGAAGGAGGCGGCCGCGCCGGCCGGGACCGCCGCTCAGGACGCCCCTGCCCAGGACGCCACCGCCGCGGCGCCGGCGAAGGGCTCCGCGGCGTCCGAGGCCACGGCCTCGACCGCGGCGCGCGCGGGCGGGACCTCGACCCCCCGGCTCGCCACCACCGCGCTGCTCTTCCAGGCGCCCGACCTGTCCACGTCGCGGCGCTCCCGCCGGGCGCAGGCGCCGGCGGGCCCGCCGCGCCCGCACGACGAGCCCACGTGGGGCGCTCCGGCGCCCGCCGCGCCGTCCGAGCCCGAGGCCGAGGCCGCGCAGCCGACGGAGCAGCCGCAGCAGGCGGAACCCGCCACCGAGCAGCCCGCGGAGCAGAAGTCGTCCGGCCGCCCGGCGCGCAAGCGTGCGACCCGCCGGTCCGGCTCGCCGGCTCCGGAGGCCGCCGACGCCGGCGTCGAGGCGCCCCCGGCCGAGAAGCCCGCGCCCGCGGCCGAGCAGCCCGCACCGGCCGTCGAGCCGGAGGCGCCCGCCGCGCCGACGGAGCTCAGCGAGGACGACGCGGCCGCCGTGCAGGAGATCGGCGCGATCGAGTCCGAGCTGGTCGCCGAGGGCCTGGAGCTGGTGGACCTCGGCCCCGAGGACCTCGTGGACGACGACGGGGACGAGGACGACATCCGCCCGCGGCGTCGGCGTCGTCGGGGTGGCCGCGGCCGCCGCGGTGGGCGGCGCGACGACGACGGCTCGCCCGCCGACGACGAGACCGACGGCGAGCACGACGACGACACCGAGCAGGACGGCACCGACGGCCGCGCGGACCAGGGCCGCGCGGACCGGGACGGCTCCGGGCGCGACGCCGACGCAGCGGCCGAGGACGACGAGGACGCCTCGACCGACGGCACGGAGGGCGGGGACTCGTCCTCGGGCCGTCGTCGCCGCCGTCGTCGCCGGGGCACCCGTGCCGAGCGCGCCGAGCGTGCCGAGGCGACGACCCGTGGCCGTGGCAGCGACGAGGTCACGGCGCTCAAGGGTTCGACGCGCCTGGAGGCCAAGCGCCAGCGTCGTCGCGAGGGTCGTGACGCCGGCCGTCGTCGCCAGATCATCACCGAGGCCGAGTTCCTCGCGCGCCGCGAGTCGGTGAGCCGGTCGATGGTCGTGCGCGAGCAGGACGGCCGCACGCAGATCGCCGTGCTCGAGGACGGGGTGCTCACGGAGCACTACGTCTCCCAGCAGTCACAGGCGTCGATGGTGGGCAACGTCTACCTCGGCCGGGTGCAGAACGTGCTGCCCAGCATGGAGGCCGCGTTCGTCGACGTCGGCAAGGGCCGCAACGCCGTGCTCTACGCCGGCGAGGTCAACTGGGACGCCGCCGGGATCGAGGGGCAGCCCCGCCGCATCGAGGAGGCGCTGAAGTCGGGCGACTCCGTCCTCGTGCAGGTCACGAAGGACCCCATCGGCCACAAGGGCGCCCGTCTGACCTCGCAGGTCACGCTGGCGGGCCGGTTCCTGGTCTTCGTGCCGGGCGGCGGCATGACCGGCATCAGCCGCAAGCTGCCCGACACCGAGCGCAGCCGTCTGAAGAAGATCCTGCGCGAGGTCGTGCCGGACGGGGCGGGCGTCATCGTGCGCACCGCCGCCGAGGGCGCCAGCGAGGACGAGCTCCGCGCCGACGTCGAGCGCCTGCAGGCCCAGTGGTCCGCGATCACCGCGAAGGCCGAGAAGTCGTCGACGTCCGCCCCGGCCCTGCTGCAGGGCGAGCCGGACATGGCGATCCGGGTGGTGCGCGACATCTTCAACGACGACTTCTCGTCGCTCGTGGTGCAGGGCACCAGCGCGTGGGACGAGATCTCGACGTACGTCTCCGAGCTCGCCCCCGACCTGCGCGAGCGGGTGTCGAAGTGGACCGAGACGACGGACGTCTTCACGGTGCACCGGGTCGACGAGCAGCTCGCCAAGGGCATGGACCGCAAGGTCTGGCTGCCGTCGGGCGGCTCGCTGGTCATCGACCGCACCGAGGCGATGACCGTCATCGACGTCAACACCGGCAAGTTCACCGGTGCCGGCGGCACCCTCGAGGAGACCGTCACCCGCAACAACCTCGAGGCCGCCGAGGAGATCGTGCGGCAGCTGCGGCTGCGGGACATCGGCGGCATCATCGTCATCGACTTCATCGACATGGTGCTCGAGTCGAACCGCGACCTGGTGCTGCGGCGCCTGGTCGAGTGCCTGGGCCGGGACCGGACCAAGCACCAGGTGGCCGAGGTGACCTCGCTGGGCCTCGTGCAGATGACGCGCAAGCGCGTCGGGCAGGGCCTGGTCGAGGCGTTCTCCACGACCTGCGAGCACTGCAAGGGCCGCGGCTTCATCGTCCACGACCACCCGCTCGAGAAGGGCGGCTCCGGCCCGCAGCCGGCGGCGGAGGAGGCCGGCGACGGCGGTGCGAAGCGCTCGCGACGCAAGCGGTCGGGCACCAAGCAGGCCGACGCGCCCGCGGCCGAGTCGCACGCGGACGTCCCGAAGCTCCCGGACGACAAGTCCGAGGCGCGCGAGGCGGTCAAGGCCACCCTCGCGACGATCGCGGCCGCGGCGGCGCACGCCCACGACCACAAGGACGAGGACGCCGCCCCGTCCGACGACGGGGCAGCGTCCGCGCCGACCCAGCCGACCAAGCCGGAGCTGGTCATCGACCTGCCCGAGCGTGCGAAGCCCGAGCCCGAGCCGGTCGATCAGCACCCGGAGCCGGTCGAGCAGGAGCCCGAGGCCACCGGGGCCGCGCCGAAAGCAGCCGGAACCGAAGAGGTTCCTGAGCAGGGTGCTGGCGAGGCTCCGGACGAGGGACTGACCGCCACGGAGTGACGTGACCCGCCACGGCCGCGTCCGACCTCAGGGTCGGGCGCGGCCGTCGTCGTCCCCGGCGCCGATCCGCCGGTAGAACTCCCCGATCGTGGTGGAGAACAGCTCGGGCTGCTGGACGTTCCACGGGTGCCCGGCGCCGGGCACCACCTGCAGCTCGGCGCCGGCGACCTGGGCCGCGAGGAGGCGAGCGGCGGGGAGGTTCGCCGCGTCCCGGCTCCCGCACAGCACGAGCGTCGGCACGGCGATCTCGCCGAGCCGGTCGACGACGTCCACGTCGGCGACGCTGCGCAGCACGGCGAGCCAGTCCGGCTTGGTCATCCCCATGCCGGCGGCGACGCGCCGCGGCAGCGACCGGACGACGACGCGCTGGACCCCCATGAGCATCCGGTTCGGCCGCACCTGGCTGCCCGACAGCACGAGCGACGCGACGCGCCCGGGGTGGTCGAGCGCGAGCTGGGTGGCCGTCATCGCGCCGAGCGACAGGCCGCAGACGTGCACGCGGTCGAGGCCGCGCGCGTCGAGCTCGGCGACCAGCGCGTCGGCCGCGGCGTCGAAGGTGAAGGGCGCCCGCGCCGCGCCGTCGATCCCCGCGATCCGAGGGGCGAGACCGGTGAGCCCGCCGCCGAGGGAACGCACCTGGGCGTCCCAGGACTCGGGGCCCGCTCCGAGCCCGTGCAGGAAGAGGACGGTCCTGGCGGCGTCGGTCACGCCGCCACGCTAGCGGGTGGGTGCGCCGGCCGCCCCGCGTGCCGACGGCCGTGCTTCACTGACGAGCATGGACGAGCCGACCATGGACGAGCCGCGGCGCACCGGCCGGATCGAGGTCGTCGCCGGACCGATGTTCGCCGGCAAGACGGAGGAGCTCGTGCGCCGCGTGCACCGGGCGCAGATCGCGCGGCGCGAGGTGGTCGTCGTAGCGCACGAGCTCGACACGCGCAGCGGCGTCGGGCGCGTGGCGTCGCACTCCGGGCTGGAGGTGGCCTCCGCGACGGCGGGCGAGGCCGGGGAGATCCCCGGCCTGGTCGGCGCAGGCACCGAGCTGCTCGCGGTGGACGAGGCGCAGTTCTTCGGCGCGGAGCTCGTCCCGGTGCTCGTGCGGCTCGCGGACGCGGGGCTGGTCGTCGTGGTGGCGGGCCTGTCGGTGACGTTCGACGGCCGGCCGTTCTCGCCGCTGCCGGAGCTGATGGCCGTGGCGGAGTCCGTCACCAAGCTCACCGCCGTGTGCACGGTGTGCGGGCGCGACGCCGCCTATCACGTGCGGGTCCCGGGGGCGGTGCCCGACGAGGGTGACGCGCTGGTGCCGGTCGCCTCGCACGTGGGCGGCGCGGAGTCGTACGAGGCGCGCTGCCGGCGGCACCGCTCTCGGTGACGCCCGACGGCGTGCCGGTGAGATCGCCTCAGTAGCCGCGCATCTCGCGCCGCATGGGGCAGTCGAACGGGTCGCGGGCGGCGAGGCCGACGCGGTTGAGGTACGCGATCACGATGGCGTACGACCGGACCAGGCTCGTCTCCGTGTACGGCAGGTCGTGGGCGGCGCAGTGCTCGCGCACGAGCACCCGGGCGCGGGCCAGGTGCGGCCGCGGCATGCTCGGGAACAGGTGGTGCTCGATCTGGTGGTTGAGCCCGCCCATGAGCACGTTCATCGACCAGCCGCCGCGGATGTTGCGGGACGTCAGCACCTGCTTGGACAGGAAGTCGATGCGGCTCCCCTCGGGGATCATCGCCATGCCCTTGTGGTTCGGTGCGAACGACGCGCCCATGTAGACGCCGAACACGGCGAGCTGGACGCCGAGGAACGCGAACGCCATGCCCAGCGGCAGCCAGGCGAACACGACGGCGAGGTAGATGCCGAGCCGCAGCCCGATCGTCACGAGCTCGCGCATGCGGGCGCGACGGTCGTCGCGGGTGCCCTGCAGCAGCGACCGCACCGCCGTCACGTGCAGGTTGAGCCCTTCGAGGGTGAGCAGGGGAAAGAACAGCCAGCCCTGGCGGCGGGTGATCGCGCCCAGGAAACCGGTGTGGTCGTGCGCCGCCTCCTCCGTGAAGGAGATGACCCCCGGCGCGACGTCGGGGTCCTTGCCGACGTGGTTGGGGTTCGCGTGGTGGCGCGTGTGCTTGTTCATCCACCAGGAGTAGCTGATGCCGACGACGGCGTTGGCGAGGATGCGCCCCACCCGGTCGTTGACGGGGCCCGACGCGAAGACCTGCCGGTGCGCCGCCTCGTGGGCGAGGAACGCCAACTGGGTGAAGATCACCCCGAGGGCGCCCGCGACGAGCAGCTGGAACCACGAGTCGCCGAGGAGCACGAACGCCGCCACCGTCCCGCCGAGCGCCAGGGTCAGCGCGACACCCACGGCCAGGTAGTACCCGTACGCCCGCCGCAGGAGGCCGGCCTCGCGCACCGCGCGGGACAGCGCGCTGTACGAGCTGGTGTGGGGTGCGGTGGCGATCCGGTCGGCCGGTGAGGGGTTGTCGACGACGGTGGCTGAGGTCATGCGGGCCTCGCAAGGGTCGTGGTCGGCTTCCCAGCCGGGGAGGTGAGCAGGTGCTCGGTCGTGCGGATGCTTCGACCCTACGGGTGCGTAGGTTGGGTCCGACAAGGGGGACAGCCCCCGACCTGGCCCGGTGCGGCCCCGGTGCGGCTCGGTGCGGCCGGGCGCGGCGGACGACCGCTCAGGCGTCGATCAGCGCCAGGATCCGGTGCGCCGTCGCGGTGTCGGCGGCGGCGACCAGCCCGCGGCCACCACGGACCGGGCCGCCGTCGAGATCGACGAGCACGCAGCCCGCGGCCTCGCACACCGCGAGGGCGGCGGCGAAGTGCACGCTGCCGTCGAACGACCCGTCCGTGACGTATGCCGCCTGCTTCCCGGCGGCGACCCACGCGAGCGCAAGCGTCGAGGAGGAGACGCGCACGCCGAACGCCGCGCGGAAGGCGGGCGACGCGACGAGCCGGGGCCCCACGAGCGCGCCCGAGCCGTCGACGTTCACGGTGACGAGCCTGCTGACCGCCGAGGGCTGCAGCGGCAGGTCCGGTCCGCCGGCCGGACGGCGCAGCCACGCGCCGGTGCCGTCGGTCCACGACACCTCGCCGGTCTGCGGGTCGGCGACCGCTGCCGCGGTGAACCGTTCGGACGAGTCCGCCCCCTCGCCCGGGGTTGTGACCCCGAGAGCGACGTTGACGCAGAACGGCGGTGTCCCGGCGGCGAAGTTGAGCGTGCCGCACAACGGGTCCACGTACCAGCGGCGCCCTGCGTCGAGGGGGCCGGTGCCGCCGAGCTCCTCGCCGAGGATCCTGTCGCGGGGCCGCGCCGCGGAGATCACGCCGCGGACGGCGCGCTCGCTCGCCAGGTCGGCATCGGTGGCGAAGTCGAGGCCGGACTTGGCCTGCCGCGACAGCGGACCGCCGAAAGCATCCGCCACCTCGGCCGCGCCGGCCATGGCCGCCCTGACCGCCAGCTCGGCGTCGGACCGGGTGCCGGGGGCGTCGTCGCTGGTCATGGCGCGATCCTGCCAGACGCCGACCGGCCACGACCGGCAGCCAGCCCTCCGGCCCGGCCGGCTCCCGTCAGTCCTCGACGAGCGGCACGAACGAGTAGGTCCCGTGCTCGCTGACCAGCACGTGGCCGTCGGTGTCCCGTTCGACCAGGGTCATCACGTGCCGCACCGGGACCACCATGCGGCCGCCGGGCGCGACCAGGTCCACGAGGGCCTCGGGCATCGTGTCGGCCGCGGCCGACACCAGCACCCGGTCCCAGCCGCCGGGCCGGGGGACGCCGAGCTCGTCGGGCAGCGAGCGGACCACCCGCGCCCACGGCATCCGGGCGCGGCGCACGTTCGCCGCCCCCCAGGCGGCGAGGTCGGGGAGCCGCTCGACGCCGAGCACCTCGCCCTCCGGCCCGACCAGGCGGGCCAGGATCGCCGTCGTCCACCCCGAGCCGGCGCCGACGTCGAGCACGCTCGCCCCGGCCGGCACCTGCAGCAGGCGCAGCATGGCCGCGACCGTCGAGGGCTGGGAGCACGTCTGTGCGTGCCCGATCTCGAGCGGGCGGTCCTCGTGCGCCCAGCGCAGCCGGTTGCGGGGCAGGAACCCGCGCCGGTCGACGTCGCGCATCGCTCGCACGACGTCGTCGGCGCGGCCGCCGCCGGGCTCGCCGGCCGGGGCTCCGTCCTGGTCGGGTCGGGACTCCATGGGACCATCGTCACGCGCGCGGCGTCTCCTCACCCGAGGGGGCGAGTGGGCGACGTCACGGGTCTCGTCGGGCGACGGGTTTGTCCCGCCTGGCAGCGTCGCGTAAAGTAGGGCGTCGGCGCGCTCTCGGTGCGCCAGTCCCGCGTGCCCAGGACGCACCGCACTCGACCGCCGCGGCGGAGCGAGTTGCAGACCAAGTCGGTGACGAACGTCGTGCGGCACGCCCAGACCAGAAGAGATGAGCAGCAACGTGGTGTACGCGATCGTCAAGGCCGGTGGCCGTCAGGAAAAGGTGTCCGTCGGGGACATCGTCGTCATGGACCGGGTCCAGGCCCAGGCCGGCGACACGGTGGAGCTGCCCGCGCTGCTGCTGGTGGACGGGGAGAAGGTGACCTCCGACGCCGAGAAGCTCGCGAAGGTCAAGGTCACCGCTGAGGTCGTGCGGGACGCCAAGGGCCCCAAGATCACGATCCTCAAGTACAAGAACAAGACCGGCTACCGCAAGCGCCAGGGTCACCGTCAGCAGCTGACCCGCCTCAAGGTCACCGGTATCAAGTGACTTCCCCGCGGCCGACGGTGACGTCGACCGCCTCGGATCCACTTCGTTCTTCGTAGAAAGCAGGACTGACAGATGGCACACAAGAAGGGCGCGAGCTCCTCGCGCAACGGTCGTGACTCGAACTCGCAGCGCCTCGGCGTGAAGCGCTACGGCGGCCAGGTCGTCAAGGCCGGCGAGATCATCGTCCGCCAGCGTGGCACGCACTTCCACCCCGGCGACAACGTCGGCCGTGGCGGCGACGACACGCTGTTCGCGCTGACCGCCGGCTCGGTCGCCTTCGGCACCCGCCGTGGCCGCAAGGTCATCGACATCGTCGCGGCCGAGGTCTGAGCCTCGTCGTAACCTCCCGCACGAGAGGGGCGCACCGGTGCGGTGCGCCCCTCTCGCGTGTTCCGTCCCGTCAGGGACCACCCCCGCGCAGTCCTGAGAGGATCTGACCATGGCCAGCTTCGTCGATCGCGTGGTGCTGCACGCCTCAGGTGGTGACGGCGGGCACGGTGTCGCATCGATCCGCCGCGAGAAGTTCAAGCCGCTCGCCGGCCCCGACGGGGGCAACGGCGGCGACGGGGGCACCGTCCGGCTCGTCGTCGACCCGCAGACGACCACGCTGCTGGAGTACCACCACTCGCCCCACCGGCACGCCACCAACGGCACGCAGGGCATGGGCGACGACCGCGACGGCGCCAACGGGCCCGACCTCGTGCTGCGCGTCCCGGACGGGACCGTGGTCAAGGACACCGACGGCACCGTGCTCGCGGACCTCGTCGGGGCCGGCGCCGAGTACGTCGTGGCACACGGCGGGCGCGGCGGCCTGGGCAACCGTGCCCTGTCGTCCCCGAAGCGCAAGGCCCCGGGCTTCGCGCTGCTGGGCGAGCCCGGCGAGCAGGCCGACGTCGTGCTCGAGGTCAAGACGATCGCGGACGTCGCGCTCGTCGGCTACCCGAGCGCCGGCAAGTCGTCGCTGGTCGCCGCCGTCTCGGCCGCGCGACCCAAGATCGCCGACTACCCGTTCACGACGCTCGTGCCCAACCTGGGCGTCGTGCAGGCGGGCGACTCGCGCTTCACCGTGGCCGACGTGCCGGGCCTCATCCCGGGCGCCAGCGAGGGCCGCGGGCTCGGGCTGGAGTTCCTGCGCCACATCGAGCGCACCGCCGTCATCGTGCACGTGCTGGACTGCGCGACCCTCGAGCCGGGCCGCGACCCCGTCAGCGACCTCGACGTCATCGAGGCCGAGCTCGCCGCCTACTCACAGGACCCGGGCATCTCGGGCGGGCGCGTGCCGCTCGCCGAGCGGCCCCGGCTGGTGGTGCTCAACAAGATCGACGTGCCGGAGGCGCGCGAGCTCGCGGACCTCGTGAAGCCCGACCTGGAGGCGCGCGGCCTGCAGGTCTTCGAGATCTCGACGGCCAGCCACGAGGGCCTGCGCCCGCTGACGTTCGCGCTCGCCGAGCTCGTCGAGCGCGCGCGGGCGGCCGCGCCCGCACCCGAGCCGGAGCGCATCGTGCTGCGGCCGCGAGCCGTCGACGAGGCGGGCTTCACCGTCACCGCGAAGCGGGACCACGAGGGCACCTACTACGAGGTGCGCGGCTCCAAGCCGGAACGCTGGGTGCGCCAGACCGACTTCAACAACGACGAGGCCGTCGGCTTCCTCGCGGACCGGCTCGCCAAGCTCGGCGTGGAGGACCGGCTCTTCAAGGCCGGCGCCGTCGCGGGCGACGAGGTGCGGATCGGCGACCCGCGCAACGCCGTCGTCTTCGACTGGGAGCCCACCCTGATCACGGGGCCCGAGCTCCTCGGCGCGCGCGGCACGGACCTCCGGTTCGACGAGAGCTCGCGGCCCACGCGCGCCGCCAAGCGGCGCGAGTTCACCGAGCGCATGGACGCCAAGTCCGAGGCGCGCCGCGAGCTGTGGACCGAGCGCGAGTCCGGGCACTGGACCGACCCCGACGAAGACTGACCGGCGCGGGATGATGTGGGGGTGAACGCCGCCACCTCCCGCGCCAGTCTCCCGGGCGCGCGCCGCGTCGTCGTCAAGATCGGCTCGTCCTCGCTGACGGGGCCGGACGGTCACCTCGACCTCGACGCGCTGCGCGCGCTGGTCGACGTGCTCGCCGAGCGGGTCGCCGCGGGCGGCCAGGTCGTCCTGGTCACGTCGGGGGCGATCTCGGCGGGCATCGGGCCGCTCGGCCTGACGCACCGCCCGCGCGACCTCGCGACCATGCAGGCCGCGGCCATGATCGGCCAGAGCCAGCTCGTGGCCCGCTACACCGAGGCCTTCGCCGTCCACGGCCTGCGGGTGGGCCAGGTGCTGCTGACGGCGGAGGACACGGTGCGCCGGTGGCGCTACCGCAACGCGCAGCGCTCCCTCGAGCGCCTGCTCGCGCTCGGCGTCGTGCCGGTCGTCAACGAGAACGACGCCGTCACCACCGACGAGCTCAAGTTCGGGGACAACGACCGGCTCGCGGCCCTCGTCTCGCACCTGGTGCGGGCGGACGCGCTCGTGCTCCTCACCGACGTGGACGGCCTGCACGACGCGCCCCCGTCCCGCCCCGGCGCCCGCCGGATCCCGCACGTGTCCCGCCTGGACGAGGTCGCCGGCGTCGAGGTGACGGCCCGTGGCAGCTCGGTGGGCACCGGGGGGATGGTCACCAAGCTCGAGTCGGTGCGCATCGCGACGGGGGCGGGCGTGCCCGCCGTGCTCACGGCCGCGCCGCAGGCCCGCGCCGCCCTCGCCGGCGACGACGTGGGCACCTTCTTCGCGGCCACCGGGCGGCGGACGTCGGCGCGCCGGCTCTGGATCGCGCACGCCGCCCGCTCCCGCGGCCGGCTGCACCTGGACGACGGCGCGGCGCGGGCGGTGCTCGGGGGGCGGGCGTCGCTGCTGCCCGCAGGCGTGACCCGGGTCGAGGGCGCGTTCGACGCGGGCGACACGGTCGAGCTGGTCGCCCCGGGCGGCGCGGTCGTGGCGCGGGGGCTTGTCGCGTTCGACTCCAGGGAGCTGCCGGGGCTGCTCGGCCGGTCGACCTACGACCTGCGCGCCGAGCGGGGGGAGGGGTACGACCGGGAGGTCGTGCACCGCGACGACCTCGTGCTCGAGCACCGCTGAGGCCCGCCGCCGCGCACCGTCCCTCCAGGTGAGAGGGGCCTGCCGCCGCGCGCCGCAGCGTCGTACCCTCGGGGGATGACGACGACCCTCACCGAGGACCAGACCTCCGGCGCGGGCGGCCTGGACGTCACGGCCGCCGTGCACGACGTCGCCCGCCGTGCCCAGGTCGCGTCGCGCGCGCTGGCGACGGCGACGCGGTCCACCAAGGACGCCGCCCTGCACGCGATCGCCGACGCGCTCGTCGCGTCGTCCGCCGCGATCGTCGAGGCCAACGCCGAGGACGTCGCCCGCGGCCGCGAGCGCGGGCTGAGCGACGGCCTGCTGGACCGGCTCGCGCTCACCCCGGGACGGGTCGGGGGGATCGCGGACGCGCTGCGCGAGCTCGCCGGGCTGCCGGACCCGGTGGGGGAGGTGGTGCGCGGGCAGACGCTGCCCAACGGCCTGCGGCTGCGCCAGCTGCGCGTGCCGATGGGCGTGGTCGGGATGATCTACGAGGCCCGGCCGAACGTCACGGTCGACGCCGCGGGCCTCGCGCTGAAGTCGGGCAACGCCGTGATCCTGCGTGGCGGGAGCGCCGCGGCGTCGTCGAACGCCGTCGTCGTGGACACCCTGCGGGGCGCGCTCGAGGGCCAGGGGCTGCCGGCCGACCTCGTGCAGACCATCGACGCGTACGGTCGCGAGGGCGGTGTCGCGCTCATGCGGGCGCGTGGGCTGGTCGACGTGCTCGTCCCGCGCGGCGGGGCCGACCTGATCCGCACCGTCGTGGAGTCCTCGACGGTGCCGGTCATCGAGACGGGCGTGGGCAACGTGCACGTGTACGTCGACGCCACCGCGGACGTCGCGGACGCCACCCGGATCGTCCTGAACGCCAAGACCCAGCGCGTCGGGGTCTGCAACGCGGCCGAGACGCTGCTGGTGCACGCCGACGCCGCGCCGGCGTTCCTGCCGGACGCCCTCGCGGCGCTCGCCGAGGCCGGCGTGCTGCTGCACGCCGACGAGCGGGCGGCGGCGCTCGCGCCCTCCGGCGCCCGGGTCGTGCCGGCGACGGACGCCGACTGGGCGACGGAGTACCTCGCCCTCGAGCTCGCCGTCCGCGTGGTGGACTCGCTCGACGAGGCGATCGACCACATCCGCACCTGGTCGTCGGGCCACACCGAGGCGATCCTCACCCGTGACCTCACGGCCTCCGAGCGGTTCGTGGCGGAGGTGGACTCGGCCGCCGTGATGGTCAACGCCTCGACCCGGTTCACCGACGGCGGGCAGCTGGGGCTCGGCGCGGAGATCGGCATCTCCACCCAGAAGCTGCACGCGCGAGGGCCGATGGGGCTCGCGGAGCTCACCACCACCAAGTGGGTCGTGACGGGCGACGGGCACGTGCGGCCCTGACGTACGCGCGTGAGAGACTGACCACCGACCACACCGCTTCACGCATGACGCACAGGAGGAACCGTGCTGCACACCGCCGTCCAGGTCGCCCAGGAGGCCGCCGAGCACAGCGCCGGGGGGATCCCGCCGGTCGTCCTCGGCGCCCTCGCCTTCGGTGGGCTCGTCGCCGCGCTCCTGGTGACGTACGCCTTCCGCAACGTCAACAACCGCCACTGACGGCCACCGTACGGCCAGAGTGAGCCACGCGCCTGACGGTCAGCGACGCCCACGCCTGGGGGTGATGGGCGGCACGTTCGACCCGATCCACCACGGTCACCTCGTCGCCGCCTCCGAGGCGGCGGCGCTTCTCGGCCTCGACGAGGTCGTCTTCGTCCCGACGGGCAAGCCGACGTTCAAGCAGGACCAGCACGTGTCGGCGGCCGAGCACCGCTACCTCATGACGGTGATCGCGACGGCCTCCAACCCGCGCTTCACCGTGAGCCGGGTGGACATCGACCGGCCGGGTCTCACCTACACCGTCGACACGCTGCGCGACCTGCACGGCGCGCGCCCGGACGCCGACCTGTACTTCATCAGCGGCGCGGACGCCATCGAGCAGATCCTCACCTGGAAGGATGCCGCGGAGCTGTGGAAGATGGCACACTTCGTGGCTGTCACGCGGCCGGGGCACCAGCTCACGGTTGACGGACTGCCGACGGACGGGGTGACCACGCTCGAGGTCCCCGCGCTCGCCATCTCGTCCAGCGACTGTCGCCGACGGGCGCAGGCAGGTCAGCCGGTGTGGTACCTGGTGCCGGACGGCGTGGTCCAGTACATCGCCAAGCACGGTCTGTATCGAGGTCTCGATGAGTGACAACAACCCGTCCCGCCCGCTGACGCGTCGTGAGATCCGTGAGCGTGAGCAGGCGGCCGCCGCCCGGCTCGGGGGAGACGGCCAGAGCGCCGCTCCCGCCCCGCACCACGCCCCGGCACCGGCACCGGCGCCCGCGCCGTCGCGGGCGCAGGGCTCGTACGGGGCCCCGAGCGGGTACTCCGGCGGCTACCGACCGGACGCGCGCCCGGCCCCGGCGCCGGCACCCGCTCCGCAGGCGGCGCCGCCGTCGCGCCGGTCGATGCGCGACCAGGCACAGCCGGCGGCCCCGGGCTACCCGACCTCCGCTCCGGTGGTGCGGCCGCCGTCCTCGTCGGGCGGTATGCGTGGTCTCGACGAGACCGGGCGCCTCACGCCCATCCAGCGCACGTCGGAGCAGACCGGCGTCCGCAGCGCGCGGCCGGCCGCCGCGAGCGCCCCCTCCGACTCCGGTCACGCCGCCCCGGGCTGGCGCACCCAGGGTGCCGGTGCGCCGGCGCCGCAGGCCTCGCGCCCCGCCCCGGCCTCGGTGCCGCCGTCCGCACGCCCGTCGCAGCCCTCCGCGCGGGCGGGCTCCGCCGCACCGGCGCCGGCCCCGTCGGCGGCGGCCGCCACGCAGGCGCCCGACGCCGGCGCCCCGCCGCGCCGCTCCCCGTTCGAGTCGCCCCGCTCCTCGTCCTCGCCGTTCGGCAGCACCGGCTCGGCCCCGACCGGCCTGAGTGCGGGAGCGGGCCTGGCCGGCCTCGGCGCGGGCACGGCCGCGGCGTCCTCGTCGACGGCGAGCGCTGCGCCCGCGGCCACGTCGTCGTCCGCCCCGGCGCTGCCCTGGGCGAGCCCCGTCGGCGACCGGCCGACCTCCGTCGCCCCGGCGGCGGTGCCGCCTGCCGGGTCGGGGGAGCAGTCCCGCGCCGCCGCGTCGCCGTTCGACGCCCTCGTGGGGGCGGAGCAGCCCGTGCGGGCTCGTGCCGCCGCCCCGCAGGAGGACGACGAGGACGACGAGGACTGGGACGAGCCCGAGGCGTCGTACACCTGGCTGCACTACATCGTGCTCGTCGTGGTCGCGTTCGTCCTCGGCCTGCTGCTGTGGAAGCTGCTGCTCGAGGGGCCCGACCAGTCGTTCACCACGGACGCGGCACCGGCCGCGCCGGTCTCTCTCGACGTCCGGTCCTCGGGTGTCGCACTTCCCGAAGGAGCTGCATGACCGCCACCGACCGTGCCGTGGGGCTGGCGGTCGCGGCCGCCCGCGCCGCCTCGGACCGCAAGGCCCAGGAGATCATCGCCCTCGACGTGAGCGAGCAGCTCGTCCTCACGGACGTCTTCCTCATCGCGTCCGGTACCAACGAGCGCCAGGTCTCCGCGATCGTGGACGCCGTCGAGGAGGCGATGTTCCGCGAGGGGGTCAAGGCGATCCGCCGCGAGGGCAAGGCGCAGGCGCGCTGGGTGCTGCTCGACTTCGGCGACGTGGTGGTGCACGTGCAGCACGCGGAGGACCGCGTCTACTACGCGCTCGAGCGGCTCTGGAAGGACTGCCCCGCCGTCGACCTGCCCGAGGACGCCCGCGGTGGCTCCGGCGAGGCGGCCGCGGCCGAGTACGGCGGCGGGACGCCGGACGGCACGATCCGGCTCGCCGGCGACGACCTGTGACAGCAGGCACCGTCGTCCTGCTGCGGCACGCCCGGACCGCCTACAACGCGTCGCTGCGGCTGCAGGGCCAGATCGACATCCCGCTCGACGAGGTCGGGCGCTGGCAGGCGACCGAGGGTGGCGCGGCGCTGGCCTCGTCCCATCGGGCCACCCGGGTCGTGTCCTCCGACCTCGGCCGGGCGCTCGACACGGCCGCCGCGTACGCGGACGCCCTGGGCGGCGTGCCCGTGACCACCGACGCACGGCTGCGCGAGCGGGCCTTCGGCGAGTGGGAAGGGCTGACGGGCGAGGAGATCTCCGCCGGCTGGCCGGAGGAGTACGTCGCGTGGCGGCGCGGCGCCGACCCGGTGGGCGCCGGTGCGGAGACGAAGACGGCCGTCGCGGCCCGGACGGCCGCCGCCGTCCAGGAGCACGCCGACGACCTTCCCGACGACGCGACCCTCGTGGTCGTCTCGCACGGCGCCGCCATCTCGCTGGCCGTGACCGCGCTGCTCGGGCTCGACGCGGCCACGTGGCGCGGGCTCGTCGGGATGCACAACGTGCACTGGTCGCACCTGCACCGCGCGGGCGAGGGTGCCGTGCCGGCCTGGCGGCTCGTGGCCCACAACGTGGGCGCCGGCTACCCGCTGGACCAGTGGCAGGCAGGGCCCGACTGGAATTTGGAACCTGGCGCGAAGTCTGTCTAAGATATCGACGTTCCCGCGGGGGTCTCACCCGCAGGAACACACCGGATCAGACGAATCGTACGGCTCGTGCCGCCGCGAGGGTCAGGTTCTCGGGGCTGTGGCGCAGCTGGTAGCGCACCTGCATGGCATGCAGGGGGTCAGGGGTTCGAGTCCCCTCAGCTCCACCGAGCAAGACCACGAAGGCCCCCGTCCTCAGACGGGGGCCTTCGTGCGTCAGAGCCGGTCGAACGGCGCCGCGTAGGCGAACCGGCCCGTGAGCCCGTCGTCCCACGCGCTCAGCGCACGCGCCTGGAAGTAGTCGCCCCACGCCGGGTCGGGCGCATCGATCCCGAGCGTGCCGGCGGGCACGAACCCGAACCGCGAGTAGTACGCCGGGTCGCCCAGCAGGACCACCACCGGCTCGCCCATGGCGTCGGCCGCCCCGAGCAGCGCGTGCATCAGGGCTGATCCGGTACCGAGGCGCTGGTGCGAGGGGTGGACGCTGAGCGGCCCGAGACCGAGCGCCGGCCGCCCGGCGAGGAGCCCGCGGGAGGCCACCACGTGCCCGACGACCGTGGGGCCGGCGGTGTCGGAGGTGTCGGAGCCGGCGGGGCCGGGGGCGGACTCGGCGACGAGCGACAGCTCGGGCACCCACCCGGGGTCGTCCCGCAGCCACCCGACCAGCGTGGCCTCACCGGGCGCACCGTCGGGATCGACCGGCGCCGCGGAGTGCGGGACCTCTCGGAAGGCGGCCGTGGTGACGGCCCGGATCGCCGGGGCGTCGGACGGGTGCTCGCGTCGGATCAGCATCCCGGCAGTCTCGGGAGATGTCCGCCGCCCTGCAAGACCTTTACGGTGCCCACGTGCCGGACCGCTCGTGCGGACCGCGCCGGGTCCCCTACGCTCGGACCGGCAGCCCGTGCGGCTGCGACATCTGAAGACACCCATGACAGGGGAGCGCCGTCGAAGGGGCGCTGAGAGTGCGGGCACCAGCCGCAGACCCTTGGAACCTGCTCCGGTTAGCACCGGCGAAGGGAGTTACCTGGAATGTCCGTGCTCAACGCACCCCGGCGGGCCCTCGGGGGCCTGCGGTACCGCACCGTCGACCTGGTCACGGTCGCGATGCTCGGCGTCGCCGTCGGCGTCGTCTTCTGGGGCTGGACCCAGCTCTACCACCTGGTCAGCGCCGGGCTGGCGGTCGCCTTCCCGCCCGCGACGGGGCTCCTGGGCGGCGGGTGGCTGCTCGGCGGGGTCCTCGGTGGCCTCGTCGTGCGCAAGCCCGGCGCGGCGGTCCTCACCGAGGTCGTCGCGGCCTCCGTGGAGGCGTTGCTCGGCACCGGCTGGGGCTTCTCCGCGGTGGTGTCCGGCGTCGTGCAGGGCCTCGGCGCCGAGCTGGTGCTCGCCCTGCTGCTCTACCGGCGCTTCGGCACCGTCGTCGCCGTCCTGGCGGGGACGGCGGCCGGGGCGGCCGGCGCCGTGTACGAGTGGTTCGCCTACTACCCCGACTGGGCCTGGGGCTTCCGGCTGGCCTACCTGGGCTGCTTCGCGCTCTCCGGCGCGGTGCTCGCCGGCCTCGGGGGAGCGGCGCTCGTGCGCGCCCTCGCGCGCACCGGCGTGCTCGACGCGTTCGGGCCGGGCCGCGAGCTCGCCGACCGCGAGCAGCCCGCGCCCGCCGCACGCGCCTGACCGGCGTGACGGGCACGAGCGGCGCGCCCCGGGCGCGCCTGAGCGGGCTGTGCTGGCGTCCCGTGGGCCGACGCCGGCCCGTCCTCGACGGCCTGGACCTCGCGGTCGCGCCGGGAGAGCGGGTCGGCATCGTCGGGCCGAGCGGCGCCGGCAAGTCGACGATCCTGCACGCCCTGGCCGGCGTGCTCGGCGACCCGCTGCCGGGGGAGCTGACCGGGACGGTCCACGTCGACGGGGTCGTCGGCCTGGTGATGCAGGACCCGGGGGCGGCCGTCGTCGCCGGCCGGATCGGGCGGGACGTCGCGTTCGGCCCGGAGAACGCCGCGCTGCCGCGCGACGAGATCTGGCGCCGCACCCGCGACGCGGTGTCGCGGGTCGGGCTGGCCTACCCGCTCGACCGGCCCACCGGGGCGCTGTCGGGCGGCGAGCTGCAGCGCCTCGCCCTGGCCGGGGCGCTGGCCTGCGAGCCGGGGCTGCTGCTGCTCGACGAGCCGACGTCGATGCTCGACCCGGACGCGGCCGCCGTCGTCCGGCGAGCGGTCGTCGACGCCGTCACGACCACGAGCACGTCCCTCGTGGTCGTCGACCACCACCTCGGCCCGTGGCTGGACCACCTGCACCGGGTGGTCGTCCTGGGGGCCGACGGGACGGTCACGCACGACGTCGATCCCGCCGTGCTGCGCGGAGACCGGCGCACGGGCCCGGCCGCCGAGCTGGTGCGCGCGGGCGTCTGGCTGCCCGGCGCCCCGGTGCCCGAGCCGCTCGACGTCCCGGCGCGGCTCGTGGCGCCGGACGGCCCCGGCCCGGCGATCGACCTCGACGGGCTGGGCGTCGACGTGACCGTCCGAGGGCTGCGGGGACGCGTCACCACCCGCGCCCTCGACGGCGTCGTCGCCCGCCTGCCGGCGAGCCGCACGACCGCCGTCACCGGCCCGTCCGGCTCGGGGAAGTCGACGCTGGTCGCGACGCTCGCCGGGCACCTGCGCCCCGCGCGCGGGCACGTCTCGGGGCTGCCCGGGCGGGTGCGCTCGCGCCCGCTCGCCCGGGCCGTCGGATGGGTGCCGCAGCACCCCGAGCACGGCCTGCTCACCCACCGTGTCGCCGACGAGGTCGCGGCCACCGGGCGACGCCTGGGGGTCGCCGTCGACGTCGACGAGCTGCTCGGACTGCTGCGCCTGGACCACCTCGCGGACGCCAACCCCTACCGGCTGTCCGGCGGGGAGAAGCGGCGCCTGGCGCTCGCGGCCGCGCTGGCGCACCGTCCCGGCCTGGTGCTCCTCGACGAGCCGACGGTGGGCCAGGACCGGCACACGTGGGCGGCGGTCGCGGGGTGGTTCGGGGCGGCCGCCCGGCACGGGGCGACCGCCGTCGTCAGCACCCACGACCCGCACCTGGTCGACCTCGCCGACCACCGGCTCGACCTCGGTGCCCGGCCGGCCGCCGTGGCGGGGACGGTGACCGCGTGACCGGCGTGCTCGGGCGGGCCAACCCGCTCGTGCTCGTCGCCCTCGGGCTCGGTGGCCTGGTCGGCTCGCTCGCCGTGCGGGACGTCACGACGGGGGTCGTGACGCTCGGCGCCTACCTCGCGGCCGGGACGCTGCTCCTGCCGAGGGGCGCCGGCCCGGCGGCGCGCTACCTCACGGTCGTGGTGGGCGGCCTGTCGGTGGCGTGGTCCGCGTGGTTGCTGGGCGGCCACGACCTCGCCGTCGCGCTCGTGGCTGGCCTGCGCGTCGCCGTCCTCGCCCTGCCCGGGGTCGCGGTGGCGCCGCTCGTCGACCCGAGCGCGCTCGCCGACCAGCTCGGCCAGCGGCTCCGGCTGCCGGCGCGGTTCGTCGTGGGCGTGGCCGCCGCGCTGCACCGGTTCGAGAGCCTCGGGCAGGTCTGGGAGCAGGCCGACCGTGCCCGCCGGTCGCGCGGCTTCGGTCCCGGGCCGGGCCCTCTCGAGCGCGGCCGGCACGCCGCGTCGGTGACGTTCGCGGTGCTGGTGGCGACGCTGCGCGACGCCACCTCGATGGCCGTCGCCATGGACGCCCGGGGTTTCGCCGGCGCGCACGCCAGGACCTGGGCCGAGCCCGCCCCCTGGACCCGGCTCGACGGCGGGGTGCTCGCGCTGGGCGTCGTCGGGACGGTGCTGCCGTACGCCCTCGCGGTCCTGGTCTGACGGCCCGACCGCGGGCCGGGACCCGGCGACGGCGCTCCGTCGCGGTGCGGTAGGAAGGAGGCGTGCCGTCGTCCGCGCCCCTGTTCCCGCTCCGCAGCGTCGTCCTGGGGGCGTTCCTCCCGACGCTCGTCCTGGAGATCGGCATCGGCGCGATGCTGCCGGTCGTGGCGGTCTCCGCCACCGGTCGCGGTGCGAGCCTCACGGTCGCGGGCCTCGTCGCCGCGCTGCTGCCGATCGGCAAGATCGCCTTCGACCTGCCCGCGGGGGCCCTCGCCCAGCGGTTCGGCGACCGGGCGGCCATGCTGCTCGCCGGGTCGGTCGCCGTCGCCGCGTTCGCGACCGTCGCGCTCACGACGACCCTCTGGGGCCTCGCGGCCGGCGTGCTCACGCTGGGCGCCGCGAACGCGGTCTTCAACCTGGCGCGGCAGGCCTACCTCACGGAGATCACCCCGCCGCTGCGGCGGGCTCGCGTCCTGTCGACGCTCGCGGGCGTGCACCGGATCGGGCTGTTCGTCGGCCCGTTCGCCGGTGCCGCGGTCATCGCCGCCACGTCGCTGCGCGGGGCGTTCTGGCTCGGGACGGGCTCCGCCCTGGTGGCCGTGCTCGTGCTCGCAGTCGTCCGCCCGGAGCCCCGCGACGACGCGCGCGAGACCGGCCCCGCGCCGCCGCGCGGCGCCGTGCCGCGCGCCTCGATCCGCCAGGTGGCGCGGAACCACCGCCGGCTCTTCGCGACCCTCGGGGTGGCGATCCTGCTCGTCAGCGCCGTCCGGGGTGCGCGGCAGACCGTGATCCCGCTGTGGGGCGAGCACCTGGGCCTCGACGCCGAGGTCACGTCCCTGATCTTCGGCGTCTCGGGGGCGCTCGACATGCTGCTGTTCTACCCGGCCGGCAAGGTCATGGACCGCTACGGGCGGCTGTGGGTCGCGGTGCCGTCCATGCTCACGATGGCGGCCGCCCTCGCCCTGCTGCCGGCAGCCGGCACCGTCGCGGGCGTCACCGCGGTGGCGGCGCTCCTCGGCGTCGGCAACGGCATGGGCTCGGGCATCGTCATGACGCTCGGGGCCGACGTGGCGCCGGCCGAGACGCGGCAGACGTTCCTCAGCGTCTGGCGGCTCTTCCAGGACACCGGCGACGCCCTGGGACCGCTGGTGCTGTCGGCCGGGGCCGCGCTCGGCTCGCTCGCGGCCGGGGTGTGGGCCGCCGCCGCCCTCGGGGCGGGCTCCGCCGGCGCCCTGGCGCGCTGGGTGCCGCGCTACTCACCCCTCGCGAACCTCGTGCGGCGCGGGCGCGGTTCCGGCTGACGAAGGCGGCCCCGGAGTCGGCGGGCGCCGTCAGGCCGGGCCGGGGAGCGTGTCGACCACGACCTTCGTCGCCTCGGCCAGGAGCTCGCCGTCCCCCGCCGCGTCCGCGTCGTCGTGCGAGCTCATCACCACGACGACCCAGGGTGCACGGCCGGGCGGGCGCACGACGGCGACGTCGTTGCGGGTGCCGTAGGTGGCGGAACCGGACTTGTCCCCGACCTCCCAGCCCCGGGGCACGCCGGCGCGGACGAGGTCGTAGCCGGTGGCGCTGTCCGCGAGGTCCTCGTCGAGCAGGTCGCGATCCCGGGGCTCGAGCACGTCGCCCAGCGCGTAGCGACGGAAGCTGTCGGCCAGCGCGCGCGGGGTGCTCGTGTCGCGGACCTCGCCGGGCCGCCAGTCGTTGAGCTCGGGCTCGATGCGGTCGAGCGAGGTCACGTGGTCGCCCAGGTCGGCGAGCCGGTCGTCGACGGCACCGGGGCCGCCGACGAGGTCGAGCAGGAGGTTGACGGCGGTGTTGTCGCTCATGGTGAGGGCGGCGTCGATCAGCTGTCGCACGGTCATGCCGTGCCCGACGTACAGCTCCGTCACCGGCGAGTGGGAGACGAGGTCGTCCTCGGACCAGCGGACGCGACGCTCCAGCTCGTCGTCCGTGTACCGCTCGAGGACCAGGCCGGCCACGAAGACCTTCATGGTCGAGGCGACGGCGAAGCGTTCGTCGGCCCGGTAGTCGACGCGCTGACCGGTGCCGGTGTCGATCGCGACGACGCCGAGGCGTGCGTCGTGGTCTCTCTCGAGCGCGGCCAGCCGGCGGGCGGCGTGGTCGTGGAGCCCGGACGGCTCGTGGGGCGCGGCGGCCGGGTCGGAGGCCGCGGTGGCCCGGGCGCCGGGGGCGTGAGCGCCCGCCGGCTGTGCCGGGCCGGGTGCCGGGCCGAGGGCCGTACCGAGGACGGTCACCAGGACGGTGGCGGCTCCCAGGGCGTGCAGACGACGTCTCGTTCGAGTCATGCGGACAGCGTGTCGCAGCGACCCGGTCGGCGCACGTGCGCCCCGAGCCCGGACGCACCGGGGGCGACGTCCGCCCGCAGCTCGCCGCGGGTGTCGTAGTCCCCGCCGTCCTGGCGGCGGTAGGGCACGAACGGTCCGGTGGGCAGCGTGAGCAGCCGCTCGCGCAGGGTCTTCGCCGCCTGCTCGTAGCCCTCGTCGTCGAGCCGGTTCGCGCCGCGGACCGCGACCGGCTCGGCGACCTGCATGCCCGTGTACCAGAAGGTGCCGTGCAGCAGGGGGAACAGGACCTCGGTGAGGTCGCCGTGCAGCCCGCGGGGCCCCAGCCCGGTGCCGGCGCCCACCGTGACGACCGCGAGCGCCCGGCGTCCGGCCAGTCCGCCGTCCCCGTACCGGCGGGTGCGCCCGGTCCGCGGGTCGCGGACCCCGTAGGCGTAGCCCTGGACGAAGACCCGGTCGAGCCAGCCCTTCATGATCGCCGGCACCCCGTGCCACCAGAGCGGGAACTGCAGGACGACGGTGTCCGCCCACGCGAGTTTGTCGTGCTCGGCGCGGACGTCGGCGGCGAGCGTCCCGGAGCGCAGCGCGCGCTCCGAGGCCGCGGCGACGTCGAGCCGGTCGCCGGCAGGCCGGTCCGCGCTGGCCGGGCCGGCCGGGCCGTCGACGGCGGCGCCGAAGTCGGCGGCGGTCACCACCGGGTTCCAGCCCATCGCGTACAGGTCGGACTCGACCACCTCGTGCCCGCCCGCCCGCAGCGCACGGACGCCGTCGTCGCGCAGCCGTCCCGTCAGCGACCGGGGTTCCGGGTGGGCCAGCACCCACAGCACCTTCATCGTCGGCTCCTCGTCTCGTCGTGCTCCCGCCGCGGACCTGTCCGCAGCCGGCCCACGACCCAGGCTGTCGGGCCGGGCGCACCATCGGCCAGTGGCCGGTGGGCCATGATGTGCAAGGATCGAGCCATGACCACGGCTCCGCGACGGCACCGTGTCGCCGTCCTCGTGCGCAGCGGCGTGATGCCGCTCGAGCTCGGCGCCGTCCACCAGCTCTTCGGCGTGGCCCGCGACGCGGACGGCCGCCGCCTGTACGACGTGCGCACCTGCGCGGCGCGGCCGGGCCCGGTGCGCACGGACGCGGACTTCGGCCTGGACGTGCCGCACGGGCTCGCGGCGCTCGCGAGCGCGGACACGGTCGTCGTGCCGGCCTCGCACGAGCTGGACGAGTCGACCGACGAGGCGACCGACCGGACACCGGACGAGGCCCCGCCCGGCGAGGAACGCCTGCTGGCCGGCGTGCGGCCGGACGCCCGCATCGCGTCGATCTGCACGGGCGCCTTCGTGCTGGCCCGTGCCGGGCTGCTCGACGGGCGGCGCGCCACCACCCACTGGCTGTCCGCGGAGCGGTTCCGGCGTGCGTTCCCGCGCGTGCGGCTCGACCCGGACGTGCTGTTCACGCAGGACGGGCGGATCTTCACCTCCGCGGGCGAGGCCGCGGGCATCGACCTGTGCCTGCACCTCATCCGCTCCGACCACGGGGCGGCCGTCGCGAACGACGTCGCGCGCCGCACGGTCGTGCCGCCGTTCCGCGAGGGCGGGCAGGCGCAGTACGTCGACGTCCCCGTGCCCGAGCCGGCCGGGGAGCACACGGGCGCGGCGCGGGCGTGGGCGCTGGAGAACCTGCACGAACCGCTGACCCTGGAGCGCCTCGCGCGCCGCGCGGCGATGAGCACGCGGACGTTCACCCGCCGGTTCCGGCAGGAGGTCGGCCTCTCGCCGGGCGCCTGGCTCGCGCAGCAGCGCCTCGTCCGGGCCCGTGACCTGTTGGAACGCACCGACCTGCCCGTCGACGCGGTCGCCCGTCGCGCGGGGTTCGGGACCGGGGCGTCGCTGCGCCAGCACTTCGCGCGCACCCTGGGCGTGTCGCCCGCCGGGTACCGCGCGACGTTCGGGCCCGGCACACGACACCAGAAAGTTACGAGGCCTCACCCGCGAGTTCCTTGACGGGGCCCGGTCCGGGCACCTACATCTTGGAGATGGAGGTCTTCGAGAAGTGGGAATCAGAGATCCGCGGCTACAGCCGGACCTACCCCACGGTGTTCGCGTCGGCGTCGAACGCGCGCCAGGTGGACGAGGGCGGGCGTAGCTACATCGACTTCTTCGCGGGGGCCGGGGTGCTCAACTTCGGGCACAACAACCCGCGCATGAAACGCGCCATGATCGAGTTCCTCGAGGCCGACGGCGTCGCGCACAGCCTCGACATGGCGACCACGACCAAGCGCGACTTCATCTCGTCGTTCGTGTCCACCGTGCTCGAGCCCCGCGGCATGACGATGAAGCTGCAGTTCATGGGGCCCACCGGCACCAACGCGGTCGAGGCCGCCCTGAAGCTCGCGCGGCGGGTCACCGGGCGGCGCGAGGTGGTCGCGTTCACCCACGGCTTCCACGGCATGACCCTCGGGTCGCTCGCTCTCACGGGCAACGACGCCTTCCGGAGGGCCGCGGGCGTCCCGCTGGAGCACGTGCACCGCCTCCCGTTCGAGACGGCGCCCGGCGGCGGCCTGCCGTCGCTCGACGCGTACCGCGCGCAGCTCGAGGACGTCTCGAGCGGGCTGCGCCCGCCCGCCGCCTTCGTCGTCGAGACCATCCAGGCCGAGGGCGGGGTCAACGTCGCCGGTGCCGAGTGGCTGCAGGCCGTGCAGCAGCTCGCGCACGACGTCGGCGCGCTGTTCGTCATCGACGAGATCCAGGTCGGGTGCGGGCGCACCGGCAGCTACTTCAGCTTCGACGGCATGGGCCTCGACCCCGACATCGTCTGCCTGGCGAAGGGCATCGGCGGGTACGGCACCCCGCTCGCGATGAACCTCAACCGTCCCGAGCTGGACGCGCAGTGGGCGCCCGGCGAGCACACCGGGACGTTCCGGGGCCAGGGGCTGTCGTTCGTCGCCGGGCGCGAGGCGCTGACCTACTTCGCCGACGACACGCTGATGACCGACGTCCGGGCCAAGGGCGCGCGGATCGAGGCCGCCCTGCGGGGCATCGCCGACGCGCACCCGGGGCGCGGGTTCGAGGCGCGGGGCCGCGGCATGATCCAGGGCCTCGACGTCGTCGACGGCGCGCTGGCCAAGGCGATCACCCAGGAGTGCTTCGCCCGCGGCCTGCTCATCGGCCCGTGCGGCAGCGGCGGCCGCGTGCTCAAGGCGATCCCGCCGCTCACGATTCCCGACGCCGACCTGACCGAGGGCCTGGAGATCCTCGCGGAGGCGGTGCGTAGCTCGCTCTAGCGACCCCGACCGGGGGCGATCAGCAGAAGGAGGCCGGCCATGCGGCAGCGCGACGACATGACGTTCCCGTTCGAGGAGTACAGCAGGCGTCTGGGCGACCTGCGCCGCCGCATGGCGGACCGGTTGCTGGACGCGGTGGTCATCACCGACCCCGAGAACCTCATGTACCTGACGGACTACCAGACCACCGGGTACTCGTTCTTCCAGGCGCTCGTGGTCCCGCTCGAGGACGAGCCGTTCATGATCACGCGCGCGATGGAGGAGTCCAACGTCCACGCCCGCACCTGGGTCGAGCTCACCCGGCCCTACCCGGACACCGGTGACGCGATCCAGAGCCTCATGCAGTCGCTGCGCGAGTTCGGGCTGCACACCAAGGACGTGGGCTACGAGCGCAACAGCTACTACTTCCCGGCCTACCACCAGGACTACATCCACAGCGCGTTCCGTGAGGGGCGGCTGCTGGACTGCTTCGGGATCGTCGAGGAGGGGCGGGTCACCAAGTCGCCCGCCGAGATCGACATCATGCGCAAGGCCGCCCGCGCGACCGAGGTCGGCATGCAGGCCGGGATCGAGGCGAGCGCCGCGGGCGTGACCGAGAACGAGATCGCCGCCGAGATCAGTGCCGCCATGTTCCGGGCGGGCGGGGAGTTCCCCGCCGTCATGCCCTACGTGACGTCCGGGCCGCGGTCCATGATCGGCCACGCCACGTGGGAGGGCCGCGTCGTGCAGCCCGGGGAGCACGTGTTCCTGGAGGTGGGCGGCTGCTTCCGGCGCTACCACACGGCGATGATGCGCACCATCGTGCTCGACGACCTGTCCCGCTCGATGATCGTGGCCCAGGAGCGCATGAAGCTGGCGCTCGCCGAGGTCGAGGCCGCCATCCGCCCCGGCCTGACCGTCTCGGACGCGGACAACATCGTGCGGGGCATCATCACCGACAACGGGGTCCAGGGGCAGCTCATCACCCGCTCCGGCTACTCGATCGGCATCGCCTTCCCGCCGAGCTGGGACGAGGGCTACATCCTGAGCCTCAACCAGGGGAACCCGGCGATCCTGCGCGAGGGCATGACGTTCCACATCATCCCGTGGATGTGGGGCGTCGACGGCGACAAGACGGTGGGGATCTCCGACACCATCCACGTCACCGCCGACGGCTGCGAGTCGTTCTTCACCCTGGACCAGGACTTCACGCGCAAGCCGCAGCACGCGGCCGAGCGCGCGCCCGACGACCTCGAGGACGAGCCCACGCCCATCCGCCCCGAGGTCGCCTGACCCCGCGGCACCGACCTGACGACATGACGACCTGACGACCCGAGGAGGTGCACGTGCTGACCGTGACCGATCCGAGCACCGGCATGGTGGTCCGCGAGCTGCCCGCCGCGAGCCCCGCCGAGGTGGAGGCCACCCTGTCCGCCGCGGAACAGGCCCGCGGGCCGTGGGTGGCGCGCGGCGTCGCCGGCAGGGCCGAGGTCCTGCACGCCGTCGCCGCCCACCTGCGCGCGCACGTCGACGAGCTCGCCCCCCTGATGACGCTGGAGATGGGCAAGCCGGTCAAGGAGGCCCGGGGCGAGGTCGAGAAGGCGGCGTGGTGCGCCGAGCACTACGCCGAGCACGCGGCGGCGTACCTGGCCGACGAGGTCATCGCCTCGGACGCGACCCGCAGCTACGTGCAGCACCTGCCGCTCGGCACCGTGCTCGGCATCCTGCCGTGGAACGCGCCGTTCTGGCTGGCGCTGCGGTTCGCCGCCCCGGCGCTGATGGCGGGCAACACGTGCGTGCTGAAGCACGACCCGCACGTGCCGGGCTGCGCGGCGGCGATCGAGGAGGTCTTCGCCCGCGTGCTGGAGCAGGCAGGGGCGCCCGCGGGCGTGTTCGGCAGCCTGCCCATCGAGACGCCGGCGGTCGCCGACGTCATCCGCGACCGCCGGGTGCAGGCGGTGTCGTTCACGGGGTCGTCGCGCGGCGGCAGCGCCGTCGCGTCCGTCGCCGCGGGGGAGATCAAGCCCGCCGTCCTGGAGCTCGGCGGCTCGGACCCGTGCATCGTCCTGGCCGACGCGGACCTCGACGCCGCGGCCGACACCATCGCCCTGTCCCGGATCATCAACGCCGGGCAGTCCTGCATCGCGGCCAAGCGGATCATCGTCGAGGACGCGGTCTACGAGCCGATGGTCGCGCGCCTCACCGAGCGCCTCGCGGCGCTGAAGGTGGGCGACCCGAACGACCCGGCGACCGACGTCGGCCCGATCGCCCGCGCCGACCTGCGGGACAACCTGCACCGGCAGGTGACCGAGACGGTGGCCGCGGGCGCGCGGCTCCTGCTCGGCGGCGAGCTCCCGGAGGGGCCGGGGTTCTTCTACCCGCCGACGCTGCTGGCCGACGTCACCGACGAGATGACGGCCGCGTGCGAGGAGACGTTCGGCCCGGTGCTCGCGGTGATGCGGGCGGCCGACGCCGACGAGGCGCTCGCGACGGCCAACGGCACCGAGTACGGGCTCGCCGCGAGCGTCTGGACGACCGCCGAGCGCGGGGAGGCGATGGCCCGGGAGATCGCCGCGGGCCAGGTGTCGGTGAACGGCATCGTGAAGACCGACCCGCGCCTGCCCTCCGGGGGGATCAAGCGGTCCGGGTACGGGCGCGAGCTGGGCCCGCACGGCATCAAGGAGTTCGTCAACGCCCAGCAGGTCTGGGTCGGCCCCAAGCGGGGGTGACGACGGGCGGCGGGTGCCGCCCGGCTGCCGTCAGCCCCGCGGCGCCGTGGAGGACCGCTCGACGAGGCGCGGGAGCACCACCTCGGGCTCGTGCACCGTCTCGGGGTCGGTGACCAGCGCGAGCACGTGCTCGACGGCGCGCCGCCCCATGTCGCGGAACGGCTGGCGCACGGTGGTCAGCGGGGGAGCGGCGTAGGGGGCGAGCGCGATGTCGTCCATCCCGACGACGGACACGTCCTCGGGCACGCGACGCCCGAGCTCGGCCAGGGCCCGGATCACGCCGAACGCCATCTCGTCGCTGGCGACGAACACCGCGGTGACCTCCGGCATGCGGCCGAGGATGGTCCCGTTGCGGTGCCCGGACGCGGGGGTCCAGTCGCCGTACAGCACGGGCGGGACGAGGCGGCCGGCGTCCTCGAGGGCGGCGCGCCAGCCGGAGGTGCGGCCCATCGCGTCGTTCCACGTGTCGGGCCCGGCCACGTGCCACACCGTGTCGTGGCCGAGGCCCAGGAGGTGGTCGGTGGCGACGCGCCCCGCCTCGACCTGGTCGACGGCGACGACCTCCGTCGCGGACGAGCGCATGCCGTCGACGACGACGGTCGGCAGGTCGTGGGTGAGGTCGCCGAGAGAGACGTCCTCGCGGACCGGCACCGCGAGGACGAGCCCGTCGACGCCCTGGTCCATGAGCCGCTCGACGGCGGTGGCGATCGCGTCGAGCGACAGCGACGGGGTGGTCGCCGTCGACACGAAGTAGCCGCTCGCGCGGGCCGCGGTCTGGATGCCGAGCAGGATCGCGGAGGCGGAGTAGAAGTCGGTCTCGTGCGTGACCACGCCGATGGTGCGGCTGCGGCCGGTGACGAGGGCGCGCGCGAGCCGGTTGCGGCGGTAGCCGGTCTGCTCGACGGCGGCCCGGACCCTGGCGCGGGTGGCCGCGCCCACGTTCGGGTGGTCGG
The DNA here is from genome assembly GCF_014635665.1 of Isoptericola cucumis. Lineage (GTDB taxonomy): Bacteria > Actinomycetota > Actinomycetes > Actinomycetales > Cellulomonadaceae > Isoptericola > Isoptericola cucumis. Next base: position 228,761 of record NZ_BMDG01000003.1, read on the forward strand.
AGAGCACGCGGGACACGGTCTGCGCGGAGACGCCGGCGACGCGCGCCACGTCGCTCATCGACGATGCCCTGGACACGGGTCACCTCCTGGTTCGTCGCCCGGTGCGGCCGGCTCGCCGCGACCGTGCATCGGATGCACCTTACCGCCCGGGATGGTGACGATCACATGATGGTGTGCCACGGATCGCCACGATGGCCGTGGATCTGGCGACCACGGGGCTTGTTATGGATATCAACTCGTGTCTAGAGTGTGCGCCATCCCCGCGGCGTCGGCGCCGCTCCTCAGCACAGAGTGGTCAGAAGGAGTTCGACAATGAAGCGTTCGACGGTGCGCGTCCCCGTCCGTGCGACCGGAGCGGCGTGCGTCGCCGCCCTCGCGGCGGTGGGCCTGACCGCCTGCGGGTCCCCGGCCGAGGGAGGTTCGTCCGCCGGTGGCGACGGCGGTCCCGTCGAGATCGAGGTGTGGACCTGGGCCCAGGGGTACGACAAGGCCGCGGAGGCGTTCAACGCCGCCCACGACGACGTGCAGGTGACGTACACGGAGATCGAGCCCGGAGCCAAGGGCGGCTACGACAAGATCCGCAACGCCATCAAGGCGGGTAGCGCGCCCTGCCTCGCACAGGTCGGCTACGAGACGATGCCCAGCTTCGCCTCCGAGGGCAACCTGCTCGACGTCACCGAGTTCGCCGCGGCGGACGCCGACGCCTACGCGCCGGCGGGCTGGTCCGGCGTGACGGTGGGCGACCGCGTCTACGCCGCGCCGCAGGACCAGGGCCCGATGGTCCTGTTCTACAACAAGGACGTGTTCGCCGAGCACGGCATCGAGGTCCCCACCACCTGGGACGAGTACCGCGCCGCGGGCGAGAAGCTCAAGGAGGCGGGCGTCGCGCTCACCGGGACCTACGAGGACTTCGACTACACGGGCTTCGCCTGGCAGGCGGGCGCGCCCTGGTACGCCGTGGCCGACGGGCAGTGGTCGATCACGAACGACTCGCCCGAGAACCAGGAGGTCGCCGCCTACTGGCAGGGGCTCGTCGACGACGGCCTCGTCGGCGCCGGCATCTGGAGCGACGAGTGGGCCGCGGGCCTGTCGGACGGCAGCATCGCGACGATCGCGGGAGCCGCCTGGTTCAAGGGCATCCTCAAGGACTCGGCCGCCGGCGCCGCGGGCCGGTGGGCCGTCGCGCCGTTGCCGACCTGGGAGGCGGGCGAGACCGTGACGGGCAACGTCGGAGGCAGCGGCACGGCGGTCCTGGCCGGCTGCGAGAACCCCGAGGCCGCGTGGGAGGTCGCGCACTTCATGTCGACGGACCCCACCGCCGTGGACGCCGTCATCGAGGGCGCGGGCATCCTGCCGGCGTCGGTCGAGGGGCTGAAGTCCGACCTGCTGACGCAGGGCGACGACTACTTCGGCGGGCAGGTCGTGGACGAGGTCGCGATCGCCGCCTCCGCGGACGTCGCCGAAGGGTGGGTGTGGGGGCCCGGCGTCTCGACGCTCATCGACACCTTCGCGGCCGACATGAAGAAGGCCTACGACCAGCAGGGCACCGCCACCGTCGCGGACGCCCTGACGAGCTCCCGGACCGCGGCCGTCGACGGTCTGGCCAAGCAGGGCATCACCGTCGGCGAATGACCTCCGTGACCTCCTCGACCCCCGTCCTCACGCCCGCCGGCCGGCGCGACTCCCGCGCCGCCCGGAGGGCCCCCGGCCGGCCCCGCACCGCCCGGTACGCGCTGTGGTTCGTCGCCCCCTTCGTGGTGCTGTTCGTCGGCGTGTACGTCGCGCCCATCTGCTACGCGATCTACCAGAGCCTGTTCCGCATCGAGCGCGACCCGCTCGGCCTGACCCCGCCCACGGAGGTCCTCGACCCGCTGTTCAACTACGCCGCGGTCCTCCAGGACGCCGCGTTCGTGGCGTCGCTGGGGCGCGTGCTGCTGTTCGGCGCGGTCCAGGTGCCGCTCATGCTCGGGTTCGCCCTCGCGCTGGCGCTGCTCATCGACTCCGCCTCGGCGCGCGGCAAGGGCTTCTTCCGGCTGGCGAGCTTCGCGCCGTACGCGGTGCCGACGGTCGTGTCGGCGCTCATGTGGTCGTTCCTCTATTCGCCGACGAACAGCCCGATCAACCGGCTGCTCGAGCCCGCGGGGATCACGGTGGACTTCCTCGGCGCCGACCTCACGCTCTGGTCGGTCGCGAACGTCGTGACCTGGGGGTGGACCGGCTACAACATGATCATCATCTACGCCGCGCTGCAGGGGATCCCGGGCGAGGTGCTGGAGGCCGCCAGGCTCGACGGCGCGTCCCCGTGGCGCACCGCGTGGCACGTCAAGGTGCCGCTCGTGCGGCCGGCGATCCTGCTGACCGCGGTGTTCTCGATCATCGGCTCGGCGCAGCTCTACAACGAGCCCTTCGTGCTGTCGTCGAGCACGGGGACCATCGGCCCGCAGTACACGCCCCTCATGGCGGCGCAGTCGTCGATCACCGCCGCCAACTACCCGTACGCCGCCGCCCAGTCCGTGGTGCTCGCCCTCGGCGTCGCGGTGCTGTCCGTCCTCTTCTTCCGCCTCACCTCCCGGAGGTCCTCGTGAGCGCCGCCGCGCCCGCCCTCGCCGATGCCGGCGCCCGACCCGACGGAGCGGCGCCCGGCGCGCCGGCCGGCGGGGGCCCGCGCCGCGCGGTCCGGCCCCGCCGCGACACGGTGGAGTCGACCGTCGGGAGCCGCGTGCTCGTCACCGGGGTCCTGGTGCTGACGAGCGTCTACTTCCTGCTCCCGCTGTGGTGGCTGCTGGTGGCGGCGACGAAGGACGCCGGCCACACGTTCGCCGGCAGCCCGCTGTGGTTCAGCCACTTCGACCTGTTCGGCAACATCGCCGACCTGTTCGCGTACAAGGGCGGCATCTTCGCGCTGTGGCTCGGCAACGCCGGCCTGTACTCGATCGTGGGCGCCGGGGTCGGCACCCTGGTCGCGGCGGCCACCGGGTACGCCGTCGCCAAGTACGAGTTCCCCGGGCGGCGCACGCTCTTCGCGGTCGTGCTGGGGGCGGTGCTCGTGCCCAAGGTGCTCTTCACGCTGCCACTGTTCCTCATGTTCTCGCAGGTCGGCATCGTGAACACGTATCTCGCGGTGCTGCTGCCGAGCATCGTCAGCCCGTTCGGCGTCTACCTCGCCCGCATCTTCGCGGCGTCCTCGGTGCCCGACGAGGTGATCGAGGCGGCGCGGCTGGACGGCGCGAACGAGGGGCGGATCTTCTTCCGGGTGAGCCTGCGGATGATGTCGCCGGCGCTCGTGACCATCTTCCTCTTCCAGTTCGTCGAGATCTGGAACAACTTCCTGCTGCCCTCGCAGGTGCTGATCGACGAGCAGCTCAAGCCCGTCACGGTCGGGCTCGTCTCCTGGAACGCGCTGGTGCAGTCCGGCCAGATCGAGCGGCACATGGTGCTCGTCGGCGCGTTCGTCGCCGTCGTGCCGCTGATCGTCGCGTTCCTGTCGCTGCAGCGCTTCTGGCGCTCGGGCCTGGCGACGGGGGCGGTCAAGTGACGGCCGCGCCGACGCTCGGCGCGGCGGGCACGACGCTCCTGCGCCGCGGCGTCCCGCACCGGGTCCTGTCCGGCTCGGTGCACTACTTCCGCGTCCACCCCGACCTGTGGCCCGACCGGCTGCGGCGCGTGCGGGCGATGGGGCTCAACACGATCGACACGTACGTCCCGTGGAACTGGCACGAGCCGGAGCCGGGCCGCTTCGACCTCGCCGGCGACCGCGACCTCGAGCGCTTCCTGCGCCTGGTGGGCGAGCTCGGCATGGACGCCGTCGTGCGGCCAGGGCCGTACATCTGCGCCGAGTGGTCGAACGGCGGGCTGCCCGCCTGGCTCACGGCGACGCCGGGCATCGCGCTGCGCACGAGCGACCCGGCGTTCACCGCCCCGGTGGCGCGCTGGTTCGACGAGCTCGTCCCGCGCCTCGCGGCGCTGCAGGCGAACCGCGGCGGACCGGTCGTCGCGGTCCAGGTGGAGAACGAGTACGGCAGCTACGGCGAGGACCACGCCTACATGGCCTGGGTCGAGCGCGCGCTCGCCGAGCGCGGCATCGACGAGCTCGTCTTCACCGCCGACGGACCCACCGACCTCATGCTCGACGGCGGGACGGTCCCGGGCGTGCTCGCCGCGGCGACGCTGGGCTCCCGGCCGGGCCCGGCCCGCGACCTGCTCGCCGCGCGGCGCCCGCCCGGCGAGCCGTTCCTCGTCGCCGAGCTGTGGAACGGCTGGTTCGACCACTGGGGCGAGGCGCACCACACCCGCGACCCGCAGGACGCCGCCCGCACGGTGCGCGAGGTCCTCGACCTCGGCGGCTCCGTCAGCCTGTACATGGCGCACGGCGGGTCGAACCCCGGTCTGTGGGCGGGCGCGAACCACGACGGCGACGTGCTGCAGCCCACCGTGACGAGCTACGACAGCGACGCGCCGGTGGCGGAGGACGGCACCGTCACCGCGAAGTTCCACGCCCTGCGGGAGGTCTTCGCCCCGTACCGGTCCGCCCACCTGCCGGCCGACGCGCTCGACGAGGGGTGGACGGCCCCGCGCCGGCGCCTGGCACCCCGCACGCTGCCGACCGTCCACCGGGCGGCCGTGCCCGCGCTCCGCGAGCTGGCGGGCGCGGGGGAGCGCAGCCCGCGGTCCCGCACCTTCGAGGACCTCGGCCTGGACGCGGGGCTCGTGCTGCACCGCGCGACGACCCGGCTGCCGGCGGGGGAGTCGGTGCTCAGCGTGCTCGGCCTGCACGACCGCGCCGTGGTGCACGTCGACGGCGTCCCGGTCGGCACCCTGGAGCGACGCACGGCGCACGAGGGCCTCGTCGTCGTCGGCACCGGGGCCGAGGTGGAGCTCGAGCTGGTGGTGGAGCACCTCGGCCGGGTGAACTACGGCCCGCGCCTCGGCGAGCCCAAGGGCCTCGTCGGCGACGTCCTCGTGGGCCGCCGCATCGTGCACGACTGGGAGTCCCGGCCGGTCCCGCTCGACCACATCTCCCCGGACGCCCTGTGGGCCGCGGCCGACGGGCCCGTCACCGGCGGCCGCGCCGTCGTCGCCCGCGCGACGCTCGACGTCGACGAGCCGGCCGACACGTACCTCGCGCTGCCCGGCTGGGCCAAGGGCTTCGTGTGGGTGAACGACGTGCTGCTCGGTCGCTACTGGGAGGTCGGCCCGCAACGCACCCTCTACGTCCCCGCGCCGCTGCTGCGGCCCGGTGCCAACACCCTCACGGTGCTCGAGCAGCACCGCGGGGGCACCGACCTCGAGCTGCTCGCCGAGCCCGACCTGGGCCCGGCCGAGGAGTACGTCGAGGAGCTCTGACCAGCAGTTCCGCACGCACAGCACGGACCGCCACGGCGGGTCGTCGTCGACCCGCCCGATCGAAGGAGATCTCGCATGGCACGACGATCCGTCCGTCCGCGCACCGCGCGCAGCGCCGTGGCCCTCGCCACGGCGCTCGCGGCGGGATGCGCCGGCCTCTCGGTGGCCCCGGCGGCTGCCGCGGGCCCCGACCCCCACATAGCGACCGGCACGACGACCGGCACGACCGGCGCCGCGGCCGACGTCGCCACCGCGGCCGACCCGCTCACCCTGCGCTCGGCCGCGCTCGAGGTGCGCGTCGCCGACGACTTCCCCCGCGTCCTGAGCTACACGGACCGGGCCAGCGGGGCGACCCTGACCGGCAGCACCCGCCCGGTGACCTCGGTGACCATCGACGGGACGGCGCACGACGTCGCCGTCGCGCGCACCGGGTCCACCGCCGACACCGCGACGTACGGGCTGACGTTCCCCGACCTGCCGGGCGTGCGCATCGACGCCGCGCTGCGCGTGGCCGGCCAGCAGGTGCGCTTCGAGGTCACGAAGATCGTCGACACGGCCGACCACCGAGTCGGCACCCTCGAGATCCCCGGTCACGACCTGCTCACCGTCTCCTCGTCGGACGCCGGGGCCACGGTGGCCAGCGCGATCATCTCGCCGGACCGTGGCAGCACCGGCGACACGTTCGAGAAGGTCACGGCGGACACGGCACCCGACGCGAAGCCCGTCGGCTCCGCCTACGCGATCGTCAGCGCGGGCGGCCTCGCGGCGTCCGTCGTCACCAACAGCGTCTACGACGAGGCGCAGGGCAGGGCGACGCGGGAGGGCAACCGCGTGCAGCGGCAGGCCTTCGCCGACGGCGACGTGAAGAGGGTCGGGGTGTGGTCCGGCGCCTGGACCTATCGCGCGAAAGGCTCGACCGTCACCGAGGAGCTGCCGTCGGCCACAGTCGTCGTAACGGGGGACGCCAACGACGACGGCGCCACCGACTGGCAGGACGGCGCGATCGCCTACCGTGACGCCGCGCCGAAGGCGCAGGGCGCCGACCAGGTGCCCGACCGGGTCGTCACGCACATCCCGTTCAACTTCGCGTCGCAGGCCACGCACCCGTTCCTGCGCACGCTCGACGACGTCAAGCGCATCTCGCTGGCCACCGACGGCCTCGGCCAGATGGCGCTCCTGAAGGGCTACGGCTCGGAGGGCCACGACTCGGCCCACCCCGACTACGGCGGCCACTACAACGAGCGCGCCGGCGGCCTGGCGGACATGCGCCGGCTCCTGGCGTCGGGCGGCGACTGGAACGCCGACTTCGGCGTGCACATCAACGCCACCGAGGCGTACGCCAACGCGCACGCGTTCTCCGAGGAGCTGGTCGACCCCGACTCCGAGGGCTGGAACTGGCTCGGGCAGTCGTACTACATGGACCAGCGCCGCGACATCACCAGCGGTGACCTCGCGTCGCGGATCGGCCGGCTCGCGGACGAGACCGGCGGCGACCTCGACATGCTGTACGTCGACGTCTACTACAACTTCGGCTGGCAGGCGCGGGCGCTCGCGGACGCCGCGAAGGACTCCGGCTTCGAGCTCGCGACCGAGTGGTCGGACAAGTTCGAGGCGGACTCGCTGTGGAGCCACTGGTCGGCCGACGAGAACTACGGCGGCGCGTCGAACAAGGGGCTGAACTCGCAGATCGTGCGGTTCATCCGCAACGCGGAGAAGGACACCTGGAACCCGCACCCGCTGCTCGGCAACGCCCGCATCGTCGAGTGGGAGGGCTGGACCGGCCAGGTGGACTGGAACGCCTTCTACGAGAACGTCTGGGCGAACAACGTCACCACCAAGTTCCTCCAGCACCACGAGATCCAGCGCTGGGACGACGAGGAGATCGCCTTCTCGGACGGCGTGACGGCGCGCGGCACCAGCGCGGCGGACCGGGAGATCCTCGTCGGGGACGCGGTCGTCGCGCGCGGCGACACCTACCTGCTGCCCTGGGGTGCGGGCGACGCGCCGGGCGCGGAGGGCAAGGTCGCGGAGGGCGACAAGCTGTACCACTACAACCCGGACGGCGGGTCGACCACGTGGACCCTGCCGGGCGAGCTGGCCGGCGCCTCCGGGCTGAGCCTCTACCGCCTCACCGACACCGGCCGCGAGAAGGTCGGCGTCGTGCCGGTCACGGGTGGCGAGGTGACGGTCGAGGCCGAGGCGGGGCAGCCGTACGTGCTCTTCCCGGACGTCCCCGGCAACGCGTTCCGCGCCCCGGGGGCGAAGCAGGTCGGCTGGGGCGAGGGCACTCCCGTCACCAACCCCGGTTTCGACGCCGGCGACCTGGCCGCCTACGACACCACCGGTGCCGTGACGCGCGAGCGGCTCAGCAACGGCCAGCACGTCGCGCAGCTGGGCGCCGGCCCTGCGGCCCTGTCGCAGCGGCTCGGCGAGCTCGAGCCGGGCACGTACGCGGCGAGCGCCTGGGTCGAGGTCCAGCCGGGCGCGTCCCGCCCCACGACGCTGGAGGTCTCCGGCCCGGGCCGGGCGGTCCGCGGCGCGTCGGTCGACCTGGAGCGCTCGACGGCTCGCAACGAGGTGGCGGCCGACGACAAGCACAGCCGCTACTACCAGCGCGTGCAGGTCGTGTTCGACGTCGTGGACACGACGCGCCCGACGTTCACCGTGCGGGCGGGCGAGGGCGATGCCGTCGTCCGGCTCGACGACCTGCGGGTCGTGACCACGAAGCGCGCGCAGGCCCCGGACGCCGACGGCGACGTGGTCGCCTTCGACGACTTCGAGTCCGTCCCGCAGGGCTGGGGGCCGTTCGTCAAGGGTGACGCCGGCGGCGTCACCGACCCGCGCACGCACCTGGCGGAGCGGAACGCGCCGTACACGCAGGCCGGCTGGAACGACAAGCTGGTCGACGACGTCATCGACGGCGAGTGGTCGCTCAAGGCGCACGAGGAGAACCGCGGCCTGGTGTACCGGACGACGCCGGCCACGGTGCGGTTCGAGCCCGGCCACGCGTACCGCGTCTCCTTCGACCACCAGTCGGGTCGCGGCGGCCACTACTCATGGGTGACCGGGTACGACTCGGTCGCGACCGGGAAGCCGGAGAGCGTCGAGACCCGCAGCACGCCGCTCGGCGAGCAGCGCGAGACGGCGACCTTCACCGAGGAGGTCGTGGCCTCGGCCTGCGGCGACACCTGGGTCGGGCTGCGCAAGGCGACCGGCGGCGGGAACGAGGCGGACCTCGTCCTCGACAACTTCCTCGTGACCGATCTCGGCGTCGCGGACGAGGTGCCGGCGTGCGCGTCGCTCGACGTCGAGCCCTCGACGGCGTCCCTGGAGCCCGACGTCGCGAACACCGTGACGACCACGCTGCAGGTCTTCGAGCCGGCCGACGTCGCCGACGTCTCCGTCGGGCTCGACGTCCCCGAGGGCTGGGAGGTCACCGCCACCGACGCCGCGGAGGCCGGGTCGCTGCCGAGCGGCGGCGAGCTCGTCACGACGTGGGAGGTCACGCCGCGCGGCGACGTCACCACCGACGCGTACCGGCTGACGGCCGCCGCGACGTACACCACCACGGCGGACCCGGTCGGCCCGCGCACGGTCGAGGCGCGCTCGGACGTGCACGTCGTGGTGCCGCCCGCGGCAGGAGAGCACTGGGCGAGCGACCTGCCGTTCGTGGAGACGACGAACGGCTGGGGCCCTGTGGAGCGCGACCTGTCGAACGGCGAGCAGGGGCAGGGCGACGGCACGCCCCTCAGCCTGCGCGGCACGGTGCACGACAAGGGCATCGGGGTGCACGCGCCGTCGAGCGTCCGGCTCTTCCTCGGGGAGCGGTGCGCGACGTTCACCGCGACCGTGGGGGTCGACGACGTGCAGTCCCGCGGCTCCGTGGCGTTCGAGGTGCTCGGCGACGGCACGTCGCTCGCGAGCACGCCCGTGCTGCGCGGCGGCGGCGCGACGGAGGACCTCGCGGTCGACGTCGGCGGCGTGCGCTACCTCGACCTGGTGGTGACCGACGGCGGTGACGGCGTCGGCAACGACCACGCCGACTGGGCGAGCGCGAAGCTGTCCTGCGGCTGAGCCGCCGCGGGACGTGGACGCCCGGTGCGGTCAGGCCTCGGCCGGCCGCATCGGGCGTCCCGTCTCCAGCAGGGGCTTGAGGTCGGCCAGGGCGGAGACCCGGCCCCCGGTGTACTTGTCGATCCACCGGTCGTGGACCAGCCGGATCGGCACCGGGTTGAGGTGGTGCAGGGTCCGTCGGCCCTGCTTGCGGGTGACGACGAGCCCGGCGTCCGCGAGCCCCCGCAGGTGCTTCATCACGCCGAACCGAGAGGTGCCCGCAGGGTCACATGTCGATGACGACGATCCCGCGTGCAGTAGTGACCGTTCCCTGGGCCAAACAATCATTTTCGCTCACTTCTATGGTTGGATGTGCAGGAGACGGACCACCGAGACCTTGGCGAGGAGAACGATGACCCAGGCAGCATCGACGGGACGTGTCCCGGGCGCGGACATGGCGGCAGAGCTGGCGTCCCAGCCCGAGACGTGGGAGCGCGCCGCAGGCCTTGCGGCCGCCGGGGGAGCGGCCCCGGCGGCGGGCGCGCGCGTCGCCGTGATCGGCTGCGGCACCTCGTGGTTCATGGCGCAGTCGTACGCGGTCGCTCGTGAGGCCTCGGGCCAGGGCGAGACCGACGCGTTCACGGCGTCCGAGGCCTTCGTCGACCGCGGCTACGACGCGGTCGTGGCGATCACCCGGTCGGGGACCACGACCGAGGTGCTCGAGCTCGTCGAGCACCTGCGCGGCCGGGTGCGCACCCTGGGGATCGTCGGCGACGAGGGCTCGCCGTTCGTCGACATGGTCGACGAGGTGGTCGCGCTGCCCTTCGCCGACGAGCGATCCGTGGTCCAGACCCGGTTCGCCACCACGGCGCTGGCCTACCTGCGGGCCACCCTCGGTCATGACCTCGCGCCCGCCGTCGCGGACGCTCGTGCCGCCCTCGTCGAGCCCCTGGCCGACGTGCTGGTGGACGCCGAGCAGCACACGTTCCTCGGCGCCGGGTGGACCGTCGGCCTGGCGCACGAGGCGGCGCTGAAGATGCGCGAGTCGTCCCAGTCGTGGACCGAGTCGTACCCCGCGATGGAGTACCGCCACGGGCCGATCGCGATCGCCGCGCCCGGGCGCGTGACCTGGGCCTTCGGCGAGATGCCCGCCGGGATCGACCGCGACACCGCGGCGACGGGCGCGCACTTCGAGCACCGCACGGCCGACCCCCTCGCCGAGCTGGCGCGGGTGCACGCGGTCGCCCTGGAGCGGGCGCGGCGCCGGGGCCTCGACCCCGACCAGCCGCGCAACCTCACCCGCTCCGTCGTGCTCGAGGACTCGTGACCGGCGACGTGTCGCCGTCGGCCGGGCCCTCCCTCGGGCCGGGGCCGGCGGTCCTCGCCGTCGACGTCGGCGGCACGGACACGAAGTCCGCGCTCGTCGACGAGGCCGGCGTCGTCCGCGAGATCCTGCGGCGCCCCACCCCGCACGACGGCGCCCGCACGGGCGAGCGCGTGGTCGACGAGGCCGTCGAGGTCGCCGCCGAGCTGCGCGCACGGCACCCCGACGTGGTCCCGGCGGCCGTCGGCATGGTCGTGCCGGGCGTCGTCGACGACGAGCGCGGCGTCGGCGTGTGGTCCGAGAACCTCGGCTGGCGGGACATGCCCTTCGCCGACGTGGCCACCGCGCGGCTCGGCGTCCCGGTGTCGCTCGGCCACGACGTCGCCGCCGCGGGCTGGGCCGAGTACCAGCTGGGTGCCGCCGCCGGGTACCGCGACGCGCTCGTCGTGACTCTGGGGACGGGGATCGCCGCCGCCGTGCTGCTCGACGGGCGGCCGTACCGCGGGGGCGGCCTCGCGGGCGAGATCGGCCATGCGCGCGTCGCCGACGGTCCCGACTGCGTCTGCGGGGGACGCGGCTGCCTGGAGGCCGTCGCCTCCGCGGCGGCGATCGCCCGCCGCTACACCGCGGCCACCGGCCGGCCGGCCGCCGGGTCGCGCGAGGTCCTCGCCGCGGCCGACGCCGGCGACCGGGACGCGCAGACGGTGCGGGACGAGGCGTTCGACGCGCTCGCCTTGGGCCTGTCGCACGCCGTCGCGCTGCTCGCGCCCCAGGTGATCGTCCTCGGCGGCGGCCTCTCCCACGCGGGGGAGGCGCTCCTGGCGCCGCTGGGCCGGCGCCTGGACGACCTGCTGACGTTCCACCGCCGCCCCGTCCTGCTGCGCGCCCGCCTCGGCGGCGACGCCGGGGTCCTGGGCGCCGCCCTGCGGGCCCGGTCCGCGGTCGGCGGCGCGCCCGGAGGGGCCCCATGATCCTCACGGTCACCCCGAACCCGGCGATCGACGTCACCTACGAGGTGGACGCCCTGGCGCCCGGCGCCTCGTTGCGCGTCGAGACGCCGGTCGCGCGTGCCGGGGGCAAGGGCGTCAACGTGGCCCGCGTGCTGCGTCAGGTCGGCCTCGACGCGCTGGCGGTCGTGACCGCGGGCGGGTCGTCCGGCGACGACCTGGTGGCCGACCTCGTGGCGTCCGGCCTGCCGCACCGCGTGGTGCGGACCGGGGCCCCGACGCGGCGCAGCGTCGCGATCGTCGACCGCGCCGCCGGCGACACCACCATCCTCAACGAGCGCGGCGGCCCGCTCGCCGCGCCCGAGGCGGCGGCGCTGCTCCGGGCCGTGGCCGACGGCCTCGGCGCCGGAGGCCTCGGCACCGGAAGCCTCGGCACCGGAAGCCTCGGCACCGGAAGCCCTGGTCGGCCGTCGTGCCTCGTCGTGTCCGGCAGCCTGCCGCCCGGCGCGCCCGAGTCGCTCGACGCCGACCTCGTCCGGGCGGCCCACGACGCGGGCGTCCCGGCGATCGTCGACGCCGTCGGCCCGGCGCTGCTGGCCGCGTGCGCCGCGGGCGCCGACCTGGTCAAGCCCAACCGGGAGGAGCTGGCGGCCACCACCGGCGCCACCGACCCGGTGGCCGGGGCGCGTGCGCTGCTCGACGCGGGGGCCCGGCGGGTCGTCGTGACGCTCGGTGCCGAGGGGATGCTCGCCGTGGACGCCGCCCGCCCGGGCGACGTCACGCGCGCCCGGCTGCCGCGCACGCTGCGGGGCAACCCCACGGGGGCGGGCGACGCGGCCGTGGCCGCGGCCGCCGTGTCACTCGCCGGGCACGGGCCGGCCGCCCTGGACGACCTGCTGCGGCGCGCCGTGGCGTGGTCCGCGGCGGCCGTGCTCGCGCCGCTCGCCGGCGAGCTGGACCCGGGCCACCGCGAGCTCGAGCGCGACGTCGTCCTCACCCACCAGCCGGCCGGCCCTCCGGCCGGCAGCCCCGACCCGACGAGCACGGAGTCCCGATGCCACTGACCCGCACCGCCGACGTCCTCACCGCCGCCGCCACCGCAGGCCGGGGGGTGGGAGCCTTCAACGTCATCCACCTCGAGACCGCCGAGGCGCTCGTCGCCGCGGCGGAGGAGACGGGGCTGCCCGTCGTCCTGCAGGTCTCGGAGAACTGCGTGACGTACCATGGCGCGCTCGACCCGCTGGCGATGGCGTGCCTGGAGCTCGCGCACTCCTCGGCCGCCGACGTCGCCGTGCACCTGGACCACGCCGAGGACGAGGACCTCGCCCGCGCCGCGGTCGACCTCGGCCTCGGGTCGGTGATGTTCGACGGTTCGACGCTCGAGTACGACCGGAACGTCGCCGCCACCGCGCGGGTCGTTCAGTACGCGCACGCCGCGCAGGTCGTCGTCGAGGCGGAGCTCGGCCGGATCGGCGGCAAGGACGGTGCGCACGCGCCGGGCGTGCGCACCGACCCCGCCGAGGCGGTCCGGTTCGTCGCGGAGACGGGCGTGGACTCCCTCGCCGTGGCCGTCGGCTCCTCGCACGCGATGACGGAGCGCACCGCCACGCTGGACCTCGAGCTGATCGCGGCCCTGCGCGACGCGCTCGACGTGCCGCTGGTGCTGCACGGGTCGTCCGGCGTGCCCGACGACGTGCTCGCGGCGGCCGTCCGGGCGGGGATGACGAAGATCAACGTGTCGACCCAGCTCAACAAGCACTTCACCGCGGCGGTGCGCGGCTACCTGGACGCCCACCCCGACGTCGTCGACTCCCGCAAGTACGTGCGGGCCGGCCGGGACGCCGTCACCGCGGAGGCCGCCCGACTGCTGAGGCTCTTCGCCGGGGAGTGAGCCGCCGGTCGCGCGACCCGCTGTGGGGTCGTCACGGGGTTGTCGTCACGGGGTTGTCGACGCCCGTCACGGTGGTGAGGAGGAAGACCGCGTCGGTGAGCGCGAGCACCGCGTGCCGGTGGTGCGTGAGCACGCGCAGCTCGCCGGCGGACACCTCCTCGTCGCCCGCCAGGGCGGTCACCCGCAGCCGGCCGTGCAGCACCAGGATCGAGGCGGCCGGCGGCGAGTTGTGCTCGCCGAGCTCGACCCCCTCCGCGAGCGCCAGCACGGTCTGGCGCAGCGGGCCGTCGTGCACGAGGATCTCGGCGCTGCGGCCGTTCTCCGCGGTGCGGGCGGTCGCGAGGTGGGTCTCGGTGAGCTGGTCGAGGTCGGGCATCGTCGCTCCCTCGTCAGGGTCTCAGGCGGTCTCCCCGGCGATGCTAGCCGTGCCGAGCAGCCCGAGGCGCTCGAACGCGCGCGCCACGCCGCCGCCGGCCGGTCCGGGGACCACGAGGTCGGCCTCCGCGAGGAGCGGCGCCGGTGCCGCCTCGACCGCCACCGCGGTGCCCGCGTAGGCCAGCATCTCCAGGTCGTTGTGCCCGTCGCCGACGGCGACGACGTCGGCCCGGTCGAGGCCGAGGTGGTCCACGACCGCCTCGATCCCGACGGCCTTGTGGACGTGTGCCAGGTGGATCTCGCCCGCCGTGTCGCCCGCGTCCAGCGCGTACGAGCTGGGCAGCACGCCGATCTCGGGCCCGAAGAGCCCCCGCAGCGTCGCGATCGGCACGCGCGCGCCGAAGTAGCTGATCTTGGCGAACCGGACGGCGGCCAGGTCGCCCGGCATCCGCAGGATGTCGAGGATCTCGCGCGGCGCGGCCGAGCCCCGCGCGGCGAGCCGGTCGTCGACGCCGACGGGCCCGTACACCGCCTCCGGCGCCTCGAGCAGGTAGGCGACGTCGTGCTCGTCGAGCACGTGCCGCACCCGGGTGGCCAGGTCGTCGGGGAACCGCACGTCCGCGACGACCTGGCCGCCCAGGCTCACGTACGCCCCGGCGGAGGCGACGATCCCGTCGAAGCCCGCCGCCAGCAGCGGGTCGGGGAGCATCGACACGGGCCGGCCCGTGCACAGCAGCACCCGGTGCCCGGCCGCCCGGGCGGCGCGCACCGCGTCGGCGTGCACCTCGGGTACCGTCCCGTGGTCGGCGTACGTGCCGTCCACGTCCAGGAAGATCGTCCGCGTCCTCGAACCAGTCACGTGCGCCAGACCTCCAGAGCTTCGACGGCGCGGGAGGGCCAGCCTAGCCGTGACCGGCGGGCGTCTCCGCCGCCGGTCGGCCGGCGGTCGCCCGGCGTCAGCCGGCGAGCGACGTCTCCCCGCACAGGTGCACGGGCATCCCGAGCCGGTGGAACAGGGCGGCCTTCGCCTCGAGCGCGCGGTCGGCGGTCGCGGCGTCGGGGGCGTAGGCCACGTTGAGGTGGTTCGCCTTGTGCCGCGCCATGAACTGGTCGCGCGAGACGCCGTGCAGCACGGCGTGCATGATCGGCCACTCCGGGTTGGTCGCCTCCTTGCGGCGCGTGGTCTCGGCGGCCGGCAGCGCGACGGCGGAGCCGCGGCCGAGGTCGACCTGGAGGCGACCGTCGGCGAGGTACACGCGGGACCACACGATCTCGCCCGGCCGGGAGACGCCGTTGAGGGTCGAGCCGCCCGCCGGGAAGAACACCGGGTCCTGGCGCCACCCCTCGGCGCCCGCGTAGCCGCCCTCGAGGTGCGAGGCCGGGACGGAGCCGGAGATCTCGAAGACCCACACGAAGCGCCCGTCGTAGTCCTCGCCCCAGCGCACGTCGTGCAGGGTGGTCGCGGGGTCCAGGCCCATCGCCTTCCACAGCCGGTGGGTCACCAGCGCGTCGACCGCCACGCCCTCGTCGGCCTCGTTGAAGTGCGGGAACGCCTGCCCGTCCCACAGGACGCGCGCGCCGTCGCGCGAGCGGACCGGCGGACGCTGCACGTTGTTCATCAGGCCCTCGGCCAGGTCGGACGCGGGGGAGAGGTCCTTGAGGCCCTGCTGGTACTGGATGCCCACCGCGTCGAGGCCGAAGTCGTCGGCGATGCGCAGCGCGGCGATGTACATCTTGTGCTGCCAGCGCAGCTGGGCGGCCGTGAGCTCGGTGGCCTCGTCGGTGCCGAGCCGGAACGTCATGCCCGCGTCCTCGAGCCACGCCTGCACCTCGTCGGCCTCGGCGTCGGGCACGCGCTGCATCTCGGCCCACAGCGCGGACTGCGACAGGCGCTCCTTGTAGATGCCGATCCCGTTGAGGAGCTCGTCGTCGAAGATCGCGTTGTACATGCCCATGCAGCCCTCGTCGAAGACGCCGATGATGGCCTTCTCCGTGAGCAGCTGGGCGGCCAGCGCCTCGCCGAGCCCGGTCTCCGGGGTGGCCGGCAGCTCCGGCAGCGGGTGCACGTGGGACGCGTCGTGCGTGATGGTGCCGGTGGCCAGCCACTCGCCGATCGCGTCGGCGAACCAGGCGTCGGTGCCGTCGACGGTCCAGACCGTCGAGTAGTCCTTGCCCATCTTGGTCAGGCCGGCGTTGAGCCCGAGCAGGCCCACGAGGCCGGGCCAGTCGGCGGCGAAGTTCGCCGCGGTGAGGATCGGGCCGCGGTGGGTGCGCAGCCCGGCGAGCACGTGATGGCTGTACTGCCAGACCGCCTCGGCCACGACCAGCGGCGCCTCCGGCGGGATGCCGCGGAAGACCTCGAGCCCCATGCGCTGGCTGCTGATGAACCCGTGCCCGGTGGCGGGGTCGACGTCGTTGGCGCGCACCACCTTCCGGCCGTGGGCCGCGAACGCGTCGGTGAGGATGCGCTCCAGGCCGACCTGGGTGGACCAGCCCGCCGCGTTCGCGGACTCGCGCAGGTCGCCCGACGCGACGAGGTAGACGGTGTTCTCCGGCGCGGCGGGCGGGTCGGTGACGGTGGGGACGGCGTAGGCGTGGCTGGTCACGGGTGTGCTCCTTCGGGGCGTCGGTGGTGGGCCGGCCGGGGCCGGGCCAGGGCGTGCACGACCTCGCGGCTCGCCGGGTAGAGGTCGCGGTAGAGGTCGTAGAGCTCGTCGTAGCGGGCGCGCCGGTCGGGGTCGGGCTCGACGGCGGCGGCGGGCGGGTTCCAGGCGGCGACTTCCGCCCGGCCGCCGGTCTCGGGGACGAGGCCGGCGGCGAGCGCGGCGGCGCCGTAGCTCGCCCCGACGGTGTGGGTCGGCACCACCTGGGGCAGCCCGGTGACGTCGGAGACGATCTGCGTCCACAGCCCGCCCCGCGTCCCCCCGCCCACGGCGACGACGCGCTCGATCGTGGCGCCCGCGTCGCGCATGGCCTCGACGTTGTGCCGGACGCCGAACGCCGTGGCCTCGAGCGCGGCCCGGTACAGGTCGCCGCGGGTGTGGCTCAGGGTGAGGCCGGCGACGACACCACGGGCGTCGGGGTCCTGCACCGGGGTGCGCTCGCCGGCGAAGTACGGCAGCACCAGCAGCCCGTTCGCGCCCGGTCCCGAGCGCGTCGCCTCCGCGAGGAGCGTGGGATAGTCGGCCCCGGTGAGGTCGCGCAGCCACGACGTGATCGCGCCCGACGTGGCCATGCCGCCTGCCAGGTTGTGCGTCCCGGGGTACGCGCCGACGGTGCCCCACATCGTCTCGCTGCGCAGCGGCTCGGCCACGGTGGCCACGAGGAACATCGTGGTCCCGTACATGAGCATGAGGTCCCCGACGTTCTGGGCGTCGACGCTCACGGCCTCCGACCAGGCGTCGATCGTCCCGGTGATCACGGGCGTGCCGGCCGGTACGCCGGGGATCGCCTCCCGCGTCACGCCCGCGGCCTCGCCGGGCCAGCGCAGCTCCGGCAGCTCCAGGCCGGGCGCGACGAGCCCGGCCCAGCGGTCGTGCCAGCGGTGGGCCCGCGGGTCGTAGAGGGGGGTCGCCTGGGACGCCGAGTGGTGGTCGAGCACGTAGGCGCCGGTGAGCCGGAAGGCGAGGAACGACGCCGGCATGAACAGGTGCCGGGCCCGGGCGTAGACGTCGGGCTCGTGGTCGCGGACCCAGGCGATCTTCGGGCCCGCGGCCTGCGACGACAGGGCCGACCCGCAGGTCTCGAGGACGGTGCGCCTGCCGAGCGCGGCGTCGAGCGCCTCGACCTGCGCCGTCGCCCGCGTGTCCACGCCGTAGAGGATCGCCGGGCGCAGGGGCGTCCCGGGGTCGTCGGTGAGCAGGACGCAGGGTCCCATGCCCGAGACGCCGAGGGCGGCGACCTGCGTGCCCGGGCCCAGGCCGGAGGTGAGCTCGGCGGTGATGTCGAGGAGCTCGGTCCACCAGGTCTCGGCGTCCATCTCCACGTGGCCGGGGGCGGGACGGCTGACGTCGTGGGTCCGCACGGCGGTGCGGAGGATGGCGCCGTCGGGACCGACGAGCACGCCCTTGCTGCTCGAGGTGCCGATGTCGACGCCGAGGAAGGCGCGGTCTGGCATGACGGTCACTGTGGCAGAAATCGATTACAGCCGCAAGCGTCCTCCCGCACCCGCAGCACCCCGCGGGTGTGCGGATAGGCGTGCGGGCCGGCGTGCCGGTCAGGAAGGGGAGGCGCCCAGCAGCACCGGCCGCGAGGGCTGGACCACGCGCTGCGCCGGCCCTGCCTCGCCCCGGATGCGCGACACGAGCAGGCGCGCGGCGGTGAGGCCCATCTCGCGCGGGTGCAGCCGCAGCAGGAACGTGTCGTCGATGTGCGACGTCGCGAACGGGAGGTCGCCGATGATGCCCAGCTGCGCGCGCGGGCCGCGCTCGGCCGAGAGCATCCGCAGGGCGCCCACGCCGACGAGGTTGTTCGTCGCCAGCACGGCGTCCGGCGGCTCGGCGGCGGCCAGCAGCCGCGTCATCGCGGCCTCCCCGCCGTCGACGCGGTAGTTGGCGTGCACGAGGAGGTCGTCCGGGGCGGGCAGGCCGGCCGCCGTCAGCGCCGCGCGCCAGCCGTCCGCCCGGGCCTCGGCCGTGGGCGTCTCGCGCGGGCCGGTGACGCACGCGATGCGCCGGTGGCCCCGGTCCAGGAGCGCCTGGGTCGCGCGGCGCCCGAGGTCCTCGTTGTCGAAGAGGACCTGGTCGACGTCGTCGGCCACGGCACGGTCGACGACCACCACCGCACGGTGGCGCTCGGTGAGGCGGGCCAGGAACCCCGACGGGCCGGCCGGGGCCACGATCACCCCGGCCATGTTCTCGTCGTCGGCGATCCGCAGGTAGTGCTCCTGGGTCTCGACGTCCTCGTCGGTGTTGCACAGCACCACGGAGAGCCCCGCCGTGCGGGCCACGTCCTCGACGCCGCGGGCGAGGGAGGTGAAGAACGGGTTCTCGATGTCGGGCAGCACGAGGGCGATGAGCTCCGAGTGCTGGCGCCGCAGCGAGCGGGCCGTGCGGTTGGGGGTGTACCCGAGCTCGGTGACCGCGCGGCGCACCGCGGCCGCGAGGTCGGGGCTCACCGTCTTGTCGTTGAGCACGCGGGACACGGTCGCCGTCGAGACGCCCGCCAGCGCCGCGACGTCCTTGATCCTCGTCATCTCGCCCCTTCTGGTGACCTGAGCACACCTTATGGCAGGGGGCCGCGCGGGGGGTTGACACCCCCGAGGGTGACTTCTACGATCCCCTGTAATCGATTACACCCTAGCGCACGCGGCCCACCACCGGCGCCGCGTGGCGCGCTCAGCCATGCCCGCTCAGCCCGGACGGTTCGACGACGACGCCGTCGGTCCGACGGCGTCCCCGGCCCGCCCACGTCCCTGTCGAAGGAGACACGACATGTTCCGCACCGACGTCGCCGCACTGCGGTCGGTCGCCACCCGATCCATCAGCCCGGAGAACTTCACCGGCCGCAAGGGCGGCGGCGGGCGCGCCGTCGAGGGCACCGGCGCCGGGCCCGCCCGCGACCTGGGCCAGGGCTGGAAGGTGTCGCCGAGCGTCGAGATCCCCGCCGGGGCGACGTTCGACCTGGCGCAGATCGAGGGCCCCGGCCGGATCACCCACGTCTGGCTCACCACCCACACCGACCACTGGCGCTCGCTGCTGCTGCGCGCCTTCTGGGACGGCGCGTCCGAGCCCGCCGTCGAGGTGCCCGTCGGCGACTTCTTCGGCCAGGGATGGGGCGAGTTCGCCCAGCTCAGCTCGTCGATGGTCGCCGTCAACCCGCAGGGCGGGTTCAACAGCTACTGGCCGATGCCGTTCCGCGAGGCCGCGCACCTGACCGTCGAGAACCTGGGCACCGAGACCGCGGTCGTCTACTACCAGGTGACCTACGAGACCGGTACCGGGGCGGCGGGGGACGACGCCGGCTACCTGCACGCGCAGTGGCGGCGCAGCAACCCGCTGCCCGACGCCGTCACCCACCCGATCCTCACCGGCGTCGAGGGGCACGGCCACTACGTCGGCACCTACCTGGCCTGGGGCGTGAACAGCTCCGGCTGGTGGGGCGAGGGGGAGATGAAGTTCTACCTCGACGGCGACCTCGGCACGGAGCGCGGTGCGGACGGAGGCGAGGACGGCGGGTTCCCGACCATCTGCGGCACCGGCACCGAGGACTACTTCGGCGGCGCGTGGAACTTCGACGTCCCGGGCGCCGGATACACGGCGTTCACCACGCCGTACCTCGGTCTGCACCAGGTGCTGCGGCCCGACGGCCTCTACCGCTCCCAGCAGCGGTTCGGCATGTACCGCTGGCACGTCGCCGACCCGATCCACTTCGCCGAGGACCTGAGCGTCGAGGTCCAGGCCCTGGGCTGGCGCTCGGGGCACCGCTACCTGCCGCTGCACGACGACATCGCGTCGACCGCGTTCTTCTACCTCGACCGCCCGACCGCACAGCGCCCCGAGACCCCGGGCGCCGACGCGCTCGAGGTGCTCTGAGCGACGACGGAGGCCCCATGAGCACGTCGAACAGCCCCGTGCGCCGCGGCTCGCCCGCCGCCGCGCACCTCACCCGCCGCGACATGCTGCGGCTCGGCGCCGCCGGTGCGGGCACGCTCGCGGCGGCCTGGGCGGTGGCCGGGTGCACGCCGTCGGCCTCGGCCCGGTCCGCGCCGCTGCAGTTCTGGCAGCAGTACGCGCCGGCGCCGCAGCAGGACCCGAACCTCGTCGCCCAGAGCCAGTGGTTCCTGGACAACGTGGACCGGTGGGCCAAGGCCGGCGAGCGACCGGTGGACATGGTCTACATCCCGGCCTACACCGACCCGACGAACACCCGGCTGACCACGGCGTTCGCGTCCGGCGACGGGCCCGACCTCTTCCTCATCTCGCCCGGCGACTTCCTGCGGTACTACAACGGCGGGGTCCTGACGGACCTCACGCCCTACCTCACCCAGGAGGCGATCGACGACTTCTACCCGGAGGCGCTCGCCACCCGCACGGTCGACGGCAAGATCTACGGCCTGCCGATGGAACAGGAGCCGCTCGCGATCTTCTACGACGTCCCCGCCTTCGAGGAGGCCGGGCTGTCCGAGGGGGACCTGCCGACCACCTGGGAGGAGATGCTCGAGCTCGGCCGACGGCTCAGCGGCGGCCAGCGCACCGGGCTGGTGCTCGACACCACCCCCAGCTACTACCAGAACTTCACGTTCTACCCGTGGGTCTGGCAGGGCGGCGGCGACGTCGTCGACCCGCGCACGCAGCAGGCGACCTTCGACTCCGACGCCGCGACGGCGGCCCTCGCCCTGTTCGGCGACGCCGTCGGGTCCGGCGCCGCCTCCCGGACGCTGCCGGCCGGCGGCGACATGGTCGGGGCCTTCACCAACGGGTACGCCGCGATGTGGCAGACCGGCATCTGGCAGGTCGAGGCGATGCGGCAGAACGCCCCCGACCACCCGTACGGGATCTTCCGGCTGCCGGCCCCGCCCGGCGGCGAGTCGGTGACGGCCCTCGGTGGCTGGGCGTGGGTCGTCAACGCCCGGGGCCGGGACCCCGAGTCCGCCGCGCGGTTCGCGGCCGAGGTCATGGGCTCGATGTCGGCCGAGTCGGTCGACCGTGCCGTCCAGTGGAACGGGGTCGACAAGGGCAACATCCCCGCGCGCCGCTCGGTCACCGAGGCGATCGGCGACAGCGGCGCGTTCGAGGACCCCGTGCTGCAGCAGTTCCGCGACGAGATCCTGCCGACCGGGCGTGCCGAGCCGCGGTACCCGCCCGTCATCTACAAGGCCGTCTCCAACGCCATCCAGAACTCCATGCTCGGCGGGGCCGACCCGCGCCAGCAGGCGGAGACGGCCCAGGCGGCCATCTCCAGCTACCTGGAGACCTACGAGGGAGGGTCGCTCGTATGAGTGCCGTCACCGTCTCGCGCACGGCCGGGCGCGCCCGGGCCGGGGCGCCCGCGCCCACCGGCAAGGCCGCGCAGGAGCGCCGCCAGCGCCGCGCCGCGTTCTGGTTCCTGCTGCCCGACTCGCTCGGGCTCTTCGTCTTCGTCGCCGTCCCGATGGTCCTGTCGGTGGTGCTCGGCTTCTTCCGCATGGACGGGTTCGGCTCGTTCGACTTCATCGGGCTCGGCAACTACGTCCGGATGGCGGGCGACCCGCAGTTCTGGAGCAGCGTGCGGATCACCCTGCTGTACCTCGTGGGCGTGGTCCCGGCGATCTTCGTGGTCGGGCTCGGGCTCGCGCTGCTCGTGCAGCAGAAGATCCCGTTCGTGGGCGCCATCCGCAGCATGTTGTTCGTCCCGTACGTCATCAGCCTCGTCGTCGTGGCCATGGTGTGGGAGTTCATGCTCTCGGAGCGCACGGGGGTGATCAGCCGGCTGCTCGGGCTCTTCGGTGTCGACGACGTCGCGTTCCTCGGTGAACCGAGCCTCGCCCTCGGCACGGTGGTCGTGATCACGGTGTGGTTCCAGATGGGCTACTACATGATCATCTTCCTCGCCGGGCTGCAGGACATCCCGGGCGAGTACTACGAGGCGGCGCGCATCGACGGCGCGGGCGCCTGGCAGCGGTTCCGGCAGATCACCCTGCCGCTCCTGCGCCCCACGAGCTTCTTCGTCGTCGTCACGGCGACGGTCGCCGTCATCACCGGCGGGCTCGACCTCGTGTTCGTCCTCACCGGCGGCGGCCCCGCCGGGGCGACGACGCTGCTCATCTTCTACGTCTACGAGCAGGCGTTCCTGTTCGGCGAGCTCGGCTACGCCGCCGCGATCGGCTCGGTGCTCGTCCTCGTGATGCTCGCGTGGTCGGCGCTCATGTTCGCGGTGACCCGAGGAGGTCGGTTCGACAATGACTGAGACCCTGCCTGCAGCCACGCACGACACCGCGGCGCCGGCGGCCGGGGCCGGGCGGGCACGCCGCCGCCAGGACAGCCGCTGGACCCGCCCCCGCGTCGCCCTCATGGTCCTCGGGATCGTGCTCGGGCTGGCGACGATCTTCCCGCTGGCCTGGATGGTCACCGGGTCGTTCAAGACGGCGGCGGAGGTCAACAGCGCCGCGCTGCTGCCGTCGGAGCCGACGCTGGACAACTACCGGTACGTCTTCACCCAGGTGCCGTTCCTGCGGTACATGCTCAACAGCCTCGTCGTGTCGGCCACGGTGACGGTCGTCGCGCTGTGGTTCCACTCCATGGCCGCGTACGCGCTGGCCCGCCTGAAGTTCAAGGGCCGGGACACGATCTTCCTGCTGATCTTCTCGACGCTGCTGGTGAGCCTGCCGGTCATCCTCATCCCGACGTTCGTCGTGGTGCGCAGCCTCGGGCTCCTGGACAGCTACGCCGGGCTCATCGTGCCGGCGATCTTCAACGCCTTCGGAATCTTCCTGCTGCGACAGTTCTACGTGTCGCTGCCGGCCGAGCTGGAGGAGGCGGCGCTCGTCGACGGCGCGAGCTACTGGCGGATCTACCGCAGCGTGATCCTGCCGCTGTCCAAGCCGATCCTGTCGGCGCTCGCGGTGTTCTTCTTCCTCGCGAACTGGAACTCGTTCGTCTGGCCGCTGACGATCACGTCCGACCCCGACCTGCGCGTCGTGCAGCTCGGCATCGCGACCTTCGGGCAGCAGTACCTGGGGGACTGGAACTACGTGCTCGCCGCGGCGACCGTCGCCGCGCTGCCCACGCTGCTGATCTTCTTCTTCTTCCAGCGACAGATCGTCGAGTCGATCAAGAACGCCGGCTTCAAGTAGGCCGTTCTGCGGTGAATCATCCGATGTTGCAGGGCGCTGAGGCCGGTCAACACGGATGATTCACCGCGGATCGGGATGCCGACGGCGTGAACGCTTGTGAGGCATCCGATGACTACGCTAGACATGGCTGCGTCACATCGTGAGGCGAAGGGGCTTCCACGTGAGCACGACACCGCTGCTGCGCGCCTCGGGCGTCAGCAAGGAGTTCCCCGGCGTGCGGGCGCTCGACGACGTGCAGCTCGAGCTGCGCCACGGCGAGGTCCTGGCGCTGGTCGGGGAGAACGGCGCCGGCAAGTCGACCCTCATGAAGATCCTCTCCGGCATCCACCCGGCGGACGCCGGGACGCTGGAGATCGAGGGCGCCCCGTTCGCGCCGAGCGGCCCGCGGGCCGCGAACGAGCTGGGCATCAGCACCATCCACCAGGAGTTCCACCTGATGCCGGACCTGTCGGTGGCGCAGAACGTCTTCGCGGGGCGCGAGCCGCGCCGCGCGGGCTTCATGGACGACCGGGCCCTGGTGCGCCAGGCGGCCGACCTGCTGCGCCGGCTCGACATCCCGCTGGACCCGCGCCGTCGGGTGTCGGAGCTGAGCGTGGCCGAGCAGCAGATGGTGGAGATCGCCAAGGCGCTGTCGTTCGACACGCGCGTGCTCATCATGGACGAGCCGACCGCCGCGCTGAACGACGCGGAGGTGCGCACCCTGTTCCGCCTGGTGCGCGACTTCGTCACGCCGCGCACCGGCGTCGTGTACATCTCTCACCGCATGGACGAGATCAACGAGATCTCGGACCGCATCACCGTGCTGCGCGACGGCCGGTACATCGACACGCTCGACACGCCCGCGACCACCACGCGCGAGGTCATCGCCCTGATGGTGGGCCGTCAGATCGCCACCGACGTGCGCCCGGCGCCGGCGCCGGCGGACCGGCCCGTGGTGCTGCGCGTCGAGGGCCTGAGCACGAAGAAGCTGCTGCGCGACGTCTCCTTCGACCTGCACGAGGGGGAGATCCTGGGGTTCGCCGGCCTCATGGGTGCGGGACGCACCGAGGTCGCCCGCGCGCTCGTCGGGGCCGACCCGAGCACCGGCGCCGTCGAGGTGCGCGGGCGCCGGGTCACGATCCGCAACCCCGCCGACGCGGTCGGGCACGGCATCGGCTACCTGTCGGAGGACCGCAAGCGCTACGGCCTGCTGCTGGACCAGGACGTCGCGTCGAACGTCATGCTCTCCTCGCTGCGGCGCGAGACCCGCGCCGGCTTCGTCCGGGACGGCGCCGTGCGCCGCACGGCCGCCGACATGGTGCGCCGGCTCGGTATCAAGACGCCGTCGGTGCGGCAGCGGGCGAAGAACCTCTCCGGGGGCAACCAGCAGAAGATCGTGCTGGCCAAGTGGCTCGTGCGCGACTGCGACGTGCTGGTCGTGGACGAGCCGACCCGCGGCATCGACGTGGGCGCCAAGGAGGAGATCTACGAGCTCCTGGAGTCCCTCGCCGCCCAGGGCAAGGCGATCGTCATGATCTCGTCCGAGCTGCCGGAGGTGCTCCGGCTGGCGGAGCGGATCGTCGTGATGTGCGAGGGCCGCGTCACCGGCGTCCGGGACAACGCGGGCACCACCCAGCACGACCTCATGGAGCTCGCGACCCGCTTCGGCGGCACGGCCGGCGAGCCTCACCCCTCCGCCACGACGGGAGACGCCCGATGACTTCCCCCACGACACCGACGACGTCCACGGCAGGCCCGGCCCCGGCGACCGGGACGACCCGCGGTCCGCGGTACCGCCAGCAGCTGCAGCAGATCCTCGCGTTCGCGGGCCTGGTGGTGATCTTCGCCTTCTTCTCGTTCGCCAGCCCGTTCTTCCTCGAGTGGGCCAACATCAAGGGCATCCTGCTCGCCACGGCGGTCACGGGGATCATGGCGCTCGGCGCCACGTTCGTCATCGCCACGGGCGGCATCGACCTGTCGGTGGGCACCGGGATGACGCTGTGCGCGGTCATGACCGGCGTCTTCCTGACGAACCTGGGCCTGCCCCTGGCCGTGGGGGTGCTCGGCGGCATCGCGACCGGCGCGCTGCTGGGCCTCCTGAACGGCCTCAACGTGTCGTTCCTGCGGATCCCGCCGTTCATCGCGACGCTGGCGATGATGATGGTCGCCCAGGGCCTGTCCCTGATCATCTCGGGCACCAAGCCGATCTACTTCTCGGACGTCGCCGGCTTCTCGCAGATCGCGCTCGGGGAGCTGGTCCCCGGCCTGCCGAACGCGGTGCTGATCTTCTTCGTCGCTGCCGTCGTGGCCGGGGTGCTGCTGAGCAAGTCGCTCATCGGGCGCTACGCCCTGTCGATCGGCTCCAACGAGGAGGCCACGGCGATCTCCGGCATCAACGTGCGGCGGTGGAAGGTGGCGGTGTACACCCTCGCCGGGACGTTCACGGGCCTGGCCGGCGTGGTCATGGCCTCCCGGCTGAACTCCGCCCAGCCGGGCCTCGGCCTGGGGTACGAGCTCGAGGCGATCGCCGCGGTCGTCATCGGCGGCACGTCGCTGCGCGGCGGGCGCGGCACGATCCTCGGCACCGTGATCGGCGCCCTCATCATGAGCACGCTCACCAACGGCCTGCGGATCATGTCCATCCCGCAGGAGTGGCAGAAGGTCGCGGTGGGCGTCGTGATCCTCCTGGCCGTCTACGCCGACATCCTGCGGCGGGGCAAGGACGCCTGACCGCCCGCACCCCTGTTCCGACGACGACTCTTCCGACGACGACGTCCGCACCGAAGGAGCGCCACCCATGAGTGTCACGAGGTTCACGAAGTCCGCGCCGAAGTACGTCGCCGTCGCGGCGGCGACCACGCTTCTCCTCTCGCTCGGCGCGTGCGCCGACGACGGCGGGGGCAGCGGGGGCGGCGGCGAGGGCGACAAGCCGTACGTCGCCCTGGTGTCCAAGGGGTTCCAGCACCAGTTCTGGCAGGCCGTGAAGAAGGGCGCGGACGAGGCCGCCGCCGAGCTCGACGTCGAGGTCACCTTCGAGGGGCCGGAGACGGAGACCGAGGTGGACAAGCAGCTGTCGATGCTGCAGACCGCGCTCGACAAGAGCCCCGACGCGCTCGGGTTCGCCGCCCTCGACTCCGAGGCGTCGATCCCCCTCATGACCGACGCCCAGTCGCGCGGCATCCCGGTGATCGCCTTCGACTCCGGCGTCGACTCCGAGGTCCCGCTCACGACGGTCTCCACCGACAACGTCGCGGCGGCCGCCGAGGCGGCGAAGCACATGGTCGAGCTCACGGGCGGCAAGGGCAAGATCGCCGTGCTCGGTCACGACCAGACGTCGCAGACGGGCCAGCAGCGCGTCAGCGGGTTCGTCGACTACATCGAGGAGAACGCGCCCGACCTGGAGATCGTCGACACCCAGTATGCGGGCGGCGACCAGCTCAAGTCGGCCGACGCGGCCAAGTCCATCCTGCAGGCCAACCCCGACCTCAAGGGGCTGTACGGCACCAACGAGGGCGCGGCCACCGGCGTCGTCAAGGCGGTGCAGGAGCTGGGCAAGGCGGGCGACCTCACGGTGATCGGCTTCGACTCCGGCAAGGCGCAGCTCGACGCCATCAAGGACGGCGTGATGGCGGGCGCGATCACGCAGAACCCCGTCGGGATCGGGTACGAGACGGTCAAGGCAGCCGTCGCCGCGATCGACGGCGAGGAGGTCGAGCCCGTCATCGACTCCGGCTTCTTCTGGTACGACAAGGAGACGATGGACGACCCGGAGATCGCCGAGGTCCTCTACGAGTAGGGCTCACGCGTAGAGGGCCGCGAACTCGCCGGACGGCGCGATCGGCGTGACCACGTCGACGAGCGCGCCGTCCGGCCCGGCCACGATGAAGTGCCGCTGGCCGAACTCCTCGTCCCGCAGCGGCAGCACGACGTCGTGGCTCCCGGCGGTGACGACCCGGGCGTGCACCGCGTCGACGTCGTCCACCTCCACGGTGACGAGGACGCCGGCAGTGCGCGCGCCCCGGGCGCGCTCGGGGATGGTGGCGTGATCGGCGTCGACGACGGCGATCTCCGCGTCGTCGGCGCGCAGACTGACGTACCAGTCGGAGGTGAACGTGGGCGTCATGCCGAGCAGGTCGGCGTAGAACCGGGCGGTCGCCGGCACGTCGGACGTGGCGAGGACGGGGTAGAGGCTCGTGATCATCGGGGCTCCTTCGGGGGACCGACAAGATACATACGGCGTGTACGTATCTATACATTCACGATGTCGGTAACCTGTCAACCATGCCCAGGAGGACGAAGGCCGAGAGCGAGGCCACGGCGGCCGCGATCCTGGCCGCCGCCCGCGACCTGTACGCCCGGCGGGGATACGCCGCCGTCGCCGTCGAGGAGGTCGCCGCGGCCTGCGGCGTCACGCGGGGCGCCGTCTACCACCACTTCGGCAGCAGGGTGGGCCTCTTCGCCGCGGTGCACGCGAGCGTGACGGCCGCCGTCGCGGCCGAGATCGAACGAGCGACCGACCATGTGCACGACCCCTGGGAAGGTCTCGAGGCCGGGTGCCACGCGTTCCTGCGGGCCGTCGTGGCCGACGACGCGCGGCAGGTCGTGCTGGTGGACGGCCCCGCCGTGCTCGGCTGGGCGCGCTGGCGGCAGGACGACGCCCGCAGCTCGGGGCGCCTGCTCGACGCCGTCCTCACCGAGCTCGCCGACGCCGGCCGGGTGCGTCGTGACGGCGTCGCCGCGACGTCCGCGCTGCTCTCGGGCGCCATGAACGAGGCCGCGCTGTGGGTGGCCGACGCCCCTGACCGCGAGCGTGCTCTGGCGCAGGCATGGCAGGCGCTGCGTCGCCTGCTGCGCGGCGTCCGGGCCTGACCCGGCACCGGGCGCACCTCGACGGCACCTCGACGGCACCGCGGCGGCCGGTGTCAGGTGACCGCGCCGAGCTGCCACGGCACGAACTCGTCCGCGCCGAGGTCCAGCTCCTCGGAGACGGTCTGCTCGCCGGACGCGACGGCGAGGATCTTCTCGAAGAGCTCGTCGCCCACGTCCTCCACCGACAGCCCGTCCTCCACGATGCGCCCGGCGTCCAGGTCCATGTCCTCGCGCATGCGGCGGTACGTGTCGGAGTTGGTCGCGACCTTGATCGACGGGGACGGCTTGCAGCCCAGCACCGAGCCGCGCCCCGTGGTGAAGACGACGACGTTGGCACCGCCCGCGACGATGCCGGTCACCGACACCGGGTCGTAGCCGGGGGTGTCCATGAACGTCATGCCGCGCTCGGTGACGGGCTCGGCGTACTCGTGCACGGCCACGAGGTCGGCGGTGCCGGCCTTGGCGACGGCGCCGAGCGACTTCTCGAGGATGGTGGTGAGGCCGCCGGCCTTGTTGCCGGGTGACGGGTTGTTGTCGAGGGTGCCGCCGCCGGCGGCCGCGTACCCCTGCCACCAGTCGATGCGGTCGAGCAGCCGCTGCCCCACCTCCTCCGAGACGGCGCGGCGCAGGAGCAGGTGCTCGGCGCCGAAGACCTCGGGCGTCTCGGCGAGGATCGACGTGCCGCCCTGCGCCACCAGCAGGTCGGACGCGTGCCCCAGGGCGGGGTTCGCGGTGATCCCGGAGAACCCGTCCGAGCCGCCGCAGTTCAGGCCCAGCACCAGCTCGGACGCGGGCGCCTCCGCGCGGCGCAGCGCGTCGATCCCCGGCAGCATCTCGGTGATCGCGGCGACCCCGGCGCGCACGGTGGCGCGGATGCCGCCCGTGTCCTGGATGGTCAGCGTGCGCACGGGGAGGTCCTCGCGCAGCTCCAGGCCGCCGAGGACGGACGTGACCGGGAGCATCTCGCAGCCGAGCCCGACGACGAGCAGGCCCGCCATGTTGGCGTGCGACGCGTAGCCGCGCAGCGTGCGCAGCGTCACCTGGGCGCCCTCGGAGGTCGGCACGAGGCCGCAGCCGGTGTCGTGGGTGAGGGCGACGACACCGTCGACGTGCGGGTAGGCGTCCAGCACCGGGCCGCGGAACTGGTCGGCGATCATGCGCGCCGTCGACGCGGAGCAGTTCACCGACGTGAGGATGCCGACGTAGTTGCGGGTGCCCCAGCGGCCGTCCGAGCGCCGGTACCCCCGGAACGTCCGGCGCGTCGCGGGCTCGGGGAGCGTCGTGCGGGCCGTGCCGAACTCGTGCTCCTGGGCGCCGTCGTCGCTCGCCTCGGCGCCGGGGTCGGCGAAGCCGAGGTTGTGCGTGTGCACGTGGTCGCCCGGCGCGACGTCGCGCTTCGCGCGGCCGATCGACTGCCCGTACTTGCGCACCTCGGCGCCCGCGGTGACCGGCCGGACGGCGAGCTTGTGCCCGCGCGGCAGCGTCGACGTCGTCGTCACCGCGGTGCCGTCCGGCAGCCGCACCGTCGTCCCCGCGGGTACCTGGCGCGTGGCGACGGCGACGTCGTCGGCGGGCCGCAGCAGCAGCGCGACGTCCGCCAGCTCGACGACGCCGGGCAGCGGGTGCTCGGCGGACCGGGACCCGTGCCCGGGCGCGGCCGCGAGGGGCAGGAGCGGGTGGTGCGGGGCGGTGCTCATCGGATCACGACCTCGGGATCGGCGGCGGGTGCGGTGGAGCGGGAGGGAGCGGGAGCGGTCGACGCGCGCACGACGAGCTCGACAGGCAGGCGCCGGTGCGCGGCGGCGAGCCCGGCGTCGGACCCGGCGTCAGGCCCGGGCCCCAGCAGGTCGACGGCGTCGCGCCCGGCGCGCGCGAGCGGCAGCGCGACGGTGGTGAGCGCCGGTGTCACGAGGGTGGCCGCCGGGACGTCGTCGAAGCCGACGACCGAGACGTCGCGGCCGGCGCGCACGCCGCGGGCGTGCAGGCGGGCGAGGACGCCGAGGGCGACCAGGTCGTTGAAGCACAGCACGGCGGTCGCGCCGGCGGCGAGGGCGAGGTCGGCGGCCTGGACGCCGCCGCCGTGGGTGGGGCGGAACGCCCCGAGGTCGATCGTCCGTCGAGCGCCCCCGTCGTCGAGCGCGTCGAGCGCCGTGCGGCGCTCCGCGTCCGACCACGAGGAGCGCGGCCCGCCCGCGTACGCGACGGCCTCGTGCCCGAGCGCCCGCAGGTGGTCGACCGCCTGCCGCACGCCGTCGGGCACGTCGAACGAGACCGACGGCACGCCGGGCGCCTCCCGGTTGACGAGCACCACCCGCCCGGTCGCGGTCAGGGCGGCGAGGGCGTCGGCGGGCATGCGCGGCGAGCAGAGCACGAGACCGTCCACCCGGCCGAGCAGCCGTGCGACCTGCTCGTGCTCCTGTGCCGCGTCCTCGTCGGTGTCGGCCACGATGACCTCGCGCCCGGTCTCGCGGGCGCGGCCCTGCACCCCCTTGGCGACGGTGGCGAAGAACGGGTTCGCGAGGTCGGGCAGCACCAGGCCGACGGTGGCGGTGCTGCCGGTCGTCAGGGTCCGGGCCGCGTGGTGCGGGCGGTAGCCGAGCTCGCGCGCGGTGCGCACGACGTGCTCGCGGTTGCCGGCGGAGACGTGGGGCGCGTCGCTGAGCGCCCGCGACGCCGTCGCCAGCGAGACGCCCGCCGCCCGCGCGACCTCGCGCAGCGTGACCATGGGACCTCCGGGCTCGTGGGGACGACGAGGGGATACGACGACTGGAACCGGTTCCAGCGTGTTTCAGCGTAGCGCACCTGCGAGGACGCGGGCCGGAACGCGTGAACGGGACGCGCCGAAGGCGTACCGTCGGTGCCGACGTGCTCGGCCGGTGCTCGACGAGGGCCACATCCAGGCCCTGTCCAGCCCGGCCGACGACCGCTCGCCGCCCGACCGGAGGAGTCAACGATGCCCCGTCCGCCGTTTCCCGCCGCCGTCCTCGACCTGCTGCGCCGCCCGCAACCCGCGGTGATGGCGGTCGTCCGCCCGGACGGCAGCCCCGTGACCGCCGCGACCTGGTACCTGTGGGTCGACGACGACTCGCCGGCCGGCGGGCACGTGCTCGTGAACCTCGACGCCGGTCGCAAGCGGCTGGAGCACCTGCGCGGCAACCCGCACGTGAGCCTCACCGTGCTGGGGGAGGACTGGTACACCCACGTCACCCTGCTGGGCCGTGCGACCGCGCTGACCGACGACGCCGACCTCGCCGACACCGACCGGATCTCGCGGCACTACGGCGGCCAGCCGTACCCCGTGCGCGACCGTCCCCGCGTCACCGCCCGGGTCGAGGTCGACCGCTGGACGGCGTGGGGCGCCCTGCACGACGCGGCCGACGGTGCTGCCGGCGACGCCCGCTGAGGGGGCGCCATGCGTCTCGGAGCTCCCCGCAACCCCGGCGACGAGCACCGTCTGGTCGCGGTCACCCCCGACGCGGCGGGCCGCCTGACCGGCCTCGGGTACGACGTCGTCGTCGAGCCGGGCGCCGGCGACGGGGCGCGGCTGGCCGCCCACGAGTACGTCGCGGCGGGGGCGCGCGTCGCCGAGCGCGCGGAGGTCTGGTCGGCGGACGTCGTCGTGACGCTCGACCCGCCCGGCCCCGCCGAGCTCGACCTGCTGCGTCCCGGCGCGGTCCTGGTGGCCCGGCTGGCGCCCGCGGCCGAGCCCGGGCTGCTCGCGGACCTGGCGGCGCGCGGCGTCACTGCCCTGGCGCTGGACGCCGTGCCGCGGATCTCCCGCGCCCAGTCGCTCGACGTGCTCTCCGCCCTGTCGAACGTGGCGGGTTACCGCGCCGTCGTGGAGGCGGCGGAGGAGTTCGGCGGGATGTTCACCGGCCAGGTCACGGCCGCGGGCACGACGCCGCCCGCCCGCGTGTTCGTCATCGGCGCGGGGGTGGCCGGGCTGGCCGCCATCGGCACGGCCGCCAGCCTCGGCGCCGACGTGCACGCGTTCGACGTGCGACCCGAGGCCGCCGACCAGATCGAGTCCCTCGGCGCGCGCGTGGTCCGCGCGGACGCCGCCACCCAGCAGGTCAGCACGGACGGCTACGCCGGCGCGCTCACCGCCGACCAGGAGGCGGCGGCGCTGCGCGCCTACGCCGAGCAGTCGGCGGCGGCCGACGTCGTCGTCACCACCGCGCTCGTGCGCGGCACCGCGCCGACCACGATCACCCGCGCCATGGTGGACGCCATGCGGCCCGGCTCGGTGGTGGTCGACCTCGCGGCGCCGGGCGGCGGCAACTGCGAGCTCACGGTGCCGGGCGAGCGCGTCGTGACCGACCGGGGCGTGGTCGTCCTCGGGTACACCGACCTGCCGGCGCGGCTGCCGCAGCACAGCTCGCGGCTGGTCGGCACGGTCGTCGGCAACCTCCTGGAGCTCCTGACGCCCGGACGCGACGGGCGGGTGGTGCTCGACCTCGAGGACCCGGTGGTGCGCGGGATGACCGTGGCCGGCGAGGGCCGCGTGCTGTGGCCGCCGCCGCCCGTGCAGGTCTCGGCGGCCCCGCCGCAGCCCGCCGATCAGGCCGGGCCCCCGGCGGTCCCGCCGGCCGCGTCGCCGGCGCTGCGCCGGCGCCGCCGTGCCGTGCTCGGCGCGCTCGGTG
Source organism: Isoptericola cucumis (assembly GCF_014635665.1). Taxonomy (GTDB): domain Bacteria; phylum Actinomycetota; class Actinomycetes; order Actinomycetales; family Cellulomonadaceae; genus Isoptericola; species Isoptericola cucumis. The sequence continues at coordinate 261,957 of NZ_BMDG01000003.1, forward strand.
CCGTCGTCGCCGGCGCGCTGGTGGCGCTCTCCCCGCCGGAGCTCGTGGGGCACTACACCGTCTTCGCCCTGGCCGTGGTGGTCGGGTTCTACGTGATCTCGAACGTCACGCACGCGCTGCACACGCCGCTGATGGCCCAGACCAACGCGATCAGCGGGATCATCATGGTCGGCGCGCTGCTGCAGATCGGCGACCCGTCGCCCGTCGTGACGACGATCGCGGTCGTCGCCGCGGCGCTGGCGAGCGTCAACGTCTTCGGCGGGTTCCTGGTCACGCGGCGCATGCTCGGCATGTTCCGGCGCGAGGACCCGGCGAGCGGGGGAGCGTCGTGACCGTGACCTCCGTGGTGCTCGCCGCCTACCTGGTCGCGGGCATCCTGTTCATCCTGTCCCTGGCGGGCCTGTCGGCGCAGGCCTCCGCCCGGCGCGGCACCGTGCTCGGGATGCTGGGGATGGGCCTGGCCCTCGCCGCCACGGTCGCCCTCGCGCTCGAGCGGTCGGCCCGCCCGTGGCCCGTGACCGCCGGCCTGATCCTGCTGGTGCTGGTGGTGGGCGCGGCGGTGGGCACCTGGCGTGCCCGGCGGGTCGAGATGACCCAGATGCCGGAGCTCATCGCGCTGCTGCACTCGTTCGTGGGGCTGTCCGCCGTGCTGGTGGGGTACGGGTCGTACCTGGGAGAGCCGGCGGCCGGCGGGGGCGACGCCGTCCACCGGGTGGAGGTGTTCCTCGGCGTCCTCATCGGGGCCGTCACCTTCACGGGCTCGGTGGTCGCGTTCGGCAAGCTCTCGGGCCGGCTGTCGTCCGCGCCGCTCACGCTGCCGGCGCGCCACCTGCTCAACCTCGCCGCCCTGGTGGGCTGCGGCGCCCTGCTGGCCTGGTTCCTCGGCGCGGGGACGACGGCGGCCGGGCTGGCGCCGCTGCTGCTCATGACCGTCGTCGCGCTCGCGCTGGGCTGGCACCTGGTGGCGGCGATCGGCGGCGGGGACATGCCCGTCGTGGTGTCGATGCTCAACTCGTACTCGGGCTGGGCGGCCGCGGCGGCCGGGTTCACCCTCGGCAACGACCTGCTCATCGTCACCGGCGCGCTCGTCGGGGCGTCCGGCGCCATCCTCAGCTACCTCATGTGCCGCGCCATGAACCGGTCGTTCTGGTCGGTGGTGCTGGGCGGCTTCGGCAGCGCGGGCGGCGCCGCCCCGGCCGGCGGGACCGACCAGGGCGAGGTGCGGGAGACGTCGCCGGACGCCGTCGCCGCGCTGCTGACCGCCGCGCGGTCGGTCGTCGTCGTGCCCGGGTACGGGATGGCCGTCGCGAAGGCGCAGCACCCGGTGGCCGACCTCGTCGGGCGGCTGCGGGAGCGGGGCGTCACGGTGCGCTTCGGCGTGCACCCGGTGGCGGGCCGGCTCCCCGGCCACATGAACGTGCTGCTGGCCGAGGCGCGGGTGCCGTACGACATCGTGCTGGGGATGGAGGAGGTCAACCCGGACCTGCCCGGTACCGACGTCGTGCTCGTCATCGGCGCCAACGACACGGTGAACCCCGCCGCGCAGGACGACCCGTCGTCGCCGATCGCGGGCATGCCGGTGATCGAGGCGTGGAAGGCGCGCGACGTCGTGGTCTTCAAGCGCTCGCTGGCCACCGGCTACGCCGGCGTGGGCAACCCGCTGTTCTTCCGCGAGAACACGGCCATGCTCTTCGGCGACGCCAAGGAGCAGGTGGACAAGATCGTCCAGGCGCTCTGACCGTCAGACCCGGGAGTCGGCCTGCGACTCGTAGACCTCCGCGTCGAGCACGCCGTCGGCGTGCACGAAGGCCGACTCCGGCACGGCGGTCCCGGCGCTCTCGATGCTGCGGGCGTCGGTGGGGACGCCGCCGTCGAGGCTCGGCATGACGCTCGCGAGCTCGGAGCGCCACTTGGTGAACCGGAACGGGAAGCACCGCTCGAGCAGCCCGACCATCGCCGACGCGGCGGTCGAGGCGCCCGGGGACGCGCCGAGCAGGCCGGCGATCGAGCCGTCCGACGCGGCGACGATCTCCGTGCCGAACTGCAGCACGCCCTTGCCGTCGGCGTCGCGCTTGATGACCTGGACACGCTGGCCCGCCGTGATCCGCTCCCAGTCCTTGGGGTGGGCGGTCGGCATGAACTGCTGCAGCGCGTGGAACTTGGTCTCCGGCGCGGCGGCGAGCTGGCCCACCAGGTACTGGGTGAGGTCGAGGTTCTTCAGGCCCGCGCCGAGCATCGACGTGAGGTTGTGCAGGCGCATCGAGGTGATCAGGCCCAGGTACTTGCCCTTCTTGAGGTACTTGGGGCTGAACCCGGCGTAGGGGCCGAACATGAGGTACGACCTGCCGTCGACCACGCGGGTGTCGAGGTGCGGCACGGACATCGGCGGGGCGCCGACGTCGGCCTTGCCGTAGACCTTCGCCTGGTGGCGGGCCACGATCTCGGGGTTGGAGGTGCGCAGGAACTCCCCAGAGATCGGGAAGCCGCCGAAGCCCTTGATCTCGGGGATGCCGGCCGACTGCAGCAGGGGGAGGGCGCCGCCGCCGGCGCCGACGAAGACGAACTTCGCGGTGACGGTGCTCGTCCGGTCGTCCGCGTTCCAGGAGCGGTCCTTGACGCGCAGCTTCCAGCGCCCGTCCTTGGTCTTCTTGAGGCTCTTGACCTCGTGCTGCAGCCGCAGCTCGGCGCCGCCGGCGACGAGCCCGTCGATGAGCTGGCGGGTGAGGTTGCCGAAGTCGACGTCGGTGCCGGCGGTCGCGCGCGTCGCCGCGACGGCCTCGTCGGCGTCGCGCTCCTCGGTGAGCAACGGCGCCCAGGACCGGATGGTGGAGCGGTCGGCCGTGAACTCGAGGTCGCGGAACAGCGGGTGGGCGCTGAGGGTCTCGTACCGGCGGCGCAGGTAGTCGACGTTCTTCTCGCCGCGCACGAACGTCATGTGCGGGGTGCGGCTGAGGAACGAATCGTCCTTGAGGCGGCCGGTGGCCACGAGATGCTGCCAGAGCTCGCGCGAGATCTCGAACTCCTCGTTGATCTTCACCGCCTTGGAGATGTCGATCGAGCCGTCCTTGCGCTCCGGGGTGTAGTTGAGCTCGCAGAGCGCGGCGTGCCCGGTACCCGCGTTGTTCCACGGGTTCGAGGACTCCTGCGCGACGTCGTCGAGCCGCTCGTAGATGCGGATCGTCCAGCTCGGCTCGAGCTGCTGGAGCAGCGTGCCGAGCGTGGCGCTCATGATGCCGCCCCCGATGAGGACGACGTCGACGTCGGCCCGCGCGGGGCCACCGGAAGTCACAGCACCTGAAGTCACCGGGCCACCATACGCCGCGCGTGAAAAGTGTCACAAAGAATGAGAGCAACCTCACACGGGCCTCTGACCTGCAGTGACGCAGGTCACATCGCCGCTGGGACAGGCCCGCAGGTCAGCGCGTCGGGGCGGTCGCCGAGGGCCAGGGGCCGAGCTCGGGCAGCGGCACCCGGGCGCCGCCGCGGAGTGCCCCGACGGGGCCGGCGGGCTCCCGCCCGGCGAGCCACGCGGCGACGTCGCGCGGGTCGCCGTCGAGCTCGAGGCCGTCGTCGCGGGGGCCGGGGAGCCGGACGGCGAGGAAGTCGCGCAGGTGGGCACAGAAGCGGTCGCCCCAGGTGTCGGACCCGATCGCGGTGCTCGTGCCCGCGGTCGCGTCCACGGCGTGGATGCGCGCCTCGCGCCACCACGCGAGCAGGGCGTCGGCGACGACGCCGTCGCGGTACGCGACCGGTGCCGACCACGCCGCGGCGTCGTCCGGGTCGGGCCAGGCCGCCGCGAGCCGCTCGCGCGCGGCGAGGAGCGCCTCGACGTGCTCGACCGCCGTGCGGGACGCGCCGGCCTCGATGGCGGCGTCCCGGCCCGCCTGGCCGCCGTCGTACGGGGCGACCTTCTCGCCGCGGGCGGCGTACTCCGCCTGCCGGGCGAGCGCGGCCCCGACGTTCGCGACGTGGGACAGCACGTGCCCCCGGGTCCAGCCGGGCAGTGCCGATGGCTCGGCGACGACGTCGTCGCCCCACTGGCGGACCGCCTCGGTCAGCGCGTCCAGCGCGTGCTGCGCGTCGGTGAGGGCATGGTCGACGAGGGCAGGGTTCACGGCCACAACAGCTCCTTGGTCCAGGGGTTCATGGTGGTCATCGAGGTGGTGGTCGGGGTGGCGGGAGTGGCGCCCGAGGTGGCGGGGCTGCTCCGGTAGCGCAGGCGGGCCTGCCCCTTGTCGTCGCTCGCCTGCCAGAACTCGACCTCGGCCGGGACGAGCGTCCACGCGGTCCAGGTGGGCGCGACGGCGCCGGGGTCCGCGCGGGCCTCCTCGAGGCGCTCGGCGAAGGCGTGCCGGTACTCCGCCGGCGAGCCCAGCGGCTCGCTCTGGTGCCCGACCAGCCCGGCGGCGCGCGACCCCTCGGGCCGGGCCCGGAAGTCGGCCGCGCCGGCGTCGCCGCCCGCCGGGCGCGCGGAGCCCTGTACGCGCACCTGGCGACCCAGGTCGCGCCAGAAGAAGGTGAGCGACGCGTGCGGGTTGGCCGTCAGGTCGTGGCCCTTGGGGCTGGCGGCGTGCCCGGCGAACCACCAGCCGTCGGCGGTGACGTCCTTCAGCACGAGCGTGCGGGCGTGCACCCGGCCGCCGGCGTCGGCGGTGGACAGGGTCGCGGCGTGCGGGGCGCCGACCCCGGCCGCGAGGGCGTCGTCGAACCAGCGGGTGAACAGGGCCTGGGGCGTGGCGGGCGCGGCGTCGAGGTCGTCCAGGTCGACGCCGAACGGCGGCAGGCCGGGCGGGAACGTGGGCAGGGCGCGGAGCCGGTCGCGGAAGGTCATCGGCGTGCCTCCGGCGCCAGCAGCGCGACGAAGCCGCGGACCGCCGCGCGCATCGCGTCCTCGTCGCCCGTCGCGCGGGCGAGCACGTAGCCGCCCTGCACCACGGCGACCGCGGCGTGCGCCCGGTCGCGGGCGGCGTCGGCGGGCAGGCCCGCCTCCCGCAGGGTGGCCGTGACGGCGGCGAGCAGCCGGACGAAGTAGGCGGTCACGACGTCGCGGAGGCCGTCGTCGTCCATGACGGCCTGGTCGCTGGTGAGCCGCCCGACCTTGCACCCGGCGAGGGCCTCGCGGGGCCGCGTCACGTAGGCGACGACGCGGTCGAGCGCCTCGACGCCGCCGCCCGGGTCGCCGCTCCCGTCGCCCTCCAGGTCGCGGCGCGCGGCGGTGAGCGCCTGCTCCACCGTGGCGCCCACGGCGGCGACGGCGAGGTCGTGCTTGGTGGGGAAGTGGTGGTACAGGCTGCCCTGCCCCACGCCGCTGGCCTCGAGGACCTGGCGCGGGCTGGTCGGCCCGACGCCCTGGGAGGCGAACAGGCGCTGCGCGGTGGTGACGAGACGCTCGCGGGTGCCGGTGGTGACCATGGCCGCGACCATACCTACCTCTAGGTATGGTCGCAAGACCCCGGGGGCTTCGGGGGTCACGGCGCCCGTCGTCAGGCGTGCGCGCGGACGAGCTCGGCGTACGCCGTGAATGCCGGCTTGGGCGCGTAGCCGACGTCGGTGAGCCCGAACCCGCCGAAGAGCGAGCCGTCGGCGGTCGCGTCCCGCAACGAGAAGTGGGAGTACGACGCGACGCCGGCGGCGGGATCCAGTGCCGCGGTGATCATCGCGCGCAGCACGTCGGCCTGGCGTCCCTCGCCGCGCTCGGGCCCGGTCGGCCAGCCGTGCTCGGTGACGTGCAGCGGCAGGTGGTCCAGGCCGGCGGGGGCCAGTGCGGCGCGCCGGTGCTCGGCGAGCAGCCACGCGCACGCCCCGAGCGGGTCGGCGCCCGGCGGCAGCGGGAAGAAGACGCCCGGGAACGCGTCGAGACCGATGTCGTCCAGGGCGTCCCGGAGCTCCTGCCCGCCCGTCGAGACCAGGCGCGCGTCGTAGCCGGGGTCGCCGAACAGCACCGTGGTGTTGGTGTCGACGGCAACGCGCAGCCCTCGCGCACCAGGTCGCCGACGTCGGCGCCGACCACGACCACATGGCGCAGGCCGTCGCCTACCTCGGCCTGCTGGACCGCGCCCGGGCAGTGGAGATGTTGCGGCGGCGCGCCGCCGGCGTGCGCGAGGTGGTCGCCGGCATCGAGGCCGGGGTCGCGGGTGCCGCGGACGCAGGCCTCCCGGAGCTGTACGTCGTCGAGGGCGGCTACGCGCTCGCGCTGCGGAGGGCCGGGAGGTGACTCAGAAGTAGTCGCGCACGTGCACCTGACGGCCGCCCCACAGGGCGTCCCAGGTGGCGTCGTGGTCCGCCGGCCCGGTGAGGTGTCCCGCGAGCCGCAGGTTCGCGCACGACTGCGCGCCCGCGTACGACTGGGCCAGACCCGCCGACGTGAACGTCGGGCGGTCTCCCGGCGTCGCCCGGTGGTCGGCCTCGACGCGCACCGCGCCGCCGTCGACCACGAGGGTCCAGGCGCCCTCGAGGTCGGGGGTGGCCGGGTCGACGACGGCGAACGGCACGCGGGCGTCGACCGGCGCGAGGCGGGCGGCACCGAGCGCGCCTGGCACGTCGAGCAGCCGCAGCATGTACGGGCGGCTGCTGGTCCGCTCGGCGTGGTCGGGCAGCACGAGCCGGGAGACGTCGGCGCCCGCCCAGCCGCCGGAGGTCGCGAGCCGGACCTCGCCGACGACGGCGGAGAACGACCCGAGCAGCCGCCACAGCGCCCGCGCCGCGTCGGGGGTCAGGGCGACCAGGTCGTCCACCTCGAGGGCGCTCTGGCGGTCGTACCCCGACCCGCGCGACCAGCTCACGAAGCCGACCAGCCGCTCGTCGTCACCCGCGCCGGTCACGGCCAGGCTCACCCCGGTGTAGCCGGCGTCCGGACCCACCAGCTCGTCGGCCTCCATGACGAACGGCTTCTCCGCGCGCGTCAGCGGGCCGTTCTGCGCCGACGCCCAGGCGTCGTACGTGCGGCGGACCGCGGGCACGTCGGCCGCCGTCGCCCGCCGGGTGCGCACGCCGTGCGGCGCGCGGACCGCGGCGAGGGCCGACATCGGGATGCGCACGTCGTCGAACGACCCGACCACCTCGTAGCCCAGGTGACGGTAGATGCCGGCCGCGGACGGATAGAGCGTCGAGACCACCTCGCCGCGGGCGCGGGCCTCGTCGAGCGCGGCGTCGAAGAGTCGGCGCAGGACCCCGGAGCCGCGTCGCTCCGCGGCCACGGTGACGCCCGCGAACCCCGCCGTCGGCACCGGCACGCCGTGGAACCAGGAGGTGAACCGCCGCACCCCGAGCGCGGCGACGAGCTCGTCCGCCCCGCCCTCGTCGTCGACGGCCACCCACGGGCGGGTGTTCGCCGACGGCCACGACTCGGGGGTGGGGTCGGGCTGCGGCGTGGACGGGACGCCGAACGCCTCCGCCCCCAGCCGTCGGGCGGCGGGGACGTCGGCGAAGGTGGTGCGACGGATCGTCAGGGTCACGCGCGCAGCGTAGCGTTGCCGGGGTGAGCGAGCCGCCCGAGTCGCGCGCCGGTCAGCCGGACGGTCAGCCGGACGGTCAGCCGGTCGATCAGCCGCGCGACCAGCAGGGGAGTCAGGAGAGCCGGCAGCGCGACCGCCGGAGGGTCCAGCAACGGGTGCTCGTCGTGGCGATCCTGGCCTCGTTCGTCTCGTTCCTCGACGGGACGGTCGTCAACGTGGCGCTGCCCGCGATCGCGGACGAGCTGGGCGGGCCCGGCGCCGCGGGGCTGAGCCTGCAGCAGTGGGTGGTGGACGGCTACCTCGTCACCCTCGGGTCGCTGATCCTCGTGGCAGGCTCCCTGTCGGACGTGCACGGCCGCAAGCGCGTGCTCGGGCTCGGGCTCGTCGGCTTCGCGGTCGCGTCGGCGCTGTGCGCGCTCGCGCCGACCGGCCCGGTGCTGGTGGTCGCACGGATGCTGCAGGGCGTCGCCGGCGCCCTCCTGGTGCCGAGCTCGCTGGCGCTCATCATCTCCACCTTCGACGGCGAGGCGCAGGGGCGCGCGATCGGCCGGTGGACGGCCTGGACCGGGACCGCCATGATCGTCGGCCCGTTCGTCGGCGGCGGGCTCGTGGACCTGGCGTCGTGGCGCTGGGTCTTCTGGATCAATCTGCCGGTCGTCGTGGTCACCCTGGTCCTGCTGCGCAAGGTGCCGTCGCCGGAGGCCGCCGTCGCGGGCCGCCGGGTCGACGTGCCCGGCGCGGTGCTCGCGGCGGTCGGGCTCGCCGCGGCGGTGTTCGGGCTCATCGAGCGCATCTGGCCCGCCGTCGTCGCCGGCGGTGTCCTGCTCGTCGTCTTCGTCCTCTGGGAGCGCAGGGCGCGCGACCCGATGCTGCCGTTGCGCCTGTTCGCGGCCCGCAACTTCGCCTGGGGGAACGTCGCCACGTTCGCCGTCTACGGGGCGCTGTCGCTCGGCGGCTTCGTGCTCACCCTGTTCCTCCAGCAGGTCGCCGGGTACTCGGCCACGGCCGCGGGGGTGGCCCAGCTCCCGACGACGATCGCGATGCTGGCGCTGTCCACCCGCTTCGGCACGCTCGCCGGCCGCTACGGCGCGCGCTGGTTCATGACGATCGGGCCGGTCGTGGCGGGCGTCGGGTACCTGCTCATGCTCACGATGGACGAGAGCGCCGACTACCTGACCCAGGTGCTGCCCGGCCTGCTCGTGTTCGGGCTCGGCCTGTCGATCACGGTGGCGCCCCTGACCGCCGCGATCCTCGGCGCGGCTCCGACCGCGGACGCCGGCATCGCGTCCGCGGTCAACAACGCGGTGTCCCGGGTGGCCGGGCTCGTCACCGTGGCCCTCGTCGGGGTGATCGTCGGCGGGACGCTCGACGTCGACTCGTTCCACCGGGCGCTGATCGTGACCGCGGGCCTGCTCGTCGCCGGCGGCCTGGTGAGCCTGGCCGGCATCCGCGACCCCCGGCGGTCCGCGGGGGACCGGGCGGTCACAGGGGCAGCTTGAAGCCCTCGTGCGACTGCGCGTAGCCGAGCGACCGGTAGAACCGGTGCGCCTCCGGGCGCTGCTTGTCGGACGTGAGCTGCGCGAGGGCGCAGCCGCGCTCGCGGCCACGGGAGTGCGCGTGCTCCATGAGCGCCCGGCCCAGGCCCCGCCCGCGCAGCCGCGCGTCCACCCGCACGGCCTCGACCAGCAGCCGGGTGGCGCCGTTGCGGGAGATGCCGGGCACGAACGTCAGCTGCATGACGCCGACGACCTCGCCGTCCAGCTCCGCGACGACGAGCTCGTCGTTCCCGCTGGCCTCGATCGCCTCGAAGCCCGCGACGTGCGCGGGCCCGAACGACCCGGTGCGGGCGGCGGCGACGGCGTCGTCGGCGATGAGCTCGACGACGCGCGCGAGGTCGTCGCGGACGGCGGGGCGGAAGGCGACGCGCGCGGGGTCGGCGGGGGAGTCGGGCACGGCCTGGAGAATACCGGGCCGTACGCCGGCTCCTCGGCTGGGCGCGGCGCCTGCCGGAACGGGACGGCCGTCCGGCAGCGAGGGACGCGCCGTCTGCCACGGGCGTACGTCCGCGACAGGCGTGCCGGGGACGGGGCAGGCTGGGCGGCATGAGACTCCTGGTGCTGGGTGGGTCCGCGTTCCTGTCGAGGGCGGTCGCGGCGGACGCCGCGGCGCGCGGCCACGAGGTGGTCGCGGTGAACCGCGGGCGGTCGGGTGCGGTGCCCGACGGCGTCCGCCACGTCGTCGCCGACCGCGACGGCCCGTTCCCCGCCGCGACGGCCGCAGAGGCGTTCGACGCCGTCGTCGACGTCTCGCGCACGCCGTCGCACGTGCGCAAGGCGGTGGCCGCGCTGCCGGAGGCGCACTGGGTGTTCGTGTCGACGATCAACGTCTACGCGGACGACTCCGACCCGGGCGGCCCGGGCGCCGGCCGGCTGCGCGACCCGGAGCCCGACGACGTCGACGCCGCGGGGAGCCCCGAGGCCTACGGGGCGATGAAGGTCGCGTGCGAGAACCTCGTGCTCGAGGGTGCCGGCAGCGCCGCCGTCGTGCGGCCCGGGCTGGTCGTGGGGCCCGAGGACCCGAGCGGCCGGTTCGCCTACTGGCCCGCGCGGATGGCTCGGCTGCTCGACGACGACGCGACCGAGGTGCTGGCACCCGGTCACCCGGACGACCCCATGCACGTGATCGACGCGCGCGACCTCGCCGCCTGGCTGGTCGACCTCGCCGAGCGGCGCGTCGAGGGGGTGTTCGACGGCGTCGGTCCGGCCTCGACGGTCGGGGAGCTGCTCGCCGCGGTGGCGCGCGGGTGCGGCGCCGAGCCCCGCTGGCGATGGGCCGACGACGCGACGCTCGAGGCGGCCGACGTCCGGCCCTGGTCGGGGGAGCGCTCGCTGCCGCTGTGGCTGCCGCGGCCCGAGTACGACGGGATGCGGGCGCACGACCCCGCCCCGGCGCTCGCGGCGGGGCTGACGACGCGTCCCGTCGCCGACACGGCCCGCGACACGCTCGCGTGGCTGCGCGCGACGCCGGACGCTGCCGTCACCGGGCTCACCGCCGCCGAGGAGGCGGAGGTTCTTGCCGGCCTGCCGGGCGGACGCCGGCCCGACCGGTCCTGACGCCGGAGTCTCGTTCGTCACTTTCCGTCCCGGCCGGCGCCCGCGGGCCGCGGCACGGGCTTACGGTCGAAGGGTCAGCGCCCCTTCCCTCACGAGGGCGACGGGGCGGCCGTTCCGTCCCGTCCGGGCCGTCGTCACGCAGGTCGCGTCCCGCCCGCCGGGCCGGGGTGCGAAGGAGGATGGACATGACGACAGGCAGCGGTCTCGCGGGTCGGGTGGCGCTCGTGACGGGCGGCGGTTCGGGCATCGGCGAGGCGGTGAGCAAGGAGCTCGCGGCGCACGGCGCCCAGGTCGTGGTGACGGACATCCGCCTCGACGCCGCCCAGCGCGTGGCCGACGAGATCAAGGCCGCCGGCGGCGAGGCCGCCGCGTTCGAGCAGGACACGGCGGTCAAGGAGGACTCCGTCAGGGCCGTCGAGTTCGCGAAGGCCACCTTCGGCGGGCTGAACTACGCGGTGAACAACGCAGGCATCGGCGGCAAGCAGGCGCCGGCAGGGGAGACCGACCTCGACGACTGGGACCGCGTCATCGACATCAACCTCAACGGCGTGCTCTACGGGATGCGGGCCCAGATCCCGGCGATGCTGGAGCAGGGCGCGGCGCAGAGCGCCATCGTCAACATGGCGTCGATCCACGGCACCGTGGCGGCCCTCGGGAACGGCGCGTACACGGCCGCCAAGCACGGCGTCGTCGGCCTCACGAAGAACGCCGCCGCCGAGTACGGCCCGCAGGGCCTGCGCGTCAACGCCGTCGGCCCGGCGTACATCAAGACGCCGCTGGTCGAGTCGAGCCTGCCGCCCGAGGCGCGCGAGGCGCTCGTCGCCAAGCACCCGCTCGGCCGGCTGGGCGAGCCCGAGGAGGTCGCCCAGGTGGTGCGGTTTCTGTTGTCCGACGACGCGTCCTTCGTCACGGGCGCGTACTGGCTCGTGGACGGCGGCTACACGGCCGTCTGACCCGTGCGCACGACGACGGCCCGCCCCGGTCCCGGGGCCGGCCGTCGTCGTGCGTGCGCTCAGGCCTGCGCCAGGCCGGCGGCGAGCTCGTCGACGAGGTCGAAGCCCTCCTGCAGGCCGCCCTCCATGCCGGAGGACACGATCGCGTCGCGGACCTCGGTGCTGGGGGCCCGGGTGATCAGCGTGAGCGTGGTGCGGCCGTCGTGCTCCACGAAGGAGTACGTGTTGAGGGTGGCCGCCGAGTCGCCGTCGGGCATGCCCTCGAAGACCTCCGTGTGCACGAGGCGCTCGGTGGGGACCACCTCCGTGAACTCGCCGTGGAAGGCGACCTCGAAGCCGCCCTCCGCCTCCATGACGTAGCGGTAGGCGCCGCCCGGTCGCGGGTCGATCTCGACGCTCGTGACGGTGCCGCGCAGCCCGGCCCACCAGCGGGCGATCAGGTCGGGCTCGGTGAACACCCGCCAGACGGCGGCCGCCGGCGCGGCGAACTCGCGCGTGACCTGGATGTCGGTGTCGTTCGGCAGCGTCAGGACGGCGCTGCCCTTGCGTGATGACGGGGTCGTGCTGGTCATGGTCGTTCTCCTCGTGCGTCAGGTCGGTCGTCAGGTGACTCGTCCATCTCGTCGAGCAGCTCGTCGATGAGCGCGAACCGCTCCTCCCAGAGCCGCTCGAACCGCCCGGCCCACTCGTGGATCTCCTGCAGGGGCCGGGCGTCGGTGCGGTAGAGGCGACGACGGCCGTCGTCGCGGACCTCGACCAGCCCGACCTCGCGCAGCACCCGCAGGTGCTTGGAGACGACGGGCTGGGCGACGTGGAGCAGCTCGACGAGCTCGCCGACGCTGCGTTCCTGCTGAGCCAGGGCGTCGAGGATCTCGCGGCGCCGGGGCTCGGCCACCGCGTTGAACGCGTCCGTCGTCGTCGCTGCTCGTGCCATGACCCCTAATGTATTCCGATATCGGAATGTGTCAAGAGGTGGGGTTGCAGCGGGCCGCCATCGTGGCGAGCAGACCGACGTCGGGGCGCCACGGCTCGAGGTTCCAGGTGGCCTTGTCCGGCGCCCCGATCGCGTGGCACTCGAGCTGGTCGCGCATGGTCGCGGTGTCCACCTCGGGGTCCGAGGCCGTCAGCTCGGCCCAGGCGACGTCGACCCCCGCCTGCCCCGCCTCGCGCGTCCAGTCGCTCGGCGTGACGGCGAGCGAGCGGCCGCCCTCGCGCTCGCCCCAGTCGGCGCCCGACACCCCTGCCGTGCCGAGGACGGTCGTGACCTCGTCCGGCGGCTCGTCGCCCGCCGCGCGCACCTCGAGGCGCGTGTCGTCGACGGCGACGAGGCGGGCACCACGTGGCGCCGTCAGCCCGCCGACGGGGACGCCGTCGTCGAGCACCGTGACGCTGCCGTCCGGGTGGGTCGCGAACGCGCCCGGCGACGTCAGCGTGACGAGGGGTGCGGGCGGGTCGGGCGTGCCGCCGGGAGTCGGCTCGACCCCGCTGGGCGTCTCCTCGACGAGAGTGCCCGGCCGCAGGGTCATCGTCGCCGTGCCGTCGTCGCGCGCGGGGGAGACCTGCACCGCGGGGTCGCCGGCCGCCGACGCAGGGACGGTCGCCTCCAGCGTGACCGCACCCGCCGAGACCCGGACGCTCTCCGGCGTCGGGGTGGGCGTGGCCGGCGACGTCGCGGTGGTCGGCGGTGGTGTCCGGTCGGGCGCCGGGTCGGCCGGGCTGCACGCGCCGAGGGCGAGGGCGGCAAGGAGCGGGGGCGTCAGCACGGCGGCGCGCAGTGCCGGGCGGGGAGGTGATCGACGGCCGGGGTGCACGCCGTCAGTCTCCGTCACGAGCGGCCGGTCGTGCGCGACCTGTGGGCAAGACCCTGGCCAACGAAGTGAGGGTCGCCTAACCTTACCTGTGTGAGCACCAACGGCCCCCGCAAGCCCGTCGACCCGCACGTCCTCGTGGCGCAGGTCGTGACGACCAAGCAGGTGAGCCCGCACCTGCGGCGCGTCACCCTCGGCATCGACGACATCGACCGCCTGACCCTCGTCGGCGACGACCAGTGGTTCCGGCTCTTCCTCCCGCGACCGGGGCAGGACGCGCTGCGCCTGCCGTCGCGCACCTCGAGCCTCGGTTGGTACGCGCAGTACCTCGCCATGCCGCGGCCCCGGCGGCCCCTCGTGCGCAACTACACGATCCGCGCCGCCCGGCCGGAGCTGCGCGAGATCGACGTGGACCTCGTGCTGCACGGCGACGACGACGCCCACGCGGGGCCGGGCGCCACGTTCGCCCGCACCGCCCGCCCGGGGGACACGGTCGGGATCCTCGACCAGGGCGCCTACCACCGCCCGCGCGCGGAGTGCGGCTGGACGCTGCTCGTGGCCGACGAGAGCGGGCTGCCTGCCGTCGCCGGCATCTGCGAGTCCCTGCCCGACGACGCGCGCGGGGTCGCCGTCGTCGAGGTGCCCACCGCCGACGACCGGCAGGACTTCCGGGTGCCCGACGGCGTGGACCTGCGGTGGGTCGAGCGCGACCGCGCGGCGGCCGACGACCCGGCCCTCGGCGCGGTCCCTGGCAGGGCCGCCCTCGCGTTCGTGCGGCAGGCCGAGGTCCCCGCGGGCACCGGGTACGCGCTGGTGGCGGGCGAGCAGGCGCTCGCCGCGGGCGTGCGGCGGCACCTCGTCAACGAGCGGCAGTGGTCGAAGGCGCACGTCGACTTCGTCGGGTACTGGCGGCACGGCAAGGCGTCGCCCAGCTGAGCGGCGCCCGGGCGGAGCGAGCGCCGGGCTACTCCACCAGCACGACCTCGTGCGGCGACGTGTTGAGCCGCACGGCGGCGCCGGGGGTGTCGGCCAGGCCGGGCACGCCGGTGGGGAAGGCGACGACGATGTCCTCGATGCGGACGCCGAACTCGCCGGGCAGGTAGATCCCGGGCTCCACGGAGAAGCACATGCCGGGCTCGATCGGTGTCTCCTCGCCCTCGACCATGTACGGAGGTTCGTGCGTCGTCAGGCCGATGCCGTGCCCCGTGCGGTGCACGAAGAACTCGCCGAACCCGGCGGCGTCGACGACGGCGCGCGCGGCGCGGTCCACGTCCTGGCACGTCGCGCCCGGCAGGACGGCGTCCACGCCGGCCTGCTGCGCGGCCCGCACGACGTCGTGCACCTCGCGCTCCCGGTCCGTGAGCGGGCCCACGTGCACGGTGCGGGTGGTGTCGGAGCCGTAGCCGTCCGCGAGGCCGCCGAAGTCCATCACGACCATGTCGCCCGCGCGGATCACCCGGTCGCCGGCCTCGTGGTGCGGGTCGGCGCCGTTCTCGCCCGCGCAGACCAGGGTGAAGTCGACCTGCTCGTGCCCGTGGTCGCGCAGCAGCGCGTCCAGGTCGGCCGCGACCTCGCACTCGGCGCGGCCCGCGAACGGTCGCCGGACGATCTCCGCGAAGACGGCGTCGGCGCCCGCCCCGGCCGCGGCGAGCCGGGCGACCTCCTCGGGCGACTTGGACGCACGCAGCATCGGCAGCGCCGTGGTCACGGCCGCGTACGACGACGCCGGCAGCGCCCGCTGCAGCCCCAGCACGTGCAGCGCCCACGCGGCGTCGCTGATCGCGTACCGGCCGTCGGGCCGCAGCAGCCGCGCGGCCACCTGGTGCTCGTCCTCGCCGTCCGACCACGGGACGGCCTCCACGCCGCCGACCGCGCCGACCTCGAGGTCGTGGGCCTCGAGCCGGGGGACGACCGCGACCGGGTCGCCGCCCGCGGGCAGCACGAGCATCGTGAGCCGCTCGAGGTCGGCGGCGGGCGTGTAGCCGAGGAAGTAGCGCAGGTCCGGGCCGGGCGTCAGGAGGAGGCCCGCGAGCCCGGCGGCCGCGGCCTGGGCGGAGGCACGCGCGCGGCGGTCGGAGTAGACGGAGGCGTCGAAGGGCGTCATGGGCCCAGGGTGCCGCCTGGCGCCCCGCGGCGCACCCAGGCACGCGCCCGGACGCACCCCGACGCGCCGTCAGACGCGCACGACGACCTTGCCGCGGGTGTGGCCGGACTCGTTGGCGCGGTGCGCGTCGGCGGCGTCGGCCAGGTCGAAGACCTGGTCCACCTCGACCGCGACCTTGCCCGCGTCGATCAGCGCGGCGAGCGCCTCGAGGTCGGCCACCGACGGGCGCACCCACACGTAGTGGCCGCCGTGGTCGTCGCGGGCGGCGTCGTCGACGACGGAGGCGATGGTGCCGCCGTCGGCCAGGACCGCGGCGCTGGTGGCGACGGCGTCGCCGCCGACGTAGTCCAGCGCGACGTCGACGCCGTCCGGGGCGAGCGCCCGGACGCGGTCCGCGAGGCCGTCGCCATAGGTCAGCGGCTCGGCGCCGAGGCCGCGCAGGAAGTCGTGGTTGCGCTCGCTGGCGGTGCCGAGCACCCGGGCGCCCAGCGCGCGGGCGATCTGCACCGCGAACGCGCCCACGCCGCCCGCGGCGGCGTGCACCAGGACGGTCTGCCCCTCGTGGACCCCGGCGCGGCGGATCGTCTGGTAGGCGGTCAGCCCGGCGAGCGGGACAGCCGCGGCCTCCTCGAACGTCAGCGAGGCGGGCTTGCGGGCGAGGGTCCGCACGGGCGCGGCGACGAGCTCGGCGAACGCGCCGCCCTGCACCACGTCCTTGCGCACGTAGCCGTAGACCTCGTCCCCGACGGCGTACTCGGTGGCGTCCAGGCCCACCTGCTCGACGACACCGGCGACGTCCCAGCCGGGCACGGCGGGGAAGTGGGTGTCGAGGATCGCGTCGAGGTAGCCGCCACGGACCTTCCAGTCCACGGGGTTGACGCTCGCGGCCCGGACGCGGACCAGGACGGAGTCGGGGGCGACCTTCGGGGTCGGCTGGTCGGTGAGCTCGAGGACGTCGGCGCCGCCGAAGCGGGAGTAGGTGATCGCTCGCATGCCGGGGCAACCCGGACGGGGCCGCGGAACTTCCCGCGGCCCGGTCCGAGCTGCCCGGTCCGAGCTGCCGGGCGCCGCCGGCAGGTCAGCCCATCGTGTTGACGATGAGCCCGATGTGGGTGAAGAAGTTCATCGCCCCGAACAGCAGGAACGCCACGCCCGCGAGGCCCCACGCCCAGCCGATGACGACGCGCAGCCCCCGCGCGGCACCGTCGCGCAGCGCGAACGGGAAGAGGATCGCCCCGAGCCCGACCAGCGCGATCAGGCCGGACATGAAGATCGCCTCGACGAGGGGGTAGGCGGCGAAGGCGCCGGAGATCGGCTCCTCGGGCGGCGCGGCGAAGAGCTGGTACGTCACGCCGGCGACCGCGATGGCGATCAGGCCGAGACCCATGCCGAGCACGAAGACGGAGACCGGCCGGGCGACGGCGCGCAGGTGGTCGGTGGCGTCCTCGCGGGCGAGCGCGGCCCGGCCCCGGGTCCACAGGTAGAACGCGGCGGCGAGGAGCAGGACGCCGAACGCGAGGCTCGTCTCGCCGAAGATGATGTTGTCGAACGGGAAGCCGCCGGCGGCCAGCGGCCACGTGAGCGTCATGTGCAGGCCGGTGGCCGTGAGGATGAGGCCGAGGACGCCGAACGCGAGCGACCAGCCCTCGACGACGACCTTGCCCGGCGAGCGGAGCAGGTCGCGGCCCAGCATGACCAGCAGGATCAGGCCGGCGCCCACGGCGACGGACATCACGGTGTTGTAGGTGGGCATCTGCGCCCAGTCGATCACGAGCCCCTGCGCAGGCATGGTCGTCCTTTCTCGGGTGGTGCCGCCGTCGGCGGCTGTCATTCCCATAAACCATACGTGCGTATGAATAATTCCAACGGTGCTCCCCGATGGCGCCTACGATGGGTCGCGTGACCCGGCCCGACCGTGCGACCGGCGCCACCGCGCCCCGGTCGCGCCGGATGGTGCAGGGGCGCGGCGCCGACAAGCAGCGTCTGATGACGGACGCGGCCGCCGTGCTGCTCATCGAGGAGGGCTTCGCCGCCCTGACCCACCGGCGGGTCGCCGAGGCGGCCGGGCTCCCGCAGGGCTCGGCGTCCTACTACTTCCCCAGCAGCGGAGCGCTCGTGGCCGCCGCGGTCGAGGCGGCGGAGGACGTGCGCGCCGCGTCGGCGACCGCGGCCGCCGACGCCCTGCCGCGCCGGCGCCGGTCGGCGGCGACGACGGCGCGGCTGCTGGTCGAGGTGCTGTACGCGCCGCACGTCGACGACGCCGTCGTCGCCCGGCGGCTCGACCCGATGATGACGGCGATGCGCGACCCCGCGCTGCAGCCGATCATGCGCCGGTCCCGCCCTCGCCTGCTCGCCGCGGCCCGCACCGTGCTCGACGCGTCCGGGTTTGCGTCCGTGTGCGCCGACCCCCAGGACGTCGACCTGGTTGCCCACCTGGTCGATGCCGCCTTGCTGACGGC
Source organism: Isoptericola cucumis (assembly GCF_014635665.1). GTDB lineage: Bacteria > Actinomycetota > Actinomycetes > Actinomycetales > Cellulomonadaceae > Isoptericola > Isoptericola cucumis. Next base: position 279,848 of record NZ_BMDG01000003.1, read on the forward strand.
GGCGTCGTCGGGGGCCGAGCGCGTGCTCGACCGTGCGACCGGCACCGTGGCCCGGCTGCTCGAACGGTGGGGCTGACGCATGTCCTGGGTGCGCGCCCGGCCGGCCGCGGCCGGCGTGCCGATCACGGCCGGCCGGCGGCGACCTTCGCGAGCAGCTCCGCGGCGGCGCGCGGGCGGACCAGCCAGCCCAGGTGGCTGGAGGTCAGGGTGTGCACGGCGTAGGGGTTGTCGGGCGTGAGGGCGTCGCCCTCACGGATCAGCCGGTCCTGCATCGCGAGGGGCAGGCTCGCGTCCTCGCTCAGCCGCACGTAGGTGCGGGGCACCGTGCCCCAGGTCTCGGCCCGGGCCACGTCGTCGGCGGTGCCCGGGTCGAGGTTCTCGTCGGGCTGGAACGTGCTGAGGAAGGTGCGGAACTCGTCGTCGGTGCCGTCGGCGAGGAAGACGGCCTTGAGCCGGGCGAGGAGCTGCGGGTCGGCGGTGCGGAAGTTGCAGCGCAGCAGCCCGACGTCGGCCGGGTCCGCCGCGAGCGCCCCGGCGAGCGCCGCCGCGTCGACCGACGCCATCTCCGGCTCGGCGTTGTAGGCGGCCGCGTCGAGCACGACCGGCGCCCAGGCGGACACGTACACGAGCCGGTCGACGAGGTCGGGGCGGGAGTTCGTGACGGCCGTGGCCGTGACGCCGCCGCGGCTGTGGGCGACGAGAACCACCGGGCCGTGCTCGCGTGCCCGCTCGAGGACGTCGATCACGTGGGCGGCGTTGTCGGCCAGCGTGACGCCCTTGAGGACGCCGGGCGTCGTGGCCAGGGCGGCGAGGTCCTGCGGGGCCTGGTAGGCGCCGGGGTAGGTCGCCGCGAAGCCGTGGCCGGGCAGGTCGACCGCGAGCGAGCGCAGCCCCAGCAGGGCGAGCTCCGCCTGCAGCGGCGCGAACGAGAACGAGTTGGCGAAGGCGCCGTGGACGAGCACGAACGTCGGCATGGGCGGCATGGGGCCTCCAGTCGGGGATGTCGGTGCCGTCAGCATCCGTGGCCGAGCGGGCGGGATCAAGGACGGAAGTCCGCACCGGCGTGAACCGGTGCTTCACGATCCGCGCCGTCAGACCAGCACGTCGCCGTCGCGGGCGACGACCCTCCCGCCCGCGACGACCAGGGCGCGCCGCGGGGCGCGGACCACCGCGTCGGGCACGTTCTCGGCGTCGACGAGGACGACGTCGGCGGGCGCGCCGACGACGAGGTCGTGCGCCGGGCGCCCGACGAAGCGCGCGGCGTCGCACGACGCGACGCGCGCCGCGGTGACCAGCTCCTCGTCGTGGCGGAAGCCGGAGAGCCGCGCGAGCTGCGTGGTGAGGGCGAGCAGGTCGCCCGTGCCGTAGGGCGACCACAGGTCGCGGATGCCGTCGGTGCCCAGGCCGACGGGCACGCCGGCGGCGCGCAGCGCGAGCAGCGGCAGGGGAGCGGCCCCGATCGGGGCCACCGTGGTCATGGTGATCCCGGCCTCGCCCATCGTCGCGACCAGGTCCGCCTGGCGGGCGGCGGGCAGCTGGCCGACGGCGAAGCCGTGCGCCACGTTGACCCGGCCCTGCAGCCCGGCGCGCAGGGTGCGGTCGATCATCAGCTCGACCTGGAACGCGCCGAGCTCGCCGCCGTCGTGCAGGTGCACGTCGATCCCGACGCCGCGCCGCTCCGCGATCGCGAACAGCCCGTCGAGCTGGCCGACCGGGTCGCGGTCGATCGACGCCGGGTCGAGCCCGCCCACGTGCTCGGCCCCGGCCACGGCCGCACGGTCGAGCAGGTCCAGCACGCCCGGCCGCCGCAGCACGCCGTCCTGCGGGAAGGCGACGATCTCGGCGTGCACGGCGCCGCCCAGGGCGGCGACCGCCTCGCGCACCGCCTCGATGCCGCGCAACCCGACGCCGAGGTCGACGTCCACGTGCGTGCGCAGGGCGGTCGTGCCGGTGCGGACGGACTCGCGCAGCACGGCCAGCGTGACGTCCACGCCAGGGATGCCGAGCTCGTCGCGGTGCGCCCGCTCGTGCGCGATCCGGCCCAGGACGCCGCCCTCGCCGCCGTAGCTCACCCACGGCTTGCCCCACCACGACTTGTCCACGTGCGCGTGCGCGTTCACCAGCCCCGGCAGCGCCAGCAGGCCGCGGCCGTCGACGACGCCGTCGACGGCGCCTTCCCCGGCGTCGGCGGAGCCCTCGGCTCGGTCCGCGTCGTGCGGGACGACGGCGGTGATGACGCCGTCGGCCACGTGCAGGTCGCTGTGCCCGCCGCCCCAGGGGCGGACGTCGCGCAGGACGGTGACGGCGGTGGGGGAGCTGGTCATGAGGCGTCTTCCTCGTCTGTCGTGTCGGGGAGCGTGACCGGGACGACCGTCTCCGGCCGGCCCGGGACGCGGATCTCGTAGGACGTGTCGGTGCCGGCGAGGGCGTCGTCGAGCGGCACCACGGTCATACCGTCCCACCACCCGTCCTGCGTGTACCCACCGGCGAGCACCCCGAACAGCCTGCCTTCTGCGCCGCGCCACGTGCTGACCGTCTCGTGCCGGCGGTCGGTGGGCAGCACGGTGGAGCCGCCGTCCGGGGCCACGACCTCGATGCTCGGGCCGGAGCCGGCGTTGCCGAACGGTCCGTTGCCGGCGACGACGAGCGTGCCGTCGTCCGCCCGGGCCACGCCGTGCTGGTGGGTGTCGGCGGCGAGCTCGGTGGTGGACACCTCGCCGCTGTCGGGGTCGACCCGGGCGAGCGCCCGCCCCTGGTACGGCAGCAGCAGGTCGCCGTCGTCGAGCACCGCGTAGTGCGGCTTCTCGAACGACGCGAGCCCGCCCTCGGTGCCGAACGGCGCGACCTGGATCGGGCGCGCCTCGCCCGTACCGCCGCCGGGCCGGACGTCGACGACCGTCACCGTGAACGCGTCGTGGTCGACCGTGTAGACCTCGGCGCCGTCGTCGCCGAGCAGCACGTCGAACGGGCGCAGCCCGACGGGCGTGGACCGGCGGACGTCGCCGCTGCTCACGTCGATGGACTCCAGGTACGACCGGTCGCCCGTGCTCACCGCGACGTGCACCGTCTCGCCGTCGGGGGAGACCGCGAGGCCCAGCCCGCCCGGCCGGTACTCGCCGTGCGCGACGTGGTCGGGCGCGTGCCGGTAGCGCAGCAGTTCGGTGCGCCGGCCGGCTTCGAGGTCGACCACGGCGACCCCCTCGGCCGTCGAGACGAACGCGCGCCCGGTCTCCTCGTGCACGGCCACGTCCCACGGAGCCGCGCCCACGGGGATCTCGTCCACGACGGCGGACCCGCGGCGGTCGCGCGGGTCGACGACGGCGAGCGCGTCGCCCTCCGCCAGCGTGGCCAGCAGGAGCCGCCGGGGCGTGGTGTCCGGTGACGAGGGGCCCGGCGGCGCACCGCTCGGCGTCGCGGGCGCGCAGGCCGCGACGCCGAGCAGCGCGAGCAGGGCGAGGGCGGCGCCCCGTCGCCGGGAGGTCAGCTCAGCCCCTTCAGCGTCTCGAGCCCGGCCGCGGCGCACGACTCGTCGACCGCGCCGTCGGGCGCGCCACCCACGCCGATGCCGGCGATCGACGCGTCCCCGTCCTTCACGGGCACGCCGCCGGCGAGGTACATCGTGCCCGGCAGGTCCGCAATCGACGGGCCGTGGTCCGCGACCCGCTCGGCGAGCTCGCTCGTCGGGGCGCCGAACGCCGCCGCGGTGTACGCCTTGCGCTGGGCGGCCTCGAGCGTGTGCTCGGCCGCGTCGTCGCCGCGGAGCATCGCCTGCACCTGGCCGTTGCGGTCGACGACCGCCACGGTGACGAACGGCACGTCCTGCGCCTGGCACTCGGCGAGCGCCGCCTCGGCGGCCCGCGTCGCGCCCGCCACCGTCACGCGCGGCACGTCCTGCACGTCCGGGCCGCCCTTGCCCGCGCCCTGCCCGACGGACTGCTCGGCGGCCTGCTCGACGGACTGTGCCGCCGGCGGCGCGTCCGCCTCCGCGCCCGGGGCGGTGAGGGTCGTCGCGGCGATCCCGGCGGTGGCGACGACGGCGACGCCCGCGAGGGCGAGGACGGTCGCGCGGCGACGGGGGTGACGGTCTGCGGCGGTGTGCCCGTTGCCGGGCATGGTCTCGGTCATGGTGCTGCCTCTCGCGTCTGGAACGGCCCCCGGTGCGGGGGTGCCACCAGGCTCCGACGCGGCGGCCTGCCCGGGCATCGGCTCGACGTCGCGCCGGCTCTCATCCGAACGGATGAGGTGCGGTCCGCCGCCGGCGGGCTAGCGTGGACGCTCGTGCCCGTCTCCCTCACCCGCGGGGTGCACGTCGCGTTCGCCGCCCTGGTCGTGACGTCGGCCCTGCGCTACCTGACGAACCACGGCCCCGGCGGGCGGTGGTGGCTCGTGGTGCTGCTGACCCTCGGGGTCGGCGCCGCGTACGCCGTGCTCGTCGTGCTCGCGCGGCGGCCTGCGACGGCCGCGGCGCACGTCGTCCTCGGCCTGCTGCTCGCGGGCTGGCTCGTGCTCGTGCTCGTCGCGCCGAGCTTCGCGTGGTCGGCGATCCCGCTGTTCTTCGTCTGCCGCAGCCTCGTGCCCGCCCCCGGGGCGCACGTGCTCGTGGGGGCCGTGGCCGTCGTCACCGGCGCGGCCCTGTGGCAGCTGTCCGGCGGGACCGACTGGGCGGCCGCCGTCGCGCCGCTCGTCGTGGCCGTGCTGCTCAGCCTCGCCTACGACGCGATCGTGCGGCAGGCGACCGAGCGCGTGCGCCTGCAGCGCGAGGTCGCGGTGCTCGCCGAGCGGGAACGCGTCGCGCGCGAGATCCACGACACCCTCGCGCAGTCCCTGTCGTCGGCCGTGCTGCACCTGGAGGCCGCGGACCAGCGCTGGGACGACCCCTCCGGCGACACCCGGGACACCGCGCGCGACGACGTGCGGCAGGCCGCCGTCGTCGTGCGGGGGGCGCTCGGGCAGACGCGCGAGCTGGTGCACGACCTCGTGGAGCCTGCCGTGGCGCGCGACGGCGTCGCCCCGGCCGAGCTGGAGGCTGCCGTGCTGTCGGCCGCGCGCCGGCACGTGCCGGACGCCGAGCTGACCGTGGTCGGCGAGCGCACCGGCGTCGGCCCGGACGTGGCGCACGCCCTGGCGCGCATCGCGCAGAGCGCGGTGGCCAACACGCGCCGGCACGCCGGGCCCGCGCGGCTCGGGCTCACGATCACCTACCTGCCGGACGCCGTGGCGCTCGACGTCTTCGACGACGGCCGCGGGTTCGACGTGGGCGCCGTCGCGTCCCGGACGGTCGGCGCCACGGGCGGCTTCGGGCTGCGCGCCATGCGCCAGCGGGTCGAGCAGCTCGGTGGGACGATCACCGTGGAGAGCACGCCCGGGGAGGGCACCGTGGTCGGCGTGCAGCTGCCGGCCGGGGCCGGACGGGAGGAGGGCGCGCGATGACCGGACCGACGACGGGCCCCATCACCGTGCTGCTGGTCGACGACCACCACGTGGTCCGGGCGGGGCTGCGCGCCCTGCTCGACTCGCAGGCGGACATCGAGGTCGTCGGGCAGGCGTCGTCCGGCGAGGAGGCGCTCGGCGAGGTGGCCGCGCTCGACCCCGACCTGGTCGTCATGGACCTCGCGCTGGGCGACGGCATGGACGGGGTGGCGGCGACGCGCGCCGTGCGGGCCGCGCACCCCCAGGTCCCGGTGCTGGTCTTCAGCGCCTACGACACGGACGCGGACGTGGTGCGCGTCGTCGACGCCGGCGCCATCGGGTACGTGCTCAAGGACGCCCCGCCGGCGGAGATCTTCGCGGCCGTGCGCGGGGCCGTCGTCGGGCGCAGCGTGCTCTCACCGCCCGTCGCGTCGCGGCTGCTGCAGCAGGCCCAGAACCCCGGGAGCGCCCTCACCCCGCGCGAGGCCGAGCTGCTCACGCTGCTCGCCCAGGGGCTGAGCAACCGCGAGCTCGGGCGGCGGCTGTTCATCTCCGAGGCGACCGTCAAGACGCACCTCGCCCACGTGTACGCCAAGCTCGGCGTCGACTCCCGGGCCGCCGCCGTCGCGCTCGCGCTGCGCGGCCAGACGGTGCGCTGACACGGGCCGCTCGGCCGGGCCCGCTCAGCCCTCGACGGTCACGTCGGCCGGCGACTTGTCCGTGCGCCAGCCGCGCCACACGGCGTGCCGCAGGCGAGGCGGGTCGTCGGGGGACGGGTGCTCCGGGTCGCTCGTCCAGTCGCCGTAGGAGACCTCCGCGACCCGTTCCGGCGCGGCCCACCGGGCGTGCGCGGCCTCGGGGCGGGGCACGTCGTCCAGCGGGGCGCGGTCGACCCGGCGCAGCCGCCGCACCACCTGGCGCCGGTCGGCCTCCCGGAAGCCCGTGCCCACCTTGCCGACGTACCGCAGCGTGCCGTCGGCGTCCGGCACCGCCAGCAGCAGCGACCCCGCGACCCGCGCGTCCTCGCGCCCCGTCCCGGCGTGCAGCGGCCGCCAGCCCACCACGACCACCTCCTGGGTGCGGGCGTGCTTGACCTTCAGCCAGTCGCGCGAGCGCGCGCCCGGCGTGTAGGTCGAGCCGCGCCGCTTGGCGACCACCCCCTCCAACCGCATGAGGCGGGAGGTCTCCAGCGCCTCGTCGAGGTCGCCGTCCAGCGCGGCGGGCACGTGCACCGGGCGCCGGGGCGCGACCACCCGCTCGAGCTCGGCGCGGCGGTCGGTGTAGGCCCGGCGCTCGAGCGACCGCCCGGCCACGCGCAGCACGTCGAACAGCACGAGGTCGACGCGCACCGCGCGGCGCGCCTTCTCGACGTCGCGCGGCCGGGTGAGGTTGGCCCGCTGCTGCAGGCGGCGGAACTCCGGGCGCCCGTCCGCGTCGAGCGCCACGATCTCGCCGTCGAGCACGAGGGGGAGGTCGTCGCGCGCGACCATCTCCGCCAGCGCCTGCAGCTCCGGGAACGTCGGGGTGAGGTCCTGGCCGGAGCGGGACGTGAGCCGCACGCGCGCGTCGTCCGCGCCGTCGGCGGTCACCTCGACGACGGCGCGGAAGCCGTCCCATTTGACCTCGAACGCCCAGTCGTCGGGGTCGAGCCGGGCCAGCGCCGCCGGGGGCGCGGTGGTCGCGAGCATCGGGCGCGGCGCGGGCACGGCAGCGTGCGCCACGTGGTCCGGCTCGCCGTCCTGCGGTCCCCCGCCCCGCTCGCCGGCCTCGCCGTCGTCGACGTGCTCGTCATGGTCGCCGTGCTCGTCCCGCTCGCCTTCGCCCGGCTGCTGCTTCGTGCGGTGGATGAGCCACGAGTTCTCGTCGGTCCCGCCCCGGCCGCCGGTGCGGATGAGGGCGAGGCGCCGGGAGCCCCGGCGCTCGCTGTGCAACGTGGCGATCACCTCGCCCTCGCGCCACTTCTCCAGGTCGTACGTCCCGGCGTCCCAGATCGTCACCTCCCCGGCGCCGTACTCGCCGGCCGGGATCGAGCCCTCGAACGCCCCGTACTCCAGGGGGTGGTCCTCCGTCTGGACGGCGAGGTGGTTCTGTTTCGGGTCGGTGGGCTCGCCCTTCGGCAGCGCCCAGCTCACGAGCACGCCCTCGTGCTCGAGCCGGAAGTCCCAGTGCAGCCGGCGGGCGTGGTGCTCCTGGATGACGAACGTGGGGGCGTCGCCGTCCCCGGCCGCCCCGGAGGCCGCGGGGCCGAAGGGCTCCGGGGTCCTGTCGGGGTCGCGCTTGGCGCGGTACGCCGCCAGCCGGTCCGACGGCGCGTGGTCGAACGTCGCCATGCGCTCGGGCGTCGGCTCGAGCTGGGCGAGGTGCCCCGCCGCCAGGGGGGCCAGGAGATCCCCGTCGCGCTCCAGGCGCTCCAGCACCTCGGGGTAGGTGAGGTGGCGCAGGTCGGGGTCGTCGAGCTCCGCCCACGTGCGCGGCGCCGCGACGGTGGGGTGGTCGCGCCCGCGCAGCGAGTACGGGGCGATCGTGGTCTTGGCGCCGTTGTTCTGCGACCAGTCCACGAGCACCTTGCCCGCGCGCAGCGACTTCTTCATGTCGCTCACCACCAGGTCCGGGTGCTCCGACTCCAGGTGCCGGGCCAGCTCCTTGGCGACGGCGGACACGTGGTCGGACGTGAGCTCGGAGGTCGCCCCGACGGCGTCGCCCGTCAGCGCCGCGTACAGGTGGATCCCCTTGGAGCCGCTGGTCACCGGGAACGGCTCGAGGCCCATCCCCACGAGGACGTCGCGGGCGAGCCGCGCCACCTCCGCGCACTCGGCGAGCCCGGCCCCCGGCCCGGGGTCGAGGTCGAGGACCAGGCGGTCCGGGGGAAGCGGGGTGCCGGTGCGGCCGAACTGCCACTGCGGCACGTGGATCTCGATCGTGGCGGTCTGCCCCAGCCAGGTGAGCGTCGCCAGGTCGTTCACCAGCACGTAGTCGTTCGTGGACGTGCGGTGCTTGATGGAGCGCCGCGGCACCCACGACGGCGTGGACGCGTCGAGGTTCTTCTGGAAGAACACCTGGCCGGCGACGCCGTCCGGCCAGCGCTTGCGCGTCGCCGGCCGGTGCGCGGCGTGCGGCAGCAGCGCGGGCGCCACCTGCGCCAGGTACTGCAGCACCTCGCCCTTCGTGGTGCCCGTGGCCGGGTAGTACACCTTGTCGAGGTTGGTGAGCTGCAGGCGCCGGCCGTCGACGGAGACGGTCTGCGGCGCGGGTGACGACGACCGCGACGAGGAGCGTGGCATGCGCCCATGGTGGCGCGGGCCGGTGCTGTGCGCAGCCGGGGTTGACCCCGCCCCTACGTCATAGTTCTTACTCGGCCCCATGAGACGCATCCCGGTCGCCTACCTCGCCTCCTACCTCCTGTCGCTGCTGGGCAACTCGATCGCCGGCATCGCCTTCCCCCTCATCGTGCTGCAGGTCACCGGCAGCGCGCTCGGCGCGGGCGCCGTCGCGGCCGCGACCGCCGTCCCCGCCGTGCTGGCGGGCCTGCTGATGGGGGTGGTCATCGACCGGATCAACCGGCGCACGTCGTCGGTCGTCACCGACCTCGTGTCGGCGGCGTCCGTCGCCGCGCTGCCGGTGATCGACATGGTCTCGGGGCTGAGCCTGGGCTGGTTCATCCTGTTCGGCGTCGTCGGCTCGCTCGGCGACGTGCCGGGCATGACCGCCCGGGAGGCCCTGCTGCCGGCGGTCGTGCGGCACGGCGGTATCGGCGCGGAACGCCTCCTGGGGATCAGGGAGTCGTTGGGCGCGGCTGCGCTGCTGCTCGGTCCCGCGCTGGCGGGCGGGCTCATGGTGGCGTTCGACGGCTCCACGGTCCTGTGGATCACCGCCGCGACGTCGTTCGCGGCGGCCCTGCTCACGCTGCTGATCCCGCATCGCGTCGGCGCGATCGCCGCGCCCGCCGACGAGGCCGGCCGCGTCACCGGGGCCCTCGGCGCTGCGGACGCCGGCCCGACCGCCGCGCCGAGCCCGAGCGGGTGGGCGCAGCTGCGCGACGGGTGGCGCGTCCTGTCGCGCAGCCGGTTCCTCGTGGTGACGACGATGCTCAGCGTGGCGTCCGTGACGGTCCTGGCGGCGATGCAGGGGCTGGTCCTCCCGGTGTACTTCACCGTGGTCGGGCAGCCGGGCATGCTCGGCTTCGTCCTCAGCGCTCTCGGCGCGGGGATGCTGGTCGGCGGCGCCGTGTACGCGGTCGCCGGGGCTCGGGGCCGACGCCAGGTCTGGTTCCGCGTCGGGATCGTCGGCACCACCGCCGGATTCGTCGTGGTCGCCGTGCTGGGCTCCGTGTGGACGGTCCTGGCCGGGGCGTTCGTCGTCGGGCTCGCCAGCGGGATGTTCGGCGGCCTGATCGGGGTGCTGATGATCGAACGCATCCCCGAGCACATGCGCGGACGGATCATGGGCACGCAGAATGCGGTCATGACTGCCGCTCCGCCCGTCGGGATCGTCGTCGCCGCCGTGCTGACCGAGTACGTGAGCGTCGGGGTCGCGGCGGCCGTCGTCGCCGGCGCCTGGGTGGTCGCCGCCGTCGTCGGGCTGCTGGCCCGGTCGCTGCGAGACCTGGGACCCGTGGACGACCCCGCGGCGCGGGACGAGGCCCCGGCGGTGGCGGGCCGTGCGTAGCGCCGAGCTGGCGCGGCTCGCCGGGGTCAGCGTCCGGACCCTGCGGCACTACCACCAGGTCGGCGTGCTCGCCGAGCCGCCCCGGGACACGAACGACTACCGCAGCTACGACGTCCACGACCTGGTGCGGGTGCTGCGCATCCGGCGCCTCGCGGCGCTGGGCATCGCGCTGGAGCGGATGCCGGAGCTCCTCGACGACGGCGCCGACGCGGACGGCGCCCCGCTGCTCGACGAGCTCGACCGCGAGCTGGCCGACCACATCTCCCGGCTCACCCGGCAGCGCGAGGTGGTGGCCCGCCTGCGCGAGCACCGCGCGGCGCCGGACCTGCCGCCCGAGCTCGCCCCGGCGATGGCCGCCTTCGCCGCGGCCGGGATCTCGCCCGACCTCGTGCGCGCGGACCGGGACCAGGCCGTGCTCGTCTCCCACCTCGTGGGGGAGGAGGGCAGGCAGCACCTCGCCGAGTTCTACCGGCGCCTCAGCGCGCACGACGTGGTCGACGTGCTGGCGGGCCTCACCGAGCGCTTCGGCCGGCTCGACGCCGGCAGCGACGACCAGGAGGTGGACGCCGTGGCCGAGGGCTTCGTCGAGGCCTTCGGGGCGCTCGTGACCGAGCTCGCGGTGAGCGAGCCGCTGCCGGGATTCGACCGGGCCGCGGCGTTCCTCGGGGAGCACTCCGCGGACCTGCTGCGGCCGCGCCAGCGCGAGGCGCTCGACCTCATCGAGGCGGGCCTGACCCGGCTCGCGGGCCCCGACGCCGACGGGCCCGCGCGAGGGGCCTGACTCCGCACGCCGGGCTCGTCGAGGGAGCGCCGTCTAGGGGGCGGGGGGCTCGCGGGCGTCGAGCTCGGTGACCAGCTCCTGGCAGCGCAGGCGTGCCGGGGAGAGGTCGTAGGGCAGCTTCCCGGAGGCTTCGGCCGCGCTCATGGACGCCCGCCCGCTGCCGGAGACGTGACCGTCCGCGTCCTGCCCGGCACCGGCGGTCTCGGGGGTCGACGGGTGCAGGGCGTCCCAGGAGTCGAAGAGCGCGTCGTCGCTCTCCGCCAGGCCGGAGCTCTCGATGACGGCGTCCAGCGCCCTCTCGACGGCGTGCCGGTCGGCGGCCACCTGCGCCACGCGGGGGTCGTCGACGGCGACCGTGTCGTCGAGCGCCTCCTCGGCGGCGTCGACACGGTCCGACTCCTCCCGCAGGCCGGGGTGGGTGGCCAGGGCGATGAAGCGCGAGGCCCGGACCGCCGCGCCGAGCGGGCCGAAGATCCGCTCGGTGACCAGCAGGTCGTCCAGGTCCGCCTGGCGCAGGGAGCCCTCGGGCAGGCCCTCCAGGCGGTCGGCGACGACGTCGGAGAGGACGCCCAGCCTGCTGCCGCGGGTGCGCATGCGCTGCACTGCGGTCCGCTGCCGCCGCAGCTCTGCCTCCTGGGCGACGAGGGACTCCTCCAGCCGCTCCAGGACGCCCGCGATGTCGTGGTCTGCCTCGGCACCGGCAGGGGGCGTGGCGGCGACGGCGCCGCGGATGTCGTCGAGGGCGATGCCGGCGTCCGCCATCGTGCGGATCCACAGCAGCCGGACCATGTCGTCGTAGCCGTAGCGACGGCGGTCGTCGCTGCCCCGCTCGGGCTCGGGGAGCAGGCCGATCTCGTGGTAGTGCCGGATCGCCCGCGGTGTGGTGCCGACGAACGACGCCGCGTCACCGATCTTGACCTGACGCGGCGGGACAAGGGACGGGTGCATGAGCGGGGCCTTCCTCGGTGGGGCGGACGTGGGTCCACCGGACCACATCACGCGACGGTAGGTGCAACTCCACGCGCGCACCGGGCAGGACACTAGGTTGACCTGCGTGAGCGCCGACTACCTCTCCTCCCTGTTCTCCCTCGACGGCCGCGTCGCCGTCGTCACCGGCGGCAGCTCCGGCATCGGCCGGGCGATCGCCGGCGCGCTCGCCCGGGCGGGCGCGAGCGTCGTCGTCGTGGCGCGTCGCGAGGCCGAGCTGGCCGCGACGGTGGACGAGCTGACCGCCGACGGGTGCCGTGCCGCCGCGGTGAGCGCGGACCTGGCTGCGCGCGAGGGGGTGCGGGCCGCGGCCGACGAGGCCGCCGCCGTCTTCGGGGAGCCCGACGTCCTCGTCAGCTCGGCGGGCATCAACCTGCGCCCGCCGATGGACGGGCTCGACGAGGCGACCTGGGACGCCACGATGGCCGTCAACCTGGAGGCGCCGTTCCTGCTGGGGCAGCGGTTCGGGCCGGGCATGGCCGAGCGCGGCTTCGGCCGCCTGATCCACGTGTCGTCCCAGCAGGCGCACCGGGCGTTCGTGCAGTCGGGTGCCTACGGGGTGTCCAAGGGCGGGCTCGAGTCGCTGGCGCGGTCGCAGGCGGAGGCGTGGTCGGTGCGCGGCGTGACGGCCAACACCCTGGTGCCGGGGTTCGTCATGACGCCGCTCAACGCGCGGCTGTCGTCGGACCCGCAAAGGGTGGCGGCGCTCGCGGACCGCACGCTGGTGGGCCGCAACGGCCTCCCGGACGACTTCGCGGGCGCCGCCGTCTTCCTCGCGAGCGCCGCGTCCGCGTACGTCACGGGGCAGTCGGTCTTCGTCGACGGCGGCTTCTCGGTGCACTGACCCGGCCCGGACCGTTCACCCCCGGGGGGTATGCTGCGCGGCATGACGACGACCGACGACCTCCAGCGGCCCGCCACGCTCACCATGTACGGGGCGACGTGGTGCGGCGACTGCCGCCGCGCCAAGCGGGTGCTCGACACCCGCGGCACCGAGTACGTGAACGTCGACCTCGTGGCCGACCCCACGCGCGCCGACGACGCCGAGGCGATCAGCGGCCGCAAGAACATCCCCGTCGTGGTCTTCCCCGACGGGGAGTTCCTCGTCGAGCCGACGGACGCCGAGCTCACCGCCAAGCTGGACGCCGCCGGCCTCTGACGCCTCACTCCCAGCGGAACAGGACGGCGGCGACCGCCCCCGGCACCACCGCCGCCGCCACGAGGCCCAGCAGGGCCGACGCCGGCACGGCGGCTCCGGCCCACGTGGCGGTGAGCGCGTCGACCGCCGCGCCGAAGGGCAGCACGCCGCCGACCTGCGCCAGGGCGTCGGGCAGGTTCTCCCGGGGGCCGAACAGCCCTCCGACGGCGCCGAGGGCGAAGAAGGCGACCAGCCCGATCGCGACCGCCGACTGCGGCGTGGGCGCCACGGCCGCCACGAGCATCCCGACGCCGTACATGGCTGCGACGGCCAGGGCCAGGACGCCGAGCGCCGCCCACGGGGATGCCGGCGCCGACGCGTCGAAGGCGAGCGCCGCGACCGTGCCCGCGACCGCGACCCCGAGGGCGATCTGCGCGACCCCGACGACGGCCTGCGCGACCAGCACCATGACGGGCGACGCGGGGGTGACGCCGAGGCGCCGCAGGATCCCGGTCCGCCGGTAGGCCGCGAGGAAGCTGGGCATGTTGACCACCCCGACCATCGCGACGACGAACGTCAGCGTGATCGGCAGGACGTAGACGTCGAACGCCGTGCGGCCCCCGGACCTGGGGACCACGACGTCCGTGTCGAAGGCGATTCCGTTCATCACGAGGATCAGCACCGGCATGCCGAGCGGCACGACGAGCCCCGCGGTGTCCCGCGCGACCATCCGCGCCTCGGCGAGCACCAGGGCGCCCCAGGCCCGCGCCGGCGGGTGCACCGGCCGGAGGTCGTCGGGGTCGCGGGGCGTGCCGGGACGTGCGGCGGGACGTGCGGCGGACGTGGTCATCGGACGGTCTCCTTGCTGTTCTCCGTGCCGGTCGGACGGGCGGCGTCGGTCAGGGCGAGGTAGGCGTCCTCGAGGGCGGTGCCGGCGGGCAGGCCCGCCTGCGCCACCAGCGCCGCAGGCGTGCCCTCGGCGACGACCCGCCCGGCGTCCAGCACGACGGCGCGGTCGCACAGGCGCTCCACCTCGTCCATGTGGTGGCTGACGAGCAGCACGGTGACGCCGTCCTCGCGCAGCCGGCGCACCATCGCGAGCATGCCGCGGCGCGCCTCCGGGTCGAGGCCGGTGGTCAGCTCGTCGAGGATCACCACCCGCGGGTCGCCGACGAGCGCGACCGCGACCGACGTGCGCTGCTGCTGCCCGCCGGAGAGCTTCTCGAACCGGGTGTCCCGCGAGTCCGTGAGACCGACGGCCTCGATCAGGGCGTCCGGGTCGCGGCCGGCGGGGTAGAAGGACCGGTGCAGGCGCACCAGCTCGCGCACGGTCAGCGCGTCGTGCAGACGGGGCGTCTGGAGCTGCACCCCGAGCACGCCGCGCACGGTGGCGCGGTCGGTCTGCGGGTCGAGGCCCAGGACGCGCGCCGCGCCGCGGTCGGGGGAGCGCAGCCCGGCCACCAGCTCGACCGTCGTCGACTTGCCGGCGCCGTTGCGGCCGAGCAGCCCGACGATCTCCCCGACCTCGACGCGCAGGCCGACGTCGTCGACCGCCACGGTGGTGCGGCCGCGGCGCCGGTAGGTCTTGTGCAGGGCGGTCGCCTCGATCGCGGTCGGGGCTGTCGTCGGGCTCGTCGGTGCCATGGCCACGACGCTATGGACGGCGGCGTGCCCGCCGCGCGTGCCGGTGGTCACGACCTGCACCCATGACGTCCGGCACGGTCGCGCGGGCGGTCCGGTGTCCTAGCGTGGGGGCGTGCGGAGACTCGGGGCGGACACCATGGCGGGCCTCACCGTGCTCGGCGTGTGCGTCGCGATCCTCGTCCTCGTACCGGTCGCCGTCGAGCCGGACGCGTTCCTCGTGCCCGTGTGGGCGTGGGCCGTCGCCGCGGTCGCCTACGTCGTGGTGACCGTCGTCGTGGTGCAGCAGCCCCGGGGCAGCGGCCGCGCGATCATCGGTGTCGCGGCGCAGACGCTCGTCGCGGGTGGCCTGGTGGTCGGTGTCCCCGGCGCGGGGTGGCTGCCCATCCTGCTCGTGTTCGGTGCCGCGATGGCGACGTACGTCGTGCGCTGGTGGACGACGGGGCTGGTGATCTGCGCGAACTCGGTCGCCCTCGGGATCAGCAGCGTGCTCGCCGCCGAGCGGCGGGGCGACGACGTCGTGTGGTGGGAGGCCGTGTTCGGCGTCGGGCTGTACCTGCTGCTCCAGGTCGCGTCGGCCTTCGTGAGCGCCGCCCTGCAGCGCGAGCAGCGCATGCGCACCGAGCTGTCGGTGGCGCACGCCGAGCTCGCCGCTGCCGCGGTGCTGCGCGACGAGGCGAGCCGGGCGTCCGAACGGCTGCGGATCGCCCGCGAGCTGCACGACCTCCTCGGCCACCAGCTCACCGTGCTCACGCTCGAGCTGGAGTCGGCCACGCACCGCACCGGCGGCGCGCAGGCCGAGCACGTCGAGCGGGCGCGAAGCGTGGCGCGCGAGCTGCTGGCCGACGTGCGGGCCACCGTCGGCGAGCTGCGGCGCCGGGCCCCGGACCTGCGCGAGGCGCTGGGCGCCGTCGGCGCGGCGGTGCCCCACCCGAGGGTCGAGGTGCGGGTCGCGGACGACGTCCGGGCCGACGAGGAGCAGACCGCGGCGCTGCTGCGGGTCACGCAGGAGGCGGTGACCAACGCGGTCCGGCATGCGGAGGAGGCGACGGTGCTGCGGATCGACGTGGACGTGGACGACGACCGGCTCACCCTGGTGGCCCAGGACGACGGCTACGCCGCCGGCGACGTGACGCCGGGCCACGGGCTGCGGGGGATCGCGGAGCGGGTCGAGGCGCTCGGCGGCACCGTCCGGCACGACGGGACCCGCGGCTTCCGGCTCGAGGTCGCGCTGCCCCAGCGGGTGCTGTCGTGACCGCGCCGGACGGCGCCGGGACGGGGGCGACGCGGGACGTGCGGGTGGTGCTCATCGACGACCAGACGCTCGTGCGCCACGGCATCCGGAGCCTGCTCGAGATCGCCGGCGGCGTGACGGTGGTGGCCGAGGCGGACGACGGCGAGTCGGGCGTCGCGGCGATCGCGCAGCACGTGCCCGACGTCGCGCTGCTCGACCTGCGCATGCCCGGCCGGGACGGCCTGTGGGTGCTGGACGAGCTGGGCCGGCGCGGGGTGGACGTGCCGGTGCTGGTGCTCACGACGTTCGACGACGACGAGCTGGTGCTGCGCGCGCTGCGCGGCGGGGCGCAGGGCTACCTGCTCAAGGACGTCACCGTCGAGCAGCTCGCCGGGGCGGTGCGCGCCCTGGCGGACGGCGGGACCTTCGTGCAGCCGGCGGTGACCGCGCGACTGCTGCGGGCCGTGCGCTCCGGCTCGGCGGCGGGGCAGGGACCGGAGGCGGGGACCGGGACGGACGAGGCCCGGGTCCAGCCCCTCACCGAGCGCGAGACCCAGGTGCTGCGCCTGGTCGCCCAGGGCTGCTCCAACCGCGAGATCGCCGAGCTGCTGCACCTGGCCGAGGGGACGGTGAAGAACCACGTGTCGCAGGTGCTGCTCAAGCTGGACACCCGCGACCGGACCAGGGCCGTGCTGCGCGCCCTGCATCACGGGCTGCTCTCCTGAGCCCTCCGGGGTGGTGTGGCGCACCAGCGTCCCGGTCCGCCCCGCGCGTGGCCGATACTCGTGGGGTGGAACTCCCTGTTGTCGCCTCGCTCGTCCTGGTCGTCGCCGCCGTCTGGAACCTCGTCGTCTGGCCCCAGTTCTGGCGGCGGGTCACGAAGGACCCCCGCGCCCGCGACGACGCCGGGCGGCCCACCCGCTTCTACACGGTGCACGCCGTCCTGGTCGGCGTGTCCGTGGTGCTGGCGCTCCTCGTCGGAGTCGTCGGCGTGCTGGCGCTCGTCTGAGCGGGCGCCCGGCCCCGGGCCGGGCGCTCAGGACCGCACGGCTCAGGACCGCACGGCTCAGAGGTGCAGGTCCAGGCGGGTGACCCAGAACGGCGTCGTGGGCTCCGGTGGCGTCGTGAACCGCGCGTTCGGCAGGTAGAGCCCACCGGCGAAGGTCGCCAGCGTGGTCGGGGTGTCGAAGTCGTCGCTGGTCAGCTCGCGCGCCACCGTGCCACGGGCCCCGGCGCGGTCGAGCCGCACGACCGCGACCACGTTGCTCGTGTTCCGCGCGACGTACAGGGTCCGGCCGAGCAGCAGCATGCCGTCGCCGTTCATCAGGGACGCGCCGCCGAGGTCCACGACCGTCGTGGCTCCCGTGGCCGGGTCGACCCGGTGCAGCACGCCGGTCGTCGAGTTGACCACCAGCAGCCCGCGGCCGTCCGGGGTGGCCGTGAGCCCGTTGGCGTTGAACCCGTCGACCTGCTCCCAGTCGCCGCCGAGCTGCACCGTCTCGGCGGCCTCGGGCAGCGCGCCGTGGCGGCCGAGCGGCAGGCGGTACAGCACGTCGCGCTGGGAGTCCGTGAACCAGGCGGCACCCTGGACCAGGACGACGTCGTTGACGAAGCTCGGCTCGCTGGTGAGCGGGTAGTCGGCCAGCAGCTCGCCGGTACGGGCGTCGACGACGCGGGCCGTGCCGGAGGGGCCGCCGGCGACGAAGAGCCGCCCGCGGTGGTCCACCTTCAGTCCCACCGACGGGGTGCCGGGGCCCTGGGCCACGACCCGGCCCTCACCGGTGACCAGGTTCGCGCGGTATATGTCGCCGTCCGCCCGCGAGCCGAACCACGCCCACGGCCCGATGCCGGTGGCGATGCCCTCGGGCAGGAAGCCGTCCGGCAGCTCGACCCGGTCGGGGAGCACCGGACGTTCGTGCCGGGCGGGTGCGGTGGCAGGTGCTGAGGCGGCGGCGACGGCGGCGGTCGCGGGAGCCGCGGTGAGGGCGACCAGCGCCGCCGCGGTGAGGGCGAGCGCTGGTGCGTGCCCGGCGAGTCGTCGGAACATGGTCGGACCTCGCTTCGTCGTCGATCGGGCGTCGTCCTCACGCTACGACCGTCGGCACGCGGTCACGAGCGGGCGCCGGCGGGGGACGGGCGGGGCTGGCGCGTCGTCGCAGGTCGCGTGACGATGGTGGGATGAGGGCCATCTGGAAGGGTGCCGTGACGTTCGGCCTCGTCAACGTCCCGGTGAAGCTGTACAGCGCCACGGAGGACCACGACGTGCCCCTGCACCAGGTGCACGACGCGGACGGCGGGCGCATCCGGTACCGGCGGGTGTGCGAGCTGGACGGCGAGGAGGTGCCGTACCAGAACATCGACCGCGCGTACGACGACGGCGAGCACACCGTCGTGCTGACGAAGCAGGACCTCGCCGCGCTGCCGGCGGAGGCGAACCGCGAGATCGAGGTCGTGGAATTCGTCCCGAGCGACCAGATCGACCCGATCATGCTCGACCGCACGTACTACCTGGAGCCGGACTCGAAGAGCCCCAAGGCGTACGTGCTGCTGCGCCGCACGCTGGAGGAGACCGACCGCACCGCCGTCGTGAAGTTCGCGCTGCGCCAGCGCACCCGGCTGGCGGCGATGCGCGTGCGCGACGAGGTGCTGGTGCTGCAGACCCTGCTGTGGGCCGACGAGGTGCGGGAGGCCGAGTTCCCGTCGCTGGACGGTTCGGTGACCGTCTCCGACAAGGAGCTCGCGATGTCCGCCCAGCTCGTGGACAGCTACGAGGCCGACTTCACGCCCGAGGAGTACGAGGACGAGTACCAGGCGCAGCTGCGGCAGCTCATCGACGCGAAGATCGAGCAGGGCGAGGCGCTGGACACCTCGGAGACCTTCGGCGAGCAGCCCGAGAAGACCGACGCCGACGTCATCGACCTCATGGAGGCGCTGCGCCGGAGCGTCTCGGGGGCGAAGGGGACGAAGGACGAGGAGAAGAAGCCGGCGGCGAAGAAGAAGGCGCCGGCGAAGAAGGAACCGGCGAAGAAGGAACCGGCGAAGAAGGCGCCCGCGAAGCGGAAGGCGCCGGCGAAGAAGCCGGCGTCCTCGACGTCGCGGCAGAAGGAGAAGAAGACCGGCTGACCCGGCGGGCCGTCAGGCGTCGGCGCCGCGGCGGGCGGCCGCGACGTCGTGCACGAGGGCGAGGAGATCGTCCAGCTCGGTGGGGTCGAGGCTCCGGGACCCGGTGGTGGCGAGGGCGTAGAGGCCCTCGCTCATGAGCGCGACGGCGCGGGCGAGCACGGGGTCGCCGACGTCGTCGCGGACCGCGTCGGTCCAGGCCTCCTGGGCCTCGTCGATCACGGCGGCCGCCTGCGGGTGGAGCCCCTGCGAGAGGCGTGAGACCGCGAGGTAGACGAGCTCGAACTCGCCGTCGACGACCGTCGAGGTCCGCAGCAGGTAGTCGACCGCGCCCTCGGGGGCGCCGCGCATCGCCGCGACGTCGGCCGCGGTGAGCTCGCGCAGGTGCTCCACGAGCCCTTCGGCCAGGGCCTCCTTCGACGGGAAGTGGTAGAGCAGCCCGCCCTTGGACACGCCCGCCTGCTCGGCGACGGCCTCGAGTGTGGCCGCGCGCTCGCCGGAGGCGACCAGGATCTCGGCGTAGGCGTGCAGGACCTTGGCGCGGGCGGCGGGGGGCGGTGGCATGGTGCCGACCCTATCGACGGGACCGGTGCGGAGTTGTTACTATACCGGCTGGACGGTGCGGAAGTTCGACGTCACCACGTCGCCCCGGCCGTCCCGGCATGCGTGAAAGGCAATCCCTTGTGACCTCCCTCCTGGATCCGGCGCGCCCCGCGGGCCCGGAGACGTCGGGCCCGGCGTGGCGGCGCTGGGCGGCGCTCGTCGTCCTGATGCTCCCGGTGCTCCTCGTGTCGATCGACAACACGGTGCTGAGCTTCGCGCTCCCGCAGATCTCGCAGGCCCTCGCGCCGAGCGGGACGCAGCTGCTGTGGATCGTCGACGTCTACCCGCTCGTCCTGGCCGGCCTGCTGGTGCCCATGGGCTCGCTCGCCGACCGGGTCGGTCGGCGCCGGCTGCTCCTCGTCGGTGCGGTCGGCTTCGCCGTCGTGTCCGCCGTCGCCGCCTTCGCGCCCACGGCCGGGGCGCTCGTCGCCGCCCGTGCCGGGCTCGGGTTCTTCGGCGCGATGCTCATGCCGTCCACCCTGTCGCTGCTGCGCAACGTCTTCACCGACCGCGAGGAGCGCCGCCTGGCGATCGCGATCTGGGCCGCGGGCTTCGCCACCGGCTCGGCGGTCGGGCCGATCGTGGGCGGCGTGCTGCTCGAGCACTTCTGGTGGGGTGCGGTGTTCCTGCTGGCCGTGCCGGTGCTCGCGCTCCTGCTCGTCCTCGCGCCCCTCTTCGTCCCCGAGTCGCGCGACCCGGTGCCCGGGCGCCTCGACCCGCTCTCGATCGTGCTGGTCATGGCGACCATGACCCCGATCGTCTACGGCATCAAGGCGCTCGCCAAGGGCGGCGCGACGGCGCCGACGGTCGCCGTGATGGCCGCCGGCGTGGCGATGGGCGTCCTGTTCGTGCGCCGTCAGCTGCGCCGGCCCGACCCCATGCTCGACGTCCGGCTCTTCGCGGTCCCGGCGTTCACCGGGAGCGTGCTCGTCAACCTGCTGTCGGTCTTCTCCCTCGTCGGCTTCCTGTTCTTCGTCTCGCAGGACCTGCAGCTCGTGATCGGGCTGTCGCCGGTCGACGCGGGCCTCGTCCTGCTGCCCGGCACGGTCGCGATGGTGGTGGCCGGGCTCGCCGTCGTGAAGGTCGTGCGGCGGGTGCGGCCGGCACGCGTCGTGGCGGCCGGGCTCGGGCTCTCCGCCGTGGGATACCTCGTCACCGCCGTGGTGGCCGGCCGCGGCGAGGTCGGCTGGCTCGCGCTGGCGTTCGTCGTCCTCGCGCTCGGGGTCGGCTCGGCCGAGACGGTCTCGAACGACCTCGTCGTGTCCAGCGTGCCGGCGGCCAAGGCCGGCGCGGCGTCCGCCATCTCGGAGACCGCCTACGAGGTCGGCGCGGTGCTCGGCACCGCGGTGCTCGGCGGCATCCTCACCGCGTCCTACTCGGCGTCGGTCGTCGTGCCGCACGGCGTGCCCGCCGCGGACGCCGCCACCGCCACGGAGACCCTCGGCGGGGCGGCGAACGTCGCCGCCGGGCTGCCCGCCGGCCAGGCGCAGGCGCTGCTCGACTCCGCCCACGCGGCGTTCGGCAGCGGCGTGGTCGTCACGTCCGCGATCGGTTTCGTCGCCGTGCTGATCGCGGCGGGCGTCGCGCTGGCGACGCTGCGCGACGTGCGGTCGTAGTCGTCGGGGAGGCGCCGGACGGGCCGCCGGGCGGCGCCGGGCGGGTCGCTGGCGCCACCCGGCCCGTTCGGACAGGGTGGAGGCGATGACCGAGCAGCACGAGACGACACCGCACGCGCCGGACGAGCACGCGCCGGACGAGCACGCGCCGGACGGGCCGCGCCCGCCGCAGCGCGAACGGCGCACGCCGCCGCGCTGGGTGCGCCGCACCCTGGTGGGGGTGGCCGGCGGGCTGCTGTGCCTCGTCTTCGGCGTGACCAGCGCCACCGCCGAGCTGAGCTTCGGCCCGCACGAGGCGGTCTACGCCGTCGACACGGACGGTCTGGTCGTGGCCGACCTCGGGCCGCTGGGCACCGTCGAGATCGACTCGCCGCTGCCGCTCGGCCTCGGGGTCGAGGTCACGGTCAAGGAGATCCCGGCCGACCTGTCCGCGGTGGGTGCCGCCAGCACCCTGGACGCGCTCGGCGAGGACCTGGAGAGCTACCTGCAGTTCTTCTCCAGCCCCGACGTCGCCGTGCGCTCCGTCGCGTGGGCGCTCGCCGTCGACGCGGTGCGGCGCACGGCGCTGGCGGCGGTGGTCCTGGTGCTGGGGGCCCTCGCCCTGCGCGGCCTGCTCGGCGTGTCGCGGCGCCGCGAGCTGGCCGCCGCCGTCGCCCCCCGGACCTGGGAGATCACGGCGGGGGTCGCGGTCGTCGGGCTGGTCGCGACCACCGTCGTCGCCGGCGGGGTCGTCCCGCCCACCCAGGGCACGACCGCGTCGCCGGTGTTCGCGGGGACGGCGCTCGAGGGCGCCCGGATCACCGGGCGGCTGTCGGGCGTCATCGACACGTACGGCGGGCAGCTCGTCGAGCTGTACGACGAGAACGAGGCGTTCTACGCCGCGGCCGACGACAACCTGGTCGACGCGTGGAACTCGTGGGAGGTGCGGCAGGCGGTGCGCGACGGCGCTCCGGGAGCGTCGGAGGCCGAGACCGGTCAGCCCGACGAGACGCCCGCGGAGACGCCCGGCGAGACACCGGACGGGGCGTCGGCATCGCCGTCCGCCGACCCCGAGGACCTGGTCACGATGCTCGTCGTCTCCGACCTGCACTGCAACACCGCGATGGCGCCGCTGATCCGCACCGTCGCCGAGCGGTCCGACGCCGACCTGCTCCTCAACGCGGGCGACACGACGACGAACGGGACGTCCGTCGAGAAGGCGTGCGTCGACGCGTTCGCCTCGGCGGTGCCGCGCGGCACGAAGGTGGTGGTGGCGGACGGCAACCACGACTCGGCGGAGACGTCGAAGCAGGAGGCCGCCCACGGGCAGGTCATCCTCGACGGCGACGTCGTCGAGGTCGCCGGCGTGCGGATCCTCGGCGACCGCGACGCCCTCGAGACCCGGGTGGGCTCGGGCACCGCCGTGGCCCGCGAGACGACGCCGGAGGAGCAGGGCGCGGCCCTGGCCCAGACGGCGTGCGAGGACGGCGAGGTGGACCTGCTCATGATCCACACGGCGCCCGTGGGCCTCGACGCCATGGAGTCCGGGTGCGTGCCGTTCCAGGTGTCGGGGCACACGCACAGGCGCGCGGGCCCCGAGCAGGTCGGGCAGGGGATCCGGTACGTCAACGCGTCGACGGCGGGCGCCGCGCCGAACCAGCCGACCGTCGGGCCCCTGCGCGGGACGGCGGAGATGACGCTGCTGCGGTTCGACCCCGAGCTGCGCCGCGTCGTGGACTGGCAGCTCGTCGAGGTCGACCCGGCGGGGGAGGCCGTCGTGCGCGACCGCCTGCCGGTGCCCGAGATCGTGCCGCCGGCCGAGGACGTGCTGTCGTCGTCCGGGGTGGCGCCGCCCGAGGGCGAGGGCACCACCGACCCGTCGCCCGGGCCGTAGGCTCGGGGCGTGGACCCCGCCGAGCTGACCCCCGTCGCGCAGGACTACCTCAAGGCGGTCTGGTCCGCCGGGGAGTGGTCGGACGAGAAGGTCACGACGGGGCTGCTCGCGGACCGGCTCGGGGTCGGTCCCTCCACCGTCTCGGAGACGGTGCGCCGCCTCACCGCGCAGGGGCTGCTGGGTCACGAGCCCTACCGCGGGGTGTGGCTCACCGACCTGGGCCGGCGGTACGCGCTGGTGATGGTCCGCCGTCATCGGCTGCTCGAGACGTGGCTGGTGCACGACCTCGGGTACCGGTGGGACGAGGTGCACGACGAGGCGGAGGTGCTGGAGCACGCCGTCTCGGAGCGCCTCGTGGAGCGGATCGCCGCGCGGCTGGGGCACCCGGAGCGCGACCCGCACGGGGACCCCATCCCGTCGCCGTCCGGGCAGGTGGTGCGCCCGGAGGCCGTGCCTCTGGTGGACCTCGACGCCGGCCGGCAGGGCGTGGTGGCCCGGATCTCCGACGCCGACCCGGAGGCGCTGCGCTACCTCGCCGACCTCGGCCTCGAGCTCGACCTGCCGGTGGCGGTCTCCCAGCGGCGCGAGTTCGCCGGCACCCTCGGGGTGACCTGGGAGCGGGAGGGCGAGCCCGTCGCGGTCGACCTGGGCCTGCTCGCGGCGTCGCGCATCTGGGTCGTGCCCGCGTAGGCTGTCCCGGTTCCCCCGACGGCGTGCGCACGGTTCCTCCGTGCCGCGCCGTCGAATCGTTTCGAGAGGCAGCCGTGCGACGACCCCACCCCGTGACCCTCGCTCTGCTGGCGCTCGCGCTCGGCGGCTTCACCATCGGCACCACCGAGTTCGCCACGATGGGCCTGCTGCCGCAGATCGGCGCCGACCTGGGCGTGAGCGACCCGGTCGCCGGGCACGCGATCACCGCCTACGCCGTCGGCGTGGTGGTGGGAGCGCCGCTGCTCACCGTCGCCGCCGCCCGCATGTCGCGCCGCCGCCTGCTGCTCGTGCTCATGGGCGCCTACACGCTGGCGAACGTGCTGTCCGCCCTCGCCCCGACGATCGAGGCGCTGGTCGCCGGCCGCTTCCTCGCCGGCCTGCCGCACGGCGCCTTCTTCGGCGTCGGCGCCGCGGTCGGCGCGGCGGTCGCCGGCCCGGGCCGGCGCGGGCACGCGGTGTCGATGATGATGACCGGGCTCACCGTCGCGAACGTGGTCGGGGTGCCGCTGTCCACGGCCGTCGGCCAGTCGCTCGGGTGGCGGGTCGCGTTCGTCGTCATGGGGCTGCTCGGCGCCGTGACGCTCCTCGGCGTCCTGCGGTTCGTGCCCGAGCACGGGCCCGTCGACTCCAGCGTGCGGAACGAGCTCGGCACCCTGCGCAACGGCCCGCTGTGGATCTCGTTCGCGGCTGGCGCGGTCGGCTTCGGCGGGCTGTTCGCCGTCTACACCTACGTGGCGCCGACCGTGACCAAGGTGTCGGGGATGACGCAGGGCGCGGTGCCGTGGGTGCTCGCCGTCTTCGGCGTCGGCATGACGGTCGGCACGCTGCTGGGCGGGCGCCTCGTGGACCGGGACGTGCTGCGGACCGTGATCGGCGGCTTCGTCGCGACCGCCGCCTCCCTCGTGGTGTTCGCGCTCGTCGGAACGATGCCGGTGCCCGCCGTCCTCGCGCTGTTCGCCCTCGGGGTCACCTCCCAGGTGCTCGGCCTGGCGATGCAGACCCGGCTGATGGACCTCTCGCCGCAGGCGCAGTCGCTCGGCGCGGCGCTGTGCCACTCCGCGCTCAACATCGGCAACGCGAGCGGGGCGTTCTTCGGCGGGCTCGTCATCGCGGCCGGGTACGGGTACCTCGCTCCCGCGTGGGTCGGGCTGGCGCTCACGCTGGTCGGCCTGGCGATGGTGCTCGCCTTCGGCCGGCAGCGAGGGGCTGTCGCGCCCTCCGGCGCGGACCGCGGAGACGGCTCCGCGGCACCGGCCGCGTCGGCCCAGGAACGTGCGGTACCGTCACGGGCGTGAGCCCCACGGTGCCCGACGAGACCCACCCCGCCGACGCCGCCGCGGCCGGACCCCGGGGGCTGACCCCCCGGGCCTACGGCACGCTCCTGACGGTGCTCGGGGCGATCGGCTTCGGAGCCTCGCTGTGGCTGTCGGTCGAGCGGTACCTCAAGCTGCTCGACCCGGAGCGCGTCACGAGCTGCAGCTTCAACCTCTTCCTGGACTGCGGCGTCGCGATGACGTCCTCGGCCGGGGCGCTGCTCGGGTTCCCCAACCCGTTCATCGGCGTGGCGGCGTTCCCCGTGGTGGTCACCGTCGGCGTGGTGCTCCTCACGGGCGCGCGGCTGCCGCGCTGGTTCCACCTGTGCCTGCTCGGCGGCACGGTCGTGGCCCAGGGCCTGATCTTCTTCCTCATGGGCTACAGCTTCTACGCCATCGTGCGGCTGTGCCCCGCCTGCATGGTCGTGTGGACGATCATGTGGCCGCTGCTGTGGTTCCAGGTCGTGCGCGCCGTGCAGGAGCGGCACCTGCCCGTCGGCGAGGGCGTGCGCCGAGCCGTCGTGGGCAACCGCGGCATCGTCCTCGTGATCGGGTACGTCGTCGCCGTCGGGTGGCTGCTGCTGGCCGTCGGCGGGGACCTGTTCCAGTCGTTCGGCCTGTAGAAACGCCTCGGGACCCCGGTCGCCGGCCGGTAGACTCCCGCGGGTGAGCACGCCCGAGAACACCACCCCCACCGCCGCCGGGCCGGAGCCCGCCCACCGCTACACGCCCGCCCTCGCGCGCGACATCGAGGAGCGGTGGCAGGACCGGTGGTCCGAGCGCGGCACGTTCCACGCCGCGAACCCGTCGGGCTCGCTCACGGACGGTGCGGGCGGCCACGCGGGCACGGGCCAGCCCTTCTTCATCATGGACATGTTCCCGTACCCCTCCGGCGCGGGCCTGCACGTCGGCCACCCGCTGGGCTACATCGCCACCGACGTGGTCGGCCGCTTCCGGATGATGTGCGGCGACAACGTCCTGCACGCCCTGGGCTACGACGCCTTCGGCCTGCCCGCCGAGCAGTACGCCGTGCAGACCGGCCAGCACCCGCGCACGACGACCGAGCAGAACATCGTCACGATGAAGCGCCAGCTGCGCCGCATGGGCCTGGCCCACGACGAGCGCCGCACGTTCGCCACGATCGACCCGGAGTACGTGCGCTGGACGCAGTGGATCTTCCTGCAGATCTTCGACTCCTGGTACGACCCGGAGCACGTGCGCCCCGACGGAGGCCGCGGCGGCGCCCGGCGCATCGCCGAGCTGGAGGCCGAGTACGCCGCGGGCACCCGCGAGGTCCCGGGCGGCGTCGCCTGGGCCGACCTGGACGCCGGCGCGCGCCGCGACGTCGTGGACGCGCAGCGGCTGGCCTACGTCGACGAGTCGCCGGTCAACTGGTGCCCCGGCCTGGGCACCGTCCTGGCCAACGAGGAGGTCACGGCCGACGGCCGCTCCGAGCGCGGCAACTACCCCGTCTTCCAGCGCAGCCTGCGCCAGTGGAAGATGCGCATCACGGCCTACGCCGACCGGCTGACGGACGACCTGGAGCTCATCGACTGGCCGGAGAAGGTCAAGTCGATGCAGCGCAACTGGATTGGCCGCTCGGTGGGCGCGAACGTGCGGTTCGACGTCGTCGGCACCGCGGAGTACGACGCCGCGGGCGCCGGCGGGCAGGTCGAGGTGTTCACCACCCGCCCCGACACGCTGTTCGGCGCGACGTTCATGGTCGTGGCCCCCGAGCACCCGCTCCTGGACGAGGTCCCCGCCGCCTGGCCCGAGGGCACCCGCGCCGCCTGGACCGGCGGCCACGCGAGCCCCGTCGAGGCCGTCGCCGCCTACCGTCGCGAGGCCGCCGCGAAGACCGCCGTCGAGCGGCAGGCCGACGCCGGCAAGAAGACCGGCGTCTTCACCGGCCACCTGGCCGTCAACCCCGCGAACGGCCAGGCGATCCCGGTGTTCACCGCCGACTACGTGCTCATGGGCTACGGCACCGGCGCGATCATGGCGGTGCCCGGCGGTGACGAGCGCGACTTCGCGTTCACCCAGGCCTTCGACCTGCCCGTGGTCCACACGGTCGAGCCCGAGGGCGGCTTCCCCGACGGCTTCAGCGGCGCCTGGACGGGCGCGGGCCGAGCGATCAACTCGGCCAACGACGAGGTCTCGCTGAACGGCCTGGGGGTCGAGGACGCCAAGGCGACGATCGTCGAGTGGCTCACCGCCACGGGCGCGGGCGAGGGCACCACGACCTACCGGCTGCGCGACTGGCTGTTCAGCCGCCAGCGCTACTGGGGCGAGCCGTTCCCGATCCTGTGGGACGCCGACGACCGACCGGTCGCCATCCCCGGCGAGCTGCTGCCCGTCGACCTGCCGGACGTGCCGGACTACTCGCCGCGCACCTTCGAGCCCGACGACAGGGACTCCTCGCCCGAGGCGCCGCTGGGCCGCAACGACGAGTGGGTGCACGTCACCCTCGACCTGGGCGACGGCCCGCAGACCTACCGCCGCGACACCAACACGATGCCCAACTGGGCCGGGTCGTGCTGGTACTACCTGCGCTACCTCGACCCGACGGACTCCACCGACGGCCCGGCCGCCGGCACCGCCGTCGTCGACCCGGAGCTCGAGCAGTACTGGATGGGGCCGAAGCACAACGCCACCTCCGGTCCCGCGGGCGGCGTGGACCTGTACGTCGGCGGCGTCGAGCACGCCGTGCTGCACCTGCTGTACGCGCGGTTCTGGCACAAGGTCCTGTTCGACCTGGGGTACGTGACCTCGCTCGAGCCGTTCGGCAAGCTGTTCAACCAGGGGTACATCCAGGCCTACGCGTTCGTCGACGACCGGGGGCAGTACGTGCCCGCGGCCGAGGTGACCGAGGAGCCCGGGGCGGACGGCGAGCCGGTGTACACCTGGAACGGCCAGGTCGTGCAGCGCGAGTACGGCAAGATGGGCAAGTCGCTGAAGAACGTCGTCACGCCCGACGAGATGTACGAGCAGTACGGCGCCGACACGTTCCGCGTCTACGAGATGTCGATGGGCCCGCTGGACCTGTCGCGCCCGTGGGAGACGCGCGCCGTCGTCGGCTCGCAGCGGTTCCTGCAGCGCCTGTGGCGCAACGTCGTGGACGAGGAGACCGGCGCCGTCACCGCGACCGACGACGAGCCGGAGGTCGCGACGCTGCGCGCCCTGCACCGCACGATCGCCGACGTGCGCGTCGAGATGGAGCACATGCGGCCGAACACGGCGATCGCGAAGCTCATCACGTACAACAACCACCTGACCGGCCTGGACCGCGTGCCGCGCGCCGCCGTCGAGCCCCTGGTGCTGATGGTCGCGCCGATCGCACCGCACGTGGCGGAGGAGCTGTGGGAGCGCCTCGGCCACGACGCGTCGCTGGCGCGCGAGCCGTTCCCGGTCGCCGACGAGCAGTACCTGGTCGAGGACACCGTGACCTGCGTCGTGCAGGTCAAGGGCAAGGTCCGCGGCCGCCTGGAGGTCGCGCCGTCGATCTCCGAGGCCGACCTGCAGGCCGCCGCGCTCGCGGAGCCGAACGTCGTCCGCGCGATCGACGGCGCCCCGGTCCGCAAGGTGATCGTGCGCGCGCCCAAGCTCGTCAACATCGTTGTCTGAGGCGGAGGTGCAGCGGAGGTCGGGGGCCGAGCGCGGCGAGGCACCCGGCCGCAGCGGAACCGCAGGCTCGGACCACCACGGGCGGAGCGTCTGAGGCGTATGTCTTCCTCCCGCATCGAGGGTGCCCTGGCCCGCAGCCGGGGCGCCTTCGGCACGCCCGCGCTCGCCCTCCTGCACCGCAAGGAGGGCCCGCTCGTCGTCGCGCTGCTGTCGCTCATCTTCACGCCGAGCCGCACCACGGTGCCCACCGAGCAGATGCACGTCGAGGTCGAGGACTTCCTGGCCGAGGCCCGGGGCGCGGGTCACGACGTCCCGGACGAGCCGGCGCGGGCCCTGTGCTCGCGCTGGGTCGCCGGCCGGTGGCTGGTGCGCTCGCTCGACGACGACGGCGCCGAGCAGTACCAGGTGAGCTCGTACGCGACCGAGGCGCTGGCGTTCGTCGACCGGACGCAGGGCGGGCGCTCGCTGGTCAGCGAGTCGCGCATCCGCACGCTCCTGGTGGCCCTCGAGGGCCTGGCCCGCGACGCCCGGCCCGACCGGGAGTCCCAGCAGGCGGCCCTGCGAGAGCAGGTCGCGCGCGCGCAGGACGAGATCGCCCGGGCGGAGGCAGAGCTGGCGCGTCTCGAGGAGGGCGGCCCGGTGGCCGAGGTGCCGGCGGACCGTCTCGTCGAGCAGTTCGACAACGTGGCCTCCCTGGTGCGCGAGCTGCCCGCGGACTTCGCCCGCGTCGCCGAGTCGATCGCGGAGCTGCAGCGCACCATCGTCACGGGCCTGCGCCAGGACGAGCGGGCCACGGGCGAGGTGCTCGGCGACTACCTCGACGCGTCGGACACCCTCATGCGACGCACCCCCGAGGGCCGGGCGTTCTCGGGCGCGATGGAGCTGCTGCGCGACCCGTTGCTCCTGGAGCAGGTGGACGACCGGGTGCGGGCCGTCCTCGCGCACCCGTTCGCCGAGGGTCTGCCGGCCGAGCGCCGGGAGTCGGTGCGTGCCCTGTACGGCCAGCTGCTGTCGGCCGTCGACGCGGTCCTCGACGCGCAGGCCCGGGCGTCGCGGACCATCACGCAGCAGCTCAAGGTGCACAACCCGCTGCGCGACCGCGAGCTCGACGCCGCGCTGCGCGAGGCGACGGCCGCGATGGCGGACTGGTTCCCCACCTCCGGCCGGAGCTCGCGGGTCGAGCCGTTGCGCTGGTTCGAGCGGGCACGGCTCGGGCGGTTCCGCGCCCAGCTGCACGACCTGCGGCCCGACACCCCGCCGGAGACGCTGGCCGACGCCGACCCCGGCTTCGACGACGCGCCCGGCGAGGCGATGGCGGCGCTGCTCGGCATGGGCGGCCCGCGCTACGCCGAGACCGCCGCGCACGCCGCGCGCGTGCTGCGCGACGGCCCCGCGACCGCGGACGAGGCCTTCGCGGCCGCACCGCCCGAGCTGCGCCGCCCGGTGGAGCTGCTCGGGTACCTGGAGCTCGCCGCGCCGGGCGCGCTCGACGACGCCTTCGCGGACGGCGACGTGCCCGCAGCCGGCCTGCGGCGCGTGACGACCGTGCGTGCCGACGGCAGCACGCGCGACCTCGTGCTGCCACAGGTGCCGATCGCCGTGCCCGGCTCCGGCGACCCCGAGGACGACCCCGAGCACGAGGAGAAGGACGCATGACCGACGTGGCCGACACCGAGGCTCCCGAGGCTCCCGACACCGGGGCGTCGGAGGACCCCGGCCTCTCCGGGGCGGACGGATCCTTCGTCGCGCCGTCGGCGATGGAGGACGACGTCGAGGCGCTGTTCGCGGGCGACACCGGGGTGCTGCCGTACGCCGCGCGACGGGCGCTGGCGCTCGTGCTGCAGCGTCGCTACCTGTCGGCGGCCGGCCACCCGACGGAGTGGAAGGCCCTGCTCGCCCACCAGGGAGTGCTGGCCTCGCGCTGCCACGACATGTTCGTCGAGCTGGTGGTCGACCGCGACTACGAGATCGCCTACAAGCGCCAGGTCCGCTCCGACGGGCTGAGCATCCCCGTACTGCTCAAGGACGAGCCCTACCGGCGGGTCGAGACGCTGCTCATGCTGTTCGCCCGCAACCGGTTCCGGCAGGAGCAGGGCGCCGGCGAACGGGCGGCGTACGTGGACGCGGAGGAGCTGGTCACCTACGCGCTGGGCTTTCTCGCCCAGGACGAGACGAACCTCGCCGGCCGCCGCCGGGAGATCGACAACGCCGTCGCGGCGCTGGTGCGCGAGCACGTGCTGGACGAGGTCGCGGCGGGGCGCTACCGCGTCCAGCCGGTCGTCGAGGTGCTGCTGCCCGTGGAGCGGCTGCGCGAGCTGTCCGCGTGGTTGCGCTCGCCGTCGGCGACCGAGCCGGCCGAGCAGACCGAGCCCGACGGGCCTGCGGAGCCCGCCGAGACGACCGACGTCGTGGACGAGGACGAGGAGGCCCGGGCGTGACGCTCACCGGCGACATCACCAGCGGCATCACCAGCGGCATCACCAGCGACGCGGTCGAGCAGGCCCCTGCACCCCGGATGCAGCAGTCGCTGTTCGGCCTCATCCCGTCGGCGTCCGACGGGCGGCAGTGGGTGGCGCGCTCGGTGCAGCTGGTCAACTGGGGCGGCTACCACGGCCACCACGAGATCCGCCTGGCCGGCACCACGACGCTGCTCACCGGGGCGTCCGGCTCGGGCAAGTCCACGCTGCTGGACGCGTACATCGCCCTGATGATGAGCCACACGACGCCGTTCAACGGCGCGTCCAACGGCGCCACGAGCGGGCGGGCGCGCGGCCAGGAGCAGCGCAACGTCGTGTCGTACGCCCGCGGCAAGCTCGACGAGCAGCGCAGCGGCGGGGCGGCGACGGCGAAGGACCGGGTGCTGCGGGGGGAGTCCTCGGACACCTGGTCGGCGATCGCGATGACCTGGTCGTCGCAGGCGGGCGAGCGGCTCACCGCGCTGCGCGCGTGGTACGTCCCGCGCGGTGCGACGCGCACCGACGAGACGACGGCCGTGCGCGCCGTCGTCGACGCGGACTTCGACGCCCGCGGGCTGGAGCCGCTCGCCGCGCAGCGCTTCGCCCGGGCCGGGCTCGCGGCCGCCGGCCTCACCACGTTCGACACCGACAAGGCGTTCGCGACGCGGCTGCACGCCGCGCTCGGCATCGGCGCCGCCGGCGACGGGGACACCGCGATGCAGCTGCTGGGCCGCATCCAGGCGGGCCAGCAGATCACCACGGTCGACTCCCTGTACAAGGCCATGGTGCTGGAGGAGCCCGAGACGGTGCGCGTCGCCGCCCGTGCCGTCGCCCACTTCGACGAGCTCAGCGAGGTCCGCCACGAGATGGACCGCGCCCAGCGGCAGGTGGACGTGCTGCGCCCCATGCTGACCCACCGCCAGGCGATCGACGACGCCGTCGCCGCGCGCCGCGTCGTCGACGGCCTCGGGGTGGAGGGCCCGCCGGACGCGGGCGACGACGCCCCCACGCCCTTCACGGCGTGGCGCGACCGCACCCAGCTCGAGCTGCTGCGGGACGCCGAGACGGAGAACCGGAACCAGCACCGGACGGCGGCCGAGCGGGTCGCCGTCGCCGAGCAGCGCATCACCGCCGCGGAGACCGAGCTGGACCAGGTGCGCGCCGACCAGCGCAAGAACGGCGGCGACGCCATCGAGGCGGCCGAGCGGGACGTCCGGGAGGCCGAGCGCGTGCTCGCCGACGCGCGGCGGGCACGGGCGGAGCTCGAGGGCCAGCTCGCCCCGCTCGAGCGGGAGGTCTCCTCCCGCCGCGACCTGGACGCCCTGCACGCCGACGCCCGCCGCTACCGCGAGGCCCGTGACGGGCACACGGACGCGCTGTCCGAGGCGGTGCTGGAGGCCAGCCGCCGCGAGAAGGCGGCCGGCGAGGCGCTGGCGGAGCTCGAGCGGGAGGCGGCCTCGCTGCGCGACCGGCGAGGGAACGTGCCCCGGGAGCTGCACGAGGCGCGCGTCGCGCTCGCGCGGGCCGCCGGCCTGCGCGCCGAGGACGTGCCGTTCGTCGCGGAGCTGCTCGAGGTGCGCGGCGAGTACGAGCCGTGGCGGGAGGCGATCGGGCTCGCCCTGGGCGGCTTCGCGCTGACCCTGCTCGTCGACGAGGAGCGGCTGGTGGGCTTCCGGGCTGCGATCGACGCCGTGCCGTCGGCGGTGCGCGTGCGGTTCGAGGGCGTGCCCACCGGGCTCGCGCTGCACGAGGAGACCGACCGCTCGCTCCTGCCGGGACGGCT
Organism: Isoptericola cucumis; assembly: GCF_014635665.1. Lineage (GTDB taxonomy): Bacteria > Actinomycetota > Actinomycetes > Actinomycetales > Cellulomonadaceae > Isoptericola > Isoptericola cucumis. The sequence goes on from NZ_BMDG01000003.1 coordinate 312,802, forward strand.
GGAGATCAAGGCCGGGCCGTTCGGCGGCTGGCTGGCGGGCCGGCTCGCCGAACGCTTCCGGCACGTCTGCGTCGACGACCCGGCCGAGCTCGCCGACCACGACCTGGCGCTCACCCGGTCCGGGCAGACCTCCGAGGGCCGGCGCGGCGCGCACGGCGGCCAGGGGCGGGCGTCGGTGCTGGGCTTCAGCAACCACCGGCGCCTCGAGGGGCTCGCCGCGGACGTCGAGCAGGCGCGCCAGGAGCTGCGGCTCGCGGCCGAGGCGCTGGCGGGCGCGCGGCTGCGGCAGAAGGGCGAGGCCGACCACTTCGTCGCCTACAGCCAGGCGCTGCGGGTCGAGTGGGACGACGTCGACGTGGCGGGAGCCGAGGAGCGGCTCGTGGAGCGGCGCGAGCGGCTGGCCGCGCTCGTCGCGGGTTCCGACGTGCTGCGCGCCCTCAAGGACGACGAGGACGCGCTGCGGGCCCGCCTCACGGAGCTGTACCGCGAGCGCGCCGACGGGCAGAACCGGGTGACCGAGCTCGCCGTCGCGTGGAAGCAGATCAGCGACCAGGTGGACCAGGTCGCCGACGCCGTCGAGCGTGCCGACGCGGACGACGTCCGCCCGACGCCCGAGCAGGCGCAACGCCTGACGGCGCTCATGGCCCAGGTGGGCTGGTCGGGCGCGACGGGGGCGCAGGGCGGCGGCGGGCTCGCCGACCTCACCACCGCGGTGGGCGCCGTCGTGCGGGAGCTGCGGCACGAGCGGGAAGCCGCGGACGACGCCGAGCGCGCGGCCCGCGCCGCCCTGCAGGCGCTGTTCGAGCGCTTCAACGACACCTGGCCCGACCCGAACCGCAGCGCCGACCCCGACGGTGCGTACGAGGACTTCCTGCGGATCTTCTCCGAGCTCGAGTACGCGCAGCTCTACCGGCTGCGGGACAAGTGGTCGGCACACCTACGCCAGATGTCCGGCGACCAGCTCACGCGCCTGAACAACGGCATCGCGCAGGCGGTCGCGGAGATCCGTGACCGGATGGAGCCGGTCAACGCGATCCTCGCGACCCTGCCCTTCCGCGACGAGCACCACCGGCTGCGCATCACGGCCACGCCCACGGAGGGGCAGGACGTCGCGTCCTTCCGCCGTCAGCTGCGCGAGTTCGCGACCGTGCCGTCGGGCGACGTGCCCCTCGCGGAGCACGAGCGCCGCTACGCCCGCATGTCGCGCCTGGTCGACCGCATCCGCCCGGACAGCCCGGAGCACCGCCGGCTGGTGGACGTGCGCGACCACGTGCGCATCAGCGCGGAGTGCGTCGACCTGGACGGCAACCACGTCAGCGTCTACGACCACATCGCCGGCAAGTCCGGCGGGGAGTCGCAGGAGCTGGTCGCCTTCATCGTCGGCGCCGCGCTGCGCTACCAGCTCGGCGACGCCGGGGCCGAGCGCCCCCGCTACGCGCCCGTCTTCCTCGACGAGGCCTTCATCAAGGCGGACGCGAGGTTCGCCGGGCGCGCCGTCGGCGCGTGGCGCGGGCTGGGGTTCCAGCTGATCGTCGGCGCGCCGCTGGACAAGGTGAGCGCGCTGGAGCCGCACGCGGACGTCGTGCTGCAGGCGATCAAGGACGCGTCCGGCAGGACGCGGCTGGTGACGCTCGTGGGGGAGTGACGGCCCCCGGCGGCGCGGCGGGCGTCTGTGTACTGTCGTGACGTGACCGAGACCACGCCGCTGATCACCAGCCCCGAGCACTCCGTGGAAGGTTTCGTCCGGGAGTTCCTGCGCGAGCTGAACTTCACGCAGGGCACGGTGCTGGAACGCGCCACGACGAACGACGCCTACCTCGCGCTGGCCCGCACGGTGCGGCACTACCTGATGTCGCGGTGGATCGAGACCACGGTGGACCACTACCGCGCGCAGCCCAAGGCGGTGGCGTACCTGTCGGCCGAGTACCTGCTGGGCCGGCAGCTCGACAACGCGCTCCTGGCGGCCGACCTGGAGGAGATCGCCGCGGAGGGGCTCGCCAGCCTCGGCCTGGACCTCGCCGAGCTGCGCGACGCGGAGGTGGAGCCGGGGCTCGGCAACGGGGGCCTCGGGCGGCTCGCCGCGTGCTTCGTGGACTCGCTGGCCACGATGAGCGTGCCCGCCATCGGCTACGGCATCCGGTACGAGTACGGCATCTTCCGCCAGCGGTTCGCGGGCGGGCGGCAGGTCGAGGAGCCGGACACGTGGCTCGCCGGGGGAGCGCCGTGGGAGTTCGCGCACCCCGAGCACGCGGTGACGGTGGGCTTCGGCGGGCACACGGAGAAGTACACCGGCGACGACGGCGTCGAGCGCTCCCGCTGGGTGCCGGGCTGGCAGGTGCTCGGCGTCCCGTACAACTACATGGTGCCCGGCTACCGCAACGGCCGGGTCAACACGCTGCGGCTGTGGAGCGCGCGGGCCACGCACGCCTTCGACCTGCAGATCTTCAACGAGGGCGACTACGTGGACGCCGTCCGGTCGCGGACGTTCGCCGAGAACATCTCCAAGGTGCTCTACCCGGAGGACTCGACGCCGCAGGGCAAGGAGCTGCGCCTGCAGCAGCAGTACTTCTTCGTCGCCTGCTCGATCCGCGACTTCGTCGACCAGCTGCTGCCGGCGGGCTTCGACCTGCGCCGCCTGCCCGAGCGGATCGTCTTCCAGCTCAACGACACCCACCCCGTCGTCGCGATCCCCGAGCTGATGCGCGTGCTCGTCGACGACGAGGGCTTCGGCTGGGACGAGGCGTGGGACGTCACGCGGCGCTGCTTCGCCTACACCTGTCACACGCTGCTGCCGGAGGCCCTCGAGGTCTGGTCGGTCGAGCTGATGGGCCGGCTGCTGCCGCGGCACCTGGAGATCATCTACCGCATCAACGAGGAGTTCCTCGCGCAGGTGCGGGAGCGCTCGGGCGGCGACGAGCTGCTGGTGCGGCGGATGTCGATCATCGCCGAGCATCCGCAGCGTGCCGTGCGGATGGCGTTCCTCGCCACCGTGGCGGCCACCAGGGTCAACGGCGTCGCCGAGCTGCACTCCCAGCTGCTGCGCGACAAGGTGCTGGCCGACTTCGCGCAGCTCTGGCCGGAGAAGTTCACCAACGTGACCAACGGCGTCACGCCGCGGCGCTTCGTCCGGCTCGCCAACCCCGGGCTGTCCGGGCTGATCACCGAGGCGATCGGCGACGGCTGGGTCACCGACCTCGACCGGCTGCGCGAGCTGGAGCCGCTCGCCGACGACGCGGAGTTCCGGCGCCGCTTCCGCGAGGTCAAGGCCGCGAACAAGGGCCGGCTCGTGGACGTGCTGCGCCGCCGGGACGGTATCGAGGTCGACCCGGGCACGATGCTCGACGTCATGGTCAAGCGCCTGCACGAGTACAAGCGCCAGCTGCTCAAGCTGCTGCACGTCGTGACGCTGTACGACCGGATCACCGCGGGCGAGGTGAGCGTGGACGACGTCCCGGCGCGCACCGTCGTCTTCGGCGCCAAGGCCGCGCCGGGCTACGTGATGGCGAAGGAGATCATCGCGCTGATCAACCACGTGGGCGCCGTCGTCAACGCGCACCCGGACGTCTCGACCGTGCTGCGGGTGGCGTTCCCCGCGAACTACGACGTCACCGTCGCCGAGACGCTGATCCCGGCCGCCGACCTCTCCGAGCAGATCTCGCTCGCCGGCAAGGAGGCGTCGGGCACCGGGAACATGAAGTTCGCGCTCAACGGCGCGCTCACCATCGGCACCGACGACGGCGCGAACGTGGAGATCCGCCGGCTCGTGGGCGACGACAACTTCTTCCTGTTCGGGCTCACCGAGCCGGAGGCCAGCGCGATCGCGGAGGCCGGCTACCGGCCGTCGTCGTACTACGAGGAGAACCCGGGCCTGCGCCGAGCGCTGGACCTCGTCGCGTCGGGGGCGTTCTCCGACGGCGACCGCGGGGCCTTCGAGCCGGTCGTGGCGAACCTGCTGGCGGAGGACCGGTTCATGGTGCTCGCCGACTACCAGGCGTACCTCGACGCGCAGGCGCGCGTGGAGGCGGCCTACGCCGACCCGGACGCGTGGAGCCGGTCGGCCGTGCTCAACGTCGCACGCTCCGGGTTCTTCTCCTCGGACCGCTCGATGCGCGACTACCTCGACCGCGTCTGGCACGCCCGCCCCCTGCCGGGCTGACCCCCGGCGGCGTGGGGCGCGCGAGGCGCTCACCGTCCCGCGCGACCGGGGACCGACGGTGCTCGACGGCACGGGCCGGGCACTAGACTCCTGGCCTCATGTCCCGACCGACTCCCACGGTCCGTGTCGTCACCGACTCGACCGCCTGCCTGCCCGACGGGGCCGCCGACGACGGCGGCCCCGTCGTCGTGCCGCTGCGGGTGCTGGCCGGGGAGCGCTCCTGGCGCGAGGGGGTGGACATCGCCCCGCCCGAGGTGGCCGCGCGCATCGGCGCCGGGGAGCGCCTGACGACGTCGCAGCCGCCGGGCGAGGACTTCGCCGCCGTCTTCCGCGAGCTGGCGTCCGACGGCGCCCGGGCGGTGGTGGCGGTGCACCTGTCGGGCGGGATGTCCGGGACGGCGGACGCGGCGGCGCGGGCCGGGCAGCGCGCGATGCTCCCGGTGCGGGTGGTCGACTCGCGGACCGTCGCGATGGCGCTCGGGTTCGCCGCGCTGGAGGCCGCACGGTGCGCCGCGGAAGGTCACGACGCCGCCCACGTCGCCGCGCGGGCGCAGCAGGTGGCGGCCGCCAGCGAGACCGTGTTCCTCGTCGAGTCGCTGGATCACCTGCGCCGGGGCGGGCGGCTGTCCGGCCCGGCGGCCGTGCTGGGCGGCGCGCTGGGCGTGCGTCCCATCCTCGCGGTGCGCGACGGGGGCATCGAGCTGGTGCAGCGGGTGCGCACCCGCCGCGCGGCGACCGACCGGCTGATCGACCTGGCGGTGCGGCGTGCGGCACGGTGCGACGCTCCCGGTGTCGCGGTGCACCACCTGGGCGCGCCCGAGCGGGCGGCCGAGGTCGCCGAGCGGCTGCAGGAGCGCACCGGCACGACGCCCGTCGTGACGCCGGTGAGCGCGGTGCTGGGCGCGCACGCCGGGCCCGGGGCGCTCGCCGTCGTGGTCGCCGACCTCGGCAACCACGGGCACGACGAACCCCCTTTGTAGGGACCTGGCAGCTCGGGCGCCGAGGCTGTCCCCAGGTGGCGCCGTCCACATGGTCGGGCCGGCGGCCCCTGGCGGCGCGGGGACGTCCCTAGCGTCGTCGCGTGACCTCGATGGAACGGCTCGACGACCTCACGGGGCGGGGCCCTGCCGGCAGCCCGGCCGACACCACTGCCGACGGCCCGGAAGCCCGTCCGCCCGGCGGGCTCCCCGACGACCTCGCCGCGGCGACGGCGCGGCTGCACGCCTGGCACGCGGTGGCCGACGGCCCGCCCGGGGCCGACGTCGCGGGCCGTCCGGGTCCGGACCACCCCGGTCCCGAGGGCCCGGACCCGGACGGTCCGCAGGGCCCGGGCCCGGGCGAGCTGGCCGACCGGCTGCGGGCCCGCCGGGCTGCCGGACGGTCGGCGAGGCACGTCGCGGCGGCGTACGCCGCCACGCACGGCCACCCGCTGGACGAGGGCGACGACGCCTCGGGGCGTCGTCGCTGGGGCCTGGGCCTCCGGACGGCGGTGGTCGCGTCGGTCGTCGTGCTCGTGCTCGCCCTCGGGGTGTCGGTGGTCGCGTTCCTCCAGCCGGACGACGTGGTCACGCTGGCCGGCGCCGAGCGCCAGCCCGCGGGTGCGGCGTCGACCGAGCCGTCTGCGGAGGCCGACGGCCCCGACGACGCCGGCGCCACGGTGCCTGCCGGGGGCGACGCGGCTGCCGCCGCAGACGACCCGGCCGCCACGCCCGCCGGCGTCTCCGCGGACGCGCCCCGGGCCGTGGTGCACGTCGTCGGCGAGGTGCGCGAGCCGGGGCTGGTGACCGTGCCGGCGGACGCGCGGGTCGCGGACGCCGTGCAGGCGGCCGGCGGGGCGACGCGCCAGGCGGACACGTCCGCGGTGAACCTGGCACGGGCCGTGGTCGACGGCGAGCAGATCATCGTCCCGGCACCGGGCCAGGCGCCGCCCGCACCGGCTGCGGGCGAGGACGGGGCCTCTCCGGGCGGTGCGGCCCCCGGCCCCGGCGGCGTGATCGACCTCAACGCGGCGGCGGCGTCCGACCTCGACGCGCTCCCCGGCATCGGCCCCGTCCTCGCCGAGCGCGTGGTCGCCTGGCGCGACGAGAACGGGCCGTTCACCAGCGTGGACGAGCTGGAGGAGGTGTCCGGGATCGGGCCGTCCGTGCTCGAGCAGGTGCGCGACCTGGTCCGGGTGTGAGTACCCCGGGCGTCGACCTGCGCCTGGTCCCGTCGGTGCTGGCGGCCGCCGTGACGGCCTGGCTGGTGACCGGACCGGCACGGGCGGTCGCGCCGGTCGCGGCCCTGGTGGGCGTCGCGGTGCTCGTCGTGCTGGGCGCGCTGGCGCTGGCGTACGGACGGAGCCGCGCCCGGGACACCGCCGGCACCGGGGCGCCGGGGCCGGGCGTCGTCGCCCACGCGCTGCTGGCGGCGGTGTGCGTCGTCGCGGTGTGCGCCGGGGCCGCCGTGCAGACGGACCGGCAGGCACCGCTCGCGGAGGCCGCCTCGGACGGCGCCCTCGCACACCTGACGGGCCGGGTCGTCTCCGAACCGCGACCGGCGGTCTTCGGCGGCGGGCGGCGGTGGGTGCTCGCCGTCGGCAGCGTGACGGTGCGCGGCGCCACCGCCGGCACGACCGGTCAGGTCGAGGTCACGGCCACCGGGCCGGCGCCGCGCTTCGGGGCCGTCGTCGAGGTCAGCGGCGTGCTGCGGGCGGCGCCGTCCGGGGACGGCGTCCTGGCGCGCACGACCTCCGGGCCGGTGGCCGAGCGGGAGTCGCCCGGCGCCCTGCTGCGGGGGACGCACGTGCTGCGCGCGGCCCTGCTGGACGTCACCGAGCCCCTGTCGCCGCAGGCACGGGGCCTCGTGCCCGGGGTCGCGGTCGGCGACACGTCACGACTGCCGCCCGACCTCGACGAGGCCATGCGCACCACGAGCCTCACGCACGTCACGGCCGTCTCGGGCGGGCACTTCGCGATCGTCGTGGCGACGCTCACCGCGCTGTGCGCCCTGCTGCGCGCGCCGCGGTGGGTGCGCGTGGTCGCCGTCGGTGCGGTGGCGCTCGGCTTCGTCGCCCTGGTGCGCCCCGAGCCCAGCGTGCTGCGCGCGGCGTGGACGTGCGCCTTCGCGCTGCTGGGCCTCGCGCTCGGCCGGCCCTCCGCGGGCCTGCCGGCGCTCGCGGGCGCGGCGACGGTGCTGCTCGTCGTCGACCCGTGGCTCGCGCGGTCGTACGGATTCGTGCTGTCGTGCGCGGCGACGGCGGGGCTGGTGCTGCTGGCGGGCCCGCTCGCCCGCCGGCTCACCCCGTGGACCGGTCGTCCGCTGGCCTTCGGCCTCGCCGTCCCGTGGGCGGCGCAGGCGGCGTGCGGGCCGGTCCTGGTGCTCCTCGACCCCCGGGTGCCGCTCACGTCCGTGCCCGCGAACCTGCTGGCCGCGCCGGCGCTCGTCCCCGCGACCGTCCTCGGGCTGGTCGCGACCCTGCTCGCGCCCTGGTTCCCCGGCGCCGCGCACGCGGTCGCGTGGCTGGCCGGCGTCGGGACGGCGTGGATCGCGGCCGTCGCGCGCGGCTTCGCCGGGCTCCCCGGCGCCGCTCTGCCGTGGCCCGGCGGTGTCGGCGGTGCCCTCGCGCTCGGGCTGGTCACCGCGGCCCTGCTCGCCGTGGTGCTGCGCCGGTCACCGCGCCACGGGTGGCCCCGGGCCTGGCGCGAGGGCCTGCCCCGGGCCCTGCGGCGGGCGCGGCGCTCGGTGCGACGGCGCAGGACGGCCGCGCTGGTCGCGGGCCTCGGTGCGGCGGCACTCGGCGTCGTGATCGTCGCGGTCCCACGGCTGGCCGCGCTGCCGGGTGCCGCGGTGCCGGCGGACTGGCAGGTGGCGGCCTGCGACGTCGGGCAGGGCGACGCGCTCGTCGTGCGCACCGGGACGGCGTCCGCCGTGGTCGTCGACGCCGGACCCGACGGCGCCGCCGCCGGTCGTTGCCTGGACCGGCTCGGTGTGACGAGGGTCGACCTGCTGGTCCTCAGCCACTTCCACGCCGACCACGTCGGCGGGCTCGCCGCCGTCCTGGACGGTCGCGAGGTCGCCGCGGCGCTCGTCTCGCCGCTGGACGCGCCCGAGGAGCAGGCGGCCCGCGTGCGGGCTCAGCTCGCCGACGCGGCCGTGCCGGTGCGCACGGCGGCGGCCGGGGACCACGGCGCCCCCGGCGACGCGCGCTGGCGGGTGCTCGGTGCGGCGGGCCCGGCCCCGGCGTCTGGTGGCTCGAGCCCGGAGGGAGACGGTGCGAACGACGCGAGCGTGGCCCTGGCGCTGACCACCGCGAGCGGGCTGGACGTCGTCGCGCTGGGCGACCTCGAGGAGCCCGGCCAGGAGGCGCTGCGCCGCGCCCTGCAGCAGGGCCGGGCGGCGGCCGGCGTGGACGTCGTGAAGATGGCGCACCACGGGTCGCGCTCCCAGTCGAGCGGGCTGGCGGGGTGGCTGGCGCCGCGCGTGACGCTGGTGAGCGTCGGCGCGGACAACACGTACGGGCACCCGACCGACGCGGCGCTCGGGCTGTACGAGGCCACCGGGTCCGCGGTGGTGCGCACGGACGAGTGCGGGACCGCGGTGCTCGTGGAGCGGGACGGCGCCCTCGCGCTGGCCTGCGTGTGAACCGTCGGTCGCCGGTCGGGTCCGGGCGTGTCCGCGGCACGTGGCAGGCTGGGCCCGTGCCACCCGCGTCGTCCACCCGCAGCCCCCGTTCCGCCCGCCGCGGCTCCAAGCCCGCCGCGAACAGCAGGTCGTGGGACGAGCCCGTCCTCGCGCCCGTGATCCTGGTGCGCGGCCCCGAGGGCCTGCTCGCGGAGCGGGCCGTCGACGGGGTGGTCGGCCTCGCGCGGGAACGGGACCCGGAGGTGGAGAAGTCCGAGCTCGACGGCGGCACGTACGCGGGCGGCCAGCTCGCGGTGGCAGCAAGCCCGTCGCTGTTCGGCGAGTCCTCGGTCGTCGTCGTGCGCGGCGCCGAGGCGGCCACCGAGGACCTCGTGGCCGACGTCGTGTCCTACGTCGCCGCACCCGACCCCGAGACCGTCGTGATCGTGGTGCACGGGGGAGGCCAGCGCGGCAAGAAGATGCTCGACGCGATCGTCGCCGGCGGCGCCCCCGTCCTCGAGTGCGACGCGATCACCAAGGACGCGGAGAAGGTGCAGTTCGTCGGCGGCGAGTTCCGGGCGGCCCGGCGCCGCGCGGAGCCCGCGGCCGTCCGTTCCCTCGTCGACGCGCTCGGCAACGACCTGCGGGAGCTGGCGTCCGCGTGCGCGCAGCTCGTCGCCGACACGTCGGGCACGATCAGCGAGGCGGTGGTCGACCGCTACTACGGCGGCCGCGTGGAGGCCACGGGGTTCAAGGTGGCCGACGCGGCGGTCGCCGGAGACGCCGGGGGAGCGGTCGCGCTGCTGCGGCACGCGCTGGCCACCGGCGCCGACCCGGTGCCGATCGTCGCGGCCCTGGCGCTGCGCCTGCGCACGCTCGCGCGGGTCGCCGCCATCCGCGGCGGCGCGGCCACCGCACGCGAGCTCGGGCTGCAGGACTGGCAGGTCCGCAACGCCCAGCGCGACCTGTCGCGGTGGACCCCGGAGGGCCTGGCCGCGGCGATCGGCGCGGTCGCGCAGGCCGACGCCGACGTCAAGGGCGGCGGCCGCGACCCGGTGTACGCCGTGGAGAAGGCGGTGCTCGCCATCGCCCGCTCGCGGCGCTGACGTCGGTCGACCGGCCTGCGACGCCGCTCGCGGGGGCCGGTCGGCCGAGGGCGCTCAGCCGGTCCCGCCCAGGAAAGGGCGAAGGGCGCCGCACCCGACGGGTGCGGCGCCCTTCGCGGCGTGCGCGCGTGGATCAGAGCGCGTCGACGGCCTTGGCGATCGAGGACTTGCGGTTCGCGGCCTGGTTGGCGTGGATGACGCCCTTCGAGACGGCCTTGTCGAGCTTGCGGGACGCGGCCTGCAGCGCGGTGGTCGCGGCCTCCTTGTCGCCCGCGGCGACGGCCTTGCGCACGTTGCGCACGTACGTCTTCAGCTCCGACTTGACGGCCCGGTTGCGCAGGCGCGCCTTCTCGTTCGTCTGGATGCGCTTGATCTGAGACTTGATGTTTGCCACTGGTGGACTTCCTGGTGTGTTCGCCTGCTGGCGAGCGGATAGGTCGTAGAGGGCGGCCACAGCTCCGGGACTGGGGTGGGGAACCCGTGGAGAGGAGCTGCGACTGTGCCCGCCGACCTGGGCGGACACGCGACCCACCACGATAGCAGAGGCGTTCCCCGGAGCCGAACCGCCCTCCAGGTGCCCGGCATGTGAGATGCGCGACCGGCGAGCGCCGCCCGACCCTCAGCGACGGGCCCGCGCCGCGGCCTCCATCACCGCGTCGAACGTGCCCCGGTCCATGACCGCGCCCTCGCGCCGCACCGCCCCCGGGTCGACCCGGATCACGCGGTTGAGCCGGACCTCGCTCGGCCGCCCGCGCCCGTCCCAGGGGCCGGAGCCGATGTCGAACCAGAGGCGGCCGTAGCGCGCCTCCTGCGCGGCGTCGCGGTCGTGGTCCTTGCTGGTCAGCTGCAGCGCCAGCAGCCACGGCCCGTCACGACCGACGAGCAGCACCGGCCGGTCCTTGCCCCGGGAGTGGTCCTCCTCGTACGGCACCCACGTCCACACGACCTCGCCCGGGTCGGGGGAGCCGTCGAGGTCGGGGGCGTAGACGGGCCGTACCGCGCCGGTGAAGTCGCCCGGGTAGCCGCCGGGCGCGGTCGCGGGCCGCGGGCCCGACGTCGTCCGGGGCCCGCGCGGGGACGGCGGCGTCGAGCGCCGCGACGGTCGCGTCGCCGAGCGCAGGACGTCGAACAGCAGGTTCACCCAACGATTCGCCACGGCGGCAGCCTACGTGGCGACCGCGGCGGGCCCGCGCGGCGGGCGTGGCCGTCAGCGCAGCACGAAGCGGGCGAGCCGGGTCGCCATGGACTCCGGGTCCCAGGTGTGGCCGGCGCCCGGCAGCGTCTCGGCCGTGCCGTCCGGGACGGCGACGGCCAGGTGCTGCGCTGCCTCGGGCATGCCGGGGAACGTCTGCACCCCGGTCATCGCGAGCAGGGGGACATCGATGCCGCGCAGGCCGCCGTCCTCGAGGGCGCGCGTGGCCCAGGCGAGGGCCTGCGCGTCGGCGCGCTGGGAGACGACGGAGGCGGCGATGGCGGGCCAGTCGGGTGACGACTTCGCCCCGGCCAGCCACTCAGGCGGCATGTCCTTCATGAAGTGCTCGGTGGCACCCTCCAGGTCTCCGGCGTCCGTGCGCCGTTCGATCTCGGCGGCCCAGGCCGCGGTCTCGTCCGCCGAGGTCTCGAGCGGGGCCTCCCACAGCGCGAGGCCGGCGACGGGCAGCCCCCGTGCCGCCGCGCGCAGGGAGATGGCGCAGCCCGACGAGTGCCCGCACAGCACCGCGGGAGCCCCCGCGACCTCGATCACGGCGGCGACGGCGGCCAGCTCGCGGTCGAGGTCGAGCCGGCCGTCGGCGGGGGAGTCGCCCCGCCCCAGCCGGTCGAACACGACCGTGGTGAGCCCGAGCGCCGCGGCGCGCTCCGCCGTCTCGGTGGTCACGGGGTCGGTGGCGCGGAAGGGCCCGGCGCCGGCGACGAAGACCAGTGCGGGACCCGAGCCCCGCAGGTCGTACGTCACGCGGTCGCCCCGTGCCGTGGTCGCGGTGCCGGTGGTGGTGGCGGTCGTCGTGGAGGGGGTGCCGGTCGGGGAGGTGTCGTGTGCCATGTCGAGGTGGACCCGGCGCCCGTCGGGAACTCATCGGAGCGGCCTGCGACCGGCCGCCCGCCGACGGGTCGCGAGCGTCAGGGCACGACCGGTGCCCCGAGGGCGCGGCGCACCACGGCGTCGTCGCCGTCGACCGTGGCCCCGGCGCCGGCCGGGTCCAGACGCCCCCAGAGCAGCAGGGCGAGGCCGTGCGCCGGGGCCGACAGGGTGGCGGCGGGCCGCCGCCGACCGGCCTCGTCGTCCGGTGAACCGCCGTCGTGCGCCCCCAGCGTCCACGACCAGCCCAGGTCGGCCGCGACGAGGCGGACCGGTTCCGGCAGCGGGGCCATCCTCCCCAGCCGCACCTGCCGGGGCTGGAACATCGTGACGATCTCGTCGACGCAGTCCGCCCACACCTCGGGGGCGACGGGCAGGGCGTCCCCGGTGACGACGGCGGGCCCGGACCCGAGCCGGGCGGCGTGCAGGTCGTGCAGGTGCACGAGCGTCTCGTGCACCTGGCGCCGGCGCCAGAACGACGCGGGCCCGTCGCCGACCGGCCCGTCGCCGACCAGGGTGCTGGCCCGGGCGGCGGGGCCCACCGCGGCCAGGACGGCCCGCAGCTCGGCCGCGTGCCGTCCGTACAGGTCGGCGAGCGCCTCCGGCCCGCCGTCGGGGACGGGGAGGACCTCGGCGCGTGTGTCGTCGCCGGCGGCCATGCCCGCCGCCCAGTGGTGCACGCCGGCGAGGTGCACGACGAGCTCGCGCGCGGTCCAGTCCCCGCAGGCGGGGACCGGCGCGCCGGGGTCGGTCGCGAGGACCGCCGCGGCGAACGCCTCCTGGAGCGTGCCGAGGAGGGCCAGCCGGTCCGGCTCGGGGCCGCCGTCGGCGCGGAGCCCCGTGCGCGGGTCGACGACGGGACGGGGCACCGCTGCGGCCGGCATGGCGCCGAGACTAGCGCCCGTGCAGGCAGGTCAGGAGCTCAGCACCGCGTCGACCTGGCCGAGGAAGTCGTCCAGGTCGCCGGGGTTGCGCGACGTCACGAGCGGGTAGCCCGCGCCGTCGTCGCGGACCACCGGCCGGTCCACCCAGGTGCCGCCGGCGTTGCGGACGTCGGTCGCCAGCGACGGGTAGGACGTGAGGGTGGCCCCCGCGGCGACCCCGGCCTCGACCACCGCCCACGGGCCGTGGCAGATCGCCGCGACCGGCCGGCCGCTGCCGGCGAAGTCCTTGACGATCCCGACGGCGGCGTCCTGCAGCCGCAGGGTGTCGGCGTTGATGGTGCCCCCGGGCACCAGCAGCAGGTCGGCGCCCGCAGGGTCCGCCTGGTCGTACGTGACGTCGACGGGCACGCTGCGGCCCGGGTCCTTGTCCCCGACGAGCGTGCGCACCTCGCCGGGCTCGTTCGACGCGACGACCACCTCGGCACCCGCGGCGCGCAGGTGCTCGAGCGGGACGACGAGCTCGTCCTGCTCCACGCCGTAGCTCGTCACGATGGTGAGCACGCGCTTGCCGGTCAGGTCGGCCATGATCCGCTCCTCTCGACGACGTGCCACGACCGTAGGCAGCGGGCCGGATGCTCGCACGGGGGTGCGGCGCCGGGGCCGGCCCCCCGGTGCGGCCCCGTGCCGTGGGACAATGGCCTGGCCCTGGCCGAGTGCCTCCAGCGAACCTGACGGAGCGAGATCGCTTTGCCCATCCCCGGACCCGCGCTCAGCGCGCGCATCCAGCCGAACTCCACGGCGCCCGAGCTGATCCGCAACTTCTGCATCATCGCCCACATCGACCACGGGAAGTCGACGCTGGCCGACCGCATGCTGCAGCTCACCGGCGTCGTCGACGCCCGGGCCATGCGGGCCCAGTACCTCGACCGGATGGACATCGAGCGCGAGCGCGGCATCACGGTGAAGTCGCAGGCGGTCCGCATGCCGTGGCAGGCGGGCGACGAGGCCTACGCGCTGAACATGATCGACACGCCCGGCCACGTCGACTTCACCTACGAGGTGTCCCGCTCGCTCGCCGCGTGCGAGGGCGCGGTCCTGCTGGTGGACGCCGCGCAGGGCATCGAGGCGCAGACCCTCGCCAACCTGTACCTGGCGATGGAGAACGACCTCGAGATCATCCCCGTGCTCAACAAGATCGACCTCCCGGCCGCCCAGCCGGAGAAGTACGCGGAGGAGATCGGCAACCTCGTCGGCGTCGACCCCGAGGACGTGCTCAAGGTCAGCGGCAAGACGGGCGCGGGCGTCGAGGAGCTGCTCGACCGCATCGTCGAGCGCGTCCCCGCGCCGGTGGGAGATGCGGACGCGCCGGCGCGCGCCATGATCTTCGACTCGGTGTACGACACCTACCGGGGCGTCGTGACGTACGTGCGCGTCGTCGACGGTGAGATCACGCCGCGCGAGAAGCTCCAGATGATGTCGACGCGCGCGACGCACGAGCTCCTGGAGATCGGCGTCATCTCGCCCGAGCCGCACAAGACCAAGGGTCTCGGCGTCGGCGAGGTCGGCTACCTCATCACCGGCGTGAAGGACGTGCGCCAGTCCAAGGTGGGCGACACCGTCACCAACGCGACCACGCCGGCCACCGAGGCGCTCGGCGGGTACAGCGAGCCGAAGCCGATGGTGTTCTCCGGCCTGTACCCGATCGACGGCTCCGACTACCCCGTGCTGCGCGACGCCCTGGACAAGCTCAAGCTCAACGACGCCGCGCTCAACTACGAGCCCGAGACGTCCGTCGCGCTCGGCTTCGGTTTCCGCGTCGGGTTCCTCGGCCTGCTGCACCTGGAGATCGTGCGCGAGCGGCTGGAGCGCGAGTTCGACCTCGACCTCATCTCCACGGCCCCCAACGTCGTCTACGACGTGACGATGGAAGATCGCACCGAGGTCAAGGTGACCAACCCCTCCGAGTTCCCGGCGGGCAAGATCAAGGAGGTCCGAGAGCCCGTGGTCAAGGCCACGGTCCTGGCCCCCAGCGAGTTCGTGGGCACCGTCATGGGCCTGTGCAACGACCGCCGCGGCACCATGCAGGGCATGGACTACCTGTCCGAGGACCGCGTGGAGCTGCGCTACACGCTGCCGCTGGCCGAGATCGTCTTCGACTTCTTCGACCACCTCAAGTCGCGCACCCGCGGGTACGCGTCGCTGGACTACGAGCCCGCGGGCGACCAGGCCGCCGACCTCGTCAAGGTCGACATCCTTCTCCAGGGCGAGCAGGTCGACGCGTTCTCCGCCATCGTGCACCGCGAGAAGGCCTACGACTACGGCGTGCTGATGACCGCCAAGCTCAAGGAGATCATCCCGCGCCAGCAGTTCGAGGTGCCGATCCAGGCCGCCGTGGGCGCCCGGGTCATCGCGCGCGAGACGGTGCGGGCCATCCGCAAGGACGTCCTCGCCAAGTGCTACGGCGGCGACATCAGCCGCAAGCGCAAGCTGCTCGAGAAGCAGAAGGAGGGCAAGAAGCGCATGAAGAACATCGGGTCCGTCGAGGTCCCGAAGGACGCCTTCATCGCGGCGCTCTCCTCCGACGGCGGCGGCAGCAAGGACGCGAAGGACAAGAAGAAGTAGTGCCCGCGCTGCCCGTCGGCGAGCCGGTCCCCGACGACGGCGCGCTGCCCGACTGGGTCCGTCCCCCGGCTGTCGAGCCGGCCCGGCCCTTCGGCGTCTACGTCCACGTGCCGTTCTGCTCGGTGCGTTGCGGCTACTGCGACTTCAACACGTACACGGCGTCCGAGCTCGGCGGCGGGGCGTCGCAGGCCGCCTACGCGACGACGGCGCTGCGCGAGGTCGCCCTCGCCGCCCGCGTGCTCGACGACGCGGGCCTCGGCGGCCGGCGGGTGGACACCGTGTTCGTCGGCGGCGGCACGCCGACGATGCTGCCGGCCGCCGACATCGCGCGGGTCCTGGACGGGATCCGCGACACCTGGGGCCTGGCCGACCCGTCGACGGGCGCGGCCGCCGAGGTGACCACGGAGGCCAACCCGGACTCGGTCACCCCCGAGTCGCTGCGGGTGCTCGCCGACGCCGGGTTCACCCGCGTCTCCTTCGGCATGCAGTCGGCCGTGCCGCACGTCCTGGCGACGCTGGAGCGCACGCACGACCCGCGCCGCATCCCCGACGTCGTGGCGTGGGCGCGCGACGCCGGCCTGGACGTCTCGCTCGACCTCATCTACGGCACGCCGGGGGAGTCCCTCGATGACTGGCGCCGGTCCGTGGAGACGGCGCTGGCGACGGGCGTGGACCACGTGTCGGCGTACGCGCTCGTCGTCGAGCCGGGCACGAAGATGCATGCCCAGGTGCGGCGCGGCATCCTCACGCTGCCCGACGAGGACGACCAGGCCGCCAAGTACGAGCTCGCCGACGACCTCCTGACGGCCGCGGGCCTGCAGTGGTACGAGGTGAGCAACTGGGCGCGCGGCCGCGAGCACGCGTGCCGCCACAACCTCGCCTACTGGCGCGGCCACGACTGGTGGGGCATCGGCCCGGGCGCCCACTCGTACGTGGCCGGCGGTTCGGTGGCCGGGGCCGCGGCTCCGGCCGGGCGCGACGGGGACCACGCCGGGGTGCGCTGGTGGAACGTCAAGCACCCGCGGCGCTACGCCGCGCTCCTCGAGGACGGCCGGTCGCCCGGCGCGGGGCGCGAGCTGCTGACGCGCGGCGAGGCGCACCTCGAGCGCGTGATGCTCGGGGTGCGCCTGAGCGAGGGCCTCGACCTGGCGGTGCTGGACGCCGCCGGCCGCCACGCCGTCGCCGGACTCGTGGCCCGCGGCCTGCTGGACGGCACCGCGGCCGTGCGCGGGCGCGCGGTGCTGACCCGCCGCGGCAGGCTGCTGGCCGACGCCGTCGTGCGGGAGCTCACCGCCTGAGGGTCGGCGGGCGCCGGCGCCGCCCGCCGGCCGGCGCCGCGGTCAGGAGATGACGCGGATGTTGATCGGGTAGCGGTACGCCTCGAAGCGGTTCACCGCGACGGCGGCGAGGATGCCGAAGACGATCGAGCAGACCGCGACGACCCCCCAGAGCACGAAGCCGATGAGGACGAGCATGAGGATCCACGAGATCGCGTAGCCGATGAGCAGCGTGATCTGGAAGTTCAGCGACTCCTTGGCCTGGTCGCCCACGAACCCGCTGCGGTCGCGGAACACGAGCCAGACCACCAGCGGCGTGAGGAACCCCAGGACGCCGAAGCTCAGCAGCGACAGCACCGGCGGGCCCAGGTGCGCGACCATCGCCCAGGTGCGCTCCTCCTGCGGCTGCAGGGGCCGGGGGCCGTACCCCTGCGGCGGGTACGGGGGCTGCCCGGGAGGCTGCCCGGGGGGCGGCCCGCCGTAGGGCGGCTGGCCCGGCGGCTGACCCGGCGGCTGTCCAGGGGGAGGCCCGTACGGAGGCTGCTGGGGCGGTGGGCCCTGGGGAGGCTGGCTCATGACCCCATCCTTGCGCATCCGCCGTGGTCACGGGAGGCGGCGTGTGCGGTGGCGCCGCGCGGGCGGGGCGGCAAGAGTGGGAGTCGCCGGGCGGCCAGCGCCCGCGCAGCCACGACCAGCGACGCCCCGCGCGTCCGAGAGGGAGCAGATGAGCGAGAGCGCCGGCGGCCCGCCGGAGCAGGAGCCGGGGCCGCGCCAGCCCCCGGCGTACGGCCAGTACTCGTCGGGAGGCGAGCCGCAGCCGCCGCAGGGCGGCTACGGGCCGCCGCCCGCGGGCCCGCCCGACCCGTACCGCCCGGGCGGTGACCGCCCCGTGTCGGTCGGGGAGGCGTTCTCCTGGGCGTGGTCGAGCTTCGGCCGCAGCGCCGGGCCGTGGCTGGGTGCCATGCTGATCGTCCTCATGATCGGCGGCGCCGCGTCCGTGCTGCTCACGCCCGACCTGCGCATGGTGATCGAGAACTACGACGACCCGAACCTGGCCACCGACCTGCTGCAGTCCACGGCGACCGTCACGGACGTGCTGCTCGCCGCCGTGCTGGCCGTGGTGAACATCGTGCTGGGTGCGCTGCTCGCCCACGGGGCGCTCGCGGCCACCCACCGAGGCCGCGCGCAGTTCGCCGACTTCTTCGCCGTGCGCCACCTCGGCGCCGTCCTGCTGCTCGGCGTCATCAACGGGCTGCTCACGTTCGTGCTGGCGTTCGTGCCCCTGCTGGGTTCGGTGCTGCGCCTGGTCATCGGGTTCTTCCTCGCCGCGGCGCTGTTCTTCGTCGTCGACAAGGGGCAGGACGCCGTCACCGCGATCCGCTCCAGCGCGCGGCTCGTGAGCCGCCACGCCGGCATCGTCCTGCTCACGATCGTGCTGTGCCTCGTCACCGTCTTCGTCGGCTTCCTGCTGTGCTTCGTGGGGGCCTTCGTCGCCGTCCCGGTCGCGATGCTGACCGGCGCGTTCGTGTACCGCCGGCTGACCGGCGAGCAACCGGTGACCCCGACCTGACCTGCTCGGAGGCGCGGCACCACCGTCACGACCCGCTCCACGTCACGACCGGCAGCACTCCACCGGCTCCACGTCACGACCAGGAGGAACGATGACCGACAACCCGCAGCAGCCGCCCCAGCCCGGCGACCCGCACCGTCCGCCGTACCCCCAGCAGCCGTACGGCCAGCAGCCTCCGGGCCAGCAGCCTCCGGGCCAGCAGCCGCCCGGCCGCGAGCCGCACGGACACCCGCCGTACGGCGAGCAGCCCTCCGGCCCGTCCCACCGGCCGCCGGGCGAGGAGCCGCCGTACGGCCGGCCGGGGGAGACGCTCGGCGACCCGACGGCGTTCCCGGGGAACGAGGTGCCGCCGGACCGGAGCGTGCACCACCTGCCGCCGACGTCGGACGGCGGGTTCTTCGGTGCGCTGTTCGACTTCTCGTTCAGCCGGTACATCACGCCGACGGTGGTCAAGGTCGTCTACGTCGTCGTGATCGTGGTCACCGCGCTATACTGGCTGGGCGGCCTGATCGCGTCGTTCGCCCAGGACTGGTGGGTCGGCCTGCTCTTCCTGCTCTTCGGCTGGATCTTCGCCCTCCTCTACCTCGCCTTCGTGCGGATCGTGCTCGAGTGCTTCGTGGCACTCATCTCGATCTCGCAGAAGGTGAACGCCTACGCGCACCGCGACGGCGTCTCGTGAGGCCGGGCACGCCGCTCAGGAGGTGACGAAGTCGATCAGCTCCTCGACCCGGCCCAGCAGGGCCGGGTCGAGGTCGCGGTAGTCGCGCACGCGCGCCAGGATCCGCTGCCACGCCAGGCCCACGTCCTGCGTGGACGTCGCGGGCCAGCCGAGCTCGCGCAGGATGCCGCGCTTCCACTCGGTGCCGCGCTCGATCGTGGGCCACGACGCCAGGCCGAGGCGCTCGGCCTTCACGGCCTGCCACACGTCCACGTACGGGTGGCCGAGCACCAGCACGGTGCCGTTCGGCACGGTGCGCAGGGCCGCGTCGGCGATGCGCTGCTCCTTGGACCCGCGCACCAGGTGGTCGACCAGCACCCCGACGCGCCGCTCGGGCGTCGGGTCGAAGTCGGCGAGCGCCTCGGCGAGGTTGTCCACGCCGTCGAGCATCTCGACCACGACGCCCTCGACGCGCAGGTCGTCGCCCCAGACCTTCTCGACGAGCTCCGCGTCGTGCTTGCCCTCCACCCAGATGCGGCTGCCGCGCGCGACGCGGGCCCGCTGGCCGTGCACCGCCACCGAGCCCGAGGCCGTGCGGCTGGGCGCCGCCGGCGCGGCGGGGGCGACGGGCGCGGTGAGCTCGACGGGCTTCCCGTCGACCCAGAACCCGGGCCCGAGCGGGAACGACCGCGTGCGGCCGCGCCGGTCCTCCAGCACCACGAGGTGGATGCCGCCGGACTTCTCCACGCGCACGACGGCGCCGACCCAGCCGGAGGTCACCTCCTCCACGACCAGCCCGGCCTCGGCGGGCCGGGGCACCGACGTCGGGCGTCGGCGGTGGTGGGCGGAGCCGTCGGGGGCGCCGGGGCGGCGCGTGGTGGCGGAGGCGAGGACGTCGGAGCCGTAGCGGTCGTGCACGACGGCGAGCCTACGGTCGCCGGAGCGCGCGCCCGGGCCGACACGCAGCCCGACACGCAGCCCGACACGCAGCCCGGCACGCAGCCGGCTCAGCGGCGGCGGCCCGGCCGGGGCGCGGGCGTCACGAGGTCGATCCGGTGCGGGCCACGACGGCGGCCTCGGTGCGGCTCGCCACCCCGAGCTTGCGCAGGATCGCCGAGACGTGCACCGACGCCGTCTTGCGGCTGATGAAGAGGCGCTCGGCGATCTGCCCGTTGGTCAGGCCCTCGGCCACGAGGGCGAGCACCTGTCGCTCGCGCTCCGTGAGCGCCCGCTCGGCGGTCGAGGTCGTGGCGGACCGCCGCACGTCGCCCCGGGCGAGACCGGCACCGGTGAGCAGGCCGCCGGCCCGGTCGGCGACCAGCCCGCACCCGATGGCCTCCGCCGCCGCGACGGCGTCGTCGAGCAGCGGCCGCGCGGCGCGCCGGTCGCCCGCGGCCAGCAGCGACGCCCCGTCCCGGTACAGCGCGTACGGGCGCAGGTGCGCCGGGCCCTCGGCGGCGACGACCGCCTCCCACGGACCGTCGCCGACCTCGGCCGCGAACAGCGCCGCCCAGGTGGGGAACGTGGGCCAGGAGGCGCCCGTCGACAGGGCCTCCCGGTACGGCCCCACGTCGACGGCCCGGCCGGCCGAGCGGGCACGGTCGAGCACCCGTCCCGCCACGGCCAGCAGCGTGAGCCGGTAGAAGGGGGAGAGCGCGTCGGGGACCGTCGCGAGCCGCACCTGCTCGAGGGCGTCGTCGAGGTCGTCGCGGAGCAGGGCGAGGTCCGCCAGCGTCCCGGCGACGCGCGCACGGATCTGCTCCTCCATGCGCCCGAACCGCAGCCAGGTGGCGCGGTGGGCGTGCGCCCGCCTCTGCGCCTGCGCGACGTCGCCGCGCCACGTCGTCAGCCAGGTCCAGCGTTCCTGGAGGTAGACGGCGTAGTCGCTCGGGTCGACGAGCGGCACGGACCGCTCGTACCACGCCTGGGCGTCGTCCCACCGGCCCTGGCCGATCCATGCCTCGGCGACGTTGCCCTCGAGCATCGCCCGGCTGGCCCAGCCCGCACCGAGCTCCCGGGCCCGGCGGGCGCCGGTCTCGGCGATCGCCTCGGCCTCGGCGTACCGGCCGAGCTTGAGGCGGGTGTCCGACGCGTTCGTGTAGTAGTGGGCCTGGGCGCGCCAGTCGTCGCCGCCCACCTCGCGGGCACGCTCCAGCTCGGCGAGCCCGTCGAGGTCGCCCCTGTCGACGCGGCTCAGGCCGCGCAGGTTCAGGGCGAGCGAGGCGTTCGCGGCGTCGCCGGCCGCCGTCGCGGCGTCGTACGCGGCGCTGGCGACGGCGATCGCCTCGTCGGGCCGGTGGTCCATCATCGCGTTGCGGGCCTGCTGCCGCAGCACCGGCGCGCGCCCGGCGTGGTCGTCGGGCGGCAGGAGGGCCAGGGCCTCGTCCAGCAGGTCGCCGGACCGGGGGTCGCCGGCCTTGGCACGGATGTGCGCGAGGGTCATCAGGGCCTGTGCCCGCCCGGCGGGGTCGTCGGGCGGCCACTCCGCGAGGGCCTCGCCCGCGACGCCCGCGGCCCGGTCGACCCGCGCCGTGTCCTGCAGCGCGGTCGACACGAGGCGGAGCAGCTCCGCGTGGTGCAGCCCGGCGACCTGGGCGGCGTCCGGGACCAGGTCCCACAGCTCGAGGGCGCGCTCCCCGGCAGCGGCCGTGACGGCGGTCGACGTCTGGCCGAAGGCGTCCCCGGTCCTGACCACCTCGACCGCCGAGGCGAGGGCACGGTCGGGCACCCGGGCACGCCACCAGTGGTCGGCCGCGGCCGCGACGTCCGCCAGCGTCCGCCTGCCGTCCTCCAGCGCGCGGGCGCAGGCGGCGTGCAGGCGGCGCGCCTCGCCCGGCAGGAGCTCGTCGGCGACGGCCTCCTGCATCAGCGCGTGCCGGAACCGGTAGCCGTCGGGCTCCGCGACGAGGACGTGGGCGTCGACCGCCTCGCGCGCGGCGGACTCCGCCCGTTCCAGGTGCTCCGTCCCGAGCATGGCGATGAGCAGCTCGTGCGGCGCGTGCTGCCCGGCGGCGGCGACCGCCCGGCAGAACGTCTGGGCCGCGTCGCCGAGCGTCGAGTACCGCAGGAGGAGCACGTCGCGCAGCGAGTCGGGCATCGTGTCGCCGGCGAACTCCGTGAGCTCCTCGACGTAGAACGGGACGCCCTCGCTGCGCTCGACCAGGTCGCTCAGCGTCGCCCCGGACACCTCGGCCGGCTCGCCGCGCGTCGCGAGGAGCGTCGTGACGAGACGGCCGGCCTCCGCGGCGTCGAGCCGCGGCACGTCCACCCGGGTGGCGAGACGGGACCGCTCCAGCTCGGCGAGCACCGTGCGCAGGGGATGGCGGCGGCCGACGTCGTCGCTGCGGTACGTGGCGACCACCAGCACCCGGGACGTCGGGGCGGAGCGGACCAGCCGGGCGAGCACCGTACGGGTCACGTCGTCCGACCAGTGCAGGTCCTCCAGCACGACCACCACCGGCCGGTCGGCGGCGAGGGCGGTCGTGAGGTCGGCCAGCACCTCCGGCAGCCGGCCCGTGTCCACGTCGTGGCGCACGTCGACGAGGCCCGGCGCGAGCACGCTCAGCGCGTCGGCCGCGGGCCCGGCGGCGGCGAGCGTCGCGTCGGCCCCGATCGCGTGGACGACGTCGGCGAGCAGACCCGTCGGCGCCGCGTAGGGGATCGGGCCGGAGCCGGAGTCGGCGCACTGGCCACGCAGCACCAGCGCGTCGGGGCCCTCGCCCGTCCCGGGGGCGGCGAGGAACTCCTGGACGAGGCGCGTCTTGCCGATGCCGGCCTCGCCGCCGACGACCACGGCCGCGCCGGAGCCGTCGGCGGTGCTCGCGAACGCCTCGCGCAGGAGGGCGAGCTCGGCCGCCCGGCCGATCATCGGGGGCGCGGCCGCGGAACCGGGCTGCTCGCGGGTCCAGGAGGCAGGCACCTGTTCATCGTGCCAGGTCACCTGCCTGTCCACCGCCCCGTCGACCGGAGCGACCGCCGGCCGCTCAGCCGGGTGCTCAGCCGGGTGCTCAGCCGGGTGCTCCGGCGGTGCGGGGACCGGGGCGTGGAGCGAGTCGCCGCTCACGCCGCGCGGTGCAGCGCGCCCGGCACGCGCGAGGTCCGCCGCACCCGGCGCGGCGACGTGAACGGCAGGGCCGTGCGGTCCCGCGCCGCCCGGTCGCGCCGCCGCTGCGCGACCGCCCGCTCCAGCTCGGCCTCGCGCTCGCGGTACACCATCTCGAACAGCTGCCCGTCCATGTCGCTCTCCCCGTGCCGTTCGTGCTCCGGCGCGGCCGGTCGGCCGCCACACCCTCAGCCTGGGTTCCTGAGGTAGGCCGGCGGATCGGTCAGCTGCCGCATCTTTCGTGGCGTCGGGGACCTCAGGAGGGGTGGGGTACCTCAGACCGGGACGGGCGTCGGTGCACGCGGTGCGGCACCCGCCCCGGGGCGGACGAAGGTCCGGCCGCCCGGTGGGGCGTTCGACGGACCGGCCGCGCGGCCGCGTAGGATGGCACTCGGGACAGGAGAGTGCTAAGGCCGTGGGCCGGCGCACCAGGTCCGACGGCAGCGACCGACGGCACGAGGGGAGGACGCGTGAGCGAGGAGCGTCGTCTGGCGGTGCTGCGCGCGATCGTCGAGGACTACGTGCACACGCGCGAGCCCGTCGGATCCCGCGTGCTCACCGAGCGGCACGGTCTCGGCGTCTCGCCGGCGACCATCCGCAACGACATGGCCGCCCTCGAGGAGGGCGGCTACATCGCGCAGCCGCACACGTCGGCGGGCCGCGTCCCGACCGACAAGGGGTACCGGCTCTTCGTCGACCGCCTCGCCGAGGTCCGTCCGCTCACGGTGCCGCAGCGCCGCGCGATCGAGACGTTCCTGTCGGAGGCGGTGGACCTCGACGACATCCTCGGCCGGGCCGGGCGCCTCGTCGCCCAGCTCACGGGCCAGGTCGCCGTCGTGCAGTACCCCTCGCTGCGGCTGTCCGGGCTGCGGCACCTGGAGCTCGTCCCCGTGGGCGGCGTCCGGCTCCTCGTCGTGGTCATCACCGACACCGGCCGCGTCGAGCAGCGCTACCTGGACGTCACCGGCGGCCAGGGCGCCGAGCCGACCGTCGCGACGGTCGCCTCCGTCGAGGCGCCCGTGCCGGACGCCGCGGCCGACCGCGTCCCCGTCCTCGACGACGTCGCGCTCGGCGAGCTGCGCGCCCGGCTCAACGCCGCGGCGGCGGGCAAACGGCTCTCGGAGCTGCCCGACGCGTTCGCCCGCGTCGTCGCCGGCGTCACCCCGGAGCTCGCCCCGGTGGCCCGCGGCATCGCGGACCTCGTCGTCGAGACCCTCGGCACGGCGAGCGAGGAGCGCATCGTGCTGGCCGGCACGGCCAACCTGGCCCGGGCCGACATGCGGTTCGAGCACGCGCTGAGCCCGGTGCTCGAGGCGCTCGAGGAGCAGGTCGTGCTGCTCGGGCTGCTCACCGAGATGGCCGCCGACCCGCCCGGCGGGGCCGGCGTCGGCGTGCGCATCGGGCACGAGAACCGGATGGACGGCCTCACGGAGGCGTCCGTCGTCGCGTCCGGGTACGGCACGGACGGCGACACGGTCGCCATCCTCGGCTCGATCGGGCCCACCCGGATGGACTATCCGGGCACGATCGCGTCCGTGCGGGCCGTGGCCCGCTACCTGTCCCGGGTGCTGCCGAACTGACCACCGCCCACCGACCTCCTGACCGCGGGCTCCCCGCCGCGCACGTCACCGACACGTCACCGAAGAGAGACTTGTGACCGACTACTACGAGAGCCTCGGCGTCCCCCGCGACGCCTCGGCCGAGCAGATCAAGAAGGCGTACCGCAAGCTCGCCCGCGAGCTGCACCCCGACGTCGCCGGCGAGGCCGGCGAGGAGCGGTTCAAGGACGTCGCCCGCGCCTACGAGGTGCTCTCCCACCCGGAGAAGCGCCAGCAGTACGACATGGGCGTCGACCCGTCGTCCCCGAGCGGCGGCGCCGGCGGCGGTTTCGGCAACGGCTTCGGCTTCCAGGACATCTTCGAGACGTTCTTCGGCGGGGGCGGCGCCCCCGCCGGGCCGGTGCCGCGCGCCCGGCGCGGCCAGGACGCCCTCGTGCGGATGGACGTCGACCTCGCGGAGGCCGCGTTCGGCGCCAAGCGCGAGCTGCAGGTCGACACGGCGGTCGTGTGCGGCACCTGCGGCGGCGACGGCTGCCGCCCCGGCACCGACCTGAAGACCTGCGAGGTCTGCCAGGGCCGCGGCAACGTGCAGCGCGTCGCCCGCTCGTTCCTGGGCCAGGTCATGACGACGGCGCCCTGCGCCGCCTGCCAGGGCTTCGGCACCGTGATCCCCGAGCCCTGCGCGGACTGCTCCGGCGAGGGCCGGGTCCGCTCGCGGCGCACCCTGACGGTCAACGTCCCCGCGGGCGTCGACACCGGCACGCGCATCAAGCTCACCGCACAGGGCGAGGTCGGCCCCGGCGGCGGCCCCGCCGGCGACCTGTACGTCGAGATCCGCGAGAAGCCGCACGACACGTTCGTGCGCCGCGGCGACGACCTGCACTGCACGCTGCCGGTGCCGATGACCGCAGCCGCCCTCGGCACGGTGCTCGACCTCGAGACGCTCGACGGCGCGCAGGAGATCGACCTGCGGCCCGGCACGCAGCCCGGCCAGGTCGTGACGCTCAAGGGCCTCGGCGTCGGCCACCTGCACACGGGCGGGCGCGGCGACCTCAACGTGCACATCGACGTCCAGGTGCCCACCACGCTGGACGAGGAGCAGACCGAGCTGCTGCGCACGCTCGCCACGCTGCGCGGCGAGGAGCGTCCGGAGCCCCGCCTGGCGGCGGCCCACCCGGGCGTCTTCTCCCGGCTGCGGGACAAGCTGAGCGGCCGCTGACGTGAGCGCGAGGAGCCCCCGCGGAGGTACGCCGAGGAACGAGGTGTGCCGGAGCGAGGCACCGCAGGGCTCACGTGAAGGGAGCACGGGGTGAGCGCGAGGAGCCCCCACGGGAGTCCGCCGAGGAACGAGGTGTGCCGGAGCGAGGCACCGCAGGGCTCACGTGACGGGAGCAGGACGTGAGCGCTCCCGTCTTCCTCGCGGAGGGCAGCGACCTGGGCTCGCTCGCGCCCGGCGGGCTCTACGTGCTCGACGGCGCGGAGGGCCGGCACGCGGGGGTCGTCCAACGTCGCGGTCCGGGGGAGCGCCTCGACGTCGTCGACGGCGCCGGCACGCGCCTGCGCTGCGTCGTCGAGTCGGTCGACGGCCCGCAGGTGCACCTGCGCGTCGAGGACGTGGTCGTCGACCCCGCGCCGGGCGTCGTCCTCACGCTGGTCCAGGCGCTCGCCAAGGGCGACCGGGACGAGCTCGCGGTCGAGGCCGCGGTGGAGGTCGGCGTCGACGCCGTCGTGCCCTGGCAGGCGGAGCGGTCGGTCGTGGTGTGGCGGGGGCAGCGCGCCGCGAAGTCGCGCGCGAAGTGGGTGGCCACCGTGCGCTCGGCCGTCAAGCAGGCGCGGCGCGCCTGCCTGCCGCCGGTAAGCGAGGCACTCACGAGCCGACGGCTCGCCGCCCGGGCGGGCGAGGTGGTGGCCGCCGGCGGCGCCGTCGTCGTGCTGCACGAGGACGCGTCGACCCCCCTCGCGGACGTCGCGCTGCCGTCCCGGGAGCCCGCCGAGCTGCTCGTCGTCGTCGGGCCGGAGGGCGGGATCTCCGACGAGGAGGTCGCCGCGCTCGCCGACGCGGGGGCCGTGCCCGCCCGCCTGGGCCCGCACGTGCTGCGCACCTCGACGGCGGGGCCGGTGGCGATCGCGCTGCTCAGCCAGCGCCTCGGCCGCTGGGGCTGAGCCGCCCCGCCGGGGGCGGTACGGTGCGAGCATGACCAGCACCGAGACAAGCTCCGGGACCGGCAACCAGCCCGCCAGCGACTGCCTGTTCTGCAAGATCGTGGCCGGCGAGCTGCCCGCGGACGTCGTCGCCAGCACGGAGCGCATCGTCGCGTTCCGCGACATCGACCCGAAGGCGCCGGTGCACGTGCTCGTGGTGCCCCGGGAGCATCACGGCGACGTGTCGGTGCTCGCCGCGGCCGACCCGGAGCTGCTGGCGGAGGTCGTCGAGGTCGCCGACCGGGTCGCGCACGACCTGGCGGACGGCCAGTACCGGTTCATCTTCAACTCCGGGCCGCGGGCCGGGCAGAGCGTCTTCCACGTGCATGGCCACGTCATCGCGGGGGCGCAATTGGGGTGGAGCCCCGCCTGAGGGCGCCGATAGACTGGCCACCGGGCGCCCGACGCCCGCCAGTCCACGACCTGCCCAGAAGGAGTGCCGAGGCGCGAGCCGGCTCATGACATCCACACCCCACGCCTCGCCTCGTCCGGAGCCCGACGAACCCCCCAGGGAGCGTTCCAGCGAGCACCGCATCGTGGTCCCGTCGCACGTGCCGATGGTGGCCCTGCTCGGCAGCGGGGACTCCGTGCTCCGGGCCGTCGAGGACGGGTTCCCGGGGGTCGACGTGCACGCCCGCGGCAACGAGATCGTGGTGCGCGGGCCGGCCGGGGACGTCGCGCTCGTCTCGCGCCTCCTGGACGAGCTGGTCGAGGTGGTCGAGGCGGGCACCCCGCTGACGCCGGACGTCGTGACCCGGTCCGTGCGCATGCTCACCGCGGCCACGACGCACCGGCCGGCCGAGGTCCTGACGTTCAACATCCTGTCCAGCCGGGGCCGCACGATCCGCCCGAAGACGGTGGGCCAGAAGCGCTACGTCGAGGCGATCGACGCCAGCACGATCACGTTCGGCATCGGCCCGGCCGGAACGGGCAAGACGTACCTGGCCATGGCCAAGGCCGTGCAGGCGCTGCAGGCCAAGCAGGTCAACCGGATCATCCTCACGCGCCCGGCCGTGGAGGCGGGGGAGAAGCTCGGCTACCTGCCGGGGTCGCTGTCGGAGAAGATCGACCCGTACCTGCGGCCGCTGTACGACGCGCTGCACGACATGATGGACCCGGACGCGATCCCGAAGCTGGTCGAGGCGGGCACCATCGAGGTGGCGCCACTGGCGTACATGCGGGGCCGCTCGCTGAACGACTCGTTCATCATCCTCGACGAGGCGCAGAACACCTCCGCCGAGCAGATGAAGATGTTCCTCACGCGCCTGGGCTTCGGCTCGACGATGGTCATCACGGGCGACGCGACGCAGGTCGACCTGCCCGGGGGCACGACGTCCGGGCTGCGCGTCGTGGAGGACATCCTCACCGGCGTCGACGACGTCGAGTTCTGCCGGCTGACGTCGGCCGACGTCGTGCGCCACCGGCTGGTGAGCGACATCATCGACGCCTACGCGCGCTGGGACGTGGCCACCGCCCGCCCCGAGCAGCGTCGGCAGGGCCGCGGCCCGCACGAGCGAGGGGCGCGCAGGTAAGAGATATGAGTATTGAGGTCAGGGCGAGTGGACGGGGCGATCGCCCATGAGTATCGAGGTCAACAACGAGTCGGGTGTCGAGGTCGACGAGGCCGAGTTCGCGGCGCTGGGGCGTTTCGTGCTCGACTCGATGCACGTGCACCCGCAGAGCGAGCTGTCGATCCTGTTCGTCGAGACCGACGTGATGTCCGAGCTGCACGTGCAGTGGATGGACGAGCCGGGCCCCACGGACGTGCTGTCGTTCCCCATGGACGAGCTGCGCCCGGGACGCGAGGGCGAGGAGCCGACGCCGGGCACGCTCGGCGACATCGTGCTGTGCCCGGCCGTCGCGGCCGAGCAGGCGGTGGTCGCCGGCCATTCGACCGTGGAGGAGCTGTTGCTCCTGACCACCCACGGGATCCTGCACCTGCTCGGGTACGACCACGCGGAGCCGGAGGAGGAGAAGGAGATGTTCGCGCTGCAGCGCCGCCTCCTGCTCACGTTCCTCGCCGGCCGGTGACGGGCGTCATGGACGCGCCGGACCTGCTGCTGGTCCTCGTCACCGTGGTGGCCCTGGGGCTCGCGGGGATCCTGTCCGCGGGCGAGGCGGCCACCTTGCGGGTGACCCGGTCGTCGGTGGCGGACGCCGTCGTCGAGGCCGAGTCCTCGGCGCGGCTCACGCAGGCCGCGCGCCGCACCCGGCTGGCGCGGCTGCGGACCGTGCAGGAGCTGGTGGTCGACCCGCCGTCCGCCGTCGCCACGTTCGCGCTGGTGCGGCTGGTCGCGGAGACCGTGGCCCTCGCCGCGCTGACCCTGCTGCTGGTCGACTGGTTCGACGGGTGGTGGCAGGTGCTCGTGGCCGCCGCCGTCGTCGGCCTGGTCGCCGGCGTGGTCTTCGTGCGGCTCAGCCCCCGCGCCCTCGGGCTGCGCAGGCCGCTGCCGGTGCTCGTCGCCCTCGCGGGACCGTTGTCGGTCGTGCACCGCGGGGCGGCGTGGCTGACCGAGCGCTCGGGCGAGCGGGAGCCGGAGCAGGCGCCCAGCGAGGAGGCGTTGCGCGAGGTCGCCGAGCGGGTCCGCGACAACGCCGCCCTCGAGGACGCCGAGCGGGAGCTCATCCGCTCCGTGGTGGAGCTCGGCGGGACGCTGACGCGCGAGGTCATGGTGCCGCGCACCGACATGGTGACCGTGGCGGTCGGCACCCCGCTGCGCAAGGCGATGCGGCTGTTCCTGCGGTCGGGCTACTCGCGCGTGCCGGTCGTGGGCGACGACGTCGACGACCTCGTGGGCGTCGCGTACCTCAAGGACGTGGCGCGCGTGCTGGAGCAGGATCCCGACGCCTCGACCTGGCCCGTCGAGGACGTGGCCCGGGCGGCGGTCTTCGTCCCCGAGTCGAAGCCGGCGGACGACCTCCTGCGCGAGATGCAGGCCTTGCGCTCGCACATCGCCGTGGTCGTCGACGAGTACGGGGGCATCGCGGGCCTGGTGACCGTCGAGGACGTCATCGAGGAGCTCGTCGGCGAGCTCACCGACGAGCACGACACGGCCCGCGAGGAGGAGCCGGAGGACCTCGGCGACGGCACGTTCCGGGTGCCCGCGCGGATGCCCGTCGACGAGCTCGGCGAGCTGTTCGACCTGCGGCTCGACGACGACGACGTGGACACGGCGGGCGGCCTGCTCGCCAAGGCGCTCGGCAAGGTGCCCCTCACGGGGTCGGCGGCCGAGACGGGCGGCCTGCACCTGGAGGCCGAGCACGTCGAGGGCCGGCGCAAGAAGCTCGCGACCCTCCTGGCCCGCCGGGTGTCCCCGGCGGGCACGGACGACCCAGCAGCGGGCGACGCCGTCGTCCCGCCAGACCAGAAGGAAGCGCACGCATGACCTCCACCACCCCGGACGGCGACGCCGTCCCGACCACCCCGCCGCCCGCCGCACACCGGTCCGGTTTCGCCTGCCTCGTCGGGCGGCCGAACGTCGGCAAGTCGACGCTGACGAACGCCCTCGTGGGGGAGAAGGTCGCGATCATGTCGGCGCGCCCGCAGACCACGCGGCACACCATCCGCGGCATCGTGCACCGCGACGACGCGCAGCTCGTGCTGGTGGACACGCCGGGCCTGCACCGGCCGCGCACCCTGCTGGGCCAGCGTCTCAACGACCTCGTCGCCGAGACGCTGAGCGAGGTGGACGTCGTCGCGTTCTGCCTGCCGGCGGACCAGAAGATCGGTCCCGGCGACCGGTTCATCGCCGACCGGCTGGCCCCGCTCATGAGCGGGCGGCGTGCGGTCCCCGTCGTCGCGGTCGTGACGAAGGCGGACCTGGTCGACCGGGGCCGGCTGGCGGAGCACCTCATCGCGGTCGACCAGCTCGCCCGGTCGATCGACCGCGACTGGGCCGCCATCGTGCCCGTCTCGGCGCGCGACGGCTACCAGGTGGACGAGCTGACGGACGTCCTGGTCGCGCACCTGCCCGAGGGGCCCGAGCTCTATCCGGGGGGCGAGCTGACGGACGAGCCCGAGCAGGTGATGGTCGCGGAGCTGGTGCGCGAGGCGGCCCTGGAGGGCGTGCGCGACGAGCTGCCGCACTCGCTCGCGGTCGTGGTCGACGAGATCGTGGAGCGCGAGGGGTCCGGCGACCCCGACAAGGGCCGCCCGCCGCTGCTCGACGTCCGCGTGAACCTCTTCGTGGAGCGGGAGAGCCAGAAGGCGATCGTCATCGGCCGCGGCGGCTCGCGGCTGCGCGACGTGGGCACGACGGCGCGGCGGGGCATCGAGAAGCTGCTCGGCACGCGGGTCTACCTCGACCTGCACGTCAAGGTGGCCAAGGACTGGCAGCGCGACCCCAAGCAGCTGCAGCGCCTGGGGTTCTGAGGGGGACGTCCCCCGAGGTCGTGGGGGGTTCCCCGGGCGTGCCCGGGGCCGGGCGCCGAGTAACATCGCTGCGTGATCTTGCGGACCATTGCGACGAGTGCGGCGATCCTCGTGGGCCTGGCGCTCGTCGGCGCGGTGGCGGGGCCGCAGTGGGACCCCGTCCCGGTGTCCGACCACCTCGTGCCCGCGACCTCCGACACGACGGTCCACGGGGCGTCCGACCCCGGCGCCGTGGGCGAGGTCGGCGAGTTCGAGGTGCGCGAGACCCCGGTGAGCATCCCCCTCGACGGGACGGAGGTCGGCGGGCTGCTGCGTCAGCCCCTCGACGCCCAGGGCGAGGTCCTGGGTGGCCGGCCGGGCCTGGTGTACGTGCACGGCGCCGGCACCGGCAAGTCCACCGAGGCGTTCGTCGAGTCCGCCACCGCCCTGGCGAGCGCGGGCGTCGTGACCCTGGTGCCCGACAAGCGCCTGGACACGTACACGACGCGCGACCGGGACTACGTCGCGATGGCCGCCGACTACGAGCGCTCCGTCGACCTGCTGCGGGCGACGGACGGGGTCGACGCGGACCGGGTCGGCGTCTACGGCGAGTCCGAGGGCACCTGGATCGTCCCGATCATGCAGGCGCAGGACCCGGCGATCGCCACCACGGTGCTCGTCTCGGCGCCGGTGGTGCCGCCGCGCCAGCAGGCCGCCTTCGCCGTCGACAACTACCTGCGCAACACGGGCGTGCCGGACCAGGTGTTCCGGGCCATCCCGCGGGCCGTCGGGATGCAGCTGCCGGGCGGCGGCTTCGACTACGCCGACTTCGACGTGCGGCCCTGGCTGGAGCAGCAGACCGCCCCCGTCCTCATGGCGTACGGGGCGGCGGACCCCTCGATGCCCGTCGAGCAGGGGGCGCGCCAGGTCATCGCGGACACCGCTGTCGGCGGGGACGACGCCCCCGTGACGGTCCGGTTCTACGCCGACGCGAACCACGGCATCAACGTGCCCACCCCGACCCCCGGCGGCGGCACGGAGATGCACCTGCACCCCGACTTCGCGCGGGACGTCGCCACCTGGGTGCAGGGGATGCCCGGCACCGCGGACGCCGAGCCGCGGATCGCGGGCGCCCAGCCGAACCAGCTCTACCTGGCCTCGGCGGTCCCGCAGCCGTTGTGGTGGGGCAACGGCGACATCGTCGTCGGCGGGGTGCTCGTGGGGGTGGGCCTCCTCGTCGCCGGCCCGCTGGTGTGGATCGTGCACGCCCTGGTGCGGCGGGTGGTGCGGCCGCGCTCGGCGGTGCCGGCTCCGCGGCTCGGGCGCGGCCTGCGTACGGCCCTCGCCGGCCTCGGCGCGGGCTCCGTCGCGACCATGGTCGCCCTGGTCGTGTACCTCCTCGCCGTCGCGCAGCTCGCGCTCGACTACCAGCGCGACGACCTGGTCGTGCAGGGCGGGTGGGTCGGGGTCCGGCTGCTCGGGGTCGCGACGGCGGTGGCGGCGGCGCTCGTGCTGCGCCGGGTCGTGGACGGGCGTGCGGCCCGCCGGGCCGCCCTCGCGGCCGGTGCCGACACCGGCCCGGACGGGGAGGGCCCTGCTCCCGCAGCGGGGGAGACCCCCGACCATGTCGTCGTCGCGCGCGGCTGGCCCGCCCACCTGACGTTCTGGTGCGTCGTCGTCGGCTCGCTCGCGCTGCTGCTCACGCTCGCCTACTGGGGCGTGTACCAGCTCGGGATCTGAGCCCGGGAGGGGGTCCGTGACACCCGCGGACCGCCCGGTGTGACGTACGTGCGCGCGCCCCGCCTGTCGTGCGGGGTGCGCGTCGGGTAGAAACGAGGCGGGCACACCCGAGCCCGCCGTCCCACCCCGAGGAGACCCCACGCATGACCGACAACGCCACCCCCGACGCACCGGCCTCGCCGGCCGTTGCCGGCGCAGCGCCCCGGGAGATCGCGCGCGACGTCGTGGCCGCGCTCGCCCTGCTCGTGGCGCTGCCCATGCCGTGGGACCTCACGCACCGCGGCAGCGACCGTATCGAGGTCGTGCTCGTCACCGTCCTGACGCTGGTGGTCCTCGCCCTGCCGTACGTGCGGCGCGCGGGGCTCGGCTCGCCGTCGTGGGACGCGCTGACGACGCCGCGCGCCCGCCTGATCGGGTGCGCGCCGTACCTGCTCGTCACCCTCGTCTACCTCGTGCTGGACGCGGCGCGCCCCGGCGCGGCCGAGGGCGCGGTCGGCGCCGGCGTGGTGCTCGGGCTGGCGGGCGCCGCGCTGGCGCTGGCTCCCACGTGGGAGCGGACGCTGCTCGTCGTCGCCGGGCTCGTGGGCCTCGGGGCGCTCGCCACGCCTGTCGCGTCGCTCATCGACGGGGACCCGTGGTCCGCGACCGTCGTGGGCGTGCTGAACGCGGCGCTCGTCCTCGGCGTGCTGTGGCTCACCGCCGTGTCGTACGCGCGGGGTGACCTCGTCGCCGGGATCGTGCTGCTGGTCGTGGGGGCGGCCGTGGCGATCGAGCTGATCCTCTTCGCCGGGGGGCAGGAGGCGCCCTGGTTCGAGAGCGTCCACGCCCAGCGGCTCGGGCTCCTGCTCCTGCCGGTGGTCGCGGCCTGCGCCGCCCGGCGGGTGCTCGACGACGTCGCCGCCGTCGCCGGCGACCCGCAGGACGTGCACGCCGCACGCTGGGTGGCCGTGGCGGTGCGCTGCCTCGACCTCGTGCTGCTGGTGGCGGGGTTCGTCGCGCTGGTCGCGCTCGTGCGGCTGGTCGCGGGCGGCGTCGCCGTCAGCCTGGTGCTGCGCCTCATCTGCGGGGTGCTCATGGTGGCCGTCGCGTTCATGGCCCGCCGGGCGCTGGTGCGCGACCCGCGCAGCGGGCACACCACGGCCGTCGGGGCGGCGTGCGCGCTGGTCGTGCTGGGCCTGGTGATCGTCGTGGCGCGCGCCGGGCTGGGGACGCAGGCGAACGTCGAGGAGCTCCTCGTGACGTTCGCGCTGCCTGCCGCCACGCTCGCCGCGCTGCTGGTGCCGGCGTCGGTGCGCGAGCTGGTCGCGAGCGCGCCGGAGCCGGCGCCGGAGGACGCCGGGCCGGGCGCACCGCTGGGCGCGGCGACGTCCGAGGACGCGCCGCGGTCGACCTCCGAGGAGACCCCGACGGGCCCGATGGCGGTGGTCCAGGACGGCGGCCAGGGATGGGCACAGGAGCAGCCTCAGGAGCAGACCCAGGGATGGGCCCAGGAACGGGCCTCCGAGCAGGCCCGGCCGGCGAGCTGGACCGCGGCCGCGCCGCAGCAGACCGCGCCGCAGCGCACCCCGCAGCCGATGGACTCCACGCAGCAGATGGAGCCGGTGCGCGACGGTTCGTGGGGCGCCGCCGGAGCCGGGGCGGGCGGCGCGGCCGGCGTCGACTCGACGCAGGTGCTCCCGCCGGTGCCCGCGGAGGCCGCGGCCCCGGGCTGGACGGCCGCGCACGCCCTCGACCCGGGCACGCCGCTGGCGGACCTCGCGCGCATCGTCCAGGAGGCGCCGCACCTGCGCGCCCACGTGGCGTCCAACCCGTCGACCTACCCGGCGCTGCTGGACTGGCTGGGCGCGCTCGGCGACCCGGCGGTCGACGCGGCGCTGCGCTCGCGGCGCTAGCCTGCGACCCTGACGGGCCCTCCGAAGGAGGCCGCGTGCCGCATTCCGGACGCCGGGTGCAGCACGGACGCGAAGGTGTACGGTGACAGCGTGCATCGCGCGGTGAGCCTCCTCCTTCGGTGCCGCGGCGGGGCCCTCTAGAGGCCGGTACCCCCGCCGCGGAGGCTTGGTGTGCCGGCCGACAGGTCACGACCGTCGACCGGATCCGGACGCGGTCACCGAGCCCCACCGAAGGACGCATCACCATGCAGAGCTCCCCGCACCCCCACGGCATCGCCGGCGCCAACCCGCAGCGCCCCTCCGGGATGCCCTACGCCCGCTACGCCCCCTTCCACGAGCAGATCCAGGTCTCGCTGCCCGACCGCACCTGGCCGGACAAGCGGATCTCCCAGGCGCCGCGCTGGTGCGCCGTCGACCTGCGCGACGGCAACCAGGCGCTCATCGAGCCGATGGACGCCGAGCGCAAGCTGCGCATGTTCGACCTGCTCGTGCGCATGGGCTACAAGGAGATCGAGGTCGGCTTCCCGTCGGCCTCGCAGACGGACTTCGACTTCGTCCGCATGCTCATCGAGTCGGGCCGCATCCCCGACGACGTCGTCATCCAGGTCCTGACGCAGTGCCGCGACCACCTGATCGAGCGCACGTACGACGCGATCCGCGGCGCCAAGCAGGCGATCGTGCACCTGTACAACTCCACGTCGATCCTCCAGCGCGAGGTCGTGTTCCGCTCCGACATGGACGGGATCGTCGACATCGCGCTGCAGGGTGCCCGGCTGTGCCGCAAGCTCGAGGAGACGATCCCCGAGACGACCGTGTACTACGAGTACTCCCCGGAGTCGTACACGGGCACGGAGCTGGAGTTCGCCGCCCGCATCTGCAACGAGGTGCTGGACGTCCTCGAGCCGACGCCGCAGCGGCCCGTGATCGTCAACCTGCCGGCCACGGTCGAGATGGCCACGCCCAACGTGTACGCGGACTCGATCGAGTGGATGAACCGCCACCTCAAGTACCGCGAGAACGTCGTGCTGTCGCTGCACCCGCACAACGACCGCGGCACCGCCGTCGCCGCCGCCGAGCTGGGGTACCAGGCGGGGGCCGACCGCATCGAGGGCTGCCTGTTCGGCAACGGCGAGCGCACCGGCAACGTCGACCTGGTGACCCTCGGCATGAACCTGTTCGGCCAGGGCATCGACCCGCAGATCGACTTCCACGACATCGACGCGATCCGCCGCACCGTGGAGCACTGCAACCAGCTGCCGGTGCACGAGCGGCACCCGTACGTCGGCGACCTGGTGTTCACCGCCTTCTCCGGCTCGCACCAGGACGCGATCAAGAAGGGCCTGGAGCACATGAAGGCCCGCGCCGGGTCGGAGGGCAAGCCGGTCGACGAGCTGACGTGGGCCGTGCCGTACCTGCCCATCGACCCGAAGGACGTGGGCCGGTCGTACGAGGCGGTCATCCGCGTCAACTCGCAGTCGGGCAAGGGCGGCGTCGCCTACCTGCTGTCCACGGAGCACTCCCTGGACCTGCCGCGCCGGCTGCAGATCGAGTTCTCCGGTGTGGTCCAGCGGTTCACCGACGCCGAGGGCAGCGAGGTCACGGGCGCCGACATCTGGCGCATGTTCAGCGACGAGTACCTGCCCGTCGAGCCGGGCGCCGAGGACGGCCTGGAGCACTGGGGCCGGTTCACGCTGCGCGAGACGCGGACCACGTCGGCCGCCGGCGGCGAGACGGTGCTGTCGGTCGACGTCGTCGACGGCGGGGCAGAGCGCACCCTCGAGGGCGCCGGCAACGGTCCGCTCGCGGCGTTCGTCGACGCGATCGGCAAGGTCGGCGTGGACGTCCGCGTCCTCGACTACGCCGAGCACGCGCTGTCCGAGGGCGGCGACGCGTCGGCGGCCGCCTACGTCGAGTGCCAGGTGGGCGACGACGTGCTGTGGGGCGTGGGAGTCGACTCGTCGATCACGACGGCGTCGCTCAAGGCCGTCGTGTCGGCGGTGAACCGGGCCGCGCGCGCCTGAGCCCCTGCACGACGAGAGCCCCCGGGGGACGTCCCCCGGGGGCTCTCGACGTCACCGGGCGGCGACGCTCCGGAACCCGCGCAGCCGCAGGCTGTTGCCGACGACGAAGACGCTGGAGAACGCCATCGCCGCGCCGGCGAGCATCGGGTTGAGCATCCCGAGCGCGGCGACCGGGATCGCCGCCGTGTTGTAGGCGAAGGCCCAGAACAGGTTGGTCCTGATGGTGCTCAGGGTCCTGCGCGACAGGCGTATCGCGTCGACGGCGCTGCGCAGGTCGCCGCGCACGAGCGTGATGTCGGACGCCTCGATGGCGACGTCGGTGCCGGTCCCCATCGCCAGGCCGAGGTCGGCCTGGGCGAGTGCCGGGGCGTCGTTGACGCCGTCCCCGACCATCGCGACGACCCTGCCCTCGGCCTGCAGCCGGCGGACGACGTCCGACTTGTCGCGGGGCATGACCTCGGCGACGACCTCGTCGATGCCGACCTCGGCCGCGATCTGGCGTGCGACGGTCTCGTTGTCGCCCGTGAGCAGCACCGGCCGCAGCCCGAGCTCCTTGAGCTCGGCGACCGCCCGGGCGCTGGTGGGCTTGACGGCGTCGGCGACCACGAGGATGCCGCGGGCCCGCCCGTCCCACCCGGCGGCCACGACGGTCTTGCCCTCGCCCTCGGCACGGGCCTTCGCCCGGACCAGGTCGTCGCTCAGGTGCTGCGACCACTCGGCCAGCAGGGCCTGGCGGCCCACGAGCACGCCGTGCCCGTCGACGACGCCCTGGACCCCCAGGCCCTCGACGTTGGTGAAGTCCTCCGGGGTCGGCAGGGTGCCGGCCTCCTGGGTGGCGCCCTTGGCGATCGCCTGCGCGATCGGGTGCTCCGAGGCGTCCTCCAGGGCGCCGGCCAGCCGCAACAGCTCGGCGCGGTCGGTGCCCGGCTCGGGGATCACGTCGACCAGCGTCATCCGCCCGGTCGTGACGGTGCCGGTCTTGTCGAGCACGACGGTGTCGACCTTGCGGGTCGACTCCAGGACCTCGGGACCCTTGATGAGGATGCCCATCTGGGCGCCGCGGCCGGTGCCGACCAGCAGCGCGGTCGGGGTCGCCAGCCCGAGGGCGCACGGGCAGGCGATCACGAGGACCGCGACCGCGGCGGTGAACGCCGCCGTGACGGAGAACCCCGCCCCCAGCCAGGCGCCGAGGGTGACGACGGCGACCGCGATGACGATCGGGACGAAGATGCCGGACACCCGGTCGGCCAGGCGCTGCACCTCGGCCTTGCCGGTCTGCGCGTCCTCGACGAGCCTGGCCATCTGGGCCAGCTGCGTGTCCGCCCCGATCCGCGTGGCGCGGACCACGAGCCGCCCGCCCGCGTTGACCGTCGCGCCGGTGACGGTGTCGCCCTCGGCGACCTCGACCGGCACGGACTCGCCGGTGAGCATGGAGGCGTCCACGGCGGACGTGCCGGAGACGACCACGCCGTCGGTCGCGATCTTCTCGCCGGGCCGTACGACGAACTCGTCGCCCGTCTGCAGGTCGTCGACCGGGATCTTCGTCTCGACGCCGCCGCGCAGCACGGCGACCTCCTTGGCGCCGAGCTCGAGCAGCGCACGCAGCGCCGCACCGGCCTGGCGCTTGGACCGCTTCTCGAAGTAGCGCCCGGCCAGGATGAACATGGTGACGCCGGCGGCGACCTCGAGATAGATGTTCGCCGCCCCGTCCGAGGGCGCGATCGTGAGCTCGAAGGGGTGCGTCATCCCGGGGGTGCCGGCCGTGCCGAGGAACAGCGCGTACAGCGACCACAGGAACGCCGCGGACGTGCCCATCGAGATGAGCGTGTCCATCGTCGCGGTGCCGTGCCGCAGGTTCGCCCAGGCGGCCCGGTGGAACGGCCACGCGGCCCACACGACGACGGGCGCGGCGAGCGCGAGCGACAGCCACTGCCAGTACGTGAACTGCAGCGCGGGGACCATCGCCATCGCGATCACCGGGACGGTGAGCACGACCGAGCCGACGAGGCGCCGGCGCAGCGAGACGAGCTCGTCGTCCGCCTCCCGGTCGTCCCCGGCCCCCGCGGGCTCCGCCGGGGCCTGCTTCGGCCGCGGCAGGGCCGCGGTGTACCCGGTCTTCTCGACCTCGGCCACGAGCAGCGCCGGGTCGTACCCCTCGGGCACGGTGACCTTGGCCTTCTCGGTGGCGTAGTTGACCGTGGCGGCGACGCCCTCGAGCTTGTTGAGCTTCTTCTCGATCCGCATCGCGCAGGAGGCGCAGGTCATCCCGCCGATGCTCAGCTCGACGTGCGGTCCCCCGGCCGGGGGTGCGGACGTACTCATCCGGATTCCTTCTCTCAGTGGCCGTGGTCGGAGGTGTCGGGGGTGCCGTGGGCTGCGCCGGCGTCGAGCACGAGCTCGGCGGTGCGGACCTTCCCGTCGACCTGGAAGTCGAGGTAGAGCAGGTACCGGCCCGGGGTCGGGGCCGTGGCCGCGAACCCGATCTCCGGCCCGGCGGTGTCGCCCTCGGCGGGCTCGTCCCCGGCGGCGTGGACGTGCAGGTACGCCAGGTCGCCCTCGCGCAGGGCGACGAGGTGCCCGAACGCCCCGAGGTAGGGCTCCAGCGTCGTGACGGGCTCGCCGTCGCGGCGCACGGAGACCGTGAGCTCGCTGGTCGAGCCCGCCGTGAGCTCACCGGACACGTCCACGGTGAAGCCGTCGACCTCGTCGGTCGCGGTGGGCTCGGGCGTGGTGGGCTCGACGTCGCCGGCCACCTGGACCGTCCGCGAGAGGGTGACGTTCTTCTCGTCGTCGCCCGTGGCCGGGACGAAGTCGACGAACACCCGGTAGGTGCCGGCCTCGGCCCAGCGCCAGGGGATGCTCCACGTGCCGGTGGTCGGGTCGAGGCGGGGGTGCACGTGGCGGTACCCGCTGCCGTCCGCGCGGACGACGATCAGGTGCAGGTCCTTGTCGTGGGCGGTGCGGTAGTCGACCACCGGCTCGCCGGCCGCGTCCTGGACCTGGAAGCTCAGGTCTCCGGCCTCGCCGACGGCTCCGGGGGAGCGCACCGGCGTCAGCAGGAACCCGTCCTGCGCGATCGCCAGGCCGCGCACGTCCTCGACGGCCGGCGCCTGCCCCGGGTGCTCCTGGCCGGCGGCTGCATGGTCGTCCATCTGCTCTCCCTCGACCTCCTGGCGTGCCTGGGCTGTCTGATCGGCCGCGTCGTCGGGCACGACGGCGCCGGCGACGGCGAACGCGCCGGTGAACGCGACCGCGAGTCCCGCCCCGTAGGCGGTCAGCCGTCCGGCGGCGTTCATCCGACCGGGACCGCCGTGTAGCCGGCCTCGTCCACAGCCGCCAGCACGGCGGACGCCTCGACGCCGTCCGTGCCGGTGACGACGAGCCTGCCGGTCTCGGCGCTGACCTGGATGTCCTCGACGCCGGGCACCTGGCCGACCTCCTCGCGGACGGACATCTCGCAGTGGCCGCACGTCATGCCGGTGACCTGGAACTCGCTGGTGCTCATCGTGATCTCCTCTCGAATGGATACCCCCTCGGGGTACCGACTCGAATCAACCTATACCCCCTCCAGGTATTCCGCCAACCCCTTCGGCGGCGACGTCTACGAGGCCGCCCCGCGTCGTGCCCCGCTGTCGGCGGCATGGCCGACAATGGAGCCGTGCCCCTGTACCGAGACGACGCGATCGTGCTGCGCACCCACAAGCTGGGCGAGGCGGACCGCATCGTCACGTTCCTCACCCGGGAGCACGGCAAGGTGCGCGGCGTCGGGCGCGGGGTGCGCCGCACGTCGTCCCGCTTCGGGGCGCGCCTCGAGCCGTTCATGGTGGTGGACGTCCAGCTGCACACCGGGCGCTCGCTGGACACGGTGACCCAGGTCGAGACGGTCGGCCCCTATGCCCGCCAGATCGCCGCCGACTACTCCCTGTACACCGCGGGGGCGGCGATGCTCGAGGCCGCCGACCGGCTGGTCGCGACCGAGCACGAGCCCGCGGTCCAGCAGTACTGGCTGCTCGCCGGCGCGCTGCGGGCGCTCGCCGAACGGCGGCACCCCGCCTCCCTGGTGCTCGACTCCTACCTCCTGCGCGGCCTGGCGGTCGCCGGCTGGGCGCCGTCGTTCACCGAGTGCGCGCGGTGCGGCGAGCCGGGCCCGCACCACGCCTTCTCCGTCGGCACCGGCGGGGCCATCTGCTCCCGCTGCCGCCCGCCCGGCTCGATCGCGCCGGCCCCCGAGACGTTCGCGCTGCTCGGCGCGCTGCTGGGGGGC
Organism: Isoptericola cucumis; assembly: GCF_014635665.1. Lineage (GTDB taxonomy): Bacteria > Actinomycetota > Actinomycetes > Actinomycetales > Cellulomonadaceae > Isoptericola > Isoptericola cucumis. The sequence continues at coordinate 353,885 of NZ_BMDG01000003.1, forward strand.
GACTGGCCGGTGGCCGAGGCGTCGGAGCCGCGGCACCGCGCGGAGGCGTCGGGGCTCGTGGCGGCGTACTCGCAGTACTACCTGGAGCGCACCCTGCGCTCCCTCCGCATGATCGAGAGAGAGGCCTGATGGCAGCCCGACCGCCGCGCGAGTACGCCGAGCCGTACCCGCACCCCTCGGGGGCGACCGCCCCGAACATCCCGTCCCAGTTCGTGCCGAACCACGTGGCGATCGTCATGGACGGCAACGGCCGGTGGGCCAACGCCCGCGGCCTGCCGCGGGTCGAGGGGCACAAGCAGGGCGAGAGGTCGTTGCTCGACGTCGTCGCCGGGGCCGTCCAGATCGGCGTCAAGCACGTCTCCGCGTACGCGTTCAGCACGGAGAACTGGAAGCGGTCCCCGGACGAGGTGAAGTTCCTCATGAACTTCAACCGGGACGTCATCCGCCGACGGCGCGACGAGATGTCGTCGTGGGGCGTGCGCATCCGCTGGGCGGGCCGCCGGCCGAGGCTGTGGGGGTCGGTCATCAAGGAGCTGCAGGTCGCGGAGGAGATGACCAAGGACAACGACCGCTGCACGCTGACGATGTGCGTCAACTACGGCGGCCGCGCCGAGATCGCGGACGCCGCGGCCGCCATCGCCCGCGACGCCGCCGCGGGGAAGATCAACCCGGCGCGGGTCACCGAGAAGATGGTCCAGCGCTACCTCGACGAGCCCGACCTGCCCGACGTCGACCTGTTCCTGCGCTCGTCGGGGGAGCAGCGCACGTCGAACTTCATGATCTGGCAGGCGGCCTACGCGGAGATGGTCTTCCTGCCCGAGCCGTGGCCGGACGTGGACCGGCGGCACCTGTGGCGCGCGGTCGAGGAGTTCGCCCGGCGCGACCGGCGTTACGGTGGTGCCGTGGACGCCGTCGGTGACGAGCAGGCGGGAGATCGCGAGGGCGCGGGGACCGCATGAGCCCCTTCGCGGACCCGCCGCGCGACCTCGGGCCGGCCGCCACGGTCGCGCCGCAGGTCGACCGGCCGTGGCCGCTGCCCCGCACGACGAGCCCCACGATCGAGGCGCTGGTCGCCGACCCGACGCCGGAGCGGCGCGCCCGGTTCTGGCGCCGGGTCGCCCAGGAGGGCACGCCGCTGGTCGACGAGATCCCCGGGCACCCGCAGGAGCGGGTGTACACGTTCGTCCACCGGGGCGAGGACGGCGCGCGCCGGGTCCTCGTGGACGTCGACGGGCTGGTCGACGTCAGCACGTACCGCGACGCGCTGATGTCCCGGATCCCGGGCACCACCCTGTGGTCCCTCAGCCTGCGCCTGCCGGCGTCGTGGCGCGCGACGTACGGGATCGCGGTCGACGACGACCACGGCGCCACCGCCGACGAGCGCACCGCGGCCTCGGTGGCGGCCCGGCGGGAGCGGGCCAGGGCGGCGTCCGACCCCGGTGTGCACGCCGCGCTCGACGACTGGTTCGACCTGCTGCTGCGCAGCGAGCCCGACCCCCTCGCGCGCGAGCACGCGCTGCTGGGGGCCGACACCGTGGCGTCGGGACCCGACGCGCCGGCGCCGCCCGCGGGCGTGGGCGGCGTCGTCGTGGGCGAGCAGCCCGAGCCGGGACCGCGGGGCCGCACCGTGCCCGTGGCCGGCTTCGGCGAGCCCGGGGCCGGCGCCGCGGGGCGCCGGGCCTGGTGGCACGTCCCGCCCGTGGAGCCGGGACCGGACGGCTGGGACGTGGTCGTGCTGCTGGACGGCGACCGGTGGCTGGGAGCGGGGGTGCGGGCGCTCGACCGTGCCTTCGCCACGGGCGCGCTGCGGCCCGCGGCCGTGCTGCTCGTCGGGTGCGGCGACCGGGAGCGCCGGCTGGCCGACCTCACGTGCTCGCACCCGTACGTCCGGCGGCTGGCGCAGGTGCTCGACGACGCCGACGCGGAGGTCCTCGGGGCGCCGCTGACGCGCGACCCGGCCCGCACCACGATCGCGGGGCACGACTTCGGCGGCCTGGCGGCCCTGTGGGCGCAGTGCGTGGCGCCGGAGCGCTTCGGTGCGTCGGTGTGCCAGTCGGGGGCGTGGTGGTGGCCGTCGGCCCCCGACGACGGGGGGCCGGGCGCACCCGCGCCGGAGGAGTGGCTCACGGGTGCCGTCGAGCGGGCGGCGGCCGACCCCGCGTGGGGGCTCGGCCGGGTGCACCTGGAGGTCGGCGAGCAGGAGTGGGCGCTGCGGGAGCCGACCCGGCGCCTGCACGACGCCCTCGCCGGGCGGTGCGAGAGCCTCACCGTCGCGCGTCCGGCGGGCGGGCACGACCCCGCGTGCTGGGCGGTACAGCTCCTCGGCGCGCTCAGCCCGTGACGCGGTGCCGGCCCACCGGCACGACGAGCGGCGTCCCGGAGACGGGGTCGGGCACGACCCGTGCCTCCAGGCCGAAGGCGTCGCGCACCGCGTCCTCGGTGAGCACGGACGCCGGGTCGCCGAGGGCCACGATCCGCCCGGCGCTCATCACCACCAGGTGGTCGGCGTACCGGGCGGCGAGGTTGAGCTCGTGCAGCACCATGACGACCGTGGTGCCGCGGGTGTGGTTGAGCTCGGCCAGCAGGTCGAGCAGCTCGACCTGGTGCGCCACGTCGAGGAAGGTCGTGGGCTCGTCGAGCAGCACGATGTCGGTCTCCTGCGCGAGCACCATGGCGATCCAGACCCGCTGGCGCTGACCGCCGGAGAGCTCCGCGACGGGCCGGTCCGCGAGCTCCGTCGTGCTGGTGGCCTCCAGCGCGCGCGCCACGACCGCGTCGTCGTCGCTGGTGTGCCGGCCGAACCAGCCCTGGTGCGGGTAGCGTCCCCGTGCGACGAGGTCGGCGACGCGCACCCCGTCGGGGGCGATCGACGACTGCGGCAGCACCGCGACGGAGCGGGCGAGCTCCTTGCGGGACAGTGCGGACACGTCGTGGTCGCCGAGGGTGACCCGCCCGCCGTCGAGCGGGTGCAGCCGGGCGAGGCCCCGCAGCAGCGTCGACTTGCCGCAGGCGTTGGGCCCGACGATCGCGGTGACCTTGCCCGCGGGCAGCTCGAGGTCGAGCCCCTCGATGACCTTCCGCCCGTCATACCCGAGGCTCACGCCGTGGGCGTGCAGGGCCGCGCCGGCCGAGGTCAGCATGGCCTCAGTCTGGCACGGGACGGCGGCCGCGCCGGGGGCTGCCGGTGCACGCGGCCTCACGCTCCCGTGCCCGCGCGGGAGCGGCGCGTGAGCCGGTACGCGACCCAGGTGACGAGCGCCACGGCACCCAGCCCGATCGCGACGAGCGTCACCGGGTGGCGCACCCCCACGGCGATCGCGGCGTTGACGGCGGCGGTGCCGACCGTCGTCCAGATCGTGGCCCAGACGACGCAGCCGGCCAGCAGCGCGACCAGGTACCGGCCGAAGGGCATGCGCAGGTAGCCCGCCGCGAGGTTGACGAGCGTCTGGACGCCCACCGTGAAGAACGAGAGCGTGACCGCGGGCGGACCCCAGCGGTGGATCCGCTCGATGGCGGCGAGCGCACCCGGACGCGACAGCAGGTCGGACACCCGTCCGTCGCGGGCCGTCCCGCGGGCCACGCCCCGTCCCGCCCAGTAGGTCGCCTGGGCGCGGACCAGCACGATGCAGAACGCCGCGAGGTAGACGACCCAGAACGGCACGCCGGCGATGGTGAAGACGCCGGCGGGTTCGGTGCCGACGGACCCGGTGACGGACCCGGTGACGGGCCCGGCGGCGAGGGTGGCGGCGAGCGCGGGGGCGAGAGGCACGGACCCAGTCTGCCTTGCTGAGGTATGCCTGGCCTAACTCGTCCGGGGTGCCGCGGCCCGGCAGTCCGCGCAGGTGCCCCAGAGCTCCACGGTGTGGTCGATGTCGGCGAAACCGTGGGCGCTGGCCACGCTCGCCGCCCAGGCCTCCACGGTGGGCCCGTCGATCTCGACCGCGCGCCCGCAGGACCGGCAGACGAGGTGGTGGTGGTGCTCACGGCGCTCGCACCGGCGGTACAGGCTCTCGCCGTCCTCGCCGCGCAGCACGTCGACCTCGCCGCCGTCCGCCATCGTCTGCAGCGTGCGGTAGACGGTCGCGAGGCCGACGGCGTCGCCGCGCGTGCGGACCAGCTCGTGCAGCTGCTGGGCGCTGCGGAACTCGTCCGTCTCGCCGAGGGCGTCGGCGACCGCGGCCCGCTGGCGCGTCATCCGCGGCGCGGGCCGGTCGGCGAGGCGCGAGGGGCGCTGGCGGGTGTCGTTCACGGCGTGCACTCCTCCTGCCTGCCGTCGCCGGCGGGGGTGGCGACGGCGACGTCGTCGGGGATGTCGGGGTGCGGGTCGGTCGCCGGCCGGCGGCGGGCGAGCAGCGGGTGCACGGCCGCGACGACGGCGTAGACGCCGATCGCGAGCACCACGATGAGGGCGCCGGGGGAGACGTTGTGCCAGTACGTGATCGACAGGCCGGTGACGCACACGGTCACGCCCACGACCGAGCCCACGAGCATGGTGCGGCGGAACGAGTGCGTCACGAGCTGGCCGATCGCCACCGGGACGATCATCAGCGCGGACACCAGCAGCAGCCCCACCACGCGCATCGCGACGGTCACCGTCAGCGCGGCGAGGACGGCCACGGCCATGTTGAGCGCCCACACCGGCAGCCCGGACGCGATGGCGAACTCCTCGTCGTGGCTGACGGAGAACAGCACGGCCCGCAGCCCGAGCCCGATCAGCAGGATGAGCCCGCAGAGCGCGACCGTGACCCACACGTCGGCCATGGTCACGGTCGAGATCGACCCGAAGAGGTAGGCCATCAGGCTGCCCGACGACCCGCCGGCGAGGCCGATGAGCAGCACGCCGCCGGCGATGCCGCCGTAGAAGAGGATGGCCAGCGCGAGGTCGCCCGAGGTGCGCCCGCGCCGGCGGACCACCTCGATGAGGACCGAGCCGGCCACCGCCGCGACGACCGCGCCGGGGACCGCGAGCACGTCGTCGGGCACCAGGCCCATGCCCGCGCCGACGAGCCAGCCGAGCGCGACGCCGGTGAGCGCCACGTGCCCGATGCCGTCGCCGAGCAGCGCCAGCCGGCGCTGCACCAGGTACGTGCCCACGACCGGGGCGCTCAGGCCGACCAGGAGCGCGGCGACGAGCGCGCGCTGCATGAACGGGTCGGTGACCATCTCCCACAGGCCCATCAGCGCGCCCCCTCGTCCTCGGCGGAGTCGTCGCGTGCGTCGAGCCGGGCCTCGAAGGGCCCGTCCGCCAGGCGCACGTCCTCGGCCCGCTGCAGCGTGCGGGAGTGTGCGTGCGGGTGCACGTGCTCGTGGTCGGAGTCCTCGTGCCCGGGTCGCGGGTGCGGCGGGGCGCCGTCGTGCACCACGCGGCCGTGCCGCAGCACGACGCACCGCTGCACCAGCGGCGCGAGCTCGCCGAGCTCGTGCAGGACGACGAGCACCGTCATGCCGTCGCCCACGAGCCGGGTCATCGTGGCGGCGAACGCCTCCTGGCTGGGGCGGTCCACCCCGGCGACGGGCTCGTCGAGCACCAGCACCTCGGGCCGGCGCACGAGCGCACGGGCGATGAGGACCCGCTGCTGCTGGCCGCCGGAGAGCTGGTGCGTGGGCCGGTGCGCCCGGTCGGCGAGGCCGACCTGGTCGAGCGCCTCACGGACCCGGGCCCGCCAGCCGCGCGGGAGCCGCAGCCGCCGGCCGTGCAGCAGGCCGGAGGCCACGACCTCCTCGGCCGTCGAGGGCACGCCCGCGGCCGCGCTGACACGCTGCGGCACGTAGCCGACGCGGCCCCAGGGGACGCCGTCGCCGAGCGGGCGGCCGAGCAGGCGCACGTCGCCGGCGCTCGGGGGCAGCACGCCCACGAGCGTGCGGACCAGCGTGGACTTCCCGGAGCCGTTCGCGCCGAGCAGGGCGACGACCTCGCCCCGACGCACGGTGAGGTCGACGCCGCGCAGCACCGGGCTGGCGCCCAGGCGCACGTGCAGGCCGCGGGCCTCGATCGCCGGGGGCGCGTCGGGCGCGGGCGGAGTCTCGGACAGGTGTGCGGAGCCGGGGGCGAGCGTGGTCATGAGCACTGGAGCCCTTCGCTGAGGGTGGCGAGGTTGTCCTGCATCACCGAGACGTAGTCGGCGCCGGCGGCCGCGGCGTCCTCCGAGAGCCCCTCGAGCGGGTCGAGGACGGCGGTCTCCACGCCGACGTCGGAGGCGAGGGTCTCCGCGACCTTCGGGCTGGTGAGGGTCTCGGTGAAGATCGTGTCGACGCCGCTGTCCTCGACGACGGCCGCGACCTCGCGCAGCCGGGCGGGGGACGGCTCGGACTCGGGGTCCAGGCCCACGATGCCGACCTGCTCCAGGTCGTAGCGCTCGGCGAGGTAGCCGAACGCCTCGTGCGACGTGACCAGGGTGCGCGTCTCGCACTCCTTCAGCCCGGCGGTGAACTCGGCGTCCAGGTCCTTGACCTGCTTCTCGAGGGCGCGCGCCCCCTCCGCGTAGGCGGCGGCGTGCTCCGGGTCGGCGTCGGCGAGCGCGCCCGCGACGGCGTGGCCGAGGGGGATCAGCCGCGTCGGGTCGAGCCAGAAGTGCGGGTCGAGCGTGCCGTGGTCGTGGCCGTCGCCGGCGTCCTCCTCGGCGTGCTCGTCGCCGTGCCCGCCCGTCTCCTCGGAGGGCGTGCCCGGGTGGGCCTCCAGGTCGACGACGTCCGCCGCGTCGACGACGTGCTCGGGCGACTGGGTCTCGACGGCGTCGTCGACCGCGGCCTGGAAGCCGGAGGAGTAGACGACGAGGTCGGACGTGCCGATCTCGCGCATCTGCGCGGGGGAGAGCTCGAGGTCGTGGGGCTCGGCCGCCGGCGGGGTGAGGTTGGAGACGGTCACGTGCTCGCCGCCCACCTGCTCGGCGACGTACTGCAGCGGGTAGAACGAGGCGAGGACCTCGAGCGTGCCGTCGCCCCCGCCGTCGTCGGTGGAGCAGCCCGCGAGGACGGCGGGCAGGACGAGCACGGGCAGGGCGGCGAGGGCCGCACGACGGCGAAGCATGAGAACGATTCTCAGTTGATTGAGAACGGTTGTCAACTGAGGGTCGCGCGGCGGGCGACGAGGTACGCGCGCTGTGCGGGGTCGTGGGTCAGGGAGACCGCCCTGTCGTAGGCCGCGCCGGCGGCGTCGGCCCGCCCGAGGCGGGCGAGCAGCTCCGCCCGCGTGGCCCAGGCCGGCTGGTACCGGGCCGCCGCGGCGGCACCGCTCGAGCCGGCCGTGCCCCCCATGCCGTCCAGGACGGCGAGGCCGGCCTCCGGCCCGTCCGTCTCCGCGACCACCGCCGCGAGCGCCACGGTCCCGCCGAGCGACGGCGCGACGCGGGACAGCGCCTCGTGCAGCCGGCGCAGGGTGGCCCAGTCGGGCGGCTCGCCGGCGCGGCGCGCGCAGTGCACGGCCTGGACGGCGGCCTCGAGCTGGAACCGGCCCAGCGAACCCTGCGCGTGGGCGGCGCGCAGGTGCTCGTGCGCCCGCGCGATGCGCGCCGCGTCCCACCGGGCGGGGTCCTGCTCGGCGAGCGGCACGAACCGGCCGGCGTCGTCCGACCGGGCGCCGGCCCGGGCCGAGGAGAGCAGGACGAGCGCGGCGAGGCCGCGGGCCTCGGGGTCGCGCGGCGCGAGCTGCGCGAGGATCTCGGCGAGGCGCAGCGCCTCCGGCGGCAGGCGGCGCGGCTCGGTCGCGGCGGTGGACCACTCGATGACGTACGCGCCGTACACGGCCTCGAGGACGTCGGCCATGCGGCCGGGCAGGTGCGAGCGGTCGGGGAGCTCGAACGGGACCCGCATCGCCTTCACGCGGCGCTTCGCCCGCACCAGCCGCGTGGCCATGGTCGCGGCCGGCACGGTGAAGGCGGCCGCGACCTGCTCCGCGGTGCAGCCCAGCACGGTGTTCAGCATGAGGGGCGTGCGCGCCGCCGGCGCCACCGCCGGGTGGGCGCACACCAGCATCAGCTCGAGGCGCCGGTCGCCGATCGCGTCGGGGTCGACGTCGTCGAGGTGCGCCGGCGCGTGGCGCTCCGCGAGGTGGGGGACCAGGGGCGCGGTGCGGCGCGCCTCGGCGGACCTCCACCGGTCCCGTTGCCGGTTGCGGGCCACCGTGAGCAGCCACGCGTCCGGACGGTCCGGCACGCCCGACCGCGGCCAGGTCCGCAGCGCGCGCTCCAGCGCGTCGCCGAGCGCGTCCTCCGCCGCCTGGAGGTCGCCGTCGGCGGCGGCGAGGAGGGCGACGAGGCGGCCGTAGCCGTCCCTCGCCGCCGCGGCCGCCGCGTCGTACGCGTCGCAGCCGGCGGCGCCGTCCACCTCGCCGTCCACCCCGCCGTCCCCCTCGCCGTCCACCTCGCGGACCACCGCCGTCGCCTGCTCGGGCCTACTCGGCCGGGCCGTGGCCGGTCCAGACCCCGCCCGCGAGCGACGTCGCGACCGGCCGGACCTCGACGGACCCGTAGGACGCGCCCGGGCACTTCTCCGCCCAGGCGATGGCGGCGTCGGCGTCGGGCACCTCCACGACGAAGATGCCGGCCAGCGCCTCCTTCGTCTCCGCGAACGGGCCGTCCTGCACCTGCGTGGCGCCGGTGCGGCGCGTGACCGTGGTGGCGGCGTCCGAGAACTGCAGGACCTCGCCCGCGACGAGCACCCCCGCGGACTCCAGGGCCTGGCCGTACTCCGCGAAGAGGCGTTCCATCTCGGCGATCCCCTCGGCGGGGATCTCGCCGGGGGAGGGCTCGCCGTTGTGCAGCAGCAGTGCGTAGCGCATCGTCGTCTCCTTCGTCGTGCCGTGCGCGCCGCCCGGGCGGGCGGTGCTGCTCCTATGACGATCGTCGGGCACCCGGATCGTCACCGCGAGGGCCGGCACCTTCGGGATCGTCAATGAGGGACAGGGCCCGCCGGACGTCCCGGTAGGCTGGTGGTTCACCGCAGCCGGTCGTCGGGCATCGACGTGCCTCCGGGCTGCGGTCGTTCCCCGCACCGGCCCCACGAGCCACGTGGTGGCCCGACCCCCAGGAGTGATCCGTGGCAGCACCGTCCGCCCATCTCGACGCCGTCGTCTCCCTCGCCAAGCGGCGAGGTTTCGTGTTCCAGTCCGGCGAGATCTACGGCGGGACGCGCTCCGCGTGGGACTACGGTCCCCTGGGCACCGAGCTCAAGGAGAACATCAAGCGGCAGTGGTGGAAGGCGATGACGCGTCGTGACGACGTCGTCGGCCTCGACTCGGCCGTAATCCTGCCCACCCCGGTGTGGCACGCCTCGGGCCACCTCGGCGCGTTCAACGACCCGCTGACCGAGTGCCTGAGCTGCCACAAGCGGTTCCGCGAGGACCACATGGTCGAGGAGTTCGAGTCCAAGAAGGGCCGCGCCCCCGAGGGCGGCCTCGCGGAGATCGCCTGCCCGAACTGCGGCACCCGCGGCCAGTGGACCGAGCCGCGCGACTTCAACATGATGCTCAAGACCTACCTCGGCCCGGTCGAGGACGAGTCCGGCGTGCACTACCTGCGCCCGGAGACCGCCCAGGGCATCTTCGTGAACTTCACGAACGTCGCCGCGGCCTCGCGCAAGAAGCCGCCGTTCGGCATCGCGCAGATCGGCAAGTCGTTCCGCAACGAGATCACGCCGGGCAACTTCATCTTCCGCACGCGCGAGTTCGAGCAGATGGAGATGGAGTTCTTCGTCGAGCCGGGCACCGACGAGCAGTGGCACCAGTACTGGATCGACACGCGCATGGCCTGGTACACGGACCTCGGTATCGACCCCGAGAACCTGCGCCTGTACGAGCACCCGAAGGACAAGCTGTCCCACTACTCGACCCGCACGGTCGACATCGAGTACCGCTTCGGCTTCACCGGCGGCGAGTGGGGCGAGCTCGAGGGCGTCGCGAACCGCACCGACTTCGACCTCAAGACCCACTCGGAGCACTCGGGCAAGGACCTGTCGTACTTCGACCAGGCCTCGGGCGAGCGGTGGATCCCGTACGTCATCGAGCCGGCCGCGGGCCTCACGCGCTCGCTCATGGCGTTCCTCGTGGAGGCGTACGCCGAGGACGAGGCGCCCAACACCAAGGGCGGGGTCGACAAGCGCACCGTGCTGCGGCTCGACCCGCGCCTCGCCCCGGTCAAGGCCGCCGTCCTGCCGCTGAGCCGCAACGAGAAGCTCTCGCCCAAGGCCCGCGACCTCGCGGCCGAGCTGCGCAAGAGCTGGAACGTCGACTTCGACGACGCGGGCGCCATCGGTCGCCGGTACCGCCGCCAGGACGAGATCGGTACGCCGTTCTGCATCACCGTCGACTTCGACACGCTCGAGGACGACGCCGTGACCGTGCGCCACCGCGACTCGATGACGCAGGAGCGCGTCGCGCTGGACAAGGTCACCGGCTACCTGGCGCAGTACCTCGTGGGCGCCTGACCCCGGCGTTCACGGGGTGACGTGGGTGGTGTGCACCACCTGCTCGATGACGCGCGCCACCGCGTCGAGCGCGGGACGACGCGGGGCGGACACGGGCTCCAGCAGCACCACCTCCCGTTCCACGACGTCGCGCAGCATGCTGGTGCGCAGGTCGGTGCCGGGCCGCAGCCCGCGCATGATCGACGTGGCGAGCGCGACACCCAGGCCCTGGGCGACGAGGGCGAGGGTGGTCGACGTGTCGTTCACCTCGTGCGCGGCGCGCGGCTCGAAGCCCGCGGCCCGGCACGCGCCGCGCACCGCCGCGCCGTAGTGCGTGGGCGCGGGCGGCAGGATCCACGGCAGGTGGGCGACGTCGGCCAGGTGCAGCCGGTCGGGCAGCTCGGCGTCCGGGGCTGAGACGAGGGCGAACCGCTCCGTGCGCAGCGGGCGCAGGGTGGTGCCCGGCAGGCGCGGGATCGGGGCGCGGGGATAGTCGAGCCCGAGCCCCAGGTCGACGTCGCCTCGCCGCACCGCGGCGGCCACGTCGTCGACCGTGAGCTCGAAGCCCTCCAGCACGACCTGCGGGTGCGCGCCGCCCAGCTCCGCGACGAGCCGGGGCAGGAGGCTCGCCGCGACCGTCGCGAAAGCGCCGAGCCGCACCGTGCCGGCCGCCTCGCCGGTCGCCGCGCGGGCGGCGCCCACCGCCCGGCGCTGGGCCGCCAGCAGGGTCTCGGCGTGCTCGGCCAGGGCCGCCCCCGCCTCGGTGAGCACGACGCCGCGCCCGTGCGCCCGGACGACGTCCGCGCCGAGCGCCCGCCCGAGGGCGGCGAGCTGGTGCGACACGGCGCCCGTCGTGTACCCGAGCGCGGCCGCGGCCGCCGTCATCGTGCGGTGCTCCGCCACGGCACAGAGCGCACGCAGCCCGGACCACGGCAGGTCGCGGGTCGGGTCGGTGATGTCCACCTGTCCAGGCTACGACCGTCCAGAGCTCCTGCACGGTTTCGACGACGAACCTTCGATGGTGCTGGACACTCGCCGCGGGCCAGGATGACGACGAAGGCTCGGACGGGGTCGCACGCGGCAAGGAGGTCGGGTGACGCGACAGCACGGGACGGCCCGGCAGCGGGCGCGCAGGAGCCAGCCCCTGCCCGCGCGGGCCGAGGTGGTGGTCGTCGGCGGCGGGGTCGTGGGCGCCTCCGTGGCGTTCCACCTCGCCGAGGGCGGCGCCGACGTGCTGCTCGTGGAGTCGGGGGAGCTGGCCGGCGGGAGCTCGGGCAAGCCGATCGGGGGCGTGCGCGCCCAGTTCTCCCAGGAGGCGAACGTCGCGCTGGGCCGGCGCAGCCTGGAGCTGTTCGAGGACTTCGCGCGGCGGCCCGGCGGCGACATCGGGCTGCGCCAGCCGGGCTACCTCTTCGTGCTGCCGACCGACGACGACGTCGAGCTGTTCGGGCGGTCGGTCGCGGTGCAGCGCGACCTGGGCGTCGACGCCCGGCTGCTGACGCCGGCCGAGGCACGCCGTCTCAACCCCTATCTCGCGGCGGAGGGCTACGCCGGTGCCGCGTACGCCCCGCGCGACGGCTGGGCGCACCCCGCCGCCGTCGTCGCCGGGTACGCCGACGGCGCCGAGCGGCACGGGGCGCAGGTGCGCACGCACGCCGCGGTGACCGGGATCGGACCCGGGACGCACGACGGGCTCGACCGGCTCGTCGTGACGACCGTCCGCGGCCGCGTCCGGGCGGGGGCGGTGGTGCTGTGCGCGGGCGCCTGGTCGCGCCCGCTCGGGGCGATGGCCGGCGTCGACCTGCCGGTCGACCCGGTGCGGCGGCAGATCGCGTTCACGGCGCCGCTGGAACCGCCGGCCGGCGTCCCGGACGCGGGCCTGCCGTTCACCATCGACTTCGGCTCCACGTACTACCTGCACGACGCCGACGCGCCGGGCACGCTGCTGCTCGGCATGTCGGAGCCGGGCACGCCCGTCGGGTTCGACACGCGCTACGACCCGACCTGGGAGCCCGCTCTGCGGGCCGCGGCCGCCCGCTGCACCCCCGCGCTCGCCGACGTCGCCCTGACCGGCGGCTGGGCGGGCCTGTACGAGATGACGCCCGACCACGACGCCCTGATCGGCGAGGCCCCGGCGGACGCGGGCCGCGTGCTCTACGCGTGCGGCTTCTCGGGCCACGGCTTCCTGCAGGCCCCGGCGGTGGGGGAGGCGGTGCGCGACCTGTACGCCGGCCGATCCGGCGCGGCGTCCTCCGCCGTCGACGTCTCCGCCTTCACCGCCGGCCGCTTCGCCGCCGCGGCCGCCCGCGCCGAGGCGAACATCATCTGACTTCCGCCCGAACCTGCCCCGCCCAGACCCGACCCGCCCCGACCCCGACCCCGACCCGAGAGGGAGACCGTGACCCAGCAGGAGGAGTTCTCCGCACCGTGGCAGCTGCGGGCGGCCTTCGCCCGCTCGCTGTCCGACATGTACGGCCAGGAGGTGCCCGCCTACACGACGCTCCTGGAGGTGTCCCACGAGGTCAACGCCGACGTCGTGCGTGCCCGCGGCGCGGACGCCGAGCGGCTCGGCTCCATCGACCGCGTCACCGCCGAGCGGCACGGGGCCATCCGCGTGGGCACGCCCACCGAGATCTCGCAGGTGGCGCGCATCTTCGGCGCGATGGGCATGCACCCGGTGGGCTTCTACGACCTGCGCGACGCGTCCAGCTCGTCCGTGCCCGTGATCTCGACCGCCTTCCGGCCGATCGACCGCACGGAGCTGGCCCGCAACCCGTTCCGCGTCTTCACGTCCATGCTGGTGCCGGGCGACCGGCGGTTCTTCAGCGCCGACCTCCAGCAGCGGCTCGAGCGCTTCCTCGGCGCCCGCACGCTGTTCGGGCCCGAGCTGCTGACGCTGGCCGACCGCGCCGAGGCGGACGGCGGCCTCGCGGCGGGCGACGCGGCGACGTTCCTGCGCCTGGCGACGGAGGCGTTCGAGCTGTCCCGCGAGCCCGTGGACCAGGCCTGGTACCGCGAGCTCGAGGCCGTGTCGGCGGTCGCCGCGGACATCGGGGGCGTGCCCTCGACCCACATCAACCACCTCACCCCCCGCGTGCTCGACATCGACGACCTGTACGCGCGCATGGAGGCCCGGGGCATCACGATGATCGACGCCATCCAGGGGCCGCCGCTGTGGGAGGGACCCGACGTGCTGCTGCGGCAGACGTCGTTCCGGGCGCTCGCGGAGCCGCGGGCCTTCCGCACGCCGTCGGGCGAGGTCGTCCAGGACGCGCTGCGGGTGCGCTTCGGCGAGGTCGAGGCGCGGGGGATCGCGCTGACCCCCGCCGGGCGGGCGCGGTACGACGACGCGATCGTCCGCGGCGCGACGCCCGAGGTCTGGCGCGCGACGTTCCCGGACACCGAGGCCGGTCTCGTGGCCCACGGGCTCGGCTACTTCACCTACGAGGTGTCCGACGACGGGGCGATGCGGCGCGAGCCCGTCGTCTACGAGGACTTCCTGCCCCGCTCGGCGGCGGGCATCTTCCAGTCCAACCTCACCGACGAGGGCTCCAAGGACGCCGACCAGGCCGGCGAGGAGCGCGACGCCGACTGGATGTCCGGCGCCGTCGGCCGCGAGCTGCACGACCCGTTCGACCTGTACGCCGCCCAGGTGGCGGCGTCCCGCGACGCCGCGGCGACGCGCCTCGTCGTCGACCCCGAGTCCCTCGACACCACCTCCGTCACCACCTCCGTCACCACCCCCGACAGCACGCACGTCACCACCCCGACGAACCTGGGAGCACAGGCATGACCAGCACCGACACGTCCACGACCGCCCTCAGCCCGCTGAGCACTCAGCTGCGCGACGCCGCCACCGCGGCACTGGGCCGCGTCGGCGTCACGGCCCCCGAGCCGCCCGCGGCCGGCGGGCTGCCCGTCGTCTCGCCGCTGTCGGGGGAGCCGATCCTCACCCTGCCGGAGGCCGGCGCCGCCGACGTCGACGCGGCCGTCGCGGCGGCCGCGGACGCGTTCCGCGCCTGGCGTTCCGTGCCCGGCCCGGCACGCGGCGCCGTGATCAAGCGGCTCGGGGAGCTGCTCACCGAGCACAAGGCCGACCTGGCGGAGCTGGTGACGATCGAGGCCGGGAAGATCACGTCCGAGGCGCTCGGCGAGGTGCAGGAGATGATCGACGTCTGCGACCTCGCCGTCGGGCTGTCGCGGACGCTCGGGGGGCGGACGATGCCGTCCGAGCGGCCCGGCCACCGCCTCATGGAGCAGTGGCACCCGCTGGGCGTGGTCGGCGTCGTCAGCGCGTTCAACTTCCCCGTCGCCGTGTGGTCGTGGAACACCGCGATCGCGCTGGTGTGCGGCGACACCGTGGTCTGGAAGCCGAGCGAGAAGACGCCGCTGTCGTCCCTCGCGTCGAACGCGCTGCTGCGCCGCGCCCTCGCCGAGGCCGGGCACCCGGCCGCCGTGAGCACGGTCGTGGTGGGCGGGCGCGAGGCGGGGGAGGCGCTCGTCGCCGACCGCCGCGTCGCGCTGCTGTCCGCGACCGGGTCCGAGCGGATGGGCCAGCAGGTCGCGCCGGTCGTCGCCGCGCGCGGTGGCCGCTACCTGCTGGAGCTCGGCGGCAACAACGCCGCCGTCGTGGCACCGTCGGCGGACCTGGACCTCGCCGTGCGCGGCATCGTCTTCGCCGCCGCCGGGACGGCGGGCCAGCGCTGCACCACGCTGCGCCGCCTCATCGTGCACTCGTCGGTGGTGGACGACGTCGTCGCGCGCCTGCAGCGCGCGTACACCGGCCTGCCGATCGGCGACCCGCGGGCGGGCGGCACGCTCGTGGGCCCGCTGACCGACGCCGCGGCCCGCGACCGGATGCTCGCCGCCCTCGACGAGGCGCGCGCGGACGGCGGCACCGTCGTCGTGGGCGGCGAGGCGGTGGACGTCGACGGTGCTCCGGGCGCGTCCTACGTGTCGCCGGCCGTGGTCCGGATGCCGGCGCAGACCGACGTCGTGCGGCGCGAGACCTTCGGCCCCGTCCTGTACGTGATGGCGTACGACACGCTGGACGAGGCGATCGCGATGCACAACGACGTCCCGCAGGGGCTCAGCAGCGCGATCTTCACCATGGACGTCCGCGAGGCCGAGACGTTCCTGTCTGAGGGCGGCTCCGACTGCGGGATCGTCAACGTCAACATCGGCACCTCGGGGGCCGAGATCGGCGGGGCGTTCGGCGGCGAGAAGTCCACCGGCGGCGGGCGCGAGTCCGGCTCCGACTCCTGGAAGCAGTACATGCGCCGCGTGACCAACACCGTGAACTACTCCACCGAGCTGCCGCTCGCGCAGGGGGTCAACTTCGGCTGACCGGCCCGCGCCCGCCCGGCCGCCACCCGGCGCCGTGGGCCGCTGCCCACGGTGCCGGGGCGGATGACGGATGTCATGCGCACGTCGTGACAGACGACCCTGCTGGTCACAGGCTCGCGGGACCAGGATCGAGCCATGACCTCGAACCTGACGACACCCGCCCCGGCGCTCCTGCTGCGCGGGCTGCGCAAGGAGTACGCCTCGGCCGGCGGCCCGGTCCGGGCGGTCGACGGCCTCGACCTGGAGGTCGCCCGTGGCGAGGTGGTGGCCGTCCTCGGCCCCAACGGGGCGGGCAAGACCAGCACGATCGACATGGTGCTCGGCCTGAGCGCCCCGACGTCGGGCACCGTGCAGGTGTTCGGCGCCGACCCCGCTGACGTGATCGCCGCCGGCCGGGTGGCCGCCGTCCTGCAGACCGGCGGGCTGCTGCGCGACATCACCGTCGGTGAGACGGTGGCGCTCACCGCGGCGCTCTTCGGCAGGGCCGGGTCGCCGCGTCCGTACCTCGAGCGGGCGGGCATCGCCGACCTCGCCGGCCGGCGGGTGGGCGCCTGCTCCGGAGGCCAGCAGCAGCGGCTGCGGTTCGCGATGGCGCTGGTCGGCGAGCCGGACCTGCTGCTCCTGGACGAGCCCACCACCGGCATGGACGTGGCGGGCCGCCGCGCGTTCTGGGCCGCGATCCGCGCCGACGCCGCCGCCGGCCGCACCGTCGTGTTCGCCACCCACGACCTCCAGGAGGCCGACACGTACGCGGACCGCGTCGTGCTGGTCAGCCAGGGCCGGGTCGTGGCGGACGGCCCCACCGCCGACGTGAAGAGCCTCGCGTCCGGGCGCACCGTCGGCGCGCGGGTCGACGACGCCGGCGAGCGCGCCGACGTCACGGCCCGGCTGCGCGCGCTCGACGTCGTCGACGCCGTCGACCAGCGCGGCGCGCGGCTCCTCGTGCGCACGTCCGACTCGGACCTCGTGGCCCGCTTCCTGCTCACGCAGACCGTCGCGAGCGACGTCGAGGTCGCCGGCGACAACCTCGAGGGCGCGTTCGTGGCCCTGACCACCACCGCACCCACCACCGACGGAGCCCACCGATGACCGCCGCGACCACACCGACCACACCGACCGCCCCGACGTGGGGACGCACGTCCCGGGCCACGGGGACGGCGCGCGCGGTCCGCACCTACGTCGCCCTGGAGCTGCGCCGCACGCTGCGCCACCGGCGGACCCTCGTGTTCTCGATGGTCATGCCGCCCGTCCTCCTGTGGATCTTCGCCAGGCAGGACGTCTTCGCCACCCAGAGCGCGGGCAGCGGCAACGTCACGGCGTGGATCGCCGTGTCCATGGCGCTGTACGGGGCGATGGTGACCGCGACCGCGGGCGGCGCGGGCGTCTCCGCGGAGCGCGCGCAGGGGTGGACGCGGCAGCTGCGGCTCACGCCCCTGCGCCCGGCCGCGTACGTGGCCGTGAAGCTGGCCGCGGCGATGGTGGTCGGTGCCGCCTCGGTCACCGTGACGCTGCTCGTCGGATGGCTCGGCGGGGCCAGCATGCCCGCCGGCGCCTGGGCCGCGTGCGCGCTGCTGGCGTGGGTGGGCGCGCTCGTGTTCGCGGCGTTCGGGCTGTTCATGGGTTACCTGCTCCCGGCGGAGAACGTCATGCAGATCCTCGGGCCCGTGCTGGCGCTCCTCGCGTTCGGGGGCGGGCTGTTCATGCCGCTCGGGGCGGGTCGCTGGGCCGCGGTGGCGCAGCTCGTCCCGACGTACGGGCCGGCCCAGCTGGCGCACGTGCCGCTGGGCGGCGAGCTGACCGTGGCCGCGGTCGTGAACGTCGTGGCGTGGGCGTCGCTCTTCGCGGCCGGCACGGCGTGGCGGTTCCGCAAGGACACGGCCCGCGCATGAGCGCCCGCGGCGCCGGCACGTCGGTTGCCCGTGGCACGGTGGGAGGCGTGACCTCGACGACCTCGGCGTCCCCCGTCGGCGCGCCGACCGGCTCGCCCGGCCGCGCCACCGACCTGTTGTCCGGGACGAGGCGCCTCGGACCGGCGCTCGGCGTGATCTGGCTGGTCTTCCTCGCCGAACCGCTCGCGGCGGCGCTCGCGGCCGAGACGCCCGTCCGCCGTGGCCTGGGGGTCGCGGGCGTGCTGGGCGTCGCGGCGAGCTTCGCGGGCGTCTGCTGGCACCTGCAGCGCCGCGGCCGGGTCGGGGCTCGCACCGCCGTGCTGGTGCTCGTCGTGCAGACGGCGTGCGTGGTGCTGTCGTGCGTCGTGGTGCAGGAGCAGGGCCTGATGGGCCTCGTGTTCGTGTGCGTGACGTCGGTCTACTTCCTGCCGGTCGCCGCGTCCCTGTGGCTGGTCGGCGCGGGCGTCGTCGTGCAGCTGGCGCTGCCCCGCCTGCTGCCGGGCTGGGAGCCGGCCGACGGCAACGCGCTGGTGCTCGTCCTGGCCGCCGCCACGGTCTACGCGCTCGTCGAGCGGCTCCGGCGCCGGCGCGAGGCCCAGCAGCAGATGGCGGACCTCGCCGTCGCCCGGGAGCGCGAGCGCATCTCGCGCGACATGCACGACGTGCTCGGGCACACGCTCACCGTCATCTCGGTCAAGGCCGAGCTGGCCGCCAAGCTCCTGCGGGCCGCCGACCTGCCGGACGGCTCGCCCGCCGCCCGCGCCGCCGCGGAGGTGGCGGACCTGCAGGGGCTCGCCCGGTCCGCGCTCGCGGACGTGCGCGGCATGGTGTCCGGGTCGCGGCAGGTCACGCTCGCCGGCGAGCTGGCCGCCGCGCGGTCGGCGCTCGACGCCGCCGGGATCGCCGCGGAACTGCCGGGCGCCGTCGACGAGGTTCCGGCGGACCGCCGCGAGCTCTTCGCATGGGTGCTGCGCGAGGGCACCACCAACGTGCTGCGGCACTCCGGCGCCGCCCGGGTGGTGGTGACCGTGGACGTCGACGGGCTCGTCGTCGACGACGACGGGACCGGGCCCGCGCAGGACGCACCGCAGGACGGAGAGCAGGACGGAGAGCGCGGCGGGCACGGCCTCGACGGCCTGGCGGCGCGCGCCCGCGCTGCCGGCGGGCTGCTGGAGTCCGGTCCGAGCCCGCTCGGCGGGTACCGGCTCGCCGTGACCGTGCGGCCCGGTGCCGCCGTGCCCGGGACGAGTGCCAGGATCGACGCGTGATCCGACTGCTGCTCGCCGACGACCAGGCCCTCGTGCGCGGCGCGCTCGCCGCGCTGCTCGACCTCGAGACCGACCTGGAGGTCGTGGCCCAGGTGGGCCGCGGCGACGAGGTGCTCGACGCCGCCCGGGGCGCCGCCGCGGACGTCGCCCTGCTCGACGTCGAGATGCCCGGCCTCGACGGCATCGCCGCCGCGGGCGCCCTGCGGGAGCACCTGCCGACGTGCCGTTCGCTGATCGTGACGACGTTCGGGCGGCCCGGGTACCTGCGTCGCGCCCTGGACGCCGGGACGAGCGGGTTCGTCGTCAAGGACACCCCGGCCGAGCGGCTCGCCGACGCGGTGCGCCGCGTGCACGCCGGGCTGCGCGCCGTCGACCCGGATCTTGCGGTGGCGTCCCTGGCGGTGGGCGCGAGCCCGCTCACCGAGCGGGAACGGCACGTGCTGGCACTGGCCGCCGACGGCGGGACCGTCGCGCAGCTGGCGGGCGAGGTGTTCCTGTCGGAGGGGACGGTGCGCAACTACCTGTCCGCCGCGATCGGCAAGACGGGCGCCCGCACGCGGGCCGAGGCGGTGCGGGTCGCGCAGGAGAACGGCTGGCTCTGAACGGCACCCACGGCTCAGGGGCGTCGTCCGGGCGTGGTGGCCACGGCGATCGCGGCCACGGTCAGCGCCATCCCGACGTACTGCGACCCCGCGGGCTGCTCGCCGAGCAGCAGCGTGCCGAGGACCACGGCCGCGACGGGCTGCAGCAGCATGACGGCCGCCGCGCGGCCGGCGGGCAGCCGGACCGAGCCGTAGCCGATGAGGACGAAGGACAGCGCCTGGCCACCGAGCGCCACCGCGGCCAGCCAGAGCCAGCCCTGCGGCTCGAGGTCGAGGTCGATCCCGCCCTTCAGCACCCCGACGACGCCGACGACGACCGCGGCCGAGGCGGTCGCGAGGCCGGTCGGCGTGACGATCAGCCGACGGTCCGCGTCGCTCGCCGGCCGCACCAGGTAGAGGAACCCCGCGTAGCAGACCCCTGCCGCGGTGCCGAGGACCGCACCGCGCAGCGGGTGGGGTGCGGTCGGGTCCGCGGCGAGCAGGCCGCCGGTCAGGCCGAGGCCCGCGATCATGACCGGGAGCGCGACGAGGAACCGTCGCGTCAGGTGCTCGCCGTCGAGGACGCGCGCGAGGAGGGGGAAGACCACCACCTGCACCCCGATGAGCACCGTCGCGACGCCCGCGCCCGCGTCGAGGATGCTCTGGGTCCACATCAGGTAGTCCGCGCCGAGCAGCACCCCGGCGGCGAGCCCGAAGCGCACCATGCGGGCCGGGGGCCGGGCGAACCGGCGCCACTCCAGGAGCATCAGCGGGGCGAACGGCACCAGCGCGAGGGCGCAGCGCAGGAACGCCGCGGTGTCGGCGGTGGCGCCGGACAGCTTGATGAAGGTCGACGACGCCCCCACCAGCAGGCAGCCGAGCACGAGCGTCGACAGCGCGCGCGAGTCGGCGGAGCGTGCCACCGGCGGGCCGTCGGGCGAGGAGGGGGGTGTCGGACGTCGCACCGGGCGATCCTCTCAAGAGGGACGGACAGCCCTCCGCCAGGTCCGCGGCTTTGCGACAATGGGTGACGTGACCTCCACCCTCGAACCCGTCAGCACGCCGGCGCGCGTGCTGCCGCCGCTGCAGATCGGGCCCCTCACGGTCGACACCCCGGTGGTGCTCGCGCCGATGGCCGGGGTGACCAACCGTGCGTTCCGCACGCTGTGCCGCGAGGCGGGGGCGTCGCAGGGCTTCGACCCGGGGCTGTACGTGGCGGAGATGGTCACCAGCCGCGCGCTGGTGGAGCGCAACGTCGAGTCGCTGCGGATCGTGACGTTCGGCGACGACGAGACGCCCCGCTCCGCGCAGGTGTACGGCGTCGACCCGGCGACCGTCGGCGCCGCGGTGAAGATCATCGCGGGCGAGGACCGGGCCGACCACGTCGACCTCAACTTCGGCTGCCCGGTGCCCAAGGTGACACGCAAGGGCGGCGGCGCCGCCCTGCCGTGGAAGCGGCAGCTCTTCACCGACATCGTGCGCGCCGCCGTCGACGCGGCGGAGCCGTACGGCGTCCCCGTGACCGTGAAGATGCGCAAGGGCATCGACGACGACCACCTGACCTACCTCGAGGCCGGCCGCGTCGCGGAGTCGCTCGGCGTGGCCGCCGTCGCGCTGCACGCCCGCACCGCGGCCGAGCACTACTCCGGGACAGCGGACTGGACCGCCGTCGCGCGCCTCAAGGAGGCCGTGCGCAGCATCCCGGTGCTGGGCAACGGCGACATCTGGTCGGCGGAGGACGCGCTGCGCATGGTCCGGGAGACCGGCGCGGACGGCGTCGTCGTCGGGCGCGGCTGCCAGGGCCGGCCGTGGCTGTTCGCCGACCTCGCCGCCGCGTTCCACGGCTCCGACGTGCGGGTGCGCCCGGGGCTGCGCGAGGTGGCCGACACGATCTACCGGCACGGCCGGCTGATGATCGACTACTACGACGGCGACGAGGGCAAGGGCATGCGCGACCTGCGCAAGCACATGGCCTGGTACCTCAAGGGCTACGCGGCCGGGGGAGACGCGCGGCGCGCGCTGGCGATGGTCTCGACCCTCGCCGAGCTGCGCGAGCGGCTCGACGCCCTCGACCTCACGCTGGGCTACCCGGGCGCGGACGCCGAGGGGCCGCGCGGGCGCGCCGGCTCGCCCAAGCAGCCGCACCTGCCGTACGGCTGGCTGGACTCGCGCGACCTCGACGAGGAGTTCGAGGCCAGGCTCCGCGAGGCGGAGCTGAGCGTCAGCGGAGGCTGACCGCTCCCATCGCCTCGGCGGATGTCAGGCGCGGAGCCACACGGTGGTGTCGGCGGGCACGCGCACCTGCGGGTCCGCGGACCGGTCCGTGGCCACGGGGCCGGAGGAGAGCAGCACCTCGGTGCCGGCGGGCAGCACGACCGGCTCGGTGCCGAGGTTCGCGAGCACGACGACGTCGCGGTTGCGGTACGCGACGACGTCCGCCGAGCCGGCCCAGGCGTCGAGCCACGCGAGCCCGCCGTGGCCGAGCCCTTCGGCGCGGCGGGTGGCGAGCGCCGCGCGGTAGAGCTCGAGCGTGGAGCCGGCCACCCCGTCCTGCACGTCCGCCGCGTAGCGGGCGAACGACGCGGGCTGCGGGAGCCACGTCTCGCCGGTGGGGCCGAAGCCGTACCCGGGGGCGTCGGCCGCCCACGGCAGCGGCACGCGGCAGCCGTCCCGGCCGGCCTCGGCGCCCTCGGTGCGGAAGAAGGCCGGGTCCTGGCGCACCTCGGCGGGCAGGGCAGTGTGCTCGGGCAGGCCGAGCTCCTCGCCCTGGTAGAGGTAGGCCGAGCCCGGCATCCCCAGCATGAGGAGGGTCGCGGCGCGGGCCCGGCGCAGGCCGAGCTCCTCGTCGGGCTGCGGGTCGGTCGCGAACACGCCGTTCGGGCGCACGCCCGGGTCCGCCAGTCCCAGCCGCGACGGGTGCCGCACGACGTCGTGGTTGGACAGCACCCAGGTGGTGGGCGCCCCGACCTCGTCGTTGGCGCGGTAGGACGCCGCGACCACCCGGCGCAGCGCGGCCGCGTCCCAGCCCGTGGTGAGGAACGAGAAGTTGAACGCCTGGTGCATCTCGTCGGGGCGGACGTAGCGGGCCAGGCGGCTGAGCGGCTCGACCCAGGCCTCGGCGACCAGGCAGCGGTCGCCGTCGCACTCGTCCAGCACCTGGTGCCACTCGCGGTAGACCTCGTGCACGCCGTCCTGGTCGAACATCGGGCCCTGGTTGCCGGCCCCGGTGGACCCGTCCTCCGGCGCGCCGGGCTCGACGTCGCCGGTCGTCTCGTCGGCCGTGCCGTCCCCGGCGCCGGCGACCATCTCGACGTGCCCGTCCCAGTCGGGCAGGCCGTCGGCCTTGACGAGGCCGTGCGCGACGTCGACGCGGAACCCGTCGACGCCCCGGTCCAGCCAGAACCGCAGCACGTCGGCGAACTCGGCCCGCACCTCGGGGTGCGTCCAGTCGAGGTCCGGCTGGGTGGAGTCGAACAGGTGGAGGTACCACTGCCCGGGCGTCCCGTCCGGGTCGGTGAGGCGGGTCCAGGCGGGGCCGCCGAAGATCGACTGCCAGTTGTTCGGCGGCTCGTCGCCGCCGGGGCCGCGGCCGTCGCGGAACACGTAGCGGGCGCGCGCCGGCGAGCCGGGCGCGGC
Organism: Isoptericola cucumis; assembly: GCF_014635665.1. GTDB lineage: Bacteria > Actinomycetota > Actinomycetes > Actinomycetales > Cellulomonadaceae > Isoptericola > Isoptericola cucumis. The sequence goes on from NZ_BMDG01000003.1 coordinate 377,003, forward strand.
GGCGAGCGCCTCGGCGAACCAGACGTGCTGGTCCGAGGTGTGGTTGGGCACCAGGTCGACGATGACGCGGATCCCCCGGGCGTGGGCGCCGGCGAGCAGCTCGTCGAAGTCGTCCAGCGTGCCGAAGAGCGGGTCGACGTCGCGGTAGTCGGCCACGTCGTAGCCCGCGTCGCGCTGCGGGGAGCGGTAGAACGGCGACAGCCACAAGGCGTCGATCCCGAGCGAGGCCAGGTGCCCGAGCTTGGACGTCACGCCGGGCAGGTCGCCGATGCCGTCGCCGTCCGCGTCGGCGAAGGAGCGGGGGTAGACCTGGTAGATCACCGCGTCGCGCCACCACTCGCGGGCGGAGTCGCTGCCCGCGTGGACGACGGCGCCCGCGGCGACGAGCTCGTCCCGGGTGGCGTCGTCCGGGCGTCGGGTCGGCTGGGTGGTCGTCATCGAGGCATCCTCACCTGTCGGGTTGGTCGTTGGTACCGGCCCGCCAGTGTAAGCCTTGCTGCAACAGTTTCAACCCGGTGTGCGAAGCGGTCCGAGCGGTGCGCTCAGGCGCGCGGGGCCGCTCCGGTGGAGCCGCGCACGACGAGCTCCGGGCTGAAGAGCAGCTCGGTGCGCGGCGCCCGCTCGCCCTGGATCTCGGTGAGGAGCGCGCTCACGGCGGCACGAGCCATCGCCTCCACGGGCTGGCGCACGGTGGTCAGGGGCGGCTCGGTGAAGGCGATGAGCGGGGCGTCGTCGTAGCCGACGACCGAGACGTCGCCCGGTACGGTCAGCCCGCGGGAGCGCGCCGTGCGCACGGCGCCGAGCGCCATGAGGTCGGAGGCGCAGACGACGGCCGTGTGCCCCGAGTCGAGCAGCTCCGCGGCGGCGGCCTGCCCGCCCTCGAGGGTGTAGAGCGTGGAGCAGACGTGCTCCTTCGCGGCGTCCTCGTCGTCGGCGAGCCCGTGGCGCACCAGGGCCGTGAGGAACGCGGCGCGCTTGCGCTGGGCCGGTACGTACCGCTCCGGCCCGATGGCGAGGCCGATGCGGGTGTGCCCGAGGGAGACCAGGTGCTGCACCGCGACGTCCACGCTCGCGACGTCGTCGGGGGAGATGAACGGGGCGTCGATCCCGGGGGCGTAGCCGCCGACGAGCACGAGCGGGACCCCCTGGCTGCGCAGCAGCTCGTAGCGGGTGTGGTCGGCGCGGGTGTCGGCGTGCAGCCCGGACACGAAGACGATGCCGTCGACGTTGTGGTCCACCAGCGTGCTGACGTACTCGTCCTCCGTGGTGCCGCCGGGGGCGTGCGTGCACAGCAGCGGGGTGTAGCCGCGCTGGGCGAGGAGCGACTCGATCGCCTGGGCGAAGGCCGGGAAGACGGGGTTCGTGAGCTCCGGGACCAGGAGCCCCACCAGGCCGGCGGACCGCCCGCGGAGAGCCGACGGGCGCTCGTACCCGAGCACGTCGAGCGCCGTGAGGACGGCCTGGCGGGTGGAGCTCGCCACACCCGGCTTGCCGTTGAGCACGCGCGAGACGGTCGCGGTGGAGACGCCGGCCTGCTCGGCCAGGTCGCTCAGTCGGGTGCGCACCCGAGTGATCGTAAGGGACACCGGACCTCCTCGTCCTGGTCGCCGGGCCGTCGGGACGACGCCCCGCGTGGGGTTGCGCGCCGCTGCAAGCGCGTTGCTGAAATGTTATCGCAAGATCTTGCAAACCCGACGGCCGATACGTACGTTGTGGGCCAGCAGGGCCCCGGCGCGAGCCGACGGGCCGTCCACCCCACGACGACTGGGAGAACTCACGATGCGACGGAGCATCCTTCTTGCCTCCGCCCTGGCCACCACGCTGGCGCTGACGGCGTGCGGCAGCGGCGAGGGCACCGCCGGCGGGTCCGGCGACGAACCGGCCGACGACGCCGCGAGCGCGACGGCGCAGGCGTCCGGCTCGCTGACGGTCTGGGTCGACGAGACGCGCGAGGCCGCGGTCGAGCAGGCCGCGGCGGCGTTCGAGGACGAGACCGGCGTCGACGTCGAGCTCGTGCAGAAGAACTTCGAGGACATCCGCGCCGACTTCCTCGCGCAGGTCCCCACGGGCGAGGGCCCGGACATCACGGTCGGCGCCCACGACTGGCTCGGCGAGTTCACCGCGAACGGCGTGGTCGCGCCGATCGAGCTGGGCGACAAGGCGGGCGACTTCATCCCGGTGTCGGTGGAGGCGTTCACGCAGGACGGGCAGGTCTACGGCCTGCCGTACGCCATCGAGAACATCGCGCTCATCCGCAACACGGAGCTCGCGCCCGAGGCGCCCAAGACCTTCGACGACATGATCGCCGCGGGGGAGAAGGCCGGCACCAAGTTCCCGTTCCTCATCCAGTCGGACGGCGACAAGGGCGACCCGTACACCTACTACCCGTTCCAGACGTCGTTCGGCGCCCCGGTCTTCGAGCAGAACGACGACGGCTCCTACCGCCCCGAGCTCGCCCTCGGCGGCAAGGCCGGCGAGGCCTACGCCACCTGGCTGGGCGAGCAGGGCGAGGCAGGCAACCTCAGCACCGACATCTCCTACGACATCGCGGTCGAGGCGTTCGCGAAGGGCCGCTCGCCGTTCGTCGTCGGCGGCCCGTGGATGCTCGAGAAGTTCGGGGACCTCGACCTCGCCGTCGACCCCGTCCCGGCGCCGGGCGGCCAGCCCGCGCAGCCGTTCGCCGGCGTGCAGGGCTTCTACGTGAGCGCGCAGAGCGAGAACGCGCTGCTCGCCAACGACTTCCTCGTCAACTCCATGTCGACGCCCCAGGCGCAGACCGCGCTGTTCGAGGCCGGCGGCCGCCCGCCCGCGCTCGTCGAGGCCGCGGACGCGGCGTCCGAGGACCCGCTGGTCGCGGGCTTCCGCGAGGTCGGCGCCACGGCCGTGCCGATGCCGTCCATCCCCGAGATGGGCTCGGTGTGGTCGTTCTGGGGCGTCACCGAGGCGAGCATCATCTCGGGCAAGGCCGACGACCCGGCGGCCGCCTGGGACAAGATGGTCTCCGACATCGAGGGTTCGATCGGCTGATGTCGCGTGCCCGCTACCAGGGCGCCGTGACCGGCTCCGGGACGCGTCCCGGAGCCGGTTTCGCCGTCAAGCTCGTGCTCGTCGCGCTCGTGGACGCCCTCGGCGTCTTCGGCGTCCTCGCCGCCTGGCGTGCCGGCTCGTGGGGGATCCTCGCCGCGACGGTGGCGCTCCTCGCCGCCGCCAACTGGGTGTACTTCACCAAGCGCTCCCTGCCGCTGAAGTACATCCTGCCGGGGCTGGCGTTCCTGCTCGTCTACCAGGTGTACGTCGTCGGGTACACGGGCTACGTCGCCTTCACCAACTACGGCGACGGCCACAACTCCACCAAGGAGCAGGCGGTCGACGCGCTCCTCGTGCAGAACGAGCGTCGCGTCGAGGGCTCGCCGGCGCTGCCGCTGACGGTCGTGGAGTCGAGCGCCGGCGACCTCGGCTTCGCGGTCGTCTCCGGTGGCGAGGCGGAGGTCGGCACGGCCGACGAGCCGCTCGCGGCGGCGCCCGGCGCGACGCTGGATGGCGGGGTGGTGACGGCCGTGCCCGGCTGGACCGTCCTGGACCGCGCGACCGTGCTGCAGCGCCAGGACGAGGTCACGACGTTGCGGGTGCCCGTCTCCGCCGACGCCGCCGACGGGTCGGTGCGCACGCAGGACGCCCGCACGGGCTACGTCTTCCAGCCGGTGCTGGTCTACGACGAGGCCGCCGACACGATGACGGACGCGACGACCGGCGTCGTCTACACGCCGAACGACGAGGGACAGTTCGCCTCGGCCGACGGCGAGACGCTGCCCGTCGGCTGGCGCGTCACCGTGGGCTTCGAGAACTTCGCGACGGCGTTCGGCGACGACCGGTACGCCGGCCCGTTCGTCAAGATCCTCGCGTGGACGTTCGCGTTCGCCCTCCTGTCGGTGGTCACGACGTTCGCGCTGGGCATGTTTCTGGCGATGGTCTTCAACGACCCGAGGCTGCGCGGGCGGAAGGTCTACCGCACGCTGATGATCCTGCCGTACGCGATGCCGGGGTTCCTCGCGGCGCTGCTGTGGGCCGGCATGCTCAACACGAGCTTCGGGGTGGTCAACCAGGTGCTGCTGGGCGGGGCGTCGGTCCCGTGGCTCACCGACCCCTGGCTCGCCAAGCTGTCGGTGCTGGGCGTGAACCTGTGGCTCGGCTTCCCGTACATGTTCCTCATCTGCACGGGCGCCCTGCAGTCGCTGCCCGGGGACGTGTACGAGGCCGCGCGGATCGACGGCGCCGGCCGGTGGCGCACGTGGCGGTCGATCACGATGCCGCTGCTGCTGGTGGCGACCGCGCCGCTGCTCATCTCGAGCTTCGCCTTCAACTTCAACAACTTCACCCTGATCAAGATGCTGACGGGCGGCGGGCCGCGGTTCGACGACGCGTCCGTGCCGCTGGGGCACACCGACATCCTCATCTCGATGGTCTACAACGTCTCCGGGCTGGACGGGTCGGCACCGCGCGACTACGGCCTCGCCAGCGCGCTGTCCATCGTGATCTTCGTGGTGGTCGGGGTCGTCTCCGCCGTCGCGTTCCGCCAGACCCGCAAGCTCGAGGAGCTGAGCTGATGACGACGTCGACGCAGGCCCGGACGCAGGGTCTCGCGCGGGACCCGCAGCAGCTGCGGCACCGCATGCCGGCGGGCCGCTGGGCCCGCGAGCTGGGCTGGCGGCACCTCGTGGGCGTGGTGGCGATCCTGTTCGCCGTCTTCCCGATCGTGTACGTGGTGTCGGCGTCCCTGTCGTCCACGGGCACCCTGACCGGCTCGAACGAGCTGTTCGCGGACGTGAGCGGCGCCAACTACGCCGCGCTGGGGGCCACGAGGTTCTGGACGTGGATGGGCAACACGCTCGTCATCGGCGTCGCGACGGCCCTCGGGACGGTGCTCATGGGTGCCGCCGCGGCCTACGCGTTCTCCCGGTTCCGGTTCGCAGGCCGGCGCCCCGGGCTCACGGCGCTGCTGATCATCCAGATGTTCCCGCAGATGCTCGCCTTCGTGGCGATCTTCCTGCTGCTCATCTCCCTCGGCGAGGTCGTGCCGGCGCTGGGCCTGAACTCGAAGCTCGCGCTCATCTGCGTGTACCTGGGCGGGGCGCTGGGGGTGAACACCTTCCTCATGTACGGCTTCTTCAACACCGTGCCGCGCGAGCTCGACGAGGCGGCCAAGATCGACGGCGCCACGCACGCCCAGACGTACTGGACGATCATCCTGCGTCTGGTGACGCCGATCCTGGCGGTCGTGGCGCTGCTGAGCTTCATCAGCACGTTCGGCGAGTTCATCATCGCCCGGGTGGTGCTGCAGTCGGAGTCCAACTGGACGCTGGCGGTGGGTCTGTACGGGTGGGTGTCGTCGCTGCTCGAGGCCAACTGGGGCCTCTTCGCCGCGGGCGCGGTGCTGTCCGCGATCCCCGTGCTCGCGCTGTTCCTGTTCCTGCAGAAGTACATCGTGGGCGGCCTGACGGCGGGCTCGGTCAAGGGCTGACCGGGTCGGGTCGCCGCCCGCGGCCGTACCTGCGACGGCACCGGTACCGCCTCCGTTGTGGCGGTGGTCACAGCGGGGTCCTAGCCTGAGCGTCATGACCGACGACACGCGCTCCTTCGTCCCGGACCTCGCGCGGCTCACCGACGCCGCCGACGACTCGTTCTCCGTGCGCCGTGCGTACGGAGAGCCCTACGAGCACCAGGGTCAGCTCGTCATCCCCGTCGCCAAGGTGTGGGGAGGGATCGGCACCGGCGCGGGCGGGGGAGCGGGCACCGGCATGGGCCGGGGCTCCGGCAGCGGCGCGAGCAGCGGGTCCGGGCGCGGTACGGGCACGAGCTCCGGCGAGGGCGTCGTGCCCGGGTGGCGGCGGTCGTTCAGCGTCGGGGGGACGCCGGCGGCGGACCAGGCCGACGACGCCGAGGCCGCCGAGGGCACTGCGACGTCCGGCCAGGCTTCCGGGCCGTCGCACGGCTCCGCCCACGGCGACGCCAGCGGCGAGGCCCAGGGTGACGCCAAGGGCGAGGCCCAGGGCGAGCTGGGTGGCGAGGGCAGCGGTGAGGGCGCCGGCGGTGGCGGCGGCTTCGGGCTCCGCGTGAAGCCGGTGGGTGTCTACGTCGTGTCGGCGGAGGGCACCCGCTACCAGCCCGTGCTCGACCTGAACAAGGTGATCCTCGGCGGGCAGGCCGTCGGGATCGCGATCGCGCTCGCCGCAGGGTGGGCGATCGGGCGTCGCCGCCGCTGAGCCGACTCGTCGGCAGGCCGGCGGAGCCGCCCACCGACGAGAGGACCGCATGCCATGACCACGGGCAGTGCCCACCCCGACCTCCCGCACCCCGACGCCGCGCACCTGCTCGACGTGCCGCACCACGACGGTTCGCGGCTCTTCGTGCCGGCGGGCACGCCCGCGCCGGGGGACGTGGTTCCCGCGCGCGTGCGCGTGCCGAAGGGTGCCGGCGTCCGCGACGTGTGGCTGCGCACCGTCCTCGACGGCGAGCCGCGGATGACCCGAGCGCGCCGGGACGGCGGCGACGCGCACGAGGACTGGTACGCGGCGGACGTCGTGGTGCACCACCCCGTGACGTCCTACCGGTTCTTCCTCGACGTCCCCGGCGGCTACCGCTGGCTGGACGGCCGCGGGGTGCACGACCGCGAGGTGCCCGACGCCGCGAGCTTCCGCATGACCACCCACGCCCCCGCCCCGGCGTGGCTCACCGAGGGGCTCGCGTACCAGGTCTTCCCGGACCGGTTCGCGAGGTCACGGGCCGCGGACGACCGGGAGCCGCCCTCCTGGGCGGTGCCGGCGGCGTGGGACGACGAGCCCGCGGGCACCGGCCCGCTGGCCGGCACGCAGCTGTTCGGCGGCGACCTCGACGGCGTGGTCGACCACCTCGACCACATCCAGGCGCTCGGGGTGCGGACGCTCTACCTCACGCCCGTCTTCCCGGGCCGCTCCAACCACCGCTACGACGCCTCGACGTTCGACCACGTCGACCCGCTGCTCGGCGGCGACGCCGCCTACGCGCGGCTGGCGCACGCCGTGCACGCGCGGGGCATGCGGCTCATGGGCGACGTCACGACCAACCACACCGGCGACGGGCACGAGTGGTTCGCCCGCGCGCTGGCGGACCCGTCGTCCCCCGAGCATGCCATGTACCTGTGGGCGGGCTCAGGGCCGGACGTCGTGGCGGTCCCCGGGCGGCCGGGCTACGTCGGCTGGCTCGGGCACGGCTCGCTGCCGAAGCTCGACTGGAGCGCGGACGAGACGTGGCGGCGGATGATCACGGGCGAGGACGCCGTCGTCGCCCGCTACCTGCGCGAGCCGTTCGCCCTGGACGGCTGGCGGGTGGACGTCGCGAACATGACCGGGCGGTACGGCGCGGCCGACCGGGCGCGCGCGGTGGCGCGGGCGCTGCGGGAACGGGTCGTGGGTGAGCGGCCCGACGGCGCGCTCGTCGCCGAGCACTTCCACGACGCGTCGGCCGACCTCGCCGGCGACGGCTGGCACGCCAACATGAACTACGCCGGCTTCACCCGGCCCGCCTGGTCGTGGCTGGTGCCCGAAGGGTCGTTGGTGCCGTTCCTCGACCTGCCGACCGGTGTCCCGCGCCGGCCGGGCGGGGCGATGGTGGCCGCCATGCGCGAGTTCGCGTCCGCGGTGCCCTGGCAGGTCACGGCGGCGCAGTGGAACATGCTGGGCTCGCACGACACGCCGCGGCTGCGCACGCTCGTCGGGTCCCGCGAGCTCGTCGAGGTCGCCGCCGCGCTGCTGTTCACGTACCCGGGGGCGCCCGTGGTCTTCGCGGGCGACGAGGTGGGGGCCACCGGCACCAACGGCGAGCACGGCCGCACGACGATGGCGTGGGACCAGGCGGCCGGGGGCGGGCCGCGGTGGGACGCCGCGACCCTCGACGCCTACCGCTCCCTGTCCGCGCTGCGCGCGTCGTCGCGCGCGCTGCGCGAGGGCGGGCTGCGCTGGGCGGCCGTCCGCGACGACGCGGTGGCCTACCTGCGCGAGACGCCCGACGAGCGGGTCCTCGTGGTGCTCGCCCGGGCCCCGTGGGCGGGCGTGCAGCTGCCGGCGCACCTGCTGGCGCCGGGGGCGCAGCCCGAGCGGCTGTTCGGCGACGTGGCGCTCACCGCGACCGCGGGCGGCCTCTACGTCTCCGGCGAGGGTCCCGGCACGGGCGTCTGGCGCCTGGCCTGACGGCGTCGTCTCACCCCGCGGGGGCGAGACGACCGACCAGCGGCCGGGCCAGGGCCACCACCACCGCCACGACCAGCACGCCGAGGGCGGCCCCGGCGAGCACGTCGTGCACGTAGTGGACGCCGGCGGCCACCCGGGACCCCGCGACCAGCGCCGCCACCGGCACCACGAACCACCCGGACCGCGCGACGGCGAGCACGCACGCCGTCGCGCACGCGGCCGCCAGGACGGAGTGGTTCGACGGCCAGGACCAGTCCCCGGCCGGAGGGCAGGCGAGCACCGTCTCGACGGTGAGCGCGCGGCACGGCCGTTCCTCGGTGACCAGCAGCTTGACGGTCTCGCTGACCGCGTACGCGACGACCGTCCCCGCCCCGCCGGCCACGAGCACCCAGAACGCGCGCCGGTCGCGCAGCCATGCCAGGACGGCCAGCACGCCCGCGGCGGCGAGCAGGACGTACAGCCCGTCCTCGGCGACCAGCCCCGCCGTCGTGCCCAGCGCCGACGCCTCGGTGGACCCGGCGACCGCGGTGTAGAGCACGTCGCGGGCGGGGAAGGCCGCCAGCGCGAGGACCGCGAGCACCGTGACCGTCGCGACGACGGCACGCAGGGGACCGGCGGGGCCGGTGCGGTCGCCGTGACGGAGGTGGTGGTGCCGAGAGCTCATGCCGTGGCACGGTACGCGGCCCGCACGGGGTGCGCGTCTGCCCGTGGTCGGGTCCGGCGCTCCGCCCGTGGTCGTACCGTTCGCCCGGTTCGTCCGCCCCGGGGTGGACGGGCGGGCCGGCGTGGCCCGCGCGTCGGGGGCGCTCGATAGGCTGCATCCCGTGCAGACGTTCGAGCAGGGCGCGTTCGACCCCACGGTGGTCGGGACCTTCCCCCGCCCGGCACCGGGCGAGGAGGGGACCGCGTCCTACACCGACCACGACGTCGAGCGCTGGTTCGCCGAGCCGCCCAAGTCCAAGGCGCGCACGCCGTTCGAGCGCGACCGCGCCCGGGTGGTGCACTCCTCGGGCCTGCGCCGGCTCGGGGCCAAGACGCAGGTGCTGGGCCCGGGCAGCGACGACTTCGTGCGCACCCGCCTCACCCACTCGCTCGAGGTGGCGCAGGTGGGGCGCGAGATGGGCCGCGCGCTGGGCTGCGACCCCGACCTCGTCGACACCGCGTGCCTCACCCACGACCTCGGCCACCCGCCCTTCGGGCACAACGGGGAGCGGGCGCTCGCCGAGATCTCCGAGCCGATCGGCGGCTTCGAGGGCAACGCGCAGACGCTGCGCCTGCTCACGCGGCTCGAGCCGAAGGTCTTCGCGGACCGGTCGGCCGGCGGCCGCGGGGAGCCGGTGGGGCTGAACCTCACGCGCGCCAGCCTCGACGCCAGCGTCAAGTACCCCTGGGCGTACGGGCGCGGCCCGGCCCGGCCCGACGGGGCGATGACGCACAAGTTCGGCGTCTACCCCGACGACGCGCCCGTGTTCGCCTGGCTGCGCGAGGGCGCCCCGCAGGGCATGCGCTGCATGGAGGCCCAGGTCATGGACCTGGCCGACGACATCAGCTATTCCGTGCACGACGTCGAGGACGCGGTGGTGGGCGGTCGCCTGGACCTGCGCGTGCTCGACGACGCCGACGAGCGGGCCCGGGTCGCCGCCCACGTGCGCGCCTGGTACGGGGACTGGCACGAGACGGACGCGATCGACGCGGCGCTGTGCCGCCTGCGCGACACCGGGTACCTCGTCACCGACTTCGACGGCTCGCGCCGCGCGCTCGCGCACCTCAAGGACGCGACCAGCCAGCTCATCGGGCGGTTCAGCGGCTCCGCGCAGGACGCGACCCGCGAGGTCTTCGGCGACGGCCCGCTGACCCGGTACGCGGCCCGGCTGGTCGTGCCGGAGGAGACCGCCGCCGAGATCCTCGCCCTCAAGGGCGTCGCGGTGGCGTACGTCATGGCACCCCGCGAGGCGGAGCCCGTCTACGGCGCGCAGCGCGAGATCGTCGCGGAGCTCGTCGAGGTGCTCGCGGCGCGGGCCCCCGTCGCGCTCGAGCCGCCGTTCGCGGCCGACTGGCGCGAGGCGGCCGACGACGGCGAGCGCCTGCGCGTCGTCGTCGACCAGGTCGCCTCGCTCACCGACCTCTCGGCGCTGCAGCTGCACGCGCAGCTCGTCCGGCGGGAGCCGTGACCGGACGGGTCGTGACCCGGCTCAGGAAGGCTGCCGGATCAGGCCGGCCGCGGTGAACGCCCGCCCGTAGATCTCCCGGATCACCCGCTGCTTGCGGGCGTTGTACTCCTCCACGTGCTCGCCCGCGGCGCTCGCATGCTGAGCGGCGGCGAGCTTCGCGTCGCGATAGAGGTCGCGGTCCGCCGGGTGGGCGCGCAGCCAGTCGCGGAAGATCCGGTGCCGCATCGTCTCGGCGGAGTCCGGGCCGAAGACGTGCAGGTTGGTCCGCACGTCGGTGCCGCCGAACAGGCGGTGCCCGTACCACCACGGCTCGCGCACGCGCAGCACGAAACCGGCCCGGACGAGCGCGGGGACGTACCCCTCCTCGTCGTCGGGGTCGGCGACCGTCAGGTCGACGTCGACGACCGGCTTCGCCGGCAGGCCGGGCACCGCCGTGGAGCCGACGTGCTCCACGACGAGCGCCCTCGCCCCGAGCGCCTCGCGCACCCTGGCCTCGAGCTGCGCGAACACGCCCGCCCACCGGGGGTCGTGCTCCTCGAGCGCCACGTCGGTGCTCGGCGCGGCGCCGTCGACCCAGGGCGAGAGGCCTTCCGGCGCGGGGGCGTCGCCGAACGTCACGATCTCGAGCGGTGTGGGCATGCCGGCAGCGTACCCACGCCGGAGGCGTTGGTCGCGGAGCCGGAGGCGTCAGTCGGCGGAGCCGGCGTCGGCCATCCAGGCGTCGCTGGCGCGCTGGACGTCCGCCGCGGTGACGTGGTCGGCCACCTGGGCGAAGAACCACCGCTGGCCGGCCGGGCAGCGGACGGCCGCCTGCCGGAACCCGGGGAACCAGTCGCCGGGTTCCTGGGTGCTGCGCGCGCCGGCCGCGACGGCGCGGGCGTGCGCGGCGTCGGCGTCGTCGACGTACAGGGTGAAGGAGCCGGTGGTCGGGCCGTCCGGCTCGGGGGCGACGGCGCCCTCGGACGGGAACGCGGCGGCGACGGTGAACGTGGACGCCCCGCGCGACGACGTCACGCGCAGGTCGGAGTGGATGATCGTGTCGCCGGCGGTGATCGTGTCGATCACCTCCGCCCCGAGGCCGGCGACGTAGAAGTCGATCGCGGCGCGGGGGTCGGCGGCGGTGACGTTGGGGTGCAGCGTGGACAGGTCCATGGTTCCTCCGGTTGCTCGTCGTCGGCGTGGACCTCTCCATGCTGGTGTCGGCGGCCGGTGCCAGTCTTGGAGGAATGCGACAGGTGTTCGAACTGGAGAAGCGGCCGACCGCGTCGACGCGCGGGATCGTCGACCCGTCCGCGGCGCGCGGCGGGTTCGAGCTCGTGCGCCTGGCCCCGGCCCCGGACCTCGCCGACCTCGTGGAACGGCACTGGGTGGTCCGCTGGGACCTCCCGCCGGGGGAGGAGTTCACGCAGGTCGTCGTCCCGCACCCGAACGCCAACGTCGTCGCCGAGGCCGACGGGTTCGCGGTGCACGGCATCCCGGCCGGGCTGTTCTCGCGCACGCTGCACGGCTCGGGCGCGGTGCTCGGCACCAAGCTGCGGCCGGGTGCGCTGCGGGTGCTGCTCGGGACGCCGGACGCCGTGCGGCCCGGCCTGGTGCTCCCCGCGGCGGCGCTCGCGGCCGACGGGGGCGAGGGGGCCCGCGTGGCGGACGTCGAGGACGCCGGGCGGCGTGCCGTGGCGGCGGCCCGGGCCGGGGACGACGTCGGCGCGGTCGCCGCGGTCACCCCGCTGCTGCGGGCGGTGGCGGGACGTCGGCGCTCCGCCCGCTCGGGCGTCGCGCTGGCCCGCGTCGCGCGGGTGCTGGGCGGCGTCGTCGGGGGAGAGCTGGGCCCGGACGCGGGCGTCGCCGACCTCGCGGCGCTGGCGGGCACGACGCCGCGCTCGCTGCAGCGGCTGTTCGCCGCCTGGGTCGGGGTGAGCCCCAAGTGGGTGCTGCAGCGCCATCGCGTGCACGTGGCCGCGGACCTCATCGCCGCCGACCCCGGGTTCCCGCTCGTGGACGTCGCCGCGGCCGTGGGCTACTACGACCAGGCCCACCTGAGCACCGACTTCGCCCGGGCGATCGGCACGACGCCGGCGGCCTACGCCCGGCGCTGCGCGGCGTCGCGGGCCGCGGTCTCGCCCCTCGTCCCGACGCCCGGCCCGCGGGCATAGACTCCGACCCGTGGCGGGGTTGATCAAACGTGATGACGTGGAGGCGGTGCGCGACCGCGCACGGATCGACGAGATCGTCTCGGCGCACGTGACGCTCAAGCCCGCCGGGGTCGGGTCGCTCAAGGGGCTGTGCCCGTTCCACGACGAGCGCACGCCGTCGTTCCACGTGCGCCCCGGGGTGGGCCGCTGGCACTGCTTCGGCTGCGGCGAGGGCGGCGACGTCATCTCCTTCGTGCAGAAGATCGACGGCATGGCCTTCGCCGAGGCGGTCGAGTACCTGGCCGACCGGGTGGGCGTCCAGCTGCGCTACGAGGACTCGCGCACGGGCACCGCGTCGGGCCCGGCCCGCCGCGAGGAGCCGGGCCGGCGGCAGCGGCTGCTCGAGGCGCACCGGGTCGCCGCGGAGTTCTACGCGGAACAGCTGTTCGCCCCCGGGGCCCAGGCGGCGCGCGCCTTCCTCGCCGAGCGGAGCTTCGACCGCGCCGACGCGGAGACGTTCGGCGTCGGGTACGCGCCCACCGGGTGGGACGCCCTGCTGCGGCACCTGCGCGGTCGCGGCTTCACCGAGCCGGAGCTGGTCGCCTCGGGCATGGTCAGCCAGGGGCAGCGCGGGGTCTACGACCGCTTCCGGGGGCGGCTCGTGTGGCCGATCCGTGACGCGACCGGCGCCGTCATCGGCTTCGGGGCGCGCCGTCTCTACGACGAGGACCAGGGGCCCAAGTACCTCAACACCCCCGAGACCACGCTGTACAAGAAGTCGCACGTGCTCTACGGCATCGACCTCGCCAAGCGCGCCATCGCGCAGTCCAAGCGCGTGGTCATCGTCGAGGGGTACACGGACGTCATGGCGGCGCACCTGTCCGGGGTCGACACCGCGGTGGCCACGTGCGGCACCGCGTTCGGCGGCGACCACGCGAAGGTGGTGCGCCGCCTCCTCGGCGACACGACGGCCGGCGGCGGGCTCCAGCTCGCGTCGGGCGCGTCGCTGGGCGGCGAGGTCGTGTTCACGTTCGACGGCGACGCGGCCGGCCAGAAGGCGGCGGTGCGGGCGTTCGGCGAGGACCAGCGGTTCCACGCCCAGACGTTCGTCGCCGTGGAGCCGAGCGGCATGGACCCCTGCGACCTGCGCATGGCGCGCGGGCCGGAGGCGGTGCGGGCCCTGGTGGACGCCCGGGTGCCGCTCTTCGAGTTCGTCATCCGCACCACGCTGGACCAGTTCGACCTCGACACCGTCGAGGGGCGCATCGGTGCGCTGCGCACGGCCGCGCCGCTGGTCGCCGGCATCCGCGACCGGTCGATGCAGCTCGGGTACGCGCGCAACCTGGCCGGCTGGATCGGCATCGACACCGAGGAGGTGCGGAGGGAGGTCGGGCGTGCGGCCTCGACGCCCACGCGCGCCGCCCGCCCGGACGACCGGCCCGCCCGCCGGCGGGACGCCGACGCCACGGACGCGGCCGGTGGCGCGCCGGCGGTCCCGGTGCTCGCCGCCCCCGACCCGCGCGACCCGGTCGCGCGGCTGGAGCGGCAGGCGCTGATCGTCGTGCTGCAGTACCCGCAGCACGTGCCGGCGGCCTTCGACGACCTCGGCGAGGACGCCTTCGGGGTGCCCGCGTGGCGCGCCGTGCACGCCGCGGTGCGTGCGGCCGGCGGTGCCGGGACGGGGCGCACGCTGGGTGGCGGACGGTGGGTGGAGTCGGTCGTCGAGCAGGCGCCCGAGGCGGTGGCTCCGCTCGTCACCGAGCTGGCGGTGGCGCCGGTGCCCGAGGACCGCGAGAACGTCATCGGCACCTATGTCACGGGCATCGTGCACGCCGTGCTGGACCTGGGCCTCACCCGGCGGCGCGCGGACGCGATGAGCCGCCTGAAGCGCATCGGGGCCGACCCGGACGCCGACGCCGCCGAGCTCGCCCGGCTGCAGCAGGAGCTGCTGGCCATCGAGGCCGAGCGCCGGTCGCTGCGCGAGAGCGCGTAGCGGGCCGAGCGCGCCGGCCCGGGTCCCGGCTCCGGCGCCGGCCCCCGGCGTCAGGCGCCGGCGACCCCGTGCAGGCGCGCGTGCAGCGCCCTGACCTCGTGCTCCAGCTCGGGCGCCGGCCCGCGGACGGCGACGCCGGGGGCGACGGCCTGGACGGGCAGCGGCGCGACGGGTCCGGGCGCGACGCCCCACTCCCGCAGCCAGCCGGTGAGCTGGGCGGTGCTGGCCGCGTACACGATGGTGCCGAGCCCGACCCAGGCGTGCGCCGCGCTGCACATCGGGCAGTGCTCGCCGGAGGTGTACACGACGGCGTCGCGGCGCTCGGCCGGGGTGAGGTGCGCCGCCGCCCAGCGCGCGATCTCGAGCTCGGGGTGCCGGGTGTCGTCGCCGCCCGCGACCCGGTTGCGGTCCGTGAACCGGACGGTGCCCTGGGCGTCGACGAGGAGGGAGCCGAACGGCTCGTCGCCGGCCTCGAGCCCCTCGCGCGCCAGCTCGACGCAGCGGCGCAGCTGGGTCAGGTCGTCGGGGGTCACGGTGCTGATGTCGTTCACGGGGTCATCCTCCGGTGCGGGGTGGGGGAGCGGCGAGCGCGCCGTGCACGATCGCGCCGGCGAGCCGCCTCGTGGTGGCCTCGTCGACGGGGACGGAGCCCGTGACGAGCGTGAGCAGCGCGCCGCCGTACAGGACGACCAGGGTCGGCACGGCGCCCGGGTCGACGTCGAGCCCGGTGTCGGCGTGCATGAGCGCCGTGAGCTCGGAGGCCTGCGTCGCCAGGCCCGACAGCGCGGCGGCGAGGGCCGGGCGGCGGCGAGCCTCGAGCTGGAGCTCCGCGATCGCGAGGTAGCGCTCCCGCTGCCGGGTGGCGGCGTCGTGCAGCGACGCCGCCAGGAGGTCGGTCATGAGGTCGAGGGTCGCCCTGGCGTCGGCGGCCGGCGGGACCGCGCGCTCGGTCGCCTCACGCGCGTCGGCGAGGTGCAGCTCCACGATGCGGGTGGCGGCGGCGACGAGCAGCGCCTCGCGGCTGCGGAAGTAGTTGGCGGCCGTGCCGGGCGGGAGGCCGGCGGCCCGCTCGACCGACCGGTGCGTGAGCCCGTGCACGCCCTCGTCGGCCAGCATCGCGATCGCCGCGTCGGTGAGGTCGCGTCGGCGTTCGGGGTTGGTCCGGGGCACGCGGTCAGTATGGCAAGATGAATAGCACTACGCACGTAGTGGTATTCAGGACTCGGCTCACGGAGGCACGGCATGGCACCCACGGCGGTCGTGGTCGGCGGAGGGATCGCGGGGCTGGCGTCCGCGATCGCCCTCGCGTCGGCCGGATGGCGCACCACGACGCTCGAGCGGGCGCGCGAGCTGGGCGAGGTCGGCGCCGGCGTCGCCCTCACGGCGAACGCCGTCGCGGCGCTGCACGGCCTCGGCCTGGATGAGGAGGCCGTCGCGCGCCTCGGGCCGCCGACGTGGGCGACGGGCACCTGGGACAGCCACGGGAGGCCGCTGCTGCGGCTGCCCGACGACCCCGGCGCCGGTGCCGCGACCGCCCTGCGGGGCGTGCACCGCGCGCGCCTGCACGGGGCGCTGCTGTCCCGGGCGCGCGAGCTCGGCGTCGAGGTCGTGACCAGCGCACGGGTGGCGTCGGTCGACCCCGGGGCGCCGGGCGGGGCCCCGGCGGTCGTGCGGCACTCCGGCGGGGCCGGGGGAGACGTGGCGCGCGAGGCCGACCTGGTCGTCGGGGCGGACGGCGTGCGCAGCGCGGTGCGTGCCGCGCTGTTCCCGCAGGCCCGCCTCGCCTACTCCGGCTACTCGAGCTGGCGCGCCGTCCTGCCCGTCGAGGCCGCGCACCCGGGTCTGCTGCAGTTCTGGGGGCCGCACGCCGAGTTCGGGATCATGCCGGTCGGCGCCGAGGCGACGTACTGGTACGGGTACGTGCGGATGCCCGAGGGCACCGTGCTCGGCGGGCCCGGCGCGGAGCTCGCCGCCGCGCGGGAGCGGTTCGCCGGCTGGGCCCCGCAGGTCCAGGAGGTCCTCGCGGCCACCCCGGCCGAGGCCGTGCTGCGTCACGACGTGCACCACCTGCCGGGCGGGCTGCCCCGCTACGTCCGGGGGCGGGCGGTCATGGTCGGCGACGCGGCGCACGCCACGCTCCCGACGATGGGGCAGGGGGCGGCGACGGCGCTGGAGGACGGCGTCTGCGTCGGCCGGGTCGTCGCGGCCGGCGTCGGCGCGGGCGCCGCCCTGGACGAGGCGCTCGCGGCGTTCGACGCCGCGCGCCGGCCCCGGTGCCGCGCGCTGGCGCGCGCCTCGGTGGCCTCGGGCCGGTTCGGCTCGCACCTGGGGCCGCGGTGGCAGGGGCTGCGCAACGCGCTCATGCGCCTGGCGCCGGCCGCCGCCGTCGCGCGCGGTGCCGACCCGGTGATGGGCTGGCGGCCGCCGGCGCTCCCCTGAGGGGCGGCGTCAGGCCGCGGCCCGCGCCGCCGTCTGCTCGGCGCGACGGCGCTGGGCGTCCCGGCGGTCCCGGGGCATGAGCGACGTGAGCACGACGAGCGCGACCGCCACGCCGACGAGCAGCACGAACACCAGGTGGACCGCCGCCATGAGGCCGGGGCCGACGGGGGTGCCGTCCGGGCCGAGCGTCGTGCGGGCGTTGACGATCGCGCCGCACACGGCGACGCCGACGGCCGACCCGAGCGAGCGCGCGAACATGTTCGTCCCGGTCACCGCGCCGCGCTCGGTGAACGACGCCTGCGACTGCGCGGCGATAAGCGTCGGGACCGAGGTGAGCCCCATCCCGGCGCCGATGACGAAGCACGCACCGGCGACGGCGACGACCGACGACTGCGCGTCCAGGAGCAGCGTGAGCGCCGTCCCGACGAGGGCGAGGCCCGCTCCGACGACCGACGTGAGCCGGAAGCCGACCCGCAGGTACAGGTGGCCGGCGTTCGAGGACGACAGCGGCCAGCCGACGGTCATGGCCGCGAGCGCGAACCCTGCGACGAGCGGTCCGGTGCCGAGCACGCCCTGCGCGTAGATCGGCACGTACGTGGACAGCCCGAGCACGACGACCCCCACCAGCAGCGAGACCGCCGTGGAGACCCCGACCACGCGGCGTCGCAGGATGGCGAGGTCGACGATCGGGTGCCGCGAGCGCCGCCCGTACAGCACGAACGTCGCGAGCAGCAGCGCGGCGACGGCGAAGATCGCGATCGACGGGGGCGAGCCCCACGCCCACCGGGTGCCGCCCTCGAGCAGGCCCAGCAGCAGGAGGGTGCTCCCGCCCGCGAGCAGCGCCGCGCCGAGGTAGTCGATGGGCTCGCGCGCACCCTCGCGCGACGGCTCGTGGTAGCGGCGGGCCAGCATCCAGGCCGCCAGGGCGCAGAGCGGCACGTTGACGAGGAAGATCCACCGCCAGCTGGTGAACTCGGAGAACACGCCGCCGAGGGTCGGGCCGACGACGGCGGAGATCGCCCACACGGACGCGAGGTAGCCCTGCGTCTTCGCCCGCTCCTCGATGGTGTAGATGTCGGCCGCGATCGTCATCGAGACGGGCATGACGGCGCCGGCCCCGAGGCCCTGGAGCACCCGGCCCGCGATGAGGAGCTCCATCGTGGGGGCGACGCCGCACAGCACCGACCCGAGGAAGAACAGGCCGACGCCGGCCAGCATGAGCCGCTTGCGGCCCAGCACGTCGGCCAGCCGCCCGAAGAGCGGGGTGCTGACCGCCTGGGCGAGCAGGTAGGTGGAGAACAGCCAGGGGAGCTGGTCGAACCCGCCGAGCTCCCGCGCGATGGTCGCCGACGCGGTGGCGATGATGGTCGCGTCGAGCGCCACGAGCGCCGTCGCGAGCATCAGGGACAGCAGGATCGGGCCGCGCTCGGAGCGCAGGCCGACGGAGACGACGCTGTTTCGGGGCACGACTAGGACAAGCCCCGGGCGATCGCCGGCTATTCCCGCCCGTGCGGCCGAGAGGGTGGTCGAGGTGGTGGTCGAAGGGCGCCTGAGGTGCGGCGACGGGTCGAGGCGCGGCCGCGCGGCCGGTTAGCCTGGGGCCGTCATGCGTGCCCACCACCCGCCCCGCCCGCCCGCGTCCACCCGGCGCGGCGTCGTCGGCATGCTGCTCCTTGCGGTGCTGCTGGTCGGCGTGGTCGCGATGCACGCGATGGGCGGCAGCTCGACCCACCACGGCGGCCCGGCGGCCGTCGTCGGGCACGAGGCTCCCGCGCCGGCGGTGCACAAGGGTGCGGACGTCGCACCGGACACCACCGGTGACGCCACCGGTGACGCGGGGCACGGGACGACGACGGACGGCGTCGGCCACGAGGCCGCGACCGCCATGTGCCTCATGGTGCTCGTCGGGCTCCTGGCGCTCGTCGTCCCGGGGCGTGCCGTGCTCGTCGTCCTCCGCCCGGGACGACACCTCACAGGCCTGGCGGGGCCACCAGTGCGCGGGGCGACACCGCCCGACCTGCACGCCCTCGGGATCTCCCGGACGTAGGCGGCTCCCCGCCGCCCGGCTCGCGACGCTCGTCGTAGGCCCGGCGGCGCGTGCGCGCGGACCTCCGCGCCGGACCACCGCACTCCACCCGAGAAGGACTCTGTGATGACCAAGCGTTTCGTGCTGCCCGGGCTCGCGCTCGCGGCGACCCTGACCCTGACGGCCTGCTCCGCCGGGCCCACCGACGACCAGCACGCCGGCGGCCACCCGACCGGCGCGGCGAGCTCGTCCGCCCCCGACGACGCCGAGCGCGACGGCGAACCGTTCAATGCCGCCGACCGGGCGTTCGCCCGCGGGATGGTCCCGCACCACGAGCAGGCCGTCGTGATGTCGGACGTCGTGCTGGCCGACGACGGGATCGACCCGCAGGTGCGCGAGCTCGCGCAGGCGATCAAGGTGGCCCAGCAACCGGAGATCGACCGGCTCACCACCTGGCTGGACGAGTGGGGCGCCGACCCCGCCGGGCCGGACGGCGGCCACGGCGGCCACGACGGCATGGACGGGGAGGGCATGAGCGGGATGATGAGCGAGGAGGACCTCGCCGACCTCGAGGCGGCCGACGGCGCCGCGGCGGGCTCGCTGTTCCTCACCCAGATGATCGAGCACCACGTCGGCGCCGTGGACATGGCCCGCACGGAGCTCGACGACGGCCGCCACCCCGGGGCGCTCGCGATGGCGGGCGAGATCGTCGAGGTGCAGCAGGCCGAGATCGACCGGATGCGGGAGCTGCTCGAGCGGCAGTGATCCTGGCGGGCGGTGCGCCGGCGACCCGCCGGCGCACCGTCCGTGCCCCGGTCCGGGAGAGACTGGTCCCCGGCCGAACCGACCCCACGACGAAGGACCTCCGTGACGCGACCCGCCCCCGCCCGCCCGCTCTACCTCGACTGCGACACCGGCGTCGACGACGCCCTCGCGATCGGTTACCTGCTCGCCTCGCCGGAGGTCGACCTCGTGGGGGTCGGCAGCGTGTGCGGGAACGTGGGCGCCGAGCAGGGCGCGGTGAACACGCTGGACCTGCTCGCGCTCGCCGGGCGGCGCGACGTGCCCGTGGCGGTCGGCGCGCCGGAGCCCCTGGCGGGGGCGTTCCACGGTGGCGCTCCGGGCGTCCACGGGCGCAACGGCGTGGGCGACGTCGAGCTGCCGCCGTCGGGAGCCCGCCCCGCGGCGCAGGACGCGGCCGAGCTGCTGCTGCGCCTGTCGCACGAGCACGCCGGGCAGCTGCACGTCGTGGCCGTCGGGCCGCTGACCAACCTGGCGCTCGCCCTGCGCGCCGACCCGACGCTGCCCGCGAGGGTCCGGGAGGTGACGATCATGGGCGGCGCCGCGCTGCACCCGGGCAACGTGTCGCCCGTCGCGGAGGCGAACATCGCCGTCGACCCGGAGGCCGCGGCCGCCGTGCTCGCCGCCGACTGGGACGTGACCCTGGTGCCGCTGGACGTGACCATGGAGAACCTGCTGGAGGAGCCCGACCGGGACGCCCTCCTCGAGGCGGGAACGGACCTCGCGCCCTGGCTCGGTCAGGTCCTGGACCTGTACTTCACGTTCCACGAGGGGACCTTCGGCCGGCGCTGCTCCGCCCTGCACGACCCGCTCGCCGCGGCGATCGCCGTCGGGGGCGTGACCGCGACCGTCGCGCCGCGCGTGCACGTCGCCGTCGACGACACCCGGGGGCCGGGGCGCGGGCAGACGCTGTGCGACCTGCGTGGCCTGTACACGGGGCACCCCGACCAGCCGGGCGCCCGGTGCCGGGTCGTGCTGGAGACGGACCGGCCGCTGGCGCCACACCTGCTCGAGCGGCTGCTCACGCTCTGAGGGCTACACGCCGCGGTAGTGCCGGGACGTCCTCTGTACCGAGTACGCGGTGGCGGCCAGCAGGCCGCCCAGGGCGCAGCCGACCGTCCAGCCGGGGGTGCTGTCGTGGCCGAGCCAGGACCCGGCCGCCGTGAGCAGAGCGAACCCCGCGAGCACGTACAGGCCGAGGGCGACGGTCATCAGGAGAGGTCTCATCGGCACGATCCCTTCTATGAGAATGGGACGGCCGGCGGCGGCGATCGTGACGCGGGGCAACGGGTGAGCAGCGGGTGATCGCCTGACCCGGCACCGGCTCCCGGTGCACGGCGAAGGCCCCTGAACCGTGGGCGGTTCAGGGGCCTTCGTGGGTGTGGCTCCCGCGGTTGGACTTGAACCAACGACCGTCCGATTAACAGTCGGATGCTCTGCCAGCTGAGCTACGCGGGATCGCGTGGTTGTCAGGCGCGACGCCGTCGAACCGGAAAGAACAATACCAGGCTCACTGGGGTAGTCCGGCCGCCCCCCGCACCGTGGACTCCGTGGCGTCCACCACTCGGGCGACGGCGGGGTCGGCGAGGTCGACGCCCGGCCCGGCGACGGCCTGCGAGAACAGCGTGCCGTCGGCGGTGCGGCGCACGGCGACCCGGACCTCGCCGCCCGGCACGGAGACGGTCTCGGAGATGACGACCGACCACTGCACGCGCTCGCGAAGGGTCTGCGGGAACGCCGCCCGGTCCGCGTCGACCAGCCGCAGGAGGGTGTCGGGTGCGGCGTCGACCCACTCGACGGTCAGGACGCCGCGCTCGGGGTCGAACGCCGCCCGGTCGACGTCGGCCCACGGCCGCCGCAGCACGACGGCGGGCGGCCCGGCGGCACCGGCCTGGACCACGGCGAGCTCGGCGGTGGTGGCGACCGCCCAGGCGTCGCCGATGAGCTCGGCCGCCGCGAGCGGCCGCTCACCCCGGGCGGGGGACAGGGCCTGTCGGACGTCGTCGGGCAGCGGCGAGCGGCGGAACCACATGCGCCCACCGTATCGGTGCAGGGGTGCGCCCTCAGGACGCCACCGGCGCGGGGCGCCCGGGTGCCCCGTGCGGGACTTGAACCCGCGACCGATCGATTATGAGTCGACTGCTCTGACCAGCTGAGCTAACGGGGCGCGCGGGCGAGCATACCGGCCCGCCTGCCCGGGAACGGGGCGGGGCCGGGGTGCGTGGCGGGTCCGGGCGGGGTCTCATGGGCCGATGGGGTTCGACGTCAAGCGCGTGTACGAGGCCCCGTCGGACGACGACGGGCTGCGGGTGCTGGTCGACCGGCTGTGGCCTCGCGGCCTGTCGAAGGCCGACGCCCACGTCGACCGCTGGATCAAGGAGGTCGCGCCGTCGTCGGACCTGCGGACCTGGTTCGGTCACGACCCGGCCCGGTTCGACGAGTTCGCCCGGCGGTACCGCGAGGAGCTCCGGGGGAGCGCCGAGCTGGCGGAGCTGGCCGCCCTCGCGGACGACGGGCGGCAGGTGACCCTCCTGTACGGCGCACGCGACGAGCAGCACAACCAGGCCGTCGTGCTGCGTGACGTCGTGGCCTCCTACCGGGAGGTGGAGGGCTCCGGCTCGGGCGCGTGAGCCGCGGCCACCTGACGCCCGGCCGCCTGGCGTCCCACGCGCCACTCGCCGCGCACCAGAGCGCCCAGGCGGCCGAGGTCGCGGGCCACCGCGCGCTTCAGGCGCGGGCCGAGCGGACGCTCGACGAACCGGTGCGCGAGGTAGGCGGCCAGCAGCATCACGGCCGTCACGACGGCGAAGGTCATCGCGGTCGGCAGGTGCGGGTGCAGCTTCGTGATGAGCCACTGCCCCCACGACGAGTGCAGCAGGTACAGGGGATACGTGAGCGCTCCGGCGACGGTGAGCCACTTCCACGACAGGCGGCTCAGCGGCGTGAGCGTCACCGCGACGACGAGGGCGAAACACGCGAGGATCGCGAGCCAGTAGCTCTGCGGCTCGACGGACAGGGTGGTGCTGCCCTCGATGCGCAGGGACTGGGAGCGGCCGGACATGAGCCCCGCGAGGGCGACGTTCAGCCCGAGCACGAGCCACAGGACCACCGAGCGCCGCTCGCGCAGCAGCAGGTACAGGATCATGCCGCCGGCAAAGAGCGGGGCGTCGGAACCGACCAGCACGGTCGCGAGCGTCTCGTTGCCGGAGCGCACGGCGATGGAGGCCACGACGGGCCAGACGGCGGCGAAGGCGATCAGGCGGTTGCGGGTCATCCCCAGGGCGAGGAGCACGCCGATCAGGACGTAGAACCGCAGCTCGGCCCAGAGGGTCCAGTACACGGGCTCGAGGTCGTGCACCCCGAAGGCGCGCTGCACCATCGTGAGGTTGGCCGCCGTGTCGGAGAGGCCGACGTCCTTGGAGCCCGGCGCCACGGCGAGCAGCAGGACGAGCACCAGCGCGATCGACAGCCAGTACGCCGGGAAGAGCCGGCCGACGCGGGAGGCGGTGAAGGCCCGCACGTCGCGGCCCCAGGCCGACAGGAGGATGACGAAGCCGCTGATCACGAAGAAGAGCTGGACGCCGAACGAGCCGTAGGCGAGCACGGGCTGGAGGTTCGGGAACGAGTCGGTGGTCCGCTCGCCCCACGCCTCGTGGTTGACGGCGAAGTAGTGGTAGGCGAGGACGGCCATCGCGGCGAGGAAGCGCAGGCCGTCGAGCCCGGCGAGGCGGGGGCGCCCCACCTCGGTGGTGCTGGCGCCGAGGGCCTCGGCAGGCGTCAGGGCAGGAGGATTGGTACGTCCGGGCATCGTCAGCACGTTATCAAACCGTGATCTTCGGGGCCGAACCGGCTCCACGACGTGGGAGAATGCCGCCCATGGCGATGCGAGAGATCCGGGTGCTGCCCGACCCTGTGCTGCGCACCCCTTGCGACGAGATCACGACGATCGACGACCGCGTCCGCTCCCTGGTCGACGACCTGGTCGAGACCGTGGACGCGGACGGCCGCGCGGGGCTGGCGGCCAACCAGATCGGCGTCAACCTGCGCGCGTTCTCCTGGAACGTCGAGGACGAGATCGGCTACGTGCTCAACCCGCGCATCGTGGACCTGTCGGAGGAGACCCAGGACGGCGACGAGGGCTGCCTGTCGGTCCCCGGCCTCTGGTACCCGACGACGCGTGCCTGGTACGCGAAGGTCGAGGGCACGGACCTCGACGGCGCGCCGGTCGTGGTCGAGGGCACGGGCCTCATGGCACGGTGCCTGCAGCACGAGAGCGACCACCTCGACGGCAAGCTCTACCTCGACCGGCTGGAGCGTTCGGTGCGCAAGAAGGCGATGCGCGAGCTGCGCGAGCGGCTCTGACGGGTCGCCGGGAGGAGGCGCACGGGGCTCTGGTCTGGCTCAACTTGTGCGTTTCCTCTCGCGCCCGCCCGACGAGTCGGGCAGGATGTGACGAGAACACAACGCGACACGCCGCTGGTACGCAAGACCATGTGACGAGCCTGGGCACGAGGACGTAGGGGAAGACGAACCTCGAACCCAGGGAGGACAACATGGCTGGTGCGATCACCCGCGGTGTGCTGTTCGTGCACTCGGCACCCCGCGCGTTGTGCCCCCACCTCGAGTGGGCGGCCGCGAACGTGCTCGGCGGCCGTGTGGCGCTGGACTGGACACCCCAGCCGGCATCACGCGGGCTGTACCGCGCCGAGTACTCGTGGCAGGGCGCCCAGGGGACCGGCGCCCGGCTGGCCTCTGCCCTCCGGGGCTGGGACCACCTGCGCTACGAGGTCACCGAGGAGGCGAGCCACGGCGCCGACGGCGCCCGCTGGTCGCACACGCCCGACCTCGGCATCTTCCACGCGATGACCGACGTGCACGGCAACGTCGTGGTGCCCGAGGACCGGGTGCGCAACGCGCTCGACGCCGCCCACGACGCGCGGTCGGTGCGCGACGCGCTCGACCTGGCCCTGGGCACGGCGTGGGACGACGAGCTCGAGCCGTTCCGGTACGCCGGCGCGGGCGCCCCGGTGCGCTGGCTGCACCGGGTCGGGTGACGGCCCGGGACCACCCGCACGGCGAAGCACGACGGCGCCCGGTCATCGCGAGGTGACCGGGCGCCGTCGTCGTGCCGAGGGGCCTCAGGCGCTGGCGACCACCAGGGCCACGTTGTGCCCGCCGAACCCGAAGGAGTTGTTGAGCGCGACGATGTCGCCGTCGGGCAGCTTCTCGGCGGAGCCCCGCACCAGGGGCACCTGGAGCTCCGGGTCGGGGTTGTCCACGTTGATGGTCGGCGGGGCGAGCCGCTCGCTCACCGCCTTGACGGTGAACAGCGTCTCCAGCGCCCCGGCGCCGCCCAGCAGGTGGCCGGTCATGGACTTGGTCGCCGACAGCCGCACGTGGTCGGCCTCGCCGCCCATGAGCGTGCGGATCGACGCGGTCTCCGTGAGGTCGCCGACCTTGGTGGACGTGGCGTGCGCGTTGACGTGCACGACGTCGTGGGACGTCACGCCCGCGTCCTGGAGGGCGCGGCGCATGGCCGAGACCTGGCCCGTGCCCTCGGGGTCGGGGGAGGTGATGTGGTACGCGTCGGCGGACAGGCCGACGCCGGCGATCTTCGCGTACACACGCGCACCGCGGGCGGCGGCGTGCTCCGCGCTCTCCAGCACCACCACCGCGGCACCCTCGCCGATGACGAAGCCGTCGCGGTCGACGTCGTACGGGCGCGAGGCCCGCTGCGGGTCGTCGTTGCGCAGCGACAGGGTGCGCGAGGCGGCGAACGCCGCGATCGGCATGGGGTGGATCGTGGCCTCCGTGCCGCCGCACACGACGACGTCGGCGCGGCCGGCGCGGATCATGTCGAGGCCGTAGCCGATCGCCTCGGCGCCCGAGGCGCACGCGGAGACCAGCGCGTGGGCGCCGGCCTTCGCCCCGAACTCGAGCGACACGTAGGCCGCCGGCGAGTTGGGCATGAGCATGGGCACGGTCATGGGCAGCATGCGCCGCGCGCCGCGCTCCTTGAGGGTGTCCCAGCCGTCGAGGGTGGTCCAGATGCCGCCGATGCCGGAGGACACGACCGCGCCCAGACGCTCGCCGTCGACCTCGGGGGCGCCGGCGTCCTGCCAGGCCTCGCGGGCGGCGACCATCGCGTACTGCGTGGACGGGTCCATCCGCTTGGTCTCCGGGCGCGACAGCACCTGGTCGGGGGTGACCTTGAGGGTGGCGGCGAACGTGACCGGCAGGCCGTACTTCTCGGCCCAGTCGTTGTCGAGGGTCCGGGCGCCGGACTCGCCCGCCAGAGCGGCGGCCCAGGTGCTGGGGGCGTCGCCGCCCAGGGGGGTGGTCGCGCCGAGGCCGGTGACGACGACGTCGCGCGAGGCGGGTGCGGCACTCATGATGGGTCCTCCTGGGGTCGTGCCGGTGGTCGAGGCTGCGCGGGCGGGCCGGTGACCCGGCCCGCCCGTGCGAGGGCGACGGCGTGCCGCCCGCGAGGTCAGGCGCCCTGCGCACCCTCGATGTACTTCACGGCGTCGCCGACCGTGGTGAGGTTCTTCACCTCGTCGTCAGGGATGCGCACGCTGAACTTGTCCTCGGCGTGGGTCACGATCGTCATCATCGACAGCGAGTCGATGTCGAGGTCGTCGGTGAAGGACTTCTCGGTGGCGACGGCGTCCGTCGGCAGACCGGTCTCCTCGGCGACGATCTCGGCGAGGCCCTCGAGGATCTCCTGGGAGGTGTAAGCCATGGGGTGCGATTCTCCTTCAACGGGGTACCGGCCGTCCCGGCACCGTGGGGGTTGCGGTGCGATTCTCCCGCACCGCGCGGGTCACCCGCCACGACCGGCGCCGGAGCGCACGGTTGCGGCGGAACAGGGTCAGGGGAGCACGACGACCTGCGCCGCGTAGACGAGGCCTGCGCCGAAGCCGATCTGCAGGGCCAGGTCGCCGGAGGACGCCTGGCCCTCGGCGAGCAGCCGCTCGGTGGCCAGGGGGATGGAGGCGGCCGACGTGTTGCCGGTGTCCGCGATGTCGCGGGCGACGACCACCTCGGCCGGCAGCCCGAGCTGCTTGACCATCTGGTCGACGATCCGCATGTTCGCCTGGTGGGGCACGAAGACCTGGATGTCCTCCGGGCCCACGCCCGCCTCGGCCATGGCCTTGGCGGCGACCGGCGCCATCTGGAAGCCGGCCCACTTGAACACCGACGGGCCGTCCTGGCGCAGCGTCGGCCAGCCGGCGGCCGGGTCGTCGCGCAGGGCCGACCAGGGGTGCGTCTGGCGGATCGCCGAGGCCTTGGCGCCGTCGGAGCCCCAGACCGTGGGGCCGATGCCGGGCGCGTCGGACGGGCCGACCACCGCCGCGCCGGCGCCGTCGCCCAGGAGGAACGAGATGGACCGGTCGGTCGGGTCGACGAAGTCGGACATCTTCTCGGCGCCGACGACGAGCACGTGGCGCGCGGCGCCCGCGCGCACGAGCGCGTCGGCCTGGCCGATCCCGTAGGCGTAGCCGGCGCAGGCGGCCGAGATGTCGTAGGCGGCCGCCGGGGTGGCACCCAGCCGGTCGGCGAGCACCGCCGCCGCGGCGGGCGTCTGGTGGAAGTAGGTGACCGTCGAGACGATCACCGCGTCGACGTCGGCACCCGTGAGCCCGGCGGAGTCCAGCGCCTTGCGGGCGGCGGCCTCGGCGAGGTCGAGCACGTCGGTGTCCGCGTCCGCGCGGCGGCGCGTGACGATGCCGGTGCGCTGGCGGATCCACTCGTCGGACGAGTCGATCGGGCCGGCGATGTCGTCGTTCGTCACGACGTTCGCACCGCGCTCCCCGGCGATCGCCAGGATGCGCGAGTTCCGGACGGGCTCCGCCTGCCGCAGGGTGCGGCGGGTGCTCACGCGGACGCTCCCGCGCCCGCCGCGACCGAGTGCCGGGCGACGAGGTCGCGGGCGGCCTCGATGTCGTCGGGGGACTTCACGGCGACCGACTCCACGCCCTTGAGCGCACGCTTGGCGAGGCCGGTCAGGACGCCGCCGGGGGCGAGCTCGAGGATGGCGGTGACGCCGCGCTCGGCCAGGGTGGCCTGGCACAGGTCCCACCGCACGGGGGCGGTGATCTGTGCGGCGAGCCGGGTGAGCACGTCGGCGGCCGTGCCGTGGCCGTGCGAGCCGGACGCGAGCGCGTCGTAGGACGCGCCGTCCGCGTTCGACAGCAGCGGCAGCCGCGGGTCGGTGGCCAGCCAGCCCTCGGCCACCTGGGCGAAGGCGGCGCGCGCGGGCTCCATGAAGGGGGTGTGGAAGGCGCCGGCCACCTGCAGCGGGACGACGCGGGCGCGGGCGGGGGCGTCCTCGGCGAGCGCCGCCAGCTGCTCGGGGGCGCCGGCCGCGACGACCTGGCCGCCGCCGTTGACGTTCGCCGGGAACAGCCCGGCAGCCTCGATCGCGGCGAGCACCTCGTCGGGGTCGCCGCCGACGACGGCGCTCATGCCCGAGGGCGCGGCCGCGGCGGCCTCCGCCATGGACCGGGCCCGGTGCGAGACCAGGCCGACGGCGCCGGCGTCGTCGAGCGCGCCCGCCACGGCGGCCGCGCTGAGCTCGCCCACCGAGTGCCCCGCCGTGACGTCCACGACGGCGGACGCGTCGCGACCGTCGAGGATCGCGCGCAGGGCGAGCAGCGAGGACGAGACGATGAGCGGCTGGGCGACGGCGGTGTCGCGGATCGTGTCCGCGTCCGACGTCGTCCCGTGCTGCACGAGGTCCGTGCCGGCAGCGGCGGAGAACGTGTCGAGCAGGTCGGCGATGCCGGGCAGCTCCAGCCAAGGGCTGAGCATCCCGGGGGTCTGAGAGCCCTGTCCAGGGCAGACGACAGCGAGCACGGACCCCACGGTGTCATCCCGGCCGGTGGACGGCGCGTCGTGACGCGCACCAAGCTCGGGAATGTCGATTGTGGGAATCCTCCAAGCGACGACGGCTGGTCAGTGCGCCGGCGCGACGCCGTCGAGCTGGCCCAGCGCGAGCGCCACCTGCAGCACGAACGACTCCCGCGCGTCCAGCGGGTCCCAGCCGGTGATCTCGGAGACCTTGCGCAGGCGGTAGCGCACCGTGTTGGGGTGCACGTACAGGCGCCGCGCCGCCGCCTCGAGGGAACGGCCGGTGCCGAGATAGGCCGACAGCGTCTCGAGCACCGAGCCGGAGGCCTCCTGCAGGGGCCGGTACGCCTGGGCGACCAGGGTGCGTCGTGCCGCGACGTCGCCGGTGAGCACCCGTTCGGGCAGCAGGTCGTCGGCGAGCACCGGGCGGGGCGCCTGGGGCCACGCGGGCGCCGCCCCGAGCCCTGCCAGCGCGGCGCGCGCGGAGGTCGGCGCGGCGGACACGTCCGGGACGATCGCGCCGATGACGACCGGCCCGGGGCCGAAGCGGTCGAGCAGCGAGGTGGCCGCGGCCACGAGGTCGCCCTCGCCGCCGAGCACGAGCACGAGCCGGTCGCCGTGGATGCCGACCAGGGCGTCCCCGGCGGCGCGGCGCGCCTGGCGGCGCAGGTCGGCGGTGCGCACGTCGTCGAGCCGGGTCGTCGCCTCCCCGACGACGACCAGCGCCTGGCCGCGGCCGCTCCAGCCCAGCGCCGACACGCGCGAGCGCAGCGAGTCGTCGCCGTCGCCGCGCACCAGCGCGTCCACGACCAGGGCCTCCAGGCGCGCGTCCCACGCGCCGCGCACCTCGGCGGCGCGGGCGTAGATCTCGGCGGCGGAGAAGGCGATCTCCCGCGAGTAGCGCAGCACGGCCTCCCGCAGCTCGCGCTCGTAGCCGGGGGCGGCGATCTCGTCGGAGTGCTCCTCGACGACGTCGACCATGAGGCGGACCAGCTGCAGCGTGTGCTGCAGGGAGATGGACCGGGTGAGCTCCGGCGGCGCGGCGGCGAACATCTCGCCGACGCCGTGCGGGGTGGTGGTCGGCTCGGCGAACCAGCTGACGAACGCGTTGATGCCGGACTGCGCGACGAGCGCCACGTACGACCGGTCCTCCGCGGGGAGCTGGCGGTACCAGGGCACGTCCTCGTCGAGGCGCCGCATCGCCGCGGCGGTGAGCATCCCGAGGCCGTCGCGGACCCGCCGCACGTTCTCGCCGCGCGAGACCTGCTCGGCCCCGTCCGCCGTGCCGGAGGTGCGCGCGGAGGCGGGGCTCGGTGAGGTCGACATGCCCCGAGGATACGGCCCGGGTTGTCGGGAGTGCACAAAGGGCGCCGGGCAGGGCCTGCTGAGGGGGCATTGGATAGGGTCGACGGCATGGCACTACTGCCGCGGCTCCGACAGCTGCTGCGCCGGCCGTTCTCCGCCTCGACGGTCGGCACGCGGCGGCCGTCCGGGTCGCGGAGCGAGGGGGACACCGTGCAGGAGGACGCGCTGCGCGCCATGCTCTCCGACGACCCCAACGACGAGGCCGCCTTCCACGCGCTCGCGGAGATCGTCCGCCGCCGGGCGGCGGGGTCGCCCCACGCAGACGACCCGCTGTCCGCGCCCGCCGACGACGTGGCCCAGCAGCGGGCCGCCGACCTGGCCGTCTGGTCGCTGGCGGAGGAGCTCGCGGGCCATCCTCGCGGGTGGCGGCCGCTGCTGGAGCTCGGGCGGCTGTCCCTGGCCGACGACCCGGACGGCGCCGTGCGCCGCCTGGCCACCGCGGCGGAGCGCGACCCCGACGGGGAGGCGCTCGCCGAGGGGCTCGCGATCCTGCGCGAGGCCGGCATGCCGACCGAGGCGCTCGGGCTCGGCATCGGTCACTGGCGCGCGCGGGAGCACGCGCCGGAGGTCGGGCGCCAGCTCGTCCTGGCCGCCCTCGAGGCGGGCCGGGTGGCCGAGGCCCGCCAGCACCTCGCGTCCCTCGAGCTGCGCGCCGGCACCGACGACCTGCGCGCCGAGCTGGAGCGGGTGATCGCGGCGCGCGAGACGACGCCGACGTAGCGCGAGCCCGTGCCGGACACGACGAAGGCCCCGAGCCGAACGGCTCGGGGCCTTCGCGCTGCCGTGGCGAGCTCGCGCCGCCGCGGCGGGTGGGTCAGCTGTCGCCGCCGACGGCGCCGGACGTGCCGGCGTTGACGTCGAGCAGGCGGTACTTCTCGACCGCCTTGGCCACGACGTCCGCGGGGACCTCGCCCCGACGGGCGAGCTGCTGC
Organism: Isoptericola cucumis; assembly: GCF_014635665.1. Lineage (GTDB taxonomy): Bacteria > Actinomycetota > Actinomycetes > Actinomycetales > Cellulomonadaceae > Isoptericola > Isoptericola cucumis. The sequence goes on from NZ_BMDG01000003.1 coordinate 407,937, forward strand.
AGCGTCCGGACCACCATCGACGGGCCGTCGATGAGGAAGTACCGGCGGGCGGCGGCACGCGTGTCCGAGAAGCCGAAGCCGTCCGCGCCGAGCACGGCGTAGTCGCCCGGGACCCAGGCCCGGATCTGGTCGGGCACCAGGTGGTCGTAGTCGCTCGTCGCGACGAACGGCCCCTGCGCGCCCGACAGCTTCTGCGTCACGTACGGGACGCGAGGCTCGGCGGCCGGGTCGGTGAGCGAGTCGTGCTCCGCCGCGAGCGCGTCACGACGCAGCTCGTTCCAGCTGGTCACCGACCACACGTCGGCCGACACCCCCCAGTCCTCCGCGAGGAGCTGCTGCGCCTCGAGCGCCCACGGCACGCCCACGCCGGAGGCGAGGAGCTGGGCCTTGGGGCCGTCGCCGGAACCGTTCGAGATGCGGTGGATGCCGCGCAGGATGCCCTCGACGTCGACGTCCTCCGGCTCGGCCGGCTGGAGCATCGGCTCGTTGTACACCGTGAGGTAGTACATGACGTTCTGGTCGCGACCGTCCGAGCCGTCACCGAACATGCGCTCGATGCCGTCGCGGACGATGTGCCGGATCTCGTAGCCGTACGCCGGGTCGTACTGCACCATCGCGGTGTTGGTGCCCGCGATGAGGGGCGAGTGGCCGTCGGCGTGCTGCAGGCCCTCACCGGTCAGGGTGGTGCGGCCGGCGGTGGCGCCGATGATGAAGCCGCGCGTGAGCTGGTCGCCCGCGGCCCAGAACTGGTCGCCCGTGCGCTGGAAGCCGAACATCGAGTAGAAGATGTAGACCGGCACCATGATCTCGCCGTGCGTCGCGTACGACGTGCCGACGGACTGGAAGGCGGCGGCGGACCCGGCCTCGTTGATGCCGGTGTGCATGATCTGCCCGGCCTCGGACTCCTTGTAGCTCAGCATGAGCTCGCGGTCCACGGCGAGGTAGTTCTGCCCCTGGGTGTTGAAGATCTTCGCGCTCGGGAAGATCGAGTCCAGGCCGAAGGTGCGCGCCTCGTCGGGGATGATCGGCACGATGCGCTTGCCGAAGTCCTTGTCCTTGATGAGGTCCTTGAGCAGGCGCACGAAGGCCATCGTGGTCGCGACCTGTTGCTGGCCCGAGCCCTTCTTGAGGATCTCGTACGTCTTGTCGCCCGGGAGCGTGAGCGCCTGGGGCGACGACCGGCGCTCGGGCACGAACCCGCCGAGCTGGCGGCGCCGCTCCAGCATGTACTGGATGCCCTCGTCGTCCATGCCCGGGTGGTAGTACGGGGGCAGGTACGGGTCGGCGTCGATCTGCTCGTCCGACAGCGGGATGCGCAGGTTGTCGCGCAGCGCCTTGAGGTCGGAGTTCTTGACCTTCTTCATCTGGTGCGTGGCGTTGCGGCCGGCGAAGCTCGAGCCGAGCGCGTAGCCCTTCACCGTCTGCGCCAGGATGACGGTCGGCTGGCCGGTGTGGGCCCGGGCCGCCGTGTACGCCGCGAAGATCTTGCGGTAGTCGTGCCCGCCGCGCTTGAGGTTCCAGATGTCGTCGTCGGTCATGTTCTCGACGAGCGCCTTGGTGCGCGGGTCGCGACCGAAGAAGTGCTCGCGGATGAACGCGCCGGACTCCGCACGGTAGGTCTGGTAGTCGCCGTCGGGCGTGGCGTTCATGAGGTTGACGAGCGCGCGGTCCTTGTCGGCGTTGAGCAGGGCGTCCCACTCGCGGCCCCAGACGACCTTGATGACGTTCCAGCCGGCGCCGCGGAACTGGGCCTCCAGCTCCTGCATGATCTTGCCGTTGCCGCGCACCGGGCCGTCGAGGCGCTGCAGGTTGCAGTTCACCACGAACGTCAGGTTGTCGAGCTGCTGGTGCGCCGCCTGCTGCAGCATGCCGCGTGACTCCGGCTCGTCCATCTCGCCGTCGCCGAGGAACGCCCAGACGTCCTGCTGGCTCGTGTCCTTGATGCCGCGGTTGTGCAGGTACTTGTTGGTCCACGCCTGGTAGATCGCCGAGGCCGGGCCGAGGCCCATCGAGACCGTCGGGTACTCCCAGAAGTCCGGCAGCATGCGGGGGTGCGGGTACGACGGCAGACCGCCGCCGGCGTGCGACTTCTCCTGGCGGAACCCGTCGAGCTGCTCGGCGGTGAGCCGGCCCTCGAGGAAGCCGCGGGCGTACTGGCCGGGGGAGGAGTGGCCCTGGAAGTAGACCTGGTCACCGCCACCCGGGTGGTCCTTGCCGCGGAAGAAGTGGTTCAGACCCACCTCGTACAGGGTCGCCACGGAGGCGTACGAGGAGATGTGCCCGCCCACGGACACGTCCGGGCGCTGCGCCCGGGTCACCATGACGGCCGCGTTCCAGCGGATCCACGAGCGGTACTTGCGCTCCATGGCCTCGTCGCCGGGGAAGTACGGCTCCTCGTGCACCGCGATGGTGTTGACGTACGGCGTCGTCATCGTCGTGGGGATGTGCACGCTGCGCTCGCGGGCGCGCCGCAGCATGTTGAGCATGACGTAGCGGGCGCGCGGCCCGCCCTTGTCGTCGATCAGGCCGTCGAGCGACTCCACCCATTCCGAGGTCTCGGAAGGGTCGATGTCCGGGACGGCGCTGAGCAGGCCGTTGATCAACGGTCCGGTCTCGTCGTACGAAGCCACCAGCAACCTCTCTCTTCTGCGGGCGGTGGCGGAACCTGTTCGCCGTCACTGCCCGTGTCAGCCGTTCCCCGTCCCGGGTCGGCGCATCGTCAGGTCGCGACGGTGCGGATCCTCGGACAGGTGGTCACTACTCATTGTGTCCCCCGAGAGGGGCGGGAGCCCACCATCGGGCGGTCAAGAGTTCGTGATCTACGTCATGCCTGGCCACACGGTCGGCGTACCGTTGCCCGGTGCCCCTCCCGCTCGGGCGTCGTCCTGCGTCCAGCAGGTGGGACGCGCCGCGGGAGGGCGAGAGTTGCCGGGCGTGCTCCATTGCGGTGGACTACGTTGACGCACACGGGACGCGAGGTGTCCCGCGCAGCTGCCGAACAGGGAGCGCACAGGTCGTCGGGACTCGTCGACCATCGGACAGAGAGGAACCAAGGACCACGTGGTTAAGCAGGCGGAATCCCCGGCGGCACGCCTCGGCTTCAAGGAGGGCCAGGTGGTGCAGGAGTTCGGGTGGGGTGACGACGTCGACGACGCCCTGCGCACCGACCTCGAGGCCCTCGTCGGTGGCGAGCTCGTCGACGAGGACTACGACGACGTCACGGACGGTGTCGTGGTCTGGTGGCGCGAGGACGACGGCGACCTGACCGACATGCTGGTCGACGCCCAGACCGTGCTGGACGACGGCGGGCTGATCTGGCTGCTCACCCGCAAGCCCGGACGCTCCGGGCACGTGGGTCACGACGAGATCCAGGAGGCGGCGACCACCGCTGGGCTGCACGCGACGAGCACGTTCGCGGTCGCGCCCGACTGGTCGGCCACCCGCATGGCGAACCGCGGCCGCTGACGACGATGACGGCGTCCGAGGCGCGGCCGCTGCAGGCCGGCGACCCGGCCCCCGACCTCACCCTGCCCGACACGCACGGCACGCCCGTGCACCTGGCGGACCTGCGGGGCGAGCCGGTCCTGCTCGTGTTCTTCCCGTTCGCGTTCTCCGGCATCTGCACCGGTGAGCTGTGCGAGCTGCGGGACAACATCGAGGAGTTCGAGACGGCCGGCGTGCGCCTGCTGGCGATCTCGACCGACCCGGTCTTCGCCCTCAAGGCATGGCACGAGCAGGAGGGCTTCGGCTTCGACCTGCTCAGCGACTTCTGGCCGCACGGCGAGGCGGCGCGCGCCTACGGCGTCTTCGACGCCGAGAGCGGGCACGCGCTGCGCGGGTCGTTCCTCGTCGACGCCGACGGGATCGTGCGCTGGGGGGTCGTGAACCCGCGCGGGCGGCGGCGGGACATCGAGGGGTACCGAGAGGCGCTCGCCGAGGTCTGACGACGCGCCCACCACCTGCGGCGCAGCCTGTTCGGCGGGCATCCTCCCGCCCGGTATCCTTGCCTGCGCTGCCAGGGCCTGTAGCTCAGCTGGTCAGAGCGCCACGCTTACACCGTGGATGTCGGGGGTTCGAGTCCCTCCGGGCCCACCACCTCCCTCTTCGGGCGTCCGCCGTGCGGTCCTGTTCCGCGGGGCACCCACGGCTCGCCGTCGCGCCGGCAGGGTGAGGGGCATGCGGGAGCAGAGCAGGACGTCGCGCGGTGCCGTGCGCATCGTGAACGACCTGTTGAGCCCGCGGTCGGCACGTCCTGCCGGCCGGGGTCCCGCCGTCGGGCCGTCCTCTCGGTTGACTGTGAGGATCGCGTTCCCATGCTGCCGCACCCGTCCGTCTCCGGGCGTGGTCGCCAACTCGCAGGCCGCCGGGTGGTATGCCGGCCTGCGCGACACCCGGGTCGGCCAGGCTGCGCTGCACCGGACTCCGGCAGGCCCTCGCGGCCGTGCTCGGTGCGACCGCGCTCCGGCTACGGGTGCGTTCCCGTCAGCGAAGGGCGGACAGCGTGTCGAGCACGTGATGGCCGGGGCGCTGCGCGCGTGACGGCGCCGGCTCCGTCATTGCGACGTGTCGGCGCCACCGTCTCCGTCGCCGGGCGGTGTCGTCTCGACCGGCGGCGGTTCCTCGGTGGGCGTGGGGTCGGGGGTGCTGGTCTCGGTCGGCGTGGGGTCCGGCGTGCTGGTCTCGGTCGGCGTGGGGTCCGGCGTGCTGGTCTCGGTCGGGGTCGGGTCCGGCGTGCTGGTCTCGGTGGGCGTGGGGTCCGGCGTGCTGGTCTCGGTGGGCGTCGGGTCCGGCGTGCTGGTCTCGGTCGGGGTCGGGTCCTCGGTCGGCGCGGGCCGGTAGGTCGGGTCGTCCGTCTGGTCGTCCGGCGGGTCGGTCTCGCGCGGCTCCTGCGTCGTCCTGGTGGGCGACGGCGACGGGCTGTTCGTGACCGGTGCGACCGGCCTGCCGCCGTCGTCGTCCCGCAGGAGCCAGAAGGCTCCGGCGCCCGCGGCGACGAGCAGGACCAGGAGGATCACGACGAGTGCCGTCCGCCTCGGGCTGCCGAAGAAGGCGCTCCACCGGGACCGCTCGGAGTCGTCCTCGACAGGGGACCCGTCCGTGGGCCCGTCGGTCGGGGGCTCGTCGCCGGGCCCGGGCACGGCGACGGTCGCACCGAGCGCGTCCACGGCGCCGAGCTGCCGCGTGCGCTGGAGCTCGGCGTCCTCCGCCGCGGCAGCAGCCGCCGCCGCTGCGGCGGCCGTGCCGATGGCCGCCGTCCGGTGGGGGTCGTCGTCCGCCGGGACCTGGCCCAGCGGCATCGTCTGGTCGGGCCCTGCCGCGTCGAGGGCCGCGGTGCCGCCCACGCCGACGGTGCCGCCCGCGCCCGCCGGGGCGCTCGTGCCGAGCAGGGCCGCCACGGCCGCGCCCGTCGCGCCGGCGGAGGCGAACCGCCGGGCGGGGTTCTTGGCCATCGCCCGCGCGACGAACCGGTCCACGGCGGCGGGCACGGCGGCCCGCCGCGCCGACGGCGCGGGCACGGGGGCCTGGACGTGGGCACGCAGGACGTCGGCGGGCCGGGACCGCTCGAACGGCGGGTGCCCGGTGAGCGCGAAGTACGCCAGCGCCCCGACCGAGTACAGGTCGCTGCGGGCGTCCAGCGGCTTGCCCTGGGCCTGCTCGGGCGACATGTACGCCGCCGAGCCGGCCACGCGCTCGCCGTCGCCGTCGCCCCCGCCGGGAGCGGCGAGGCCCAGGTCGAGCAGCCCGACCGTCATGCTGCCGTCGTCGCGGGAGTCGATCACGACGTTGCGCGGGCTCACGTCGCGGTGCACCAGGCCGGCGTCGTGCACGGCGCCGAGCGCGTCGAGCAGCCCGCCCACCACGGCGAGCGCGTCCGGCCACGGCAGACCCTGCCCGGACGCGAGGTCGGACAGCGGGACGCCCGGGAGCCGCCGCATGAGGAGCCACGGCACGTTCGCGCCCGCGACCTCGTCCTCCCCGGTGTCGAGCACCTTGGCGACGCCCGGGTGGTCCACCCGGTCCGACGCCGCGATCTCGCGGGCCAGCGAGGCCCGCGTCGCGTCGTCGTCGACCAGGTGCGGGTGGAGGACCTTGACGAGGAGCTCGGGCCCGGGGGAGCCGTCCGCCGGCGCGGCCTCGTCCGGCGCCGAAGGCAGCCGTGACGCCTCGTAGACGGTGTACGTGCCGCCGGTGCCGAGGATGTCGCCCAGGACGTACTTCCCGCCGAGCACCACGTGACCGCCCGCCGACTCCTCGGTCGGGTCCGTCGGTGTCATGCCGCTCACCGCTGCGGGGGCGGGGCGTCGAGGTGGGCGTCCGCGCTCGGCGGCATGGGCGATGCGGCGATCTCGGTCATCTCAGTCATTGGCCATCACAGGATATGTGGTGGGAGCGGGTGGTGCACGGGGCTCACGCCTCGACCAGGCGCCCGAGGACGGTGTCCGAGAGCTCGCGGTCGGCGAGGACCAGGCGTACGGCGTGCGGGTCGGGGTTGCCGGCGTCCGGGCCGCGCCACACGAGACGCAGCCCGACCTTCTCCGCGGTCGCCCGCGACGCGGTGTTGTGCTCCAGCAGGAACGCGGTCACGGGGACGTCGGGCAGGTGCTGCGCGGCGGCGGCGAGGGCCGCCCGGCCGAGCTCGGCGGCGAACCCGTGGCCCTGCTGCTCCGGGACGAGACGGTAGTAGAGGTTGAGCACTCCGGCCGGGCGGAGCCGGACGCCGCCGATCCCCACGAACGCGCCGTCGTCGCGCCGCCGGGCCGTCCAGTAGCCGAGGCCGTCCCGCAGCCAGTCGGCGGCGAAGTCGGCGGCCTGGCGCGCGGTCTGCTCGCGGCTGGTGTGGCGCCCCGAGGGGAAGTGCGTCCACACGCGCTCGTCGGCGTGCAGCGCGTGCAGCTCGTCGACGTCGTCGGCGTGCACCGCCGTCAGCCGGAGGCGGTCGGTGTCGGTGTGGGCCGGAGCCGTGGCGGAGGGTCGGTTCACCCGGGCAGCGTAGGCAATGGTGCCGACAGTCACGGCGCGTGTGATCGAGAACATCGCGAGGTGCGCGCTGCTGTCGGTGATTGACCGGGGACACCAGGGTCCGTATGTTATCCATATCACGCTCGCACGACGACGTACGAGCCGTCCGCCGCGCGGACGGACGAAGGGGAGCTCCGATGCCCAGCAGTCCCGCAAGCCCGACGTCCGCGCGCCCGCCCGGGCGCACCAGCAGAGCGCTGGCGGCGCTCACGACCGGCCTGGCGCTCGTGGCGGCGGGCCTGGCCGCCGCACCGGCGGCCGCCACCCCGTCCGCGCCCTCGACCGCGTCGGCCAGCGCCGGGCTGCCCGACGTCGTCCCGTCGATCGACGGGTGGGAGCCGGCCGGCGGCGGGGTGTTCACCGCCACGGGCGGCATGCGCATCGTGCACGACGCCGGCAGCGCGGAGACCGAGGCCGTCGCCGGACTCGTCGCCGACGAGCTCGGCGTCGCGTACCCGGGCACGACCGCGGCGGCAGGTGACGCCGGCCCGGGCGACGTCCGGCTCGTGCTCGACGACGCCCGCACGGACCTCGGCGCCGAGGGCTACGAGCTGACCGTCGGGGACGCCGTCACCGTCACGGCGGCGACCCGGACCGGGGTGTTCTACGGCACGCGCACGCTCACCCAGATGCTCACCCAGCAGGCCGCCGTCCCGCAGGGCTCCGTCGTCGACGTGCCGGAGTACGCCGAGCGGGGCGTCACGCTGTGCGCCTGCGTCATCAACGTCTCGCCGGACTGGATCGACCGCCTCATCGAGGAGATGTCGTACCTGAAGCTCAACACCCTCATGGTCGAGCTGAAGGTGAAGGTCGACGGGTACCCCGAGACGAACACGTGGTCGTACTACACGAAGGACGACGTGCGCGAGCTCGTGCAGAAGGCGTCGCGTCACGGGATCGACGTCGTCCCGGAGATCAACTCGCCCGGCCACATGGAGATCTGGCTGGAGAACCTCCCCGAGCTGCAGCTCACCAACGAGCAGACGGGCGAGAAGGACGAGGTGCGGATGGACATCACCCAGGACGCCTCGTTCGACTTCTACACGGACCTCGTCGACGAGTACTCCGAGGTCTTCACCTCCGAGTACTGGCACATGGGCGTCGACGAGTACATGCTCGGCAGCGGCTACAAGAACTACCCCCAGATCCTGCGCTTCGCGCAGGAGCACCTCGGGGCGGACGCGACCGAGGACGACGTGGTGGCCTGGTACGTCAACAAGGTCAACGACTACGTGAGGTCGCAGGGCAAGACCCTGCGCATCTGGAACGACGGCGTGATGACCGACAACCAGGTCGTCCCGTTCGACACCGACATCGTCGTGGAGCACTGGAACCAGGCCGGGTCGACGATCGAGCCGCAGCAGTTCGTGGACTGGGGCCACGACGTCGTCAACGTCTCCAACTCGCTGTACATGGTGCGGGGCGGGTACGGCGTGGACAGCGCCGGCCTGTACGACTCGGGCTGGACGCCCGCACAGTTCCACGGGTCGACGGTGACGGAGGGCGCCGAGCAGGTCCGCGGCGCGCGGATGAGCATGTGGCCGGACGCCGGCACGCCCGCCGAGGCGGAGAACACGACCGAGGAGCGCATGTTCGAGCCGCTCCGCCTGGTCGCGCAGGCCACCTGGTCCGACAGCCGCCCGTGGCCGTCGTACGCCGAGTTCCGGGCCGCGATGGACGCCGTCGGCCGTCCTCCGCTGTGGGAGAACGTCACGCGGCTGCCCGTCGACGACGGCAGCTACACGATCGCGGCGGCGGACGGCTCCGGGGCGCTCGCGGCGACCGGGGACGGCACCGTCGAGCTCGCGGAGACCGGGCAGCCGCTCACGCTCACCCACACCGAGGACGACTACTACGTGGTCACCTCGTCGGACGGGCGGTGCCTCGACGTCGCCCGCGACGGGACGATGCGCCTCGACGTCCCCGTCGAGATCGGGGCGGACGTCCGGCTCCGCGACTGCGCGGACACCACGGTCCAGAAGTGGCAGGTCAAGCAGTCGGACGGCGCGGGGGCCTTCACGGTCGTGAACGCGGCGACGCAGCAGCACCTGTCGGTCTCCGAGGGGCTCGTCGACGTGCCGGTCTCGCACTCCGAGCCCAAGACCGTCGAGGACGGGCGCGTCGTGCAGACGCCGGCCGACTGGGGCGCGACCGAGTGGGAGCTCACCGGGGCCGTGTCGATGGGCGCGACGCTCTCGTCGGCGCAGGCGGCGCCGGGGGAGTCGGTCACGGCCACGGTGTCCGTCACGAACGACACGGACGCGCCGCTGGCCGCGGCCTCCGTGCGGGCCGCCGGCGTCCCGGAGGGGTGGACCGCGCTGCCGCGCGAGGCGGCGGTGGAGGGCGTGGAGCCGGGCGGCTCGGCGTCGGTCGAGGTCCGGCTGTTCAACGTGGCGGCCACGAGCGGTGCGGCGACGTTCTCGTTCGAGCTCGTCGGCGCCGACGGCACGGTGGTGGCCACGGCGTCGACCTCGGCGAACGCCCTGTGCGCGACCGGGACGCTCCGGCCGGCCGCGGTCGCGGACGTCTCGAGCGAGCAGACGAGCGGTGAGCCCGCACCCAGCGGCCCGGCCGCCGCCGCGATCGACGGCGACGCCGCGACCTACTGGCACTCGCGGTGGTCGGACCCGGTCGCGACCTACCCGCACGCGATCGTCGTCGACCTGGGGGAGACGACGTCGACCTGCGGCCTCTGGTACACCGCCCGCCAGAGCGGCGGCTCCGGGGGCGCGAACGGCCGCGTCGGCGAGTACGAGGTGTACACGTCGACGGACGTCACGACGATCGACGGGGACTGGGGCGAGCCCGCCACGACGGGTGAGTTCGCGAGCTCCGCGGAGCCGCAGCTCGCCGGGTTCGGCGCCCGCCAGGCGCGGTACGTCAAGCTCGTGGCCCTCTCGGAGGTCGGCGGGAACCCGTGGGCGACGGTCGCCGAGCTCGCGGCGGCCGGTCCCGCCGTCGACGCGCCGACCTACGACCCCACGATCGCGCTCGACGAGAAGGTCGCGGCGCGGGGGGCCCACGCCACCGTGCGGGGCGCCGGGTTCGCGCCGGGCGAGACGGTGTCGTTCGAGGCCGGCAGGCCGACGGCGGGCCTCGCCGTGGGCGAGGCGGTGGCGGACGCCGACGGCGCGGTCACCGCGACCGTGGCCGTGCCCCGGGACGTCCGCCCCGGCCCGCTGCGGGTCACCGGCGAGGGCGCGACGTCGGGCGCGACGGCCGCCGCGAGGCTCGTCGTCACGGGCGCCGCCGGCTAGCGGCGCTGCGCGGCAGCCCGCCTCAGGGTCAGCCCTCGTCGAGGTCGGCGAGGGCTGACTCGATCGCGCGGTGGAAGGTGGGGTAGGCGTAGATCATCCGGCGCAGCTGCGCCGTCGGCACCTGGGCGTGCACGGCGAGCGTGAGCACGGCGAGGATCTCGCCCGCCGCCGGCCCGGCGGCCGTGGCGCCGACCAGCACGCCCCGGTCGGCGTCCTCCACCAGCTTGATCAGCCCCTCGTTGCCCGGGCCGTGCACGAACCCGCGCGACGACGCCGCCAGGTCGGTGACCCCGGTGCGCACCGTGAGGCCGGCGTCGCGGGCGGCGGCCTCGGTGAGGCCCACGGCGCCGACCTCCGGGTCGGTGAACGTCACGTGCGGCACGGCCCGGTAGTCGGCGCGCTCGTCGCCGTCGCCCAGGATGTCCGCGACGGCGATCCTCGCCTGGTACATCGACACGTGCGTGAACGCGCCGTGGCCCGTGGCGTCGCCGATCGCCCAGACGCCGTCGGCGGCGCGCAGGCGGTCGTCGACGGTGATGGTGCGGGCGTGCTCGTCGAGCCCGACGGACGCGACGCCGAGGGCGGCGAGGTCGGTGCGCCGGCCGGTGGAGATCAGCAGGCGCTCGGACGTGACCTGCGTGCCGTCGTCGAGGTGCACGACGAAGGACCCGTCGTCGTACGACACGCGCCGGGCGCTCGTGCCGGTGCGCACGCCGATGCCCTCGGCGGCGAACCGCGCCGCCACCAGGTCGCTCGCCTCGGGCTCGTCGGCGGCCACGAGCCGCTCGCCCGCCTCGATCACCTCGACCGCCGTGCCGAACCTCGCGAAGACCTGGGCGAGCTCGCAGCCGATCGCCCCTCCGCCCAGCACGGTCAGCGAGGCGGGCGCCTCGGCGGCCTCGACGGCCTCCCGGTTCGTCCAGTACGGCGTGCCGGCCAGGCCGTCGATCGGCGGCACGAGCGGTTCCGTGCCGGGGTTGAGGACGACGGCGCGGCGCGCCTGGAGCCGGCGCTCGCCGTCGGCGGTCGTCACGACGACCTCGCCCGGTCCGGCCAGCCGCCCGCGACCGCGGACCAGCCGGCCTCCGGCGGACTCGAGGCGCTCGACGGCCGCGGTGTCGTCCCAGCCGGTGGTCGCCTCGTCGCGGATCCGGCGTGCCACGGGCTCCCAGTCGGGGTGGACGTCGGCCCGCCCGGCGATCGTCGCGACGCGGCGCGCCTCGGCGAGCGCGTCGGCGGCGCGCACCATCATCTTGGTCGGGATGCAGCCGTAGTAGGGGCACTCGCCGCCCACGAGCCGCGCCTCCACCGCCACGACGTCCAGCCCTGCGCGGGCGAGCCGGGCGGCGGCGTCCTCGCCGCCGGGGCCCGTCCCGATCACCACCACGTCCACCGGCTCGACAGGTGTCTCGGTCGTCATCGCTCCTCCGTCGCGTGCTCGAGGTCCTGGCCGCGTGGGCGACCAGGGCCAGCGCACCACAACGGCGCCGGCGACGCCCGTCGAACCCCCCCGCGGTCTGGCACGCTGTGGCGATGGAGCTGCTCGCCGCCGGCCGCGACGCGGACGTCTTCGCCCTCGACGACGACCGGGTGCTGCGGCGCTACCGCGACGGCCGCCCGGCCGCCCCGGACGCCGACCTGCTCTCGGCCGTCGTGGCGTCGGGGTTCCCCGCTCCCGCCGTCCTCGGCGTCGAGGGCGCGGACCTCGTGCTCGAACGGCTGGACGGGCCGTCGCTCGGGAGCGCCGTGTTCGACGGCGGTCACGACGCGGCGGCCGGCGGGGTCCTCCTGGCCGACCTGCACTCGCGGCTGCACGCGCTGCCGTGGGAGGGCGGCACGCTGCTGCACCTCGACCTGCACCCGTTCAACGTGGTCCTCGCCCGGCGCGGGCCGGTGGTGATCGACTGGACCGACGCGCGCCCCGGGCCCGCGGGGCTCGACGTCGCGATGACGGCGCTCGTCTGCGCGCAGGCGGCCCTCTCGCCGGACGCCACCCCGCTGCGGGACCTGCCGGCGGGGGCCGCCTTCCGGGCGACGTCGACGATGCTCGCGTCGTTCGTCGCCGCCGCGGGGTCGGACTACCTCGACCACCTGGACGAGGCTCTCGCCTTGCGCCGCGCCAACCCGATGATGACGGGCGACGAGCTCGCACGGCTGGACGAGGCCGTGGCCCTCGCGTCCCGGCCGGCCTGAGGCTCGCCGCGTCGGTGGCACGCGGCAGGATGGGCGCGTGCACGTCGTCCTCGCCCGTGAGCCCGCCGACCGCGCGCGGGTCGTCGTCGTGCCGGACGACGGCCCCGCGCCGGAGGTGCGGACGGTCGCGGCCGCCGACCTGCCCGACGTCGTCGCCCGGCTCGAGCCCCGGGTCGAATCCCGGTTCGACCCCCAGCACCCGCAGGCCGGCGGGCCCCGCACGCCGCCGCGCTGGACGTGGGACGACACGACCGGCTGGTACCCGCCGCTGCTGGCCGCCGGGGCGCGGGTGGACCGCGCCCACGACCTGCGCCTCGCGCACCGCATCCTGCGGCACTCCACGCTCGCCGCGGGATCCGACGTCGCGGCGGCGCCGCCCGGGCCGTGGGACGCGCCGGTCGTGCCCGACGTCGTCGGGCCGGGCGCCGCCGGGGCGCGGGCGCCGCAGCCGGACGCCCTCTTCGACCTGGCCGCGTCCGCCCCGTCGCCGCGCCGCGGCGTCCCGCCAGGGCCCGCGGGCGAGCCCGTGCCGGACCCGCTGGCCGCGCTGCGCTCGCAGGACGCGGTGGTCGCGTCGGCCGCCGAGCCCGGGCGCCTGCGGCTGCTGCTCGCCGCGGAGTCGGCGGGCGCCCTGGTCGCCGCGGAGATGCGGCACGCCGGCCTCCCGTGGCGCGCCGACGTGCACGGCGCGATCCTCACCGAGGCCCTCGGCCCCCGGCCCGCGGAGGGGCGGCGCCCGGCGCGGCTGGAGCAGCTCGTGGGGCGCATCCGCGACGCCCTCGACGCCCCGCCGACCCTCAACCCCGACTCCCATCCCGACCTCCTCAAGGCCATGCAGTACGCGGGGGTGGGCGCGAAGAGCCTGCGCAAGTGGGAGCTGGAGAAGGTCGACCACCCCGTCGTGGAGCCGCTGCTGGAGTACAAGAACCTCTACCGGCTGCTCACCGCCAACGGCTGGCACTGGCTGGACACGTGGGTGGCGGACGGGCGCTTCCGACCGGAGTACGTCGTGGGCGGGGTGGTGACCGGCCGGTGGGCGTCCAGCGGCGGGGGAGCGCTGCAGCTGCCGAGGGCGGTGCGCCGCGCCGTGGTCGCCGACCCGGGCTGGTGCCTCGTCGTCGCCGACGCGGCACAGCTCGAGCCGCGGGTCCTGGCGGGCATGTCCGGCGACGAGGCGATGGCACGCGCCGGGCGCGACGGCGACCTGTACGCGGGCATCGTCGCGTCGGGTGCCGTCGCCACCCGCGACCTGGCGAAGGTGGGCATGCTCGGCGCGCTGTACGGCGGGACGACGGGCGCGAGCGGGCAGGTGCTGCCGCGGCTCGCGCGCACCTTCCCGCGGGCGATCGCCCTCGTGGAGGACGCGGCGCGCACGGGGGAGCGCGGGGGCGTCGTGACCACCCGGCTCGGGCGGAGCTCGCCCGCCCCCGGCAGCGAGTGGGACGCGGCCCAGGCCGGCGCGTTCGACGACGACGCCGGCGCGGACGCCGCGGCCCGGGCCCGGTCCGCCACCCGGTCCTGGGGGCGGTTCACGCGCAACTTCGTGGTCCAGGGGACGGCGGCCGAGTGGGCGCTGTGCTGGCTGGCGTCGATCAGGCGGCGGCTGTGGGCGATGGGCGCCGGCGCGGCGGCCGACGGGCTCGCGCCGGCGCCCTTCGCCGACCGGCCGCACCTGGTCTTCTTCCTGCACGACGAGGTGGTGGTGCACGCGCCCGCGTCCATGGCCGACGAGGTCGCCGCACAGGTGCGCGAGGCCGCGGCCGAGGCGGGGCGGCTGCTCTTCGGCGACTTCCCGGTGGACTTCCCGCTCACCGTGGCCGCCGTGGACAGCTACGCCGACGCCAAGTGATCGCCGGCCCGGTCAGCGCCGGCCGTCGAGCTGCGGGACGTCGCGGCCCTCCGCGGCCCGCCGGACGTGGGACCGGGCGTGCTCGACGGCGTCGTCCAGGGTGTCGAACTGGTGCCTCTCGTGCCGCAGCCGGTCCAGCACGCCGACCATGGTCAGGAGCCGGAGGTGGCGGCCCTGCACACCCTTGACCAGCACCGTGATCCCCTCGCGCTCGAGGGCGCCGACCAGCTCGGCCAGCGCACGGGCGCCGGTCGCGTCGACCATGCCCACCTGGGACAGGCGCAGCACGACCACGGCCACGTCGCCCCGCACCGACGCGTCCGTGACCTCGGTGAGCACGCGCTCCGACGCGCCGAAGAACATGGAGCCGTCGAGGCGGAAGAGCGCGATGCGCTCGTCGCCCGGCTCGGCGGGGCCGGGCAGGGGCTCACGATGCACCGACGACGCGCGGGCGACGTGCCGCAGCGCGAAGAACGCAGCCACGACGAGGCCGATCTGCACGGCCTGGATCAGGTCGAACGCGACCGTGACGACGGCGGTCACGACGAAGGTGACGGCGTCCGCACGGGTGGAGCCCAGCACGGCGCGGACCGTCCCGGCGCCGACCATCCGGAACGCGGTGACCATGAGCACCCCGGCCAGCGCGGTGAGCGGGATGCGGGACACGGGTCCGGTGGCGAGGTAGATGACCCCGAGGATGACCAGACCGTGCACGACGGCGGCGAGCCGCGTGCGCGCGCCGGAGCGCACGTTCACGGCGGTCCGCGCGATGGCGCCGGTGGCGGGCATGCCCCCGAACAGCCCGGAGGCGACCGACGCCATGCCCTGCCCGACGAGCTCGCGGTCCGGCTGGTAGACGGAGCCCTCGGGCGCCATCGACGCCGCGACCCGGGCGGAGAGGAGCGACTCGATGGCGGCCAGCGCGGCGACGGCCAGGGCGGCGCCGGCCAGGTCGCCGAGCGCCGACGCGCTCGCCGTGGGGAGCGTGGGGACGGGCAGCGAGTCGGGCAGCGCGCCGATGCGGTCGAGCGGTGCGCCGGTCGCCTCGGCGAGGACCGTCGCGACGACGACCGCGACGAGGGACGCCGGCACGGCCGCGGAGAGGCGGGGGAGCGCGAGCATGAGGGCTGCGACCAGGGCGACGACGGCGAGGGCCCAGGCGGCGGCGCCGGGTCGTGCGGCCGCCTCGCCGACCGAGCGGACCGCGGTGACCAGCGTGTTCCCGCCGACGGCGCCGTCGACGCCGACCGTGGCGGGGACCTGTTGCAGGAAGATGATCGCGGCGATGCCGAGCGTGAACCCCTCGACCACCGGCCACGGGATGAAGGTGACGACGCGCCCGAGCCGCAGCAGGCCCGCGACGAGGACGACCACCCCACCGAGCACGGTCACGAGCGCGACCGACGCGAGCCCGTGCTGGGCGACGATCGGTGCGAGCACCACGGCCATCGCCCCGGTGGGCCCGGAGACCTGGAACCGGGAGCCACCGAGCACCGCCGCCACCACGCCGGCGATCACGGCGGTGACGAGCCCGGCGGCGGGCCCGACGCCGGAGCTGACGCCGAACGCGAGGGCGAGCGGCAGGGCGACGACGCCGACGGTCAGCCCCGCGACGAGGTCGGCCCACATCGTGCGGGGCCGCAGGTCGTAGTCGTCGCGGCGGGGGAGCAGGTCGCGGACGTCGGGCAGCCGGAGCGTCATCGGGTGGGAGCCCGGGTGCCGGCCGCGTCGAGCACGGTGCGGGCGCTCGCTCCCGGCAGGGCCGGCAGGTCGCGGGCCGCGGCGAGCCGTTCCGCGTCGGTGTCGCCGGCGAGCCGGTGCAGCAGGAAGGCGCGGGCGACGACGAGCAGCTCGGCCACGAGCGGCTCGGTGAGCCGGTACTCGACGGCGTTCCCGGCGCGGGTGGACGTCACGACGCCAGCGCGCTTGAGGACGGCGAGGTGCTGCGAGAGGGCGGACGGCTCGGCGCCGGTGACCTCCTGGAGCCGGGAGACAGGTGCGCTGAGCCCGGGCGCGGCCGCCAGCACCTCGAGCACCTGGAGGCGCGCCGGGTGCGCGAGGCTCTTGAAGAGCTCGGCCTTGATGCCGTAGAGGGGCCGCGTGTCCATCCAACGACTTTAGCAGATGCTAAAGCCAGGATTCCCTGGCGGCGCGCGGTTAGGGTCGTGCGCATGGATTCCCCCGCCACCGGCACGCCCACGCTGGGCGACGTCGTCGCCGTCCTCGACGAGCTGTACCCGCCGGCGACCGCGGAGGGGTGGGACGCGGTCGGGCTCGTCGCCGGCGACCCCGCCGCACCGGTGCGCAAGGTGCTCTTCGCGGTCGACCCGGTCGCGGACGTCGTGGACGAGGCGATCTCCTGGGGCGCCGAACTGGTGGTCACGCACCACCCGCTGTTCCTGCGCGGCGTGCACTCGGTGGCGGCCACGACCTTCAAGGGGGCCGTGGTGCACCGGCTGCTCGCCGCCGGCTGCGCGCTGCACGTGGCGCACACCAACGCGGACGCGGCACCGCGCGGCGTCGCCGACGCGCTCGCCGACCTCGTCGGCATCGTCGACCGGCGTCCGCTGGTGGCTCGCGAGGGGGACGACGACCGCGGCATCGGCCGGGTCGGGCGGCTGTCCGGGCCCACGACGCTCGGGGAGTTCGCCCGGCACGTCGCGGAGGTGCTCCCCGCGACGGCCCAGGGCGTGCGCGTCGCGGGGGACCTGGACGCCCCGGTGACGACGGCCGCCGTCGTCGGAGGCTCGGGCGACTCCCTGTTCGACGCGGTCCGCGAGGCCGGCGTCGACGTGTACGTCACGGCGGACCTGCGCCACCACCCCGCGTCGGAGCTGCGCGAGCGCGCGGCGTTCGAGCGCGTCCACGACGGCACGCCGTACCTGGTCGACGTCGCGCACTTCGCGAGCGAGTGGCCCTGGCTCGCCTACGCCGCCGAGGACCTCACGGAGCGGCTCCGGGCGCGCGTCCCAGACGGTACGGTGACCACGAGGGTGAGCACCCGGGGCACCGACCCCTGGACCGCGCGGTTCGCGAGCCCCGGCCGCTGACCCCGAACCACCTGAACTTCACGAGAGGACCCGCCCGTGGCCACCGCACCGCCCGAGGACCAGCGCCGACTGCTCGAGGTCCAGGCCCTCGACACGCGGCTGCAGCAGCTCACGCACCAGCGCCGCTCCCACCCGTCCCTGGCCACGATCGCCGAGCTCGACAAGCGCATCGCCGACCTGCACGGCTCGCTGGTCGACTCGCGCACGGCCGTGACCGACCTGGAGCGGGAGGTCGCCAAGGCGGAGGCCGACGTCGCGCAGGTGCGCACGCGTGCCGACCGCGACCAGCAGAAGCTCGACTCGGGCGCGCTGTCCGCCAAGGACTCGCAGGCTCTGGTGAGCGAGCTCGAGTCGCTGGCCCGGCGCCAGTCGGTCCTCGAGGACGCCGAGCTCGAGGTGATGGAGCGTCTCGAGGCGCACCAGGGCTCGCTCGCCGAGGTCGAGGCGGCGCACGCCGAGCTCGTGGCCGCCCGGGACGAGGCCGTGGCCGAGCGCGACGCGGCCTGGGCCGAGATCGACACCACCGGCCGCCAGGTCGCCACCGAGCGCGCCGCGGCGGTCGCGGACCTCGACGCCGGCCTGGTCACCCTGTACGACCGGCTGCGCGGCCAGCTCGGCGGGACGGGCGCGGCGGCGCTGCGCGGCGGCCGCTGCGAGGGCTGCCGTCTCGAGCTGAACGCGGGCGACCTGGCCGCGGTGCGGTCGGCCGCGCCCGAGCAGGTCGTGCGCTGCGAGGAGTGCGGTCGGATCCTCGTGCGTCTCGACGACGCCGCCGCGGCCTGATGGCCCGGCCCTCCGGGGCGAGCCCGCTCGACACGCAGGCCGTGCGGACGGTGGTCCTCGTCCGGCACGGAGTCACGCCCCTGACCGACGTGCGTGCCTACTCCGGCGGCGGCGTGCCGGGCCCGTCCCTGACGGCGCACGGCCGCACCCAGGCGGCCCGGGCCGCGGACGCGGTGTTCCGGATCGGCACGGGGCTGTGGCCCGACCTGCCGCGTGCCGGTTCCCTCGTGGCCTCGCCCATGGTGCGCACGCTCGAGACGGCGGCCGCGGTGGGCCGGCGGATCGGCCAGCACGTGCGGACCGACGACCGCTTCGCCGAGTGCGTCTTCGGCGAGTGGGAGGGGATGACGCCCGACCGCATCGCCGAGCGCTGGCCGAAGGAGTTCCGCGCCTGGGCGACCACGGGCACCGCTCCCGCTCCCGGCGGGGAGTCGTACGCGCACGTGGGCGAGCGCGGGTGGGCGGGCCTGCGCGACGTGGTGACCGCCGCGCCGGCCGCGAGCACGACGGTCGTCGTCGCCCACACGGTGACGATCCGCGCCCTCGTCGGCCGCGCGCTCGACGCGCCACCGGCCACCTGGCCGCGGCTGCGCGTGCCGCCGTGCTCGCTGACGGTCCTGCGCCTCGGTCCCGCGACGGAGGGTGCGGACGGCGACGTCGGCGTCGCCGAGGTCACCACCGTGGGCTACCCGACCGACCGCTAGCGAGGCCGGGCGGTGCGGTGCCCTCAGGAGATGACGACCTCGAGGGTGCGGGGGCCGCGGCGGGTGGCGGCGTCGTGCAGCGTGGCCTCGAGCATGCGGTAGCTCAGGCCCGATCCGACCTCGGTGCCGATCACCTGGCCGTCGAGCTCGCGCGCGGCGTCGAGCAGCTCCTCGCCCGTGCGCGGCGGGGCGGCCGGGCGCCGCAGCAGGTGGCCGGCCAGCACCCCGCGGGTGTGCTTGGCGTTGTGCGAGACGACGGCGCGCCGGCCGGCGGTCTCGCGCACGACGCGCACGGTGACCCAGTCGGCGGCGGCCGTGTCGGGCTTCCAGGCGGCCAGGTACGCGACCGAGCGGCAGTCGACGACGACGTCGCCGGCGGCCCGACCGTCGAGCGCCGCCGCCAGGTGCGGGCGCCACGCGGTAGCGAGCTTGCCGACGCCGGGCAGGTCGACGGCCATCGACAGGCGGTAGGCGGGGATGCGGTCGTCCGGGGCGACGACGCCCCACAGGCCCGAGAAGACGCGCACGTCCTCGGCGGCGCGGCGGGCGGCGTCACCGGTGAGGTCGGCGAGGCCCGCCGCCGCGTACAGCACACCGGTGTAGACCTGCGCGGCGGGTGCGGCCGGGGCGGACTTGAGGTCGGCGTTGCGCTCGACCTCGGGGCCGAGCGACGCGCCGACCCCGAGCACCGTGGTCGCGTCGGGGCGGGTGCTGACCGCCGCGAGCGCCTCGGCCACGGCGCCCCGCTGCGCCGTCAGGTGCGCGGCGCCCGTGAGGCGGGCGAGGTCGACGGGGGCCGCGCCGTCGGGCGCGGGCGTCTTGCCCTCGGAGGGCGGCAGGCAGATCAGCACCCCGACACCCTACGGCGGCGTTCTCGGCTGCCGGACAGGCCGGTGACAGTGGCGTCGGTCACCGCTAGCGTCGTCGCGCATGGTCCAGGTGAAGGTCTACGGCAACCGTCGGGTCTGGGGCGAGCGTCGGTCCGAGGTGTCCGACGCGCTGCACGCGGCGCTGGTCGGGGCCTGGCGGATCCCTGACGACAAGCGGTTCCACCGCTTCCTGCTGCTGGAGGACGGCGACCTCGTCGCGCCGCGGTCGGAGAGCTACCTGATGATCGAGGTCGTGGCGTTCGCCGGGCGGTCGCGGGAGGCGAAGCGCGAGCTGGTCCGGCGGATGTACGACGACGTCGCGCCGGCCCTCGGCCTGGCCGCCGACGACCTGGAGCTGGTCGTCATCGAGTCGCCCGCCGAGAGCTGGGGCATCCGTGGCCGGTCCGGCGACGAGCTGACCTTGAGCTACGCCGTCGACGTCTGACGGCGGACGGTCCGCCGGACGGCGTCCGGCCGATAGACTGTGCGGCGCGGACGAGTCGGTCGGGCGGTCGCGTCACCGGGCAACCGGTGCCGAGGAACGTCCGGGCTCCGAAGGGCAAGGTGGTGGCTAACAGCCACCCGGGGTGACCCGCGGGAAAGTGCCACAGAGAACAGACCGCCGTCGCCGGGAGACCGGTGGCGGTGAGGGTGAAACGGTGGTGTAAGAGACCACCAGCGCGGCCGGTGACGGTCGCGGCTCGGTAAACCCCACCTGGAGCAAGGTCAGACAGACTGTGTTGGAGGGCGGCCCGCCCGATTCTCTGCGGAGAAGCGCAGTCGGGTAGACCGCTCGAGCCCTGCGGCAACGCAGGGCCTAGATGGATGACCGTCGCCCGTGCCGGGGCAACCGGGCGCGGGAACAGAACCCGGCGTACAGACCGGCTCGTCCGCTCCACACGGTCTGACCTGCGGCTTTATGGTGCGCAGGGTGGCCCAGTCCGCGGAGTGTCCGCAAGAATTTCTGCTGGGACTTCCAGAGCGTCGTCGTCGGATCAGGTTTGTCTCCGGGGGTGAGAATCACTCCACGTAGGCCCAGTCGCGGACCGCGGTGCGGTTCGCCTCCAACTCCCCCAGGCCCCCCTCGTGCTCTGCGCCTCGCTCAGCGAGGCGACTCCGCCGGCCAGCGACCCGCCCCGAGCTGGCACACGACGCCGACGCTGCCCCTCCCGTGGGAGGTAGATGTGGGCGAGTCCGACTTCCCTGCGTGGCAGGGCGTCGGCTGTTCCAGTGGCGGTCGTCTCACGGACGGCAAAGCGGCTCATCCGATCTGAGGGTGTAGCAGCGGTGCCGTGACCGGGTCGGGAGATGGGTCGAGGTCCC
>NZ_BMDG01000004.1 GCF_014635665.1 Isoptericola cucumis
CAACGGGTTGTGCGAATAGCATGCACGCGTCCACTGTGCGGTTCCCGAGAAACGGGCACCACCCCCCACCACACCCACAGGCGTGGACCCACGGGGGTGCCTGACAACTCGATAAAGTTACGGCGGTCATAGCGAAGGGGAAACGCCCGGTCCCATCCCGAACCCGGAAGCTCAGCCCTTCAGCGCCGATGGTACTGCCCTCGAGAGGGGGTGGGAGAGTAGGACGCCGCCGAACACCCATTCACGAAAGGCCCACCCCCGACCCAGGGGTGGGCCTTTCGCATACCCAGGGACGTCAGGCTTGTGCTTCGGCCCTGGAGGCGGGGTGACCCGTCGGGGCCCTCGTGTGCCCTGCCAGGCTCCGGGCGCACACGCCGGCGCGATCCGTTGACCGGGTTAATCCGGTCCTCTAAGGTTCCACGGAGGAGAGCAACCATTCCGGGATGCGGAATCGTTGGCTCATGGTGGGGCTGCTCGGCGCCTTGCCCAGGACTTGATAGGCAGGGTGGCGACGAGGAGGTCGCACGTGGCAGGACACCGCACCGCAACCCTCGGCCGCGAGGAGCGTACGCCCCTGGCCGCGGCCCGGGAGGAGCTGCTCGCTCGTCTGGGGACCGAGCAGGTGATCGTCGACCGGCAGCGGCTCCGGACCTACGAGTGCGACGGGCTCGCGGCGTACCGCGTGGTGCCCGGCCTGGTGGTCCTCGCCCAGGACGCCCGCGACGTGGAGACGACGGTGCGCGTGTGCGCCGCCCACCGGGTGCCGTTCGTCGCCCGCGGGTCGGGGACCGGCCTGAGCGGCGGGGCGCTGCCGCACGCGGAGGGCGTGCTGGTGGTGATGTCGCAGATGCGCGCCCTGCGCGAGATCGACGTCGAGAACGAGCGGGCGGTGGTCGAGCCCGGTGTGGTGAACCTCCAGCTTACGCATGCGACCACGCCCGACGGTTACTACTTCGCGCCCGACCCCTCGAGCCAGCAGGTCTGCTCGATCGGCGGGAACGTCGCGGAGAACTCGGGCGGGGCGCACTGCCTCAAGTACGGCTTCACCACCAACCACGTCACGGGCGTCGACCTGGTCACCCCTGGCGGCGACGTCGTCGAGCTGGGCGGCAAGGCTCCCGACGCGCCCGGGTACGACCTGCTCGGGGCGGTGGTCGGCTCCGAGGGCACGCTCGGCGTGGTCACGCGGGTGACCGTCCGCCTGACGCGGCTCCCGCAGGACGTGCGCACCGTGCTCGCCGGCTTCCCGGACGTCGATGCCGCCGGTGCCGCGACGTCGGCGATCATCGGCGCGGGGATCATCCCGGCCGCGATCGAGATGATGGACGCGCTGGCGATCGAGGCAGCGGAGGAGGCGGTGCACTGCGGCTACCCCGACGGCGCCGGCGCGGTGCTCGTGATCGAGCTCGACGGGCCGTCGGCGGACGTCGAGCAGGAGCTGGCCGACGTGCTGCGCCTGTGCGACGAGTCGGGCGCCTTCGAGACCAGGCTCGCGGCCGACGACCTCGAGCGCGCGCTCATCTGGAAGGGGCGCAAGTCGGCTTTCGCCGCCGTCGGCCGGATCAGCCCGGACTACATCGTCCAGGACGGTGTGATCCCGCGGACGGCGCTGTCGAGGGTGCTGCGTCAGATCGCCGAGCTCGGCGAGGCCGGCGGGTGCCGGGTGGCCAACGTCTTCCACGCCGGGGACGGGAACCTCCATCCTCTCGTGCTGTTCGACGGCTCGGTCGAGGGCGCGACCGAGCGAGCCGAAGAGGTCGCCGGAGGGATTCTCGACCTGTGCATCAGCAACGGGGGCTCGATCACGGGCGAGCACGGCGTCGGGGCGGACAAGGCCCGGTACATGCCGCGGATGTTCAGCGACGACGACCTGGACGCCATGCAGGCCGTGCGCTGTGCCTTCGACCCGGACAACATCTCCAACCCGGGCAAGATCTTCCCCACCCCGCGGCTGTGCGGTGAGCGACCGGGGCGGCACCAGGGCGCCCACCCGCTGCAGGAGGCCGGGCTGGGGGAGGTCTTCTGATGGGGTCGTCGACGCTGCACGGCCTGGACGTGGCCGCGCTCGAACGCGCCGTCGACGGAGCGGGTGAGGTCCGGGAGGCCGGGCACGAGGACGCCGTCGACGGCGTGCCCGCCCGGGTGGTGGCACGGCCGACGACCGTGGGCGGCGTCTCCGCTCTCCTGCGGGAGGCGGCCGTCCAGGGCCTGGCGACCGTCCTCCGCGGCGGTGGCACCGCGCTCCGCTGGAGCGCGCCGCCCGCACGGGTCGACGTGCTGCTGGACACCACGGGTCTCGACCGCCTCGTCGAGCACGAGGCGGGTGACCTCGTCGTCGTGGCGCAGGCGGGGCTGCCGGTCGCCGAGCTCGCCGACCGGGTGGGCGTCGCCGGACAGGAGCTGGTCCTGGACCTGCCGCCCGACCGTGTCGCCGGTGGTTCGACGATCGGCGGCGCCCTGTCGGTGGGGTACACCGGCCCCCGGCGTCTGCAGCGGCTCGCGCTGCGCGACCGTGTGCTGGGCGCGACCGTGGTGCTGGCCGACGGGACCGTGACCGCCTCCGGCGGCAAGGTCGTGAAGAACGTCGCCGGCTACGACGTCGCCAAGCTCGTCACCGGCGCCTACGGCACGCTCGGGGTCGTCGTGCAGGCGGCGTTCCGCCTCCATCCGGTGCGGCCGGCCCGGGCGTTCGTGGTCCGCTCGGGACCGCTGTCCGACGTCGCGGCCGCCGCGCGCGCGGTCGTCGCCTCGCAGCTCGCGCCCGCGGCCGTCGAGCTCGACCGCCGGGCAGGGGAGGACGTCGCCACCGTGGCCGCCCTGTTCGAGGGCGGCCACGGCGCCGTCGCGACCCGCGCCGCTGCCGCGGCCGTGCTGGTCGGCGGGGAGGTCGACGGCGTGGCGCCCGACTGGTGGGGGCAGGTGCCGACAGGACCGGTGACCGCCAAGGCGACCGCGACGCTCGCCGGCGTCGGCCGCCTGCTGGCGGCCGCTCGGGCGGCCGAGCGGGAGAGCGGGGCCACGGTGGCCGTGCGCGGGTCAGCCATGGGTGCGCTGCTCGTCGGCATGGACGGACCGGACCCGGCCGCGATCGCGGCTGCCGTCGCGCGCCTGCGGGCCGCCTCGCCGACCGTGGGCGACGGCAGCGTCACGGTCCTGGCCGCGCCGCCCGGCGTGCGCGACGGGCTGGACGTCTGGGGGCCCGTGCCGGGCCTGGAGCTCATGCGCAGCGTGAAGGCGCGTCTCGACCCGGGGCGCCTGCTGGCGCCCGGCCGTTTCGTGGGAGGGATCTGATGGGGGGCGGCATCCGATGACGACCGAGGAGTCCAAGCCCGACCTGCTGGGGGGAGCGTTCGACGACCACCACCCGCCGAGCAAGGAGCTGCTCGACGACTGCGTGCACTGCGGGTTCTGCCTGCCGGCGTGCCCCACCTACTCGCTCTGGGGCGAGGAGATGGACTCCCCGCGCGGGCGCATCTACCTGATGGGCGAGGGGCTCGAGGGCGAGCCCATGAGCCCGGCGCTCGTGCAGCACGTGGACGCGTGCCTGGGCTGCATGGCGTGCGTGAGCGCGTGCCCCTCGGGGGTGCGGTACGACCGGCTGATCGAGCAGACGCGGCAGCAGGTCGAGCGGCGAGGTGCCGAGCACCGCACGCGGGGCGACCGGGCACTGCGGTCGATGATCTTCGCGCTCTTCCCGCACCCGGGACGGCTGCGGCTGCTGCGCGGGCCGCTCCGGCTCTACCAAGGGCTCGGGCTGAGCCGGCTCGTGCGGCGCAGCGGGCTCCTCGCGAAGCTCTCGCCGTCCCTCGCCGCGATGGAGGCGGTCGCACCCCCGATCACGCCGCGCGAGCCCGTGCCGCCGCTGGTCCGCGCCCGCGGCGAGCGCCGGGCGACCGTGGGGATGCTGCTGGGCTGCGTCCAGCGGGAGATGTTCCCCGGGGTCAACGCGGCCACGGCGCGGGTGCTCGCAGCCGAAGGATGCGACGTCGTCACGCCGCCGCGCCAGGGATGCTGCGGCGCGCTCTCGGTGCACGCCGGCCGGGAGGCGGAGGGCCTGCGGTACGCCCGGGCGCTGGTGGACGCGTTCGAGGAGGCCGGGGTCGATCGCGTCGTGGTGAACTCCGCCGGCTGCGGGTCGACCATGAAGGAGTACGCCGACCTGCTCGCCGACGACCCCCGGTACGCCGACCGGGCCCGGACCTTCGCGCAGAAGGTCCGCGACGTGTCGGAGATCCTCGTCGAGCTGGGGCCGGTCGCGCGTCGTCACCCGCTCGAGCTGACCGTCGCGTACCACGACGCCTGCCACCTCTCCCACGCCCAGGGCGTGCGCTCGCAGCCGCGCGAGCTGCTGGCGCAGATCCCCGCGCTGCGGGTCCGGGAGATCACCGAGGGCGACATGTGCTGCGGGTCCGCGGGCATCTACAACCTCGTCAACCCCGAGCCCGCCGCCGAGCTCGGCGACCGCAAGGCCCGCAACGTCGCGGCGACCGGGGCGGACCTGCTCGTGACCTCGAACCCCGGCTGCCTCATGCAGGTCACGACCGCTTTGGAGCGGCAGGGCCGGTCGATCGCGACCGCGCACCTCGTGCTCGTCCTCGACGCGTCGTTGCGCGGGCTGGGGCGCGACGCGCTCGTCCCGTCCGCCCGCGGGCCCGGGGACCTGACCGACACCTGACCGACGTCACCAGTCCCGACGTCACCAGACCCCACCTCGCCAAGCCCCGACCTCTCCACGACCCGACGGACACCACGAACCGAAGACCGACCACCCGACCGATCCGGCAACGACGCCGGTCACCCTGGGAGCGCACATGGACAACCTTGCCGTCCTCGCACTGCTCGCCTTCGTCCCCATCCTCGTCGTCGGGGTGCTGCTCGTCGGGTTCCGATGGCCCGCGCGCACGGCGATGCCCGTCGGCCTCGTCGCCGTGGTGATCGTCGCCCTCGCGGTCTGGCAGATCGCGCCGGTGACCATCGCCGCGTCCGCCGTCCAAGGGCTGCTGGTCGCGATCGGGCTGCTCTGGATCATCTTCGGCGCGCTGCTGATGCTCGAGACCATCACCAAGAGCGGCGCCCTGCAGACGATCCGGGCGGGGTTCACCACGATCAGCGCCGACCGGCGGGTGCAGGTGATCATCATCGCCTGGCTGTTCGGGTCGTTCATCGAGGGGTCGGCCGGGTTCGGCACCCCCGCGGCCGTCGTGGCGCCGCTGCTGCTCGCGCTCGGCTTCCCCGCGATGGCGGCGGTCATGGCAGGCCTGATCATCCAGTCGACCCCCGTGAGCTTCGGTGCGGTCGGCACACCGATGATCACCGGGATCGGCACCGGCCTCGCCGGCAGCGACGGGGCGCTGGTCCCGCAGGTGCAGGAGCGGGCCGACGCGCTCGGTCTGGACGCGGGCGGTTTCGTCGCACACACGGCCACGCAGGTCGCGACGGTGCACGCGATCGTGGGCGTCCTGGTCCCGCTCATCCTGGTGACCCTGATGACCGGGTACTTCGGCGAGAAGCGCAGCTTCCGCGCCGGGCTGGCCGTCGCCCCGTTCGCGCTCTACGCCGCCGTCGCGATGATCGTGCCCTACCTGCTGGTCGCCTACCTGCTGGGCCCGGAGTTCCCGTCGATGCTCGGCGGGTTCCTCGGCCTCGCGCTGGTGATGTTCACGTCGTCCAAGGGATTCCTCATGCCGAAGGAGGTCTGGGACTTCCCCGAGCGGTCGCGCTGGAGCGACCGCTGGATGGGAACGGTCGACCCCACGAAGGAGAGCGTGCCCCTGACCCGGCGGATGTCGCTGGTGCGCGCCTGGACGCCGTACGTCGTGGTGGCGGTGCTGCTGCTCCTGACCCGGAACGTGCCGGCGATCAAGGACTTCCTCACCGGCCCGGCCGTGCTGCAGGTGAACGACATCTTCGGCACCGGCATCAGCCAGAACATGGACCTCCTGTACTCGCCGGGCGCCATCTTCCTCCTGGCGTGCCTCGTGACCTACGTCGTGCACCGGATGAACGGCCGCCAGATCGCGGCGTCGTGGAAGGTGGCGGGCGGGCAGCTCTGGGGCGCGGCGTTCGCGCTCCTGTGCGCGCTGCCGCTGGTGCGGATCTTCATCAACTCCGGCCCGGAGTTCAACGCGGCGGGCCTGGAGTCGATGCCGATCACCCTGGCCGAGGCGGCGGCGGACGTCGCGGGCCAGAGCTGGCCCATCGTCGCGCCCTTCATCGGCGCGCTCGGGGCGTTCGTCGCCGGGTCGAACACCGTGTCGAACATGATGTTCTCCCTCTTCCAGTTCTCCACCGGCGAGAGCATCGGCGTCGCGACGCCGGAGACGGTGGTCGCGCTGCAGGCGGTGGGCGGGGCCGCGGGGAACATGGTGGCCGTGCACAACGTGGTCGCGGCGTCGGCCACGGTCGGCCTGCTCGGCCGGGAGGGCGACCTCATCCGCAAGACCGCCCTCCCGGCGCTGTACTACTGCCTGGCCGCCGGCGGGGTGGGCTATCTGTGGATCTACGGCTTCGGTCTCAACGCCGGCCTGTTCGTCGTCCTGCTCGTGGTCGCGTCGCTGGTCACGCTCGGCGTGTGGTTCTCCCGCAAGTCCGATCTGCCGAACCCGGAGGTGGCGCCGGCACCCGTCGGGGCGGGGGAGCCGCGGGCCGGCGCGTGACCTGAGACACGTCGTGGCGCCGAGGGGTGCCCCGGACGTCTCCGACACGGTCCGGCGTGGGAGAATCGGGCGATCCCACCACCCGAGAGGAACACCGTGAACGACTCCGCTCCCGAGCAGGGCCGCGACGACGAGAGGCCGAGCTCCCGCTCCGGCGGCGCCCGCGGCCGTGGGCCCGGCGACGGGCGCTCCGGCGGCGGGCGCGGTGACCGGCGCGGAGGTGGCGGCGACCGCGGCCCCCGGCGCGACGACCGCGGGTCGGCCGGGCGTGACGAGCGACCGGAGCGACGCGACCGCCGCGACGACGGTCGCGGCCGTCGGGAGGACGGTGGCCAGCGCCGGGACGGCGGGCCGAGCCGCCCGCGTCGTGACGACCGGGGGAACGGCCCGGCGCGCCGGCAGGGCTCGGGCGACAGGCCGTACGGTCGCCCCGACGAGCGCGGGGGCCGGCCGACCGAGAGCCGTGACCGCGGTGGCCGGCCGGCGCGTCGTGACGACCGGACCGACCGCCGGGCCGCGCCCCGTGCCACGGACCGCCCGGAGCGCGCGCGGGTCAGCGAGCCCGAGATCGCGGAGGACGTGAACATCGGCCAGCTGAGCCGCGAGGCGCGCGGCCGCATGCGCGGGCTGACGAAGGAGAACGCGGAGCGGGTCGGCATGCACCTCGTGATGGCGGGGCGTCTGCTCGACGTCGACCCCGAGCGCGCCTACGAGCACGCCCAGGCCGCGGTCCGTCGCGGCGGGCGCATCGACGTCGTGCGGGAGGCCGCGGGCATCGCCGCGTACCGTACGGGCCGGTTCGCCGAGGCGCTGCGCGAGCTGCGCACCGTCCGTCGGCTCAACGGGTCGTCGGAGCACCTGCCGATCATGGCCGACGCCGAGCGCGGCCTCGGGCGCCCCGAGCGCGCGCTGGCGCTCGCCGCCAGCGACGAGGCCCGCACCCTGGATGCCGAGGGCCGCACGGAGCTGGCCATCGTCGCGAGCGGTGCCCGTTCTGATCTGGGCGAGCACGAGGCGGCGCTGGCGGTGCTGGACCGCATCCCGGCCGCCGACCAGCAGGGCGACCTGCGGATCCGCGTGCTGCAGGCGCGCGCCGTGGCACTGGAGGCGGCCGGCCGGACGGCCGAGGCCTCGACCCTGCTGGCCCGCGTCGCCCCGGACGAGCTGGAGCGGGTGTCCGGCGTGCTGCCGGCCGACGAGGACGTCGTCGTGTACGACGTCTACGACGAGGAGGCGGACGACGCCGCCGGCGAGCCCGCCGACGCGGCGGACGAGCCCGACCCCCCGGCACCGGAGACGGACGGCCCCGAGGACCGCGCGTGACGGCGAGGCTCCGCGAGAGCGCCACGCCGCTCGCGTCCGCGCACGACCTCGCCCTGGTCGACCTCGACGGCGTCGCGTACAAGGGCCACCTGCCCATCCCGCACGCCGCGGCGAGCCTCGCCGCGGCGCGCGACGGCGGGCTGCGCCTGGTGTTCGTCACCAACAACGCCTCCCGGGAGCCGGAGGACGTCGCCGGCCAGCTGACCGCGCTCGACATCCCCACCGGCGCCGACGAGGTCATGACCGCGGCCCAGGCCTGCGCCGCGCTGCTGCGCACCCGCCTGGAGCCGGGAGCCCGGGTGCTCGTGGTGGGCGGGGCGGGGCTGGTCACGGCGGTGGAGTCCGCGGGGCTCGTCGTCGTGGGTTCCGCGGACGACCGCCCGGACGCCGTCGCGCAGGGCTACGCCCCCGACCTCGGGTGGTCGGACCTGGCGGAGGCGGCGTACGCCGTCGCCGGCGGGGCCTGGCACGTCGCGAGCAACCTCGACCGGTCGCTGCCGACGGCGCGCGGCTTCGCGCCGGGCAACGGCGCGCTCGTGGGCGCGGTGACGGCGGCGACGGGGGTCCGGCCCGACAGCGCGGGCAAGCCGTCGCCGACGATGTACCGGCTGGCCGTCGAGCGCGCGGGGGCCCAGCGGCCGCTGGTCGTCGGCGACCGGCTCGACACGGACCTCGCCGGGGCCCGGTCCGGGGGGATCCCGGGCCTGCACGTGCTCACCGGTGTCTCGTCCGCGCGGGACGCCGTGCTCGCGGAGCCGGGCCTGCGGCCCGACTTCGTCGGTGCCGACCTGCGTGCGCTGCTGGAGCCGCATCCCGTGCCCGTCCCCGCCGACGACGGCTGGTGGGAGTGCGGCGGCCGCGCGGCGCGGGTCGCAGACGGCCGGCTCGAGCTGGACCGCCACGGGCCCCGGGGGATCGACGTCGTCCGCGCGGCGTGCGCGGCCGCCTGGGACGCGGTCGACGCCGGCCGGGCGGTCGACCCGCAGAGCGTGCCGGACCTCGGCGCCTGAGCCCCTCTGTCCCGGTACGGCGCGCGTCAGCCTGTGCGTCGCGCACGGTGGTACCGACCGTTCCGGGTAGCGTGGGCTCCGGCCGCGGGCGCGCCCACGGCCACCACGTGGACGTCCGGCGGCCGCGGGCCCGTGCGCGCGACGCGTCGCGGCGGGAGCGGGGGCCGGGTTGCCCGGGCGAGACCCAGCGAGGAGGGACGATGACGCAGGACACGGGACCGCGGGAGGCCCAGGGCGACGAGCCGACGCCCGAGCCGGCGCCCGACGCCGGGCCGGACGGCGCGGCGGACGTCTCCCTCGAGGGTCTGGACGACCTCCCGCTCACCGAGCACGTCGCGCGGTTCTCCGCGGTGCACGACGCGCTGCGCGACCGTCTCGACAACCCTGTCCGGGAGGGCACCGACGCGTCCCCGGGGGCGGACGACTGATGCCGGACGCGCGCACGGACGCCGAGCTCGTCCGCCGCGGCCTGGCGCGATCCCGACGGCACGCCGCGGAGCTCGTCGCGGCGGGCCGGGTGTCCGTCGGCGGACGGCCGGTGTCGAAGCCGTCTGCGCAGGTCGCTCCCGCGGCCGCGCTCGTCGTCGCGCCGGACGCCGCCGACCCGGGTTACGCCTCCCGGGCGGGCGGCAAGCTCGCCGGCGCCCTCGACGCGCTGGCCTCCCACGACGCGGGACGCGCGCTGACGGGCGCGCTGGACGGCGCCCGTTGCCTCGACCTCGGTGCCTCGACCGGCGGCTTCACGGACGTGCTCCTGCGCCGGGGCGCGGCGCACGTCGTCGCCCTCGACGTCGGGCACGACCAGATCGTGCCCCGCCTGCGGGACGACCCGCGCGTCACGGTCGTCGAGGGCTTCAACGTCCGTGACCTCGCTCCCGCCGACCTCGACGACGCGCCGGACGTCGTCGTCGGCGACCTGTCGTTCATCTCCTTGTCGCTGGTGCTCGGCCCTGTCGCCGGGGTGCTCCGGCCCGGGGCGCACGCGCTGCTGCTCGTGAAGCCGCAGTTCGAGGTCGGCCGCGAGCGGCTCGGCGCGGGCGGGGTGGTCCGTGACACGGCCCTGCAGGTCGACGCGGTGGCGACCGTCGTGCGGGCGGCCGCCGGGCACGGCCTCGCGGCCCGGGCCGTGGTGCCGAGCCCGCTGCCCGGCCCGAGCGGCAACCGCGAGTACTTCTGCTGGTTCCGGGCCGTCGGCGCCCCCGAACCCGCCGCCGACGCCGCCGCGGAGTCGGCGGCCCGCGCGGCGGTCTCATGGGCCGCCGGCCTGGCCCCCGACCTGCCCCCCGGCTCAGCGCCGCCCGTCCCGCCCGTCCTGCCGATCGGAGGCACCCCGTGACCCGTCGAGTCCTCATCGTCACCCACGGGGGGCGGCCGGAGGCCGTGGCGGCGTTGTCCGAGGCGGTGCGCGAGCTGACCGACGCCGGCTTCGAGGTGGCGCTGCACGACGACGACCTCGCGGAGTCGTTCGGCGACCACATGGCCGCGGCCCGCGTGCGGGAGGGCGTCACCGACTCCGAGGCCGTGATGGTGCTCGGCGGCGACGGG
This sequence comes from Isoptericola cucumis, assembly GCF_014635665.1. Classification (GTDB taxonomy): domain Bacteria; phylum Actinomycetota; class Actinomycetes; order Actinomycetales; family Cellulomonadaceae; genus Isoptericola; species Isoptericola cucumis. Next base: position 10,535 of record NZ_BMDG01000004.1, read on the forward strand.
ACGATCCTGCGCGCGGCCGAGCTCACGCACGGCACCGGCGTCCCGCTGCTCGGGGTCAACCTGGGGCACGTCGGCTTCCTCGCGGAGAGCGAGCGCGAGAACCTGCGGCACGCGGTGCGCCGGCTGGCCGCGCGGGACTACGAGGTCGAGGAGCGGGCGGTCGTCGACGTGCGCGTCCACCTGCCGGACGAGCCCGAGCCGCTGACGGGCTGGGCGCTCAACGAGGCGACCGTGGAGAAGGCGCGGCGCGAGCGCATGATCGAGGTCGGCATCGCGGTCGACGGTCGGCCCCTGTCCTCGTTCGGGTGCGACGGCGTGGTGGTCTCCACGGCCACGGGGTCGACCGCGCACGCCTTCTCCGCCGGGGGACCGGTCATGTGGCCGGACGTCGACGGGGTGCTGCTCGTCCCGCTCTCGGCGCACGCGCTGTTCGCCCGGCCCCTCGTCATCGGGCCCCGGTCGACGTACACGGTCAAGGTGCTGGACCGCAGCCCCGTCGGCGGCGTGCTGACCTGCGACGGCCGGCGCCGGATCGACCTGCCCGTCGGCGCCACCGTCGAGGTGCGGCGCGGGGCGCTCCCGCTGCGGTTCGCCCGGCTGACGCCCGCGCCGTTCACCGACCGGCTCGTGTCCAAGTTCTCCCTGCCCGTGGTGGGCTGGCGCGAGCTGGCGGCGAACCGGCCGGACCACGCGGGACCCCGCACGGAACCCGAGCCCGAGAAGGAGGACTGAGGTGCTCGAGGAGATCGCGATCGAGAACCTGGGCGTCATCGAGACCGCCCGGGTGCCGCTGTCGGAGGGGCTGACGGTCATCACCGGCGAGACCGGCGCCGGCAAGACCATGGTGCTCACCGGCCTCGGCCTGCTCATGGGCGGCAAGGCGGACGCGGGCTCGGTGCGCCCGGGCGCGTCCGGCGCCGTCGTGGAGGGCAGGGTCCGGGTGGGGGACCGCCCGGACGTCGCCCGCCGGGTCGACGAGGCGGGCGGGGAGGTCGACGACGACGGCACCGTCGTCGTGCTGCGGACGCTGGCGGCGGGCGGCAGGTCCCGCGCCCACCTGGGAGGCCGCGGTGTGCCGCAGGCCGTCCTGGCCGAGATCGCGGACGAGCTCGTGACGGTGCACGGGCAGGCCGACCAGCTGCGCCTGCGCACCCCGGCGAAGCAGCGCGACGCCCTCGACGCGTTCGCGGGCCAGGAGCACCTCGCCAACCTGCGGGACTACCGGGCGTCGTGGTCGGAGCGGGCCGGCCTGCAGGCCGAGATCGACGACCTCACGGCGCGGACCGCCGAGCGTGCGCGCGAGGCGGAGCTCCTGCGCCTCGGCCTGGCCGAGGTGGAGCGGGTGGACCCGCAGCCCGGGGAGGACGCCGAGCTCACCGCCCTGGTGGGGCGCCTCGGGAACGCCGAGGCGCTGCGCCTCGCCGCGCAGCAGGCGCACGACGCCGTCTCGGGGGACGACGTCGAGACCGAGGGCAGCGCGGTCGCCGCGGTGGAGCAGGCCCGCCGGGCGCTGGAGCAGGCGGCGGGCGACGACCCGGCGCTCGCAGCGCACGCGACGCGCCTCGCGGAGGCGGGCTACCTGCTCGCCGACGTCGCCACCGAGCTGGCGTCGTACGTCGAGGACCTGCAGGCGGACCCCGCCGGGCTGGAGACGGCGCACGCCCGGCTGGCCGAGCTGGGCGGCCTGACCCGCAGCTACGGCGAGACGATCGACGACGTGCTGCAGTGGGCGAGCGACGCGGGCCTGCGCCTGCTCGACCTCGACGACGGCGGTGAGCGGCTCGAGTCCATGCGGCAGCGCACCGCCGAGCTGGACGCCCGGCTGGCCGAGGACGCGGCCGGTCTCACCCGGGGGCGCGCGGCGGCGGCCGAGGCCCTCGGGGCGTCGGTGACCGAGGAGCTGGCCGGCCTGGCGATGCGCGGCGCCCGCCTCGTCGTGCAGGTGGAGCCCGCCCCGGAGCCGGGGCCGTGGGGCGCCGACCAGGTGACGTTCCTGCTGGAGCCGCACCCGGGTGCGCCGGCACGGCCGCTGGGCAAGGGGGCGTCCGGAGGTGAGCTGTCGCGGGTGATGCTCGCGGTCGAGGTGGCGCTCGCCACGGCCCGCGTGGACGCCGCGGACGCCGCCGGGCCGGGGGCCCGGGGCGAGGGGCCCGCACCCCTGCCGACCTTCGTCTTCGACGAGGTCGACGCCGGCGTGGGCGGCCGGGCGGCGGTCGAGGTCGGCCGGCGCCTGGCGATGCTCGCGGGCCGCACGCAGGTGGTCGTCGTGACGCACCTGGCCCAGGTGGCGGCGTTCGCGGACGCCCACCTCGTGGTGACCAAGTCGCGGCCGGACGACGCGGACCGCGACGGCGAGGGCACCACCGTGACCGGTGTGCGCGAGGTCACGGACGACGACCGGGTCCGTGAGCTGGCCAGGATGCTCTCGGGCCAGGACGAGTCGGCGACGGCGCGCCAGCACGCGCTCGAGCTCCTGGAGTCGTCCGACGTGGGACGATAGGAGCGATGAAGATGATCCTGCGCAAGCCTGCCCGGGGGCCGGAGCCCGGCGCCGACCTGCCCGAGGTGCGGGGGACGGCCCGCGTGGGCTCCCGCACGAAGGACCTCACCAAGCGGCTCAAGCCCGGCGACGTGGCGGTCATCGACCACGTCGACATCGACCGGGTGGCGGCCGACGCGCTCGTGACCGCCGGCCCGGCCGCGGTGCTCAACGCCGCCCGCTCCACGTCCGGCCGGTACCCCAACGCCGGGCCCGGCATCCTCGTCGAGGCCGGGATCGTCCTCGTGGACGACCTGGGCCCGGGCGTGATGTCCCTGCCGGAGGGCGCGTCGGTCACCGTGGACGGCGGGCGCGTGCTCGTCGACGGCGCGACGGTCGCCGAGGGCACCCGGCAGGACGCCGCGACGGTCGAGGCCGACATGGTGACCTCGCGCGAGGGCCTCTCCGAGGAGATCGAGAACTTCGCCGAGAACACGATGACGTACCTGCGCAAGGAGCGGGACCTCCTGCTCGACGGGGTCGGCGTGCCCGACGTGCGCACCCACATCGACGGGCGGCACGTCCTCATCGTGGTGCGCGGCTACCACTACCGGGAGGACCTGGCGATGCTGCGGTCCTACATCACCGAGAACCGCCCGGTGCTGGTGGGCGTCGACGGCGGCGCGGACGCGATCATCGACGCCGGGTGGAAGCCCGACATGATCGTGGGCGACATGGACTCCGTCTCCGACCGGGCGCTGTCCTCCGGCGCCGAGATCGTGGTGCACGCGTACCGCGACGGCAACGCGCCCGGACTGGAGCGGGTCCGCGACCTCGGGGTCGAGCCGGTCGTCTTCCCGGCGACGGGCACCAGCGAGGACATCGCGATGCTCCTCGCCGACGACAAGGGCGCCGAGCTGATCGTCGCGGTCGGCACGCACGCGACGCTCGTGGAGTTCCTCGACAAGGGGCGCGCCGGCATGGCCAGCACCTTCCTCACCCGCCTGCGCGTGGGCGGCAAGCTGGTGGACGCCAAGGGCGTGTCCCGGCTCTACCGCACCCGCATCTCGAACCTGCAGCTGACCCTGCTGTCGTTGGCCGGCGTCGCCGCCGTCCTCGCCGCGCTGTGGTCCACCTCCGCGGGCCAGACGTTCTTCGGACTCGTCGGTGCCCGGATCGACGACATCGTCTCGTGGGTGGGTAGCCTCTTCGGCGTCTGACCGCCGCCGGGCGCGCCTGCGGCGCGTCCGCCCAGCCCGACCACCGACCGCCTCCCACCCGACCAAGGAACCACTGCCGACGTGATCGACTTCCGGTACCACCTCGTCTCGCTGATCTCCGTCTTCCTCGCCCTGGCGGTCGGCATCATCCTGGGCGCCGGGCCCCTGCAGGGCGCCATCGGCGACCAGCTCACCGACCAGGTGGACGCGCTGCGCGGCGAGCGCAACACCCTGCGCGAGGAGCTGTCCGAGGCGCAGACCGAGGCGGGCGAGCAGCGGCAGTTCGTCGTGGCCGCGGGCGACCAGCTGGTCTCGGGCTCCCTGGCGGGTCAGCGCGTGGCGGTGGTGGACGTCGACGAGGTCGGCGACGGCGCCGAGCAGGCCGTCCTCGACCAGCTCGACGACGCCGGTGCCGAGCTCGTGGCGCACGAGTCGCTGACCGACTCGTGGACCGCGCCGGACGAGGCCACCCTGCGCGACACCGTCGCGGGCGGGCTGCGCGAGCGGCTCGCCGAGGTCGACGGCGAGGTCGTGGACGACGAGTCGAGCACCGCCGAGCTGCTCGGCGCGGCCCTGACCGTGGCGCTCACCGACGCCGACCCCACCGACTCGTCGGCGCGGAGCGCGGAGGCGCAGGACCTGCAGGGGCTGCTCGAGAAGGTGGGCCTCGTCGACGTCGAGACGGCCCCGGAGGCACCGGCCGACGCGATCCTGCTGCTGTCGGGCGGCGACACCCACGCCGACGAGGCGCAGGCCGAGGACGCCGACCCCGAGACCACGGGCATGGGCGCCCTGACGACGCTCGCCGGCGCGGCGGCCGACCTGTCCGGCGCCGCCGTGGTGGCCGGCCCGACGGCGCAGGAGGGCGACCTGGTCTCCGCGATCCGGGCCGACGACGAGCTGGTCGACGCGGTCAGCACGGTGAGCGGCATCGAGAGCGTCACCGGTCAGATCGTGGTGCCGCTGGCGATCGCGGCGCAGCAGTCGGGCACCGTGGACCAGTACGGCTTCGAGGAGGGGGCCACCGTGCTGCCGCCCGAGCCCGGCTCGCAGGACGGCGACGGCAGCAGCCAGGACGCGCAGGGCGGCGCCTCGAACCAGGGCGACGGCCAGTGAGCGGCCGCCGTCGCGCCGGAGCCCTGCTGCGCGCAGGGCTGGCCGCCGCGGCCGCCACGGCCGGCGCCCGCCGGCTGCTCGAGACCGACCCGCCCGGCGGGGCCGCACGCTGGACGCGGACGAACCACCGCGGGGAGCCCGTGAGCATGCTCGAGGGGCCCGCGGTCGCGGCCGGCCTGGTGGCCGGGGCGCTCGCCGGCGGCGAGGGCCGCACCCGCAGCGCCATGGCCCTCGCGACGGCGGGCGCCGGAGCGTTCGGGCTCGTCGACGACCTCGCCGAGGACACGTCCACCCGCACCAAGGGGCTGCGCGGCCACCTCGGCGCGCTGGCCGAGGGGCGGCTGACCACGGGCGGGCTCAAGGTGCTCGGGATCGGGGCCACGTCGATGGTGGCGGCGGCCGTCGGCACCCGGCGCACGGGCGGGGCGCTCGGCCACGCGACGGACGTCGTCGTCAACGGCGCACTCGTGGCGGGGACGGCCAACCTGCTCAACCTGCTCGACCTGCGTCCCGGCCGGGCCCTGAAGTCCGGCGTCGCGCTGAGCGTCCCCCTCGCTGCCGGGGGCGGCGGGGCCGGCGCCGCGGCGGTCGGGGCCGTCGTGGGGGCGGCCGCCGTCGCCGCACCGGGCGACCTCGCGGAGCGGGACATGCTGGGGGACGGCGGCGCGAACGCCCTGGGCGCGCTCGTCGGGTCGCAGTGGGCGTTCTCGGCCTCCCGCGGGGTGCGCCTCGCGGCCCTCGCGGGCGTCGTGGGGCTCACCCTCGCCTCGGAGCGCGTCAGCTTCTCCGCCGTGATCGAGCGCACGCCGTGGCTGCACCGCGTGGACCGGGTCGGACGCCGGCCGTCCGCCGGGCCCGCCGCGGAGGCCACGGCCGAAGAGCCCGCCGGGCCCGCGGACCGGGACACGCCGGCTTGACCTCGCCGGCCGGCCGGGCGCGCGCCGGCCAGACGATCGCCGGCGCGGCGGTGCTCATCACCGTCGTCACGCTGGCGAGCCGGGTGGTGGGCTTCGGGCGGTGGCTCGCCCAGGCGCGCTTCGTCGGCACCGACGGCGTCGACGGGGCGCTGAACGCGGCGAACTTCCTGCCCAACCTCCTGTTCGAGGTCGCTGCGGGGGGTGCCCTCGCCGGTGCCGTCGTCCCGCTCCTGTCGGGGTTCCTGGTCCGGGGGGAGCGCGACAAGGCGTCGCGCACCGCGTCGGCGCTGCTCGGCTGGACGCTGACGGTCCTGGTGCCGCTCGGAGCGGTCGTGGCGCTGCTGGCCGAGCCCCTCGTGCGCGTGACGGGACTGTCCGACCCCGTGAACGTCTCCGTGGCGGTGGACTTCCTGCGGGTCTTCGCCGTCCAGATCCCGCTCTACGGCCTCGCGGTGGTGCTCGGCGGGATGCTGCAGGCGCAGAACCGGTTCTTCTGGCAGGCGTTCTCGCCGCTGGTGTCGAGCATCGTGGTCATCGGCGTGTACGCGCGGTTCGGGACGCTCGCCGACGGGAACCAGCAGGACGTCGCGGAGCTGTCGTCGCAGGCCCTCGGCTGGCTGGCCTGGGGGATGACCGCGGGGGTCGCCTTCCTCGCGCTCCCGCTCGTCGTGCCCGTCCTGCGCACCGGGCTGCGGCTGCGCCCCACGCTCCGGTTCCCGGACGGGGAGGGCCGGCGGGCTGCCCGGCTCGCGTTCGCGGGGATCGGCGCGCTGGTCGCCCAGCAGCTCGCGCTGCTGGCGACGATGGCGTCGGGCAACGCGGCGGGCGGCGACAGCACGTGGACGATCTTCCTGTACGCCCAGAACGTGTACTTCCTGCCCTACGCCGTGCTCGCGTTCCCCATCGCGACGAGCGCGTTCCCGCGGTTCTCCGAGCTGGCGTCGCAGGGGCGCCGCGAGGACCTCGCGCGGCTGGCGTCGTCGACCACGCGTGTGCTGGTCGTCGTGTCGGCCGGCGGCGCGGCGGCCCTCGTCGCCGCGGCACCGCTCGTCGAGAACGTGTTCGACGGCATCGCCCAGGGCGGGGCCGCGGGGCTCGGGGCGGCGCTGGCCTGGATGGCGCCCGGGCTCCTCGGGTACGCCCTGATCCTGCAGCTGTCGCGGCTGCTCTACGCGGTCGACGCCGCCCGGGCCGCGGTCGTCACGACGGCCGCCGGCTGGCTCGCGGTCGTCGTCGGCGTCGGGCTGGCGATCCCGGTGTTCGCGGGGAGCGCGCCCGGTGCCGAGACCCGGGCACTGGTGCTGGCCTGGCTCGGGGGCGCGACGACGGTCGGGATGACCCTGGCCGGCGCGGCCCTGCTGACGGCGGTGCGGCGCAAGGTCGGGCCGCACGCGCTGTCCGGCGTGCTGCGGACCGTCGCCGTGGTGGTCGTCGCGGGCGCGGCGGGCGCGCTCCTCGGCCGCTGGGCCGTCCCGGTCGCGGACCGCGCCGCCCCGGCCGGGCCGACGGACGGTGCGTCCCCGCTCGACCTGGGGGCGCTGCTCGCCGACGTCGGGCTCGGCCTGCTCGCCGGCCTCGTCGCGATGGCGGTCGTGCTCGTCGCCGCCGCGCTCACCGACACCACGGTGCGCGGCCGGCTCCTGGGGCTGGCGCGGCGGGTCGCGCGCCGCTGACGGCGGGCGGGTGTGCGCGATCGCACGACGCGCGGGCCGTGTCCGTCACCCCACGGGCCCGGGACTCGGTTAGCATGGAGTTCCGTGGCCGACACCAATCGACTCCAGCCCCGTACCTCCAGCCGCTCCGGTGCGACGCACCAGACTCGGCACATCTTCGTGACGGGCGGTGTGGCCTCCTCCCTCGGCAAGGGACTGACGGCGTCCTCGCTCGGACGCCTGCTGCGGTCCCGCGGCCTGCGGGTCACGATGCAGAAGCTCGACCCCTACCTCAACGTCGACCCGGGCACGATGAACCCGTTCCAGCACGGCGAGGTCTTCGTCACCGAGGACGGGGCCGAGACCGACCTCGACATCGGGCACTACGAGCGGTTCCTCGACGTGGAGCTCCCGGCCTCCTCGAACGTCACCACCGGCCAGGTCTACTCGCGCGTCATCGCCAAGGAGCGCCGCGGGGAGTACCTCGGTGACACGGTGCAGGTCATCCCGCACATCACCGACGAGATCAAGTCGCGCATGCGCGACCAGGCGGGCCCCGAGGTCGACGTGATCATCACCGAGATCGGCGGCACCGTCGGCGACATCGAGTCGCAGCCGTTCCTCGAGGCGGCGCGCCAGGTGCGCCACGAGCTGGGCCGCGACGACTGCTTCTTCCTGCACGTGTCGCTGGTGCCCTACATCGGCCCCTCGGGCGAGCTGAAGACCAAGCCCACCCAGCACTCCGTCGCCGCGCTGCGCTCGATCGGCATCCAGCCCGACGCGATCGTGCTCCGCTCGGACCGCATCGTCCCGGAGCCGATCAAGCGCAAGATCGCGATGATGTGCGACGTCGACAACGAGGCCGTGGTCAACGCGGCCGACGCGCCCAGCATCTACGACATCCCGCGCGTGCTGCACTCCGAGGGCCTGGACGCCTACGTGGTGCGCCGGCTCGACCTGCCGTTCCACGACGTCGACTGGGACGGCTGGAACCGCCTGCTCGAGCGCGTGCACGAGCCGGAGCACCACATCGAGATCGCGCTGGTCGGCAAGTACATCGACCTGCCGGACGCGTACCTCTCGGTGACCGAGGCGCTGCGCGCCGGCGGGTTCGACAACGACGCCAAGGTCGGGATCCGCTGGGTCGCGGCCGACGACTGCCAGACCCCCGAGGGCGCCCAGGAGGCGCTCGAGGGCGTCGACGCCGTCCTGGTGCCCGGGGGCTTCGGCGTGCGCGGCATCGACGGCAAGCTCGGCGCGCTGCGCTGGGCGCGCGAGAGCCTCGTCCCGACGCTCGGCATCTGTCTGGGCCTGCAGTCGATGGTCATCGAGTACGCGCGCAACGTGCTCGGCCTGACCGACGCGTCGTCCACCGAGTTCGACCCGGACAGCACCCACCCGGTGATCGCGACGATGGCCGAGCAGCTCGCCATCGTCGGCGGCGAGGGCGACCTCGGCGGCACCATGCGGCTGGGCGCGTACGAGGCGCACCTGACGCCGGGCTCGGTCGTCGCGAAGACGTACGGCGCCGAGCGGGCCTCGGAGCGCCACCGGCACCGGTACGAGGTGAACAACACCTACCGTGAGCAGCTGGAGGCCGCGGGGCTCGTGTTCTCGGGCACGTCGCCCGACTCGACGCTGGTGGAGTTCGTCGAGCTGGCCGCCGACGTGCACCCGTACTACGTGAGCACACAGGCGCACCCGGAGTTCAAGTCCCGGCCCACCCGCTCCCACCCGCTCTTCTCCGGGCTGGTCGCGGCGGCGCTCGAGCGCCAGGGTGCCCAGGCGTGACCGGGCAGCGGGCGGAGCAGGCCACCGTGCGGGACGAGATCGACCCCCGTCCCGCCCTGCGGAGCGAGACGTTGCACCGCGGGCGGGTCATCGACCTCGTCCGCGACGAGGTGGACCTCGGTGACGAGGGCGTCGTGACGCGCGAGTACGTCGACCACCCCGGCGCGGTCGCGATCGTGGCGCTGGACGACGAGGACCGGGTGCTGCTGCTGCGGCAGTACCGCCACCCGGTGCGGTCGTTCCTGTGGGAGGTCCCCGCCGGGCTGCTGGACGTCGACGGCGAGCCCGCCGTCGACGCCGCGGCGCGGGAGCTGGCCGAGGAGGCCGACGTCGTCGCGTCGCGGTGGGCGGTGCTGACCGACTACGCGACGACACCCGGCAGCAGCAACGAGGCCGTGCGGATCTTCCTCGCCCGAGGGCTGTCCGACGTCCCGGCCGCCGACCTGCACGTGCGCACGGGCGAGGAGGCCGGCATGGAGGTGCGGCGCGTCCCGCTCGACGAGGCGGTGTCGCTCGTGCTGGACGGGAGCCTGCACAACCCGTCGGCCGTGGTCGGGATCCTGGCCGCGGCCGCGAGCCGCGCCGGCGGGTGGGCCTCGCTGCGCGACGTCGACGCCCCGTGGCCCTACCGCCGAGGCGCCTGAGCCCGGACGACACGCCTGAGCCCGGACGACACGAGGCCCCCTCCGCCGTCGGCGGAGGGGGCCTCGTGCGTCGGGAGTCAGGCGCGGGTGCGCAGGCGCAGCACGGCGTTCGCCGTGGCCCAGGTGAGGCAGCCGGCGCCGACGAGGTGCAGGCCGACCAGGAGCTCGGGGAGTCCGGTGAAGTACTGGACGTAGCCGATGCCGCCCTGCGCGAGCGTCACGACGAGCAGCAGCCAGGCGGCGCGGCGCGCCGCCGTCACGTGCCCGGCGTCCCATCGCGTCCCGCGGAGGCGGTGCAGCAGCACGAGCAGCACCAGCAGCGTGAGGAGGAAGACCCACACGGTCGCGGAGTGGGCACGGGTGACCGTCAGCGGGTCGAGCGCGAGGCGGTAGCCGACCTCGGTGTCGCCGGAGTGCGGGCCGGCGCCGGTGACGAGCACGCCCAGCGTGACGACCGGGACCAGGAGCAGGCCGAGCAGGGCGCCCACCGTCATGACCGGGCGCGGGCCGACGGGCACGGCGGGGCCGTCGCCCTCCCCGTGCCGGCGCAGCAGGTAGGCGCTGAACCACACGAGGGCGGCCGACACGCCGAAGTGCAGCGACACCCAGCCGGGGTGCAGGTCCAGCAGGACGACGACGCCGCCGATGACGGCCTGCGCCAGCACGCCGACCAGCGGCACGATGCCGAGCGCACGGTACGACAGGGGCCGCTTCCGGTCGGTCCACACGAGCAGGAGCACCGCCAGGCCGACGACACCGAGCACGAACGCGAGGGTGCGGTTCCCGAACTCGATGTACGGGTGGATGGTCGAGGCCTGGTGGAACGCCGGGGTGAACTGGCCGGGCTCGCAGTTGGGCCAGGTCGAGCAGCCGAGGCCGGAGTCGGTGAGCCGCACGGCCCCGCCCGTGCCGATGATGAGGATCTGGCCGATGACGTTCGCCAGCAGCACGCCGCGGGTCCAGGAGCGGAACCGGGCGAGGCGGTCGGGTCGGTCGGCCGTGGCGCGGGAGGCGTCGGACGAGGGGCTCACGGCGGGACTCGGCGAGGTCACGGGACCACGCTATCGTCCGTGCGGACCCGCTCCCGGGACGGGGGCGGCCGCAGCAGTGTGACCTTGGCCCGTCCGGGCCCGTGCCGGTGAGGTCATTGCCAGCGGAAGAACCGGGCGCCGGCCCACGCGAGCACCGCGGTCCAGCCGGTGAGCACGAGGACCGCGGCCCAGGGCACGCCGGTGCCCTGCAGGGCGCCGCGCATCGCCTCGCCGAGCGCGCCGGACGGGAGGACCGTCGCCAGGTGCGCGAGCGCGCCGGGCAGCTGGTCGGGGGGCACCAGCAGGCCGCCGCCGACCACGAGCAGCACGAGGACGAGGTTCGCGACGGCGAGCACGCCCTCGGCGCGCAGCGTCCCCGCGACGAGCAGCGCGAGCGCGGTGAAGGCCGCGGTGCCGAGGAGGCCGACCCCGAGGGCCGGGAGGATCCCGGCGGCCGCCGGCTGCCAGCCCATCGCGAGCGCGACGGCGCCGATCACCACGGCCTGGACCGCCTCCACGGCCAGGACCCCGAGCACCTTGCCGGCGAGCAGCCCGCCCCGGCCGAGCGGGGTGGTCGCGAGCAGGCGCAGGACGCCGTTGCGGCGGTCGAACGCGGTGGCGATCGCCTGCGACGTGAACGCGGTGGACACGCAGGCGAGGGCGAGCACCCCCGGCGTCACGAAGTCCACCCGGGACAGGCCGCCGGTGTCGAGCTCGATGACGCTCGTGCGCACGAGTCCCACGAGCAGCAGCAGCGGCAGCACCATCGTCACGAGCAGCTGCTCGCCGTTGCGCAGGATGGCGCGCGTCTCGAAGGCCGTCTGCGCGGCGACGCGCCGCCAGGCGGGGGCGGCGCCCGTCGCGGCCGACCCCGTCGTGGTCCCGGTCTTCCCGGTCGTGCTCGTGCCGCTCATCGCAGGTGCCGTCCCGTCAGGTCGAGGAAGACGTCCTCCAGCGTGCGCCGGCCGACGGTGATGCTCCCGGCCAGCAGGTCCCGGTCCGCGAGCCACGCCGTGAGGGCGGCGAGCGCCCGCGGGTCCGTCGGCCCGGTCAGCACGTAGGACCCGGGGGCCGGGGACGTCGCCGACCACGGCGAGCTGCCGTCGGTGCCGTCGCCGGGCATCGCGGCGGCGAGCGCTGCCAGGTCGATGTCGGGCGCGGCGTCGAAGCGCACGGCGCCCGCGACGCCGCCTGCCTCGTCGTCGGGGGTGGTCGTGAGGAGCTCGCGGACCGTCCCGGACGCGATCACCCGGCCGTGGTCGACGACGTGGACGTGGTCGGCCAGGTCCTCGGCCTCGTCCATGAGGTGCGTGGTGAGGACGACGGCGACGCCGTCGGCGCGCAGCTCGCGCACCAGCTCCCACACGGCCTGCCGGCTCTGCGGGTCCATCCCCGCGCTGGGCTCGTCGAGGAAGACGACCTCGGGGCGCCCGACGACGGCCGCCGCGAGGGCGAGGCGCTGTCGCTGACCGCCGGACAGCCGCCGCACCGTGGTGCGGGCGAACGACTCGACCCCCAGGCGGGCGGCGAGCTCGTCGACGTCGCGGGGCGCGGCGTACATGGCGGCGACGTGCCGGAGGACCTCGCCGGCGCGGGCGCCGGTCGGCAGGCCGCCGTCCTGCAGCATCACCCCCACCCGGGGGCGCAGGGCCCGGGCGTCGGAGACGGGGTCGAGGCCGAGGACGCGGACCGTCCCGGAGGTCGGGGTCCGCAACCCTTCGCAGCACTCGATCGTGGTGGTCTTGCCGGCACCGTTCGGGCCGAGCACGGCGGTCACCGCGCCCGCGGGGGCGACGAGGTCGAGCCCGTCGACGACGGGGCGGCCGCCGTACCGCTTGACGAGGCCACGCACGACGACTGCGCCGTGCGACGGGCCGCCGGTTGGCGCGATGGTGGAGGGCACCGGAGGATTCTACGGAAGTACCGGTACCGCACGGGTCCGTCGAGGCTGGGAGAGAGCATGACCTTCTACACGTTCACGCCGCCGCAGGACGTCGCGGCGCTCGCACGGCGCCTCTGGTACTGGCCCGTGGTGCGCGGGGCGCTGATCCTGCTGTTCGGCCTGCTGGCGATCTTCCTCCCCGACAAGACGCCTGGCGTCCTGGTCCAGGTGTTCGGGATCTTCGTGCTGGTCGACGGCCTGGTGAGCGTCGTGGACGGGCTGCGGCGCCGGGGCACGTCGGCGGGGTCCGTGAACTCCGGCATCGGCGTCGTCTCGCTGGTCCTCGGTGCGTTGCTGCTGTTCCTGCCGCAGGTCTTCCTCGGCATCGTGCTGATCCTCGTGGCGATCTGGGCGCTGCTGATCGGGCTGCTGCAGCTGTTCGTGGTGCCGGTGATGCGCCGGCGCGGCGGGGCGTCGTGGGTGTGGAACCTCGTCGCGGGGCTGCTCCTGATCGCGCTCGCGGTCGTCTGCTTCACGAACCCGGCGGATGCGATCGTCGGAATGTCCGTCGTGATCGGCGTGTTTGCCGTGGTGATCGGCGTCGCGATGCTCGGGCTCGGGCTCAAGCTGCGCAGCATCGGCAGGCAGGGGGCGGCGGGCGGACCGCCCACGCGCCGCGGCGAGGTCGTCGAGGGCGAGATCGTCGACGAGTGACGCCGGCCGCCCGACTGCGGCCGGGACGGGAGACGCACGGTCCGCGCGCGGGCGGACGGGCGTGAAGTGCGCGACATCGTGCCCGCGACCGTGCCCGCCACCGGGCCCGCGCGGCGGGTCGGGTGAGGGTTGCCTTGCTTGACATCCTGGATTACGCAACAAGGATGTTCTCTATATCGACGAAGCTGCCCGGGTCGTGGCGTGCCCCGCCCGGGCACCCGTCGGACCGAGCACGAACCGCGCACGCGCAGGACGGAACCCGGAGGTGACCATGACGACGACGCAGGCCGCGCCGCACGCTCCGGCCGCCCCCGTGCTGCCCGTGGCCGTCGACGGGCCCTACGTGGCACCCGGGGACACGGACGGCACCACCCGGCGCCGCGTGCTCGAGCTCGTCGCCGCCGAGGGCCCGGTCACGGCCGCCGAGCTGGCCGCCACCCTCGGCCTCACGTCGGCCGCCGTCCGGCGTCACCTCGGGGTGCTGGAGGACGAGGGCACGATCACCGTGCACGAGGCCGGCCCCTCGGCCGGGCGCCGCGGCCGTCCGGCCCGGCGCTACGTCGTGAGCACGGGCGGCCAGTCGGAGCTCTCCGGGGGCTACTCCGAGCTCGCGGTGCAGGTCATGCGGCACCTGCGCGCGACGGGCGGCTCCGACGCCGTCGCCCGGTTCGCCGCGGAACGGTACGACACCGTCGTCCGTCGCTACGCCCCGCACCTGACCGCCGCGACGCCCGACGAGCGGGCCGCGCAGCTCGCGGCCCTCCTCACCGACGACGGGTACGCGGCCTCGGTGCGCCCCGTCGCCGGGCCGCTGGTCCCCACCGTCCAGCTGTGCCAGGGGCACTGCCCGGTGCAGCACGTCGCCGAGGAGTTCACCGAGCTCTGCGAGGCGGAGGCGAAGGCCTTCTCCCAGCTGCTCGGTACCCACGTCCAACGGCTGGCGACCATCGCGGGCGGCGCCCACGCCTGCGTCACGAACGTCCCGACCGCCCTGACCGCACCGACCCCCACCCCCGCGGACCGCCGCGGCGGCACGCAGGAAGGAACACGATGAGCGCTCCCACCCAGGACGCCGCCCAGGCACCGGACCAGAGCACCGAGAAGCGGTCCGATGACGAGATCATCGACTCGATCGGTGCGTACCAGTTCGGCTGGCACGACGACGACGCCGCCGGCGCGGCCGCCCAGCGCGGCCTCAGCGAGGACGTCGTCAAGAACATCTCGGAGCTGAAGGACGAGCCCGAGTGGATGAGGAAGCTGCGCCTCAAGGCGCTGCGCCTGTTCGGCAAGAAGCCGATGCCGAGCTGGGGCGCCGACCTCACGGGGATCGACTTCGACCGGATCAAGTACTTCGTGCGCTCCACGGAGCAGCAGGCCACCAGCTGGGAGGACCTGCCCGAGGACATCAAGGAGACGTACGACAAGCTCGGCATCCCCGAGGCGGAGAAGCAGCGCCTCGTCGCCGGCGTCGCCGCGCAGTACGAGTCCGAGGTCGTCTACCACCAGATCAACGAGGAGCTCGAGAAGCAGGGTGTCATCTTCCTCGACACCGACACCGCGCTGCGCGAGCACCCCGAGCTGTTCCAGGAGTACTTCGGCACCGTCATCCCGGCCGGCGACAACAAGTTCGCCGCGCTGAACTCGGCCGTGTGGTCCGGCGGGTCGTTCGTCTACGTGCCGCCGGGCGTGCACGTCGAGATCCCGCTGCAGGCCTACTTCCGCATCAACACGGAGAACATGGGCCAGTTCGAGCGGACGCTGATCATCGCGGACGAGGGCTCCTACGTGCACTACGTGGAGGGCTGCACCGCCCCGATCTACTCGTCCGACTCGCTGCACTCGGCCGTCGTCGAGATCGTCGTGAAGAAGAACGCCCGCGTGCGCTACACGACGATCCAGAACTGGTCGAACAACGTGTACAACCTGGTGACCAAGCGCGCCACGGCCGCCGAGGGCGCCACCATGGAGTGGGTCGACGGGAACATCGGCTCCAAGGTGACGATGAAGTACCCGGCGATCTACCTGCTGGGCGAGCACTCCAAGGGCGAGACCCTGTCCATCGCCTTCGCGGGCGAGGGGCAGCACCAGGACGCCGGCGCGAAGATGGTGCACGCCGCGCCGCACACGTCGTCGTCCATCGTGTCCAAGTCGGTGGCGCGCGGCGGGGGCCGCACGTCCTACCGCGGCCTGGTGCAGGTGCTCGAGGGCGCCGCGCACTCGGCGTCGACCGTGCTGTGCGACGCGCTGCTGGTCGACCAGATCTCCCGGTCCGACACCTACCCGTACGTCGACGTCCGTGAGGACGACGTGTCCATGGGGCACGAGGCGACGGTCTCGCGGGTGAGCGAGGACCAGCTGTTCTACCTCATGTCCCGAGGCATGGAGGAGACCGAGGCGATGGCCATGATCGTGCGCGGGTTCGTCGAGCCCATCGCGCGCGAGCTGCCCATGGAGTACGCGCTCGAGCTCAACCGCCTCATCGAGCTGCAGATGGAAGGGTCCGTCGGCTGATGGCCATCACTACCGATCA
Organism: Isoptericola cucumis; assembly: GCF_014635665.1. GTDB lineage: Bacteria > Actinomycetota > Actinomycetes > Actinomycetales > Cellulomonadaceae > Isoptericola > Isoptericola cucumis. The sequence continues at coordinate 26,511 of NZ_BMDG01000004.1, forward strand.
CACTCGCGCCGTGGCCGACGGCGCCCACTCCCACGCCTTCGGGCAGGGCGTCGTGCCGCAGGGCTCGCGCGCCGAGCGCGTGACCTCCTTCGACCTCGCCGACATCCCCGTGCCCTCCGGGCGCGAGGAGGAGTGGCGGTTCTCGCCGGTCGCGAAGCTCCAGCCGCTGTTCGGCGAGGAGCAGGGCGCCGGCGGCGTGCTGACGACGGTCGTCGAGGCGCCCGAGGTCAAGGTCGAGATCGTCGGCCGCGACGACGAGCGGCTGGGCACCGCCGGCAAGCCGGGCGACCGCACCGCCGTCGCCGCGTGGAACGCGTTCGCCGAGGCCACCGTCGTGACGATCCCCGCCGAGGCGGTCGCGTCCGACGTCACCTCCATCCGGATCGAGGGCGTCACCAAGGACGCCACCGCCGGGCACCTGCTGGTGCACGCCGAGCGGCACTCCGAGGCCGTCGTCGTCATCGACCACCGCGGCGACGCGACGTACAACCAGACCGTCGAGGTCGTCGTCGACGAGGGCGCCCACCTGACGCTGGTCTCGGTGCAGGACTGGGCCGACGGCGCGGTGCACGCGTCCAGCCACCGCTCCCGCGTGGGGCGCGACGCGAAGCTCAAGCACGTCGTGGTGACGTTCGGCGGCGACGTCGTGCGCATCACGCCGGACGCGACGTTCACCGCCGAGGGCGGTGAGGTCGAGATGGTCGGTCTGTACTTCGCGGACACCGACCAGCACCAGGAGCACCGGCTCTTCGTGGACCACGCCGTGCCGAACTGCAAGTCGCGCGTCACCTACAAGGGCGCCCTGCAGGGCACCGGCGCGCACGTGGTGTGGGTCGGCGACGTGCTGATCCAGGCCGAGGCCGAGGGCACGGACACCTACGAGCTCAACCGCAACCTCGTCCTCACGGACGGCGCGCGGGCGGACTCGGTGCCGAACCTCGAGATCGAGACGGGCGAGATCGCCGGCGCGGGTCACGCGTCCGCGACCGGCCGCTTCGACGACGAGCAGCTCTTCTACCTGATGGCCCGCGGCATCCCCGAGGTCGACGCCCGCCGCCTGGTGGTGCGCGGCTTCTTCGCCGAGCTGATCGAGGAGATCGGCGTGCCGTCGGTCAAGGAGCGCCTCATCGAGTCCATCGAGGCCGAGCTGGAGAAGTCGATGAGCGTCATCACCGGCGTCGCGCCTGCCCAGGGCGGCGAGGCGGACCCGGCGTGACCGCCCAGCTCGCCTGCCAGACCGGCGACCTCGCCCCGGAGGAGGCCATGCTCGTGGAGCTCGCCGACACGAACGGGACCACGGTCCCGGTCGCGGTCGCGCGCGACTCCGACGGCACCTGGCACGCCCTGTCCGACATCTGCTCGCACGGGCAGGTCTCGCTGTCCGACGGCGAGGTCGAGGGGTGCCTGCTCGAGTGCTGGCTGCACGGGTCGCAGTTCGACCTGCGCACCGGCAACCCGGTGCAGCTGCCCGCCACCCGCCCGGTGCCGGTGTACCCGGTCACCGTGGACGGCGACCGCGTCCTGGTGGACGTCGACGAGCCGCTGGCCGTCGCGTCCTGACCTCATCACCGACCTGCCACAGCTTTCACAACCTGGAGAACTGAGAATGCCCACCCTGGAGATCCGCGACCTGCACGTCAGCGTCGAGACCAAGGAAGGCGCCAAGCCGATCCTGCGCGGCGTCGACCTGACCATCAACTCCGGCGAGACGCACGCCATCATGGGGCCGAACGGCTCCGGCAAGTCGACCCTCGCCTCGGCGCTCGCCGGCCACCCGAAGTACCAGGTGACCGCGGGCACCGTGACGCTCGACGGCGAGGACGTCCTCGCGATGACCGTCGACGAGCGCGCCCGCGCGGGCCTGTTCCTCGCCATGCAGTACCCCGTCGAGGTGCCGGGCGTGTCGGTGGCGAACTTCCTGCGCACCGCCAAGACCGCCATCGACGGCGAGGCTCCCGCCCTGCGGCACTGGGGCAAGGAGGTGAAGGGGGCGATGGAGAACCTGCGCATCGACTCCACCTTCGCCGAGCGCTCCGTCAACGAGGGCTTCTCCGGCGGCGAGAAGAAGCGCCACGAGATCCTGCAGATGGAGCTCTTCAAGCCGCGCTTCGCCATCCTCGACGAGACCGACTCGGGCCTCGACGTCGACGCGCTGCGCGTGGTGTCCGAGGGCGTGAACCGCGCCAAGGACAACACCGACGTGGGCGTGCTGCTCATCACCCACTACACGCGGATCCTGCGCTACATCAAGCCGGACTTCGTGCACGTGTTCGTCGACGGCCGCATCGCCGAGGAGGGCGGGCCCGAGCTGGCCGAGCGCCTCGAGAACGAGGGCTACGACCGCTTCACCAACGGCGCCACCGCGTCGGCCTGACGGCCGGCTCCTGCCGAGGAGGACCATGACCACCACCGACACCGTGCGCCCGACCGGGGCCGCACCCGCCCCCGCGGCGCTCACCGCCGCGGAGCTCGCGGCCGTGCGGGCGGACTTCCCGCTGCTCGGGCGCACGGTGCGCGGTGGTCGTCCGCTGGTCTACCTCGACTCGGCTGCGACCTCGCAGAAGCCGAACGTCGTCCTGGAGGCGGAGGTCGACTTCTACGAGCAGCGCAACGCCGCCGTGCACCGCGGCGCGCACCAGCTCGCCGAGGAGGCGACGGAGGCGTTCGAGGACGCCCGCGCGGCCGTCGCGGCCTTCGTGGGCGCCGACGAGGACGAGATCGTCTGGGCGCCGGGGGCGACCGCGGCGCTCAACCTCGTGGCCTACGCGCTGGGCAACGCGACGGCCGGGCGCGGGGGAGCGGCGGCCGAGCGGTTCCGCCTGGCACCCGGCGACGAGATCGTCGTCACCGAGGCGGAGCACCACGCCAACCTCGTGCCGTGGCAGGAGCTGTGCGCCCGCACCGGCGCCGTGCTGCGCTGGTTCGGGGTGGACGGCGACGGGCGGATCGACCTGACGGACGCCGGTGCGGTGATCACGGATCGCACCCGGGTGGTCGCCTTCGGGCACGTCTCCAACGTGACCGGCGCCGTCGCGCCGGTGGCCGAGCTCGTGGCCGCGGCCCGCCGGGTCGGGGCGCTGACGGTGCTGGACGCGTGCCAGTCGGTGCCGCACCTGCCGGTGGACCTGCACGCCCTCGGCGTCGACTTCGCGGCCTTCAGCGCGCACAAGATGCTCGGCCCCACCGGCGTCGGCGCGCTCTACGGGCGGCGCGAGCTGCTCGAGGCCATGCCGCCCGTCACGACCGGCGGGTCGATGGTCGAGGTCGTCACGATGGCGGAGACCACCTACGCGCCGCCGCCCCAGCGCTTCGAGGCGGGCACGCAGATGGTCGCCCAGGCGGTGGGCATGGGCGTGGCCGCGCGGTGGCTCGACGAGCTCGGCATGGACCGGGTCGCCCGGCACGAGCACGAGCTCGCGGCCGAGCTGGTGCGGATCGCGGAGATCCCCGGCGTTCGCCTGATCGGCCCGGCGGACACCCACGACCGCCTCGCGGTCGTGTCGTTCGTCGTCGACGGCGTGCACGCGCACGACGTCGGCCAGGTGCTCGACGACCGCGGCATCGCCGTGCGGGTGGGCCACCACTGCGCCCAGCCGCTGCACCGGAGCTTCGGCGTCGCGGCGACCGCGCGCGCCTCGGCGTCCGTGTACACGACCGTGGACGAGATCGTCGCGTTCCGGGAAGCATTGTCGGGCGTCCGCGCGTTCTTCGGTGTGGAATGAGAACGGCGGGAGGACGGCATTGAGCGCGCTCGAGCAGATGTACCAGCAGGTGATCCTGGATCACGCGAAGCACCCGCACGGCCGGGGGCTCGCGGGCTCGGCCGACCCTGCGGCCGGCCACCTCGCGGGGGAGTCGCACCAGGTGAACCCCACCTGCGGCGACGAGATCACGCTGCGGGTCGACGTGTCGGACGGCGCCGACGGCCGCACCGTCAGCGGCGTCTCGTGGGAAGGTCAGGGCTGCTCGATCTCGCAGGCCTCGGCGTCGGTCATGACCGAGCTGGTCACGGGGCGCGGCCTGGACGAGGTCGCGCACCTCGACGCCGTCTTCCACGACCTCATGGCCTCGCGGGGCAAGGGGCTGGGCGACGACGACGTCGAGGACGCGCTCGGTGACGCCGCCGCGTTCACCGGGGTGTCGCAGTACCCCGCCCGCATCAAGTGCGCGCTGCTCGGCTGGGCGGCGCTCAAGGACTCGCTCGCGCGCAGCGGTGCGCTGGCAGCATGACGAACCCGGAGGAGACGATGACCGAGAACACGACCCACGAGGTCGCCCCGCCCGCCGCGGCGCCGTCGCCCACCACGGCGGCCGACGTCGAGGAGGCGCTGCGCGACGTCATCGACCCGGAGCTGGGCATCAACGTCGTCGACCTGGGCCTGATCTACGGCGTCCAGGTCGACCAGAACAACCACACCACCATCGACATGACGCTCACGTCCGCGGCGTGCCCGCTGACGGACGTCATCGAGGACCAGTCGGCCCAGGCGCTCGAGGGCATCGTCGACGGGTTCCGCATCAACTGGGTCTGGATGCCGCCGTGGGGCCCGGAGAAGATCACCGACGACGGTCGCGAGCAGCTGCGGATGCTGGGCTTCAACGTCTGAGCAGACAGCGCACGCGCCGCACGAGCGAAGGTCCCGGCCCCCGAGGGTGCGGGACCTTCGCCGTCTGTCGCCCGGGTCGAGGCGCAGGGCGCTGAACCCGACGGCGCGCTCCTTGCCCGCCGGTCACGCCCACGGGTCGAGGACGACCTTGACGCACCCGTCCTCCTTGCGCTGGAACGTGCGGTAGGCGTGCGGGGCGTCCTCCAGCGGCAGCCGGTGCGTGCGCAGGTCGAGGACGCCGAGCGGGTCCGCCGGGTCCTGCACGAGGGGCAGCAGCGCGTCGGTCCAGCGCCGCACGTTGGCCTGTCCCATCCGGAGGGTCACCTGCTTGTCGAAGAGCTGCATCATCGGCAGGGGGTCCAGGGCCCCGCCGTAGACGCCGGAGATCGACACCGTGCCGCCGCGACGCACGAGCGCGAACGCCGTGCGCAGGGCCGCCAGCCGGTCCGTGCCGCCCCGCTCGGTCAGGGGAGCGGCCGCCGCGTCGGGCAGCATCCCCACGAGCCGCTGCGTCGTCTCGGCGATCGGTGAGCCGTGCGCCTCCATGCCGACGGCGTCGATCACGGCGTCCGGGCCCCGGCCGTCCGTGAGGTCGAGCACCGCCTCGCGGACGTCCTCCTCGTCCGGGTCGAGCCCGATGACGCGGTGCCGCTGCGCCATGAAGCGCCGCTCGGCGACCGGGTCGACGGCGATCACCGTCCCCGCGCCGCGGTGCCTCGCCACGCGCGCGGCCATCTGGCCGACCGGCCCGAGCCCCAGGACCACCACGCTCCCGTCGGTGGGGACGTCGGCGTACTCGACGGCCTGCCACGCGGTCGGCAGGACGTCGGACAGGTAGAGATACCGCTCGTCGGGGCTGCCGTCGTCCGGCACGACGACCGGGCCGTACTGCGCCTGCGGCACACGCAGGTACTGCGCCTGGCCGCCGGGCACCTGCCCGTACAGGCGGGTGTAGCCGAACAGCGCCGCACCCTTGCCCTGGCTGCGCACCTGCGTGGTCTCGCACTGCGACTGCAGGCCGCGGGAGCACATCCAGCACCGCCCGCAGGCGATGGTGAACGGCACCACGACACGGTCGCCGACGGCGAGGTCGCCGACGGCGCTGCCCACCTCCTCCACGACGCCCATGGCCTCGTGCCCCAGCACGTCGCCGGCGTCGAGGAACATCCCCAGCACTCCGTACAGGTGCAGGTCGGAGCCGCAGATCGCGGTCGACGTCACCCGGATCACGGCGTCGGTCGCCTCCTGCACGTGCGGCTCCGGCACGTCCTCGACGGAGACGTCCTGGCGGCCCTGCCACGTCACTGCTCGCACTGTCATTCCTTCCGCCGGCGGGGCTCGTGGCCCCGGCTGGCCGGCGGCTGCTTCACCGGACGCCGTCAGTGAACCATCCGACCGCGCTGCTCACCGTGCGAGAGCCGCCGGGAGGTTGCGAGCGCGCGACCCGCTGCGACGGTGGGAGCAGGTCCAGCCACGGGCCGCACCGACTGCCGAGGAGCACGGATGCCAGTCTGCGACACGTGCGGCAACGACTACGCCCGCACCTTCACCATCACCAGGTCCGACGGCGCCGCGGGCGTGTTCGACTCGTTCGAGTGCGCCGTCCACGCGATGGCGCCCCGGTGCGCCCACTGCGGCTGCACCGTGCTGGGGCACGGGGTCGACGTGGACGACGAGACCTTCTGCTGCAGCCACTGCGCACGGCGACGACGGGCGCCGACCTCACCGACAGCGTCGGCACCTGAGAGGCGGGCGCTAACCGTCGCGTCCCTGTCCCGTGCGAGCAGCCGGACCACGAGGCACGGTGGAGGGAGTCGGTGAAGCAGCCCGCCGTCGCGCCCCCGAGAAGGAGGACGACATGGCTTCGCGAACCGTCGCCGAGTGCATGACCCCCGCCCCCACCACCGTCGAGGTCTCGGACACGCTCCGGACCGCCGCCGACACGATGGCCCAGCAGGACGTGGGGGCGCTCGTGGTGCGTGCGGGCCGCCAGACCGTCGGGATCGTCACGGACCGTGACCTCGTGGTCCGCGGCCTCGCCACGGGCCGCGGGCCGGACGAGCGCGTCGAGGACGTCACGAGCGAACGGCTCGTGGCGGTCGGCCCTGGCGACCCCGTCGAGGTCGCCGTCCACGTGATGCGGGACGCCGCCGTCCGCCGGGTGCCGGTGCTCGACGGCGACGTGCTCGTCGGGATCGTGTCGATCGGTGACCTGGCGGTCGAGCGTGACCCGGAGTCGGCCCTGGCCGACATCTCGGACGCCCCTCCGAACCGCTGACCCGCCGCCGCGAGGCGCGGGCCCTCGGGAGGTCCTGGGGGAGGTCAGCTCCGCCCGGTGCCCGTCCCGCCCTCTGTCGGCGGCGCGGGCGGCTCACGCATCGCCTGCGCGAGGTGGCCGCCGAGGTAGCCGCCGGCGCCGACGGCGCCCATCCCGGCCAGCGTCAGCAGCGCGCCCGCGGCGTGCCGGCCCGAGCGACGGGCCTGCCACGAGCCGGCGGCCAGCAGCGTGCCGGCCGTGTTGCACACGGCGTGCACCGCGGCGACGCGTCGCGGCGACGGCCCGGACAGCGCCCGGAAGTCCGTGAGGCCGGTGAGCACCGTGGGCGGGACTGCGAGGAGGCCGAGGCCCACGAGCCGGCGGGCGGCGGCGTCGTGCCCGGCCGGTCGGGTGAGGTCGAGGGCGAGCGCGCCCGCCCACGGCCCGATCGGCAGGTCGGTGAGCACGCTGTGCACCGGGTGACCGACCGACCGGCCCCGGAGCTCGTCCCGCACCGGGCCCTCCCGGGGCACGACCAGGTGTGCGACCCGGCCGAAGAACCCGGCGAGCCGGTCGAGGCGTGGCTCGCGCTCCAGCGCGGCGGCCAGGCGCGGCAATGGCCGTTCCGCAGGGTCGGTGGGCTGGTGGGCCGGCGGGCTGGTGGGCTGCGCGGTGGACATCGGCTGCCTCCTCGACGGTCGTCGCCCGGGCCGTCCGGCCCCGGGGTGTCGGTGGGCGGCGCCCGGCGTCGGCGCCACGCCCCGACCGTAGGAGGCGCCACGCCCCGACCGTAGGACGGGCGCCCGGTGCTCGCCCGTCCGCCGGCCGTCCACGGCTCTGCCGGCACCCTGCAGGTGCTGCCGGCGCACGACCCGACCGGCCCGGGATGCGTCCTGCCGCCGGCCGGACCAGGGTGGGAGGCACGCGTCCAGCCCTGGCGTGACCGCCGTCGCCGGAGGATCCGTCATGTCCCTCGCGCCCGTCGAGCTCACCGCGGCCGAGTCGGCCCGCGTCCTGCGCGCGGTGCTGGCACCCCTGGTCGCCCAGGGCGCCATCGTGCGTCGCCCCCGCATGACCGCCTGGGCGGAGCGGCGGCAGAGCGACCGGGAGTCGCGCCGACTCCTGACCGCCCTGCGGCACCGTCACGACGACGCGCCGCTGGTGCTGCGCCTCGGGCCGCGACGGCTCGTCCTGGTCACCGACCCGGGCGACGTCGAGCGCCTGCTCGTCGGCTCCCCGGAGCCCTTCACGCCCGCCTCGAACGAGAAGCGGGGCGCGCTCGCGCACTTCCAGCCGCAGGGCCTGCTGATCTCCGCGCCCTCGGACCGGCGCCTGCGGCGGCCGTTGAACGAGCGCGCGCTGGACACCCCGCACGCCGTGCACGAGGACGCCCCGTCCCACGTGCGGGCCGTGGTCAGGGCCGCGGGCGAGCTCGAGCGGAGGGTGCGCGACACGGGTTCCCTCGACGCGGGGACGTTCATGGCCGCGTGGTGGCGGCTCGCCCTGGACGTGACGTTCGGGGCCGCGGCGCGCGACGACGACCGGCTGGTGGCCGTGCTGTCCGCCCTGCGCCGGGACGCCAACTGGTCGTGGCTGCGCCCGCGACGCCCGTGGCTGCGCGCGGAGCTGGAGCGGCGCGTCGCCCGTCACGTGGCGCGGGCGCCGTCGACGTCGCTCGCCGGCCGTGCGCGGGACGCCGACCCGGACCAGGCCCCGGGGCAGGTGCCGCACTGGCTCTTCGCCTTCGACGCCGCGGGTGCGACGACGCTGCGGGCGCTCGCCGTGGCCTCGGCACGCGAGGACGTGCGGAGCCGCCTCGTCGACGAGCTGCCCGTGGACGAGCTGGCCGCCGAGGAGCTCGCGGGCGACGAGGACGGTGGCGCCGCGGCGTTGCCGTACGGGCGGGCGTGCCTGCTCGAGGCGGTCCGGCTCTGGCCGACCACGTTCGCGATCCTGCGCGACTCGCTCCGCCCGACCGACTGGGGCGGCACGACGCTGCCGGCAGGGACGGGGTTCGTCGTCGTCAGCGCGTTCTTCCACCGCGACGGGGAGCGGCTGCCGTTCGCCGACGACTTCGTCCCGGAGGCGTGGCTCGACGGCCGGGCGTCGTCGGACTGGGGCCTGGTGCCCTTCAGCGGCGGGCCGGCGGGCTGCCCGGGCCGCAACCTGGTGCTGCTGGTGGCGTCGCACCTGCTCACGCGGCTCGCCCGCCTCGGGCTCGACGTCGACCGGGGGCGGTACCTCGCCCGTGACCCCCTGCCGTGCACGGTCGACCACCTCGGCCTGCGGTTCACGGCGCCGCGTGCGGGTGCCGGACGACCGTGACAGCGTGACGGGCGCGGGCTCGGGGCCGGAGTACCCCGACACCGAACACGGCCACGAGTGGCACCGGACCGGACGGCTCATGGCCCACCACCTTCACGCCGTCGCGACGGCGTTCGCCGAGCGGCCCGTCCCCCCGTTCTCCGCGGGCTGAGCCCTCCGGGGGCTGACGTCGGCCGTGGTCAGGCCTGCGCCAGCGCCATCAGCCGCTCCCACGACCGGTGCATGCCCAGGTCGTGGAGCAGGGCGACGTCCAGGCCGTTGTCGTCCGGGAGCACGTGGACCCCGGGCGACTCGGCCGCCACCCCGGCGGCGTGGAGCAGCTCCGTGCCGTCGCCCACGACGGCGATCGCCTTGCCGTGCCGGTACGCCTCCTGCAGCAGCACCGGCGTCCTCCCGTCCGCCGCGAGCGGCGAGCCGGCCGTGCCGTCGGCGACCACCACGGCGTCGTACTCGACGGAGCGCGTGGCCAGGATCGTCCGGTCGACCGTCTCGCGGACGCCGCCGGAGCCCACCTCGCCGCCGTGCGCCGCGACGACCCGGACCACCACGCGGTGCTCGGCGAGCGCGGACCGCAGGGTGCCCACGACCCCCAGGTCGCCGTCGTCCGCGACCAGCACGCCCACGACCCGGCCGTCGACGCGGGCGGGCGACCGCGGCACCTGGGACAGCGCGGGGGACGGCTCGCCGACCGCGGGCACGTCGCCGGCGGGCACGGGGAGGCCCAGCCCGGCCGCGACGCGGGACGCGAGCTCGTCGTCCACGCGGGCGAGGCTGGCGAGCATGTTCTGCCGCACCTGCACCGAGGCGCACTTGCCCAGCTCGAACGTGTAGGCCTGGGCGATGTGCGCCTGCTCGACGGGCGACATCGAGAGCCAGAACAGCCGCGCCTGGCTGAAGTGGTCGGTGAACGACACGGGGTGGTGCCGGGCCTTCGTGCCGTCGACGGGCGTCGCCACGGTGACGAACCCGTCGCGGGGGGAGGCGGCCGGCAGGTCGCCGTCGAGCGCGTTCGGCTTGTAGGCGACGACGCCGTCGTGGACGGCGGTCTGGTGCATGCCGTCGCGCAGCATGTCGTTCACGGGGGCGTGGGGACGGTTGACGGGCAGCTGTGCGAAGTTGGGCCCGCCGAGCCGCGTCAGCTGGGTGTCCAGGTAGGAGAAGAGCCGCCCCTGCATGAGCGGGTCGTTCGTCACGTGGATCCCGGGCACCAGGTGGTCGACGTGGAACGCGACCTGCTCCGTCTCCGCGAAGTAGTTGGTGGGGTTGGCGTGCAGCGTCATGATCCCCACCCGCTGCACGGGGCAGATCTCCTCCGGCACGATCTTCGTCGGGTCGAGCAGGTCGATGCCCTCGAACGTCTCGTCCGGGCTGTCCGGCATGACCTGCAGCGCGAGCTCCCACTGCGGGAACGCGCCCGCGTCGATCGCGTCGGCGAGGTCGCGGCGGTGGAAGTCGGCGTCCGCGCCCTGCGTGATCTGGGCCTCCTCCCACACCTGGGAGTGCACGCCGAGCACCGGCTTCCAGTGGAACTTCACCAGCGACGTGGTGCCGTCCGCAGCCTCCAGGCGGAACGTGTGGACGCCGAAGCCCTCCATGGTGCGGTAGCTGCGGGGGATGGCGCGGTCCGACATCGCCCACATCGCCATGTGGGTGGACTCGGTGTGCGAGGAGATGAAGTCCCAGAAGGTGTCGTGCGCGCTCTGCGCCTGCGGGATCTCGCGGTCGGGGTGCGGCTTGCCGGCGTGGATGATGTCGGGGAACTTCACGGCGTCCTGGATGAAGAACACGGGGAAGTTGTTCCCGACCAGGTCGAAGACGCCCTCGTCCGTGTAGAACTTCGTCGCGAACCCCCGCACGTCGCGCACGGTGTCGGCCGAGCCCCGCGAACCGAGCACCGTCGAGAACCGGACGAAGACGTCCGTCTCGCGGTCCGTCTCCGCGAGGAACGCCGCCCGGGTGACGCTCGCGGCGTTCCCGTAGGCGCGGAAGGTGCCGTGGGCGCCCGCGCCGCGCGCGTGCACCACGCGCTCCGGGATGCGCTCGTGGTCGAAGTGCGTGATCTTCTCGCGCAGGTGGTGGTCCTCGAGCAGGACCGGTCCGCGCGGGCCTGCGGTGAGGGAGTGGTCCGTGTCGTCGACCCGCAGGCCCTGCGCGGTCGTCAGGCGCTCGCCGCTCTGGCGTCGGGCGTCCGGCTGGGTCGAGGGCTCGGGCACCCCCGTCGGGCTCCGGGGGTCTGGCGGCGCCGTGCGGGGCGGCGGGGCCGCTCCCGGGTCCGGCGCGTCTCGGTGGCTGTCCGTCTGGTCGGTCATGGTGAACCTCGTGGAGACGAGCTGTGTGCCCGTTTCTCGAGCACCCTTCCACCGTCGGTCCTGTGCCCGGTGGACGCCATCCGGCGGGAGGCGTCGCGGCGCGGGCGGCGCCGGGGCCTACGCGCCGTCCGGCCGCTCACCCGTGCGGGGGTTGAGCATGTCCGGGTCGGCGTCGGGGTCCGCCTCGTCGTCCGGCTCCGCCGGAGGGTGGGCCCGCGGCCCCGTGCGGGGGTTGAGCATGTCGGGATCGGCGTCGGGGTCCGCGTCCGCGCGGACGTCCGGCTCCTCCGGCTCCGCACCGGGGCCGGTGCTGGGGCGGTCGTTCATGGCGCTCTCCTGCCGACGACGTCTGTCGCACGATGGCACGACGGGCGGCGGCTCGCACCCGCGCTGGCCGACTCCGACCGTCCGCGCTAGCGTGAGTGATCTCGGAGTCAGGAAGCGGCTTCGGACCTCGCGGTAGGAGGCCGAAATCATGCACCGACGAACGACCGACATCCCCGCTCGTCACGACGACGCCGCCCCCGCCGACCAGAACGGCTCAGGCGCCCTCCGACCCGGTGACCTCGCCCCCGCGCTCGCGGTCGGGACGCAGCTGCTCATCGGCCGGTACCGGGTCGACCTCCGCGCCGACTCGTGGTGGTGGTCCGACGAGGTGTTCCTGCTGCACGGGTACGAGCCCGGGCAGGTGGAGCCGGGCCTCGACGTGCTGCGGGCCCACCAGCACCCCGACGAGCGCGACCGCGTGGTGCGCGAGGCGATCTCGTCGCTGCGGTCGGGCAGGCCGTTCGCCTGCGGGCACCGGTCGGTCGACGCGCACGGGCGCACCCGCACGCTGCTCGTCACCGGCCAGGCGCGCCGCGCCCAGGACGGCCGCTCGTCCGAGGTGGCGGGCTACGTCGTGGACACTACGCCCCTGCAGCGCGAGGCGGTGGCGCGCGACGTGCGGCGCGCGATCGACGCCGCCTTCGTGTCGGCCGCGGCGATCGAGCAGGCGAAGGGCGTCCTCATGGCGACGCGCGGCGTCGACTCGGACACCGCCGAGCGTCTGCTGGCCGAGGCTGCCGGGGCGACCGGGTGCGGCCTGCGCGACGCCGCCGCTCAGCTCATGGCGGCGCTGGCACGCGGAGACGGCTTCGGGGACCTCGCCGACCGGCAGGTCAAGGGCGCGCTCGACAGCGTCCAGCCCTCCCGGCGCCCCCACGTGCACGAGGCGCAGCTCGCACGCCGCCGCAGCGCGGCGTGACGGTCGCCGAACAGGCGTCGGCCCGACCGGCACCACCGACCGACCCGCCCGAGGAGGAGCAGCATGAGCCACGACGACACGCAGGAGTTCTCGCCGCAGCAGCAGGAGCCGCCCGGCCTCACCGGTGCCATGGACCCGACGCCCGACCACGGCGAGCGGTCGTACCGCGGCAGCGGCCGCATGGACGGGCTGCGTGCCCTGGTGACCGGGGGAGACTCGGGCATCGGGCGGGCGGTCGCGATCGCCTTCGCCCGGGAGGGTGCCGACGTCGCGATCTCCTACCTGCCCGAGGAGCAGCAGGACGCGGAGGAGACGGCACGCTGGGTCGCCGAGGCCGGCCGCCGCGCCGCCCTGCTGCCGGGCGACATCACGGACGAGGCCACGGCCCGGGGCCTGCCGGAGCGCGCCGTGGCGGAGCTGGGCGGGCTCGAGGTGCTCGTCAACAACGCCGGCTTCCAGATGGCGCGGCGCGACGCGCTGGAGGACGTGACGACCGACGAGATCGACCGGGTGCTCAAGACGAACCTGTACGCGCTGCTGTGGGTCACCCAGTCGGCGCTTCCGCACCTCGGCGAGGGGGCCTGCGTCGTCAACAACTCCTCGATCCAGGCGTACCAGCCCTCGACGTCCTTGCTGGACTACGCGTCCACCAAGGCGGCGATCAACAACCTCACGGTGAACCTCGCGGCCGAGCTGGGCCCTCGCGGCATCCGGGTGAACGCGGTCGCACCCGGCCCGATCTGGACGCCGTTGCAGCCGGCCACGCAGCCGCCGGAGAAGGTGGCGAAGTTCGGCGCCGACACCCCGCTCGGACGTGCGGGCCAGCCGGCGGAGGTGGCGCCGGCGTTCGTGTTCCTCGCCTCGCCGTCGGACGCGAGCTACGTCTCCGGCACCGTGCTGGGCGTCACCGGCGGCAAGCCGGTGTTCTGAGGGCGCCGACGATGACCGGGACCCGGCAGGACGCACGGCGGGACGCGGGGCACGAGGCGTGGCCGGAGGTGCCCGGCGCGCCCCGTCTCCGCTCGCTCGCCGACGTGGCGGAGCTCGTCGAGGTCATCTCCCCGGCCTACGTGCGCTTCAGCGCCGGCCCGGCGGCGGACCGCTCGACGGTGAGCCGCGACCACGAGAGCGGCTGCCTGCTGCCCGGCCTCAGCGTCAACCCGCTGACGCCGGAGCCGTGGTGGGACCGCCCGCTCGAGCACTGGCTCGCCCGGTAGCTGTGCCAGTACGCCCATCTCATGACGCCGGAACGCTACCCGTGGGTCCTCACCGGGGAGGTCGCCGGGCGCGGCCCCGACTGCGAACCCCTGCTGGTCAGGTCGACCCCTCTCGCGCGGGTGAGCCGCTCGGTGGTCGACGAGGCGACCGAGACGTACGCGCGCGAGTTCGACCGCGGCGAGGACGGGACCTGACGGCGCGCGGGTCACGCGAACGATGCCGGTCATGCAGGGACGACCGGCAGCCCGAGGGTGTCCGGCGCAGGGTGCGCGATGCAGAAGAACCGGCGGTCGACCAGGACCGGCGCCGTCGGAACCCACCCGGTGGCGTGCGTGCAAACGCCGGGTGTGTTGTCGTGAAAGTGCTCGCCGGTGCCGCGCAGGATGGGGAGGTTGGCGGGGCGTATCCGATGCGCTCCAGGTGCGCACGACACGAAATGCGACCTGCGGCCAGGCGACCGAGACGACGAATGTGCAGGCACGATCTCTCGTAGAGATATAGCGATTCCGGGCCATGGCGGCGTCCGCTGTCAGGAATGTGATTCCAGCAATGACAGGACGCTGGGGCGGCTCAATCGAACCCGGGCGCGATAGTGCAATCAGTTTCACCGAGAATTTCGCGACGACTTCATGGCGTCGCCGGAGAAGGAGTACCGATGGATAACACGGTGAAGGTGCTGGGTGCCGTAGCGGCCGGCTACCTGCTCGGCCGCAGGAAGAAGATGAAGCTCGCCATCTTGGCGGCCGGTCTGCTCGCCGGGAGAAAGCTCCCGACCTCACCTCGTGAGATCGGGAAGGAGCTCATGGAAGCCCTGGAGAAGAGCCCAGAGCTCTCCGGGCTGGTCGACCAGGTCAAGGGAAACCTCATGGACTCGGCACGCGCGGCCGCTGTGACGACGGCTCGTGCGCAGGTGGAGCGACTCACCGACACGGTCCGGGACCGCACGTCTGCGTACACCGGCGTGGTGGCGGACACGGCAGGGGAAGCGGGCGAAACGGCGGGAGCCGTCGTCGGAGAGCCTGAGGGTGAGGAGGAGCCCGAAGGTGAGGAGCCCGAGAACGAGGAGCTCGAGGGTGAGGAGCCTGAGGGTGAGGAGCCTGAGGGTGAGGAGCCTGAGGGTGAGGAGCCTGAGGGTGAGGAGCCTGAGGGTGAGGAGCCCGAGGGGGCCGACGAGTCGGCGGTGTCCACCTCCGGACGGACGCGACGGGCCCAGGGGGCGGCGCAGAAGGCCACTGGAGGCGCCGCGAAGAAGGCAGGCGGCACGGCCAGCAGGGCCGGTGGCGCGGCGAAGAGGAGTGGCAGCACGGCCCGGCAGACCGGTGGCACGGCGAAGAAGGCCAGCGGTGGGACCAAGCAGGCCGGTGGCACGGCGAAGAAGGCCGGTGGCACCGCGAGCAAGGCCGGTGGCAGCGGGGCGAAGAGTGCCGGGGGCGCGGCGAAGTCCGCGAGCAGGACCACCAGGAGGACCACGAGCCGTTCGACTGCCAAGGGTGGTAAATGATGAGTGAGCAGGCGCAGCAGGGCGGACAGGACAAGAGCGGTTCGTTCCTGGACGAGATCAATCTCGGCGGACTGATGTCAGAGGTCAAGAAGAGCGTCCAGAGCATCGGCAGCACAGCCGTCTCGAAGGCCGCTGACAAGCTGACCGACATCGGCAACGGCGGTTCGGTGCTCGGCGGAGCGGCCGAGGAAGGCGCCGAAGCTGCGGCGGAGGGAAAGTCTCCCGTCAAGGGCGCCCTCAAGGGCGGGTTGTCCGGGCTCAAGGACAAGGTGACGGACCTCCTCCCTGGCGGGGGCAAGGGCTCGAGCGGTGGTGGCGACCCGCTGAAGGCCATGAACATCGCCGAGTCGATCGACGTCGGTGTCCCGGTCAGCGTGGCCTACAACCAGTGGACGCAGTTCTACGAGTTCCCGGACTTCATGAAGAAGGTCGAGCATGCCGACGCCGAGGAGGGCGAGGAAGGAGAGGAGGTCGCGCTCGACTTCAAGGCTCAGGTGTTCTGGTCGCACCGCACCTGGACGGGAACGATCGTCGAACAGGTGCCCGACGAACTGATCGTGTGGCGCTCGGAAGGGGTGAAGGGGCACGTCGACGGTGCCGTGACGTTCCACGAGATCGCACCGCGACTGACCAGGATCTTGGTGGTGCTGGAGTACTACCCCCAGGGCTTTGTCGAGCGGATCGGCAACATCTGGCGTGCAGCCGGGCGTCGTGCCCGGCTGGAGCTCAAGCACTTCCGCCGTCACGTCATGATGAGCACGATGCTGGCCCCGGACGACGTCGAGGGATGGCGCGGTGAGATCCGGGACGGCGAGGTGGTGGAGACGCACGAGGACGCTCTCGAGCGCGAGGACCAGGAAGCACAGGAAGCGGGCGACGAGGAGTACGAGGAGGAGCCTGCCGGGGGCGAGTACGAGGAGGAGCCCGCCGAGGGGGAGTACGAGGAGGAGCCTGCTGAGGGGGAGTACGAGGAGGAGCCCGCCGAGGGGGAGTACGAGGAGGAGCCCGCCGAGGAGACAGCGCGATAGCCCTGAGGGAACCACCCCGTTGCCGGGGAGATTCCGACACCATTCCAGGCGAAAGGTTGTCCGATGACTGTAGATACCAGTGAGAGCCGAAGCACCACGTCCCGCCGAGGCGGCGGATATCTCGACCGGCCGAGCTCGAGCAGCCTGGCCGACGTCGTCGAACTCATCCTGGACAAGGGTCTGGTCATCGACGCCTATGTCCGGGTGTCGCTCGTGGGTATCGAGATCCTCACCATCGACGCGCGGATCGTCATCGCCAGTGTCGACACCTACCTGCGTTTCGCCGAGGCCACCAATCGTCTTGACCTCTACAAGCAAGGTGGCAAGGACCTGGGCGACATGATGGGCAGCGCCACCGAGAGCACGGCGAAGGGCAAGACGGAAGGCGTGCTCACCGGCGCCAAGAACGCGATCATGGGCAGTGACGACGATGACGAGGCCGAGGGCCACGAGTCGCGGCCCCAGCGCCGACCGGCGAAGAAGCCCACCCAGCGCCGCAAGCAGCAGGAGGACGCGTGACGGACACGGCTGACGCTGACTCCGGCTCGGTGCTGACGGTCGAGGCCGGCCAGGCCTGCTTCGTCTACGGCATCGTGCCCGCGGCGACACGGCTGCCGGAGGACCTCGCCGGGCTCGCCGGCCACCCGCCGCAGCTGCTGCGCCACGGTGACGTCGCGGCGCTGGTCGACGTCGTCGACGTGGACCGCGGGTGGGGGACCCGCGGGGACCTGCTCACCTACAGCCATGTCGTGGACGCCGTGGCTGCGGGCGGCCAGCCGGTGCTGCCCGCCCGCTTCGGCTCCGTGCTCGCCAGCACCGACGAGGTCACCGCCGAGCTGCTGGAGCCGAACCACGAGGAGTTCACCGCGCTCCTGGACGGGCTGCGAGGGCGGTCGCAGTACACCCTCCGGGTGCGCTACCAGCCGGACGTGGCGCTGGCCGAGGTGGTGGCGGAGCGCGCCGACATCGCAGCACTGCGGGAGGAGACGCGCGACCAGCCGGAGGAGGTCACCTACCACGCCCGGATCCGGCTGGGCGAGCTCGTCTCCGACGCGCTCGCGCAGAAGCGCTCGCGGGACGCGGAACCGATCATCGACGTCGTCACCGCGCCGGCCGTCGACTTCCGTGTTCGTGAGCTCGCCGGCAAGGACGACGTGGTGGAGGTCGCCCTGCTGATGGACCAGGCGGCGGTCCCCGCGCTGGAGAAGGCCGCCGAGGCGATCGCCGAGCAGGGGCACGACCGGATGCGGATGCAGCTGCGGGGCCCCAGCGCGCCGTACGACTTCGTCCCGGAGGTCTGAGCGTGGGCCTGCTCGGTGGACTGTTCGGACTGCCCCTGCTGCCGGTACGGGGCACGATCGCCATCGCCGAGGTCGTGCTCAGACAGGCCGAGGACGAGTACTACGACCCGGCGCGCATCCGGGCCCAGCTGGACGAGGTCGACGAGCTCCGTGCCTCCGGGGAGCTGTCGGAGGAGGACGCGGTTGCCCTCGAGGAGGAGCTCATCGCACGGTTGATGGTCTCCCGTACCGTGCCGCACGACCAGAGAGGTGGGACATGAGCGACACCGAGAGTGCGCCGCGGCGGACGAGAGCGTCGCGGACCGGCGAGTCGGACAGGCCTGCGTCCCGCAAGTCGCCGACGTCGTCGAAGAGCGCTGCGGGTGGAACCAGCAGCACGCGCGAGACCAGCCGTCCCTCTCGGCAGGAGCCGTCCTCGGGCGCCTCCGGCCGTGGCACCGCCAAGCCCCGGGCCGTCGCGGCCGAGGCCGTCCGGGCGCTGCAGGAGATGACCGGACGAGAGGCGGAGAGCGTGGTCGGCCTCAAGCGGACCGGCGACGGCTGGCAGGTGCAGCTGGAGGTGGTCGAGTCGCGCCGGATCCCCGACTCGGCGGACCTGCTCGCCCTGTACGAGGTCGACACGGATCCGGCAGGAGAGATGACGGGGTATCGGCGCAGACGTCGATACAACCGCGGCCACACGGGAGAGGAGCAGTGACGCGTGAGCCAAGAGCCCGAGCTGGTCGCACGTCGCGAACGGCCCTCGCCGTACAGCGCGCGCCCGGAGCCTTCGAACCTGGCCGACATCCTCGAGCGGGTGCTGGACAAGGGGATCATCATCGCCGGAGACATCCGGGTGAACCTCCTCGACATCGAGCTGCTGACCGTCAAGATCCGGCTGCTCATCGTCTCGGTGGACAAGGCCGCCGAGATGGGGATCGACTGGTGGAAGAACGACCCGATGCTCAGCACCAGCGCTCAGGAGGTCGCCGAGGAGAACCGTCGGCTCCGGGAGCGGATCGAGGAGCTGGAGTCAGGGGCCGGTGAGCCAGGGGATGAGTGAGTCCGGGGTCTACCTGTACGCGGTGTCGCGCGGGCTGCACGCCGACGACGTCGACGGGCTCGTCGGTCTACAGGGCGACCCGGTGAGGGTGCTGGACGGCCATGGCCTCAGCGCCGTGGTCGGCGACGTGGGCCTCGACGAGTTCGGCGACGAAGGGCTGCGCCGCAACCTCGAGGACCTGGCGTGGCTGGAGCAGGTCGCGCGCCAGCACGACGCGGTGGTGCGGGGGGTCGCGCGGCGGGGCGTGCTCGCGCCGATGAGGCTGGCGACCGTGTTCCTGAACGACGACAGCGTCGTGGAACGGCTGGGCGAGTGGGGCAGCGCGCTGCAGCGGGCGCTCGACCGGGTCGAGGGCCGGTCCGAGTGGAGCGTCAAGGTCTACGTCTCCTTGGAGGAGATCGAGGCGGAAGGGCGCGCCGCCGCGCACTCCCGCCCGGCGGGCGGTGGCGCGGGTGCGGCCTACCTGCAACGCCGCCGGAGCCAGATCACGCAGCGGGAGGACGCCCTCGGGGCTGCGTCGGAGCTCGGTGACTCGATCTACACCCGGTTGGCGCACTCGGTCGCCGCGAGCCGGCGTCTCCCCCCGCAGGACCGCAGGCTCACGGGCCACGAGGGCACGATGGTGCTCAACGCTGCGTACCTCGTCGGACACGACGACGAGGCGACGTGGACGTCGACCGTCGACGCGATCGTCGCCGAGCGCCCGCAGGCTCGCGTGGAGCTGCAGGGCCCCTGGCCCCCGTACTCGTTCGCCACCGTGGAGGACGTGTGAGCACGTCCGGGATCGCCGCGCGCACCGGCGCCGAGACCACGCCCTCCATGGTCGACGACGATGCGCCGAGCCGACCGATCGCACTGGTGGACCTCCTGGACCGGCTGCTCGGCACGGGCGTGGTGCTGTCCGGCGACATCACCATCTCCCTGTCCGGCATCGACCTGGTGGAGATCCATCTGCACGCACTGATCACGTCCGTGCGTGTCGAGGCTGCGAGGACACCATGACGCAGGAACCGCGAGCTCTGCCGGAGCGACTCGAGACCGACGCGGAGTCGGTCGAGCGAGACCTGTTCCGGCTGGTGCTCACCATCGTGGAGCTCGTCCGGCAGCTCATGGAGCGGCAGGCGCTGCGCCGTGTCGATCAAGGCGACCTGACCGATGAACAGGTCGAAGGGCTCGGCCTCGGCCTGATGCATCTCGAGGACGCCATGGCGGAGCTGCGGGGACGCTACGGATTCACGGTGGCAGATCTCAACATCGACCTCGGACCGTTGGGCACGTTGCTTGCCGAGTGAGCTGATCGCCGAGCGACGAGGACGACGGCGGGGGTCGATACTGGCGACGTGAGCAGGATCGTGCAGGGCGTGCGCGCCCTCGTCGCGCCGATGACGCGCACGCGCGCGTTCCGTGCCGTGGCCCCGGCCGCGCTGCCGCCCGTCGAGCGCGCGCTGGCACGGGTGACGCGGGGCCGGCTGCAGTTCAGCGCGGTCCTGGTGCCCTCGCTCGTGCTGCACACGGCGGGGGCCCGCACCGGCGAGCCGCGCGACACCCCGCTGATGTTCACCCCTGACGGCACCGGCGGGATGCTCGTGGCGGGGACGGCGTTCGCGCAGGACCGGCACCCCGCCTGGACGTACAACCTGCTCGCGCACCCGGACGCCGAGGTCAGCGTCCGGGGGCGGCGCTCCCGGGTGCGGGCGAGGCTGCTCGGGGACGACGAGCGCGACGCCGCCTGGGACCGGATCCAGGCGCAGTGGCCCGGGTACCGCGCCTACGAGCGCGACTCGGGGCGCGTGGTCCGCCTGTTCTGGCTGGAGCCCGTGCCGCCGCCGACCCTCTGACCGGCTCGACCCGGCGTCAGTACTCGACCGGGGTCTTCACCGACTGCCAGTGCCACGGCTCGGGGAGCCGGCCGTTCGGCTCCGCCCAGTCGGGGTGGGTCCAGCCGAACTGCTCGGCGTGCTCCTTCAGCCACGCGTACCGGTCACCGTCGAACCCCTCCGGTCCCATGCTGAGGTCGACGGCGGTGCCGAGGCCGTGGTTGGAGCAGCCGGGCGGGGCGGCGAGCGGGTTCGGGTCCTCCGGGTCGTACACCTCGACCTGCTGGTCGTAGCTGCGGTACGCGGAGTTGACGGTCAGGTCCTCGCCGAAGTGCGCGCGGTAGGCGTCGTTGAGCTTCACCAGGCCGTCCACGACGTCGGCGCGGACCGCGTACCCGGGCGCCCAGGGCAGGGGCGCGAGCTCCTTCTCCGAGAGCTTGCCCGCCTGGGGGAACCAGACCTGGTCGGGCTCGGGGCAGACGACGGCGTCCTGGGCGGTCAGGAGGTCGGTGGTGGCACCCTCGAGGTCGCCGAGGCGGACGGCCAGGCCCGCGGCGACGTCCTCCAGCCGGGCGAGCCCGGCCTCGGCGAGGGCCTTCTCGTCGGTCGCGGCCAGGGTCTCGTCCGCCGAGTCGAGGGACGTGCGCAAGGCGGCGCTCACGGCCTCGTTCGCGCCCTGCCCGTCCTCGCGCAGCTCCTGGGTCGCGGCCAGCACGCCCTCGGCGCGCCGGCGGGCCGGCTCCAGCGCGGTGCGGGCCTCGGCGGCCTCGGCGAGCGCGAACTCCACCCGGGAGTCGTGGACGGTCTCGAGCTCGCGGTCCAGGCGCTCGCGGGCGTCGGTGGCGTCCCCCGGGAGCCGGTCGAGGACCGGCGTCCCCGCGAGCACCGTCTCGGCGTCGCCGATCGCCGCCTCGAGGTCGGCCCGGACCGCGTCGTCGGCGACCTTGTCGGCCGAGGCGGCGTGCGCGGCCCGGGCGTCGTCGACCTTGGCGTCGAGGTCCTGCGTCTCGGACCACATGAACCAGCCGACGACCGCGCCGCCCGCGAGCAGGAGCACGAGGACCAGCGGCACGACCCGCGGCCCGCGGCGATGCTTGCCCGCCGAGCGCAGGTGCCGCAGCGACTGGTCGACCACCCGCGGCCGCGGCGTGACGGCCGCGAGCAGCACGCCCCCGACGGCCGCGCCCAGTGCGTACCAGGCCAGGTCGGTCACGGTGAAGGTGGTGCCGAGCACGTACCGCGCCTCGGGGAGCCGCTCGAGCACCTGCGCCGGGTACGGCGTGAGGTGCGAGAGCTCGATCGCCGCGCACACGACCAGGGCGACCACGGCCGCGACGACCGGGGTCGTGCGCGGCCGGACGAGCGCGACGAGGAGGACGACGAGCACGGCGTAGAGGCCGTCGCCGACCGGGCCGCCGACGGCGCCGGGAAGCAGCTCGCGGGCCGCCAGGCCGGCGGCGACCACGAGGAGCACGAGGAGGGCCGAGGCCGTGCGGGGGACGCGGGTCACCCGCGAACCCTACCGAGCGCGCGACCGCCCCCGGACCGCCCGGAAAACGAGGAGCGTCGGGCGGGGGCGCTCAGTAGGGTGCGACGCATGATCGGAACGGTCCTGGCCCTGGGTGGCGGCGGCTTCTCGATGTCCGACGACGGCTCGTCGGCCATCGACGACCACCTGCTCGACCTCACGGGCAGGTCGGTGCCGAAGGTGTGCTTCGTCCCGACGGCCAGCGGCGACGCCGACACGTACGCCCAGCGGTTCGAGGCCGCGTTCGCCGGCCGGGCCGAGACGT
Source organism: Isoptericola cucumis (assembly GCF_014635665.1). GTDB lineage: Bacteria > Actinomycetota > Actinomycetes > Actinomycetales > Cellulomonadaceae > Isoptericola > Isoptericola cucumis. Next base: position 48,955 of record NZ_BMDG01000004.1, read on the forward strand.
CCGTGCTCTCGCTGTTCTGCCACGAGCCGTGGGGCTACACCGACCCGCAGATGCTGCTCGACCAGGACGTCGTGTACGTCGGCGGCGGGTCGACGGCGAACCTGCTGGCGGTGTGGCGCCTGCACGGGCTGCCCGCCCTGCTGGAGAAGGCCGCGGCGGGCGGGACGATCCTCGCCGGCATCAGCGCGGGGATGAACTGCTGGTTCTCGTCGTCGTCGACCGACTCCTTCGGCCCGCTCGCGGCCCTGGACGACGGCCTCGGGTTCCTGGCCGGCAGCGCGTGCCCGCACTACCTCGGCGAGCCGGGCCGGCGGGAGTCGTACCTCGGCTGGGTCGGTGCCGGCGTGCTGCCCGGCGGCTACGCCGTCGACGAGTACGCGGCGGCGCGGTTCGTGGACGGCGAGCTGGTGGAGGCCGTGTGCGAGCGGCCCGACCGGCCCGTCTTCCGGGTCGAGCGGGGCCACGACGGCGCGACCGAGACACCGGTCGCCGTGCGGAACCTCCGGCCCGCGTCCCGGCCCGCGTCCCGACCCGCGTCCTGATCCGGGCCCGCGCGCCACGGCCCGCGACCGCTCCTGTGACCTACGTCCTCGTGGGGCCGGCGCAGGAGGCCTAGACTGACCCGGCCCCCCACCATCGTCCGAAGGACACCCCTGCCTTGATCACCGCCCACGGCGTCGAGCTGCGCTTCGGCGCTCGCGTCCTCCTGCACGAGGCGACCTTCCGCGTCGCCGCCGGCGACCGCATCGGTCTCGTCGGCCGCAACGGTGCGGGCAAGACCACGCTCACCAAGACCCTGGCCGGGGACACCCTGCCGACCGGCGGGAAGATCACGCGGGGCACCGACATCGGCTACCTCCCGCAGGACCCGCGCACCGGCGACCTGGACGTCGTCGCCATGGACCGCGTCCTCAGCGCCCGCGGCCTCGACCGGATCGTCGCCCAGATGCGTGAGACGGAGGGGCTCATGGCGAGCGCCGACGCGGACACGCAGGAGGCGGCGCTGGAGCGCTACCCGAAGCTCGAGGCCCGCTTCCTCGCCGCCGGCGGGTACGCGGCGGAGTCGGAGGCGCACCGGATCACGAGCAACCTCGGCCTCGACGACCGCGTGCTCGCCCAGCCGCTGCACACGCTCTCGGGCGGGCAGCGGCGCCGGATCGAGCTCGCGCGCATCCTGTTCTCCGGTGTGGAGACCCTGCTGCTGGACGAGCCGACCAACCACCTGGACGCCGACAGCATCATCTGGCTGCGCGACTACCTGAAGTCCTACCCGGGCGGCTTCATCGTCATCAGCCACGACGTGGAGCTGCTGCGCGCGACCGTGAACAAGGTGTTCCACCTGGACGCCAACCGGGGCGAGCTCGACCAGTACAACCTCGGCTGGGACGCCTACATCGCCCAGCGCGAGCAGGACGAGCGGCGCCGGCGCCGGGAGCGCGCCAACGCCGAGAAGAAGGCCGGCGCCCTCCTCGCGCAGGCCGACAAGATGCGGGCCAAGGCCACCAAGGCGACCGCCGCGCAGAACATGATGAAGCGGGCCGAGCGCATGATGTCGGGCCTCGAGGGCGAGCGGCGCGCCGACAAGGTCGCGCACCTGCGGTTCCCGAAGCCGGCCCCGTGCGGCCGCACCCCGCTCACGGCCGAGGAGCTGTCCAAGAGCTACGGCTCGCAGGAGGTCTTCGCGGGCGTCGACCTGGCCATCGACCGCGGCTCGCGGGTCGTCGTCCTGGGCTTCAACGGCGCGGGCAAGACGACGCTGCTGCGCATCCTCGCCGGGGTGGAGGGCTCCGACACCGGACGGGTGGTGCCCGGGCACGGGCTCAAGATCGGCTACTACGCCCAGGAGCACGACACCCTGGACATGGACGCGACCGTGGTGGAGAACCTGCGCCACGCGGCCCCCGACCTCACCGACACCCAGGTCCGGTCGGTGCTCGGCTCGTTCCTGTTCAGCGGGGACGACGCCGACAAGCCGGCGAACGTGCTCTCCGGCGGCGAGAAGACCCGGCTGGCGCTCGCGACGCTCGTCGTGTCCAGCGCCAACGTCCTGCTCCTCGACGAGCCGACGAACAACCTCGACCCCGCGTCGCGCGCCGAGATCCTCGGGGCGCTGAACACCTACGAGGGCGCGGTCGTGATGGTCACGCACGACGACGGCGCCGTGGACGCCCTCGAGCCGGACCGGGTGCTCCTGCTCCCGGACGGCGACGAGGACCTGTGGTCGGAGGACTACGCCGAGCTGGTGTCGCTGGCCTGACGGCCGCCGTCGCCCGCCTCGGCGGCGTCCACGAGGGCGTCCTCGTAGTCCTCGTCGAGGCGGCGGCGCGGTGCCCGGCGGGCGCGCACGGCCGCCCCGGTGGTCCCGTCGCCCTCGCCGTCGGGCCGGTCCGCGGCGATGAGGTCGCCCGCGGTGACCGTCGCAGGGCGGGTCTCGCGGCGCCACAGCACGACGTAGCCACCGACGGCGCCGAGCGCGAAGATGCACCACTGGAACGCGTAGCTCAGGTGCGACCCGGGGGAGGTGTCCGGCTCGGGCAGGGCGCCGAGCACCTGGCCCGGCGCCGGGTCCTCCGTGCGCACCTGCCCGTACGCGACCGCGGTCGCTCCGTCGGCCCACGCGGCTCCGTCCGCCCCGGCGGCGAGCACCTGGTCGGTGTTGATCGCCTGCACCTGGCCGGCGGGCGCGCCGCGGCCCGACGACGGTTCGTCGGCGCGCATCGTCATCACCACCTCGACCTCGCCCTCCGGCGGCGCGGGGACGGACGACGGGGAGGCGGCGTCGTCGCCCTGGGGCACGAAGCCGCGGTCGACGACCAGCACCAGCCGCGAGCCGTCGCCGGCCGTGGTCTCGAACGGGACGAGGACGTGGAACCCGGGCTTGCCGCCGACCGGGCGGTTGCGCAGCAGCACGGTGTCCTGCGTGCGGTAGGTCCCGGTCGCGACGGCCGGGTGCCAGACGTCGGCGTCCGCGAGCGTGGTGCCGGGAGCCGCCAGGAGGTCGCCCAGGGGGGCGGGCTCGGCGGCGTAGTTCGCCTCGACCAGGTCGATCTGCGCCTCGCGGTCGGTGTAGCGGTGCCACTGCCAGACGGCGGCGAGCACGCACAGGGCGGCGAGCAGCACGGCCGCGACGCCGAGGGTGACCCACTGGCGGCGGGTCCGCGGCGCCGGGGGAGCGGACGGGTCACCAGCGGCGGGGGACGGAGCGGGCGGCCGGCCTGCGCCGGCGGGGCGGAGCGGGAAGGTGGGGCCGGTCACTCGCGATCGAGCTCCGCGACCGGGACCGTCTGCTTCCAGAACGACCGGGCACCGAGGAACTCCTCGAGGTGGGTGCGGTGGTCGTCGCAGGCGAGCCACACCTTGCGCCGCTCGGGGGTGTGCAGGCGCGGGTTGTTCCACAGCAGGCCCCACTGCGCCTCGGAGCGGCAGCCCTTGGCCGAGCAGATCAGCTCGCCCGCGACGGGGTCGGCGCCGAGCCCGAGCACGTCCATCAACGATCATCCTCCGTCGTGCCCTGCGGGCTCTCGTCCTGCCGGTCGTCCTGGCGCTCGCCCTCGCCCTCGCCCTGGACCTCGCCCTCGGCGTCGCGCTCGTCCTGGTGCTCGATGACCCGGTCCGCGGCCGGGACCGTGCCGCCCGCGGGCGCGGCGGAGGGCTCCGCGGGCAGCGCGGCGGGTTCGCGGCCGGTCACGGGCGACGTGTCGTACGTGACGCGGTCGCGGCCGGCGTTGGCGAACAGCACGGCCGAGTAGGGGAGCACGACGGCGGCCGCGAGGAGCAGCAGCTGCAGCCAGAGCACGTCCTTCGCGAGGAAGATCGCGGACAGGAAGCACACGAGGCGCACGCCCATCTGCACCAGGTACCGCCGCGTGCGCCGGGCCTGGTCCTCGGCGAGCGACTCGGGAGCACCCGTGATCGAGGGCACGTGGGCATTGCTCACCCGGCCAGTCTACGGCGCCGCGCACGTCCCCCGGGCCCCTCAGCGGGCCGCGGCACGCACGTCGGGAACGGCGGACGGCGGCTGCGGAGTTGTAGGTATCCGACAAACAGCCGGGGCCGCCTGTGGCTCGTCGTGACCGGGCGGGCCGTGGCCCGGCAGGTAGCGTCGGGCGAGCGTGCCGGGAGATGCTGCCCCACGCACGCGTCCCGGCAGCACCCCGGCGTCCCGTCGGCCGTCCCAGCGACCAGGCCACCGGGCCATGCCAGCCGGACCGACCACGTCAGCCGACACGAGGAGATCCACCGTGACCGACGCCCCCGCCACGCCGTCCGAGGCCGAGACCCCCCGCGTCGTCGTCGTGACCGGCGCCGCACGAGGCATCGGGCGCACCATCGCCGAGCGCTTCGTCGCCGCGGGCGACACCGTCGCGACGCTCTACCGCGGCGGCGACCTGCCGGCCGGGGTGCACGGCTTCGTCGCCGACGTCACCGACAGCGCGGCCGTCGACGGCGCCTTCGCCGAGATCGAGAAGACGCTGGGCCCGGTCGAGGTGCTGGTCGCCAACGCGGGCGTGACCCGCGACCAGCTGCTCATGCGGATGAGCGACGAGGACTTCGAGACCGTGCTGGACGTCAACCTCACGGGCACCTTCCGCTGCGTGCGCCGCGCCTCCAAGGGCATGATCCGCGCCCGCAAGGGCCGCATCGTCCTCCTCGGCTCGGTCATCGGCCTGTACGGCGGGCCCGGACAGGTCAACTACTCGTCGTCCAAGGCCGCCCTGGTCGGCATGGCCCGCTCGATCACCCGCGAGCTCGGCGGCCGGGGGATCACGGCGAACGTCGTCGCGCCCGGTTTCGTCGAGACCGACATGACCGCGGCCCTGCCGGAGGCGACGCAGAAGGAGTACAAGGCGTCGATCCCGGCCGGCCGGTTCGCCTCCACCGAGGAGGTGGCCGGCGTGGTCCAGTTCCTCGCCTCCGACGCCGCCGCGTACGTGTCCGGCGCGGTGATCCCCGTCGACGGCGGGCTCGGCATGGGTCACTGACCCCGCGCCACCGCTTTCGTCCGTCCGCTGCCCCGGCGCGGCGGCGCCTCCCCTCCCGCGGCCCCGGGCCGCTACGCTCCCACCAGCACCCTCCGAAAGGTCATCATGGCTCTGCTCGACGGCAAGAAGCTCCTCATCACCGGCGTCCTCACCGACAGCTCGATCGCGTTCCACGCGGCGCGGCTGGCGCAGGAGCAGGGCGCCGAGGTCATCCTCAGCTCCTTCGGCCGGCAGATGAAGCTCACCCAGGCGTTCGCCAAGCGGCTGCCCGTCGAGGCGCCGGTGGTCGAGCTCGACGTGACCAGCGCCGAGGACCTCGCCGCCCTCGCCGACCGGGTCAAGGAGCACACCGACCGCCTGGACGGCGTGGTGCACTCGATCGGCTTCGCGCCCCAGTCCGTCATGGGCGGCAACTTCCTCTCCGCCGAGTGGCCGGACGTCGCGACGGCCATGCAGATCTCCACCTACTCCTACAAGTCGCTCATCGAGGCGGCGCGGCCGCTGATGGACGGCGGCGCCTACGTCGGGCTCACGTTCGACGCGACGTTCGCCTGGCCGGTCTACGACTGGATGGGCGTGGCGAAGGCCGGTCTCGAGTCCGCCAACCGGTACCTGGCCCGTGACCTCGGGCCGCACGGCATCCGGTGTAACCTCGTCTCCGCCGGGCCGATCCGTACCACGGCCGCCAAGTCCATCCCGGGCTTCGCGACCATGGAGGACGCCTGGCCGCAGCGTGCCCCGCTCGGCTGGGACCAGACGACCGCGGAGCCGGCGGCACGTGCCGTGGTGGCGCTCCTGTCGGACTGGTTCCCTGCCACGACCGCGGAGATCGTCCACGTCGACGGCGGTGTGCACGCGATGGGGCAGTGATCGGACCGACGTGACGAGACGGAGCGGATGAGAGCGTGGCTCACCCAGAGGATGCGGTGCCGCGTCGGCGGCTCGTGCTGCTGCGCCATGCCAAGGCCGAGCCCGGCCGCGGTGTCGTGGTCGACGACCGGCGTCCGCTGGCCCTGAACGGGCGCAAGCAGGCCGGCCGGGTCGGCATGGCCCTCACCGCCGCCGGGCTGGTGCCCGACCTCGCTCTCGTCTCCTCCGCGCTCCGCACCCGGCAGACCTGGGACCTCGCCTCGGCGCACCTCGACGGCGCGTCCGGGATCGAGCTGCAGGTGCGCGACGAGCTCTACGAGGCGAGCGTCGGCGACGTGCTCGACCTGCTGCGGGAGGTCCCGCCCGCGATGGGCACCGTCCTCGTCATCGGTCACGAGCCCACGATGGCGGCCACGGCCTCCTACCTGGCCGCCGAGGGGTCGGACGACGCCGCCCTCGCGCAGGTGCGCGTGGGCGTGCCGACGGCGACGTACTCCGTCCTGGAGACCGCCGCCGACCGCCCGTGGTCCGACTGGGGCCGCGCGGCCGCGCGGCTCGTGCACGTCGGCCGCCCGTCCTGACGCCGGCGGGTCAGGCGGCGGTCAGGCGTCGCCGAGGACCTCGGCGACGGTCGTGACCTCGACGAGCGGCGCGTAGAGGCGCATCGTGTCGAGGGCTCGCTCGTGGTCCGCGCGGCTCGCCCCGGCGCACGCGTCGGCGACCACCCGCACGTGACGTCCGGCGTCGGCGGCGGCGAGCACCGTCGACAGCACGCAGCAGTCGGTGGACACGCCGGCGACCACGAGCGTGCCCGCCCCTCCGGTCGCGGCGGCGAGCTCCGGCCCCCACTTGCCGAACGTCGCTGCCGTGACCACCGGCGCGCCGCCGGGGTCGAGGCCGTCGACGAGGTCGTACAGCGGGTCGTCCGGCGGCACCAGCGCGAACGGCCACGCGGCGAAGTAGTCGGCCCACGCGCCGCGGGGTTCGGACGGCGCGACGTACCGCGTGTACGCGACGCGCCCCGGGAACGCGGGCAGCAGCCGCCGCACGCCGCTCAGCGCCGCGGGGAAGTCCGGCGACGACCACGGGCTCGGCGGGTCGGCGAAGACGCGCTGCATGTCGACGGCCACGAGCCACGCGTCGTGCGACGCCCCGCCGCCGGAGCTCATCGCCCCTCCTGGCGCCGGACGGCGCGCGAGCTGGCTGCCAGCGTGCCGACGAAGCCCAGCACGAGCGCGACGAGCACGCCGAGGTTCGCTCCCGCCCACGTGCCGTCGCGCCCGCCGAGGCCGAGCGGCCCGAGCAGGTAGCCCTGCCAGGAGAGCCAGCCGGCGTACGTGTTGGTGACCAGCCCCCAGCCGATCGCCGTCCCGACGACCACGAGAGTCACCGCGGGCCATCGCACCCGGCCGTATCGCCCGGCCGCGTCGTAGAGGTCGGCCTCGGCGTAGTCGCGGCGGCGCAGGGCGATGTCCGCCAGCAGCACCCCGCACCACGCGGCGATCGGGACGCCGAGGGTGATGAGGAAGCCCTGGAACGGGCCGAAGAAGTCGTCGGCGACGAAGACGACGTAGACGGCGCCGAGCACCATGAGGACGCCGTCGAGCGCGGCGGCCACCCAGCGCGGGGCGGGCAGCCCGAGGGCCAGGAGCGCCAGTCCCGAGGAGTAGATGTCGAGCGCCGCGCCGCCGACCAGCCCGGCCAGGGCCACGAGCATGAACGGCACCAGGAACCACGTGGGCAGCAGCGTGGCGAGCGCGCCGATCGGGTCCGCGCCGATCGCGTCGGCCAGGGCCGGGTCGGACCCGGCGAGCAGCAGGCCGGCGACCAGCAGCAGCACCGGCGGCAGGGACGCCCCGAACGTCGTCCAGCCGACCACGCCCCGCCCGGAGGCCGATCGGGGCAGGTAGCGCGAGTAGTCGGCCGCCATGTTCACCCAGCCGAGCCCGAAGCCGGTCATCATGAAGACCAGGCCGCCGACGACCTGGGGCGCGGTGCCCGGCGGGATCGCGGCCACGGCCGCCCAGTCCACGTGCCCGGCGACCAGCACGACGTACACGGCCGTGAGCACGGCCGTGAGCACCGTGATCACCTGCTGCAGCCGCATCACGAGCTGGAAGCCGAACACCCCGGCCGCGACCACGACGAGTGCCACGACGCCGAGCGTCACCGCCTGCGTGACGGTGCCCCCGCCCCAGCCGAGCGTGCCCAGCACGGTCGCGGTCGCGAGGGTCGCCAGGGAGACGAGCACCGTCTCCCAGCCGACCGTGAGGATCCAGGACAGCAGCGACGGCAGGGCGTTGCCGCGTACCCCGAACGCGGCCCGGCTGAGCACCATGGTCGGCGCGCTGCCGCGCCGTCCGGCCAGGGAGACGAACCCGCAGAACAGGAACGAGACGACGATCCCGACGACCCCGACGACCACGGCCTGGGCGAACGAGACGTCGAACGCCAGGAGGTAGGAGCCGTACCCGAGACCGAGCACGGAGACGTTCGCCGCGAACCAGGGCCAGAAGAGGTCGCGGGGCCGCCCGTGCCGCTCGGACTCGTCGATGGTGTTGAGCGCGTTGGTCTCGACCGTGGTCGCCATGCCTCGATCCTCCCGCAGGCCGGCCACCCGGCGCTACGGCTGCGGCCCGGCGACCAGGCACGACGGGCGTGCCGGTGCTCAGGCCGGCGGGGGCGTGCGACCTGCTGCGGTGTCGACCTGGTCGATGATGTCGAGCACCGCGTCGATCCGGGGGCCGTCGATGCTGAACGGCGCCTGCGCCCGCACGACGGGCTTCGCGGCGAAGGCGACGCCGATGCCGGCGGCGGCGATCATGTCGAGGTCGTTGGCGCCGTCACCGACGGCGACGGTGTCGACCATGGGCACGCCGCACGCCGCGGCCCAGCGCCGCAGCGTCGCGGCCTTGTCGGCGCGGTCGATCACGGGCCCGACGGTGCGGCCGGTGAGCACGCCGCCCGCGACCTCGAGGCGGTTGGCCCGCCACAGCCGGATGCCGAGCGACGTCGCGAGAGGCTCGAGGATCTCCGCGAACCCGCCCGAGACGAGGCCGAACTCCCAGCCCCGGCGGTGGGTCTCGGCGACCAGCTCCGCGGCGCCCGGGGTGAGCTCGAGGGACTCGCGCACCGCGTCGAGCGCGGAGACGGGCACGCCCGCGAGGGTCGCGACCCGCTCGCGCAGCGAGCCCGCGAAGTCGAGCTCGCCGGCCATCGCGCGCTCCGTGACGGCGGCGACCTGCTCGCGCGTGCCCGCGTGGTCGGCGAGCAGCTCGATCACCTCGGCGGTGACGAACGTCGAGTCGACGTCCGTGACGACGAGGCGTCGCCGTGAGCCGTCCCAGGACCGCCGGTCGGGGTGCGGCTGCGCGTGCGAGCGGACGGGGGCGCCCGGCGTCGAGGCCTGCGTCGAGGGCGGCGCCGGGTCGTAGGAGGTGGGATCAAGCAAGGACGGTGCCCTTCGGGACGACGGTGATCCCCGACTCGGAGACGGTGAACCCGCGGGCCCGGTCCTCGTCGTGGTCGACGCCGACGCGTGCCCGCTCGCCCACCACCACGTTCTTGTCGAGGATGGCGCGGTGGACCTGGGCGTGCCGGTGCACCTGGACGTTGTCCATCACGACGGAGTCGGTGACGGTAGCCCAGGAGTGCAGGTGCGCGCCCGGGGACAGGATGGACCCTGCGACGGTCGCGCCGGAGATGAGGACGCCAGGCGAGACGATCGAGTCTGCGGCGTGCCCCAGGCGGCCGGCCCCCGCGTGCACGAACTTCGCCGGCGGCAGCCCGGTGTAGCCCGTGTACACGGGCCAGTCGGTGTTGTAGAGGTTGAACACGGGCTGCACCGCGATGAGGTCCTTGTTGGCCTCGAAGTAGGCGTCGATCGTGCCGACGTCGCGCCAGTAGTCGCGGTCCCGGTCGGTGGCGCCGGGGACGTCGTTGCGGATGAAGTCGTACACGCCGGCCGTGCCCTCGGCGACGAAGGCCGGGACGATGTCGCCGCCCATGTCGTGGCGGGAGTCCGGGTCGGCCGAGTCCTTCGTGACGGCCTCGACGAGCGCGTCGGCGTCGAACACATAGTTGCCCATCGAGGCGAGCACCTCGGTGGGGGAGTCGGGCAGCCCGACGGGGCTGGTCGGCTTCTCGAGGAAGTCCCGGATGCGGGTCGGGTCCGCGGGGTCCACGTCGAGGACGCCGAACTGGTCGGCGAGCGCGATCGGCTGGCGGATCGCCGCGACGGTGGCCCGCGCCCCGGACTCGACGTGCGCGTCGACCATCTGGGAGAAGTCCATGCGGTACACGTGGTCGGCGCCCACGACGACGACGATGTCCGGCCGCTCGTCGTCGATGATGTTGAGGCACTGGTAGATCGCGTCCGCGCTGCCCAGGTACCAGTGCTTGCCGACGCGCTGCTGCGCGGGTACCGACGAGACGTAGTTGCCCAGCAGCGCGGACATCCGCCAGGTCTTGGAGATGTGCCGGTCCAGGGAGTGCGACTTGTACTGCGTGAGCACGACGACGTGCAGGTAGTGCGAGTTGATGATGTTCGAGAGCGCGAAGTCCACGAGCCGGTAGATGCCGCCGAACGGCACCGCGGGCTTGGCGCGCTGCGCGGTGAGCGGCATGAGCCGTTTCCCCTCGCCGCCGGCGAGGACGATCGCGAGCACGCGGGGGTGGGACGCTGCCATGCCACGACACTAGGGCGTCCGGGCCGGCCGCGCCGGGCGACCCGCGAGCGGGGCCGGGCGATAGGTTGGACGGCGTGAGCACGCCCCCGAGCACGCCGTCGGACACCCTCCGGGTCGACCTGCTGACCCGCGAGTACCCCCCGCACGTCTACGGCGGGGCGGGGGTGCACGTCGCGGAGCTGTCGGCCGTGCTGCGGCCGCACGCCGACGTGCGGGTGCGCTGCTTCGACGGCACCCGGCAGGACGCGGGCGACGGCGTCACGGGCTACGAGGTCCCGGGGCCGCTCGCGCACGTCAACCCGGCGCTCGGCACGCTCGGCGTCGACCTCGCGATGGCCGCGGACGTCGCCGGGGCCGACGTCGTGCACTCCCACACCTGGTACGCCAACCTCGGCGGGCACGTGGCCTCGCTGCTGCACGGGGTGCCGCACGTCGTGACGGCGCACTCCCTTGAGCCGCTGCGGCCCTGGAAGGCCGAGCAGCTCGGGGGCGGCTACGCCCTGTCCTCCTGGGCGGAACGGACGGCCTACCTGGGCGCGGCCGGCGTGATCGCGGTCTCGGCGGGCATGCGCGCCGACATCCTGCGGGTGTACCCGGAGCTCGACCCGGACCGGGTGCACGTGGTGCACAACGGCATCGACCTGGCCGGCTGGCAGCGGCCGCCGGCGGGCGACCCCGAGGCCGAGCGTGTCGTGCGCGAGCTCGGGATCGACCCGGACCGTCCGGCGGTCGTGTTCGTCGGGCGCATCACCCGGCAGAAGGGCCTGCCCTCCCTGCTGCGCGCCGCCGCCCTGCTGCCGCGTGAGGTCCAGGTCGTGCTGTGCGCCGGCGCCCCGGACACGCCGGAGATCATGGCGGAGGTGCGCGCCCTGGTGGCCGACCTGCGACGCGTGCGCGGCGGCGCGGGTGCCGGCACGGGCGGCGCGGGCAGGGCCGCGCACGACGACGCCGGCGTGGTGTGGATCGAGCAGATGCTGCCGCGCCCCGACCTGGTCGCGGTGCTCGCGGCCGGCACGGTCTTCGTGTGCCCGTCCGTCTACGAGCCGCTGGGGATCGTCAACCTCGAGGCGATGGCGGTGGGCCTGCCGGTGGTCGGCACGGCGACCGGCGGCATCCCGGAGGTCGTCGACGACGGCGTCACCGGGGCGCTGGTGCCGATCGAGCAGGCCGACGACGGCACCGGGACACCGCTCGACCCGGACCGGTACGTGGCCGACCTCGCCGCGGCCCTGACCGCCGTCCTCGCCGACCCGGCGCGGGCGGCCGAGATGGGGGCGGCGGGCCGGCGCCGGGCCGCGGAGCGCTTCTCCTGGGCGGCGATCGCCGACCGCACGATGGACGTCTACCGCGCCGTGCTCGCGGGCTGACGTCCGGTGGCCGACGGGCTGACGAGGGGCGGCGGGTCAGCCCGGGACGGACGAGTAGGTCGCCGCCGACAGCGCGTGCCGGGCGGTGCGCTCGACCTCCCGCAGCGCGGTGGAGCGCTGGTCGGACTGCCACAGGTTCACGGCGCCGCCGTCGTCGGCGGTGGCGAGGTCCACGATGGCCAGCAGGCGCGTCGCGAGCTGCACCACCCGCGCCCGGCGCCCGTCCAGCGTGGGCACCGGCCAGCGGGAGGTCGTCGCCTGCCGGACGCGCTCGATCGCGTCGGCGGCGTCGTCGCGCCAGCGGGCCACGTCGAGGGAGTCGAGCGCGTCGGTGGCGACCACGAGGCTCGTGCGCAGCTCGCGCTCGGCGTCGGCGAGCGAGCCGAGCGCCCCGGCGACCAGGGTGGTCCAGGCCGGGACGGCCTGCACCTCCCAGTGGACCAGGTGACCCGGCTCGAGGGCGGTACCGAACGCGGTGACGCGGGGGACGGCCGCCCAGGAACCGGCGGCGGTCGTGACCACGACGCACTCGCCGGCCTCCGTCGCCGCGAGGTTCGCGGCCGCGGGGACGCCGGCGGGGTCGCCGGGCGCGGGCAGGAGCGCGCACACCTCGCGGGGGCCGTCGGACCAGGCGGCGGCCAGGTCCTTGAGCGTGGCGCCGTCGAGCGTGGCGTCGTCGGCCGTCGCGCGACCGGGCGCGGCGAGGGGCAGGCCGGTGACGGTGTGGGGTTCGTCGTCGTCCTGCACGCTGCGGACCACGACCCCGGGGGCGGCGCCCACGGAGCCCAGCCACAGCGCGAGCACGACGCTTCGCGGCAGTGCGTTCGGGTCGGCGTCCACCCGCCACAGGGTAGACGTTCGGGCGGCAGGACCGGGCCTCGAGCGGCGGCCGGGGACACCGCCGCCGCGCCCCGGACGAGGGCCGGAGCGGGGACGTCGCTCGGGTAGGGTCGTGCCTCATGAGCGCGGTTCTCGACCTGAAGGGCGTCACTGTCCGACGCGGCAAGTCCACCATCCTCGACGGCGTGGACTGGCAGGTGAACGAGGGCGAGCGCTGGGTGGTCCTGGGCCCCAACGGCGCGGGCAAGACGACGCTGCTGCAGATCCTCGCGGCCCGGTCGCACCCGACGTCGGGCACCGCCGACCTGCTGGGGGAGCGGCTGGGCCGCGTCGACGTCTTCGAGCTGCGCCCGCGCATCGGGTTCTCCTCGGCGGCGCTCGCCGACCGTATCCCCGGCCACGAGCGGGTACGCGACGTCGTCCTCACGGCGGCGTACGGCGTGACCGGCCGGTGGCAGGAGGACTACGAGGAGTTCGACGAGCAGCGCGCCACGGACCTGCTCGCGGCCTTCGACGTCGCCGACCTGTCGGAGCGGCACTACGGCACCCTGTCCGAGGGCGAGCGCAAGCGGGTGCAGATCGCGCGGGCCCTCATGACCGACCCCGAGATGCTGCTGCTCGACGAGCCGGCCGCCGGTCTCGACCTGGCGGGCCGCGAGGAGCTGGTGGGCGCGCTCTCCGAGCTCGCGACCGACGAGGCGTCGCCGGTCCTGGTGCTGGTGACCCACCACGTCGAGGAGATCCCGCCCGGTTTCACCCATCTGCTGCTGCTCGGGCAGGGCACCGTCCAGGCCGCCGGCCCGATCGCGGAGGTGCTCACCGCCGACAACCTGTCGGCGGCCTTCGGGATCCCGCTGATGGTCGCGCACGGCGGCGGGCGCTGGCTCGCCCGGGCGGCCCGGCCCGCCGCGCGCTGAGTGTTCCCCGAGCCGGGGAATACTTGGTAAAGTCTGTGCAAAACCCTGTGGCTGCGGCATCCGGCCCGGCGGCAGGGGCCAGGCGGAGGTGACCATGGATTCGTGGCTGTGGTGGGTCGGCGCGGCGCTGGTGCTGGGCGCCGTCGAGATGCTGTCGCTCGACCTCGTGTTCATCATGCTGGCCGGTGGCGCCCTCGGGGGCGCCGTGACGGCAGCCGCTGGCGGCGAGCTGTGGCTGCAGTTCGTCGTGGCCTGCGCCGTCGCCCTGCTCCTCATCTTCGTGCTGCGGCCCTGGGTGCTGCAGCACCTGCGCCAGCGCGTACCCCTCGTCGAGACGAACGCCGCCGCCCACGTGGGGCGTCCGGTCGTGGCGCTCACGGAGGTCACCGAGACCGGGGGCCGGGTGAAGCTGGCCGGCGAGGTCTGGAGCGCCCGCCTCGAGGACGACGGGATCCCGAACTCCTCGCCGCGGGTCCCCGAGGGAACCGAGATGCGCGTGCTGCGCATCGACGGCGCGACCGCCGTCGTCGAGCCCGTCGGCTCGTCGCACTCCCAGCACGAGCCCAGCGCGTGACCGTCGCCCGGACCGCCCCGAGGCGGCCGGGCGGCGCGTCGCCGTGCACCACCCGCCGGTCCGCCGGCAGAACCTGATCGACTCCCGAACGACATCGACAGAAAGGGACCATCGTGTCCGACCCCTCTGCCGGGACCATCGTGCTGTGGATCGTGATCCTCGCGCTCGTCATCTTCGTGGTCGTGGCGCTGTTCAAGATGGTGCAGGTCGTCCCGCAGGCCACCGCGCAGGTCATCGAACGGCTCGGTCGCTACAGCAAGACGTTCGAGCCCGGCCTGCACTGGCTGGTGCCCTTCATCGACAAGGTGCGGGCCAAGGTGGACCTGCGCGAGCAGGTCGTCTCGTTCCCGCCGCAGCCGGTGATCACGTCGGACAACCTCGTGGTGAGCATCGACACCGTCATCTACTTCCAGGTCACCGAGCCCAAGTCCGCCGTCTACGAGATCGCGAACTACATCACCGGTATCGAGCAGCTCACCGTCACCACGCTGCGTAACGTCGTCGGGTCCATGGACCTCGAGCAGACGCTGACGAGCCGCGACCAGATCAACGGTCAGCTCCGGGGCGTCCTGGACGAGGCGACCGGGCGCTGGGGGGTGCGCGTCAACCGCGTCGAGCTCAAGTCGATCGACCCGCCGCAGAGCGTGCAGGGCGCGATGGAGCAGCAGATGCGCGCCGAGCGCGACCGCCGTGCCACCATCCTGACCGCCGAGGGTGTCAAGCAGTCGCAGATCCTCACCGCCGAGGGCGAGAAGCAGTCCCAGATCCTGCGGGCCGAGGGTGACGCCCAGGCGCAGATCCTCACCGCGGAGGGCGAGGCGCGCGCGATCCTCCAAGTCTTCGACGCCATCCACACCGGTGACGCCGACCCCAAGCTGCTGGCCTACCAGTACCTGCAGATGCTGCCCCAGATCGCCAACGGCACCGCCTCGAAGCTGTGGGTCGTGCCGACGGAGTTCACAGCCGCGCTCGGCTCGATCGCGCAGGGCTTCGGCGGCGTGCCGGGGACCCCCGGGATCCCGACGCCGCCGTCCGCCGACGACGAGGGTGAGGGGTCGGCGGCCCAGCGTGCCCGGTCGTCGATGCTGGGATCGTCCGGTCTCACCGACCCGGGCGAGGCGCTCGCCGAGGCCCGCCGCCAGGCCGAGGCGGCCACCGCCGAGGCCACCAGTGCGGGGACCCGCTCGGGTGCCCCGTTCGACCCGA
This sequence comes from Isoptericola cucumis, assembly GCF_014635665.1. Taxonomy (GTDB): domain Bacteria; phylum Actinomycetota; class Actinomycetes; order Actinomycetales; family Cellulomonadaceae; genus Isoptericola; species Isoptericola cucumis. Next base: position 64,399 of record NZ_BMDG01000004.1, read on the forward strand.
GCGAGACCCGCGGGCAGCGCCCGTCGGGCGCCGGGCCCACGCCGCCGGCGACCGGCCCCGAGCCGCGCACGCTCGGCGGCGAGCCGGACGAGCCGGAGGCGCCGCAGCAGTGACCGGTCAGCCGTGACCGTCCGGTGGCCGGGCACGGTCACCACGCGACGAGGGTCGTCATCCGGGCGGATGGCGGCCCTCTCGTCGTGCGTGGCCCGGCCCGGCCGGCCGCACGCCTTGCGGAGTGAGTGCTCACTCAGTTAGGGTCCGAGGCGTGCCCCCGCCTCCCGCAGCCCCCGACCCCGCCGGCCGCGCCGCCCCCATGTCGCCCGACGACCGGCGGGCCGCGATCGCGGCCGCGGTGCTCCCGCTCGTGGGGGAGCGCGGCGTCGACGTGACGTCGCGCGAGCTCGCCGAGGCCGCGGGCGTCGCGGAGGGCACCCTGTTCCGGGCGTTCGGCGACAAGCACACCCTGATCGGGGCGGTGGCGGTCGAAGGGCTGCACCGCGCGTCCGGCCCCGAGGAGACACGGGCCGAGCTCGCCGCGATCGACCTCGGGCTGCCGCTCGAGGAGCGGCTCGCCCAGGTGATCGGCCTGGGCCGGCGCCGCATGGCGGACGTGGTGCGCTGGATGGGCGTGCTGCGGCTGCTGCACCACCGCACCGGTGCCCGCGACGAGGCCGCCCCCGAGCACGTGCTCAAGTTCCGCGTCGAGCTGGCCGAGCAGCGCGAGCGGCAGCGGGCCGCCACGGTGGAGGGGCTGACCGCCGTCCTGACGCCCGACGCCCACCGGCTGCGCGTGCCGGTCGACGTCGCGGTCGCCCTCCTGGAGGCGAGCATCGCGGGCACGCACGGCCGGGTCGACCGGCTCGTGCCCGCGCCGCCGCCCGAGGTCGTCGCCGACGCGCTCGTGCACGGCATCGTGGACGACCGAGAAAAAGAACGGGACCACGAGCCCTCGGCACCCGAGAATCTCCCCGGGGCGACGCCCCCGACCCCCCACCACCAGGAGCCCTGATGCTCGTCTCCCTGGCGCGGACCTACCTGCGCCCGTACTCCGGCGCCGTGGGCCTGCTGCTGGTGCTGCAGCTGCTCGCGACGCTCGCCTCGCTGTACCTGCCGTCCCTCAACGCCGACATCGTCGACAACGGGGTGACCCTGGGCGACACGGCCTACATCATGCGCGTCGGCGGCTGGATGCTCGTCGTGAGCCTCGTCCAGGTCGCGTGCGCGATCGGCGCGGTGTTCCTGGGGGCGCGGGCCGCGACCGCGCTCGGTCGCGACGTGCGCCGGGACCTGTTCGACTCCGTCCAGGGCTTCTCGGCGCGCGAGCTCGGCCAGTTCGGCGCCCCGTCGCTCATCACCCGCACGACCAACGACGTGCAGCAGGTGATGATGGTCGTGCTGATGACCTTCACCATCATGGTGATGGCGCCGATCATGATGGTCGGCGGGGTCATCATGGCGCTGCAGGAGGACGTGGAGCTCTCCGCGCTCCTGCTCGTGGTGGTGCCGGTGCTGGGCATCGCGGTCGGGCTGCTGATGTGGCGGATGGTGCCGTACTTCAAGGCGATGCAGAAGCGGATCGACGCGATCAACGGGGTGCTGCGCGAGCAGATCTCCGGCCTGCGCGTGGTCCGGGCCTTCGTCCGCGAGCGTCGTGAGCTGGAGCGGTTCGGCGCCACCAACGAGGCGCTGTACGACACGTCGCTGAACGCCGGCAAGCTCATGGCCCTGGCGTTCCCGATGGTCATGCTCATCATGAACGCCTCGAGCGTCGCGGTCCTGTGGTTCGGGGCGCAGCGCATCGAGAACGGCGAGATGCAGGTGGGGGCGCTCATGGCGTTCCTCAGCTACATCATGTACATCCTCATGGCCGTCATGATGTCGACGATGATGGTGATGATGGTCCCACGCGCCTCCGTGGCGGCGGGCCGCATCAGCGAGGTCCTGTCCACCGAGACCTCCGTGACCGAACCGGCCGCGCCGGTGGACCTCGGGTCCCTCGCGGACGGGGCGGGCCCCCGGGGCGAGGTCCGGTTCGAGGGGGTCGGCTTCCACTACCCGGGCGCCGACGAGCCCGTGCTGCACGACCTGACGTTCACGGCGTCGCCGGGCCGGGTCACGGCGATCATCGGCTCCACGGGCGCCGGGAAGACGACGCTGCTGGGCCTGGTGCCGCGGCTGTTCGACGCCACCGAGGGGCGCGTGCTGGTGGACGGCGTCGACGTGCGCGACCTCGCGACCGGTGACCTCGGTTCGCTGCTCGGCCTGGTGCCGCAGAAGGCGTTCCTGTTCAGCGGCACGGTGGCCGACAACCTGCGCTACGGCAAGGGCGACGCGACCGAGGAGGAGATGTGGGCGGCGCTCGAGATCGCGCAGGCGCGCGACTTCGTCGAGGCGCTCCCCGAGGGCCTCGAGGCGCCGGTGGCCCAGGGCGGCACGACGTTCTCCGGCGGGCAGCGGCAACGGCTCGCGATCGCGCGCGCCGTGGTGCGGCGGCCCCGGGTGTACCTGTTCGACGACTCGTTCTCCGCGCTCGACTACAGCACCGACGCGCGGCTCCGGTCCGCGCTGCGGCCCCGCACGCAGGACGCGACCGTCCTCGTCGTCGCCCAGCGGGTGGCGACCATCCGTGACGCCGACCAGATCCTCGTGCTCGACCACGGGCGCGTCGTCGGGCGGGGGACGCACACCGAGCTGCTCGCCGACAACGAGACCTACCAGGAGATCGTCACGTCCCAGATGTCCCTCGAGGAGGCAGCATGAGCGCCGACCGTGTGGCGCCCGGCGCCAAGCCGATGAACTTCGTCGGGTCGCTCAAGCGGTTCGCGGGGGTGATGCGGCCCGAGCGGGCGCGCGTCGTCCTGCTCACCCTGTGCGGCGTGGTCTCGGTGGCCCTGACCGTGGTCGGGCCGAAGATCCTCGGCGACGCGACGAACGTCATCTTCGCCGGCGTGGTCGGGGCCGGCCTCCCGGCCGGCGCCACCGTGGACCATGTGGTCGCCGGGCTGCGCGAGTCGGGCAACGACACGCAGGCCAGCCTGCTCGAGTCCATGCCCGGCCTGGTGCCGGGTCAGGGCGTCGACTTCGAGCGGCTCGCGCAGATCCTGATGGTGGTGCTCGCGATCTACGTCGGGGCGTTCCTCTTCGGCTGGTTGCAGGCGCGCATCATGACGATCGCCGTGCAGAACACGATGCGGCGCCTGCGCGACGACGTCGAGGCCAAGCTGCACCGGATCCCGCTGAGTTACGCGGACAAGCAGGCCAAGGGCGAGATCCTCTCGCGGGTCACCAACGACATCGACAACGTCGCGCAGACGACGACGCAGACGCTCGCCCAGCTCGTCACCTCCGTGCTCACGGTGGTCGGCGTGCTCGGGATGATGTTCTGGATCTCGTGGGTGCTGGCGCTGGTCGCCCTCGTCACCGTGCCGCTGTCCGTGATCCTCACCATGCAGATCGCGAAGCGCTCGCAGCCGCAGTTCGTGGCGCAGTGGGCGGCCACCGGCCGTCTCAACGCGCACGTCGAGGAGATGTTCACCGGCCACTCGCTGGTCAAGGTGTACGGGCGGCAGGACGCGGCGGCCGCGACGTTCGCCGAGGAGAACGAGGCGTTGTACGACGCGTCGCGCAGGTCGCAGTTCATCTCGGGCACGATGCAGCCCTCGATGGGCTTCCTGTCCAACCTCAACTACGTGGTCGTCGCCGTCGTCGGCGGCCTGCGGGTGGCGTCCGGCCAGCTCTCGCTGGGCGACGTGCAGGCGTTCATCCAGTACTCGCGGCAGTTCACCCAGCCCCTGACGCAGATCGCGTCGATGATGAACCTGCTGCAGTCCGGCGTCGCGTCGGCCGAGCGGGTCTTCGAGCTGCTGGACGCGCCGGAGCAGGACCCGGACCCGGACGAGCCGCAGCGGCTCGCGCACGTGCAGGGCCGGGTCGCGTTCGAGGACGTGTCGTTCTCCTACGACCCCGAGGCGCCGCTCATCTCCCGCCTCGACCTCGTGGCGGAGCCCGGCCAGACGATCGCGATCGTCGGGCCCACGGGCGCCGGCAAGACGACGATGGTCAACCTGCTCATGCGCTTCTACGAGGTGGACGACGGGCGGATCACGCTGGACGGCGTGGACACGCGGGCCATGACGCGCGACGATCTGCGCTCGCGGATCGGCATGGTGCTGCAGGACACCTGGCTGTTCAAGGGCACCATCGCCGAGAACCTCCGGTACGGGGTGCGCGACGGGTCGACGGTGAGCGACGAGGAGTTCCTCGCCGCCACCGAAGCCACGCACGTCGACCCGTTCGTGCGCACCCTGCCCGACGGCTACGACACGGTGCTGGACGACGAGGCGACGGCCCTGTCGGCCGGCGAGAAGCAGCTGCTGACGATCGCGCGGGCGTTCCTCGCGGACCCGGAGATCCTCGTGCTCGACGAGGCGACGAGCTCCGTCGACACCCGCACCGAGGTGCTGGTGCAGCAGGCGATGAACGCGCTCCGGGCGAACCGCACCTCGTTCGTCATCGCGCACCGGCTGTCGACGATCCGCGACGCCGACACGATCGTCGTCATGGAGCACGGGCAGATCGTGGAGCAGGGCGACCACGAGACGCTGCTCGCCGCGGGCGGCGCCTACGCGCGGCTGTACGCCTCGCAGTTCAGTGCGCCGGCGGTGGATGAGGAGGACGTGGTGGCGGGCCCGGCCGGCGTCTGACCCTGACGGGGGCAGGGCCCGGTCCGGCCGGGCCCGTCGGAACCGCGCGTCAGGTGAGAGCGAGCAGGCGCGCGGGCGGCGTGCCCTCGCCCTGCCAGTGGAACCGGGCCTCCCCGACGACGCGCCAGCCCCGGTGGAGGTACACGGCGTGCGCCACGCCGTCCCGGTCGTCGACGTCGAGCACCGGCGTGCGGCCCGCGTCGCGCAGGTAGGCGGTCGCGGTGTCGAGCAGTAGGCCGCCGACGCCGGTGCCCCGGACGTCGGCGGCGACGAACAGCACGGACACGCACCCGAGCTCGGTGACCGGGCGACCGGTGCCGGCCGACCAGATCGCGCCGTGCTCGTCGTCGTGCACCGTCGTCACGCTGACGTGCCCGACGATCCGCTCGTCACGGAGCGCGACCCAGGCCGCCTCCTCGTCCGGGCGGACGAGGAAGTCACGGACACCGACCATCGGGGGCCAGGTCCTCGGGTAGCCGCTGGTGGGCTGCTGCTCGGCGGCGACCCTGGCGAGGACCGGCACGTCGTCGTGCTCGCGGGGACGGACGTCGGTGGTCGTCGTGTTCACGTCCGCGAGGATAGGCCGGGCCGCTGACACCCGCCGCCGTGGGCGGGCGTCACGACGACACGCTGAGCGTGGCGCCCGCCGTGCGGGGGTCGGCGAGCGCGTCGACGACCGCACGGGCGACCTGCCCGCGCGAGACCGTCATCCCGCGCACGTCGCTGTCGGTGCTCACGTGCGCGCCGTCGTCGGCCGGCTGGTCGGTGAGCGACACCGGGCGCACCAGCGTCCAGTCCGTGCCGCTCGCGCGGACGAGGTCCTCCTGTCGCGCGGAGTCGGCGAGCTGGCGGCCGATGACGAACCGGAACGTGAGCTTCCACGTCAGGCTCAGGTGCCGCCAGGAGTCGCCCAGCCCGTAGGTGGTCTGGACGACGAGGCGCCGGACGCCGGCGTCGCGCATCGCGGCCAGCACCGCGGCGGTGCCGGCCGAGCGCACGTCGAGCGCCGTGCTCGCCCGCCGCAGCCACTGGACCGCGAGCGGGTTGTCGGAGATGCCGAGCGTGACGACGACGGCGTCCTGCCCGACGACCGCCTTGGAGACGGCCTCCGGGTCGAGCACGTCGCCGTCGACGGGCCGCACCGAACCGGGGCCCGGCAGCGGCGCGGCGAACGCGGCGCTCGCCGTCCGGCCGAACGCGGTCACCCGGTGTCCCTCGGCGACGAGCCGGCGCGTCACCGCGAGGCCGCTGCCCCGCGTCGCGCCCACCACGAGAACGTCCATGATCGATCTCCCTCCTGGTGCGAGGCCCCTCGTGGGCTCCGCGAACACCCTCAGCCTGTCGGGCGCCGGTCGGACGGACAATGAACGATCCGCCGAAGGTGTTGACCGATCGTCCGGTGCCGTCGACGATGGGGCGATGACGCAGACCGCGGCCCCGGTTACGGCGCGGGAGCTCGTCCCGGACGTGACGACGCTGACCGAGCCCGGCGCGGGCCGCGACGACCCATGGGGCGGCGTGCTGGGCGCGCTCGAGATGACGGGCGTCTTCTGCTCGACCGGCCGGTTCAGCGAGCCGTGGGGCCTCGAGCTGCCGCCGCTGCCGAGCGTCCTGATGTACCACCTGCTGCTGGCCGGGCGCGCCGTGGTCGACGTCGAGGGGACCGCGCACGAGCTGGTGCCCGGCGACGTCGTGCTGGTGCCGCACGGCACGGGCCACCGCATCACGGGCGGCGCGGACGACCCGGCGGTCGGCCTGTGGGAGGTCGAGCGCACCGTCGTGGCGGAGCGCTACGAGCAGCTGCGGATCGACGGCGGCGGGCGCACGGCGACCCTGGTGTGCGGCGCAGTGGGCTTCGCGGAGCCCGGCGTCGGCCGCCTGCTGGCGAGCCTGCCGCCGGTGCTGAGCGCGCCGCGCGAGGGCCACGCGGGCGCCGGCGGAGTGCGCGCCGTCGTCGAGGCGATCGCACAGGAGGCCCTCCACCCGCGGCCCGGCACGGACGTCGTGACGGCGCGCCTGGCGGACGTCGTGCTGGTGCACGCGATCCGCGGGTGGCTGGAGGCGGACGAGCCAGCGTCGGGGTGGCTGGGGGCGCTGCGCGACCCGGCGCTGGGCCCCGTCCTGCGCGCGGTGCACGCCGCGCCAGGCGAGCCGTGGACGCTGGGGTCGCTCGCCGCCGAGGCGCGGCTGTCGCGCTCGGCCTTCGCCGAGCGGTTCGCCCGGACCGTGGGGGAGCCGCCCATGGCGTACGTCGCCGGGCACCGGATGGACGTGGCCGCCCGCCTCCTGCGCGAGTCCGACGCCTCGGTGGCCGCCGTCGCGCGGCGGGTCGGGTACGACTCGGGGCCGGGCTTCCACCGGGCCTTCGTGCGCCGCCACGGCTCCACACCGGGAGCATGGCGCACCGCGACCGGGCCGCAGAGCCTCGAGGACGTGCTCGGCGCGTGAGCCGCCGGGGGAGAATGCCACGGTGAGCACCACCGAGCCCGACCGCCTCGCCCAGGTCACCGCGATCACCGACCCCGCCGACCCGCGCCTGCGCGACTACACGGACCTCAAGGACGTGAAGCTGCGCACCGTGCGCGAGCCCGCCGAGGGGCTGTACATGGCCGAGTCGTCGTCCGTGATCCGCCGTGCGCTCGAGGCGGGGCACCGGCCCCGGTCGTTCCTCATGGCGGAGAAGTGGCTGGACTCCATGGCGGACGTGCTCGTCGCGCACCCCGACGCGCCCGTGTACGTCGGCCCGGACGACGTCGTGCAGCAGATCACCGGGTTCCACCTGCACCGCGGGGCGCTCGCGGCCATGCACCGGCCCGTCCTGCCGGGCGTGCACGAGCTGCTCGCCGCCGCCCGCGGTGGGGCGGGTGCGCGCCGCGTCGCGGTGCTGGAGGACATCGTCGACCACACCAACGTCGGCGCGATCTTCCGCAGCGCCGCGGCGCTCGGGGTCGACGCCGTGCTGGTCTCGCCGCGCTGCGCGGACCCGCTGTACCGCCGGTCGGTGCGCGTGTCGATGGGCACCGTGTTCCAGGTGCCGTGGACGCGGCTGCCCTCGTGGCCCGGCGGGCTGCACGCGCTGGCCGACGACGGGTTCACCGTCGCGGCGCTGGCGCTCGCCGACGACTCCGTCTCCCTCGACGACCTGGTCGCGGAGCCGCCCGAGCGGCTCGCGACGGTGCTCGGGACCGAGGGCGACGGCCTGTCCCGCGGCGCGGTGGAGGCCGCCGACGTCGTGGTGCGGATCCCGATGGCCGGGGGAGTGGACTCGCTCAACGTGGCCGCGGCGTCCGCCGTCGCGTTCTGGGCGACCCGCATCTGACCTGACCGTGTTCGTCCTGTTCTTCGGCGATCGCGTTGCCGGTGTCGGTCGCACGGAACTCCAGGGCCGCCGTAGTTTGGACGCATGATTCCGAGGCCGGTTGGCGACGTCGAGACGGACAGAGTCGTCGCCACTGCCGGGACGCCGGGCACGGTGTGGACGGTCGGGCACTGGACGTGCCCGCCTTCCGTCGTGCTCGACACGCTCGCGTCCGCGGACATCGACCTGCTCGTCGACGTGCGCAAGATGCCGGGCTCGCGCCGCAGCCCGCAGTTCGACGCTGACGAGATGCCGACATGGCTGGAAGCGGCCGGGATCGACTATCTGCACGTGAGCGAGCTCGGCGGACGACGCCCGAAGCAGAAAGACGTCGACCCGACCCTCAACGCCGGCTGGCAGAACGCGAGCTTCAAGAACTACGCCGACTACACCCTGACGCCGGAGTTCGAGACCGGACTGAACCGGCTCACCGGCATGGCGGTCGACCGGCGGGTCGTGATGATGTGCGGCGAGCCGATGCCGTGGCGGTGCCACCGTCTGCTCATCTCGAACACGCTCACGGCCCGCGGATGGGCCGTCGTGCACCTGCTGAACGACGCGGAGCCGACTCAGCACGTTCTGGGACGGTGGGGCGCGCCGCCCGTCGTCGCCGAGGACGGCGTGGTGACCTACCCCGACGAGACACCAGGAGACGCATCATGAGCGAGAGGTACTCGGTCGGTGACCACGTCGGCTGGAACTCCGAGGCGGGCCGGGTCTCCGGCACGATCACGAGGGTTCACACCCGAGACTTCGAATACAAGGGACACCGCCGTCGTGCGAGCGAGGCCGAGCCCCAGTACGAGATCAAGAGCGACAGGACCGACCACGTCGCCGCTCACAAGGGATCGGCTCTCACCAGGCTCGAGGGCTGATGCGCTCGAGCGTCACGGACGCGCCCGAGCTGTGGTGCGGGCGAGGGGCCGACGCGCGTGCACCGGCCCCTCGCTGTCGTCACGCCTTGTACTCAGCGGCCGCTCAGCCCCGCATCGTGCTGGCCAGGTCCTCGAGGAACACGTCGAGCACGCCGTCGCCGAGCTTCACCGGTGCCGCGCCCCACCGGTTGTCCGGCGGGTCGACGATCACCTCGGCCGCGGCGTCGGCGGACTCCTGCGCCTCGGCGAGGAGGTCGTCGCGGGCGTCCGTGTCGCCGTCGAGGTCGGCCTGCGCCGCGTCGAGCGTCGCCAGGAACGCGTCCCCCCACAGCTCGTTCGCGTCGAGCCAGGGCGCGGCGTCCGCGAGGAACTCGGGGTCGACGTCGGAGTCGCGCAGCGTCGCGGGGATCGAGTCGATCAGCTCGGCGCGCTCGCGCAGGCCGTCGAGGGCCGCCTGCCGGTCGCCCGACTCCCAGTGCCCCCAGAAGTCCTCGAGGTCGGCCGCGAGCGCGGGTGCCTGCGGCTGCCACGGGTCGCCGAAGCTCGGCGCCAGGTGGTTGAGGTCGCCGAAGGCGAGCAGGGCCTCCACCGCCTCGGGGTCGTCGCCGGAGAGGTAGCGCATCGCCTCCGTCCAGCTGCGGTCGGCGTCGTAGGCGCGGTCGTTCCAGGCGAAGTCGAGCATGCCGAAGACGGCGACCTTGCTCGCCGACGCCTGGTTCATCGGGTTGGACACGAGGCCCGCGAGGTGGTCCGACAGACCCGCCTCGCGCTTGTCGTACGGCGCCAGGAGCAGGCGGCCGCTGGACTGCCCGAAGTCGTTGACCGGGTAGTTGTCCCACAGGAAGGTCGGGCCGCCGAAAACGGTGTCGGCCTCGATCGCCTGGTCGACCGAGATGGACTGGGGCACCACGTCGTTGCCGGTCCACATCACCACGACGTCCTCGTCCATCTCGCGCAGCGCGGCCTTGTAGGGCGACTCCGTGGTGTTGTAGTACTCGGTCGGGACCATCTGCAGCGGCTGGGCGCCCTCGTGCGTCTCGATCCACTCCTGCTGCACACGGGTGAGGAAGTCGGCCTGCGCCTTGCCGGCGCTCGCCGGGGTGGGGTCGCCGTACGCCTCCTGGTCCGAGTCGCAGGCCCAGCTGGTGTAGTCGATGTCGTCGAGCGGGATGCTGAAGGCCCGCACGCCGACGTCGTAGAGCGCCTGGAACTTCGCCTCCAGGGCGGCCATGTCGGCGTTGCTCGAGTAGCAGATGCTGTTGCCGGGCGAGAGGGCGAACGTGAACCGGACGTGGTTCGCGGTGGCGGCGTCGACGAGCTCGGTCAGCTGCGCGAACGTGTCGGCCGGGTAGGGCTCGCGCCACTTCTCGCGGTGATAGGGGTCGTCCTTCGGGGCGTACACGTACGTGTTCGCCTTGACGTCGCCGTAGAACGACAGCTGGTCGAGCCGTTCCGCGTGGGTCCACGGCTCGCCGTAGAAGCCCTCGATCGAGCCGCGCAGCGGCATCGCGGGGAAGTCGCGGACCGTGGCCCCGGCGACGGACGTGCCGCCGCGGGCGTCCGTGAGCAGCTGCTCGAGCGTCTGGACCGCGTAGAACTGGCCGGCGGCGTCCGCGCCGGCCAGCGCGACCGTGCCGAGCCGGCCCGCCCCGCGGTCGACGTGGACCGCGTAGGCCTCGTCGTGGTCCGGCACGGTGACGCCGTCGAGCGCGTCCTGCACGTCCGCGCGCGCCTCGTCGCCCAGCACGATCTGCACGGGCGCGCGCCCGGGCCGGGGGTCCTTGCCGGCGTCGCGGCTGCTGATCGACCGGACCCCGTGGCCGAGCAGGGTCTCCTCGAGCGCGGTGCGGGCGGCGGGGTCGGTGTCGTCGCCGACGACGAGCTCGACCCGCGCCGGGAGGGGCACGTCGCGCCCCGTGCGCGTCATCTCCTGCGGGGCGGGGCTGACGACGGGCAGGTCGCCGGGTCCGGGCGGCTCGGCGGCGGCGGGCGCCACCGCCGCCCCGGTGCCGAGCAGCGTCGCGGCGGCGATCAGGCCCGCGCCGATGCGGCGTCTTCCGATGGTCGTGGTCATGCGTACCTCCATTGGTCTAGACCAGGAGTCGACAACGCTGTCAATCGAGGGCGGCGCTGTCAACGACGCCGCGCGGGCGTGGCGCACCCTCGGTCGCCCGGCCCGGTGCTCGTGACCTGGATCACGGACCGGGGGGTTTTCAGGTCGAGCGATGAAGGTTAGCCTCACCTACGTGAGTCAGACCTTGGTTGAGCCGACGCAGGCCCGTGTCGCGCACGGACAGGTCGCGCTGTCCGGACGCGACCTGCGGCTGTCGTACGACAAGCGCACCGTGGTGGACGGCGCGGCCATCGAGCTGCGCCAGGGCGCGGTCACCGCGCTCCTCGGCCCGAACGGCTCCGGCAAGTCGACCCTGCTGCGCTCGCTGGCCCGCCTGCACCGGCCCGACGCCGGCACCGTCCGGCTCGACCGTGCCGACGGTTCCGGCGGTTCCGGCGAGGTGGCGGACGGCGAGGACGCCCTCGCCCTGCACCCCAAGGAGTTCGCGCGGCGGGTCACGCTGCTCTCGCAGAGCCGGCCCACGCCCAGCGGCGTGACGGTGCGCGACGTCGTCGCCTACGGCCGCCACCCGTACCGCGGACGCTTCCGCACCGCCGACCCGGACGGGCCGCGCGCCGTCGCGCACGCCATGGAGGTCACCGGCGTGGCGACGATGGCGGACCGCGGCGTCGACGAGCTCTCCGGCGGCGAGCTGCAGCGCGTATGGCTCGCCACCTGCCTCGCGCAGGACACCGGCGTGCTGCTGCTCGACGAGCCCACCACCTACCTCGACCTGCGCTACCAGGTCGAGCTCCTCGACCTGGTGCGCGACCTCGCGCGCGTGCACGGCGTCGCCGTGGGCGTGGTCCTGCACGACCTCGACCAGGCCGCCGCCGTGGCGGACCACGTCGTGGTGCTGCACCAGGGGGTCGTCCGGGCGTCCGGACCGGCCGCCGAGGTGCTCACCGGCGAGCTGCTGACCGAGGTCTACGGCATCCACGTCGACGTGTACACCCACCCGATCACCGGCCGGACCTGCTGCGAGGCCGTCAGCCGGCACGACGTCCGGCGCGCCGCCGCAGCCGCCGTCTGACCGACGCGACGGCGCCGAGACCACGTCGCCGTGCGCTCACCCGCTTCCCCCCTGGCACGCCCCGCGCCCCACACGTGCGCCGCCGCAGTCCGGCGGCGCGCACCGACCCGAAGGACACCCATGCGCTCCCGCCCCGCCACCCGCCCCCTGCTCGCCGGCGCGACCGCCGCGCTCGCGGCGCTCGCGCTCGCCGCCTGCGGCACCACCGAGGAGCCCGAGGCCGACGCGGCCGCCGAGGCCCCGGCCGCCTCCGGCCCCGTGACGTACACCGACGAGCGCGGCGAGCACACCCTCGACGCGCCCGCGACCGACGTCGTCTCCCTCGAGTGGGGCCTCACGGAGAACCTCGTCGCGCTCGGGGTCGACCCGATCGGCCAGGCCGACGTCGAGGGCTACAACACCTGGGACACCGCGGCCCCGATCGACGCCGAGACGCCGGACGTCGGTACGCGCGGCGAGCCGAGCCTCGACGCGATCTCCGCGCTCGAGCCCGACCTCGTGGTCACGACCACCGACCTGCCGGCGAACGTCATCGCGCAGATCGAGGAGGTCGCCCCGGTGCTCACCCTGCGCGGCTCCGACGGCGAGGACCCGCTGGGGTACATGCGCGAGACCGTCACGACGCTGGGCGAGGTCACCGGCATGCAGGACGCCGCCACGAGCGTGCTCGAGGAGTTCGACGCCAAGGTCGCGGAGGCCAGCACGGCCATCGACGACGCCGGCCTCGCCGGCGCCGAGTTCGCCATGGCGGACGGCTGGATCGCCAACGGCACCGTGTCCGTGCGCATGTTCACCCCGGGCTCCTTCTTCGGGGCGCTCGGCGAGGAGATCGGGCTCAAGAACGCCTGGACGAAGGGCGGCGACCCGGACTACGGCCTCGCGCAGACCGACGTCGAGGGCCTCACCGCGCTCGGCGACGTGCAGTTCGTCTACGTCGCCAACGACTCCGAGGCCGACCCGTACGCCGACGGGCTCAAGGGCAACAAGGTCTGGGAGCAGCTGCCGTTCGTCGCCGCGGGCGACGTGCACCGCCTCCCCGACGGCCTGTGGATGTTCGGCGGCCCGCTGTCCGGCGAGGCGTACATCGACGCCCTCGTCGACGCTCTCGCCTGACCGGCGTGCCGGAGACCCTGACGGCGAAGGCCGCCACCGCGCCCCGGCGCGTGGTGGCGGCCTTCGCCGGCGCCGCGCTCGCGGCCCTGCTCCTCGGCCTCGTGCACCTCACGCAGGGCACGGCCGACGTCGGACCGCTCGACGTGCTGCGGACGCTCGTGGGCACGGGCGACGGCGCGGCCGACCAGACCGTCGCCGTGCTCGTGTCCTCCCGCCTGCCCCGGCTGCTGGCGGGGATCCTCGTCGGCGTCGCGCTGGGCGTGGCCGGGGCGGTGCTGCAGTCCGTCGCCCGCAACCCGCTCGCCTCGCCCGACACCCTCGCCGTCAACGCCGGGGCCTACGTCACCGTCGTCGCCGTGGCGGCCCTGGGCGTCTCGGTGCCGTTCTACCTTCAGGGCGGGCTCGCGTTCTTCGGTGGCCTGGCCGCCGCCGGCCTCGTCCTCGTGATCTCGCGCGCGGGGGCCGACGGCCCCACCCGGCTGGTGCTGGCGGGCTCCGCCATCATGCTCGCCCTGCACGCGCTGACGATGGTGCTGCTGGTGCTGTTCGAGCAGGAGACCACGGGCATGTTCGCCTGGGGGAGCGGCAGCATCGTGCAGTCCGGGACGCGGACGGTCGCGCTCGCCACCCCGGTCGTGCTGGCCGGGCTCGCGGCGTGCGTGCTCGTGGTCCGCCGGCTCGACCTGCTCGCCCTGGGCGACGACGCCGCCAGCGTGCTCGGCATCGACGTGCGCCGCACCCGGGCCTTCTCGGTGCTGGTGGCGGTGCTGCTCGCCGCGGTCGCGGTGACCGTCGCCGGGCCGGTCGGTTTCGTCGGGCTCGCCGCCCCGGTCATCGCCCGGCTCGTGGGCCGGCGGGTGCCGGGGCTCGGGCGGCACGCCCTGCTGCTGCCGTTCGCCGCGCTGGTGGGCGTCGTCGTCGTCATCGGCGCCGACGTCCTGCTGCGTGCGCTGCTGCCCGGCCAGGCATCGGTCGTCGTGCCGACCGGCGTGGTCACGACCGTCCTCGGCGCGGTGATCCTCGTGTGGCTGGCCCGCCGGCTGCGGGACTCCGGGGCCGGCGCCCGCGGCGCAGGCGGGGCGCTCGGGCGGCCCCGCAGCCGCGCCCGCGTCGTGGTGGTGCTCGTCGTGCTGGGGGTCGCGCTCGTCGCGGCCGTCGTCGCGGGCCTGCTCCTGGGCGACCGGATCGTGCTCCTGGGCGACGTGGCGAACTGGGCCCAGGGCGTCGCCGGGCGCCAGGTGGGCTTCGTGCTCGACCAGCGGGTCCCGCGCGTGCTGGCGGCCCTCCTGGCGGGGGCGGCGCTCGCGCTCGCGGGCACGATCGTGCAGGCGGTGTGCCGCAACTCGCTGGCGGAGCCGAGCCTGCTCGGGGTGACGTCGGGCGCCGGGCTGGGCGCCGTCACGATGATCCTCCTGGTGCCCGGGGTGGGCATCTGGGCCATGTCGGCGGCCGCGGGGGTCGGGGCGCTGGTCGTGTTCGGGCTCGTGTACGCGCTGTCGGCGAAGGGCGGCCTCGGCTCGGAGCGGCTGGTGCTGGTCGGCATCGGCGCCCAGGCCGGGACCACGGCGCTCATCTCGCTCGTGGTGCTGGTCGTCGCTCCGTGGGACGTCAACCTCGCGCTGACGTGGCTGTCGGGCTCGACGTACGGGCGGTCGATGAGCCAGCTGCTGCCGGTGGCCCTGGCGCTGCTCGTGGTGGTGCCGCTCGCGGCGACGTACCGGCGCGAGCTCGACGTGCTCACCCTGGACGAGGACACGCCGCGGGTCCTCGGCCTCGCCGTGGACCGCTCGCGCCTCGTCCTGCTGGCGGCCGCCGCGCTCACGACGGCGGCCGCCGTCTGCGCCGTCGGCGTCATCGCGTTCGTCGGGCTCGTCGCCCCGCACGCGGCGCGCGCCCTCGTCGGCGCCCGGCACGGCCGGGTGCTGCCCGTGGCGATGCTCCTGGGAGCGTTGCTGGTCTCCGTGGCCGACACGCTCGGGCGCGTGGTCATCGCCCCCGGGCAGATCCCGGCGGGGCTGGGGACGGCGCTGCTCGGCGCCCCGTACTTCGTGTGGCTGCTGTGGCGCAGCCGGGGGCGCGCGGCGGCCTGACCGTCGGCCGTACCTGGCGCGCGGCCGCTGAGCCAGGCCGCCGGCCCCGGTCACCGACCCGGCCTCGCCCGGCGGCCCGGACTTTCGAGCGGCGGCGACCCGAGAGACGATGGCGCCATGGTGGACGCACCGGTCGTCGTCGGGTACGACGCCTCCGAGCCGGCGAGCGCCGCCCTCGTCTGGGCGGCCCGCGAGGCGCGGGCGCTCGGAGCGACGCTGCGCGTCGTGTACGTGCGCGACGCGCACGACCTCGACGTCGCGGCACATCCGCACGGCGCCGACCTCGGGGAGCGCGGCGACGCCGGCGCCTGGCCGGTCGTCGAGGAGGCGGCCGCGCTCGCGCGCGACACCGTGCCCGGCCTCAGCACCGAGACCACCGTCGAGTACGCGTCGCCGGCGGGTGCGCTCGTCGCCGAGTCGGGCGGCGCCCGGGCGCTGGTCCTCGGCGCGACCCGCCACGGCGGCCTGTACGAGGCCATGCGCGGCACGGTGGTGCTGCAGGTGACCGCGCACGCGCACTGCCCGGTGATCGTGGTGCCCGCCGCGGGCCCGCCTCCGTCCCTGGCGCCCGACGCGCCCGTCGTGGTGGGGTACGACGGCTCGCAGTCCGCGCGCGCGGCGCTCGACACCGCCACGCGGTCGGCGTGGTGGCTCGGGCGGCCGATGCGCGTCGTGGTGGTGTGGCGCCCCGGCGTCACCGAGTGGGTGGTCTCGCGCGGGCCGACCGAGCACGAGGCCCACGACGTCACCGAGGCCGACGCGGGACCGGTCCTCGAGGGCGCGATGGTGCGCGTGGAGGAGCTCCTGCGCGAGCTGGGTGCGTCGGAGGGGGCCGTCGAGGTGACGGGCACCGTCCACGAGGGCCAGGTCGTGCGGGTGCTGCACCACGAGGCGGAGACGGCCGAGCGGCTGGTGCTCGGCACCCGCGGACGGGGCGGGTTCACCTCGCTCCTCCTGGGCTCGGCGACGCACACCCTGGTGCGCACCGCCGCCTGCCCCGTCGTCGTGGCCCGCGCGCCGGCCTGAGCCGGTCCTCGGCCGGCGCCCTTGGCCAGACGCCCCGGCGGGTGTGACTCCGGTCACCAGGGTTGCGCCGAGCGGGCGAAGTGAGGTTAGGCTAACCACCGTGACTGAGACCGTCGACGCGCCCGCCGCGCACACCAGCGAGCCCGCCGGCATGGACACCGTTCCCGTCCAGCCGTTCCGCATGTTCGACGTCACCGTCTCCCGGGTGACCCGGCTGTGCCCGTCGTTCATCCGGATCACCTTCACCGGGGACGACCTCGACCAGTTCGCCGACAACGGGCGCGACCAGCGGATCAAGTTCCTGCTGCCGGCGCCGTGCGGCGGCTGGGAGTACCTCGACCGCCAGAACCCCGACTGGTTCAGCTCGTGGCGGGCGCTGCCCGAGGAGCGTCGTAACCCGCTGCGCACCTACACCGTGCGCACCGTGCGCCAGGACCTGCGCGAGGTGGACGTCGACATCGTGCTGCACGGCGACACCGGCCCCGCGTCGCGGTGGGCCAACGGGGCCCGTCCCGGCGCCCCCCTCGTGATCATGGGCCCCAACGCCGCGTACACCGGCGGGTCGCACGGCGGGCTGGAGTTCAACCCGCCCGAGCGCAGCCACGCCCTGCTGCTGGCGGGCGACGAGACCGCCGTCCCGGCGATCGCCGCGATCTGCGAGTCGCTCCCGGACGACGCCGTCGGCGAGGTCTTCCTCGAGGTGCCGCACCGCGAGGACCGCTGGACCCTGGCCGCCCCGGCGGGCGTGCGGGTCACCTGGCTGCCCCGCGAGGAGCGCGAGCACGGCGAGGTGCTGGTCCCGGCGGTGCAGGACGCCGCCGACCGGCTGCTCGCCATGGGCGTCCAGCCGTCGCAGGACGGTCTGCCCCCGTCGCCGACCCCGGCCGTGACCGCCGCCGGCATCGACCTGGACGGCGAGCTGAGCGACGTCGACATCGACGCGGAGACCCTCTGGGAGGTCCCCGTCGACGACTCCGGGCGCCCGCTCGCCCAGGACACCGTGCTCTACGCGTGGCTCGCCGGTGAGGCCGGCTCGATCAAGACCCTGCGCCGCTACCTGGTCTCCACCAAGGGCGTGGACCGCAAGGCGGTCGCGTTCATGGGGTACTGGCGCCGCGGCCGCGCGGAGATCTGACGCGCGGAGCGCTGATCTGAGCCGCGACCGCTGAGCGACGGCTGAGCGGCCGCACCGGCCGCTCAGCCCCGGGCCACGCCCAGGTCGTCGACCACCTCGACCCCGGGCATCGCGCACAGCAGCTCGCCGGACATGAGCAGCTTCGACCGGCGCAGGCCCGACCCCATCAGCGCCATGGCGCCCGGCGCGGCGAACCGCGCGTCCACCAGCACGCGCCACGCGGCCGGGAGCCCCACGGGCGTGATGCCCCCGTACTCCATGCCGGTCTCCGCGGTCGCGCGGTCCATCGGCAGGAACGACGCCTTGCGGGCGTCCAGGAGCTTGCGGACCCGCGTGTTGACGTCCGCGTACGTGGTCGCGGTGACGACGCACGCGGCGACGCGCTCGACGTCGCCCCGACGGCCGGCGACCACGACGCAGTTGGCCGAGGCCTCGGGCGGCAGGCCGTGCACCTCGTTCAGCGTCGCGGTGTCCGCGTGGTCGGGATCGATCTCTGCGACGGCCACGAGGCCGGCCACCCGGTCGTCGTGCGCGGCCCACTCCTGCAGAGCGTCGGCGACGGACGGCGCCAGGAGGTCGCGGTGGTCGAGGGCCGCGGCCCACCGCAGGTCGCCGAGCGTCGGCAGCCCGGTCGGCCCGCTCATCGGCGGTACGTCCCGGTGAGCGTGGCGCGTGCGAGGGTGTGGAAGTAGGCGTTGAACGCCACGTGGACGCTCGTGTTGTCGGGCGACAGCCCCAGGGTGGGCACGTCGAGGGCGTGCACCGCGAACACGTACCGGTGCGCGTGGTCGCCGGGCGGCGGGCCCGCGCCCTCGAAGCCGGTCCGCCCGCCGTCGGTGGCGACGTGGAAGGCCCCGGCGGGCAGGCCGGAACCGTCGGCGGCACCGGCGCCCCGGGCCAGCGAGGTGACGGTGGCGGGCACGTCGACGAGCGTCCAGTGCCAGTAGCCCGAGGGCGTCGGGGCGTCCGGGTCGAAGCAGCTCACGACGAAGGACTCGGTGCCGTCGGGGAAGCCGCTCCAGGTCAGCTGCGGGGACACGTCCGCACCGTCGACGCTGAAGTCGCGGTGCAGGGCCTGGCCGTCGGCGACGTCCTCGCTCGCGAGCGTGAAGCCCGGGGCGGGGAGCAGGGAGTACGGGTCGGGGGGCAGGGGCCGCTCGAAGTCCATGCCGCCATCGTGCACGAGGTGTCCCCGCGCTGGCCAGGGTGCCGCGCCGTGGTACGGTCGGCGCAAACCGACTGGACGGTACGCCAGGCGACGGCGCCATGGCGGGAGCGAGGAGCCGAGGGTGCGAAGGTTCGAGGGCAGGGTCGCCCTGATCACGGGCGGCAGCCGGGGCATCGGGCTGGCCGTGGCGCGGCGGCTCGTCGACGAGGGGGGCTCGGTCGTGCTCACCGGCCGCAGGCCCGACGCCCTGGAGGCGGCCGTCGCCGAGCTCGGCGAGGAGCACGCCTCCGCCGTGGCCGGGAAGGTCGACGACCCGGCGCACCGCGCGGAGGTGTTCGACCACCTCGCCCGCCGCCATGGGCGCCTCGACCACCTGGTGAACAACGCCGGGACGAACCCCGCCTGGGGCCCGGCGCTCGAGGTCGACGCCGGCGTCGTGCGCAAGATCCTCGAGGTGAACGTGGTGGCCGCGCTCGACTGGACCCGGGACGCCGTCACCGCCGGCCTGGGCCGCTCCGTGGTGAACGTCGCGTCGATCTCGGGGACGTCGTCGAGCCCGAACATCGCCTTCTACGGCGTCTCCAAGGCGGCCCTGATCAACCTCACCCAGCAGCTCGCCCAGGAGCTCGCGCCCGCGCTGCGTGTCAACGCGGTCGCGCCGGCGGTCGTGAAGACCCGGTTCTCCCGGGCGCTCTACGAGGGGCACGAGGAGCAGGCGGTCGCGGCCTACCCGCTGGCCCGGCTCGGCGCGCCCGCGGACGTCGCCGGGCCGGTCGCGTTCCTCCTGTCCGACGACGCGGGCTGGGTCACCGGCCAGACCCTCAAGATCGACGGCGGCGCGAGCATCGCGCCGGTCGGGTGAAGGATGAGCACATGAAGACCACGAACGTCGCCGACCAGGTCACGCGCGCCGCCCTCGAGCTGTTCGCCTCCCAGGGGTACGCCACCACGAGCGTCCAGCAGATCGTCGAGGCCGCCGGCGTCACCAAGGGCGCCATGTACCACTACTTCCAGTCCAAGGACGACCTGCTGTTCGCCATCTACGACCGCATGCTGTCGCTGCAGAAGGCGCACCTCGACGGGATCGTCGCCGCGGGCGGGCCGGTGGCGGACGTCGTGCGGGCCGTGTGCGTGGACGTCGTCGAGACGTCGATCGACTTCCTGCCGGAGGGCACCGTCTTCTTCCGCAGCATGCACATGCTCCCGGAGCCGCGTCTCAAGGAGGTGACGCAGCGGCGGCGCGAGTACCACGACGAGTTCGCGGCGCTGCTGCGGCGGGGGCAGGACGAGGGCCTCTTCCGCACCGACGTGCCCCGCTCGCTGCTGGTGGCGCACTTCTTCAGCGACGTGCACTACCTGTCGCACTGGTACTCGCCGGAGGGCCCGGAGACCAAGTCGCAGGTGGCGCAGCAGCTCACGGAGCTGTTCCTGCGCAGCATCACCGAACAAGGACGAGGAGCCGATGACCGAGCGGACCAGCACTGAGCAGACCAGCACTGAGCAGACCAGCACCGAGCAGACCAGGATCGCCGTCCCGGGCGCCATGCGCGCGTGGCACGTGGTGCGCCACGGGGAGCCGGCCGACGTGCTGGAGCCCGCCGAGGTGCCCGTGCCGGCGCCCGGCCCCGGGGAGGTGCTCCTCGCGGTGCGGGCCGTCGCGGTGAACTTCCCGGACGCGCTGCTGGCGCGCGGGCAGTACCAGGTGCGGCCGGAGCTCCCGTTCGTGCCGGGCATCGAGCTCTGCGGCGAGGTGGTGGCCGTGGGCGACGACGCCGGCGGCCGCCTCGCGGTCGGCGACCGGGTGGTGGGCTCGAAGATCGGCGTGCTGTCGCAGTACGCCACCGTGCCGGCGGACGCCGTGCGGCCCGCACCGCCCGAGCTCGACGACGCGCAGGCCGCGGCGCTCACCATCGCCTACCAGACGGCGTGGTTCGGCCTGCACCGGCGCGCCGCGCTGCAGGCGGGGGAGACCCTGCTGGTGCACGCCGCCGCGGGCGGGGTGGGGACGGCCGCGTGCCAGCTGGGCGCGGCCGCGGGCGCCCGTGTCGTCGGCGTCGTGGGCAGCGAGGCGAAGGCGGACGCGGCCCGGGCCGCGGGCGCGGCGCACGTGCTCGTGCGCGACGCCGACGGCGGGAACGTCGCCGCCGCGGTCAAGGAGCTGACCGGGGGCGCGGGGGCGGACGTCGTCTTCGACCCGGTCGGCGGGTCGTCCTTCGAGCAGTCGACGCGCTGCATCGCCTTCGAAGGGCGGATCGTCGTGGTGGGCTTCGCCAGTGGCGAGATCCCCCCGGTGCGCGCCAACCACGCGCTCGTGAAGAACTACTCCGTGCTCGGCCTGCACTGGGCGCTCTACCAGCAGCGGCGTCCCGAGCTCGTCGACGCCGCCCACGCGGACCTGACGCGCCTCGTCGCGTCGGGGGCGCTGCGGCCCCTGGTCGAGGACGTCGTGGCGTTCGACGACGCGCCCCGTGCGGTGCAGCGGCTCGCCGACGGCCGGACCACCGGCCGGCTCGTCGTCCGCGTCGCGGACGAGGGCGTGTCGTGACGCCGGGACGGCTGGACGGCCGCGTCGTCATCGTGACGGGCGGGGCCCGGGGCATCGGGGCGGCGTACGTCCGCGCCCTGCACGCCGAGGGGGCTCGCGTCGTCGTCGCCGACCTGCTCGAGGCCGAGGGGCGGGCGCTCGCCGCGGGGCTCGGCGAGCGCGCGCGGTTCGAGGCGCTCGACGTCACCGACGCCGAGGCGTGGGAGCGCGTCGTGTCCGCGACCGTGCAGGGCTGGGGCGGGGTGGACGTGCTCGTCAACAACGCGGGGATCGCGAACGCCGGGCCGCTCGAGCACTACACGCGCGCCAAGTGGGACGCGGTCATCGCCGTGAACCTCACCGGCACCTTCCTCGGGTGCCAGGCGGTGGCGCCGGTCATGCGAGCCGCCGGGGGCGGGTCGATCGTCAACGTCTCCTCGGTCGAGGGCCTGCGGGGGAGCGAGGGGCTGCACGGATACGTGGCGGCCAAGTTCGGCGTCCGCGGGCTGACCAAGTCGGTCGCGGTCGAGCTGGGCTCCGCCGGGATCCGCGCGAACTCGGTGCACCCGGGCTGGATCGACACGGCGATGACGGCGCGGATCGACCCGTCCCGCCTGCCGATCCCCCTGGGGCGCGGTGGCGTGCCCGACGACCTCACGGGCACCGTCGTCTTCCTCGCGAGCGACGACTCTGCGTACATGACGGGCGCCGAGCTCGTCGTCGACGGCGGCATGACCTCCGGCGTCGGCCACCGCTGACCCGGGCGGGCCGAGGGGTTCCGGCGGCCCGCGACGGGTCGAGCCCCCACCAGCACCGGGTCGACCACCAGCCAGGGCGCACGAGAGCCGGCCAGGACCTGGCCGTGGTGCAGGTCGCCGTCCACGGCGGACGGCGAGGCGGGGGCGGCGGCGCGGTCGGCCGCGAGCGAGCGCGACGTCGAGCCGGGCCCGGGGCACGGGCTTCCCGAGCGTGTCCCAGTCCCGCTCCGCCGAGCTCTCCAGGCCGGCCGCGACGCCGGCCGTGGACGGCGCGTCGTCCGGCGCGGGCACGACGAGCGTGCGGGTGAGGTCCGCGAGCACCTCGATCGCCTTGTCGAACGGTTCGTGCGTCAGCGTGCGGTCGCCGTCCAGCCGTTCCAGGAGCATCGCCGGACCGGGACCACCAGCGCGTTGGACCCGTGCCAGGGCCGGCCGTCCAGGTCCAGCCCCCAGGCCGCACAGCGATCGGCCACGCGGGCCGGCAGCTCGTCCAGCCAGGACCGGCCGGCGTCGTCGTGCCACCACCGCGGCATCGCACGGGACGACGGCGGTGTGGTGATCACCTCGCCAACCTCGACGCCAGGGCGGCCTCAGGGCTCCTCGTGCAACGTTCTGGGAAATGACATACCGGCCGGTCGGTTTTTCGGCTATCGTGGGGCGTACCCGACACGAAGAGGTGCCGATGTCCCGCTCGACGACCCCCCCGACCGCAGGCTCGAGACCGAGCGCGGGGTCACGCCCCAGCCCGGGTGCGACCGGCCGGCCGCCGCGGCTGGAGGTGGACGCGCTCACCGTCGAGTTCGGCGGCCTGACCGCGCTCGACGACGTCGGCCTCACGGTCGGCGACGGCGAGGTCGTCGCCCTCATCGGGCCGAACGGCGCGGGCAAGACGACCGTCTTCAACGTCGTGTGCGGGCTCGTGCGGCCTCGCTCGGGCAGCGTGCGGATCGACGGCCGGCCGGCCCCGGCGACGTCGCGGCTCGCGGACCGGGGCGTGTCGCGCACCCTCCAGGGGCTCGGCCTGTTCGGCGGCATGACGGCGGCGGAGAACGTCCTGGTCCCGCTGACGGGCCGCCCCCGGCGCTCCGCGGACGGCGAGCGCGCCGTCGTGGCCGTGCTGCAGCGGCTCGACCTGCTCGACCTGGCGGACACCGCGGTCGATGCGCTGCCCTACCCCGAGCGCAAGCGGGTCGCGCTCGCCCGCGCGCTCGTGACCGACCCCCGCCTGCTCCTGCTCGACGAGCCGGCAGGTGGCCTCGGGGCCGACGACATCGCCGCCCTCGCCGACGTCGTGCGCGGCATCGCCGCCGCGGGCACGTCCGTGCTCCTGGTGGAGCACCACGTCGACTTCGTCATGGCGGTCGCCGACCGGGTGGTCGTGCTGGACTTCGGGCGCGTCGTCGCCTGCGGCACCCCGGACGAGGTGCGGTCCGACGCCGCCGTCGAGGCCGCGTACCTCGGGCTGGAGGCCGCCCGATGAGCGCCCCCGCCGCCCGGTCCGCGAGCACGGCTCGGGGCGGGGACACGGGCGGTGGTGCGGTCAGGGGCGGGGGTGCGGGTACGGCCGCCGCGCTCGCCGTCGAGGGCCTCGTCGTCGGGTACGCGGGCGCGCCGGTCGTCGACGGCCTGACGCTGGAGGTCGCGCCGGGCTCCGTCGTCGCCCTGCTCGGCGCGAACGGCGCGGGCAAGACGACGGTGCTGCGCACCCTGTCCGGCCTGCTGACCCCGCGGGGAGGGCGGGTGCTGCTCGACGGCGACGACCTCGCCGCCGTGCGCGTCGAGGACCGCGTGCGCCGCGGCCTCGTGCAGGTGCCCGAGGGGCGCAGCGTCGTCACCGAGCTGACCGTGGAGGAGAACCTGCAGCTCGGGGCGCTGTGGCGCAGCGCCGGACGGGCCGCACGACGCACCGCCGTCGACGAGATGTACGACCTGTTCGAGCCGCTCGCGCGCCGGCGCGCCAGCGCCGGGCACCAGCTCTCCGGCGGCGAGCGCCAGATGCTCGCGCTGGCCCGGGCGCTCATCTCCCGTCCCCGGGTGCTGCTGCTCGACGAGCCGTCGCTCGGCCTCGCGCCCCGGGTCGTCGCGCAGCTCTTCGCCGTGCTGCGGGAGCGGGCCGACGCGACCGGGCTCACCGTGCTGCTCGCCGAGCAGAACGTCACCAGCGCGCTGTCGATCGCCGACCGCGGCGTGGTGCTCGCCCTCGGGGAGGTCGTCGCCGACGCCGGCGCGGCGGACCTCGCCGCGGACCCCGCCCTCCGCCACGCCTACCTCGGCTTCTGAGAGGAACTCATGGACCGGCTCGTCCTGCTCGTCTCGACCGGCGTCGCCCGCGGCCTCGTGATCGCGCTCTTCGCCCTGTCGCTCGTCATCATCTGGCGTGCCGCGCGCATCGTGAACTTCGGACAGGCCGCGATGGCCGTGGTGGCCGTCTACGTCGCCTTCGCGGTGCACGCGGCCACCGGCTCGTACGTGCTGGCGGTGCTCGGTGCGCTCGTGACCGGGGCCCTGCTGGGGCTCGCCGTCGAGCGCGGCCTGATGCGCCGCGTCCCCGGCGCCACCCCGATGCCAGGGATGATCGTGGCGATCGGGCTGGTCATGGTGCTGCAGTCGCTGCTGGGCGTCCTGTTCGGCCCCCGGCACCGACCCATGAGCCCGGTCTTCTCGCAGAGCCCGCTGTACGTCGGGGACGTCCCGGTCCTGTCGCGCTACGACCTGTTCGTGCTCGTCGTGGCGCTCGTGGTCGTCGTCGGGCTCGGCCTGCTGTTCAACCGCTCGACCCTCGGCCTGCAGCTGCGGGCGGCGGCCGTCGCGCCCGAGGTCTCGCGGCTGCTGGGGGTGCGCGTGCCCCGCATGGTCACGATCGGCTGGATGCTGTCGTCCGCGGTGGCGGCGCTCGCGGTGCTCCTGCTGGTGCCCACCGAGCTCGGGCTCAACGCGCACTCCGCGGACGTGCTCTTCGTGCACGCGTTCACGGTGGCCGTGCTCGGCGGGCTCGACTCGCCCGCGGGCGCCCTGGTCGGCGGGCTCGTCGTCGGCGTCCTCATCAGCCTCGTGACGGGGTACGCGTCGGCGGGCCTGGCGCCGCTGGCCGTGCTCGGGTTGCTGACCACCGTGCTGCTCGTCCGCCCGGGCGGCATCTTCGCGACGAAGGAGGCCCGGACGGCATGACTCGGACCACCGCGCGGAACGGCGCACGGAGCAGCACCCGGACCATCGTCCTGCGCGCCATCATGCTCACGGTGCTCGCGCTCGCGGCGACGTTCGCCCTGGACCCGTTCCGCAACTACCAGCTCGCCGTCGTCGCGGCGACGTTCTGCGCGACGGCGGGCCTGACGCTCCTCGTCGGGCTCACGGGCCAGCTCTCGCTCGGCCACGGCGTGCTCATGGCGGCGGGCGGCTACGGGTACGCCCTCGTCGCGGGCCCCGCCGCGGACGCGGGGCTCGGCGGCGTCGGTCGGTTCGCCCTCGGCATCGCCGGGGCGCTGGTCCTGTCGGCGGTCGTCGGCGGGCTGCTCGGCCTGGCGGGGGCGCGACTGCGCGGCCCCTACCTGGCCGGGCTGACGCTCGCGCTCGTCATCGCGCTGCCCGCCGTGGCGACCCAGGTCCCCGGGCTCGGCAAGGACCAGGGCCTAGGCGTCCCGTTCGAGGCGGTGCCGGCGCCGCTGGCGGGCGTGATGGTCGTCGAGCAGTGGCACGCGTGGATCGCGATCGTCGTGGCCGCCGTCGCCGTCACCCCGCTGGTCGTGCTGCGTTCGGGGCCCGCGGGCCTGCGCATGCGCGCGACCCACGGGGACGAGGTCGCGGCCCGGCTCGCCGGGATCTCGCCGGCGCGCGTCAAGGTGACGGCGTTCGTCGCCAGCTCCGTCTCGGCGGGGCTCGGCGGGGCGGTGCTGGCGGTCGTGGCGCAGAACGTCGGCCCGGGACGCTACTCGCTCGCGTTCTCGCTGCTGCTCCTGGTCGCCGTCGTGGTCGGCGGCCTCGGGAGTGTCGGGGGAGCGGCGGTCGGCGCCGCGCTCGTCGTCCTGCTGCCGTGGCTCGTCGACACCGTCGTGTCGGGCGCCGGCATGCCCGCCGACCTCGAGCAGCGGCTGTCCGGCAACCTCGCCGTCGCCGTCTTCGGCGCGCTGCTCGTCGCCGTGACCGTGGCCTGGCCGGGCGGCCTCGCCGGCGCCACCGCCGGGCCGCGCGCCCGCCTGGCCCGCCGACGGCGCCCGGCCCCCGCCCCTGTCCTCGACCCGGATACCGACCCGGCCCAAGAGCCCACGTCCGACCCGCAACCGCTCACAGAGAGGTGACTCCGATGCGGAATCACGCCACCACCCCCACGCCCCGACGCGCCCCCGGGCGCGCGCCCCGACCACCCGCCGTGCGGGCGGCGGCCGCGGCCTCCGCCGGCGTCGTCGGGCTGGCCCTGACCGCGTGCAGCAGCCCCGCGGCCGCCACCCCCGGCATCGACGACGAGACCGTGACGGTCGGGACGCACCAGCCCCTGACCGGCCCGGCGGCCGCCGGGTTCGCGTCGATCTCGGCCGCGACGTCGGCGTACTTCGAGCACGTCAACGCGAACGGCGGGATCAACGGCCGCACCATCGAGTACGTCGTCAAGGACGACGGCTACAACCCCGCCACCACGCAGACCGTGGTGCGCGAGCTCGTGCAGGAGGACGAGGTCTTCGCGATGCTCAACGGGCTGGGCACGCCCACCCACTCGTCGGTGCTCGACTACCTCGACCAGAACGGGGTGCCCGACCTGTTCGTCGCCTCCGGCAGCACCACCTGGAACCAGCCCGAGGAGTACCCGAACACCTTCGGCTTCAACGTGGACTACGTGGTCGAGGGCGCCGCCCTGGGGCAGTACGCGGCCGACCAGGACCCGGGTGCGGTCGTCTGCGTGCTCGGCCAGGACGACGACTTCGGCGAGACGTTCCTCCAGGGCGTCGAGCTCGCGCTCGGGGCGGACGGCGTGGCGACGTACCAGACGTACTCGACGTCGAACGAGGACGTCACCGCGCAGATCGGCGCCATGCGCAAGGCCGGCTGCGAGATCAACCTGCTGGCCACGATCAACGGCTTCACGGCGATGTCCCTCGGCACGGCCGCGAAGATGGGCTGGTTCCCGCAGTGGTACGCCTCGTCGTCCGGCGGCGACTACCCGACCTTGGTCGAGTTCCTGGGCGAGGACGTCGGCCCGAAGCTCCTGGACGGCTTCGTGAGCGCGAACTACCTGCCCAACAGCCCCGGCAGCGACTGGTACGAGCTGTTCCAGCAGATCAACGACGAGCACAACGCCGGCGCGCCGTTCGACGGCAACACGGTCTACGGCATGAGCGTCGGCTACCTGTTCGCCGAGGCGCTGGCGAAGGCGGGCGAGGACCCGACGCGCGAGTCGCTGGTCGAGGCCGTCGAGTCGGGTGAGCTCGCGGGCAACGGGATCCTGCCGCTGTCGTTCGGCCCGGACGACCACGCCGCGTACGACGGCGTCGGCATCGCCGTCGTGTCCGGCGGTGTGCAGGACTTCGTGGACGCGACCTACCGGGTGGACGGCGACACCGTCGAGGCGGTGGAGCCCGAGCCCGTGCCGCTGGAGGACGACGGCGTCCCCACCTCGGACTGACCGTCAGAGCGTGGTGGGGACGACGTCGACGGGAGGCCGGACCGGACTCCCGCCGACGTCGTCCCCACCGGGCTGCAGGACGGTTCAGAGGACGGGGGCGAACTGGTCCTGCAGCGCGCGCTTGAGGATCTTGCCGCTCGGCCCGACCGGCAGCTGGTCGACCACGTGCACGACGCGCGGGTACTTGAAGGCGGCGACCCGCTCGCGCACGTGCTCGCGCAGCGCCTCGGCGTCGACGGTGTGGCCGTCCTTCGCCACGACGGCCGCGTGGATCTCCTGGCCGTGCACGGCGTCGTCGAGCCCGAACACGGCCGCCATCGCGACGTCGGGATGGTCGACCAGCACCGACTCGACCTCCGTCGGATACACGTTGTAGCCGTTGCGGATGATCATGTCCTTCTTGCGGTCGACGATCGTGATGATGCCGTCGGCGTCGACGGTGCCCAGGTCGCCGGTGCGGAACCAGCCGTCGGCGACGACCGCCGCCGACGCGTCCGGACGGCCGAGGTAGCCCTTCATGAGGTTGTGCCCCCGCACCACGAGCTCCCCGAGCACGCCCGGCTCGGTCAGCAGGTCGACCCGGTCCTCGACGAGCGGGTCGGCCGCGGCGACGTCCACGCCCCACATCGAGCGGCCGACCGTGCCCGGCCGGATCGGCTCGTAGATCGTGTTGAAGGACACCGACGGCGACGTCTCGGTGAGGCCGTAGCCCTCGTGCACCTCGGCGCCGTACGCCCGGGCGAAGCCCTCGAGCACCGCCGTCGGCAGGGCGGCCCCGCCGGAGACGGCGTACCGGAGCGGCGGGCGGTCGGCGTTGCGGCCGGCCGCCTCGATCATGCCGACGAACATCGTCGGCACCGCCGTGAACACCGTGGCGCCGTGCGCCACCAGCAGCTCCAGCGCGGCGTCGGGGTCGAACTGGGGCAGCAGGACGATCGAGGCGCCCACGCGGAACGCCATGTTCATCACCGCCATCTGGCCGAACGCGTGGAACAGCGGCAGGCCGCCGAAGACGACGTCGTCGGCCCGCAGGTCGAAGGAGTCGATGAGCGAGCAGTGCACCTGCTCGACCGCCGCCAGGTGCGACCCCACGGCCCCCTTCGGGGTGCCGGTCGTGCCGCTGGTGTACAGGATCGTGGCGGCGTCGGTCGGGTGCACGGGCGTGTGCCGGGCCACGGGCACGGCGGCGGCCGCCTCGTCCTCCAGGCGCGGCAGGTCGGGGCCGCCGGCGCTCGCGGGCGGGGCCAGCACCGTGACCAGCGGGACGCCCGCGGCCCGGGCCGCGGGCAGGGCCTCGCCGAGCAGCGGGGCGGCGGCCACGACCAGGTCGGCGCCGCTGTCGCGCAGCACGAACTCGATCTCGCGCGCCTTGAACAGCAGGTGCACGGGCACGGCGACCGCGCCCAGCACCTGGGCCGCGTAGAACGCCCGGGGGAAGTCGGGGACGTTGGGCACGACGATCGCCACCCGGTCGCCGCGGCCGATGCCCCTGGCCGCGAGCGCGCCCGCGTAGGCGAGGGTCTGGGACCACAGCTCGCCGTACCGGGTGGTCGTGCCCATGAAGTGCAGGGCGGCGCGCCCGGGGGAGCGGGTCGCCGTCTCGGCCAGGATGCTGGCCAGGGACAGGGTGCCGAAGCCGGGGCCGTCGACCGCCTCGTCGGGGGTGTGCGTCATGTCCGGTCCTCTCGTCGTCGTTGATCGTGGACTGGTGGGTCGTGAGCGGGTGCGGTGCGCTACGGGCGGAGCTCCGCCCTGCCGAGCGCGCTCAGGTGCACCTCGTCGGGCCCGTCGGCCAGGCGCAGCGCCCGCGCCCCGGCGAACATCTCGGCCAGGGGCTGGTCGCCGGACAGCCCGGCGGCGCCGAAGAGCTGCATGACGTGGTCGAGGATCGCCTGCACGGCCCGCGGCACGGCGATCTTGATCGCCTGGATCTCCGTCATCGCCTGCTTGTTGCCGACGGTGTCCATGAGCCAGGCGGTCTTGAGCACCAGCAGCCGCAACGCCTCGACCTCGATGCGCGCGTTCGCGACCCACTCGCGGACCACGCCCTGGTCGGCCAGCGGGCGGCCGAACGCCATGCGCTCGCGGGCGCGGTCGGCGGCGAGGGCCAGGGCGCGCTCCGCCGTGCCGAGCGCCCGCATGCAGTGGTGGATCCGGCCGGGCCCCAGCCGGGCCTGGGCGGCGGCGAAGCCCTCGCCCTCGCCGCCCAGCAGGTGCGAGGCCGGGACGCGGACGTCGTCGAAGACGATCTCGGCGTGCCCGCCGTGGTCGCGGTCGTCGTAGCCGAGCACGGTCAGGGGCCGCACGATCGTCACGCCCGGCGTGTCGCGGGGCACGAGCACCATCGACTGCTGGCGGTGCCGCGGGGCGTCGGGGTCGGTCTTGCCCATGACGATCAGCAGCGCGGCGTCCGGGTTCATCGCGCCGGTGGAC
This sequence comes from Isoptericola cucumis, assembly GCF_014635665.1. GTDB lineage: Bacteria > Actinomycetota > Actinomycetes > Actinomycetales > Cellulomonadaceae > Isoptericola > Isoptericola cucumis. The sequence goes on from NZ_BMDG01000004.1 coordinate 94,342, forward strand.
CACCACTTGCGCCCGGTGACGACGAGCTCGTCGCCGTCGCGGCGGATCCGCGTGCCGATCTGCGTGGCGTCGGACGACGCGACGTCGGGCTCCGTCATGCAGAAGGCCGAGCGGATGCGGGCGTCCAGCAGGGGCTCGAGCCAGCGCTCGCGCTGCTCGGGGGTGCCGAAGTGGGCCAGGAGCTCCATGTTCCCGGTGTCCGGGGCGGCGCAGTTGAGCGCGACGGGCGCCAGGCGCGGGCTCCACCCGGTGAGCTCCGCGAGCGGGGCGTACTGGAGGTTGGTGAGGCCGGCGCCGTACGGCCCGGTCGCCCCGCCGGCGGGCAGGAAGAGGTTCCACAGCCCGTGGGCGCGGGCGGCGTCCTGCAGCTCGCGCACCACGGGGCGCAGCGACCACTCGCCCGGGGTGGCGTCGAGCTGGGCGTCGAGCACGGGCTCCGCGGGCAGCACCCGGTCGTGCAGGAACGCGCGCACCTGCGCGGTGAGCTCGGCGGTGCGGTCGTCGGGGGCGAAGTCCACGTCAGGCCACCGTCCCGTCCGTCGCCCCGGTCGTGGTCCGGGCCGTGTGGGCCAGGCCGTCGGCCGCCAGCGGGGCCACGAGGTCGCCGATGACCGCGAAGCCGTCCCCGACGGTGTCCCCGGCGCGGTAGCGGTAGTGGATCCCCTCGAGGATCACCGCGAGCTTGTACGCCGCGAAGGCGCGGTACCAGCCCAGCTGCGGCAGCGACGTGCCGGACCGCGCCGCGTACGTGTCGACGAGCTCGTCGAACTCCGGATACCCGGCCCCCGCGGTGACGGCGCTGGTGGCGCCGTGCCCGTCGCTGACGGCGTTGATGTCCCAGTACAGGCCGAGCATCCCGAGGTCGACGAGCGGGTCGCCGAGGGTGGCCATCTCCCAGTCGAGGACGGCGGCGAGGCGCGGGGCGTGGGCCGGGCCGGCGACGATCGCGTTGTCGAGGCGGTAGTCCCCGTGCACGATGCCGGTACGCCCGTGGTCGGCCGGCAGCCGGGTGGCGAGCGCGTCCTGCAGGTCGTCGAGGACGGGCAGCTCGCGCGACCGGGAGGCGTCGTACTGGCGCCGCCACGTGGCCAGCTGACGCTCGAGGTAGCCGGCCGGGCGCCCGAAGTCCGCGAGCCCGACGGCCGCCGGGTCGACGGCGTGCAGGTCGGCGAGCGTCTCGGCCAGCGCCAGGCCGAGGCCGTGCAGCCCGTCGGGGGTGTACGCGGCGTTCTGCTCGGGGCGCGCGAGGACGGTGCCGTCGACGCGTTCCATCACGAAGAACACGGTGCCGGTGACCGCCTGGTCGGCCGTGTCGTCGACGACGTCGATCGTGCGCGGCACCGGGACGCGGCTGCCGGCGAGCGCCGAGATGACGCGGTGCTCCCGGCGCATGTCGTGCGCGCTGGACAGCACGTGCCCCAGCGGAGGGCGGCGCAGCACGAGGGGGAGGCGTGCGCCGTCGACCCGGTAGGTGAGGTTGCTCCGGCCGCCGGTGATCACCTCGGCGGTGAGCGGGCCGTCCGCGAGGTCCGGGTGGGCGTCGGCCAGCCATCGGGTGAGGCCGGCGTGGTCCAGGCCGGGCACTTCGGTCATCGTCGACCCTCCTTCCGTCGTTCGTCGTCGGGACCTGGCGAGCATACCGCGCGGTCGGTATGAAGGGCGACTACGTCGCCTCTTGGGTGCCGGTCTCGCTCAGTCCGTGAGCGCGGCGACGGCCGTGCGCAGCAGGTCCGGCACCGGGACCGGCCGCCGCGTCGCGGCGTCGACGAAGACGTGGGTGAAGCGGCCGACGGCGATCGGGCCGGCGGCGTCGTCGGCTCCGTCGGCCCCGTCGGCTCCGTCGGCCCCCTCAGTGGCCCCGGCCCGCAGGATGTGCAGGTCCCAGGTGAGGCTGGTGCGGCCGACCTTCTCCACGCCGATCGCGACCGCGAGCTCCTCGGGGTACGACGCCGACGCGCGGAACTCGCACGACGAGGCGACGCACAACCCGATGACGTCGCCCGCGGGGTCGAGGCCACCGCGCGCGATCATCCAGGCGTTGACCGCCGTGTCCATCGCCTCGTAGTAGACGGTGTTGTTGGCGTGGCCGTACTGGTCGTTGTCGTTCCAGCGCAGCGGGAACGGGTGGCGGGCGCGGGGCATCGGTCTCCTTCGACGCGGGGTGATGGCGGGGGCTGTGGCGGGGTGCCCGCCGGTGGCGGGCGGGCGTCAGGCGACGCGCAGCAGGTGCCGGAAGGCCGTGCGGGCGGCGGCCGGGCTCGGCTCGTCGCCGGCGATGAGGTCGGCGTACGTGAAGGACTCCGAGACCCGCACGAGCAGGTAGGCGAGCGTCGGCGGGTCGATCGCGCCGTCGAACGGCGTGTCGCCGAGGTGGGTGCGCACGAGGCGCTCTGCCGTGGCCGTGTAGCGGCGCTGGATCGGGCTCGCCTTGGTGGTCAGCAGGCGCAGCGCCCGGGCCGGCTCGCGCCGCAGGAAGTCGCGGAAGTAGTCGGCGGCGATGAGGTCCGTCGCGAAGTGCGTCAGCAGCGCGGCCACGCGCTCCGCACCGTCCAGGTCGGCCGTCGCCCGGTCGGCCTGGCCCAGGGTCGGCACGGCGAGGGACCACAGCACCTCGGTGAGCAGGGCGTCGCGATTGCCGACCCACCGGAACACCGAGGTGCGGTCGACGCCGAGCGTCGTCGCCATCCCGCCCATGTCGATCCGGCCGCCGGCGACGAAGATCTCGCGCGCCAGGTCGAACGCCCGCCGTGCGTCGGGGTGCGCCTCGTCGGCCAGCCGTGCGGAGAGCCGGGTGGGCGCGGCGAGCAGCCCGACCGTGCTGATCGAGGGGCTGATCGAAGGGCTGGTCGAGGAGCCGGTCGAGGTGGCGGGCGGCGGGCTGCTCGGAGAATCCGGCGACGGCATGCCCGCAGCCTAGCGCCGGGACGACCGAAGGGTGCAACATAATCAAAGATGATGCACACTGACCGGCAGCCAGCGCACCGCAGCGCACGAGCGGCGCGCGATCGACGACGATCGGAGCACAGCATGACCGCGACACCCGCCACCACGACCCCGACCCCGGCCACAGCCACGACCACGGCCACAGCCACGGACGCAGCGCCGGGCGCCGGCGCCCCGGCGGCGTCCGTCCTGGACGCCGACTTCTACGGCTTCCAGAACCTGCTGTCGGCCCGCGAGCAGGAGACCGTCCTCGCCGTGCGCGAGTTCATGGAGCGCGAGGTGCGGCCCATCGCGGACGACTACTGGGAGCGGTCGGACTGCCCGGTGCACCTGTTCAAGCCGTTCGCCGCGCTCGGCACGGTGGGGGCGGCGTGGTCCGAGACCGCCGGGTTCGCGAGCTCCGCGGTGTTCCGCGGCTGGATCGGCATGGAGCTGGCCCGGGTGGACTCCTCGTTCTGCACGTTCATCGGCGTCTCCAGCGGCCTGGCGATGAGCTCCATCGGCCTGGGCGGCTCGGCCGCCCAGCGCGAGCAGTGGCTGCCGCCCATGGCGCGCGGCGACGTCATCGGCGCGTTCGGCCTCACCGAGCCGCTGTCCGGCTCCGACACGGCCAAGGGGCTGCGGACCACCGCCACGCGCCACGGCGACACGTGGGTGCTGCACGGCGCCAAGCGCTGGATCGGCAACGCGACCTTCGCCGACGTCGTCGTCGTCTGGGCCAAGGACACCGCCGACGACCAGGTGAAGGGGTTCCTGGTGCGTCGGGGCACGCCCGGGTTCACCGCCACCAAGATCGAGCGCAAGCAGTCCCTGCGCATCGTGCAGAACGCGGACATCGTGCTCGACGGCGTCGAGGTCGCCGAGAGCGACCGGCTGCAGGGGATCGACTCGTTCCGCGACCTGGCGAACGTGCTGCGCGTGACCCGCGACGGCGTCGCCTGGCAGTCCCTGGGCACGATGATCGGCGCCTACGAGGCCGCCGTGGCGTACACGGCGCAGCGCGAGCAGTTCGGCCACCCGATCGCCAGCTACCAGCTGGTCCAGGACAAGCTCGCCACGTGCCTGGGCAACATCACCGCGAGCCTCGCCGTCTGCGTGCGGGTGTCCCAGCTGCAGGACGACGGCACGCAGCGTGACGCGCACGCGGCGATGGCGAAGTCTTTCGTCACCACCCGGATGCGCGAGACCGTCGCGCTGTGCCGCGAGGCGTGCGGCGGCAACGGCATCACCCTCGATGCCGGCGTCGCGCGGTTCTTCGCGGACGCGGAGGCCGTGTACACGTTCGAGGGCACCCGCGACATGAACAACCTCATCGTCGGCCGCGAGATCACCGGCCACGCGGCGTTCGCCTGAGCCCGCGGCCACCTCGCACCACCCCGACCTCGCACCGACCCGAAGGAGACACCATGACCGAGGCCTACATCGTCGCCACCGCGCGATCGCCGATCGGCCGCGCGTACAAGGGGGCGCTGGCCACCGCGCGGGCCGACGACCTCGCCGTCCAGATGGTGCAGGCCGCCGTCGGCCGGGTACCCGGGCTCGACCCGGCCCGCATCGACGACCTGATGCTGGGCTGCGGCCTGCCAGGCGGCCGCCAGGGCATGAACATGGCCCGGATCGTGGCCGTGCTGGCCGGCTGGGACACCGTCCCGGGCACCACCGTCACCCGCTACTGCTCGTCCAGCCTGCAGACCACGCGCATGGCGTTCCACGCCATCAAGGCGGGGGAGGGGGACGTGTTCGTCTCGGCGGGCGCGGAGTCCGTGAGCGGCATGGCCGTCGGGTCGAGCGACGACATCCCCGGCGCGACCCTCACCAACCCACGGTTCGCCGGCGCGGCGGAGCGCACCGCCGAGCGCGCCGAGGGCGGCGCGCCGGCGTGGCGGGACCCGCGCGCCGACGGCCTGCTGCCCGACCCGTACATCGCGATGGGCCAGACGGCCGAGAACGTCGCCGCCCTGCACGGGGTCTCGCGCGCCGAGCAGGACGAGTTCGCCGCCCGCAGCCAGCAGCGCGCCGCCAAGGCGATCGCCGACGGCTTCTGGGAGCGCGACATCACCCCCGTGCGGCTCGACGACGGCACGGTCGTGCGCGCCGACGACGGCCCGCGGCCCGGCACCACCGTGGAGAAGCTGGCCACCCTCGAGCCGGTGTTCCGGCCGGACGGCACGGTCACCGCGGGCAACGCCTGCCCGCTCAACGACGGCGCCGCCGCCGTCGTCGTGGTCTCCGACCGGGTCGTGGACGAGCTGGGCCTGACCCCGCTCGCCCGCATCGTGTCCACCGGGGTGACCGGCCTGTCGCCGGAGGTCATGGGCCTCGGCCCGGTCGAGGCCAGCCGGCAGGCGCTCGCCCGCGCCGGGCTGGGTGTCGAGGACATGGGGCTCGTCGAGATCAACGAGGCGTTCGCCGCGCAGGTGATCCCCTCGGCCCGCGAGCTCGGCGTCGACCCCGAGCGGCTCAACACCCGCGGCGGCGCCATCGCCGTCGGGCACCCGTTCGGCATGACCGGCGCCCGCATCACCTCCACCCTGATCAACGGGCTCGAGGCCACCGACAGCCGCTACGGCCTGGCGACCATGTGCGTCGGCGGCGGGCAGGGGATGGCGATGGTGCTGGAGCGGCCTGCCTCGCGGTACTGACCCCGGGACCGCACGCCGGGTGCGCCGATCACCCCACGAGCGTCTGCGTGCCCAGCACGACGGCGAGCGCGAGGCGGTCGGCGTCCTCGGAGCCCGGTTCGGCGCTGTAGACCATGATCCGCAGGTCGTCGCCGGCGACGACGAGCGTGTCGCAGTCGACGGCGATCCGGCCGACCGTCGGGTGGTCGACGACCTTGTGCCGTGACGGGTCCGCGCGACCGGGGACCCCGGCCGCCTCCCACAGGTCGGCGAACCGCGGGCTCCGGGTGGCCAGCTCGTCGACGAGACGTCGCACCCTCGGGTCCGCGGGGTAGCGCGCCGCCGTCATGCGCAGGTCGCCGACGAGCCCGGCGACCAGGTCGGCGTGCTCCTCGGCGGTCTGGACGACCCGGGAGCCGGCGTCGACGACGTGGCGCCAGATCGCGTTGCGCTCGATGCCGCGCCAGCTGGTCGTCGTGCCCAGGAGCGCGTCGTACGGCGGGTTGGCCCGCACGAGGTTCCACATCGCGTCGTAGACGGCGACCGGGTTGCCGTCCAACCGGTCGAGGAGCCGCTGCACGCTCGGCGGGATCCGTGCCGGGACCGCCCCGGCGCCGGGCAGGGCGAGGTTCGCGAGCCGGAACAGGAGCTCCCGCTCGCGGTCCGAGAGCCGCAGCGCCCGGGCGAGCGCCTCGGTGACCTGGGCCGACGGTGCCGTCGCGCGACCCTGCTCGAGGCGGGTGAGGTAGTCCATGGAGATGCCCGCGAGGTCCGCGAGCTCCTCCCGGCGCAGCCCCTTCGCCCGGCGTCGCGTGCCGACTCTGGCACCGACGGCCTCGGGGGCGACGCGGTCGCGCCACCGTCGCACCGCCTGACCGAGCTCGTTGGACACCACCCTCCGAGTGTGCGACGCGGACGACGTCCTGTCCTGGCCCTGGGAGTCCTACGACAACGGGACGACTGTCAGCGACACCGCCGCGGGGCGACGCTCGAGACATGACGACCACACTCATCACAGGAGCGACCAGGGGACTCGGCCAGGAGACGGCCCGCCGGCTGAGCGATGCCGGGCACGCGGTCTGGGTCGCGGCGCGCGACGAGGCCCGCGGGCGCGCCGTCGCGCAGGAGATCGGGGTGCGCTTCGTGCACCTCGACGTGCTCGACGACGCGTCGGTCGAGGCGGCCGCCGCCCGCGTCGAGGCCGAGGGCGGGCTGGACATCCTCGTCAACAACGCGGGGATCGAGCCGCGGATGGCGGAGAACGTGATCCCGGCGGCGTCGGACGAGATGGCCCAGGATGTCCGCCGGACGTTCGAGACCAACGTGCTCGGCACGGTCCGCGTCACGCACGCCTTCTGGCCGTTGCTGCAGCGCTCGTCCGCCCCGGTGATCGTCAACCTGTCCAGCGGGCTCGCGTCGCTGACCCTCCTGAGCGACCCGGACGGCCCGACCCACTTCTACGCGGGCCTGAGCTATCCGGCCTCCAAGGCCGCGGTGAACGCGCTCACGATCCAGTACGCGAAAGCCTTCCCGGCGGCACGGATCAACGCCGTCGAGCCCGGGTTCACGAGCACCGCCCTCAACGGCTTCACCGGCACGCAGACCGTCGCCGAGGGCGCCGCGACCGTCGTCCGGATGGCTCAGGTCGGCCCCGACGGGCCGACGGGCACCTTCGTCTCCCCACGCGGTGAGCTGCCGTGGTGACGAGGGACGCTCAGACCCACTCGCCGTCGCGCATCAGGACGCGTCCGGCGATCTCGTCCACCTCTCGCCACGCCTGGACGCGCTGCGGCCGCAGCACCAGGTAGACGTCGTCGGCGCCGCCCGGGCGCGGGTCCCAGTCCGCCTGGGCGGCGTAGCCCTCGGCAAGGTCCGCCGGCGCCTCGGCGACCCGGGCCGAGCGCTCGAGGACGGCGTCGATCATCACGACGTCGCGCGTCGCGCCGAGCGAGAGCCGCGCGGTGCCGGTGGCGAGCAGGTTGCGGCCGGTGCGCGACGTCGCGTCGAGCGCGAGGACGAGCCGGTCGTCGATCCAGGCCAGCGACAGCGGGACCAGGTACGGCACGGGCGTGCCGTCGGGCGCGTTCGACGCCGTGGCGACCCAGACGTCGCGGACGGGGCTGTCCAGCATCGCCAGCGTGTCGGCCAGGCGCTGCTCACGCGTGCGGGGACCGGGGGCGACCTGCGGGTTCGTCATGGCGCCATCCTGCCCGACCCGGTGCGGGTCGGGCAGGGGCTGGGCAGAGAGCTGGGTGGTTCAGGCCTGCGGGACGTAGAGCGCCAGGGTCTGCGCGACGAGGGCCGGCCTGTCGGTCCCCTCGATCTCCACGGTGACCGTGGAGGCCAGGCGCACGCCCTGGGGGACGTCCTCGGCGCCGGTGACCTCGGTGGTGGCGCGGACGCGGGACCCCGCCGGCACGGGCGTCAGGAAGCGCACCTTGTCCAGGCCGTAGTTCATCGCCATGGCGACGCCGCCCACCTCGACCAGCGACGAGGCGAGGTGCGGCAGCAGCGACAGGGTGAGGAACCCGTGCGCGATCGTCGTGCCGAAGGGCCCCGACGCGGCGCGCTGCGGGTCGACGTGGATCCACTGGTGGTCCGCGGTGGCGTCGGCGAACGCGTCGATGCGCGCCTGGTCGACCGTGAACCACTCGCCCGTGGCACGCTGCCCCACGGCGTCGGCCAGCGCGGCAGGCGAGGCCACGCGGATGCTCATGCCTTCGGCCCGCCGGCCACGTAGAGCACCTGCCCGGAGACGAAGGACGCCTCCTCGGAGCAGAAGAACGCCGCCGCGGCAGCGATGTCCTCCGGCTGGCCGACGCGGCCGACCGGGACGTCCTTGGCCGCAGCTGCGTGGAACTCCTCGGGTGTCATGCCGATGCGCTCGGCGGTCGCGGCGATCATGTCGGTGGCGATGACGCCCGGCGCGATGGCGTTGGCCGTGACGCCGAACTTGCCGAGCTCGATCGCGAGCGTCTTGGTGAAGCCCTGCATCCCGGCCTTCGCGGCGGAGTAGTTCGCCTGGCCGCGGTTGCCCAGCGCCGAGGTGCTGGACAGGTTGACGACCCGTCCCCAGCCGGCGTCGACCATGTGCTTCTGCACGGCCCGCGTCACGAGGAAGGCCCCGCGCAGGTGGACCCGCAGGACGTCGTCCCAGTCGTCCTCCGTCATCTTGAACAGCAGGTTGTCGCGCAGGATGCCGGCGTTGTTGACCAGGATGGTGGGTGCGCCGAGCTCGTCGGTCACGCGGGCGACCGCGGCGGTGACGGCGTCGGCGTCGGTGACGTCCACGCCGACGCCGATCGCGCGCCCGCCGCCCGTCGTGATGGCCTCGGCGGTCTCGGCGGCCTGCTCGGCGAGGAGGTCCAGGACGGCGACGGCGTGCCCGTCGGCGGCGAGCCGGCGGGCCGTCGCGGCGCCGATGCCGCGCGCCCCTCCGGTGACGATCGCGGTGCGGGGCTGGTCGGTGGGCATGCAGTGTCCTCTCGTCGATGATGATGCTGGCGCAGCGGTCCGGCGGGCGCGAGTCGAGGCGTGGGCGAGACGTCGTCGTCCGCGAAGGTCAGCATACCGACCGCGCGGTATGTTGCAAGGGAGGTCGGCCTTCCTGAGGGTAGAGGGTCGTGACGCGCGGCGGCCGCGGGGCGGGGCGAGGGCGGGGTGAGGGCCCCCGGCGGGGCGGTGGCGGCCGTCCGCGAGGGGCTGACCTGCCCGGTTGACAGGGTGGTCGTCCCGGACGAAGACTGAGGTTCTTCGAACAGATGTTCGAAGGCTGACGTCTCAGGTGACCGTCGGCGCGAGACCCACCTCCGGTCCGTGACCGGAGGTGACCGGGCACTGCGGGGGGGAGCGTATGACCGTCGTCGTCCCCGACCGTGCGGGCAGCACGACCAGCACCGCCGCCCGGCACTCCCGGGCGCTGGCCGCGCTGCGGGCCGCGGAGCTGCGCACGGGCGCCGTGCCGGCCGTCGCGCCGGCCGGCACCACGCCCGTCCGGGTGCCGGCGGTCCGCGTCCCGGTCGTCCCGGGCCCTGAGGCCCCGCCGACGTCCGGCGCTCCCGGGCGCCCGGGACGGCCGGTCCACCCGGACCTCGCCGTGCTCCTGCCGGGCGGTGTGCTGCGCGGCGGGTCCACCCTCGCCGTCCGGGGATCGACCACCCTGCTGCTGGCCCTGCTCGCCGGGCCGTCCGCGGACGGCGCCTGGGTGGCGTTCGTCGGTGCTCCGACGGTCGGGATGCTCGCGGCCGCCGAGGCGGGGATCGACCTGACCCGCACGGCGCTCGTCCCGCGCCCCGGGCCGGACTCCCCCCTCGTCCTCGCCGCCCTGCTGGACGGCATGGACGTGGTGGTCGTCGGGCCGCAGGCGGCCCTGTCCGCCGCCGACCGGCGCCGGCTGACGGCCCGCGCCCGGGAGCGCGACGCCGTCCTGGTGTCCCAGACGCCGTGGCCGGGGGCGCACGTCACCCTGGACGCCCGCGGCGGGTCCTGGTCCGGGGTCGACCACGGCGGCGGCTGGCTGCGCCGGCGCACCCTGAGCGTGCTGCGCACCGGCCGCGGGGCGGTGGCACGCCCGGTCGAGATCGACGTCGAGGTGCCGGTACGGGCGGAGGCCGTGGTCCCGGCAGAGACCGCCGCCCAGGAGGTCGCCCAGGACGTCGTTCAGCACGTCGCTCAGGACACCGGGCCTCTCACGGCCCGCGAGACCCTCGGCGCGGACGGGGCACCCGAGGCGGACGGGCCACGGCCCCCCGGCGGCCGCCCACGGCTGCGGGTGGCCTGATGCGCACCGCCGTGCTCTGGGTGCCGGACTGGCCCGTGGTCGCGGCGCTCGCCGTCGCGGGCCTGGACGCGCACGTCCCGGCCGCGGTGCTGGGCGCACGCTCGCGCGGGGGGTCGACGGCGGGGCACAGCGTGGTGGCGGTGTCCGCCGTCGCCCGTGCCCAGGGGGTGCGCCGGGGCATGCGCCGCCGGCAGGCGCAGGAGCGCTGCCCCGAGCTCGCCCTCCTCGACGTCGACGACGCCCGCGACGCCCGGGAGTTCGAGCCGGTCGCCGCGGCGGCCGAGACGGTCGTGGCGGGCCTCGAGGTGGCGCGCCCGGGGCTGCTGCTGCTGCCTGCCGACGGCGCGGCCCGCTACCACGGCTCGGAGCGGGCGCTCGCCCGCGAGCTCGCGGGCGCCGTGGCGGAGCACACCGGCTACGAGTGCCAGGTCGGCGTGGCCGACGGGCTGCTCACGGCGGTGCTCGCGGCGCGCCAGGACGCCGTCGTCCCCGCCGGCGAGGCCCGCGCGTTCCTGGCCGGCCGCCCGGTGGGGGACCTGGTGCACGCGGTCACCGACCCGTCCGGGATCACCGCCGTGCGGGAGGCCGCGAGCCTGTGGTGGCGGCTGGGGCTGCAGACCCTGGGCGACCTGGCGGCGCTGCCCGCGGCCCAGGTGCGCTCGCGGTTCGGGGACCTCGGCCTCTGGGCGCACCGCCTGGCCTCGGGCCAGGACGTGCGCCCGCCCGCCCGGCGACGGGTCGAGCCGGAGCTCGTCGTCGCCGAGGAGCTGGACCCGCCCGCGCTGCGCGTCGACGTCGCCACGTTCGCGGCCCGCCGCCTCGCGGAGCGGCTGCACGGGCTGCTGGCCGCGCGAGGCCTGGCCTGCGGCCGGCTGCGCATCACCGCTCGCACCGAGGACGAGGAGCTCGAGCGGGTCTGGCGCACGGACGCTGCGGCCGGCGGGATGAGCGCCGCCCGCATCACCGACCGGGTGCGGTGGCAGCTCGAGGGCTGGCTCACGGCGTCGGCGGCCGGGCGGGGACGCCCCGGTGGGCCGGGCGCCGGGAGCGCCGTCCCCGTCGTCGCGCCGATCGCGCACCTGGCGCTCGCCGCCGAGGAGGTGGCGCCCGCCGGGGCGCTCCAGCCCCGGCTGTGGGGGCCCGACGCCGGCGAGGACGACCGGGCCCGCCGGGCGCTGGGCCGGGTCCAGGGACTGCTCGGCGGGGACTCCGTCCTCACGGTCGCGCTGCAGGGCGGCCGGGCCGCGCACGAGCGGGTGCACCTGGTGCCGTTCGGCGAGGACGCCGCCCCCGCCCGCGACCCGGCGCTGCCGTGGCCCGGGGCGCTGCCCAGCCCGGCCCCCGCCGACCTGCTGCCCGACCCCGCCCCGGCCCGGGTGCTGGACGACGCCGGTCGTGACGTCCTCGTCGACGTCCGGCTCGCGATGAGCGGCGAGCCGGACGTGGTGACGTGGCTGCCCGGGCTGCCCGGGCAGCCCGGGCAGCCCGGCGCGACGGAGGCCGTGGCACGCCGGGTCGTGGGCTGGGCGGGGCCGTGGCCGCTCGCCGAGCGGTGGTGGTCCGCCGGCGACGGGAAGCGCCGCGTCTACCTGCAGGTGGTGCTCGACGACGGCCGCGGGCTCCTGGTCGCGCAGTCCGGCGGCGACTGGCACGTGGAGGCGGTCTATGACTAGCGCCGGCCGGTACGCCGAGCTGCACGCCCACTCGGCGTTCAGCTTCCTCGACGGGGCGTCCCACCCGGAGGAGCTCGCGGCGGAGGGCGCCCGGCTCGGGCTGGAGGCGCTCGCCCTGACCGACCACGACGGGCTCTACGGCGTCGTGCGCTTCGCCGAGGCCGCCAGGAAGGTGGGGCTGCCCACGGTCTTCGGCGCCGAGCTGCACCTGCACGCCCCGCAGACGCCGGGCGCCGCCCCGGGGACGGCCGGCAGCCGGCCCGTGCTGGACCCGCCGACCGGCGTCCCCGACCCGCGGGCCACCCACCTGCTGGTCCTGGCCCGCGGCGCCCAGGGGTACCGCAACCTGTCCCGGGCGATCGCCACCGCGCACCTGGACGCGGGGGTCAAGGGCAAGGCGCGGTACTCCCACGAGCAGCTCGGCGCCGAGGCGGACGGCGGGTGGCTGGTGCTCACCGGCTGCCGCAAGGGCGCGGTGCGTCAGGCGCTGACGGCGACCGGCCCGGGCGGGGGCGTGCGGGCGGCGCGGCGCGAGCTCGACCGGCTCACGGCCGCCTTCGGGCGGGACAACGTCGCCGTCGAGATCACCGCCACCGGCGACCCGCGCGACGCCGACCTGCACGACGCGCTCGCCGACCTGGCCGCCGCCGCCCGCCTCCCGCTGGTCGCGACGACGAACGCCCACTACGCGCGCCCCCGCGACGCCGACCTCGCCGGGGCGCTCGCCGCGGTGCGGGCGCGCTCGTCGCTGGACGTCATGGACGGCTGGCTGCCCGGCGGGCCCGTCGCCCACCTGCGCTCCGCCGCCGAGATGCGTGCGCTGCACCGGCGCCACCCGGCGGCCGTGGAGACGGCGGCGGCGCTCGCGGCCGAGTGCGCCTTCGACCTGCACCTCGTGGCTCCGCGGCTGCCGCCCTACCCGGTGCCGGCGGGCCACGACGAGGCGTCCTGGCTGCGCGAGCTGGTGCGCCGCGGGGCCACCGAGCGCTACGGGCCCCGGCCCGGCCCGCGAGGGGCGGGGAGCAACGGGGTGGCGAACAACGGGACGGGGAACGGCGAGGCGGGCAACGCCGGGGCGTGGGAGCAGATCGACCACGAGCTGCAGGTGATCACCGACCTCGAGTTCCCCGGCTACTTCCTCGTGGTCTACGACCTCGTGGAGTTCTGCCGGCAGCAGGGGATCCTGTGCCAGGGGCGGGGGAGCGCCGCCAACTCGGCCGTCTGCTACGCGCTCGGCATCACCGCGGTCGACGCCGTGAAGCACGGCCTGCTGTTCGAGCGGTTCCTCGCCCCCGAGCGGGACGGGCCGCCGGACATCGACGTCGACATCGAGTCCGGGCGCCGCGAGGAGGTCATCCAGCACGTCTACGCGAAGTTCGGCCGCAGGCACGCCGCGCAGGTGGCGAACGTCATCTCCTACCGCCCGCGCTCGGCCGTGCGCGACGCCGCCCGCGCGCTCGGGTACGACGCCGGCCAGCAGGACGCGTGGAGCAAGTCGATCGAGCGCTGGGGGTCGCTGCGGGGGCCGGACCCGGTCAGCCCGTCGGCCGACCGGAGGACCAGGGACGCCCGGGCTGCGGCCGGCGCGCCGCCCAGCCGGACGGAGGAGAAGGACGCCCGTCTCGCCGCGCTGTGGGGGCAGGCCGAGGCGCTGCCCGCTCCGGGGCCACGGGTGACCGACCCCCTCGCGCAGGACGAGGGCGAGGTCCGGCGGGCCGACGACGCCCACGACGTCGTGCCCGCCCGGCGGCCGCCCTCGGCCGAGGAGGAGGGGCAGATCCCCGACGCCGTGCTCGACCTGGCGGACCGGATGCTGCGCCTGCCCCGCCACCTCGGCATCCACTCGGGCGGCATGGTCATGTGCGACCGGCCGGTGGTCGAGGTCTGCCCCGTGGAGTGGGCCCGCATGGAGGGGCGCACCGTGCTGCAGTGGGACAAGGAGGACTGCGCCGACGCCGGCCTGGTGAAGTTCGACCTGCTCGGGCTCGGGATGCTCACCGCCATCCGGTACGCGTTCGACTCGATCGCCGAGCACACGGGGGAGCGGCTCACGCTGCACGGCCTGCCGGACGACGACCCGGCGGTGTACGACCTGCTGTGCGCGGCCGACACGGTCGGGGTGTTCCAGGTGGAGTCGCGCGCGCAGATGGCGACGCTGCCGCGCCTGCGCCCGCGGACGTTCTACGACATCGTCATCGAGGTCGCGCTCATCCGGCCCGGGCCCATCCAGGGCGGGTCCGTGCACCCGTACATCGAGCGGGCGCGGGGCCGCGAGCCGGTGACCTACCTGCACCCGCTGCTGGAGAGCTCCCTCGGCAAGACCAAGGGTGTGCCGCTGTTCCAGGAGCAGCTCATGCAGATGGCGATCGACGTCGCGGGGTTCACCGCCAAGGAGTCCGACCAGCTGCGCCGGGCGATGGGTTCCAAGCGGTCGGTCGAGCGGATGGAGGAGCTGCGCGGCCGGCTCCTGGAGGGGATGCGCAAGAGGGGGGTCGACGATGCCGACGTGCGCGAGCAGATCTACGACAAGCTCAAGGCGTTCGCGGACTTCGGCTTCCCCGAGTCGCACGCGTACTCGTTCGCCTACCTCGTGTACGCGAGCTCGTGGCTCAAGGTGCACCACCCGGCCGCGTTCTACGCCGGCCTGCTCGCCGCGCAGCCGATGGGGTTCTACTCGCCGCAGTCGCTGGCCGCCGACGCCCGCCGGCACGGCGTCACCGTGCTGGGCCCGGACGTCAACGCCTCGGCGGCCCTGGCGCGCGTGGAGCGGGACGAGGGAGCGCCGGCCCCGGGTGCGACCCTCGCCGGCGGGGACCAGGGGTTCGGCCCGGAGCCGGACCCGGCCCTCGCGGTGCGCCTGGGCCTCGGCGCGGTGCGGGGGATCGGCGCGGAGCTGGCGGAGCGGATCGTCGCCGAGCGGGACACCGACGGCCGGTTCCGCGACCTGCGCGACCTCGCCCGCCGGGTCGGGCTGTCCACGGCCCAGCTCGAGGCGTTGGCCACCGGCGGGGCGACGACGTGCCTCGGCGTCTCGCGGCGCGAGGCGCTGTGGGCCGCGGGCGCGCTCGGCCAGGAGGGGCCGGGCACGCTGCCGGGCGTGAGCGTCGGGGTGGACGCCCCGGCGCTGCCGGGCATGACGCCGCTCGAGATCGACGTCGCCGACGCGTGGGCGACGGGGATCACCCCCGGCTCGACCTCCCCGCTCGAGCACGTGCGCGACGGGCTCGAGCAGGCCGGGGTGCTGACCGTGGCCCAGGTCGTGGCGACCGAGCAGGGGCGCCGGGTCGCGGTCGGCGGGGTGGTCACCCACCGGCAGCGCCCCGGCACCGCCGGCGGCGTCACCTTCCTGTCCCTGGAGGACGAGACCGGGCTGCTCAACGTCATCTGCACCGCCGGGCTGTGGCGCCGGTTCACGACCGTCGCCCGCGGTGCCCCGGCGATGGTCGTGCGGGGACGCGTGGAGAGCGCCGACGGCGCGGTCAACCTGCTCGCCGAGCACCTCGCCCCGTTGCGCCTGCCCGTGGCGACCCGCTCGCGGGACTTCCGGTGAGCAAGCCTCGTGTCCGTCCCCCGGCGTACGTTCGCACCATGACCGACCTCCGGGTCGAGCCGGCCACCGCCGACCGGTTCGACGACGTGGCCGCGCTGCTCAACCCGCGCGGGCGCGACCAGGCGTGCTGGTGCCTGCACTGGCGCCAGCCGGGCGGGTTGCCGCTCGGCCGGCGCGAGGACCATCTGCGCGAGCTCTGCGGGCGCGCACCCGCTCCGGGCCTCCTCGCCTACCTCGACGAACCGGGCCCCGACGAACCGGGCCCCGACGAACCGGGCCCCGACGAACCGGGCCCCGACGAACCGGGCCCCGACGAACCGGGCCCCGACGAACCGGGCCCCGACGGCCCCAGCGCCCGCGAGGGCACGCCGGTCGGGTGGGTCGGGTGCGCCCCGCGCACGGGGGCGCTGAGCCTGCAGCGGTCCCGCGTGCTGCCGCGCGGCGACCCGGGCGAGTGGCCGACGTCGTGGGTGGTGATGTGCTTCGTCGTCCGGCCCGGGTACCGCCGTCGTGGTGTGGCGCGGGCTCTGCTGCGCGGCGCCGTCGAGTACGCGCGGTCGCAGGGCGGCCGGGTGATCGAGGGGTTCCCGGTCGAGCCGGAGCCGGGCCGGCGGGTGCCGGTCAGCGCCGCGTTCGTCGGGACGGTGCCGTTGTTCGAGTCGGTCGGCTTCGACCGGGTCGGGGACACCGCCGCCACCAGCGGCAGGCTGCCCCGGTGGGTGCTGCGGCGCGACCTCACGGACGCCTGACCCCACCCGGCCGGACGGGAGGGTCGTCGACCGCGTTCACCCGCCCGTCGCCTGCCGGCCGGCGTGGCGCCACGCCGTCGCAAGGCCGCCCGGCGAGGCTCGAGGCATGCAGCCACGCCGCACCGTCGCCACCGCCGCTCTCGTGACCGCCGCCCTCGCCGTGGGGGTCGCGACCGCCGCGCCGGCGGCCTCGGCCCCGGGCAACGGCGGCCGGGACTTCGACCTCCAGGCGCACCGGGGCGGGGTCGCGCTCACGGTGGAGAACACGCTGCCGGCGTTCACGAACGCCCTCGAGCTCGGGGTCAGCACCCTCGAGCTCGACGTGCAGATCACCGCCGACGGCCACGCCGTCGTCACCCACGACCGCGACCCGAACCCGGCCAAGTGCGTCGACACCGCCCCCGCGTTCCCCGGCGACCCCGAGTTCCCGTACGTCCCCGGCGCCACGTACATCAAGGACCTCACGCTGGCCCAGGTGCGCACCATCGACTGCGGCTCGCTGCGCCAGCCCCAGTTCGGTGGCCAGGAGCTGCACCCCGGCGAGCGCATGCCCCTGCTGTCGGAGGTCTTCGACCTGGTGAACGACTACCGGGCGCGACAGGTCACCCTGAACGTCGAGACGAAGGTCGAGGCGGGCGCACCGGAGCAGACCGCGCCCCGCGAGCAGTTCGTGCAGGTCGTCGCCCGGGAGGTCCGCGACGCACGCCTCGGCGGTCAGGTGACGATCCAGAGCTTCGACTGGGGATCGCTCATGCGGATGCGCGAGGTGGCGCCGCGGCTCCCGGTCGTCGCGCTGACCAACGGCCCGCAGTTCCTCCAGCAGGGGCAGGACGGCGCCTCGCCGTGGCTGGGCGGGCTGGACATCGACGACTTCGAGGGCTCGCTGCAGCAGCGGTTCGTCGCGGCGGCGGCGTCGTTCGGCGCCGACGCCGTGTCGCCGGTGCACGGCGACCCGCAGGACGGCGCCGTCGACGACCCCGGCTACGTCCCCTTCACGACCCGCGAGCTCGTGGACGCCGCCCACGCCGAGGACATGCGGGTGATCCCGTGGACGGTCGACGACCGGGCCACGCTCGAGTCGCTCATGGACCTCGGGGTCGACGGCATCATCACCGACCGGCCCGACCTGCTGCGCACGGTCATGGCCGAGCGCGGCCTGCGGCTCCCGAAGGCGTACCCGGCGCCCCGGGGGCGGTAGGGCCCGGCGGCGGCTCCGCCCCCGGCACGGGAGGCCGGCCACCGGACATGGTCGCCGGTCAGTCGCCTGGTCAGTCGCCTGGTCAGTCGCCGGTCATGGTCGCCGGCGATGACACATGTCATGGACGTGGCGTGCGGAGGACACGAAAAGCGGTGACGGCTCGGCACTACTGCGCGGCGCTCGCGGCCGGTGGACTGGTCCCACGACCACACACCCCGACGTCCGCCCCGACAGGAGCACACCATGTCCCTCATCGACACCATCCAGGACCTCGTCGCGCAGGTGCCCGATCTCGTCCAGCCGCTCGTCGTCGCGGCGGCGGGCGCGATCCCGTTCGTGGAGGGCGAGGGTGCCGTGGCGATCGGCATCATCGGCGGCATCCACCCGGCGCTCGCGGCCGTCGCCGCGATGGTCGGGAACTTCCTGTGCGTGGCCGCGCTCGTGCTGCTCAGCTCCGGGGCGCGCAACGCCGTCGTGACCCGGCACCGCGCCAACGTCCGAGCGCGGGAGGCCGTGACGGTCGGCGGCGGGGCGGGCGCGGGGTCGCGGCCGGCCGAGGGATCCGGGACGGCGGCCGGCGAGACGGCCGGCGAGGGCCGAGGGGTCGAGCGCCGGGCGAAGTTCCAGCGCGCCTACGAGCGCTACGGCGTGCCCGGCGTGAGCCTGCTCGGCCCGCTGCTGCTCCCCACGCACTTCACGGCCACCATGCTCGCTGCCTCCGGCGTCGGCAAGGCCCGCATCCTGGTCTGGCAGGCGGTCGCGATCGTCGGGTGGACCACGCTGACCGCGCTCGTCGTCAGCGGGGTCCTCTCCGCCGTCGGATGACGAGGGCTGACGTGACCCCGGCTGACGAGGGGCGAGCGGCCCCGGTCGTCGTCAGTCGCGGGTCGCGGTGGCCCACACCGTGCCGGCCGGGTCGACGAGGCGCACGGCGCGCACGTCGTGTGCCGCGCCGTCCAGCACCCCGCCCGTCGAGCACGACCCCGACGTCACGACGCAGCGCCCGAGCGCGACGTCCCGGCCGGCCGCGCCGCCCTCGGGCCGGTCGTCCTCGGCCCCGTCGTCCTCGGCCCCGACCGTGACGACGACGTCGTAGGCCGCCGCCGCGCCGGGGTCGCGGACCAGCACGAACACCCACGACGGCTCGCCGTCGTAGAGGAAGACCGTGCCGACCGACCTGCCCGGGCCCGTCGACGCGTCCCCGGCGACGAGGTCCGCCGCGGCGAAGTAGTGGCCGTCCGCGACGTCGAGCGTCTCGCGGTACGACGCGGCCAGCTCCCGGTCCGGTGCCGTGGCCCACCACGTGCCGACGCCCCCGGCGACGACCAGGGCGGCGGCCGTGGCCGCGACGAGGACACGCCGGGTGCGGTGCCGCCGGACCGAGGCGGGCCGGGCCGGGCCCGCCGCGTGCAGCCGGGCCAGCACCCGCCCCTCGAAGTCGGCGGAGGGGTCGCGCTCGGGGGCCAGCAGCAGCAGCTCGTCGGCGGTCTCGGCGAGCGACGACAGCTCGTCGCGGCAGCGCCCGCAGCCGGCGAGGTGGGCGGACACGGTGGCGCGGGTGGCGCCGTCGGCGACCCCGGTCGCGACGTCGGTGAGGGCGTCCCGCAGCTCGCCGCACCTCGTGGAGCCGGTCATGGTGCGCCCACCTCCCGCATGGTGGCCAGCTCGTCCCGCAGGTGCCGCAGCCCGAGCCGGACGCGGGTCTTCGCGGTGCCCAGGGGGACGCCGGTCCGCTCGGCGATCTCGACGCCCGTCAGCCCGAACACCGCCGCGAGCACCACCGCCGTCGCCTGCTCGGCCGGAACGCGCGCGAGGGCGGCGTCGAGGGTGGCGCCGTCCGCGACCCGTTCCGCGAGCCGGTCGGGGCTCGCGATCGTCTCGGCCATGACCGCCGGGTCCACGGGCAGGTCCCGGCGCACGCGCAGGACGTCGATCGCCGCGTTCCGGGCGATCGCCAGCAGCCACGTCGTCGCGCGACCGCGCCGGGCGTCGAAGGCGTCGGCGTGCCGCCACGCCCGGACGAAGGCCTCCTGCGCGACCTCCTCGGCGACGGCGGGAACGCCGACCAGCAGGAGGGCGAGCCCGTACACCTTCCCCTGGTGCCGGCGCACGAAGACGGCGGCCGCGTCCGGGTCGTCCGCGGCCATCCCGGCGAGGAGCGTCTCGTCCGACACCGCCATGTCCTCGTCTACGTGCCGACACCCCCTCCTGGATCTCCACGTCCCGGAATCCGTGACGGATGCGCCTCGAGTCGTCGCGGGAGAGATCCGTCGGGCGGTCCGGGCCCGTAGGTACGGGAGAGGGCGGCGGGTGCACGGCCCGCCGTCGGGTCGGGACCGACCCCACGAGGAGGGACCATGTCCAGGCTACGAGGAACCGGGCGACGAGGGGCGAGGACTGCCGCCGCCGTGGCGCTCGTCGCGATGTTCGCCGCGGGATGCGGCGACGACGGCGGAGGCGGCGGCGAGCAGGCGGGTGGCGAGGCCGTCGGCTCCGGCGGCATGACGCTCGAGATCACCGCCCCGGAGGACGGGGCCGAGGTGGAGGTGCCGTTCACGGTCGAGCTGGCGTCGAGCGAGGAGCTCGGGCCGACCGACACCGGCGCGCACCACGTGCACGTCTTCTTCGACGGCGACGACGCGGAGTACATGGTCGTCGAGGGCGACAGCGCCGAGGTGACCGACCTCCCGGACGGGGAGCACGTGGTGAACGCGTCGCTGCGCAACGCCGACCACTCGCCCGCGGGCGTCGAGACCGAGATCTCCGTGACCGTCGGCGGGGGCGGCACCGACGACACCGGGGACGACGGCGGCCTCCCGGGGTACTGACGTGCCTGACGACCAGGTTGCCGACCCGGGTGCCGATACCGACCCGGAGGCCGGCGCCCACGGCACCCTCGAGCGCAACCCGCGGCCGGCCCGCTGGTTCCACGCGGGCGTGTACGTGACCGTCCTCGTCCTGGGGGCCACGGGATGGTGGCTCCTGCTGGGCCGCGAGGGCAGCCCGAGCGCGCTGGCGCGTGCGACGGGCGTCTCGGACGCCGACCTGCACACCGTGACGGGCTGGGTGCTGGCGGCGCTGGTGGCGGTCGGCGCGGTCGCCGGCGCCCGGGGGTGGCGCACCTTCTGGCGCGAGTCGGTGCGCTTCCGCCGCGGCGACGGGGCGTGGTTCCGGCGCTGGCCCGCCGCCGTGCTCACCGGGCGCTTCGGCCGGCACGAGGGGCGCTTCGACCCGGGGCAGCGGGTGGCGAACCTGGTGCTGGTCGCCACGCTGCTCGCGCTGGTCGTCACGGGGGTCGGGCTGGCCCTCGTGAGCGGCGGGCCGGCGTTCGTCTGGCTGGTCCGCGTGCACCGCTGGTCGACGTACGCCCTGACGCCCGTCGTCGTCGGGCACGTGATCATCGCCGCCGGGGTGCTGCCGGGGTACCGCGGGGTCTGGCGGGCGATGCACCTGGGCGGCCGGCTCCGCACGACGGACGCGCAGCGGGTCTGGCCCGGGTGGACGGAGCGGCAGGAGCGTCGTCGACGGCGGTGAGGCCGGTCATCTCGGCAGCGGGACCAGCGCGCAGATCTCGAAGGTGTCCCGCCCGCGGCGCAGCAGGTAGCGGCAGCGCTCGCTCGTGAGCTCGGCCGCGAGCTCGTCGACGTACGACCACCGCACGTCGACCCACAGCAGCGCCCAGCCGACCTCCTCGAGGGACACGACCTCCGGGACCGCGGCGACGGCGTCGCGCGCGTCCGTGGCGGCCGGTCGGCCGTGGTCGAGCTCCCGCACCTGCTCCGGCGACTCCAGCAGCGTCGTGCGGTCCTGCTCGACGAGCAGGGCCGGGAGGTCGAACCGGTCGGAGATGCCCTCGAGGTCACCGGCGTCGAGCACCGCGCGGTGCTGGGCGAGGTACGCGCGCAGGGCGTCGCCGTCGTACCCCGCGACCGGCCGGACCGTCATGCGGACCACGGTAGGCGCGGCCGGGGTGCCCGGCACCCCGGCCGGGGCCTCACCAGGCCCTCACCGGTCCTCACCGGTCCTCACCGGCCATCACCAGGCCTGGGCGAACACGTCGGCGAAGAGCTCGTCGGGGTCGGCGTCGAGCCCGCGGGCGGCGAACCAGGCGCAGACGTTGCGGCAGTCGCGGTGCAGGAGGTCGGCCCCGAACGGGTTCGCCACCAGGTCCACCACCTGCGGCAGGTCGATGATCACCAGGCGCTCGCCGTCGGCGGGGTCGACGAGGATGTTGTAGGGCGACAGGTCGCCGTGCGCCCAGCCGAGCCGGGCGACGACGCCCATGGCGCGACGGAGCTGGTCGAACCAGTCGGCGAGCAGGTCCGGCGCCGGTCTCGCGCGCGCCAGGCGAGGCGCCGCCTCGTACCCGCCGCCGTCGGCCGGGCCGCCCACGAACTCCATGAGGAGCTCCGTCCCGTCGATCTGCACGGGGTAGGGGACCGGCGCGCCGGCGTCCCAGAGCGTCGCGAGGGCGCCGAACTCGGCGTCCGCCCACTGGGTCGCCGCGACCGCCCGGCCCCAGGAGGACTTGCGGTCCTCGACGGCCCGCTGGTCGCGGGTGCGCCGCACGCGCCGGCCGTCGGTGTACTGGCCGTCGCGGTGGAACTGGCGGTGGTCGCGGCCGCGGTACCGCTTGGCGGCGAGCAGGCTGTGCCGCGTCGGGTCGCCGGGCACGGCGCGCTCGACGAGGTGGACGTCGGCCTCCTTGCCGGTCTTGAGGACCCCGAGCTCGGTGTCGAGCGCCGCGTCGGCGACGACGACCCAGTCGGGGCGGGGCTCCGGGCCGCGCTGGCCCTTGGTCACGGACGTCCAGGTCGACCAGCGCTGGCCGGGGCCGGGCTCGGTGACGGTCGTGTCGGTGAGGTCGCCGAGGTGGTCGGCGAAGCGGTCGTGAAGGTGGTGCTCGGGCACGTGAGGTCTCCTCGGTGGGCGAGGAGCCGTACGAGGCTCCTCAGCAGGGGGTGCTGTCCGCCCGCCGGGCCGGTGCCGGGAGGGCGCGGATGACGACGTCGTCCATCGGTCTGCCCTCCTTCTCACGCGTGCTCGCGTGTTCTTGCTCGAATGTTCCCGTGTGCGCTGGCGCGGCCGGTGCTCGCGTGCCGCCACGCTCGCGTGCCGCCACGCTCGCGTGCCGCCACGGAAGACCCTGACAGGCCGGCCGCGCGCGCGTCGAGGGAATTTCCGTACCGTGCGGGGATGGGAGCTCCTGGGGAGGGACGGGCCCGCGGCGGGTTCGTGCCGGTGGCCGACGACGTGCTGGTGCGCACCAGCCGCCGGGCGAGCACGACGACGACGCTGGTGCTCGGTCGCCTGCCCGCTCCGCAGGGCCCGGCCCCCGGACCTGCGGCCCGGCCGGCGCTCCTGGTCGACCCGGCGTGGGCCGCCGACGAGCTCGCGGCGATCGCCGACGAGGTCCGGGCGGGCGGTGTGCGCGTCGTGGCGGGCTTCGCCACCCACGCGCACCACGACCACCTCCTGTGGCATCCGCGGCTCGGGGACGTGCCGCGGTGGGCGACGGCGACCGCGGCGGCCGTCGCGCGGCGGGAGCGCCACCGCCTGCTCGCCGAGGTGCGGCGGGACGAGGAACGCGACGCCGGTCCGCCCGGTCCGCCCGGTCCGCCCGGTCCGCCCGAGCCGCTCCGCGAGGTCCTCGACCTCGTCGCGCGCGTGCGCGCCGTGCCCGCCGGCGCCCCTGGTGAGGACCCGCCGGTGCTCCCCGGTCTCGACGGGCTGCCGGCCGTCCACGTGGTCGAGCACGACGGGCACGCGCCCGGCCATGCCGCGCTGTGGCTGCCGGGGAGCCGCGTGCTGGTCGCGGGGGACATGCTCAGCGACCTCGAGCTGCCGCTGCCGTGCGACGAGATCACCGGGCGGGCGGACGTGGGCGCCTACCTCGCCGGCCTGGACCGGCTCGCGCCGTACGTGGTGAGGGCGCGGGTGCTGGTGCCGGGGCACGGCACCCCGACCGACCGGCCGGGCGAGCGTCTCGACGCCGACCGGCGCTACCTCGACGCCGTGCTCGCCGGGCGGGCCGTGGACGACCCGCGCCTGTCGCACGACGGGATGGCGGCCGAGCACGAGCGCCTGCGGCGCGTCGTGGCAGGCCGGGCGCCGGGCGCCTGACGGCCGGCCGTCAGACGCCGAGCAGCGACTCGCTCGTGGCGAGCGTCCACGCGGTGGCCGACTCCCACACGGCGGCCGTGTCGAAGCCCATCTGGTCGAGCGCGGCCCACCCCACGCCGAGCAGCGCGTACGCGCTGACCGGCGTCATGACCAGCCACTCGCGCCACGACCCGGCGTCGCCGAGGACCGGCAGGGAGATGTTGCCGCCGTCGCGCCACACGTCGTCGAAGGGCATCCACCGGTACCGGCGCACCCAGGTGGGGGAGCGGAACTTCAGCGGCCACAGCAGCGGCACGCCGCGCGTGGTGAGCATGTCGCCGAGGATGTGGACGGCGCAGCCGAGCCCCACGCAGAACGGCATCCAGTACCACTCCTCCGGCGCGAAGACGGCGACGGCCGCGGCGAGCGAGAGGGACAGGGTCCACGTCCACCAGCGGCGCTGGCCGGTGAGCTTGAGCGCGCGCACGGCGAACGCGACGAGCAGCACCGCCATGATGCCGGGGCCGACGAGCACGTCGCCGAACGCCTCGGTGCGCACCGAGACCAGGCCCATGACCCACGCGATCGCGGTGAAGACGGCGATCCCGAGCAGCGAGTGGGTGCCGTTGCGGTGCCCGCCCGAGACGGTCGCGACCAGCTTCGTGACGCCCTCGGACACGGGCGGCAGCGAGTGGGCGATGGTGCCGTTGTGGTGGTCGGCGTCGGGCAGGAGCGCCGCGCCGGCGCACACGAGAGCGCCCGTCATGACCCCGACCTCGGACACGGGGTACCACCCGAAGGCGATCGGTGTCGTCGAGGTCACCGCCACCCAGGCGGCGGCTCCCGATGCGGCGTGGTGCCCACCCATCATGTCGAGGGCGCTCCTTCGTCCAGAACCTCACCCTTGACCGATTGGTCCGGGCCGGAGGTGACCGTACACGAGGGGGCCGACAGCGGGCGGCGGGTGTCGCAGGCCGGGTCGTCACGCCTCGCCGGAGGGCAGGGTCCAGTCGTCGGACAGCATCCCGCCGCTCAGCACGCGCGCGGTGTTGACCAGCCCGACGTGGCTGAACGCCTGGGGGAAGTTCCCCAGCTGGCGGCCCGCCGCGACGTCGTACTCCTCGCTGAGCAGCCCGAGGTCGTTGCGCAGGGACAGCAGGCGCTCGAACAGCGCCACCGCCTCGTCGTGCCGGCCGATGCCCTCCAGGGCGCCGGACAGCCAGAAGCTGCACACCAGGAACGTGCCCTCCGTGCCGCCCAGGCCGTCGACGTCGTCGGCGTCGCTGCGGTACCGCAGCAGGAGGCCGTCCTGCGTCAGCTCGCGCTGCACCGCCTCGACCGTGCCGACCACCCTCGGGTCGTCCCAGGGCAGGAACCCGACCCGGGGCAGCAGCAGCAGCGAGGCGTCGAGCCCCGACGACCCGTAGAACTGGGTGAACGTGCCGCGGCGCGCGTCGTAGCCGTGGGTGAGGACGTCCTCGCGGATCGTGGCGCGCAGGGCGCGCCACGCGTCGACCGGGCCGTCGAGGCCGAAGCGTTCGACCCCGCGCACGGCGCGGTCGACCCCGGCCCAGGCCATCACCCGGGAGTGGACGAAGGCCCGCTGCGGCCCCCGGACCTCCCACAGCCCGTTGTCGAGGTCGTCCCAGTGCCCCTCGAGGAAGTCCATGAGCCCCTGCTCGAGGCGCCAGGTGTCGCCGTGCGGCCCGAGCCGCGCGCTGCGGGCCAGGTCGAGGCACAGGAGGACCTCGCCCCACACGTCGAGCTGGAGCTGGTCGGCGGCGCCGTTGCCGACCCGCACCGGCCGCGAGCCCTCGTAGCCCGGCAGCCAGCCGAGCTCGCCCTCGGGGAGCCGGCGACGCCCGTCGAGGCCGTACATGATCTGCAGGTCCGCCGGGCTGCCGGCCACCGCCCTCAGGAGCCACTCCCGCCACGCGCGCGCCTCGGTGACGTGCCCGGTGCCGAGCAGCGCGAGGAGCGTGAACGCGGCGTCGCGCAGCCAGCAGTAGCGGTAGTCCCAGTTGCGCTCGCCTCCGAGCTCCTCGGGCAAGGAGGTGGTGGCCGCGGCGGCGATCCCGCCGGTGGGGGCGAAGGTGAGGGCCTTGAGAGTGACGAGGGAGCGTTCCACGGCGTCCGGCCAGCGTCCGTCGTAGCGGGTGCCGGCGCGCCAGGCGCGCCAGAAGGCCAGGGTGCTCGCGAGGGCGTCCTCCGCCCGCGCGGGCTCGGGCGGCGGGTGCCAGGAGTCGTGGTGGGTGAGGACGAACGGGACCCGGTCTCCCGCGGCCACCTCGAACCGCGAGCGCACGTCGCCGGTGGGCCCCTCCTCGACCTCCACGGCCACGGGGGTGCTCAGCGTGACGGCGTGCGGTCCGGCGACGGCGCCCACGGCGCCGCGCGAGCGGGTCACCCACGGCACGGAGCGGCCGTAGTCCAGCCGCAGGCGCAGGTCGGAGACGACCGGCACCCGGCCCGACAGCCCTTCGACGATCCGCACCATCCCGGGGGAGCTCTCGCGCGGGGGCATGAGGTCGGTCACCCGGACGCGACCGTCGGGCGTCTCCCACTCGGTGTCCAGGACGAGGGTGCCCTCGCGGTAGGCGCGGGTGGTGCACGGGCCCCCCGACGCGGGGGCCAGCCGCCACGAGCCGTGACTCTCGTCACCCAGCAGGGCCGCGAAGCACGCGGGGGAGTCCATGTTCGGCAGGCACAGCCAGTCGACCGAGCCGTCGCGACCCACCAGCGCAGCGGTGTGGAGATCGCCGACGATGCCGTAGTCCTCGATGCGCTGGGGCACGTCGCCACGCTAGGGCGCGCGAGGGCGGCGCGCGATCGCGCGCGGACGTGACCCCGGCGCGGCGTCTGAGAGGTGCGACGACGCAGGTCGGGCGAGCCCTGCCGCTCCTCGCTCCGGGCGTGCGCGCGGACGGTCGCGGTTTGCGGGCCACCGCCCGTCTCGTGCTATGTTTTTCCCCGCACCGGAACGGCGCAAGGCGCTGGTTCGGTCCACTCGTCCGGGTGGCGGAATGGCAGACGCGCTAGCTTGAGGTGCTAGTGCCCTTTATCGGGCGTGGGGGTTCAAGTCCCCCTCCGGACACTCGTTGAGACAGCGACGACGAAGGCCTCCCGGTCCACAACGGGGGGCCTTCTGTCGTTCTCGCACCGTCACCGTCGACGCAGGTCGCGGCGGCTCGGGCGACACGGCCCCGGCCTGCCGCACCCCGGGCGCCGGGGTACGGCAGACTGGACGGACGGTCGGTCGGTGACGAAGGAGGCCTCGCAGTGGCGCACAGCTCGAGCGAGAACGTCCCCGCCTGGCTGCGGACCTCCGCCGGGTGGTCGTGGCGCCTGATCGCGCTCACCGCCGCCGTCGCGCTGGTGTTCTGGGCGACCGCTCAGGTGCAGCTGGTCTTCGTCGCGGTCTTCCTCGGCCTGGTGTTCGCCTCCGTGCTCAGCCCGGTCGCCGACGTCTACAGCAAGGTGATGCCGCGCCCGCTCGCGACGGCTCTCGCGATCCTCAGCGCCTTCCTCGTGCTCGGGGGGATGCTCACGTATGTCGTGGCGTCGGTCGCGGGTCAGTGGGAGCAGCTCGCCGGGCAGTTCGACACGGGCCTGCAGCAGATCGTGGACTACCTGGAGAGCGGACCGTTCGGGCTGACGGTCACCCTCGACCAGATCAACGAGTGGATCGACCAGGGCCGTCGATGGGTCGGGGAGAACGCGGACGCCCTGGTGGGCCAGGCCGCACAGGGCGCCGGCTCGGTGGCCGAGGGCTTCGCCATCCTGGCGCTGTCGATCTTCTGCACCGTCTTCTTCGTGGCGTCCGGCGCGAAGATGTGGCACTGGTTCCTGGACCAGCTGCCCGAGCGCTACCGCGGCCGCTGGGACGTCGCGGCGGGCGCCGGCTGGTACAGCTTCTCCGGATACGCCCGGGGCACCGTGATCATCGCGTTCATCGACGGCGTGCTGTCGTTCGTGCTGCTGACGATCCTCGGCGTGCCGCTCGCCGCCCCCCTCGCCGTGCTCGTCTTCATCGGCGCCTTCATCCCGCTCATCGGCGCCCCGCTCGCGATGATCATCGCGGCCGTGGTCGCGCTCGCGGCGAACGGCATCGTGACGGCCCTCATCGTGACCGTCGGCATCGCGCTCATCGGGCAGCTCGAGGGACACGTGCTCCAGCCGTGGATCATGGGCCGCCAGGTGGCGCTGCACCCCGTGGTGATCGGTGTCGGCGTCACGACCGGCACGGTCCTCGCCGGGATCCTCGGGGCGATCATCGCCGTGCCGCTGATGGCGGTGGCCTGGACGGTCTTCTCCACCCTGCGCGGCGACCGGCCGCACCCCGAGCTCGAGGAGCTGACGGCACGACTGGGGCCGGGTGACTCCGCGCCGCCGGACGGCCCGGACGGGCCTGACGACCCCGACGGGGCGGGCCGCGACGCCGAGCAAAGAGCGTGATGCGCGCGGCCGGTCGTGCCACCATGCGCGGATGGAGCCGTTCGTCCTCGCCACCGACCGTGTCCGCCTGTCCGTCCCGACCGCGGCGGACGTCGAGCGCGTCGCGGAGGTCTGCGCCGATCCGGAGGTCGCACGGTGGACCACCGTGCCCTCCCCGTACACGCGCGGCGACGCCGAGGCCTTCGTCGAGCGCTTCGTGCCCGACGGGTGGCGGGACGAGACGGCCTTCACCTGGGCGGTGCGCGCCCCCGCCGCGAGCGACGGCCCGGTGCTGGGCATGGTCGGCATGACGCGCGAGGGCGCACCGGGGACCGACCTGTCGGGCGAGCTCGGGTACTGGTGCGCCCCGGACGCGCGCGGCCGCGGCCTGATCACCGAGGCGGCGCGGCTCGTCGTCGACTGGGCGGTCGACCCCGAAGGGCTGGGCCTGGCGGTGGTGCGGTGGCGGGCGAACGTGGGCAACTGGCCGTCGCGGCGCGTGGCGTGGAAGCTCGGCTTCCGGTACGAGGGCTCGCTGCGCCGCTTCGGCCAGCAGCGCGGCGTCCTCGTGGACTCGTGGGTGGGCTCCTACGTCCCGCACGACCCGCGGGTGCCGAACGAGCCGTGGCCGGTCGAGGCGCCGGCGGCCTGACGCCGGGACCGGATTTGCGGTTGCGGAGCGCCGGGGACGGATGGCATGGTCGTCGCCGTCCCCGCGGCCACCGCCGCGCGTGAGAGGGGACGGCCCCCGAGCAGAACGCGAGACGATGACGGACACCACGGCGACCGCCTGACCGCGCGCCCGCACCCCGGCTCCCGGCCCGGCACCTCGCCGAGGCCCGGAGCGGTGTCGGCGCACCCCGCCGTCACCCCTGGAGCCGTCCCGTGCCCGTCACCCCTCCCTCCGTCGTCCTGCGCGACCTCACCTTCTCCTGGCCCGACGGGGCCACCCCGATCGCCGGTGTGTCCGGCGCGTTCTCCCGCGGCCGCACCGGCCTGGTCGGCCTCAACGGTGCCGGCAAGTCCACGCTGCTGCGCCTCGTCGCCGGCCGGCTGCGCCCGACGGCGGGGTCGGTCGCCGTCTCCGGCGTCGCCGACTACCTGCCGCAGCGGCTCACCCTCGACACCCACGCCACCGTGGCCGACCTGCTCGGCGTGCGCGACGTCGTCGACGCCGTGCGCGCCATCACGGACGGCACCGCGCCCGCGGACCGGCTCGAGGAGCTCTTCGAGGTGGTCGGCGACGGCTGGGACGTCGAGGAGCGCGCCGTCGCGGCCCTGGCGGCCACCGGCCTGCCTGCGGCGGGCGATGTCCTCGACCGCCGGGTCGGCACCCTGTCCGGCGGCGAGGCGATGCTCGTCGCCGTCACGGGCGTCCGTCTGCGCGGGGCCGACGTGGCGCTGCTCGACGAGCCGACCAACAACCTCGACGGCGACGCCCGCGAGCGTCTGCACGAGATCGTGCGGACCTGGCGCGGCGCGCTCGTCGTCGTCTCGCACGACCGCGCCCTGCTGGAGCTCGTGGACGACACGGCCGAGCTGCGCACCGGGTCCCTGACGACGTTCGGCGGCACCTACGCGCAGTACGAGGAGCACCTGGCCACCCAGCAGGAGGCCGCGCGCGCCGCCCTGCGGGACGCCGAGCAGGTGCTGCGCCGCGAGAAGCGGGAGCGGATCAAGGCGGAGGAGCGCATCGCGCACTCCGAGCGCCGCGGCCGCAAGGACGTCGCGGAGCGCCGGTATGTCAAGGCGCAGATCAACGACCGGCGCAACTCGGCCGAGAAGTCCCAGGCCGCCCGGCGGGGCCAGGCCGCCGACAAGGAGGCCGAGGCCCGCGCGGCGGTCGAGGCGGCGGAGCGCTCCGTGCGCGACGACGACCGCATCGTCGTCGACCTGCCCGACCCCGACGTGCCCGCGGGCCGCCGCCTGGCCGTGCTGCGCGGCACGGACGGGCGCGAGGTCCTGCTCGCCGGGCCCGAGCGCGTGGCCCTCACCGGACCCAACGGCGTCGGCAAGACGACGCTGCTGGAGCACCTCGTGGCCGACGCGGGTCCCGGCCCGGGCACCGACGGCGCGCACGTCCCCGCCGCCGACGTCGGCGGGGCGACGGCGGGGGCGCTCACCGACCGCGTCGGCTACCTGCCGCAGCGGCTCGACGTGCTCGACGACGACGCGACCGTCCTCGACGCGGTGCGCGCCGGTGCGCCGCACGTGCCGCCCGGGGAGCTGCGGGGCCGCCTGGCGCGGTTCCTCGTCCGGGGGGACCAGGTGGACCGGCCGGTGCGCACGCTCTCCGGGGGCGAGCGGTTCCGGGTGAGCCTCGCGCGGCTGCTGCTCGCCGACCCGCCGGCGCAGCTGCTCGTGCTCGACGAGCCGACCAACAACCTGGACCTCGCGAGCACCGACCAGCTCGTGGGCGCGCTCGCGGCCTACCGCGGCGGGCTGCTCGTGGTGAGCCACGACGCGGCCTTCCTCGCCCGGATCGGGCTGGACGCGAGGGTGGAGCTGCGCAGGGACGGCACCCTGCACCACGAGCGCGAGACGTCGACCCTGCCGGGCTGACGGCGCCACCGGTCCCGCCGGGGGCCGGGCGGGTCGGTACGGTGGGCGCGTGACGTCCCAGCCGATCGCCTCCACCCCGCCCGTGCCCACCGCCGCCGACGAGGTCGTCGGCATCTGCCAGGACCTGCTGCGCATCGACACCTCGAACTACGCCACCGACGACGGGCCGGGGGAGCGGCTCGCCGCCGAGCACGTCGCCGGGCTCCTCACGGAGGTGGGGCTCGACGTCGAGATGTTCGAGCCGTTCCCGCGGCGGACGTCGGTCGTGACGCGGATCGCCGGCACCGACCCCAGCCGGCCGGCGCTGGTGCTGCACGGGCACACCGACGTGGTGCCCGCCGCGGCGGAGGACTGGTCCGTCGACCCGTTCGCCGGCGAGGAGATCGACGGCCTGCTGTGGGGCCGCGGCGCCGTCGACATGAAGGACATGGACGCGATGATCCTGTCGGTGGTGCGCCAGATGGTCCGCGAGGGCCGGCGGCCGGCCCGGGACGTGGTGGTCGCCTTCTTCGCGGACGAGGAGGCGGGCGGCGTCAAGGGCGCGCAGTGGGCGGTGCGGAACCGGCCGGAGCTCTTCGAGGGCGCGACGGAGGCGATCAGCGAGGTCGGGGGCTTCTCCGTCGAGGTCGGCGGACGTCGCGCCTACCTGCTGCAGACGGCGGAGAAGGGCCTGGCCTGGCTGCGGCTCGTCGCCGAGGGGCGGGCGGGACACGGGTCGCAGGTGAACCACGACAACGCGGTCACGGAGCTCGCGGCGGCCGTCGCGCGCATCGGGCAGCACCGCTGGCCGTACACGCTGACCCCGACCGTCGAGCGGCTGCTGCGCGGCGTCGCCGACCTCACGGGGCTGCCGCTCGACCTCGACCCGGGCGCCGGCGACCGGCCCGGGGTGGTCGACCGCGAGCAGGTGGACGCCCTGGTGGCGGCGCTGGGCCCGGCGGCGCGGTTCGTCGGGGCGACGGTGCGGCACACGTCCAACCCCACCCAGCTCGACGCCGGGTACAAGTCGAACGTCATCCCCGGGCGGGCGCAGGCCGCCGTGGACGTGCGCCTGGTCCCCGGCCACGAGGACGAGGGGATGGCGACGCTGCGCGAGCTCGCCGGCCCGCACGTGCGGGTGGAGCCGATCCACCAGGACGTGGCGCTCGAGGTCCCCTTCTCCGGCGACCTCGTGGACACGATGGTGGCCTCGCTCCTCGCCGAGGACCCGGGGGCCGCGGTCCTGCCGTACACGCTGTCCGGCGGCACGGACAACAAGTCGCTGTCCAAGCTGGGCATCACGGGGTACGGGTTCGCGCCGCTGCGCCTGCCCGCCGACCTCGACTTCTCGGGCATGTTCCACGGCGTCGACGAGCGGGTCCCGACCGACGCCCTGAAGTTCGGCACCCGCGTCCTGGACCGCCTGCTGCGCGGCTGCTGAGCAGCGGGCTACGGGTCTGAGGGGCCAGCGCGTCAGTCGCGGGCCAGGGACGCGAGCAGGCGGCGCGTGGCGTCCACGTACCCGCCGCCGAACAACACGGCGTGCACGGCCAGCGGGTACAGCTGGTGCAGCGCCGTCCGCTCCGGCCGGCCTGCCGCGAGCGGGCGCCCGGACTCGAGCGCGGCGGCCTCGTACGCCGCCACGAGCTCGTCGAGGTGCGGGGCGCCGAAGAGGGCCAGCATCGCCAGGTCGGCCTCGCGGTGCCCGCCGTGGGCCGCCGGGTCGATGAGCACCGCCTCCACCTCGCCCGTCCCGGGGACGCCGGACCCTGACGCGCCGGACCACAGGACGTTGCCGGACCACAGGTCCCCGTGCAGGCGCGCGGGCGCCTCGTCGGCCGCGGGACCGGCGAGCGCCGGCAGCCGCACGCACACCCGCTCCACGGTCGCCGCGTCGTGGGCCGTGAGGACCCCGCGCTCGCGTCCCTGCTCGACGACGGGGCGCAGGCGGGCGTCGGCGTAGAACGACGGCCAGTCGTCCCACGACCCGGCGGCCGTCGGCAGCGGGTCGTCGAGCGGGCCGAAGTAGCCACGGCACGGGTCGTCGGCGGTCGGGGGCAGCGCGCCGAACGCCGGGGCACCGGCGTCGTGCAGGACGGCGAGGCGCCGGCCGAGGTCGCGGGCCGCCGCGGGCGTCGGCGTCGTCGTGGCGACGTGCTCCAGGTCCAGGTGGTCGCCGGCGACCTCGACCACGCGCGCGACCCGCGGCCCGCCCGGCACCTCGAGCCAGCGCAGGCCGGCGGCCTCGAGGGCGAAGAACCCCTCGGGCGCGTCCGTGCGGGACTTGCGGAACACCTCGGTCATGGCGGCGGGCCTCGGCGGGGTCTGCGCGACCCCGCGGTCGTCGGTCGGGGGCCTCAGAAGGTGGCGGACACCTTGATGATCTTGCGCCGCAGCCACACCCGGCGCTCCCCGCCCACGTAGAGGCGGGTGCGGGCGAGCTCCCAGCGGCCGTACTCGGCCTCGTCGGTGAGCAGGCGGCGGGCGTCCGGGACGCTCGTCGCCCGGTCGATCGTCACCACCCGGTACTCGTACTGACCGTGCTTGCGCCATGCCGACCCAGAAGCCGACCCCGCGGCCGACCCTGCGGACCCGGATGCAGAACCCGAGCCGGCCCGCGTCGAGCGTGCCACCATCCCTCGTCCTCCCACCTGGTCGGTGTCCTCGTGTGCCCATTGTGCCTCCGAGGGCGCTACGGTCAGAGCATGACCGCAGACCCGCGTGCCGCGCTGGACCGCTTCGTCGCCGCGCTGGAGGCCCACTACCACGCGGTGTCGACCCGCCGCGGGGACGACGACCCGGCGGTGGACGACGCCTACGAGGTGCTCGCCGACGCCTACGAGGTCTACGAGGACTCGCTCGCCCAGGTGTACTCCGAGGTGACGCCGTTCTACCTCGACGACGGCGACGACGACTCGGACGACGACCGGGACGACGACCGGGACGACGACCGGGACGACGACCGGGACGACGACCGGGACGATGCGGACGAGCGGGACGGCGACGACGACCACGACGACGACGACCTCGAGGGCGCGCGCGGCGAGCTCGACCGGAGCCGCTGAGCGGCCCGTCCGGCAGGTCACCAGCGTTCGGGGTAGCCCACCTCGGGCGCGGACACGTCGTCGAGCGCCGCGTGCACCTCGGCGGGCAGGGCGAGGTCCACGGCCGCCAACGAGGTGCGCAGCTGGGCCGGGGTGCGCGCGCCCACCACGGCGCACGCGAGCGTGTCGCGCGCCAGCAGCCACGCCAGCGCCACCTCGAGGGGTGCGCGACCGAGCCCCTCGGCGGCGGTGGCGACCGCCTCCACGACCGCTGACGACACGTCGTCGAGATACGGGTCCACGAAGGCCGCGAGGTGCGGCGAGGCCGCGCGCGAGTCGGCGGGCAGGGACCGGCGGTACTTGCCCGTGAGCACCCCGCGGCCGAGCGGCGACCAGGCGAGCAGCCCCAGCCCGAGCGTGGACGCGGCAGGCACGACGTCGCGCTCGACGCCCCGCTGCAGCAGCGAGTACTCCAGCTCGAGACCGGTGAGCCCGACCCCGTCGCACGACGCACCCTGCAGCAGGGTCGCGGCCCGCGCGGCCGCCCAGGCGGGGTGGTTGGCGAGGCCCACGTAGCGTGCCCGCCCGGAGGTGACGGCCTGCCGCAGCGCGGAGACGGTCTCCTCGAGCGGTGTCGCCGGGTCGGGGCACGCCACGAGGTACAGGTCGACGTGGTCCGTGCCGAGCCGCTCGAGCGAGGAGTCGAGGTCGGCGAGCAGCCCGCCGCGGGACGCGTCGACCTGGGCCCCCGCGGGGCCGCCGCGCACCCCGCCCTTGGTGCACAGCACCAGCTCGTCGCGCCGCACCTTGCCCGCCAGCAACGAGCCGATCAGCCGTTCCGCGTCCCCGTCGCCGTAGGTGGCCGCCGTGTCCACGAACGAGCCGCCCGCGTCGACGAAGTCCCGCAGCTGCTCCGCGGCGTCGATCTCGTCGGTGTCACGCCCCCACGTCATGGTCCCCAGGCCCAGCTCGGACACCCGCAGACCCGACCGGCCCACCGCACGACGCTCCATGGCGGGACAGGCTACCGGCGCCCGGGACGTGCTGGGCGGGAAACGCGCCGCGGCCCGGTAGTGTGGCGGCCCGTGACTGCGTGGGAAGCCATCCTCCTGGGGCTCGTCCAGGGCCTGACCGAGTTCCTCCCGATCTCCTCGAGCGCCCACCTGCGCATCGTCGGGGAGCTGCTCGGCTCGTCCGACCCCGGGGCCGCGTTCACGGCGATCACCCAGATCGGCACCGAGGCGGCCGTGCTGCTGTACTACCGGCGCATGATCCGGGACATCTGCGTGGCCTGGTGGCGGTCGCTGACGGGTGTGCACGGCACCGACTGGAAGTCGCGCCTCGGCGCGCACGACCCGGAGGCCAGGATGGCCTGGTTCATCGCCCTGGGCTCCGTCCCGATCGTCGTGCTCGGCCTGCTGTTCCAGGACGCGATCGAGACGACCCTGCGCAACCTGTGGATCACCGTCTTCACCCTCGCCTTCTTCGGTCTCCTGCTCGGGCTGGCCGACAAGATCGGGCGCCGCACCCGCAAGCTCGACGAGCTCACCGGGTCGCGCGCCGTGGCGTTCGGGTTCGCGCAGTCCCTCGCCCTGATCCCCGGGGTCTCGCGCTCGGGCGGCACGATCACCGCCGGGCTGCTCATGGGGTTCACCCGCAAGGCCGCGGCGGACTACTCCTTCCTGCTCGCGGTCCCCGCGGTCCTGGGGTCGGGCTTCTACCAGCTCGCGAAGGCCGCCGGGTCGGAGCCGACGCCCGGCGCGCCGGGCGCGGTCGCGACGCTCATCGCGACGCTCGTCGCGTTCGTCGTCGGCTACGTCGTGATCATCGGGTTCCTCAAGCTCATCACCACGCACTCCTTCATGCCGTTCGTCTGGTACCGGCTCGGCCTCGCGGCGGTCGTCGTGGTGCTGCTCCTCACAGGGGTCCTGACGCCCAACGGTGGGATCGTCGTCTGACCACGTCGAGGGGCCGGTAGCCTGGGCGCGTGCGTTCCTGGCCCGCCCCGCAGATCCCCGAGCTCCCCCGTCCCACCGAGGGTCACGCCCCGGTCCGGGTGCACGACTCGACCACCGGTGCCCTCGTGGAGGCGGCACCGGGCGACACCGCGCGGTACTACGTGTGCGGCATCACCCCGTACGACTCGACCCACCTCGGTCATGCGAACACCTACGTGGCGTTCGACCTGCTGCACCGCGCGTGGCGCGACGCAGGCAAGGACGTGACGTTCGTCTCGAACGTCACCGACGTCGACGACCCGCTCCTCGAGCGCGCCACGGCCACCGGGGTCGACTGGCGCCGGCTCGCTGCCGAGCAGACCGACCTGTTCCGCGAGGACATGGCCGCGCTCGGGATGGTGCCGCCGCACACCTGGACCGGTGCCGTGGAGTCGGTCCCCGCCGTCGTGGGCGCGGTCGAGCAGCTGCTGGCGGACGGCGCCGCCTACCGCGTGCCCGTCGAGCCGGGCGCCGGGGGAGACGACCCCGGGCTGGGCGACGTCTACGCCGACCTGTCGGCCGACCCAGGCTTCGGCTCGGTGTCGCGGCTGGAGCCCGCGACGATGGCCGCGCTGTTCGCCGAGCGCGGCGGCGACCCGCAGCGCGAGGGCAAGAAGAACCCGCTCGACCCGCTGCTGTGGCGCCGGGAGCGGCCGGGCGAGCCGTCCTGGGACGGGTCGTCGCTCGGCACGGGGCGCCCGGGCTGGCACGTCGAGTGTGCCGTCATCGCCCGCGACGGCCTCGGGCTCCCGTTCGACCTGCAGGGCGGGGGATCGGACCTGCTGTTCCCGCACCACGAGATGTCGACGTCGCACGACCGGCTGCTCGGCGGCGGCGGGGCCCGGGTGCACGTGCACGCGGGCCTGGTCGGCTACCAGGGCGAGAAGATGAGCAAGTCGCGCGGCAACCTGGTCTTCGTCTCCGTGCTGCGCGACGCCGGCGTCGACCCGATGGCGATCCGCCTGGCGCTCCTCGCGCACCACTACCGCACCGAGTGGGAGTGGACCGACGCCGACCTCGAGGCCGGCGCCGCCCGCCTCGAGCGGTGGCGGGCCTCCGTCTCGGGCAACGGCGGGCCCGCGCCCGACGAGACGCTCGCCGCCGTGCGCGCGGCCCTGGCCGACGACCTTGACGCCCCCGCGGCGCTCGCGGCCGTCGACGCGTGGGCGGAACGTTCTCTCGACCCGGCACGTGACACGACCCACGACACCGAGGGCGCGCCCGGCGTGGTCGCGCGGACGATCGACGCCCTGCTCGGCGTCCGGCTGTGACGCGGTCTTAGCCGCGGTGGTGGCGGACGGGGCCTACCCCTTGTCGGTGCCCTTGTCCCCGCCCTTTTCTCCGCCCTTGTCGCCGCCGACGTCGCGGCGGCGCAGGTAGCGCTCAAACTCACGGGCGATGGCGTCGCCCGACGCCTCGGGCAGGTCGGCCGTGTCCTTGGCCTCCTCCAGCTGCTGGACGTACTCCGAGATCTCCGCGTCCTCGCTCGCGAGCTCGTCGACACCGTGCTGCCACGCCTCGGCATCCTCCGGCAGGTCGCCCAGCGGGACGGGCTCGGCCAGCAGCTCCTCCACGCGGGTGAGGATCGCGAGGGTTGCCTTGGGCGACGGCGGGTTGGCGACGTAGTGCGGGACGGCCGCCCAGAGCGACACCGACTGGAAGCCGCGCTCCGCGGCCGCGTGCTGCAGCACCCCGACGATCCCCGTCGGGCCCTCGTAGAGGCTGGGCTCGACGTCCAGGACCGCCTGCAGGCCCACGCTCTCGGTGGTCGCCGTCATCGGGATGGGACGCGTGTGCGGGACGTCCGCGAGGAGCGCGCCGAGGGTCACGACCGTCTGCACGCCGAGCTCCTCGGCGAGGTCGAGCAGCTCGGCGCAGTAGGAGCGCCACCGGAACGAGGGCTCGATCCCGTGCACCAGCACCACCGTGCGGTCCGGCAGCTCGGCCACCGAGACCGTCGTCGTCGGCCACGTGATCACGCGCTCGCCGTCCGGCCCCGACTCCATGACCGGCCGGTTCACCTGGAAGTCGTGGTAGAGCTCCGGGTCCAGCTCGCGCACCTGCGTCGCGCCCCAGATGCCGGCGAGGTGGGTGAGCGCCGAGGTCGCCGCGCTCCCGGCGTCGTTCCAGCCCTCGAACGCCGCCACCATCACGGTCTGTCGTGCGGCGTGGCGCCCGCCGGAGTCCGGCTCGATCGTCATTCGGCCAGCCTATACACGCCCCCGTCGAGCCGACGGCACGACGGCGCCGGGCGGCACACGGAGGTCCGTACGATGGACGGGTGCCTGCCGACCTGACGACCGACCCGACGACCGAGCTGCCGAGGGTGCCGACGACCCAGCCCCCGACCGCGCCGACGACCGCGCGCGCCGCCGCGCCGCGCGACGGCTCCGACCTCCGGCCCGCCGCCGTGCTGTGGGACATGGACGGCACGCTGGTCGACACCGAGCCGTACTGGATCGCGGCCGAGCAGGAGCTCGTCGCCGAGCACGGCGGCACCTGGACCCACGAGCAGGCGCTGCAGCTGGTCGGCAACGCGCTGACGGTGTCGGCGGGCATCCTGCGCGACCAGGCCGGCGTCGACATGGAGCCGGACGCGATCGTGGAGCGGCTGCTCGGACGCGTCGTGGAGCAGGTCCGGGTGCGGGTGCCGTGGCGCCCCGGCGCGGTGGAGCTGCTGAGCGAGCTCGTCGCGCAGGGGGTGCCGTGCGCCCTGGTCACGATGAGCTACGCGTCGCTCGCCCGCGAGGTCGTCGACCGCGCCCCTACGAACGCCTTCCGCACGGTGGTCACCGGCGACCAGGTGACCCGGGGCAAGCCCGACCCGGAGCCCTACCTGACGGCGGCCGCGCGGCTCGGCGTGGAGCCGGCCGCCTGCGTCGCGATCGAGGACTCGCCCACCGGCATCGCCTCGGCGCGCGCCGCCGGCGTCCCGACGCTCGGCGTCGAGGCCGTGGTCCCGGTGCCGCGCCAGGCCGGGCTGAGCCGGGCGACGTCGCTCGCGGACGTCGACCCGGCGACCCTCGGCCGGATCGCCACCGGCGAGGTGCTCGACCTCTGACCTTCCCTCACCGGCAGGGCCGGCAGGGCCGGGCCGGCCTCACGAGACCGGCGCGGCGTCGGGCTCGACACCGAGCCGGGCACGCAGCGCGCCCGCAGGGACGACGGGCGGCGTGCCCCCGAACGCGGGGCAGACGTCCTGGTGCGCGCACCACGAGCACAGGCGGCCGGGACGTGGTTGCCAGTCGCCGGTGCGGGCCGCGGTCTCGATCGCTGACCACAGGGCGGTCACCTTGGCCTGGGTGGCCTCGAGCTCGCGCTGCTCGGGCTCGGCCCGCAGCACCTGCCCGTCGCCCAGGTACACCAGCTGCAGCATCTTGGGCACCACGCCCCGCTCACGCCAGATGACGAGGCCGTAGAAGCGCATCTGGAACAGCGCCGACGCCTCGTACCCCCGCCGAGGGGACCGTCCCGTCTTGTAGTCGACGACGCGGATCGCCCCGTCGGGCGCGACGTCCAGGCGGTCGACGACGCCGCGCAGCAGCGGCCCGCCGTCGAGCTGGGTGGAGACCTTCAGCTCCCGCGCCTCGGGTTCGAGGCGGTTGGGGTCCTCCAGCGTGAAGTACGTGCCCAGGAGGCGCCCGGCGCCGTCCAGCCAGGAGTCGAGGCCGACGTCCGCGGCGTCGCCTCCGGCGGTGAAGAGCTGCGCGTACCGCGGTTCGGCCTCGACGAGCCGCTCCCACTCGGCCGGCAGCAGCTCGAGCGCCGCCTCCCGCGTGCGCTCGCCCAGCGGCGCGTCGTACAGCCGCTCGAGGACGGCGTGCACCAGCGTGCCGCGCGAGGCCGCCGACGACGGCGGCTCCGGCAGGCGGTCCACGACCCGGAACCGGAACAGCAACGGGCACCGCATGAAGTCGCTCGCCCGCGAGGGCGACAGGGCCGGGACCCGCGCGGGCTCCGGCGTGCCGTCCGCGTCGACAGGGGCGACGGCGGTGGGCTCGGCGGTGGGCTCGGCGGTCGTCGTCATGCGCGCCACCCTACGGTCGGCCGCCGACGGTCCTCGCCGGCGGTCCACAGCCCCGGCGAGCACCGCACCGACCGGCATGCTCGTCGGGCGGCGCGACCGGCGGCGTGACCGGCGGCAGGGCACCGCGCGGCGGATAGCCTGGGGCGGTGACCTCACGCTCCTCCGGCTGGGTGGTCGGCCGCATCGCCGGCGCGCCCGTCCTCGTGACACCGTCCTGGTTCCTCGGCGCGGTCGTGCTGACCGTGGTGTTCGCGCCCACCGTCAGCCGCTTCGCGCCCGGGATGGCGACCACGGGGGTGCTGGTGGTCGCGTTCGCGTTCGTGCTGCTGCTCTTCGCGTCGGTCTTCCTGCACGAGGTCGCGCACGCCCTCGTCGCCCGCGCCCGCG
Source organism: Isoptericola cucumis (assembly GCF_014635665.1). Classification (GTDB taxonomy): domain Bacteria; phylum Actinomycetota; class Actinomycetes; order Actinomycetales; family Cellulomonadaceae; genus Isoptericola; species Isoptericola cucumis. The sequence continues at coordinate 134,388 of NZ_BMDG01000004.1, forward strand.
GGCACGAGGTGACCGAGCTCGCCGTCACGCTGTGGGGCGGGCACACGGCCTACACGGGGGCCGCTGCGCGCCCTCTGGACGGGGCGCTCGTCGCGGTGGTGGGGCCGCTGACCAACCTCGTGCTGGCCGTGGGGCTGTGGTTCGCCTTCGAGCTGCAGCCCGTGATGACCGTGCCCGCGATGCTCCTGTTCGCGGGGGCGTTCTCCAACGCGTTCGTGGGGATCTTCAACCTCCTGCCCGGGCTGCCGCTCGACGGCGGGCAGATCCTCGAGTCGATCGTGTGGGGGGCGACGGGGTCGCGCACGCGCGGCACGGTCGCCGCGGGCTGGGTGGGGCGGGTCGTCGCGGTCGGGGTGGTGGCCTGGGCCCTGCTGTGGCCGCTGCGGGAGGGGCTGTCCCCGTCGTGGGTCACCGTGATGTGGTCGGCCCTCATCGGCGCGTTCCTGTGGGCCGGCGCGGGCGACGCGATCAAGGGCGCCAGGCGCCGCGACGAGCTGGGCCGGCTCACCGTCCGCGCGCTCGCCGTGCCGGCGATGACGGTCCCCGTGACGACCGTCGTCGCGGGGGTGTCGGCGGCAGCCTCGGCCCGGCCGGGTGCCGTCGTGGTCGTCGTCGACGCGGCGGGGGAGCCGGTGGGCTGGGTCGACCCGGCCGCCGCGGCGAGCGTGCCGCCCGAGGCCGCGGCGACGACGCCCGTCGATGCCGTGGTCGTGCCGTTCCCGCCCGGCTCCGGCGTGGAGGCCGACCTCGGCGGCCCCGACCTGCTGTCCCGGCTCGCGCGCACGTCCGCCGGGTCGCGGGTCGTGCCGGTCCTCGACGAGGGCCGCGTCTGGGGCGTGCTCGACGTCGCCCGCGTGGCGGCCGCCGTGCGCCGGTAGACTCGCCCGTCGTGACTTCCGCCGACTCCGCCGACCTGACGCCGACCCCGACGCCGGACTCGACGCCGGACCCGACACCGCTCCCGACGTCGGACCCGGCGCCCGACGCGCCCGCCGGCGCCACCGGCGCCGAGCTGCGGCGCGGGCCGCTGCGGGTGGGCGACAAGGTGCAGCTGACGGACCCCAAGGGCCGCCTGCACACGATCACGCTCAAGCCCGGCGGGACGTTCCACACGCACAAGGGCTACTTCCGCCACGAGGACCTCATCGGCCACCCCGAGGGGTGGGTCGTGACGAACACGGCCGGGATCCAGTACCTCGCTCTGCGACCCCTGCTCAGCGACTACGTCCTGTCCATGCCCCGCGGTGCCGCCGTCGTGTACCCGAAGGACGCCGGGCAGATCGTGCAGATGGCGGACATCTTCCCCGGGGCGCGCGTGGTCGAGGCGGGCGTGGGCTCGGGCGCCCTGACGATGTCGCTCCTGCGCGCGGTGGGCGACGGCGGGCTGCTGCACTCCATCGAGCGGCGCGAGGACTTCGCCGCGGTCGCCCGCGGGAACGTCGAGGCGTTCTTCGGCGGCGACCACCCCGCCTGGCGCCTGTCCGTGGGCGACCTGGCCGACGTGCTGCCGACGGTCGCCGAGCCGGGCAGCGTCGACCGCGTGGTCCTCGACATGCTCGCCCCCTGGGAGAACATCGACGCCGTGGCCGGGGCGCTCGCGCCCGGCGGCGTGCTCATCTGTTACGTGGCGACCGCCACCCAGCTCTCGCGGACCGCTGAGGACCTGCGCGCCGACGGCCGGTTCGCCGAGCCGACGGCGTGGGAGTCGATGGTGCGCGGCTGGCACCTCGAGGGGCTCGCCGTGCGACCCCAGCACCGCATGATCGGGCACACCGGGTTCCTCGTCACGGCGCGCCGGCTCGCCGACGGGGTCGCGCCGCCCGAGCGGACCCGCCGCCCGGCCAAGGGCTCCTACCCCGGGCCCGAGCAGGAGTGGTCGGAGTCCGACCTGGGCGAGCGGCCCGTCTCGGACAAGAAGGTCCGTCGCGCCCGCCGCGACGTCGGCCAGGACGGGACCGACGCAGGGGCCTGACGGGGTCGCTGGCCCGGCGACGGAGGTCGCGGACAGGTCACCGTCGTGTGTCGAGGTGGTGAAAGACGACCGCTCCGTGAAATGAACCCCGCCGGTGTCGGCGTTCGTGTCTAGGGTGCTGTATCTCGGGGGCGCCTTCCCGCCCGGGGAGGCTGGCCACCCCGGCCGCACGAGAGGGGACGCGATGACCGACGACGCTGCTCGCCAGGAGTACCGCCCGGAGCCCACCACGACGCCTTCCGCACCGAGCCGGGACGCCCAGCTCGCGCTCCTCTCGGCGAAGAACGAGCGGCTCGCGGAGGCGCTGCGCGCCGCCCGCGACCAGATCGTCGAGCTGAAGCGCCAGATCGACGACCTCGCGAAGCCGCCGGGCACCTACGCGACCTTCCTCGGGGTGCACGACGACGGCACGGTCGACATCTCGTCGGCCGGGCGCAAGATGCACGTGCAGGCGAGCCCGGGGCTCGATGCGCACGACCTGCGCCCCGGCCAGGAGGTCAAGCTCAACGAGGCCATGACGGTCGTCTCCGCCGGCGGCTACGAGCGCACCGGCGAGCTGGTGACGGTCAAGGAGGTCCTCGACTCCGAGCGGGTGCTCGTCGTGGGCCGTGCCGACGAGGAGCGGGTCGTCCGGCTGGCCGGGTCCGTGTCGGGGACGTCGCTGCGGGTCGGCGACGCGCTGACCGTGGACGTGCGCAGCGGCTTCGTGTTCGAGGTCGTGCCCAAGTCCGAGGTCGAGGAGCTGGTGCTCGAGGAGGTCCCCGACATCGCGTACGAGGACATCGGCGGGCTGGGGCCGCAGATCGAGCAGATCCGCGACGCCGTCGAGCTGCCCTTCTCGCACCCGGACCTGTTCCGCGAGCACGGGCTGCGCCCGCCGAAGGGCGTGCTGCTGTACGGCCCGCCCGGTTGCGGCAAGACGCTGATCGCGAAGGCGGTGGCGAGCTCGCTGGCGGCCACGGTGGCGGCGGCCCGGGGCGGCGACCCGACGGCGAAGAGCTACTTCCTCAACGTCAAGGGCCCGGAGCTGCTCAACAAGTACGTGGGCGAGACCGAGCGGCACATCCGGCTGATCTTCGCCCGCGCCCGCGAGAAGGCGTCGCAGGGCATGCCCGTCGTCGTGTTCTTCGACGAGATGGAGTCGCTGTTCCGCACCCGCGGCACCGGCCTCTCGTCCGACGTCGAGACGACCATCGTGCCGCAGCTGCTGGCCGAGATCGACGGCGTCGAGCGCCTCGACAACGTCATCGTCATCGGCGCGTCGAACCGCGAGGACATGATCGACCCCGCGATCCTGCGCCCGGGCCGTCTCGACGTGAAGATCAAGATCGAGCGGCCGGACGCCGAGGGCGCCACGGAGATCTTCGGCAAGTACCTCACGCCCGACCTGCCCATCCACCCCGACGACCTCGCCGAGCACGGCCAGGACCGCTCCGCGGCGGTCGAGGCCATGATCCGCAGCGTCGTGGAGCGCATGTACGCCGAGGACGAGGAGAACCAGTTCCTCGAGGTGACCTACGCGTCGGGGGACAAGGAGACGCTGTACTTCAAGGACTTCAACTCCGGCGCGATGATCCAGAACGTCGTCGACCGGGCCAAGAAGACCGCGATCAAGGACTTCCTGTCCACGCAGCAGCGCGGGATCCGCGTCGAGCACCTGCTGAGCGCGTGCGTCGACGAGTTCAAGGAGAACGAGGACCTGCCCAACACGACCAACCCGGACGACTGGGCGCGCATCAGCGGCAAGAAGGGCGAGCGCATCGTCTTCATCCGCACGATCGTGCAGAAGAAGGGCGGGGACGGGGCGCCGCGCACCATCGACACGGTGACCAGCACGGGCCAGTACCTCTGATCCTGCAGACCGGCGGCGGTCTCGGGCCTACCGGCGTCCGGGGCCGCCGCCGGGCGACCTAGGGTGGTGACGTGAGCGTTCGTCGTGTGATGGGAATCGAGACCGAGTACGGCGTGCTGGCGCCGGGGCGGCCCCTGGCCAACCCCATGCTCATGAGCTCGCAGGTGGTGACGACGTACCGGGCCCTCGTCCCGCGCCCGGGGGCCCGGCCGCCGGCGCGGTGGGACTACGACGACGAGGACCCCCTGCAGGACGCCCGCGGCTTCCACCTGCAGCGGGCGTCGGCGCACCCGTCGCTCCTCACCGACGACCCCGCCCGCCCGGCGCCGTCGGGCCCGACGGCGGGCGGCGTGGCGGGCGAGGGCGCGGCCGTGCCGGCGTCGGCGTCGGTGGCCGCGGCGGCGACGGGCGGCCGGGGACGGCGCGGCGACGCGCGGACGGGCGAGCCGCAGGAGGTCGAGCGGCCCTCGGCGGAGGACTACGACGACCCGAGCGCGGCGAACTGCATCCTCACCAACGGCGCCCGGCTGTACGTCGACCACGCCCACCCGGAGTACTCCTCGCCGGAGGTGACGGGACCGCTGGACGGCGTGCTGTGGGACGTGGCGGGCGAGCGCGTGATGCTCGCGGCCGTGCGGTCGATGGCGCAGGTCCCGGGCGGCGAGGTCGTCCTGTACAAGAACAACGTCGACGGCAAGGGCGCCAGCTACGGCACGCACGAGAACTACCTCGTGGACCGGGGGCTGCCGTTCGGCACCCTGGTCGAGGTGCTCACGCCCTTCCTGGTGACGCGGCAGGTCTTCGCGGGCTCGGGTCGCGTGGGGATCGGGCCGACCGGCGCCGAGGCCGGGTACCAGCTCTCCCAGCGCGCGGACTACATCGAGGCCGAGGTCGGGCTCGAGACGACGCTGCGTCGCCCGATCGTCAACACCCGCGACGAGCCGCACGCCGACCGCGCGCGCTGGCGGCGGCTGCACCTCATCATGGGCGACGCCAACCTGTTCGAGGTCGCCACGTATCTCAAGCTCGGCACGACGTCGCTGGTGCTCTGGGTGGCGGAGCACCTGGACGAGCTGGCGGCGGCGGGGGTGCCGGCGCGCGAGGAGATCGCGGCGCTGCGCCTGGCCGACCCGGTGGCCGACGTGCAGCGGGTCTCGCGCGACCTCGACCTCACCGCGACGCTGGAGCTGGCGGACGGGCGGCGGCTCACGGCCCTGGAGGTCCAGCAGGCCTACGTCGACCTGGTGGAGCGGTCCCTGGCGGCGCTGGGAGGGGCCGCGGGCGGCGGGCCCGACGCCGAGACCGCCGCGGTCGTCGAGCGGTGGCGCTCGGTGGTGCACCGGCTCGCGACCGACCCGGCGTCCTGCCTGCGCGAGGTGGAGTGGGTCGCCAAGCGTCGCGTCCTGGAGGGGCTGCGGTCGCGCGACGGCCTGGACTGGGACCACCCGCGGCTGCGGGCGCTGGACCTGCAGTGGTCGGACGTGCGCCCCGAGCGGGGCATCTACCACCGCCTGGTCGCGTCGGGCGCGGTGGAGCGGCTGGTGGACGACGAGAGCGTCGCCGACGCGGTGCACCACCCGCCGACGGACACCCGCGCGTGGTTCCGCGGGGAGGTGATGGCCCGCTATCCGGACGAGGTGTCGGCCGCGAGCTGGGACTCCGTCATCTTCGACGTCGACGGCGCGCCCGCGCTGCAGCGCGTGCCCATGCTCGACCCGACGCGCGGGACGCGACGCCACATCGGGTCGCTGCTGGACGCGAGCGCCGACGCCGCGGCCCTGCTCAAGGGTCTGCGGGGCGAGGGATGAGACGCGTCGCCGGGGCAGGCGTTCAGCCGTGGGCGCACACGGCCCCACGCGACGGCTCAGATGGCGCACGATGTCGTCACCAGCGCATAGGCTCTTGAGCGCGAGACCCCTCGGAGGCTCCCCCGGAGGCTCCGCAGCAGAAGAAGGAGGCGGACCATGGCCGGTCAGGAACGGATCAACCCGCAGCACGAGGACCGCACGCCCGACGACGACGCGGACGTCCCGGCTCCCGCCGCGCCGCAGGCCGCCGAGCGGGACGCGGAGGTCGACGCGTTCCTCGAGGAGATCGACGAGGTCCTCGAGACCAACGCGGAGTCGTTCGTCCGGGGCTTCGTCCAGAAGGGCGGTCAGTGAGGCTTCATGACGCACCCCGCTGACACCTCGGGCCGGCTCCCGGACGCGTTCCTGCGGCCCGGGTCGTCGTCCTTCGTGGACTTCCTCGCCGAGCACTCGCCCGACCTCCTGCCCGGCCGGCGGCCGGCGGCCGGGGGCGCGGCGGGCGGCCCCGACGGCCTCTCGCCGCACGCCACGACCATCGTCGCGCTCACCTTCGGCAGCGACGACCCCGAGGGTGCCGGGGGGCGCGGCGTCGTCATGGCGGGCGACCGCCGCGCGACCATGGGCAACATGATCGCCAGCCGCGAGATGGAGAAGGTCTTCGCGGCCGACGCCTACTCGGTGGTGGGCATCGCGGGCTCGGCGGGCGTCGCGGTCGAGCTCGTGCGCCTGTTCCAGCTCGAGCTCGAGCACTACGAGAAGATCGAGGGCTCGCTGCTGTCCCTGGACGGCAAGGCGAACCGGCTGGCGACGATGATCCGCGGCAACCTGCCCCTGGCGATGCAGGGGCTGGCGGTCGTGCCGCTGTTCGCCGGGTACGACCTGGACCGCGGCACCGGCCGCCTGTTCAGCTACGACGTCACCGGCGGTCGCTACGAGGAGCACGACCACCACACGGTCGGGTCGGGCTCCGTCTTCGCGCGCGGGGCGATGAAGAAGCTGTGGCGCCCGGGCATGGGCGCCGACGAGGCGGTGGCTGTCGCCGTGGAGGCCCTCTATGACGCCGCCGACGACGACAGCGCCACGGGCGGCCCGGACACGGTGCGTCAGCTGTGGCCGGTCGTGACGACCGTGACGTCGGAGGGCGTGCGGCACGTGTCCGACGACGAGCTGGCCTCGGTCGCCGAACGGATCATCACGGAACGGCGCGCCGCGCACGTGGCCGCCCACGGGAACCGCCCGGCGGGCCGGCGCGACCCCTCGGTCGCGCCGGAGGCAGGCGGGCGACCTGGTGGGCAGGCCGGTGAGCAGCCCGGCGAGCAGCCCGGCGAGCAGGGAGGTGCGCGCGCATGACGATGCCGTTCTACGTCTCGCCCGAGCAGCTGATGAAGGACCGGGCGGACTTCGCGCGCAAGGGCATCGCCCGCGGCCGGTCGGTGGTGGTGCTCGCCTACGACGGCGGGATCCTCTTCGCCACGGAGAATCCCTCGCGCGCGCTGCACAAGATCTCCGAGATCTACGACCGCATCGCGTTCGCGGCCGTGGGGAAGTACAACGAGTTCGAGAACCTCCGGGTCGCGGGCGTGCGCTACGCGGACCTGCGCGGCTACTCCTACGACCGGACCGACGTCACGGCGCGCGGGCTGGCCAACGCCTACGCGCAGACGCTGGGCACCGTGTTCACCACCGAGTCCAAGCCGCTCGAGGTCGAGCTGGTCGTGGCGGAGGTGGGGGACACCCCGGCCGCCGACCAGGTGTACCGCCTGTCGTACGACGGATCGGTGGCCGACGAGCGCGGCTACGTCGTGATGGGCGGCCAGGCGGAGCAGCTGGGCGCGCGGCTCGGCGACGACTGGCACGAGGGGATGACGCTGGCCGACGTGCTGCGGCTCGCGGTGCGCACCCTGGGGGCCGTGGGCACGGACGGGACGCTGGCCACGGCGGGCTCCGAGCGCGAGATCGCGCCGGCCGGGCTCGAGGTCGCCGTCCTGGAACGGGACCGCCCGAGGCGCGCGTTCCGCCGGTTGACCGGTGCGGGTCTCGCCGGGCTGCTCGAGCAGCCCGGCGACTGAGGCGGGGCCGAGGCGAAGGAGGACGGACGTGGACCGCAGGATCTTCGGTCTGGAGACCGAGTACGGCGTCACGTGCGCGGCGGACGACGGGCGCGGGCTGTCCGCGGACGAGGTCGCGCGCTACCTCTTCCGCAAGGTGGTGGCGTGGGGACGGTCGTCGAACGTCTTCCTGCGCAACGGCTCGAGGCTGTACCTCGACGTCGGCTCCCACCCGGAGTACGCGACGGCCGAGTGCGACGACGTGCACCAGCTCGTGGCGTACGACCGCGGGGGCGAGCGCATCCTCGAAGGGCTCGTCGCCGACGCCCAGGAGCGCCTCGAGCACGAGGGCCTCGCGGGCAAGGTGCACCTGTTCAAGAACAACACCGACTCGGCCGGCAACTCCTACGGGTGCCACGAGAACTACCTCGTGCGGCGGCAGGGCGACTTCTCCCGCCTGTCCGAGGTCCTCGTGCCGTTCCTCATCACGCGCCAGGTGCTCACCGGCGCCGGCAAGGTGCTCGCGACCCCCCGCGGCGCGGTCTACTGCCTGTCGCAGCGTGCGGACCACATCTGGGAGGCCGTCTCGAGCGCCACGACGCGGTCGCGCCCCATCATCAACACGCGTGACGAGCCGCACGCCGACGCCGAGAGCTACCGCCGCCTGCACGTCATCGTGGGGGACTCGTCGATGGCCGAGCCGACGACGATGCTCAAGGTCGGGGCGACCGACCTGGTGCTGCGCCTCGTCGAGGCCGGCGTCCCGATGCGCGACCTGACGCTCGAGAACCCCATCCGGGCGATCCGGGAGATCAGCCACGACTCGTCGGGGCTGCACCCCGTCCAGCTGGCGAACGGCCGGACGGCGACGGCCGTGGACATCCAGTGGGAGTACTTCAACCGCGTGCGCGAGCACGTGGACGCGCACGTCGAGGTGACGCCGGTCGTCAAGCAGGTGCTCGACCTGTGGGAGCGCGGCCTGCGGGCCGTCGAGTCGGGCGACCTGTCGCTGGTCGACCGGGAGCTCGACTGGGTGATCAAGCTGCGGCTCATCGAGCGGTACCGGGCGAAGCACGGCCTGGAGCTCGACGACCCCCGTATCGCCCGCCTCGACCTCGCCTACCACGACATCTCCCGCACGGAGGGCCTGTACAACCTGCTCGCGGCGCGGGGCATGGTGGAGCGGGTGGTCACCGACCTCGAGGTCTTCGAGTCGACGGCCGTGCCCCCGCCGACCACGCGGGCCAAGCTGCGCGGCGACTTCGTGCGCGCCGCCCAGGAGGCGCGGCGCGACTACACGGTGGACTGGGTGCACCTGAAGCTGAACGACCAGGCGCAGCGGACCGTGCTGTGCAAGGACCCGTTCCGCAGCGTCGACGAGCGGGTGGACCGGCTGATCGAGTCGATGTAGGGGGACGCGACCCGCTCTGTGGGCGCGGTCCGGGTGGACGGAGATCTCTCTCGTCGCTGGGGCGTGGCAGGATGGCGCGGTGCCTCGCCGACTGACGCTCCTGCTCGTCCTGCTCCTCGGCGGCACCCTCGTCCTCGGGGCGTGCAGCTCGTCCGTGCTCGACGAGATGGGGGCCGCCGAGTCGCCGTCGCAGGCACCCGTCCAGGTCACCGGCGCGGTGGGCGAGCCGCCCGCGCTCGACTACGGCACGCCGTACGAGGTGACGCGGCCGGGTGCCCGGTCGATCTGGCCCGGCACCGGGGAGCCCGTCGTCGACGGGGAGCCCGTGCTGCTGAACATGTACGCGGAGGACGGCCGGGACGGCAGCGTCATCTCGAGCACCTTCATCGACGCGCCGGCCTGGTACACGATGTCGCCCGAGTCCCTCGGCACCAACCTGTACGACACCCTGCGGGGCGAGCGCGTGGGCGCACGGCTCCTGCTGGTCGAGGAGGACGACGGCGTGCCCGTGGTGCTCGTGATCGACGTGCTGCCCACCCGGGCGTCGGGCTCCGAGGTGCCGCCGGTCGACGGGCTGCCGAAGGTCGAGCGCAGCGACGACGGCACGCCGTCCGTGACGGTCCCCTCCGACGCCGCGCCGCCCGAGGACCTCGTCGTCCAGCCGCTCGTGCGCGGCAGCGGGCCGCAGGTGCAGGTCGGGCAGGTCGTCACGATGCGGTTCACCGCGGTGCGCTGGAGCAACGGGAAGGTCTTCGACACGACGTGGTCCGCGGGCACCCGGCCGCAGTCCGCCACGGTCGGCATCGGACAGCTCATCGACGGCCTGGACCAGGGGCTGCTGGAGCAGACGGTGGGCTCGCAGCTCATGCTCGTGGTGCCGCCGAGCCTCGGCTACGGTGGCACCAGCAGCGACCTGGCCGACCAGACGCTCGTCTACGTCGTCGACATCCTGGACGCTCATTACCAGGTGACCGACGAGGAGGCCGTCGGCGGCAAGGACGAGGGTGACGGCGGCAGGGGCAAGGACGGCGGCGAGCGCGCCGACGACGCCCCGTCCGACCGGGCCGACGACGCCGGCTGACGCGTTCCGACCCGTCAGGTACCGGGTCCGAGCGCCCGCCCGCCTCCGCACCGGTCGTCGAACCGACCTCCGTATCCGCACCGACCTCGAACCGACCCCGAACCGGCCGCCGGGACGACCGCCCGGCCTGCCCCGACCTGAAGGAAGCGTGAGCACATGCCCGTGGCCGTCCGCGTGATCCCGTGTCTCGACGTCGACGCGGGCCGCGTCGTCAAGGGGGTCAACTTCACCGACCTGCGCGACGCCGGCGACCCGGTGGAGCTCTCGGCCCGCTACGACGCGGAGGGCGCCGACGAGGTGACGTTCCTCGACGTCTCGGCCTCCTCCAGCGGCCGCGAGACGATGATGGACGTCGTGCGGCGCACCGCCGAGCAGGTCTTCGTGCCGCTCACCGTCGGGGGCGGCGTCCGCTCCACCGACGACGTGGACCGCCTGCTGCGGGCCGGCGCGGACAAGGTGGGGGTGAACACGGCGGCGATCGCGCGGCCGGAGCTCATCGCGGAGATCGCCGCCCGCTTCGGCCGGCAGGTGCTCACCCTGTCGGTGGACGCCCGCCGCACCACGGGCGACACGGTGACCGCGTCGGGTTTCGAGGTCACGACCCACGGCGGCCGACGGGGCACCGGCATCGACGCGGTCCAGTGGGCCGAGCGGGCCGCCGGGCTCGGCGCCGGGGAGATCCTCCTCAACTCGATGGACGCCGACGGCACCACGTCGGGGTTCGACCTCGAGATGCTGGTCGCGGTGCGCGAGCGCGTCTCCGTGCCGCTGGTCGCGTCGGGCGGCGCGGGCACGCCGGAGCACTTCGTCGCCGCGGCCGAGGCGGGGGCGGACGCCGTGCTCGCGGCGAGCGTCTTCCACTTCGGCACCCTCACGGTCGGGCAGGTCAAGGACGCGCTGCACGCCGCGGGCATCGAGGTACGGAGATGACCGGTCGTCGGCCCGACGGCGGCCGCACGGCGACAGGCCGCGTGCCGGCCGGGTGCATGACGTCCGGGTGCACGACGTCCGGGTGCATGACCTCCGGCGACCGATGACGGCCGGCCCCGCGGACGCGACCCTGACGGGGTCGCGCCTGCGTCGCTCGGCGACGCTCATGTGGCGCGGCATGCGCTCGGAGCCGCGTCTGTACGTCCTGGCCGTGGCGGCGTCGGCGCTGTTCGGGGCCGCGACGGTGGCCGTGAGCCGCGCCGTCGGCTGGGCGACCGACGCGGTCGTCGTCCCCGCGATCGGCGGCGACGCGGACGCCCGGGCGCGGATCTGGCAGGCCGGCCTGGTGCTCGCCGCCGTCGCGGTGACGCTGGCCGTCAGCGTCGCGGGCCGGCGGATCTGGGCGGGTCTGGGCTTCGCCGCCATCCAGGCCCACCACCGGCGCGGGGTGACGAGGCAGTACCTGCGGCTGCCGATGTCGTGGCACCGCGCGCACCCGACCGGCCAGCTGCTGTCGAACGCCAGTGCCGACGTCGAGGCCGCGACGGGCGTGTTCAACCCGCTGCCCTTCGCCCTCGGCGTCGTGGTGATGATCGGTGTCGCGACCGCGATGCTGCTCGCGATCGACGTGTGGCTGGCGGCCGCCGCGCTGGTCGTGATCCCGGCCGCCGTCGTCGTCAACGTCGTGTTCCAGCGGTACATGACGCCCGCGGCGACGCGGGCGCAGCAGCTGCGTGCCGAGGTCGCGGACGTCGCCCACGAGTCCTTCGAGGGCGCGCTGCTGGTGAAGTCGCTCGGCACCGCGGACCGTGAGGAGGCCCGCTTCGCGGACCGGGCCGACGCGCTGCGGGCCGCCAACGTGCGGGTGGGCGTGGTCCGTGCCTTCTTCGACCCGGCCATCGAGCTGCTGCCGTCGCTCGGCACCCTCGTGGTGCTCGGCGTGGGCGCGTGGCGCGCGTCGACGGGCGCCGTCGACACGGGCGACGTCGTCACGGCGGCGTACCTGCTGACGGTCATGGCCGTGCCCGTGCGGGCCTTCGGCTGGGTGCTCGGCGAGCTGCCGCGCGCGCTCGTCGGGTACGAGCGCATCTCCCGTGTCCTCGACGCGCGCGGTGAGCTGCCGGTGGGGGACGCCGCGCTGCCCCGTGCCGGGGCGGGGCTGGCGGTACGGCTGGCCGGCGTCGGGGTGGACGTGCCCGCGTCCGGGCGCACCGCGACGCTGCTCGACGACGTCGACCTGGAGGTGGCGCCCGGCAGCACGGTCGCGGTCGTCGGGGCGACCGGGGCCGGCAAGACGACGCTCGTGTCGTTGCTGGCCCGGCTGAGCGACCCCACGCGCGGGCGCGTGCTGCTCGACGGCGTCGACGTGCGGGACCTCGCGGCGGGCGAGATCCCCGCGCAGGTGGCGCTGGTCGCCCAGCAGACCTTCGTCTTCGAGGACACCGTGCGGGCCAACGTGACGCTCGCCGACCCCGACGGCGGCACCGGTCCCGGCGACGGTGCCGGGGACGGAGCAGGCGCGTCCGCGGCGCGGGTCCCGACCGACGACGAGGTCTGGGCGGCGCTGCGGGTGGCGCGGGTGGACGACGTGGTGCGGGCGCTGCCCGGCGGGCTCGACGCCCCGCTCGGGGAGCGCGGCGCGAACCTGTCGGGGGGCCAACGGCAGCGGCTCGCCATCGCGCGGGCCCTGGTGCGCCGCCCCCGTCTCCTCGTGCTGGACGACGCGACCTCCGCGGTCGACCCGCGCGTCGAGTCCGAGATCCTGGCCGAGCTGCGGTCGGCCCGCACCGCGGGGGACGCACGGTCGACGACCGTCGTCATGGTCGCCTACCGCATGTCGTCGGTGTCGCTCGCCGACGCCGTCGTGCACCTGGGCTCGGGTCGGGTCGTGGACGTCGGGACGCACGCCGAGCTGCTCGACCGCGACCCCGGCTACCGCGCGCTGGCCACGGCCTACGAGCAGGAGACGGCACGCCGCGAGCGCGAGCTCGCGGACGAGCGCGCCGCGGGGGAGGACGTGCCGACGCCGTGGGACGCCACCGCGGGCGCGACCGAGGAGGAGGCGCGATGAGCGAGTCGCGGATCGCTGCCGCGAGCAGCCTGGGCGTCGTCGCGACCCTGCGTCGCGGCGTGCAGATCTCCCCGCAGATCACGGACGGCCTGTGGCTCACCCTCGCGTTCGCGGTGGTGGCGGCGGGCGGCCGCGTCGTGGTGCCGGTCGCGGTGCAGCGCACGATCGACGACGGGATCCTGGCCTCGCAGGGGCCCGACGCCGGGCGGGTGGCGCTGTTCACCGTGCTCGCGGCGGGCGCGATCGTGGTGGCCGGCCTGTGCTCGGCGATGGTCAACGTCCGGATGTTCCGCAGCACCGAGGCCGGCCTCGCCGCCCTGCGGGTGCGGGCGTTCCGGCACGTGCACGACCTGTCGACCCTGTCGCAGGGCACGGAGCGCCGGGGCGCGCTGGTCTCGCGCGTGACCTCCGACGTGGACACGATCTCGCTGTTCGTGCAGTCGGGCGGGATCATGCTCCTCGTCTCGTCGCTCCAGGTGCTCGTCGCGACGGCGCTCATGGCCGTCTACTCCTGGCAGCTGACGATCGTGGTGTGGCTCTGCTTCGTGCCGCTGTTCCTGGTGCTGCGCCGCGCGCAGCGCCACGTCAACGCCGCGTACACGACCGTGCGCGCCCGGATCGGGGCGATGCTGGGCGCGATCTCGGAGGCCGTCGTCGGCGCCGAGACGGTGCGTGCCTACGGGGTGGCGCGCCGCACGCGGCGACGCGTGGACGCGTCGATCGAGGCGACGCGCTCGTCGCAGGCGCGCGCCCAGGTGCTCGTCGCGTCGGTGTTCTCCGGCGGCGTCCTGGTGGCGAACCTCGTGCTCGCCGTGGTCGTGGTGGTGGGCACGCTGCTCGGGGTCGGCGGCGGGCTGACTGCGGGGCAGGTCGTCGCGTTCCTGTTCCTCGTGCAGCTCTTCACCGGGCCGGTGCAGATGGCCACCGAGATCCTCAACGAGCTGCAGAACGCCGTCGCGGGGTGGCGCCGCGTGCTCGCGGTGGTGGAGACCCCCCTGGACGTCGTGGACGCGCCCGACGGCGTGGTGAGCCCGCGCGGGCCGGCGGCGGTCTCGCTCCGGGGCGTGCGGTACGCCTACCCGGACGGGCCCGAGGTGCTGCACGGGATCGACCTCGACCTGCCCGCCCGCACGAAGGTCGCGGTCGTCGGCCGCACGGGGTCCGGCAAGACCACGATCGCCAAGCTGGTGACGCGTCTCATGGACCCCACGGAGGGCCGGGTGCTGCTCGACGGCGTCGACCTGCGCGACGTGCGCCTCGAGTCGTTGCGCCGGCGGGTGGTCCTCGTGCCGCAGGAGGGGTTCCTGCTCGACGCCACCGTGGGCGAGAACGTCGCCTACGGCCTGCGCGAGCCTGCGGCCGGCGGTGCGGCGGACGCGGCCGAGCAGGTGGCCGCCGCGGTCGACGCGCTGGGGCTGGCCGACTGGGTCGCCGACCTGCCCGCGGGGCTCGACACGCCCGTCGGGCAGCGGGGCGAGGCGCTGAGCGCGGGGGAGCGGCAGCTCGTGGCGATCGCCCGGGCGTACATCGCCGAGCCCGACCTGCTCGTGCTCGACGAGGCGACCTCGGCGGTGGACCCCGCCACCGAGGTCCGCATCGCCCGGGCCCTCGACTCGCTGACCTCGGGCCGCTCGACCCTGACCATCGCGCACCGCCTCTCGACCGCCGAGGCGAGCGACCTGGTGGTCGTGGTCGACGACGGGCACGTGGCCGAGGTCGGGACGCACACGGAGCTGGTGGCGGCCGGCGGCGTGTACGCGCGGATGCACGCGAGCTGGGTGGCACAGACGCGCTGACGTCGGCGCCCCGGGACGTGTCAAGATGCTCGGGTGCAGCACGGAACCCCGCCCTCCCCGCTCGCCCCGGACCTCGCCGCCCGCCTCAAGCGCGACGAGCACGGGCTCGTCGCCGCGATCGTGCAGCAGCACGACTCGGGCGAGGTGCTCATGCTCGGCTGGATGGACGACGAGGCCCTCCACCGCACCCTGACGCAGGGTCGGGTGACGTTCTGGAGCCGCTCGCGCGGCGAGTACTGGCGCAAGGGCGACACCTCCGGCCACGTGCAGCACGTGCGCTCCGTGGCCCTCGACTGCGACGGCGACGCGCTGCTGGTGCGCGTCCACCAGGTGGGCGCGGCGTGCCACACCGGCACCCGCACCTGCTTCGAGGCGGGGGGCGACCTCGGCGCCGTCACGGACCCGGACCTCGACCTCGACCTGAACCTCAGCGACGACCCGGACCGGGCGCCCGCGCGCGCGGCCGATCAAGCGCCCAGCCTTGACAAGGACCAGGAGACCCCGTGACCCCGTCAGCTCCCGCCACGTCCGCGCCTGCCCCGCACGCCGCTGCGCCGGCGCCCACGGCCGACGACCTGACGTGGGGCGCGACGTGGCCGGCCCTGCCCGCGTTCCGCGAGCTGGCGCGCGACCGCCGGGTCGTCCCCGTGGTGCGCCGCGTCCTGGCCGACGACGTGACCCCCGTCGGCCTGTACCGCACCCTCGCCGAGGACCGGCCGGGCACGTTCGTCCTCGAGTCCGCGGAGGCCGCCGGCGGCTGGTCGCGCTGGTCGTTCGTCGGGGTGGCGTCGCGTGCCACGCTGACCGCGCGCGACGGCCGGGCGGTCTGGCGGGGTGACGTCCCGGTCGGCATCCCGACGTCGGGCGACGTCGTGGAGGTGCTCGGCGCGGCGCTGGAGGCGCTGCGCACCCCGCCGATCGAGGGGCTGCCGCCGCTGACCGGTGGGATGACGGGCGCCCTGGGCTGGGACGTGGTCCGCCACTGGGAGCCGACCCTGCCGGCCCGGGCGCCCGACGAGCTCGGCGTTCCGGAGGTGGCCCTGAGCCTGGCCACGGACCTCGTCGCCGTGGACCACCACTCGGGCACGGTCTGGCTGATCGCCAACGCGATCAACGGCGACGACACCGACGAGCGCGTGGACGAGGCGCACGCGGACGCCGTCGCCCGGCTCGACGCGATGGCGGCCCGGCTCGCCGCGCCCACGCCGCCGGTGCGCACCGTGCTGCGCGCGCCGGGCGAGGTCGCCGAGCCCCAGCTCGAGTTCCGCAGCGCCCGTGAGGACTTCGAGGCGGCCGTCCGCGCCGGGCAGGAGGCGATCCACGAGGGCGAGGTGTTCCAGGTCGTGCTGTCGCAGCGCCTCGACCTCGACTGCCCCGCCGACCCGCTCGACGTGTACCGGGCCCTGCGCACGATCAACCCGAGCCCGTACATGTACTACTTCCGCCTGACGGACCCGGACGGCGGGGAGTTCTCCGTCGTGGGGTCCAGCCCGGAGACGCTGGTCAAGGTCACCGAGGGACACGTCACCACCTACCCCATCGCGGGGTCGCGCCCGCGCGGGGCCACGGTCGAGGAGGACGTCGCGCTCGGCGAGGAGCTGCTGGCCGACCCCAAGGAGCGGGCCGAGCACCTCATGCTCGTCGACCTGTCGCGCAACGACCTGGTCAAGGTCTGCGAGCCGACGTCCGTCGAGGTGGTGGAGTTCATGTCCACGCGCCGCTTCAGCCACATCATGCACCTGTGCTCCACCGTGGTCGGACGCCTGCGGGAGGGCCGCACCGCGCTGGACACGCTGCGCGCGACGTTCCCCGCGGGCACGCTGTCGGGGGCGCCCAAGCCGCGGGCCATCGCGCTGATCGACGCGCTCGAACCGGCCTCCCGGGGGATCTACGGTGGCACCGTGGGCTACTTCGACTTCGGCGGCAACATGGACATGGCGATCGCCATCCGCACCGCCTACATCCGCGAGGGGCGCGCGTCGGTGCAGGCCGGCGGCGGCATCGTCGCGGACTCCGTGCCGGCGCTCGAGTACGCCGAGTCGCGCAACAAGGCGGCGGCCGCCGTGCGTGCCGTGCAGCTCGCGGCCCGGTTCGGGGCGCTGTGAGCGGCGCCGGGGCACGCGCGCCCCAGGGCGGTCGAGGGCCCCTGCGATCCCGGTCGCGCGCGGTCTGGTCCGTCGTCCTGCTCGGCGGGCTCGTGCTCGCCACCGCGGCGCCGACCTGGGTGAGCTCGACGGTCTCCACCGCGCTCGAGTCGGAGGTCCCGGTGGCGGTCACCGGCACCGCCGCGTCGCCCGCCGTCGGCGCGGCGGCGCTCGTGGTCGTCGCCGCGGGCGTGGCGCTCGCGATCGCGGGCCGGGTCGCCCGCTGGGTCGCGCTCGCCGTGGTGGCGCTGTCCGGAGCGCTGGCGGCGGCGTCCGCCCTCGGAATCCTGCTCGACCCCGTGCCGGCCGCCACCTCCGGCGCCTCGAGCGCCGAGGGGGTGACCGACCTCACGTCGGCGGTCGCCGTGAGCGTCTGGCCCTGGTTGACGCTCGTGGCCGGGGTGCTGGTGGTCGGCGCGGCCGTGCTCGCGGCGGCCGGCGCGCCCGGGTGGGGCTCGACGTCGGGCCGCCACGAACGGGTCACGCCGGCGGTGCCGCAGCGGTCGGCCGCCGCGGGTGCGAGCCCGACCGGTGCCGACGGCGCCGGGCGTGGTCAGGACCGGCCCCGGCCGGCCGGGGACGACGGCTCCGACCCGCACGACCCGCACGACGCCTGGGACGCTCTCACCCGGGGCACGGACCCGTCCGAGGACCGCTAGGCTTGACCTCGCTCCTCGTCACGAAAGGCTTCCACTCCATGACCGACAACCGCACCTCCGAGGTCGCCTACCTGCCGCCGGCGGCACCGCCCACCAACCACGGCCACACCGTGGCGGCCTGGACCGCCATGATCGGGATCATGCTCGGGGTGGCGATCGGCGCGGTCGGGATGCTCCCGGGCGTGGCGGACGTGGTCCTGTGGATCGGGGTCGTCGTGGTCGTCGGTGCGTTGATCGGCGGGGTGGTGCTGCGCAGCCTCGGCTACGGCCAGCCGAAGGCCTCCGTGCGGCGGGAGCCGGCCACGCGCTGAGCGCCCCCCTGGCGCCGGCCCGTCCGGACGATCACGTGCGCGCGGCGCGTCCCCTCCGACAGGTCGGGGACGCGCCGCGCTCGTCTGCCCCCCGTGGGCCGGGAGCCGCTCCCCGAGGGCCGGGGGCCGGGCGCCTGGCGGCCCCGCTCGGGTGGGGCGCGTCCGTCGCGGTCGCGACCGGCGTCGTCGCCGTCGTCGACCCGCACGTCCCGGGGCGCTACCCCGCCTGCCCCCTGCTCGCCCTGACCGGGCTCGCCTGCCCGCTGTGCGGGGCGCTGCGTGCCACCCACGACCTCGCCCACCTCGACGTCGCCGGGGCCTTCGCGGCCAACCCGTGGTGGGTCGTGGTCGCCTCCGGTCTCGTCGCCGCGTGGGCGGTGTGGACGCTGCGCGCATGGCGTTCCGCCCTCGGTCGTCCCGCGGGACGACGCGCGGGCCCGTGGCCGGTCCGGGTGCCGCCGAGGGTGGTCGCCGTCGCGGTGGGTGCCAGCGCGGCCGTCTTCGGTGTCGCGCGCAACGTGCCAGCGCTCGAGAACGTCCTCGGCCCGGGCGGGTGAACCTCCGCCGCGGCGACGTCAGGTCCCGGCGTCATCGGGCCCTGACGCCGTCTCACGGCCAGAGACGTGTCAGGGGTCACCCCGGCGCGGGCCTACGATGAGAGGCAGGCACCGGCGCGGTGCCGGGGACGGGGAGGCAGAGCATGACGGTCCTTCAGGACATCGTCGCGGGGGTCCGCGAGGACCTGGCCGTACGTCAGGCACGCACGCCGCTGGACCAGCTGAAGGAACGTGCGGCCCGGGTGCCCGGAGCGCTCGAGTGCTGCAGCCGGCTGCTGTCGGAGGACCGGGTCGCGGTGATCGCCGAGGTGAAGCGCTCCAGCCCGAGCAAGGGTTCGCTGGCGCCGATCGCCGACCCCGCGTCGCTCGCCGAGGAGTACGCCAGCGGGGGAGCGAGCGTGATCTCGGTGCTCACCGAGCAGCGCCGGTTCGGGGGCAGCCTCGCCGACCTGGACGCCGTCCGGGCCCGCGTGGACGTGCCCGTGCTGCGCAAGGACTTCGTCGTGACCCCGTACCAGGTCTGGGAGGCCCGCGCGCACGGGGCGGACGTCGTCCTGCTCATCGTGGCGGCCCTCGAGCAGACCGTGCTCACCTCCCTGGTCGAGCGGGTGCACTCGCTCGGCATGACCGCGCTCGTCGAGGCGCACACGGCCGACGAGGTCGCGCGCGCCCTGGACGCCGGGGCTCGCGTGGTCGGCGTCAACGCCCGCGACCTCAAGACGCTCGAGGTCGACAGGACGACGTTCGCGCGGCTCGCGCCGCTGATCCCGGACGACGTCGTGCGCGTCGCGGAGTCGGGCGTGCGCGGTCCGCACGACGTCCTGGACTACGCCCGCGCGGGCGCGCACGCCGTGCTCGTGGGGGAGGCGCTGGTGACCGACGGCGCTCCCCGACGCTCGGTCGCCGACCTCGTCGCGGCGGGGCAGCACCCGGCCGTGTGGTCGGTGCGCCCGGCAGCGAAGCCCTGACGGGCCGGCGCCCGCCGGCCGTCCAGGCCTTCGCCTGCGCCCGAGCCGTCCGACCCGACCCGCCTGACCCGACCCGAACCTGACCTGAAGCTGAACCGCCCGACCCGAACCTCGAGGGAGACCCTGTGCCCGACCAGCCCGTGCGGGACGCGCTGACCGAGTCCCTGGCGCACCAGGTGCTCGGCCGCCTCGCCGACGTGCAGGGGCCGTACTTCGGCGACTTCGGTGGCCGTTTCGTGCCCGAGGCGCTCATCGCGGCGCTCGACGAGCTGGAGACCGAGTACCGCAAGGCGCTCGGCGACCCGGCGTTCACCGGCGAGCTGGCCCGGCTGCACCGTGAGTACACCGGCCGGCCGTCGCCCCTGACCGAGGTGCCGCGCTTCGCGGAGCACTGCGGGGGCGCCGAGGCGGGCCACCGGGTCTTCCTCAAGCGGGAGGACCTCAACCACACCGGCTCGCACAAGATCAACAACGTCCTCGGCCAGGCGCTCCTGGTCAAGCGCATGGGCAAGACCCGCGTCATCGCCGAGACGGGCGCAGGTCAGCACGGCGTCGCCACGGCGACCGCGGCGGCGCTGCTCGACCTCGAGTGCGTCGTCTACATGGGCGAGGAGGACACGCAGCGGCAGGCGCTCAACGTCGCCCGCATGCGCCTGCTCGGCGCCGAGGTGGTCCCCGTGACGATCGGCGCGCGCACGCTCAAGGACGCGATCAACGAGGCGCTGCGCGACTGGGTCGCCAACGTGGAGACCACGCACTACCTGCTCGGCACGGTCACCGGGCCGCACCCGTTCCCCGAGATGGTGCGCGAGTTCCACCGCATCATCGGGGAGGAGGCGCGCGAGCAGATCCTCGAGCGCGCCGGCCGCCTGCCCGACGCCGTCGCGGCGTGCGTGGGCGGCGGGTCCAACGCGCTGGGCATCTTCAACGCCTTCCTGGACGACGACGCCGTCGTCCTGTACGGCTTCGAGGCCGGCGGCGAGGGCGTCGACAGCGGCCGGCACGCGGCCCGGTTCTCCGGCGGCGCGCCCGGCGTGCTGCACGGCGCGCGGTCCTACCTGCTGCAGGACGACGACGGGCAGACGCTGCCCAGCCACTCCGTGTCGGCGGGGCTCGACTACCCGAGCGTCGGGCCGGCGCACTCCTGGCTGCACGACCTCGGCCGCGCCGCGTACGAGCCCGTGACCGACGACGAGGCCATGGAGGCGTTCCGACTGCTGTGCCGCACCGAGGGCATCATCCCGGCCATCGAGTCCGCGCACGCGCTCGCCGGCGCGCTGCGGCTCGGGCGCCGGGCCACCCAGGAGGGCCGGACGGGCCAGGTGTTCCTGGTGAACCTGTCGGGCCGCGGGGACAAGGACGTGGCGACGGCGGGCCGCTGGTTCGGCCTGCTCGACGACGCCGGGACGCACGACGCCGGGCAGGACGCCGGGCACGCCACGGAGGGGGACCGGTGAGCGGGACGACGGGGACGGCAGCACCGGCGGACATGGCGGCCCCCGCCACCGGCTCGCGCACGGGCGACCGCATCGAGGCGCTGCGCGCGGAGGGCCGTGCCGCGCTGATCGGCTACCTGCCGATCGGCTTCCCGGACGTCGAGCGCTCCGTCGAGGCCGTCCTCGCGATGGTCGACGCCGGAGTGGACGTCGTGGAGCTCGGCATGCCGTACACGGACCCCGTGATGGACGGCCCGGTGATCCAGCGGGCCGCCGAGGCGGCCCTGGCGGGCGGCGTCCGCGCGCGCGACGTGCTCCGGTTCGCGGAGGCCGTCGCGGAGCACACCGGCGGCCGGGTGCCCGCGCTCGTCATGAGCTACTGGAACCTGGTCCTGCGCTACGGCGTCGACCCGTTCGCCCGGGACCTGGCCGCCGCGGGCGGCGCGGGGGTCATCACGCCCGACCTCATCCCGGACGAGGGCGCCGACTGGATCGCCGCGTCGGACGCCCACGGCCTCGACCGTGTCTTCCTGGTCGCCCCGAGCTCGACGACCGAACGCCTGCGGCTCACCGCCGCGGCCTCGCGCGGGTTCGTGTACGCCGCCTCCACCATGGGCGTCACGGGCGCCCGCGAGCAGGTGGGCGAGCGCGCCGAGCAGCTGGTCGCGGACACGCGCGCCGCGGGTGCGGAGCGTGTCTGCGTGGGACTCGGCGTGTCCACGGGCGACCAGGCGGCCGAGGTCGGCCGGTACGCCGACGGCGTGATCGTCGGCTCGGCGCTGGTGCGGACGCTGCTCGACGACGACACCCCGTGGGCGGCCCGGCTCGACGCCCTGCAGGCCCGCACCGCCGACCTCGCGGACGGCGTCCGCCGGGCTCGGCCCGGCGCGGCCTCGCGAGGGACGCGGTCGTGACCGGGCTGACGGCCGCCGTGCACGCGGCGATCCCGAGCCCGCCGGAGCACACCTGGTACCTCGGTCCGGTGCCGCTGCGCGCCTACGCGCTGGCGATCCTTGCGGGCATCGTCGTCGCGGTGTGGATGACCATGAGGCGCTGGGTGGCGCGGGGCGGTATCGCCGACGACGTGCTGGACATCGCGTTCTGGGCGGTCCCGTTCGGCATCGTCGGCGGGCGGATCTACCACGTGTTCAGCACGCCGGACCCGTACTGGGGCGAGGGCGGCGACCCCGTCAGCGCGCTCTACGTCTGGGAGGGGGGCCTCGGTATCTGGGGCGCCGTGGCGCTGGGCGGTGTCGGCGCCTGGATCGGCTGCCGCCGCAAGGGCGTGAGCCTCGCCGTCTTCGCCGACGCGCTCGCCCCCGGCCTCCTCGTCGCTCAGGCCGTCGGCCGCCTCGGCAACTGGTTCAACCAGGAGCTCTTCGGCGCCCCCACCACCCTGCCGTGGGGCCTGCAGATCGACCCGGCGTACTTCCCGGTGGACCCGGCGACCGGGGCGGCCTACGCGGAAGGTACCCTCTTCCATCCGACGTTCCTCTACGAGATGATCTGGAACCTTGCAGCAGCAGCGTTCTTGATCTGGCTCGACCGTCGGTACAGGCTGGGTCATGGAAGGGTATTCTGGGCCTACGTCGCGGTCTATACTCTCGGCAGAGTCTGGATCGAGATGCTCCGCATCGACACCGCCGAGCACGTGCTCGGGCTCCGGTTGAACGTGTGGACGTCGATCATCGTGGGTCTCGGGGCCGTCGTGGCGTTCGTCGTCATCGGCAGGCTCCGGTCCGGCCGTGAGGCCGGGGTCTGGCTGCCCGGTCGTGCTCCGGCCGGAGCCGCGGACGAGGCCGACGAGCAGGACAGCAACGAGCAGCACAGCGAGCACGACGGCGCCGACGACAACGGCGCCGACCGGGCGGACATCCCCGCAGGGGGTGACGGCCCGGACCGCGCGGACGTGGACGCTGCCGGGCCCGACAAGGGACCGGCAGCCCACTCCTGAGGTGATCACGGGCCCTGGGGTACCTCCCCGGGGCCCGCGGCGCCCGAGTTCCGACGGGCCGACGACGTCCCGACCACCCATGAGCATGACGCGCCCGCGTGCGGGCGTGGATGGAGGACGGTGTTGATGACCACGCCGCAGCATCGGGTCGCGCGCCCAGGCGCCCAGGGCCTCTACGACCCCGCGGCCGAGCACGACGCGTGCGGTGTCGCGTTCGTCGCGACCCTGCGCGGGACGCCCGGCCGCGACATCGTGGACGCGGGCCTCACCGCGCTGTTGAACCTCGACCACCGCGGCGCGGTGGGCGCGGAGGAGAACAGCGGGGACGGTGCCGGGATCCTCACGCAGATCCCCGACGCGTTCGTGCGCGACGTCGTCGCCGTCGAGCTGCCACCCGCCGGCCGCTACGCCATCGGCATGGCGTTCCTCCCGCAGGACCCGGGCGAGGCCGACGCCGTCGCCCGGCGGTTCGAGGCCATCGCCGCCGAGGAGAAGCTCGACGTCCTCGCCTGGCGCGACGTGCCGGTGACGGCCGACCTCGTGGGCCCGACGGCGCGCGCCTCGATGCCGCTGTTCCGTCAGGTCGTCGTCGCGGACCCGTCGCGCGAGCTGGGCGGGATCGACCTCGACCGCCGCACGTACCGGCTGCGCAAGCGGGCGCAGCACGAGCTGGACCTGTTCCTCGCGTCGCTGTCGAGCCGCACCCTGACGTACAAGGGCATGCTCACCACCGCGCAGCTCGAGCCGTTCTTCCCCGACCTGTCCGACCCGCGGTACGCGTCCGAGATCGCGCTGGTGCACTCGCGCTTCTCGACGAACACGTTCCCGTCCTGGCCCCTGGCCCAGCCGTTCCGCCTCGTGGCGCACAACGGCGAGATCAACACAGTGCGCGGCAACCGCAACTGGATGGCCGCCCGCGAGAGCACCATGGCGAGCGAGGCGATCGGCGACCTGGCCCCGCTGCTGCCGGTGTGCACCGAGGGCTCCAGCGACTCGGCCAGCTTCGACGAGGTCCTGGAGCTGCTGCACCTGTCCGGGCGGTCGCTGCCGCACGCGGTGCTGATGATGATCCCGGAGGCCTGGGAGAACCACGCCGAGATGGACCCGGCGCGCCGGGCGTTCTACCAGTACCACGCGAACCTCATCGAGCCCTGGGACGGGCCGGCGTGCCTCACGTTCACCGACGGCACGCTCATCGGCGCCGTCCTGGACCGCAACGGGCTGCGCCCCGGTCGCTACTGGGTCACCGAGGACGGGCTCGTGGTGCTCGCCTCCGAGGCCGGCGTCCTGGACCTCGACCCCGCGACGATCGTGCGCAAGGGGCGCCTGGAGCCGGGCCGCATGTTCCTGGTCGACACCGACCAGGGCCGCATCGTCGAGGACGACGAGCTCAAGTCGCAGCTGGCCAGCCAGCGCCCGTACGCCGAGTGGATCGCCGACAACACGATCACCCTGGACTCGCTGCCGGAGCGCGAGCACGTCGCGCACTCGCCGGCCTCGGTCCAGCGCCGTCAGCGGGCCTTCGGGTACACGACCGAGGAGCTCAAGATCATCCTGACGCCGATGGCGAACCAGGGTGCGGAGCCGCTCGGCGCCATGGGCTCCGACACCCCGATCGCGGTGCTGTCGAGCCGCCCCCGGCTGCTGTTCGACTACTTCACGCAGATGTTCGCCCAGGTGACGAACCCGCCGCTGGACTCGATCCGCGAGCAGCTCGTCACGGCGATCGACAGCACCATCGGGCCCGAGCCGAACCTGCTCGAGGAGGTCGCCGACCACGCCCGCAAGCTGGACCTGCCCTTCCCGGTGCTGGACAACGACGAGCTCGCCAAGATCGTGCGCATCGACCGCGACCCGCGGCTCGAGGGCGAGTTCCGCGCGGGCATCGTGCGCGGGCTCTACGAGGTGTCGGGCGGGGGCCGGGCGCTCCAGGCACGGCTGGAGGAGATCTTCGAGCAGGTCGACGCCGACCTCGCGGACGGCGTGACGCACATCGTGCTGTCCGACCGCGACTCCGACTCGGAGCTGGCGCCGATCCCGTCGCTGCTCCTGACCAGCGCGGTGCACCACCACCTGCTGCGCCGGGGCACGCGCACCCGGATCTCGCTCGTCGTCGAGGCGGGCGACGTGCGCGAGGTGCACCACGTCGCGCTGCTGATCGGCTACGGCGCGGCGGCGGTCAACCCCTACCTGGCGATGGAGACGGTCGAGGACCTCGCCCTGCGCGGGTACCTCGACGTCACGCCCGAGAAGGCGGTCGCGAACCTCATCAAGGGGCTCGGCAAGGGCGTCCTCAAGGTCATGAGCAAGATGGGCATCTCGACGATCATGTCGTACCGCGGTGCGCAGATCTTCGAGGCGGTCGGCCTGTCCCACGAGCTGGTCGAGGACTACTTCACGGGGACGACGAGCCGGCTGGCCGGCGTCGGGCTCGACGTCGTCGCGGCCGAGGTCGCGGCGCGGCACGCCGGCGCCTACCCGGCGTCGGGCAACCACGACCCGCACCAGGCGCTGACGGCCGGCGGCGAGTACCAGTGGCGCCGCGACGGCGAGGAGCACCTCTTCGACCCGGAGACGGTCTTCCGGCTGCAGCACGCCACCCGGACCGGTCGGATGGACATCTTCCGGCAGTACACGCGCCGCGTGGACGAGCAGTCGCGACGGCTGATGACGCTGCGCGGGCTGCTGCGCTTCGACCCCGAGCGCGAACCGGTGCCGATCGACGAGGTCGAGCCGGTGAGCGAGATCGTCAAGCGGTTCAACACGGGCGCCATGTCCTACGGCTCGATCTCCGCGGAGGCGCACGAGACCCTCGCGATCGCGATGAACCGCCTCGGCGGGCGGTCCAACACCGGCGAGGGCGGCGAGGACGCGGAGCGGCTGTACGACCCGGAGCGCCGCTCGCGGGTCAAGCAGATCGCGTCGGGCCGCTTCGGGGTGACCAGCGAGTACCTCACGGGCGCCGACGACATCCAGATCAAGCTCGCCCAGGGCGCGAAGCCCGGCGAGGGCGGGCAGCTGCCCGGGCCCAAGGTGTACCCGTGGGTCGCGAAGACCCGGCACTCGACGCCCGGCGTCGGCCTCATCTCGCCGCCGCCGCACCACGACATCTACTCGATCGAGGACCTGGCCCAGCTCATCCACGACGCCAAGAACGCCAACCCGAGCGCACGCGTGCACGTCAAGCTCGTGAGCGAGTTCGGCGTCGGCACCGTGGCCACGGGCGTGTCCAAGGCGCACGCGGACGTCGTCCTCATCTCCGGCCATGACGGCGGCACGGGCGCGAGCCCGCTGACGTCGCTCAAGCACGCGGGCACGCCCTGGGAGATCGGCCTGTCCGAGACCCAGCAGACCCTCGTGCTCAACAACCTGCGCGACCGCATCGTCGTGCAGGTGGACGGCCAGATGAAGACCGGCCGGGACGTGGTGGTGGCGGCCCTGCTGGGCGCCGAGGAGTTCGGCTTCGCGACGGCGCCGATGGTCGTCTCGGGCTGCGTCATGATGCGCGTCTGTCACCTGGACACCTGTCCCGTCGGCGTGGCCACGCAGAACCCGGAGCTGCGCAGCCGGTTCACCGGCAAGCCCGAGTTCGTCGTGAACTTCTTCGAGTTCCTGGCGCAGGAGGTGCGCGAGCACCTCGCGTCGCTCGGCTTCCGCTCGATCGCCGAGGCGGTCGGCCACGTCGAGGCGCTCGACACCCGCAAGGCGGTCGACCACTGGAAGGCGCAGGGCCTGGACCTGGCCCCGGTGCTCGCCCGGCCCGCCGCGGCCCCGGGCGCGGTGCTGCACCAGGTGGCGACGCAGGACCACGGCCTGGACAAGGCGCTCGACAACCAGCTCGTGGAGCAGGCGCGCCCGGCGCTCGAGGACGCGATCGGGGTGCGCATCGAGGCGGGCGTGCGGAACGTGAACCGCACGGTCGGCACGATGCTCGGCCACGAGGTCACCAAGCGGTACCGGGGCGCGGGCCTGCCGGACGACACGATCGACGTCACCCTCACGGGGTCGGCGGGGCAGTCGCTCGGCGCGTTCATCCCCCGCGGCGTCACGCTGCGGCTCTTCGGCGACGCGAACGACTACGTCGGCAAGGGCCTGTCGGGCGGCCGGATCGTCGTGCGCCCGGACCGGTCCGCGGTGCTCGAGGGCGCGGCGAACGTCATCGCGGGCAACGTCATCGGGTACGGGGCGACGTCCGGCGAGATCCTGCTGCGCGGTCGCGTGGGGGAGCGGTTCGCCGTGCGCAACTCCGGGGCCACGCTGGTCACCGAGGGTGTGGGCGACCACGGCTGCGAGTACATGACCGGCGGCACCGTGCTGGTGCTCGGCCCCACGGGCCGCAACTTCGGCGCCGGGATGTCGGGCGGCGTGGCGTACGTGCTCAACCTGCGCGACGCCGCGATGAACACCGAGGCCGTGGCGAACGGCGAGCTCGAGGTCGGCCCGCTGGACCACGACGACTGGGACCGTGTCCGTGGCCTGCTGGAACGGCACCACGAGGAGACGGGGTCGCCGGTGGCGGCCGAGCTCCTCGCCGAGGACGGGGCGCGGGCGCGCTTCTCGCGGGTGCTGCCCGCGGGCTGGGCCCGCGTGCGCGCCGCCCTCGCCGACGCCGAGGCCGCCGGGAAGACGCTGGGCGAGGGCGACGACTTCGACCCGGAGATGTGGGAGCAGATCATGGAGGTGGCTCGTGGCTGACCCCCGAGGATTCCTGAAGGTGCGGGAGCGCGAGCTCCCGCCGAGCCGTCCGGTCGAGGTGCGCCTGCGCGACTGGAAGGACACGCACGCCCACCGCGAGGACGGGCAGCCGTTCCTCAAGGAGCAGGCGGGCCGCTGCATGGACTGCGGCATCCCGTTCTGCCACCAGGGCTGCCCGCTGGGCAACCTCATCCCGGACTGGAACGACCTGGTCTGGCGCGGCCAGTGGGCCGACGCCGTCGAGCGCCTGCACGCGACGAACAACTTCCCGGAGTTCACCGGGCGGGTCTGCCCGGCGCCGTGCGAGACGAGCTGTGTGCTCGGCATCAACCAGCCGGCCGTGACCATCAAGAACGTCGAGGTCTCGATCATCGACGAGGCGTTCGCCCGCGGGCTGGTCACGCCCCAGGTGCCCCAGCGTCTCACCGGGTCGACGGTCGCGGTGGTCGGCTCCGGCCCCGCCGGGCTCGCCGCCGCCCAGCAGCTCACCCGCGCGGGGCACACGGTCGTCGTCTACGAGCGCGACGACGCCGTCGGTGGCCTGCTGCGGTACGGCATCCCGGACTTCAAGCTCGAGAAGACGCACATCGAGCGCCGGCTGGAGCAGATGGAGGCGGAGGGCACCCGGTTCCGGCCGGGGGTCGAGATCGGCCGCGACATCACCTGGGACGCGCTGCGCCGTCGCTTCGACGCGGTCGTGGTGGCCACCGGGGCGACGGTCCCGCGTGACCTGCGGCTGCCGGGGCGCGAGCTCGCCGGCGTCCACTTCGCCATGGACTTCCTCACCCCCGCGAACAAGGCGGCGGCGGGGAACCCGGTGCCCGGTGCGCCGAGCGCCGCGGGCAAGCACGTCGTCATCATCGGCGGCGGCGACACCGGTTCGGACTGCCTCGGCACGTCGTTGCGGCAGGGGGCGGCGAGCGTCACCACCCTCGCGATCGGCAAGCAGCCGCCGCTCGAGCGCACCGCGAACCAGCCGTGGCCGACGGACCCGATCCTGTTCGAGGTGTCGTCGTCCCACGAAGAGGGCGGCGAGCGCACCTTCCTCGCCTCGACGGTAGAGTTCGTCGGTGGCGACGACGGGTCGGTGACGGCTCTGCGTGTCGCCGAGACCGAGTACCTGCCGGACGGCCGCCGGGCACCCAAGCCGGGCACCGAGCGGGAGATCCCGGCCGACCTGGTGCTGATCGCGATGGGCTTCACCGGCCCGGAGACGGACCGCATCACCGAGCAGACGGGCATCGACCTGACCGGCCGTGGCCTCGTGCGTCGCGACGACGACTACGCGTCGAGCGTCCCCGGCGTCTACGTCACGGGTGACGCGGGCCGCGGGCAGTCGCTGATCGTGTGGGCGATCGCCGAGGGCCGCGCCACCGCGGCCGCGGTGGACGCCTATCTGCAGGGCAGCACCGAGCTGCCCGCCCCGGTGGGGCCGCGGACGGTCGCGCTGCGGGGTTGAGCAGGACGAGGATGTAGCAGTACCCGGGTGCCGGACGGGCACCCGGTGCCGGCCCCGGCTCGCGCCGGGACCGTTCGACGACGAGGCTGGAGACATGCGCAGAGCGAAGATCGTGTGCACCATCGGACCCGCGACCGCGACCCCCGCCAAGCTCCGGGAGCTGGTGGACGCGGGCATGGACGTGGCCCGGATCAACCGGAGCCACGGTGAGCAGGCGGAGCACGAGGCCGTCTACCAGGGTGTACGGACTGCGGCGAAGGAGGCCGGCCGCAACGTCGCCGTCCTCGTCGACCTGCAGGGCCCGAAGATCCGGCTGGGCCGGTTCGAGGGCGACCAGAAGCACCACCTGAACGAGGGCGACACCTTCACCATCACGACCGAGGACGTCGTGGGCACCCGTGAGCTGGTGTCGACGACCCACAAGGGGCTGCCGGGCGACGCACGCGTCGGGGACCCGATCCTCATCGACGACGGCAAGGTGCGCGTGCGCGTCACCGCGGTCGAGGGCCCGCGCGTGGTCACGACGGTCGAGGTCGCCGGTCCCGTCTCGAACAACAAGGGCCTGAACCTGCCCGGCGTCGCGGTCTCCGTGCCCGCGCTGTCGGAGAAGGACACCGACGACCTGCGGTGGGCGCTGCGCATGGGCGCCGACCTCATCGCGCTGTCGTTCGTGCGGTCCGCCAAGGACTACGACGACGTCGCGGCGATCATGGAGGAGGAGGGCCGCACGGTCCCCGTCATCGCCAAGATCGAGAAGCCCCAGGCGGTGGACAACCTCGAGGAGGTCGTCGCGGCTTTCGACGGCTTCATGGTGGCCCGCGGCGACCTGGCGGTCGAGATGCCGCTCGAGCAGGTTCCGCTCGTGCAGAAGCGCATCGTCGAGCTGGCCCGTCGCAACGCCAAGCCGGTGATCGTCGCGACGCAGGTGCTGGAGTCGATGACCACCAGCCCGACCCCGACGCGTGCGGAGGCCTCCGACTGCGCCAACGCGGTGCTCGACGGCGCGGACGCGGTCATGCTCTCGGGCGAGACCAGCGTCGGCGACTACCCGATCGTCACCGTGGAGACCATGGCGCGGATCATCACCGCGACGGAGGAGATGGGCCGCGAGCGGATCGCGCCCCTCGGCTCCACGCCGCACACCCGCGGCGGTGTCATCACCCGGGCTGCCGCCGAGATCGGCGAGACGCTCGGCGTGAAGTACCTCGTGACGTTCACCCAGTCGGGCGACTCCGCCAAGCGGATGTCCCGCCTGCGGGCCGGGATCCCGCTGCTGGCCTTCACGCCGGAGGAGAGCGTGCGCAACGTCCTCGCGCTCACCTGGGGCACCACCACGTACCAGGTGCCCAAGGTGGGCAGCGTGGACGCGATGGTGGGTCAGGTCGACTCCACCCTGCAGGCGAACGGCCTCGCCGAGCCGGGCGACCGCGTGGTGATCGTCTCGGGCGCTCCGGTGGGCGTGCCCGGCTCGACGAACTCCATCCTGGTGCACAAGGTCGGCAGCCACGGGGACCTCTCCGCGATCACCGAGTGAGCACACCGGCGGGCGGCGCGCGCTGAGCCGCCGTCCCGCCGCCCGCGCACGACGCCGGGGTGCACCGCAGGTCCCGCCTGCGGTGCACCCCGGCGTCGTCTCTCAGCGTTCGACGAGCCGCCAGCTCTCGGCGTCGAAGGCGTCCGGTGTCCGCTCGCCGTCGAGCAGGGTGCCCGAACCGGTCCGGGCGACGACGCCGTCGACGAACACGCCCCGGCCCAGGTAGGCCGGGTCGGTGGTGGTACGCCACCTCAGCAGGAGGTCGCCGGGCGGCAGGTCCGCTCGCACCTGCGTCCAGCGGCGCGTGCCCGACCCGGCGACCGCACCGTCGTGCTCGGTCATGCTGCCGCGGTCGCGCACGACGAACGGCAACGGGTCCCACGTCTCGCCGCCGTCGGCGGAGGTCTCGAGGTGCAGCGGGTCGGACTCCTCCGTGTCGAGGTACAGGTCGAACCGGAGCCGGGCGCCGTCCGCGGGGACCTGGAGCGCCGTGGTCAGCGTCGACGTCGTGGCGTTCGTGTCCCCGGAGAACCAGGCGTCGGCGCCGCGGCGCGGCTCGACGCCCTGGGCGTACGCGAGACCGCGCGCCCACTCCCGGCGGGCGATGTTGTTGCTGCCCGAGTCCCGCGACGGGTGGACCCGGTTCGTGAGCAGGATCGCGAAGGCGTGGGCGTCGAAGTCGATGACCAGCGACGTGCCGGTGTAGCCGGTGTGCCCGGCCGTGCGCGGCCCGGACATCGCGTCCATGTACCACCGCTGGTCGAGCTCGAAGCCGAGGCCGTGCTCGTCGCCGGGGAACGCGGTGGTGAAGTTGGTGATCATGAGCTCCACCGACCGCTTGTCCAGGATCCGCTGCTTGGCGTAGCTGCCGCCGTTGAGCAGCGCCTGCGACAGCACCGCCATGTCGTGGGCGGTCGAGAAGATCCCGGCGTGCCCGGCGACGCCGCCGAGGGACCAGGCGTTCTCGTCGTGCACCTCGCCGCGCACGGCCCCGCGCGGCGGGCTCGCCTGGTACTCGGTCGCGGCCGTGCGGTCCACCTGGGTGGGGTTGAACCCGGTGTCCGACATGCCGAGCGGCCCGGTGATGCGCTCGGCGACGACCTCGTCGAGGGGCGCGCCCCGCAGCTCCTCCACGAGCACGCCGAGGGTGATGAGGTTGAGGTCGCTGTACCGGTAGACGGTGCCGGCCGGGTCGTCCAGCGGTTGCGCCATGACCGCGGCGATGCGCGACTGCTCGTCGGGGTAGCGGCTCCACAGCGGCACCCAGGCGACGAACCCGGAGGTGTGGGTGAGCAGGTGGCGCACCGTCACGTCCTGCTTGCCGCCGGCCGCGAACTCGGGCAGGTAGGTGGCGACCGGCTCGTCGAGGGTGACCCGTCCCTCCTCGACGAGCTGGACGACCGCGATCGACGTGAACAGCTTCGTCACCGACGCCATGTCGAAGATGGTGTCCTCGGCCGTCGGGACCCGCTGGTCCTCGGGCAGGGGCACGCCCTCGTCCCCGAAGGCCACCGCGTACCCGCTGGCGTCCGTGCGCACCACGTGCCCCTCGTAGCCCATCAGCCCGACGGCGCCCGGGTACATGGCGTACGTCCCGTCGGGCTCGGGGACCTCGTGCGCGCGGACCTGGGCGACGGCGGCCTCGATCGGTGCCGGGTCGAGGCCGACGTCCGCGGGGTCGGCCTGGCTCAACGTGGTGCGGGGTGGCATGAACTGCACGGGTCCTCCTTGCGGGTCGCCCGGGGGGACGTCGGTGGCCGACGCGGTCGCGGCGGCGAGGGGTGCGGCCACCAGTGCGGCCACCAGTGCGGCTCCCAGGCCGCCCGCGGCCAGTGCATGGCTGTCCTTGCGCATCGTCAGGGTCCTTCCTGCCTCATGCTGCAGACGTCGGCGGCGGCGTCGTCGCCGTCACCGGAGCGACGGCTCGGTCGCCGCCGCCGAGGAGCCGGCGCGGCCGCCTCGTCGCGGGCGCGCGGATCCGGGTGTGTGAAAAGTTGCCGTCAAGTGCTGACCACCTGAAAGTTACCGACGCACCGGTGCGGGGGCAAGGGCGGCGGCGCGGCCGCGGGACGACCGTGGCGCTGCGGCGGTGAGGGTGCCCCGGGCGGGATTCGAACCGAGCGGCCCCCGTGGAACCGGGAAGACGCAGGTAGACAGGATATCGGCCTGACCTGCACCGGAGCATTCACCCTGTAGACACTCGCAGACACCCGCGTACTCTCGTAGTTCCACGCCCAGTTCCACGAGCGGATTTCCCGTTCCACGGCCGGGCATCTAACACGGGAGACGAGCTCTATGGGCAGACGAGATTTCGGCT
Organism: Isoptericola cucumis; assembly: GCF_014635665.1. Taxonomy (GTDB): domain Bacteria; phylum Actinomycetota; class Actinomycetes; order Actinomycetales; family Cellulomonadaceae; genus Isoptericola; species Isoptericola cucumis. Next base: position 167,391 of record NZ_BMDG01000004.1, read on the forward strand.
CGGTCGAGCAGCTCCCCAGCGGACGATACCGAGCTCGGTACGCGGTGCCCGGCTCGAGGCCGAAGGTGTGGGTGAAGGCGCCCATGACGTTCGAGAGGATCGGCTCGGCACGATCCTGGCTCAACCGCCAGCAGGTCGAGATTGAGGACGGCGTCACCCGCCCGCAGACCGTGGCGACGAGGACCACCCTGGGCGAGTACGCCGAGCAGTGGATCAAGACCCGTCGCAGCGCCAAGGGTGGCCCGCTGAGGGCGACGACCGTCCGCACCTATCGCGGGTACATGTCGAAGCACATTGAGCCCACCCTGGGGCACCTGGCGCTTCCTGCGGTCACGCGCGAGGTGATCCGGGCCTGGTATGCCGCCCTGCCCGACGAGACCCCTACGGGCAACGCGCGCGCGTACGCCTTCCTCAAGTCCGTGTGCGCGACCGCCGTTGAGGACGGGCTCATGCCGTCGCAGCCGTGCACCATCCGGGGCGGGTCGTCGTCCAAGCCGAAGACCAAGGTGACCGTGGCGACCCCGGCTCAGGTTCGAGCCCTGGCCGACAAGATGCCCGAGCACCTGCAGTTGGCCATCCTCCTGGGCGCGTGGTGCTCGCTGCGCAACGGGGAGGTGCTCGAACTACGGCGTCGAGACGTCACGCCCGAGAGCATCCGCGTGGAGCGGGGCGTGACGTTCGTCGACGGGAAGGCGATCATCGGCCCGCCGAAGACGGACGCCGGAGTCCGCACCGTGGCGGTCCCGCCGCACATCTCCGAGGCGATCACCGAGCACCTGGACAAGTGGGTGAACGCCGACGCCGACGCGCTCCTGTTCGTCAGGGCACCGGGAGACCGGACCAACCTGCACACCAACACGTTCGGCTACTTCACCAAGCAGGCGATCAAGCAGACGGACCTGCCCGCGACGTTCCGGTTCCACCACCTGCGGCACTCCGGGCTCACGCTCGCGGCACGCACCGGCGCGACCGTGGCGGAGCTACAGGCCCGGGCCGGACACTCGACCCCGCACATGGCCCTCAGGTATCAGCACGCCGCATCGGAGCGGGACCGTGCCCTGGCGGATGCGTTGTCGGCGCTGGCCGTCGACAACTAGGACCGCATGCTGTTCCTGGACAAGGTGATCGGGTTCGTCATGGAGTACGACATCTACAACCCGTTCCACTGCAAGTGCGACGACATCATCTCGTTCGTGCAGAAGATCGACGAGGGCTTCGTGGTGATCTACCTCAACACCGTCGAGGCGCGGAACTACAAGGAGACGCCGCTCCTGCACTGGCCGATTTCTGCGGTTGCCGGCCCGAGGTGCACAAGATGCCCGCACAGTTCTACGCCGGTCGTGGAGGCGCGGTGCGGGCGGAATGAAGCCGTTTGGCCGTCTCGATCCGAGGCGTGGGCCGACGGTGTGTCGGTAGCCGTCGTCTAGCGTCTTCACCAGACAACCCAAAACCGGGTTGTTGTTCGAAGATGACGGCGGCCTGCCCCTTCACCGCCAAGATCCAAGGCAGGCCACCGTGTGAGTGCCCCTGGAGGCATCTACATGGAATCACAGATTTCACTCCCGGTGTTCCTGTCACCGGTTGAGGCCGCGGTACACGTCGGTGTGTCGCGGCGCACGATCGATCGCGCTATCGCGGACGGGCAGCTCCCTGCCTACCGCGCGGGCTCACGAGTGGTGCGCATCCGCGTCACCGACCTCGAGGGCTGGCTGCGACCGATCGAGGCCGCTTGATCACCCGCGAGGTGTACGTGGTCGACGTCTCGTCGACGGATCGGTTCATCGACGAGCGCCACGCTCACTTGCAGATCGACGACCTGATGCGCGTTGCGCCCCGGGGCTCGAGCGTCCGCCTCGTCGTCGGGCGCACCTGGCCGGTGTTCTCCGCTGCCGAGTTCATGGAGCCCGCGCCGTATTGGGTCCAGCTCGTGCGGGACCACGCGGTACAGCTCGAGGGCGAGGTGCGCACCGTCCGAGCTTGGATGGCCGCGCTCGAGGGGGTGGCGGCATGACAACCCCCGACTACTTCGCCGTGGACACGTACGACCAGCCCGAAATTCAGACAATCCAGACTCGCCAGCCTGACTCTCCAGTCTCGCCCCGTCTCTCTGGCATTGGAGAGTCTGGAGAGTCTGGAAAGTCAGGGAAGCCGCCGCGCCTCTACCGGGCCGACGAGCTCAAGGAGGGCACCCCGACCCGCTGGCTCGCCCGGGGCACCATCCCTCAGGCCGAGGTGTCCGTACTCATCGGGGCGGAGGGCATCGGCAAGAGCTTGTGGTGGGTGCTGGTCGTCTCGTACGTCACCACCGGCCGGAAGAGCAACCTCCTGGGCATCCCGCAGCGCGAGCCGCGCGACGTCGTCCTCATCCTCACCGAGGACTCGTGGGCCGACGTCCGTGCCCGCCTCGTGTCAGCCGGGGCGGACCTGGCTCGCATCCGCGTCTTCTGCGAGGACGACGACGGCACGGGCGCACCGACCTTCCCCGACGACTTCGTGTACATCGCGGACGAGTTGAAGCACAGCCGGCCCGGGCTGATCGTCGTCGATGCGTGGCTCGACACCGTCCGTGCCGGTATCCAGATCAAGGACACCCAGCAGGCCCGGGAAGCCCTGCACCCGTGGAAGGAGTTCGCCGCCCGATCCGGTGCCGGTGTCCTCCTTCTCGGGCACACGAACCGCACCGACAGCGACGACCTGCGCTCCATGATCGGGGCGACGGCCGCGCTGAGGCAGAAGGCGCGGGTGCTCTTGTTCGCCATGGCACCCCCGGAGACCGAGGGCGTCCTGTACGTCGGGTCGGAGAAGTCGAACCACGCTGGACGGTCGACCGCCACCGAGTACCGGATCGACGTGCAGCAGGTGCGCGAGGAAACGGACGACGACCCCGGCACGGTTCCCCGATTGCGCGTCGTCGGTGACACCGGCCGCACCGTGCAGGACCACTTCGCTACCTGGCGCAAGCAGTCGAAGGAGGCCGCACGCCCGCAGACCGCGGACGAGAAGGCCGCGGAATGGGTGAGGGACTACCTCACGGATCGGGGCGGGCAGGCTCTCGCCTCCGAGGTCCAGGAGGCAGCGACGTTCACCGACGTCAACCCGAAGCGACTGCCAGCCGCGGTGAAGTCCCTGGGCGGGTATGTCGGCCCCGGCGACGGCCCCCGGACACCCCACGTCTACCGCCTGACTCTCCAGACTCTCCAGACTCTCCAGCTCTCCAGTGATGGGGAACCCGCTGGCGAGTCTGAGATGTCCGATTCCGAGGTGGCCGCGTGATGGCCGGAGCCGCGTTCTTCCAGAAGTCATCCGGCGCGTGCCCCGACTGCGACGCCGACACCGAGCTCACCACCGACCCGGACTATCCGACCGTCGCGTACCTGACCGTGCGCCACGACGACACCTGCCCGAACCTGCGGGCGCGAAGGGCGCGACCATGACCACGACCACGACCGACCTGGACACCGAGGCCCTGATCCTCGAGGGTGCCCGCTCCCACCTCGTCAAGCGGATGCGACGACTGAGCTACCGCGTGCACGGCTTCGACCGTGAGGCCATCGACGACATGCACGCCAAGCTCGACACCTTCCGCGACGAGCAGCGAGCACGGCTCGAGGCGGCACGGGCCGAGAAGTCGGAGAGCGCATGACGTACCGAGCGTGCGTGGTCTGCGGAGAGCCGAGCCCCGAGAGCAGGTGTGCCGAGCACCAGCTCCCCGAGCCCGCCAAGCCGTCGCGAGTCGCACGAGGCTACGACGCGGCATGGCAGCAGCTATCGAAGCGCGCTCGCCGGTTGCAGCCGTTCTGCTCCGACTGCGGCACGACCGAAGACCTATCGGCCGACCACCTGCCTATCGCGTGGGAAAGGAAGGCAGCAGGTAAGCCGATTCGCTTGCAGGACATCGATGTTGTGTGCCGTTCCTGCAACGCCAAGCGCGGCCGAGCCCGACCCACGGGGGATGGGGTCGACGCCAACGTTAAGCACCCCTGGTGGAAGGCATCGAGGCAGTTACATACCGAGTCACAGAGAGGCGGTGCAGCATGAGGGCAGGCCCCAAGAAGGCGGTAACCGCCGAACCTCTGGACTTCTCCCACCTGGGACCAGTGGGCTGGAAGCGCGTGGATGCATTCGCCCGTGAGTACCTTCTGGTGCCCAAGGGTGAAGGTGCCAAGTCGCCTTTCCGGCTGCGGAAGTGGCAGCTCGATATCGTCCGTGGGCTGTACCCGATGCGCGGTCAGCGTCCGCGTCAGGGCCTTCTCTCCCTGCCTCGAGGCAATGGGAAGACGGCCCTTGCCGCGGTGCTCGGCGTCTATGGCCTCTTTGCCGACGACGTCGAGTCTGCTCAGGTTCTCGTCGTCGCCAGCGACGAGCGCCAGGCAGGGCACGTCTTCAAGGCGGCGGCGCGCATGGTCGAGATGAACCCGCTCCTTGCCGAGCAGGTGCAGGTCTACCAGGACCGCCTCTACGTGCCGAACACGAACAGCGAGCTTCGGACCCTGCCGGCGACGGTCGACGCACTCCAGGGCTGGGACCCGTCGCTCATGATCGTGGACGAGCTGCACGTTGTCACCGAGGCCGTGTGGGACGCCGTGACGTCCGCAGCGGGCAAGCGGCGGTCATCCCTCACCCTGGCCATCTCCACGCCCGCAGACACGCCCGAGAGCATCATGTGGACCCTCGTGGAGCACGGGCGCGCGGACGACGATCCGGCCTTCTTCTTCCGCGAGTGGGCGGCCCCTGAGGGGTGCGCGAAGGACGACGAGAAGGCGTGGAAGATCGCCAACCCGGCGCTCGGTGACTTCAAGTTCGTGGACGCCATGCGCGCCACGATGCGCACGACCCGTGAGCCCGCGTTCCGGCGCTACCAGCTCGGGCAGTGGGTCGGTCAGGCCGAGTCGTGGCTCCCATGGGGCCAATGGGACGGATGCTCCGACGCTGGCCGTGAGGTCCGCGACGGGGAGCGCGTCGTCCTGGCGTTCGACGGCTCGGCGTCCGGCGACTCCACGGCCCTCGTGGGCTGCACCGTGGGCGAGGACCCGCACGTCTTCGTCGTGGACGTCTGGGAAAACCCCGGTGACCGCGGGTGGCGCGTGCCGCGCGAGCAGGTCGACACGTCGGTCATCGCGGCATTCGAGAAGTACGACGTCGTGGAGCTCGCGGCGGACCCGTGGGGCTGGAGAAGTGAGCTTGAATCGTGGTCCAAGAAGTTCGGAGAGCGGCGCGTTGTCGAATACAACACCGCCTATGCCGGGCGCATGGCCCCGGCTACGGACAGGCTCTATCAGGCGACCGCTACTCAGGCCATGACGCACGACGGCGATTCTCGAATGGCCGCGCACGTCGCCAACTGTAAGGCGAAGTCGACTTCCCAGGGTGATCTAGTCACCAAGGACAAGCGCGGTTCACCTCGAAAGATTGACGCCGCCGTCGCCGGCATCGTGGCATTCGATAGAGCGGCATTCCATTCCAACAAGACGACCCGAAAGCGAGTAGTGAGTTTCCGATGAACGATCTTCTCAAGACCCTCTCCGACAAGCTCGACACCACGGCCCCAGCCCTGGCGCGGCTGGACAACTACTACAACGGCACCCAGCCTGCGGCGTTCCTGACCCCGGAGGCCCGCGAGGCGCTGGGCGACCGACTCAAGGTGCTGAGCGTCAACTTCCCCCGGCTGGCCGTGCAGTCCGTGGCCGAACGGCTCCAGGTGACCGGCTTCCGGCTCGAGGGCGACCAGTCCGAGCCCGACGCCGCCCTCTGGTCGACGTGGCGACGGAACCGCATGGAGGACGCGGCGGCTCAGGCGCACGTTGACTCCCTCGTGTACGGGCGTTCGTTCGTGATCGTGTGGGCCGGTGCGAACGGTCAGCCCCTCATCACCGTGGAGAGCCCCCGGCAGGTGGCCGTTCTGCGGGACCCGGCCACTCGTGAGGTGACGTCGGCGCTCAAGCGTTGGCACGCGGACGGACGCGGTCACGCGGTGCTGTACGGCCCCGACCGGATCACGCGGTACGTGTCCCAGGCTCGAGTGACGGACAGCGGCTCGCTCCCGTCGACCGGCTGGGACGTCGTCTCGGAGATTCCGAACCCGCTCGGCGTCGTGCCCGTGGTGCCCATCGTGAACCGAGGCCGTCTGCTCGAGGTGGACGGAGTCTCGGAGATGGAGGACGTGCTGGACCTCGCGGACGCGCTCAACAAGATCATGAGCGACGCCCTGGTCACGTCCGAGTACTACGCCCGCCCGCGACGCTGGGCCACGGGCCTGGAGATCGTGGAGGACGACGAGGGCAACCCCGTCAAGCCCTTCTCCAGCGCGCTCGACGACATCTGGCAGGCCGAGGACCCGGCTACGAAGTTCGGGCAGTTCGAGGCCGCCAGCCTCTCCGGGTACGCCGAGCTGGGCGCGATGCTCACCCAGCAGATTGGCGCGCTCTCCACCCTGCCCCCGCACTACCTGGGGCTGAACGGTGACCAGCCGCCGAGCGCCGACGCCATCCGCTCGGCTGAGGCGTCCCTCGTCTCCCGGTGCTACTCGCTCCAGCGCACGTTCGGGCAGTCGTGGGCCGACGTCGCCCGCCTCGTCGTGGCCGTCCGCGACGGCGTCGACCCGACGACGCTGGACGTCGAGACCGTGTGGGCCAACCCGGAGACCCGGACCCCGGCTCAGGCCGCGGACGCCGCTGCCAAGCTCGCGGGCATCGGGATGCCGCTGACCATCCTCCTGGCCGACCAGCTCGGCATGACCCCGGCTCAGGTCGACCGGGTCCGCGAGGCCATCCGCACCCAGGCACTCGACTCCGCCGGCGTCGACCTCGCCGCCCTCGCGTCGTGACCTACCGCGACGCGCTCCAGGCGCTCAGCAGCGAGACCGAGGCGAAGGTGCTCGCCATCTATGCCGCGTTCTCCGAGGGCAGCATCACCTACGACGAGGCAGCAGCAGCCATCGCGGCCGTCGTCGTCAAGGGCAACGCCCGAGCCGTCGCCCTGGCGGACCTGGCCCTGGCCGCGAACCTCATGACCGCCCTCAGGAAGCCCGTGGCGACCCTGGGGCTGGCCCTGCCGGACGGCGAGCCCGCGAGGCTCCACAAGGCCGCCACGACGCTCCTGGCGATCCGTGAGGTGACCCCGGAGCGCGTGGCCCGTCTGGGCCGCGTGGAACCGCTCGAGGCAGGGCAGCGCGCGTTCTCCGAGGGCATCGCTCGATCCGGCTCGGTGGAGGGCTGGGTCCGCAACAAGAGCGCGAGCGCGTGCCAGCTCTGCACCTGGTGGTCCCGTGACGGTCGAGTCTGGCCAGCAGGTCACCCGATGCCCCGGCACAAGGGCTGTAGCTGCACCCAGACCATCGTCCACGTCGACCGCGTCCAAGAGACCGCAGCGGGCCGCAAGGAGCGCATCGCCCGCGAAGCCGCGACCAACACCCGGAGGTACAACCCATGACCGTTGAGCAGATCAAGCCCGAGGACGAGGCGACCGAGCCCGTCGAGACCGCGACCCCCGACCTCGAGCAGACCGAGCCCGAGACACCGGAGCCCACCGAGGACCCGGAGCCGGAGCCAGAGACCTTCCCCCGCGAGTACGTCCAGAAGCTCCGCGACGAGTCCGCCAAGTACCGGCAGCGGGCAGCCAAGACCGACGAGCTCGCCCACCGTCTCCACGCGGCACTCGTGACCGCCACGGGACGTCTGGCCGACCCCACGGACCTGCCCTACGACGAGGCCCACCTGGACGACCCTGACGACCTCGAGCGGGCGATTTCCGACCTTCTGTCTAGGAAGCCGCACCTGGCCAGCCGTAGGGTCGCCGGAGACGTCGGACAGGGCGCATCGGGCGGCACTGGCGGCGTCAGCCTCGCCGGCCTTCTCCGGGCCGGGGCCGCGTAAGAGGGGGATGAACGATGGGCCATCGTGAAGAAGCACTGGTCAACCTCGGTCGGGCCAAGGAAGGGGACTCGAGAGCCCTCGCGCTTGCCCAGGTCTACGCGACGCTGGCAGTTCTCGACGCGGTCGATGCCCTCAATGACACGCTGAACAGCACGAGCGAGTAATACCCTCCTGGGGTATAGTGAAGGGGTCGGGCCTGGTGCCCGACCCCTTCGCTATGTGGGCCTGGCGTCCAAGCGTGAATCCCTTCTCACGTCTTGGAGACATCATGGCTATTTCCACCACCACCGCCGCCGAGCTCACCGCCGAGCAGGTTCAGAGCATCCTCGTGCAGCCCCTCGAGGCCGCGTCCGTCTTCCTCGCTTCTGGCCCGCGCGTCTTCGACACCAACGGCTCGAGCGTCCGCATCCCCAAGCTGGGCGGCGAGACCTCGCCGGGCTGGGCCGGTCAGAACGCTCAGATCGCTGAGGTGAACCCGGACTTCGACGAGGTCGTGCTCCTGCCGGACACGATGCTCTCGGTCAAGACCCTCACGCGCTTCTCCAACGAGCTGGCCCGCCAGTCCGTCGTGAGCCTGGACGCGGCCCTGCGTGACCGCCTCGTGCGCGACGTCGCCACGGCGCTCGACAAGGAGTTCATCGCGGGCACCACGACCAACGGCACCAAGCCGCTCGGTCTGATCAACTACGCCGACCGTCAGAAGATCACCGGCGTTGGCGCGGTCAGCATCGACGACCTGCACGACGCTGAGGGCCTGGCCCTGGGCGCGGACGTCGACCCGGCCGGTCTGCGCTGGATGATGAACCCCCGCGACTTCGTCGCCATCCGCAAGCTCAAGGCGTCCGGCACCGGTGCGTACCTGGTGCAGCCGGACGTGACCGCTGCGGGCGGGTACACGCTCCTGGGCCACCCGGTGACCGTCACGAGCCGCGTGCCCAAGAACCTGGGCACCGGCACGAACGAGTCCGTCATCGCGCTCTGGGACCCGTCTCAGGTGGCCGTCGCGCGCGACATGGCCCCCTCGGTCAAGATCCTCGACCAGACGTTCGGGGACTACGACCAGCAGGCCATCCGCGTCGTGGCCCGCTACGACGCCAAGCCGCTCAACGGCGAGGCCGTCGTCACGCTCGAGGGCGTCACGGCCGCCTGATGGCCGCTCCCACCTCAGAGCAGGTGGCCGCATACCTCGGCAAGGGTGACGACAGTGGCCTCGTCACCCTTGCCGGGCAGCACCTGCCCATCGTCACCGCGTTCGTACGGGCCTACGTGCGCGGCAACGGCTTCACGGACAACGAGCCGAACGCCGACCTCGAGGCCGTCGTCGTGTCCGCTACGGCACGGCTGACCGCCAACCCGGAGCAGGTCACCCGTCGCCAGCTCGACGACTACGCGGAGAACCCGGCGACGCTCCACGGCTTCACGCTCCCCGAGCTGGCGATCCTCCACCTCTACCGCCGACGGGTCGCCTGATGGACGCCGCCGGCATGATCCGCAACGGCCGCGCCGTCGCGCTCCGGTACATGAAGGCCACGGGGACCACCGTCACCCTGGGCCGCAACACCGGTGCACTCGACCCCGAGACGTTCGACCCGATCCTCACGACCGTCTACAGCGGTCCGGGACGGGTGCAGACGAACGAGGCCGTCGAGCGTGAAGTGGAAGTCGGCGGGGGAACCGTCGTCGTGCAGCGGTACGCCGTGCACATCCCGGTCGGGGACTTCACTCCGGCGATCAACGACGTCGTGACGGTCACCGCGTCCGCGCTCGATGCCAACCTCGTCGGACGGCAGTTCACGGTTCGGTCGCTGCTCCACAAGAGCGCCGCGACCGCATACCGGCTCGGCGTGGAGGACACCAACGGCTTCGGTGCCTGACCAAGTCCGTAGCGGGCTGACGTCCCGCACGGCTAGGCCCCGGTCCCTCACGAGGGGGCCGGGGCCTTAGTTCCATGTAGGTTCCACGACTCTGCATCGTCGCTGGTCAAGTGAGTGCCCCGGGCGGGATTCGAACCCGCACTGGATCGGGTTTGAGCCGATTGCCTCTGCCGGTTGGGCTACCGGGGCGGTGCGAGGCCCATCGAACCACACGCCCAGGTCAGGTACCCAACCCGTCCGAGCCGGCGGTCGGCCGGCGTCGCACGGTGCGCGGCGGCCGCTCCGACCGCCGTCGAAGGAGCGCGGCGGGTGCTGTCCGCGACCGGGCGTCACGCGCGGTGCACGGTCGCGTCGCATGACTCACACCTCGAGCGCACGCGGCCCGCCCGCGTGACGTCTAGGATGTGACACGTGACCGAGAAGCCCAACGACGCGAAGCCCGAGGCGACGGTGCCGCTCGACCTGCCGCCCATGATCGACCAGGAGCCCGAGGCTCAGAAGGTGTCGGCCGAGCGACCGGCGCGCCGCGCCGTCGTCGCCGAGGACGAGGCGCTCATCCGCATGGACGTCGTCGAGACGCTCCGTGAGGCGGGGTTCGACGTCGTCGGCGAGGCCGGTGACGGCGAGACCGCCGTGCAGCTGGCCACCGACCTGAAGCCCGACGTGGTGGTCATGGACGTCAAGATGCCCGAGCTCGACGGCATCTCGGCGGCCGAGCGGATCGGCAAGGCGCACGCCGCGCCGGTCGTCCTGCTCACCGCGTTCTCGCAGACCGAGCTCGTCGAGCGCGCCCGCGACGCGGGCGCCATGGCGTACGTCGTCAAGCCCTTCACCCCGGCGGACCTGCTCCCGGCCGTGGAGATCGCGATCTCCCGGTACCAGCAGATCGGCGCGCTCGAGTCGGAGGTCGCCGACCTCGCCGAGCGGTTCGAGACCCGCAAGCGGGTCGACCGGGCGAAGGGCCTGCTGATGACGAAGATGGGGCTCAGCGAGCCCGAGTCGTTCCGCTGGATCCAGAAGACGTCCATGGACCGGCGACTGACCATGCGTGAGGTCGCCGATGCCGTGATCGAGCAGGTCGGCGGCGCCTGAGCGCTCTGACGGCGGCCCGCCCCGGACCGGGGCGGGCCGCCGTCCGTTGTGCGGCCGGTGCCAGGCGGCTATCGTCACCTGGGGGCCGTGACCATTTCGTGATATTCGCGCTCCACGGGCGCACCCGGGTGACCCGCCCGGAGGTGCGACGGGCAGGGTGGCGGTCGTGCCGTCCCGTGCCGGTGGAGGTTCGTCGTCGAGGAGGTGCTGATGCGGGCAGCCGTCGAGATCAGGGCAGTTGAAGCGGACGACCTGGCCGCGGTCGCGAGCCTCGCCGCCGAGGCGGTCGAGGAGTCGCCCACGAGCGTGCAGGCGGCTCAGGCCGAGCCCGGCCGGCTCGTGGAGCACCTGAGCGTGCTCCTCGCCGCCGGAGGCAACGTGCTGGTGGCGGCGCACGAGGGCGAGGCCTGCGGGTTCCTCGTCGTGCGCATGATCGAGCCGCTGCTGTTCGCCCCCACGTCCAGCGCCTACGTCGACGCGCTCTACGTGACCCCCGAGGCGCGCCGGCGCGGCGTCGGCCATGCGCTCCTCGCCTCGGCCTCGTCGCTCGCCGCCGAGAAGGGTGCGGAGCACGTGTACTGCGCCCCCGCCCCGGGCGCACGCGGCATGCAGCGCTTCTTCGCCCGGCTCGGGTTCGCGCCGGCGTCCGGGCACCGCGTCGTGCCGACGGCGGCGCTGCAGCGCCGCCTCGCGCAGGAGGGGCCGCAGTCTCCGCGGGGCACCCGGTTGAGCCGTCGCGAGGCCACGCGGGCCGCGATCGAGGACCTCGTCGCCCGCCGCCGCCGGGCCCGGGACGCCGGGCTCCCGACCGGCCCTGTCGATCTGCGGGACTTCCAGGCTCAGCGCGAGGCGATGCTCGAGGCGGCGTCGGCCCCCCACGCCGGGACCCGCGACGGCGCGGTGCTCGACCCGGTGGGTCGCGGCGAGTCCCTCGGGTCCTGACGCGCACGTCGTCGGCGCTGTCCCTTCGCGCGTGCTGACCCCGCGCTCCTGACGGAGCGCGGGGTCTGCTGCACGTCAGGTCGCGTGGTTCACGCCGTGCCGAGGATCATGCAGGTGAGCCGCGCCGTGCACACGCGGCGCCCGTCGTCGTCGGTCACCACGATCTCGTAGGCCGCGGTCGTGCGCCCGAGGTGCAGCGCGACCGCCTCGCCGTGCACCCGGCCGTCGCGCACGCCCCGGTGGTGGGTGGCGTTGACCTCGAGGCCCACGGCCGCGCGGGCCGGCCCGGCGTGCTGCTGTGCGGCGATCGACCCGAGGGTCTCCGCGAGCGTGACGGACGCCCCGCCGTGCAGCAGGCCCGCGGGCTGCGTGTTGCCGGCCACCGGCATGCTGCCGGTCGTCCGCTCGGCGCTCACGTCGACGATCTCGATGCCGAGCCGCTCGATGAGGCTGCCGCGTGCGGCGGCCCGCCACTGCTCGGTCGTGGCGGGGAACTCCTGCGCTGGTGTGTCGGTCACGCACGCTAGGTTGGCACCCGTGACGACCTCTGCGCGAACCGGCCCCGGACACACGACCCGCCCCCGGCTCCTGCTGATCGACGGACACTCGATGGCGTACCGCGCGTTCTTCGCGCTGCCGGACACGCTGGTGACCTCGAGCGGCCAGGTGACCAACGCCGTCTACGGCTTCACCTCGATGCTGACGAACCTCCTGCGCGACGAGCAGCCGACGCACGTCGCGGTCGCCTTCGACGCGGGGCGTGTGACGTTCCGCACCGAGCAGTTCGCCGAGTACAAGGGCAACCGCGACGCGACCCCCGAGGTCTTCCGCGGTCAGGTCCCGCTGATCAAGGAGGTGCTCGAGGCGCTGCGCATCCCGTCGCTGCAGCGCGAGGGAATCGAGGCCGACGACATCCTCGCGACGCTCACGCAGCGGGGCACCGAGGCGGGCATGGAGGTGCTGATCTGCTCCGGCGACCGTGACGCGCTCCAGCTGGTCACCGACGACGTGACGCTGCTGTACCCGAAGCGCGGCGTGTCCGACCTGGTGCGCATGACGCCCGGCGCCGTCGAGGAGAAGTACGGGATCCCGCCCGAGCGCTACCCGGACCTGGCCGCGCTGGTCGGCGAGACGAGCGACAACCTGCCGGGCGTCGCCGGGGTCGGGCCCAAGACCGCGGCGAAGTGGGTGACGGCCTACGACGGCCTGGACGGCCTGCTGGAGCACGTCGACGAGCTCAAGGGCAAGGCGGCGCAGAACCTGCGGGAGTCGGTCGACCAGGTACGGCTGAACCGGGTGCTGAACGCGCTCCTGCGCGACGTCGAGCTGCCGCTGACGGTCGAGGAACTCGCGCTCGCCGGGTTCGACCGGGAGGCCGTGCACCGCGTGTCCGACACGCTCCAGTTCGGGGCGCTCCGCGACCGGCTGCTCGCGGTCGACCCGTCGGCGGAGGCGGCCGTCGAGACGGCGAAGGGTGGGGTCGAGGTCGACCTCGTCGCCCTGGAGCCGGGGGAGCTGGCCGCGTGGCTGGCCGCGCGGGCCGGCACCCGGCTGGGGCTCGACGTCACGGGCACCGCCACGCCCGGGGCGTCGGACGCGTGGGAGGTCGCCCTGGCGGCCCCCGCCGGGAACGGCGCGACCGGAGCCGGGACCGCCGTCGTCGTCGACCTCGCGGACGCGGCCCCGGACGACGAGCGGGCCCTCGCCGCCTGGCTGGCCGACCCGGGCGCGCCGAAGGTGGTGCACGGGGCGAAGTCGGCGTGGCACATGCTCGCCGGGCGCGACCTCGAGCTGGCGGGCGTGTCGTTCGACACGGAGCTCGCGGCGTACCTGTGCTACCCGGACCAGCGGGGCTACGACCTCGCGGACCTCGTGGTGCGCCACCTGGGCCGTGAGCTCACCGTGGGCGAGCCGGAGGGTGCGCAGGGTGCGCTCGACCTGGCCATGGCGGACGACGACGACCCGCACGAGGACCCGCGGTCGCGGCAGGCCGCGGTGCGCGCGGTGGCGGTGGCCGACCTCGCGACGGCCCTGACGGGCCAGCTCGCCGACCGCGGCGCCGACGGCCTGCTCACGGACCTGGAGCTGCCCCTGACGGGCGTGCTCGGGCGGATGGAGGCGACGGGGATCGCCGCCGACGTCGAGTACCTCACCGAGCTGGAGCGCCAGTTCGCGTCGGCGGTCGCCGACGCGGCCGCGGAGGCCTACGACGTCATCGGCCGGCAGGTGAACCTGGGCAGCCCCAAGCAGCTCCAGGAGGTGCTGTTCGACCAGCTGGCGATGCCCAAGACCAAGAAGATCAAGACGGGCTACACGACGGACGCCGCGTCGTTGCAGGACCTGTACGTGAAGACCGGCCACCCGTTCCTCGAGCACCTGCTGGCGCACCGGGACGTGACCCGGCTCCGCTCGACCGTGGAGGGCCTGCTCAAGTCGGTCGCGCCCGACGGGCGCATCCACACGACGTTCCAGCAGACGATCGCGGCGACGGGCCGGCTGAGCTCGACCGACCCCAACCTGCAGAACATCCCCATCCGCACCGAGGAGGGCCGCCGCATCCGCCGCGCCTTCCGCGTGGGCGAGGGGTACGAGACGCTGCTCACCGCCGACTACAGCCAGATCGAGATGCGGATCATGGCGCACCTGTCGGGCGACGAGGGGCTCATCGACGCGTTCCGGTCGGGGGAGGACCTGCACCGCTACGTGGGGTCCCGGGTGTTCGACGTGGCGCCGTCCGAGGTCACGCCCGAGATGCGGTCCAAGATCAAGGCGATGTCCTACGGCCTGGCGTACGGGCTCAGCGCGTTCGGCCTGTCGCAGCAGCTGACCATCCCCACGAGCGAGGCGCAGTCGCTCATGGACGACTACTTCACGCGGTTCGGGGGCGTCCGGGACTACCTCACCGGCGTGGTCGAGGAGGCGCGGGCGACCGGGTACACGGCCACGATCCTCGGGCGCCGGCGGTACCTCCCCGACCTCACGAGCGACAACCGCCAGCGGCGCCAGATGGCCGAGCGGATGGCCCTGAACGCCCCGATCCAGGGGAGCGCCGCCGACATCATCAAGGTGGCGATGCTCGGCGTGCAGCGGGAGCTCGACTCCCGCGGGCTCGCCTCGCGGCTCCTGCTGCAAGTGCACGACGAGCTTGTCGTCGAGGTGTCGCCGGGGGAGCGGGAGGCTGCCGAGGACGTCCTGCGTACCCAGATGGGCGCCGCGGTCGAGCTCGACGTCCCGCTCGACGTCTCGGTGGGGGCCGGCGCGACGTGGCACGACGCGGGGCACTGAGGCTGCCCGGGCCGGTCAGTCCTTCGTGGTGACGAACACCGCGGTGCCCGGCAGGTAGGCGCCCCGCTCCGGTCCCCAGCCGCCCCAGACCTGGTCGTTCCACTCCGGCCACTCGGGCTCGACGACGTCGCGCACCCGCAGGCCGGCGGCGACGACGTCACGGACGTGGTCGCCGAGGGTGCGGTGGTACTCCGCATAGGCGACGTGCCCCTGGTCGTCGGTCTCGACGTACGGCCTGCGGTCGAAGTACGGGCGGTTCGCCGTCATGCCGAGGAAGGTCGGGTCGTCGGGGAACGCCCAGCGCAGCGGGTGCGTCACCGAGAAGACCCACCGGCCGCCCGGCCGCAGGACGCGGGCCGCCTCGGCGTGGACACGCTCGGCGTCCGGGACGAACGGGATCGCGCCGAACGAGGTGAAGACGACGTCGAAGCCGCCGTCGGCGAAGGGCAGGGACCGGGCGTCGGCCTGCACGGCGGGCACGCGCGTCCCGGCGGCGGCGTCGAGCACGGCGGCCCGGCCGAGCATCCCCGCCGAGACGTCGGTCGCGACGACCGTCGCACCACGTGCGGCCAGCCACCGGGAGCAGTGGGCGGCGCCCGCCCCGACCTCGAGGACCCGCGCCCCGGCGACGTCACCCAGCAGACCGGCCTCGTCCTCGGTCAGGCCCTCGGGGCCCCAGCGGAAGCCCGCGTCGCCGAGGAACGCCCGGTGCTCGTCGAGGTACTCGGCGGCATTGGCGTCCCACCAGCCGCGCGCCGCGGTCCCGCCCTCGTCGTCCGGCACCTCGAAGTAGCCGGCGTGGGAAGGGGGAAGCGGTGCGCTCACCGTGTCATCCTGGCACGGTGGGTCGGGCCCGGCGTCGGGGTCGACCCGGGTCGGTTCGTGCGCGTTGACCGGCGGGTAGAGCATCGATAAGATAGCGGGCGGTGCCGTGCGCCCGGTGTGACCTCAGGCCACCGCCGCACCCCGGCACCACGACCCTGTTCGCACTACGCCCTGTCCGCATCGGAGCATCCACTCAATGACCATCTCCACCACGAAGTCCGCCCCGCAGGTTGCCGTCAACGACATCGGCACCGAGGAGGACTTCCTTGCCGCCGTCGACGCCACCATCAAGTACTTCAACGATGGTGACATCGTCGAAGGCACGATCGTCAAGGTCGACCGCGACGAGGTCCTCCTCGACATCGGTTACAAGACCGAGGGCGTCATCCCGTCCCGCGAGCTCTCGATCAAGCACGACGTGGACCCGGGCGAGGTCGTCGCCGTCGGCGACGCCGTCGAGGCGCTCGTCCTCCAGAAGGAGGACAAGGAGGGGCGTCTGATCCTGTCCAAGAAGCGCGCCCAGTACGAGCGCGCCTGGGGCACGATCGAGAAGATCAAGGAGGAGGACGGCGTCGTCACCGGCACCGTCATCGAGGTCGTCAAGGGTGGCCTCATCCTCGACATCGGGCTGCGCGGCTTCCTGCCCGCCTCGCTCGTGGAGATGCGTCGCGTCCGCGACCTCGCGCCGTACGTCGGCAAGGAGATCGAGGCCAAGATCATCGAGCTCGACAAGAACCGCAACAACGTGGTCCTGTCGCGCCGTGCCTGGCTCGAGCAGACGCAGTCCGAGGTCCGCTCGACCTTCCTGCAGACGCTGCAGAAGGGCCAGGTGCGCCCCGGTGTCGTCTCCTCGATCGTCAACTTCGGTGCGTTCGTCGACCTGGGCGGCGTGGACGGCCTCGTGCACGTCTCCGAGCTGTCCTGGAAGCACATCGACCACCCGTCCGAGGTCGTCGAGGTCGGCCAGGAGGTCACGGTCGAGGTGCTCGACGTCGACTTCGACCGCGAGCGCGTCTCCCTGTCGCTGAAGGCGACGCAGGAGGACCCGTGGCAGGCCTTCGCCCGCACGCACGCCATCGGCCAGGTCGTGCCCGGCAAGGTCACCAAGCTGGTGCCGTTCGGTGCGTTCGTCCGCGTGGAGGACGGCATCGAGGGCCTCGTGCACATCTCGGAGCTGGCCGTGCGCCACGTCGAGCTGCCCGAGCAGGTCGTCAGCGTCGGTGCCGAGGTCTTCGTCAAGGTCATCGACATCGACCTCGAGCGTCGCCGCATCTCGCTGTCGCTCAAGCAGGCCAACGAGGGCGTCGACCCGGAGTCCGACGACTTCGACCCCGCCCTGTACGGCATGGCCGCGGAGTACGACGAGAACGGCGAGTACAAGTACCCGGAGGGCTTCGACCCCGAGACCAACGAGTGGCTCGAGGGCTTCGAGACGCAGCGGGAGGCGTGGGAGGCGGACTACGCCAAGGCGCACGCTCGCTGGGAGGCCCACCGCGAGCAGGTCCGTGCGGCCATCACGGCCGACGCGGACGCCGCGGTGAGCGACGCCGTCCCGAGCGGTGGCGGCAGCAGCAGCTCCTCCACCCCGGCGTCGACCTCGTCGTCCTACTCGTCGGCTCCGGCGCAGCAGGAGGCCGCGGGCACGCTCGCGTCCGACGAGGCCCTCGCGGCCCTGCGCGAGAAGCTCACCGGCAACTGAGCCGGTCCGGCCGCCAGGAGCGGCCGGCCGAGCATCGACGGCCCGTCACCCCGCGTGGGGTGGCGGGCCGTCGTCGTGCGCGGGGGGCGGCGTCGTCGAGACGGTGGATCCGGACGTGGGTCTCGGGGCGAAGGCGTCGGCCCCGGGCGTCACGGGCGTCAGGACGGGCGTCAGGACGGGCGCCAGGACGGGCGCCAGGACGGGCCTTGAAGGCGTCCGGGCGGGCCGTCAGGGGGCGCGCGGTGCGTCGGCGAACTGTGTCGCGTAGAGCTCGGCGTACAGACCGCCCGCCGCGAGGAGCTCGGGATGCGTGCCGTGCTCCACGACGCGTCCGTCCTCCAGGACCACGATCGCGTCCGCGGCGCGCACCGTCGACAGGCGGTGCGCGATGACCAGCGAGGTCCGCCCGGCGAGCGCCTGGTCGAGCGCGGTCTGCACCGCCGCCTCCGACTCGGAGTCCAGGTGTGCGGTCGCCTCGTCCAGCACGACGACGTCGGGCGCCTTGAGGAGCAGCCGGGCGATGGCGAGCCGCTGCCGCTCCCCGCCGGAGAGGCGGTACCCGCGATCACCGACGACGGTGTCGAGGCCGTCGGGCAGGGCCGTGACGAGGTCCCAGATGCGCGCCTGCCTCAGCGCCTGCTCGAGCTGGTCGTCGGTCGCGTCCGCACGCGCGAAGCGGAGGTTGGCGGCGATCGTGTCGTGGAAGAGGTGCGCCTCCTGCGAGACGACCCCAACAGTGGCGCGCAACGACGCCGCCGTGACCTCCCGCAGGTCCTCGCCCGCGATCCGCACGGCGCCCTGCGTCGGGTCGTACATCCGCGAGACGAGCTGGGACACGGTCGTCTTGCCCGCGCCCGAAGGCCCCACGAGGGCGACCATGGCGCCGGCGGGCACGACGAACGACACGTCGTGCAGGGTATCGGAGACCGGGTCGGCGCGCAGCGTGGCGACGGATTCCAGGGACGCGAGCGAGACCTCCTGGGCGCCGGGGTAGCGGAACGTGACCCGGTCGAGCTCGACGGACGGCCCCCGGTCGGCCACGGCGGCCCGCAGGTCGGCGGCACCCGGCTTCTCGGCGACGGTGGGCTCGAGGTCGAGGACCTCCAGCACGCGCTCGAAGCTCACCAGGGCGGTCATCACGTCGACCTGGACGTTCGACATCGCCGACAGCGGCCCGTAGAGGCGGCCGAGGTACGCGGTCAGGGCGACGACCGTGCCGACCGTGAGCTCGCCGGCGATCGCCTGCAGCCCCCCGAGCCCGTACACCAGCGCGATCGCGACGGACGCGAGCGTGGTCAGCCCGACCCGGAACCATGTGCCCAGCAGGGCCGTGCGCACGCCGAGGTCGCGCAGCTGGCGCACCTGCTCGGCGTAGCGGACGGACTCGCGCTGCGGGTCGCCGAAGACCTTGACGAGGTGCGCGCCCGCGACGTTGAACCGCTCGTTCATCATCTGGCCCGCGTCCGCGTTGAGCTCGTACCCGGTGCGGGCCAGCGCGGCGAGCCGCCTGCCGAACCACCGCGCGGGCAGGACGAAGGCCGGCACCAGGAGCAGCGACAGCAGCGTCAGCTGCCACGACATCACGAACATGGCCGCCAGGGTGAAGGCGATGGTGAGCCCGTTCGACACGACCGTCTGCAGGGTCGAGGTGAACGCCTGCTGGGCGCCGAGGACGTCCCCGTTGAGCCGTTGCACGAGGGCGCCGGTGCGAGCCCGGGCGAAGAACGCGAGCGGCATGCGCTGGACGTGGTCGAAGACGGCGGTGCGCAGGTCGAGGATCAGGCCCTCGCCGACCCGCGCCGACAACCACCGCTCGCCGACGGACAGCGCCGCGGTGACGAGCGCGATCCCGGCGGCCGCGCCGGCAAGGGCGAGGACGAGCGGCCCGTCGCCGGTCGCGATGCCGTCGTCGATGAGGCGCCGGAAGAGGAGCGGGGTGACGGCTCCGGCCGCCGCGCTGAGCACCAGCAGGGCGACGAAGGCCACGAGCAGGCGCGTGTAGGGCCGGGCGAAGCCGAGGATCCGGCGCAGCGTGCGTCGTGCGAACCGGTGCTCCCGCACGGACGAGTCGTGGAGGAACGAACGCATCGCGGGGCCGCCGGCCATTCCACCTCCTGGTCCCCCCGCGGGACGCGCCCACGGGACGTGCTCATGGCGGGAAGCCTACGCCCGGGGCAGGATGACCTCATGCTTCGCATCGGTCTCACGGGCGGTATCGCCGCCGGCAAGTCCGTCGCCGCGCGCCGTCTCGCCGAGCTCGGTGCCGACGTCATCGACCACGACGTGCTCGCGCGCGAGGTGGTCGAGCCGGGCACGGTCGGCCTGGAGGAGGTCGTCGCCGCCTTCGGCGACGGCGTGCTCGCGCCCGACGGCTCGCTCGACCGGCCCGCCCTCGGGCGGCGGGTCTTCGACGACGACGACGCCCGGGCCCGGCTCGAGGGCATCCTGCACCCGGAGATCCGGCGCCTCGCCGCGGAGCGGGAGGCGCTCGCGGCGGCGGCCGAGGCACGGACCGTCGTCGTGCACGACATCCCCTTGCTCGTCGAGACCGGGCAGGCGGACCACTTCCACCTGCTCGTGGTCGTGCACGCGCCCGCGGACCAGCGGGTCGGGCGCCTCGTCGCCGGCCGCGGGATGGACGAGGCCGCCGCCCGGGCGCGCGTCGCCGCGCAGGCGGCCGACGAGGAACGCCTCGCCGCGGCCGACGTCACCCTCGACGGCACCGGGACCGAGGACGACCTGCGGGTCCAGGTGGACGAGCTGTGGCAGCGCCTCGAGCGCGAGGTCGCCGAGGAGGCGGACGCGGAGGGTGCGGGCGCCTGACCCTGCGCGGCTGCCCGTGGGCGGCGGGCACGGCGCGGCGGGCGCGGTGCGGCGGGCGCGGTGCGGTGGGCGCGGTGCGGCGGGCGCGCGACGCGTGCGTGTCGGAGGCGCGCCGTACGGTGGTGACATGCGACCCGTGACCGACCTGCAGCGTGCGGTGGCGCCCTTCGAGGTGGTCTCCGACTTCGAGCCCTCGGGGGACCAGCCGACCGCCATCGCCGACCTGACCGCGCGCGTCCAGGCGGGGGAGAAGGACGTCGTGCTGCTCGGCGCCACCGGCACCGGCAAGAGCGCGACGACCGCGTGGCTCGTCGAGAAGCTGCAGCGCCCGACGCTCGTCATGGCGCCGAACAAGACCCTGGCCGCGCAGCTGGCGACCGAGTTCCGCGAGCTGCTGCCGAACAACGCGGTCGAGTACTTCGTGTCGTACTACGACTACTACCAGCCCGAGGCGTACATCGCGCAGACGGACACCTACATCGAGAAGGACTCGTCGATCAACGACGAGGTCGAACGGCTGCGGCACTCCGCGACGTCGTCGCTGCTCACGCGGCGCGACGTGATCGTGGTCGCGTCGGTCTCCTGCATCTACGGCCTCGGGACCCCGCAGGAGTACGTGGACCGGATGGTCCGTCTCGACGTGGGCGACGTCGTCGACCGTGACGACATGCTGCGGCGGTTCGTGCAGATGCAGTACACCCGCAACGACATGGCGTTCACGCGCGGCACCTTCCGGGTGCGGGGCGACACAGTGGAGATCATCCCGGTCTACGAGGAGCTCGCCGTCCGGATCGAGATGTTCGGGGACGAGATCGAGTCGATCCAGACGCTGCACCCGCTGACGGGCGAGGTGGTGCGCGACGAGAAGAGCGTGTACCTCTTCCCGGCCACCCACTACGTCGCGGGCCCGGAGCGGATGGAGCGGGCGATCCAGGGGATCGAGGCGGAGCTCGCCGAGCGGCTGGACGAGCTGGAGAAGCAGAACAAGCTCCTCGAGGCGCAGCGGCTGCGCATGCGCACCACGTACGACATCGAGATGATGCGCCAGATCGGCACGTGCAGCGGCATCGAGAACTACTCGCGCCACATCGACGGGCGCGACCAGGGCACCCCGCCGAACACCCTGCTCGACTACTTCCCCGAGGACTTCCTGCTCGTCATCGACGAGTCGCACCAGACCGTGCCGCAGATCGGGGCGATGTTCGAGGGCGACATGTCCCGCAAGCGCTCCCTGGTGGAGCACGGCTTCCGGCTGCCGAGCGCGATGGACAACCGGCCGCTGCGCTGGGAGGAGTTCACCGAGCGCATCGGGCAGACGGTGTACCTCTCCGCCACGCCGGGGGACTACGAGCTGTCGATGTCGGACGGCGTGGTCGAGCAGGTGATCCGGCCCACCGGGCTGGTGGACCCGGAGGTCGTGGTCAAGCCGACGACCGGTCAGATCGACGACCTGCTCCACGAGATCCGGGACCGGGTCGCCCGGGACGAGCGCGTGCTGGTCACGACGCTCACCAAGAAGATGGCCGAGGACCTCACGGACTACTTCCTCGAGAAGGACGTCCGCGTGCGGTACCTGCACTCCGAGGTGGACACGCTGCGCCGCGTGGAGCTGCTGCGCGAGCTGCGGATGGGGGAGTACGACGTCCTGGTCGGGATCAACCTCCTGCGTGAGGGGCTCGACCTGCCCGAGGTCTCCCTGGTGGCGATCCTCGACGCGGACAAGGAGGGGTTCCTGCGCTCGGAGCGGTCCCTCATCCAGACCATCGGCCGTGCGGCGCGCAACGTCACCGGTCAGGTGCACATGTACGCGGACAAGGAGACGCCCGCGATGCGGTTCGCGATCGAGGAGACGAACCGGCGGCGCGAGAAGCAGGTCGCGTACAACACCGAGCGCGGGATCGACCCGCAGCCGCTGCGCAAGAAGATCGCGGACGTCACGGACATGCTGGCACGGGAGGACATCGACACCGCCGAGCTCCTGGCGGGCGGCTACCGCAAGGCGCCGGCCTCGGCGCAGGGCAAGGGCCGGGCGCCCGTTCCGGGCGGGCCGAAGGAAGGCGCCGCGACGGGCAACCGGCTGGCCGGCGTCGCCGCGGGCGAGCTCGCCGAGCTCATCCAAGAGCTCAGCGACCAGATGCACGCCGCGGCCGGCGAGCTGCAGTTCGAGGTGGCGGCGCGCCTGCGCGACGAGATCGGCGGCCTCAAGAAGGAGCTGCGCCAGATGCAGGCGGCCACCGCCTGACCGGCGTCCGCGACACGGACACCCGGCGCGGAGCGGAGGCGGACGTGCCGTATGCTTGCTCGACGTTGAGGGGGAGTACTCCGCAAGCGGTGAGGTCGTCATCCCGACCGGCGTGGACGCCGGTCCGGCCTCACTCGCCCGCGCCGTACACGGACGGGTGGAGAAGACCTTCGGTGCACCGTGCTACGTACCGGAGGAGTCTTCTATGAACGTGCCCCTGTGGGTCTGGATCGTCACCGTCGGGGTCATCCTGGCGATGCTCGCCGTGGACTACGTCGGCCACGTCCGCACCCCGCACACCCCCACGCTGCGCGAGTCCGCGATCTGGTCGGGCGCCTACGTGGCGGTGGCCGTGGTCTTCGGCGTGATCGTGTGGCTGGTGTGGGGCGGCACGTACGGCGGGGAGTACTTCGCGGGCTACATCACCGAGAAGAGCCTCTCGGTCGACAACCTCTTCGTCTTCGTGCTCATCATGACGAGCTTCCGCGTGCCACGGGAGTACCAGCAGCGGGTGCTCCTCATCGGCATCACGATCGCGCTCGTGCTGCGCACGGTCTTCATCGTCGCCGGGGCCGCGATCATCGCGAACTTCGCGTGGGTCTTCTACATCTTCGGCGCGTTCCTGATCTGGACCGCGATCGCGCAGGCCCGTTCGGGCACGGGCCACGACGAGGAGTGGAACGAGAACGGCGTGCTGCGCCTGACGCGCCGCCTGTTCCCCACGACCGACTCGTACGTCGGGGACAAGATGATCACGAAGATCGACGGCAAGCGGTTCATCACGCCGATGCTCATCGTCATGGTCGCGATCGGCAGCGCCGACCTGCTCTTCGCCGTCGACTCGATCCCGGCGATCTTCGGGCTGACCCAGGAGACATACCTGGTGTTCGCGGCCAACGCCTTCTCGCTGCTGGGCCTGCGTCAGCTGTACTTCCTGGTCGACGGGCTGCTCGACCGCCTCGTGTACCTCAACTACGGGCTCGCGGCCATCCTCGGCTTCATCGGCGTCAAGCTGCTCATCCACGCGCTGCACACCAACGAGCTGCCCTTCATCAACGGGGGCGAGCACGTGGACGCGATCCCCGAGATCTCCACCACGCTCTCGCTGTCCTTCATCGTGGTGGCGCTCGCGATCACGACCGTCGCGTCCCTGATGCGCGACCGGCGTGACCGCCGTGCGAGGATCGACGCCGGCACGCCGCACTCCGACTCCTGAGAGGCTGATGGATGATCCACGAGCTCCCGTACTGGTTCGAGGCGGTGTCGCTGGTCTCGCTGATCGTGCTGCTCACCGCGGACCTGGTGATCGTCGGACGGCGGCCGCACGTGCCGAGCATGAAGGAGAGCGGCATCTGGGTCGCCTTCTACGTGGGCCTGGCGATCGTGTTCGGCCTGATCGTGCTGGGGGTCGGCGGGGTCACGCCAGCGGGCGAGTTCTTCGCGGGATGGCTCACCGAGTACTCGCTGAGCATCGACAACCTGTTCGTCTTCGTCATCATCATGTCGAAGTTCGCGGTCCCGCGGCAGCACCAGCAGCGGGTGCTCATGGTCGGCATCATCATCGCGCTGGTGCTGCGGGCGGGATTCATCCTGGCCGGTGCGGCGATCCTCGAGCAGTTCGTGTGGGTCTTCTACCTCTTCGGCGCGTTCCTCATCTACACGGCGGTCAAGCTCGTGGCCGGGGACGACGACGAGGACGAGTACAAGGAGAACGTCGCGATCCGGCTGCTGCGACGCGTGCTGCCGGTGAGCAAGGACTACGACGGCGCCAAGCTGCGCACGGAGATCGACGGGAAGAAGCTCTTCACGCCGATGGTCGTCGTGTTCGTGGCGATCGGCACGACCGACCTGCTGTTCGCGCTCGACTCGATCCCGGCGATCTTCGGGCTGACGAAGGACCCGTTCATCGTCTTCACGGCGAACCTGTTCGCGCTCATGGGGCTGCGCCAGCTCTACTTCCTGCTGGGCGGGCTGCTCGAGCGCCTGGTGTACCTGCCGATCGCCCTCGCGGTGATCCTCGGGTTCATCGGCGTGAAGCTGATCCTGGAGGCGCTGCACACGAACACGCTGCCGTTCATCAACGGTGGCGAGCACGTGGCCTGGGCACCCGAGATCCCGATCTGGTTGTCCCTGGCCGTGATCCTCGGCTCGATCGCGATCGCGACGGTCGCCAGCCTGCTCAAGACGGGCCGCAGCGCCGTGGTCGAGCAGGCCGGCGAGGGGCAGGACCGGGACACGGCCCCCACCAGCCGGCCCTGAACGCCGTGGTCCGTCCGGTGGCCCGGACGGACCACGGCGGGTCAGTGCGCGAAGCCGCCGATCACCGGCACCCACTCGCGCGCGGACCGCTCCGCGACGAGGCGGGCGCGGTGCATCGGGTCGTCCGCCAGCAGGCGCAGCGCATCCGTCGCGTCGTCCGCCTCGAGGACCAGGAGGGCGCCGCCGGGCTCGCCCGCGGGTGTCGGCGGGAGCGGGCCCGACGCGTGCAGCATGCCGTCGGCGTGCAGGCCGCGCAGGAACTCCCGGTGCTCGGGCCGCACCTCGGCGAGGCGCTCGTCGTCGGAGACGTAGACGTAGGTGATCGCGAAGACTGCCATGGACGGCATCCAACCAGGCCGCAGGGCGCCCGGCGTGCGGCCGTCCGCACCGCGGTCCGGGGAGTCCGACCTCACACCTCGAACGTCTGTACGAATGTCGGTGGACGGTCGTAGGATGCTCCGGTGAGCAACCGCCTCGTCATCTCCGGCGCCCGCGAGCACAACCTGCGCAACGTGGAGCTCGACCTTCCGCGCGACCGGCTCATCGTCTTCACCGGCCTGTCCGGCTCCGGCAAGTCGTCCCTCGCGTTCGACACCATCTTCGCGGAGGGGCAGCGGCGCTACGTCGAGTCCCTCTCGGCGTACGCGCGCCAGTTCCTCGGCCAGATGGACAAGCCCGACGTCGACTTCATCGAGGGGCTGTCGCCCGCGGTGTCGATCGACCAGAAGTCGACGAACCGCAACCCGCGCTCGACCGTCGGCACCATCACGGAGGTCTACGACTATCTCCGCCTGCTCTTCGCGCGCGCCGGCACGCAGCACTGCCCGGTGTGCGGGGAGCCGGTGCGCTCGCAGACCCCGCAGCAGATCGTCGACAAGCTCCTCGAGCTGCCCGAGGGCACCCGCTACCAGGTGCTCGCCCCGGTCGTGCGCGGCCGCAAGGGCGAGTACGTGGACCTGTTCAACGAGCTGCAGTCCCAGGGCTTCGCGCGCGCCCGCGTGGACGGCGAGGTCGTGCAGCTGACCGACCCGCCCGCGCTCGAGAAGAAGCTCAAGCACGACATCGAGGTGGTCGTCGACCGTCTCGTCTCGCGCGAGGGGGTGCAGCGCCGCCTCACGGACTCCGTCGAGACGGCGCTGTCGCTCGCCGGCGGGCTCGTGCTCGTGGAGCTGGTCGACGCCGACACGGACGACCTGGACCGCGTGCGGAAGTTCTCCGAGAAGCGGGCGTGCCCCAACGACCACCCGCTGACGCTGGACGAGATCGAGCCGCGGACGTTCTCCTTCAACGCGCCCTACGGCGCCTGCCCGGAGTGCACCGGCATCGGATTCCGCCTCGAGGTCGACCCCGACCTCGTGGTCCCGGACGAGGAGAAGTCGCTGCGCGACGGCGCGGTGGTGCCGTGGGCGCAGACGTCCTCCGAGTACTTCGAGCGCGTGCTCAACGCGCTCGCGGAGGAGATGAGCTTCTCGATGGACGTGCCGTGGCGCGCGCTGCCCAAGCGTGCCCGCGACGCCATCCTGCACGGGCGCAACCACCAGGTGCACGTGCGCTACCGCAACCGCTGGGGTCGCGAGCGCCAGTACTCCACCGGGTTCGAGGGCGCCGTGACGTTCCTCGAGCGGCGGCACCGCGAGACCGAGTCCGACTGGTCGAAGGAGAAGTACGAGGCCTACATGCGCGAGGTCCCGTGCCCGGTGTGCTCGGGCGCGCGCCTCAAGCCCGAGGTGCTGGCCGTCACGGTGGGCGGCAGGTCCATCTGGGACGTGTGCCGGCTGCCGATCGACGAGGCCAAGTCGTTCCTCGACGGCCTCGAGCTCGGCCAGCGCGAGCAGGCGATCGCGTCGGAGGTCCTCAAGGAGATCCACGCGCGCCTGGGCTTCCTCGTCGACGTGGGGCTGCACTACCTCTCTCTCGAGCGCGCGGCGGGCACCCTCTCCGGCGGCGAGGCGCAACGGATCCGGCTCGCGACCCAGATCGGGTCGGGGCTCGTGGGCGTGCTCTACGTGCTCGACGAACCGTCGATCGGGCTGCACCAGCGCGACAACCGCCGGCTCATCGACACGCTCACCCGCCTGCGCGACCTCGGCAACACCCTGATCGTCGTGGAGCACGACGAGGACA
Organism: Isoptericola cucumis; assembly: GCF_014635665.1. Classification (GTDB taxonomy): domain Bacteria; phylum Actinomycetota; class Actinomycetes; order Actinomycetales; family Cellulomonadaceae; genus Isoptericola; species Isoptericola cucumis. The sequence goes on from NZ_BMDG01000004.1 coordinate 194,427, forward strand.
CGATCCGCGCCGCCGACTGGATCGTCGACGTCGGCCCGGGGGCGGGGGAGCACGGCGGCCAGGTCGTGCACTCGGGCGACTACGCGGGCCTGCTCACCGCGGAGCGTTCGATGACGGGGGCCTACCTCTCGGGCCGGCGGTCGATCCCCCTGCCTGCCGCGCGCCGCGACACCGACCCGGGCCGACAGGTCACGGTCGTGGGTGCGCGGGAGAACAACCTGCGGGGGATCGACGTGTCCTTCCCGCTGGGGGTGCTCACGGTGGTGACCGGGGTGTCCGGGTCGGGCAAGTCGACCCTGGTGAACTCGATCCTGCACACGGTCCTCGCGAACGAGCTCAACGGCGCCCGGCAGGTCGCCGGACGGCACACCCGGGTCACCGGCGCCCAGGACCTGGACAAGGTCGTGCACGTGGACCAGGGGCCGATCGGGCGCACGCCCCGGTCCAACCCCGCGACGTACACCGGGGTCTGGGACCGCATCCGCAAGATCTTCGCCGAGACGGAGGAGGCGAAGGTGCGGGGCTACGGTCCCGGCCGCTTCTCCTTCAACGTCAAGGGCGGGCGGTGCGAGGCCTGCGCCGGCGACGGGACGCTCAAGATCGAGATGAACTTCCTGCCGGACGTGTACGTCCCGTGCGAGGTCTGCCACGGCGCCCGGTACAACCGCGAGACCCTCGAGGTGCACTTCAAGGGCAAGACCGTGGCCGACGTCCTGGACATGCCGATCGAGGAGGCCGCGGAGTTCTTCGCCGCGTTCCCGGCGATCTCGCGCTACCTGTCCACGCTGGTGGACGTCGGGCTCGGCTACGTGCGCCTGGGGCAGCCGGCGCCGACGCTGTCGGGCGGCGAGGCGCAGCGGGTGAAGCTGGCGAGCGAGCTGCAGAAGCGCTCCACCGGCCGCACCATCTACGTGCTGGACGAACCCACGACGGGCCTGCACTTCGAGGACATCCGGCGCCTGCTGGGGGTGCTGCAGTCGCTCGTCGACAAGGGCAACACCGTGCTGGTGATCGAGCACAACCTCGACGTCATCAAGAGCGCCGACTGGATCGTCGACATGGGCCCCGAGGGCGGTTCCGGCGGTGGCACGGTGGTGGCGCAGGGGACGCCCGAGGACGTGGCGGCGGTCGAGGCGAGCCACACGGGTCGCTTCCTCGCGGACGTCCTGTCCGCGCACCCGCCGGTCGTGGTCGAGGCGCCCGCGGCGCGCCGAGGCACCGCGGCGGCCGGTGGCTCGGGGCCGGGTGCCGGCGCCGTGAAGGCGAAGGCGAAGGCGAAGCGGTCCAGCAAGCGCAGCGCTGCCTGACCCTCTAGCGTGTGGCCATGGGTGCGCACCACAACTACTCCGTGACGGTCTCGTGGCCCGACCCGGCGACCGTGTACGACGCGCCGGTCGGCACGACGTCGTACACGGCATACCCCCGGGAGCACCAGGTGGTGCTCCCGGGAAAGCTCCCGCTGCCGGGCAGCGCCGACCCGGCGTTCCGGGGCGACCCCGCCCGGTACAGCCCGGAGGAGCTCTTCGTCGCGAGCCTGGCGCAGTGCCACATGCTGTGGTTCCTGCACCTCGCGGCCGAGCGCGGCCTGGTGGTGCGCGAGTACACGGACGACACCACGGGCACCATGCGGGTCGAGACGCGCGGCGAGGGGCAGTTCACGGACGTGACCCTCCGTCCGCGGGTCACGGCGGACCCGGGTGCCGCGGCGACGGACGAGTCGCTCGACGAGCTGCACCGTCGAGCGCACGCGCTGTGCTTCATCGCGCGCTCGGTCAACTTCCCCGTCATCGTCGAGCCGGCGCCGATGCGTCTGTCCGACCCCGCCGTCTGACGTCCCTTCGGGGGGCACACGGGCGGACTACGGGGCTCGCAAGGTTCCATTCCGGTCACAGCATCGCGCCACCCATTGACGTGGTGCCCGGTCCTGAATACTTTCCTTCCATCCCTGTGGATCGATGGGAGGATTTTTTCATGGTGGGATCTCTCGTCGGGAGCGGCGGCGCTCCTGGTCCGGTTCTGGCGTAGCCTGCCTGGCCGGAGGTACGACGCAGGACGACCGTCACTGCACGAGACGACGAGGAGGTCGTTAGCAGGGCTCCAGGCGCTCGGGTGCCGAGCGCTCGACCGAGGGGGCGATGATCGGCGCTCCCTGAAACGAAGGGCATCAACGACGATGACCAAGAAGCTCACGTCCGAACCCAGCCAGCTGGCATCCCAGCCCAACCGCAGGACCGTGCTGCGCGGCCTGATGTACACCGCGGCGGCCGTGCCGCTCGGACTTCCCCTCGCGGCGTGCGCCACCGGCGGCGGCGGGGGCGAGGAGGAGACCAGCGCGGCCCCGACCGGGAACGCGGACCCGAAGAACCCGTTCGGGATGGCGGAGAACACCACCGTCGACGCCGTGATCTTCGACGGCGGCTACGGGGTCGACTACGTCGAGTTCGCCGGGGAGGTACTGGCGGCCGCGCACGCCGGGTCCTCGGTCAAGGTCTCCCCGTCCACGCAGATCGCCACCGAGCTGCAGCCGCGGTTCGTCGGCGGCAACCCGCCCGACCTCGTGGACAACTCGGGCGCCCAGTCCATCGGGTTCAACACGATCCTCGACCAGCTCGAGGACCTCACGGACGTGATCGACGCGCCCAACATGGAGGGCACCGCGATCCGCGACACCCTCTACGAGGGCGTGCTCGCCCCCGGGACGTACGGCGACAAGTTCGCGGCCATCAACTACGTCCTCACGGTCTACGGCGTGTGGTACTCCGGGAGCCTGTTCGAGAAGAACGGGTGGACCGCCCCCACCACGTGGGAGGAGGCCAAGGCGCTCGGCGCCGAGGCCAAGAAGCAGGACAAGTACCTCTTCCTGTGGGGCACGGAGGCGGCGACGTACTACCAGACCCTCGCGATCGAGTCCGCGATCAAGGAGGGCGGCGACGAGGTCCGCCTCGTGCTGGAGAACCTCGAGCCGGAGTGCTGGTCGCACGAGGCGCTCCAGGCGACCTTCGAGATCATGAAGGAGATCGTCGACCTCGGGTACTTCAAGCCGGGCGGCTCCGGCACGCAGTTCACCGCGGCGCAGGCGCAGTGGAGCAACAAGCAGGAGGCGCTGCTCTACCCGTCGGGCTCCTGGATCGAGAACGAGATGAAGGACCAGACGGCGGACGGCTTCGAGATGATGGGCGTGCCGAGCTTCTCGGTCACGTCGGGCGCGGCGATGGCGCCGACCGCCCTGCACTCGACCGCCGGCGAGCCGTTCATCGTGCCGTCCGACGCGAAGAGCGTGGCGGGCGGCAAGGAGCTGCTGCGCGTCATGCTCTCCAAGGACGCGGCGACGAACTTCTCGAAGGAGAAGCTCGCGCCGACCATCGTCAAGGACATCGTCCCCGCGGACGGGTTCGGGTCGACGGCGCTGGTCTCGCAGACCGACATGCTGAGCGCCGCGGGCAGCGACATCTTCACGTTCAACTTCGTCAACACGTACGGCATGAACCCGGAGCAGCTGCCCATCTGGAACTCGTTCCTGGACGGCAAGAAGTCGGTGGCCGACCTGACCAGCGAGCTGCAGGCGATCACCGACCGCATCCGCGACGACGACACCATCGACAAGATCGAGGTGTCATGACCGCCATTCCTCCGGCGGGTCGGGTACTGCCCTCCTCGGAGGGTGCTCTTGCGGGGCCCGGCGACGGGCCCCGCAAGAGGCGGTTCGGCAAGGCGTCCTTCGACAGCGTCAGCTTCTTCGTCGTCTTCCTCGGCATCCCGCTGGCGCTGTTCCTGATCTTCGTGATCTGGCCGTTCGTCCAGGCGTGCTTCTACGCCCTCACGGACTGGTCCGGGTTCTCGGCGGAGTTCAACGTCATCGGCCTCGACAACTTCGCCACGCTCCTGTCCGACCCGAGGTTCGTCAACGCCGTCGGCAACAGCGTGATGTTCGGGATCTTCATCCCGCTCATCACCATCGCGATCGCCCTGACCTTCGCGATCCTCATCACCGTGGGCGGGTCGGGCAAGGGGCAGATCCGGGGGGTGCGGGGGTCGGGCTTCTACCGCGTGGTCTCGCTCTTCCCGTACGTCATCCCGGGGATCGCGGTCGCCATCATGTGGCGCCTGATCCTCGACCCGAGCAACGGCCTCGTCAACGGGATCCTCACCGGCCTGGGCCTGGAGAGGTTCCAGTCGTTCGCCTGGCTCGGCAACGTCGCCACCGCGATGCCGGTGACGATGTTCGTGGTCGTGTGGGGCTTCGTGGGCTTCTACATGCTCCTGTTCATCGCCGCGATCAAGGGCGTGCCCGCCGAGACGTACGAGGCGGCACGGATCGACGGTGCCGGGCGCATGCGGATGTCGTGGTCGATCACCCTCCCGCTCATCCGGGACAACGTGCAGACGGCGTACATCTACGTCGGGATCATCGCGCTCGACCTGTTCGTCTACGTCCAGGGCCTCAACCCGCAGGGCGGTCCCGACAACAGCACGTTGGTGATGTCCCAGCAGCTGTTCCGGTCCGCCTTCACGGAGGGCAAGTTCGGCTACGCGAGCGCCATGGGCGTGTCGATGGCGATCGTGACGCTGGTCTTCGCCGCGCTGGTGTTCGGCGTCAACCGCCTCACCGGGGGCAAGGACGAGGGAGGGAAGCAATGAGCGCCGCGACGAGCACGGCGGCCGAGGCCGCGACCCCGCAGGTCAGGCCACGGCGGGCGTCGGACCAGCGCGGCGACCGGACGGTGGCCGGCGTCTCCCACACGGTGCTGGTGATCTGGTGCATCCTCGTGATCGCCCCGATGATCTGGGTGTTCATCGGGTCGTTCAAGACGAGCGAGGAGATCTTCGGGTCGCCGTTCTCCCTGCCGGCCGAGTGGGGATGGACCAACTACGTCAGCGCGTGGACCGACGCTGAGATCGGCCGGGCGTTCTTCAACACGATCATCGTGGTCGGGACGTCGCTGGTCCTGGTCATGATGTTCGGCGCGATGTGCGCCTACGTGCTGGGACGGTTCGAGTTCCCGGGCCGGCGCGCGATCTACTACCTGATGCTCGCGGGGCTGACGTTCCCCGTGTTCCTCGCGATCGTGCCGCTGTTCTTCGTGCTGGACAACATCGGCATGCTGGGGACGTTGCCGGGGCTGATCATCACCTACGTCTCGTTCGCGCTGCCGTTCACGGTCTTCTTCCTGTACGCCTTCTTCCGGGGGCTGCCGGGCGACATCGCGGAGGCCGCGGCGATCGACGGGGCCGGGCACTGGCGCACGTTCTTCCAGGTGATGCTGCCGATGGCGCGCCCGGGGATGGCGTCGGTGGCGATCTTCAACTTCCTCGGTCTGTGGAACCAGTTCCTCCTGCCGGTGGCGCTGAACCCGAACTCGGACAACTGGGTGCTCTCCCAGCGGCTCGCGGCGTTCGTGTCGTCGGCCGGCTACGCCGTGGACTTCGGGGCGATGTTCGCGGCCGTGGTGATCACGATCGTCCCGGTGCTCATCGCGTACCTGGTGTTCCAGCGCCAGCTGCAGGGCTCCGTGTCGGCGGGGACCATGAAGTAGCGGGACCCACCTCGACGAGGGGAGGGCCACCGGCGGAGCGACGCCTCGCACCGTCGGTGGCCTGACCTACGCTGACCTCCATGGCAGACCCAGCGACGTACCGCCCGAAGCCGGGGGAGATCCCGACCTCGCCCGGGGTCTACCGGTTCCGGGACGTGCACGGGCGCGTGATCTACGTCGGCAAGGCGAAGAACCTGCGGGCGCGGCTGTCGAGCTACTTCCAGGACGTCGCCCACCTGCACCACCGCACCCAGACCATGGTCACCACCGCGGCGTCGGTGGAGTGGACGGTCGTCGGCACGGAGGTCGAGGCGCTCGCGCTCGAGTACTCCTGGATCAAGGAGTACGACCCCCGCTTCAACATCAAGTACCGCGACGACAAGTCGTACCCGTACCTTGCGGTGACGATGGCGGACGAGGTGCCCCGTGCCCAGGTGATGCGGGGCGCCAAGCGCCCGGGCACCCGCTACTTCGGGCCGTACGGGCACGCGTGGGCGATCCGCGAGACCCTCGACCTGCTGCTGCGGGTGTTCCCGGTGCGGACGTGCTCGGCGGGCGTCTACAAGCGTGCGCATCAGACGGGCCGGCCGTGCCTGCTCGGGTACATCGACAAGTGCTCGGCACCGTGCGTCGGGCGTATCTCGGTGGACGACCACAAGCAGCTCGCCCGCGACTTCTGCGACTTCATGGCGGGGGACACGGGCCGGTTCGAGCGCCGCCTCACCCGGCGCATGCAGGAGGCCGCCGCGAACCTCGAGTACGAGCAGGCGGCACGCCTGCGCGACGACATCCAGGCGTTGCGGCGGGCCACGGAGAAGAACGCCGTCGTCCTCCCGGACGCCACGGACGTGGACGTCTTCGCGCTGGCCGGTGACGAGCTCGAGGCCGCGGTGCAGGTCTTCCACGTGCGCGGCGGCCGTATCCGCGGCCAGCGCGGCTGGGTCGTGGAGAAGGTCGAGGACGTCACCGACGCGGAGCTCGTCGAGCACCTGCTGCAACAGGTCTACGGGGCGGTCGCCGACGCGCGACCCGCCTCCGACGATCCCGCGGACCGCGCGGCCGCGCGGCAGCAGGCCCGGGACGCCGTGCCCCGCGAGGTGCTGGTCCCGGTGCTGCCGCCCGACCCGGAGCAGCTGTCGACCTGGCTCCGGGGGCTGCGCGGCGGGAAGGTCGACCTCCGGGTGCCGCAGCGGGGCGACAAGCGCGAGCTCGCCGCGACCGTGCTGGCCAACGCCGAGCACGCGCTCGCGCTGCACCGCACCCGCCGGGCGGGCGACCTCACGACCCGCAGCCAGGCGCTGCGCGAGATCCAGGAGGCCCTCGAGCTCGACTCGGCCCCGTTGCGGATCGAGTGCTACGACGTGTCCCACACCCAGGGCACCTACCAGTCGGCGTCGATGGTCGTCTTCGAGGACGGGCTGGCGCGCAAGAGCGAGTACCGCACCTTCTCGGTGCGGGGACCGGACGGCGACGGGGCGCGCGACGACACCGCCGCGATGCACGAGGTGATCACCCGGCGCTTCAAGAGATACGTCGCCGACCGGCTCGCGGCAGGTGACGTCGAGCTCGACGACGCCGACGAGCGTGGCGACGACGCCCAGGACTCGGGGGCGGGCGGCGCCGCCGCCCTGGCGCCGGGGCGTTCGTCCGGAGAGGTGGGGCCCGAGGTCGAGCCCGAGAAGAAGCGCTTCGCGTACCCGCCGAACCTCGTGGTCGTCGACGGAGGCCCGCCCCAGGTCGCCGCCGCGGCGCGCGCGCTCGACGAGCTGGGCGTCACGGACGTCGCACTGTGCGGCCTGGCCAAGCGGCTGGAGGAGGTCTGGGTCCCCGGCGAGGAGTACCCGGTCATCCTGCAGCGCTCGTCGGAGGGCCTCTACCTGCTGCAGCGGGTACGCGACGAGGCGCACCGCTTCGCGATCGCCCAGCACCGGCGCCGGCGCAGCAAGGGGATGACGGCGTCCGTCCTCGACGACGTGCCCGGTCTCGGCCCGGCCCGGCGCAAGGCCCTCCTGGACCGGTTCGGGTCGGTCAGGAAGCTGCGCACGGCGAGCGTCGAGGAGATCGCCGCGGTGCGGGGCATGGGCCGACGGACCGCGGAGGCGGTCGTCGCGGCGCTGGGGGGCGACCAGGCCGGTGGCGACCAGCCCGGCGGCGACCAGCCCGGCGGCGACCAGCCCGGCGGCGAGGCCGCTCGAGCGCAGCCCGACCGGGGGAGCGCCACGTCCAGCGCGCCGGGTGCCGGCGGGGGTGCGCCCGCTGGCATGCTGGACGCATGACTGAGCCGTCGCCCACCACCGTTCCCCAGGGCATCCCCGAGATCGAGGCTGCGACTCCTGCCCCGGAGCGCAGCGAGCCGGAGGTGCTGGTCATCACCGGGATGTCGGGCGCGGGCCGCAGCCGTGCGGCCGGTGTCCTCGAGGACCTCGACTGGTTCGTCGTGGACAACCTGCCGCCGCTGATGATCGTGCCGCTCGTGGACCTCATGACGCGCGCGGGCTCCTCGGTCGAGCGGCTCGCGGTCGTCGTGGACGTCCGCGGCCGGGAGTACTTCGCGGAGCTCTCGCAGGCGCTGCAGCACCTGAACGACGCCGGCGTCTCCTACCGGATCCTGTTCCTCGACGCGCGCGACGAGACGCTGGTGCGGCGGTACGAGAGCGTGCGCCGGCCGCACCCGCTGCAGGGGGAGGGGCGCATCCTCGACGGGATCGCCGAGGAACGCCGCCGCCTCACCTCGATCTCGGAGCGTGCCGACGTCGTCATCGACACGTCGGAGACGTCCGTGCACGACCTCGCGCGCGAGGTGCGGTCGGCGGTCGCCAACGGCAGCGCCGACACCCTGCGCGTCAACGTGGTGGCGTTCGGGTTCAAGTACGGGCTGCCGCTGGACGCGGACCACGTCGCCGACGTGCGGTTCCTCGCCAACCCGTACTGGATCACCGAGCTGCGGCACCTGACGGGCCGCGACGAGCCGGTGCGGGACTACGTCCTCGCGCGGCCGGGCGCGCTCGAGTTCGTGGAGCGGTACGTCTCCGCGCTGGAACCCGTCCTGGCGGGCTACCTCAGCGAGGAGAAGCGGTACGTGACGATCGCCGTGGGCTGCACGGGCGGCAAGCACCGGTCGGTGGCGATCGCGGGGGAGATCGCGGCGCGGCTGCGGGACGCGGGGCAGCGGGTGACCGTGACCGCTCGCGACCTCGGGAAGGAGTGACGGTGCCGAGCGCGGCGCCGGCCGTCGTCGCCCTGGGGGGCGGTCACGGGCTGTACGCGAGCCTGTCGGCCCTGCGGCTGATGTCCGACCGGCTGACGGCGGTGGTGACGGTCGCCGACGACGGCGGGTCCTCGGGCAGGCTGCGAGACGAGCTCGAGGTCCTGCCGCCGGGCGACCTGCGCATGGCGCTCGCCGCGCTGTGCGACGACTCCGACTGGGGCCGCACGTGGAGCGGGCTCCTGCAGCACCGGTTCGTCTCGGCGGGCAGCCTGGACAACCACGCCATGGGCAACCTCATGATCGTCGCGCTGTGGGAGCTGCTCGGCGACACCGTGGAGGGCCTGGACTGGGTGGGCCGGCTCCTCGGCGCGCGCGGCAGGGTCCTGCCGATGGCGTCCGTCCCGCTCGTCGTGGAGGCGGACGTGCAGGGGGACGGGTCCGACGGGTCGCCGACGACGGTCGTGGGGCAGAGCCGCGTGGCCGTGACCGACGCGCGCATCGAGCAGCTGCGGCTGGTGCCCGCGGACCCGCCGGCGTGCCCGGAGGCCGTCGCGGCGGTGCGGGACGCCGACTGGATCGTCCTCGGCCCGGGGTCCTGGTACTCGTCGGTCCTGGTGCACCTGCTGGTGCCCGAGCTGGCGCGCGCGCTGCACGAGACCGACGCGAAGGTGTGCGTGACGCTCAACCTCAGCGCGGAGCGGGGCGAGACACAGGGCCTGACCGCGACCGACCACCTCGCGGCGCTGCACAAGCATGCTCCCGGCCTGCGCGTCGACGCCGTCCTCGCGGACCCGTCGGCGGTCGAGGACGTGTCCGAACTCGCGGCCGCCGCCAACGGGATGGGCGCGCGGCTCCTCATGCGCCAGGTGCGGCGGGGTGACGGCACGGCCCAGCACGACGCGCTCCGGCTGGCGGCCGCCTACCGGGACGTCTTCGAGGGGGTCTACGGCGATGTGTGACGTGCTGCCGGTCGGCGGGCACCGCTGTGGCGCCGTGGCAGGATGACGCCATGGCGCTGACGGCAGAGGTGAAGGACGAGCTCGCGCGGATCAAGGTGACGCGGACGTCGTGCCGCAAGGCCGAGGTCTCGGCGATGCTGCGGTTCTCCGGCGGCCTGCACATCATCTCGGGGCGGGTCGTGATCGAGGCGGAGCTGGACACCGAGTCCGCGGCTGCCCGGTTGCGGCGCGCGATCACCGACCTGTACGGGCACACGAGCGAGCTGATCGTGGTTCAGGCGGGCGGGCTCCGCAAGAACAACCGGTACGTGGTGCGGGTCGTGCGCGACGGGGAGTCGCTCGCGCGCCAGACGGGGCTGCTGGACTCCCGCGGGCGCCCGGTGCGAGGCCTCGCCCCCGAGGTGGTGTCCGCCGGCGTGGCCGAGGCGGAGGCGGTGTGGCGGGGCGCGTTCCTGGCGCACGGTTCGCTGACGGAGCCGGGTCGTTCGATGGCCCTGGAGGTCACCTGCCCCGGCCCCGAGGCGGCGCTGGCCCTGGTCGGGGCCGCGCGACGGATCGGCGTGCAGGGCAAGTCGCGCGAGGTGCGCGGCGTCGACCGCGTCGTGGTGCGGGACGGCGAGGCCATCAGCGAGATCCTGCGGAGGATGGGCGCGGTGACCACGCGCCAGGTGTGGGAGGAGCGGCGCGCGCGGCGCGAGGTGCGCGGCACCGCGAACCGGCTGGCGAACTTCGACGACGCGAACCTGCGCCGGTCCGCCCGGGCGGCCGTGGCGGCGGGGGCCCGGGTGCAGCGGGCGTTCGAGATCCTGGGGGAGGAGCTGCCGGAGCACCTGCGGCAGGCGGGCGAGCTCCGGCTGGCGCACAAGCAGGCCTCCCTCGAGGAGCTGGGTCAGCTCGCCGACCCGCCGCTGTCGAAGGACGCGGTCGCCGGCCGGATCCGCCGGCTGCTGTCGACCGCGGACAAGAAGGCGATCGAGCTCGGCATCCCCGACACCGAGGCGGGCCTGTCGCCCGATCTGCTCGACCTCTGAGCGCGGGCACGAAGACGGTCCGGGGCAGCCCGCAGGGGCGGCGCGACCACATGGTCAGACCACACGTCTCACGGGTTGCGTCAGGGTCGGCGGCGGGTACGGGTTGGGTATAGGCTCGTCCTGTCAGGTGACGACGGCGTGACCCCAGGCACATCGCTCGGAGGCATGACGTCGACGGCGGCCGGGGTCACGGCGGGCATCATCAGCGCGTCAAGGCGCGCGGAAGTCGGCATCAACCGTGTGCGTCGGACCCTCTCCGGCGCGCCCTGAGGAGGGCAATCGTGACCATCCGCGTCGGGATCAACGGCTTCGGTCGGATCGGACGGAACTTTTACCGCGCTCTTGTGGAGTCGGGTGCGGACATCGAGGTCGTCGGCGTCAACGACCTGACCGACAACAAGACTCTGGCTCACCTGCTCAAGTACGACACGGTGCTCGGGCGCTTCCCGAAGACCGTCGAGTACGACGACGACAACATCATCGTCGGCGGGTCGAAGATCCGTGCGCTGGCCGAGCGCGACCCCGCGAACCTGCCCTGGGGCGAGCTGGGCGCGGACATCGTCATCGAGTCCACCGGCTTCTTCACGGACGCGACGAAGGCCAAGGCGCACATCGACGCCGGCGCGAAGAAGGTCATCATCTCCGCCCCGGCGAAGAACGAGGACGCGACCTTCGTCATGGGCGTGAACAACGACCAGTACGACCCGGCCGCGCACCACATCATCTCGAACGCGTCGTGCACCACGAACTGCCTCGCCCCGCTGGCGAAGGCGCTCAACGACTCGATCGGCATCGAGCGTGGCCTGATGACCACGATCCACGCCTACACCGGCGACCAGAACCTGCAGGACGGCCCGCACAAGGACCTGCGTCGCGCCCGCGCTGCCGCGCAGAACATCGTGCCGACCACCACGGGTGCCGCCAAGGCCGTGGCCCTGGTGCTCCCGGAGCTCAAGGGCAAGCTGGACGGCTACGCGCTGCGCGTCCCGGTGATCACGGGCTCGGCCACGGACCTCACGTTCGAGGCGCCGAAGGAGGTCACGGTCGACGAGGTCAACGCCGCCGTGAAGGCCGCCGCCGAGGGCCCGCTCAAGGGCACCCTCGAGTACGTCGAGGACGAGATCGTGTCGTCGGACATCGTCACCAACCCGCACACGAGCATCTTCGACTCGAAGCTCACCAAGGTGATCGGCAACCAGGTCAAGGTCGTCTCCTGGTACGACAACGAGTGGGGCTACTCCAACTCGCTGGTCGCGCTGACGGTCCACGTCGGCGAGAAGCTCTGACGCCTCCGGCGCACGACGCCGCTCGAGCGTGAGCCACGACGTCCGCGTGCGCGCCGCATCCCGGCCGCGCACGCGGACGTCGTCATGTACGGAACCGATCATCCCGGCCCCGACCGGTCGACTGCCAGGACACTCGCCAGGTCGAGCGACCGCCGGGACCACGAAGGACAGGTGTGCTGCATGAAGACCATCGACACTCTCGGGGACCTGCGCGGCCGGCGCGTCCTCGTCCGCTCGGACTTCAACGTGCCGCTCGACGGCACGACCATCACCGACGACGGGCGCATCCGCGCCGCGCTGCCCACCCTGCGCCGGCTGGCGGACGCCGGTGCGCGCGTGGTGGTCACCGCCCACCTGGGGCGCCCGAAGGGCTCGCCGGACCCGCAGTTCTCCCTCGCGCCCGTCGCCGCGCGCCTGGGCGAGCTGCTGGGCCAGGACGTCGCCCTCGCCGACGACGTGACCGGGCTGTCCGCCCGAGCCACCGTCGACGGGCTCGAGGACGGCCGCGTGGCCCTGCTCGAGAACGTCCGCTTCGACGCGCGCGAGACCTCGAAGGTCGACGCCGAGCGCGCGGAGCTCGCCGGCGAGCTCGCCGCGCTGGCCGACGCGTTCGTCTCCGACGGCTTCGGCGTCGTGCACCGCAAGCAGGCCTCGGTCTACGACGTCGCGAAGGTGCTGCCCGCCGCCGCCGGCGAGCTGGTCCTCGCCGAGGTCAAGGCGCTCTCACGCGCGACGACCGACCCCGAGCGCCCGTACGCCGTCGTCCTCGGCGGCTCGAAGGTCTCGGACAAGCTCGGCGTCATCGAGAACCTGCTCACCAAGGCCGACCGGCTGCTCATCGGTGGCGGCATGGTCTTCACGTTCCTCGCGGCGCAGGGGCACTCGGTGGGGTCGTCCCTGCTCGAGGCGGACCAGGTGGACACGGTCAAGGGCTACCTGAGCCAGGCCGCCGAGGCGGGCGTCGAGATCGTCCTGCCCACGGACATCGTGGCCGCGGACTCGTTCGCCGCGGACGCCCCGCACCGCACGGTGCCGGCCGACCAGATCCCCGACGGCACGATGGGCCTGGACATCGGCCCGGAGTCGGGCGCGCTGTTCGCCGCCCGGCTCGCCGACGCGAAGACCGTCGTGTGGAACGGCCCGATGGGGGTCTTCGAGTTCGACGCCTTCGCCGCCGGCACCCGTGCCGTCGCGCAGGGCATCGTCGACGCGACCGCCGCGGGCGCCTTCTCCATCGTCGGCGGCGGCGACTCGGCCGCGGCCGTCCGCGCGCTGGGCTTCGACGAGGCCGGCTTCAGCCACATCTCCACGGGCGGCGGCGCGAGCCTGGAGCTCCTGGAGGGCAAGGAGCTCCCGGGGCTCGCCGTCCTCGAGGGCTGACCGAGTCCCGACCGCACACCTGACACCGACCACCCCCTGCCGCGTGCCCGGGCGACCGGGCACGCGGCGACCGACGAGATCGAGGAGCCCATCGTGGCCACCACCCGCACGCCCCTGATGGCGGGCAACTGGAAGATGAACCTGGACCACACCGAGGCCATCGCCGCGGTGCAGAAGCTCGCCTGGACGCTCAAGGACGCGAAGCACGACTTCGACGACGTCGAGGTCGCGGTGCTGGCGCCGTTCACCGACCTGCGCTCGGTGCAGACGCTGGTCGTCGCCGACAAGCTGGAGATCCGCTACGGCGCGCAGGACCTGTCGCAGCACGCGTCGGGCGCCTACACCGGCGAGGTCTCCGGGCCGATGCTGTCCCGCCTGGGCTGCACGTACGTGGCCGTCGGTCACTCGGAGCGCCGGGAGTACCACGCCGAGGACGACACCGTCGTGAACGCGAAGGTGCGCGCGGCGTTCGAGCACGGCCTCGTGCCGATCCTGTGCGTGGGGGAGGGGCTGGAGGTCCGCAAGGCGGGCGACCAGGTCTCCCACACCCTCGCCCAGGTCGACGCCGCGCTCGCGGGCGTCACGCCCGAGCAGGCGGCGACCGTCGTCATCGCCTACGAGCCCGTGTGGGCGATCGGCACCGGCGAGGTCGCGACGCCCGAGGACGCGCAGGAGGTGTGCGGGGCGATCCGTGGCCGCCTGGCCGAGCTGTACGACGCGGAGCTCGCCGGCGGCGTGCGCGTGCTGTACGGCGGCTCCGTGAAGTCGGGCAACGTCGCGCAGATCATGGAGCAGCCGGACGTGGACGGTGCGCTCGTGGGCGGCGCCAGCCTCGACCCGGTCGAGTTCGCGAAGATCGCACGGTTCCGGTCGCACGTCGCCTGACGTCCGGCCCAGCAGGCCTCCCGGGGCGTCACGCGGTGGAAACACCGCTGTTCGCCTCGGGAGGCTTTCGTCACTTACTCTTGACCCGGCCGGGGAGCACCTCGGCCGCCAGGCCTCATCCCGTGGGGCCACGGGCCGTGCGTCCTGCGCGGCCGCACCGGACGACGACGACAGCCGAGGAAGCACATCGTGGACGCGTTGCAGATCATCCTTCAGGTCGTGCTGGTGCTGACCAGCGCCTTCCTGATCCTGCTCATCCTCATGCACAAGGGCAAGGGCGGCGGTCTGTCCGACATGTTCGGCGGCGGGATCTCGAGCGCCGCGGGCAGCTCCGGCGTCGCCGAGCGCAACCTCAACCGGATCACGGTGAGCTTCGCGGTCGTGTGGTTCGTCGTCGTCGTGCTTCTCGGTCTGATCACCAAGGTCAGCTGACACCGACCTGGGCCCGGGCAGCATGGTCGCCCGGGGCGCAGGGGGCAGCGAGACGACCGGACTCGGGGGAGCCGGCCGAGACGAAGATCGTCCGTGGGCGCACGCCCACTGAGTCGAAGGTGAGGACGACACGACGTGGCTACTGCTGGGCATGCAATCCGTGGATCGCGCGTGGGCGCGGGTCCGTTGGGAGAGACCGAGCGCGGGGAGGCGGCCCCTCGGGTCCGCGTCTCGTACTGGTGCGCGAACGGTCATGAGACCACCCCGAGCTTCTCGGCGAGCGAGGACGTCTCGCCCCCGGAGGTCTGGGACTGCCCGAGCTGCGGGTTTCCCGCGGGTCTCGACGCGGCGAACCCTCCGGAGCCGTTGCGCAACGAGCCGTACAAGACCCACCTCGCGTACGTGAAGGAACGCCGCTCGGACGACGAGGGGGCGGCCCTTCTCGAGGAGGCGCTCGAGACCCTGCGCGCCCGGCGCTCCGGGCTGCAGCGGGCGAGCTAGCGGCACCGGCCGGCGGGCGTCGCGGGCGTCCTCGTACCCACCATGGTCGTGGGGCCGTACCCGGCGTAGTCTGGCCGCATGTTCGAGGAAGGACAGCTCTACGCCCCCGTCACCGAGGACGAGAACGGCGTCACCGTCCACCTGACCGACGACCATCCCGGCGCGAACGATCCCGAGTACCGGCGGCGTCGCGAGGTGATCGCGGGCCCGGCGCTGCGGTGGCGGCCGGGTGACCCCGTGCCGCAGGTGGAGTACACCGACGCGGAGAACGCGATCTGGCGCACGGTGTGCGCGGAGCTCGCGCCGAAGCACGAGCGGCTCGCGATCCGAGGTTTCCTCGAGGGCAAGGAAGCCCTCGGCCTGCCCACGGATCGCGTGCCGCAGCTCGACGAGGTGAGTGCCGGCCTGCAGCCGCTGAGCGGTTTCCGGCTGCATCCCGCGGCCGGGCTCGTGCCCCTGGACCAGTTCTACGGCTCCCTCGCCGACGGCGTCTTCCACTCGACGCAGTACCTGCGGCACGGTTCGCAGCCCCTGTACACGCCGGAGCCCGACATCATCCACGAGGTCGTGGGCCACGGGAACCTGCTCGCGAACCCGGCGATCGCCGAGGTGAAGCGTCGAGCCGGGGAGGCGGCCCGGCGCTGCGAGACGGAAGCTGGCCTCCAGTTCGTCGCCGACGTCTTCTGGTTCACGATCGAGTTCGGCGTCATGTACGAGGACGGCGAGCTGCGCGCCTACGGCGCGGGGCTGCTCTCCTCCTACGGCGAGATCGAGGAGTTCCGGGGCGCGACGATCCTGCCGCTCGACTTCTACTCCATGGGGACCGTGGAGTACGACATCTCGCACTACCAGCCGACGCTCTTCGCCTGCGACGGGATGAGCGAGCTGACCGAGCGTGTGGGGGAGTTCTTCGCCGAGTTCGACGACGACACCCCGGGCCGGCTGCTGGCCGCCCGCAACCGGACCGCCAGCTAGGCGCACGGCCCGCGTACAGGCGGCGACCGTCGCCCCTCCTCAGGTGGCGGGGGAGAGCTCCCGCTCGAGGAAGAGCGTGGCCGCCCCGATCGCGCCCACGTCGTCGCCGAACGTCGACGACGTCACCAGGACCTCGTGCGCGCCGCCCCGGGCGCGAGCCGCGCCCCGGGTCACCTCAGGGGTCGCGTGCTCGTCCAGGTACCCCCAGTAGGGGCCGCCGATGATGATGCGGTGCGGGTCATGGATGCTGATGAGGGTGCGCGCGGCCTCGCCGAGCGCGGCCCCGTACTCCTCGATCAGGCCCCGCGCGGCGGCCTCGCCGCCGCGCGCCGCGCGCTGCAGGTCGGCGAGCGCGGACGCGTGGCCGGTGCGCCGGTCGAGGGGGAGGCCCGCGCGCCGTGCCTTCGCCAGGAAGCGGTCCATGTCCGTGTAGAGGCCCAGGCAGGACATGCGACCACAGCCGCACCTGGCGTCGTCGACGCCTGTCGGGAGGTGCCCGATCTCGCCGGCCTGGACCGTGCTGCCCCGGTGGATGGTGCCGTCGCCGGCCACGGCCGATCCCACGCCGGCACCGACGTACAGGTAGAGCACCGTCTCGCCCGCGGCGAACCGCCCCGGCCAGTACTCGGCCGTGAGCGCAGCGTTGGTGTCCTTGTCCAGCACCGCCGGCAACCCGGTCCGGTCGCGGATCAGGTCGAGCAGGGGCACCCCACGCCACCCCGGCAGCCACGGAGGATCGAGCACCTCGCCGCGGGCGGCGTCGAGCCCTCCGGGCGCCGCGACGCCGATCCCCTGGACGCTGCGGTGCACCGCCTCCTTCTCCTCGTCCGACAGCCCCGCCCCCAGCTCCCGGAGCATGTCCTCCAGGGCCGTGGCGATGCGCTCCACGTCAGCGGCCGGGTCCTCCCCTGGCCGCGCGAGTGACCGCTTGAGGATCGGGCGGGCGAGCATGTCGACCAGGGTGACGGTGATGTGCGCGGGGTCCAGGTGGGCTCCGGCGGCGAGCATCGCGCGGGGCTCGACCTGCATCGACATGGCGGGCTTCCCGCGCCGTCGGGTGTGCACCGGCGCTGCGCGCACCAGTCCGCGGTCGATCAGCCGCCGGGTGATCTGGGAGACCGCCTGACGCGAGAGCCCGCAGCGCTCCATCAGGTCCGACTGGTCGACCCCCTCCGGGGACACCCGGATCGCCCGCAGCACGACCAGCTCGTTGCGGGCCCCCACCTGCGGCATCGTCGTCGCACGCATCGCTCTCCTTCCGCCGGGTCCATCATGCCTCTTTGAATATTTCCATCAGTATGAGTAATCTCTCGCCGCGGAGGACACTGTGGTCCACATCACCCCCTCGGTGCTGCGAACCCCTGTCCAGACCGCGACGGACCGTGCTCCGCCGCCGTACCGAAGGGAGAGCGATGACTGCAACCGGAGTGAAGGCCAGGGTCCCCGTCGGGGACGCCCCGCCCGAGGCAGCGGACGGCACGGCGGAGGGACCGCCGCCCGAGCGCGGGAGACGCAGGCTGTCGCGGACGGACAGGCGCGACCTGGCCCTCGGCCTGAAGTACATCTCGCCCTGGATCGTCGGCATCCTGGTCTTCGTCGTCTACCCGGTCGGGTACTCGATCTACCTGAGCTTCACGCGCTACTCGGGCATGGGGGCCCCGACCTGGGTGGGGCTGGGCAACTACGTCACGGCGTTCGCCGACCCGCTCGTCGCCAAGTCGACCGGCAACACGCTGTTCTACGCCATGATCGCCGTGCCGCTCGGGCTGGTCGTCGCGCTCGTGCTCGCGCTCGCGATGAACCAGAACGTCCGCGAGGTCGCCTGGTACCGGACGATCTTCTACGCCCCGTCCTTGATCCCGGCCTTCGCGATGTCGTTCATCTTCATCGTGTTCCTGAACCCGCAGTTCGGCGTGTTCAACCAGGTGCTCAACATCTTCGGCGACGGCGCCAACGTGAACCTGCTCGGTGACCCGACCGGCGTCAAGATCGCGATCATCATGATGGCCCAGCTCGGCGCGGGGAACGCGGCGCTGATCTTCCTGGCCGGGCTGCGCAACGTCCCCAAGACCGTCTACGAGGCGGCGCGGGTGGACGGCGCGGGCCCGATGCGACAGTTCCGGTCGATCACGCTGCCGCTGCTCTCCCCGGTCCTCCTGTTCAACCTGATCACGGGCGTCTCCGGCGCCCTCCAGGTCTTCACCGAGGCGTACATCGTCACCAACGGCACCGGCGACCCCGACGCGGGCGCGCTCTTCTACATGATGTACCTCTACAAGAACGCCTTCGGCTTCGCCGAGCTCGGGTACGCCTCCGCCCTGGCGGTGCTGCTGTTCCTGGTCGGGCTCGCCCTGGCCCTGCTGATCTTCTGGTGCTCGCGCCGGTTCGTGAACTACGACGTGGAGGCATCCTGATGAGCACGACGCTCCGCACGGAATCGCCCAGGAACCGGCGGTCCGCCGCCCGGTCCGTGGACGCCGACCAGCTGAACCGGAGGGCCGACGGCACGCGTCGCCCGTGGTACTCCTCCGTCATCGCGCGCGTGGTGATGGTGGTGCTGTCCGTCATCTTCCTGCTGCCGCTGTACTGGATGGTCATCTCGTCCCTGAAGTCGGACGAGGAGCTCGCGAAGTTCCCGCCGACCTTCATCCCCCAGTCGTGGCAGTTCGGCAACTTCGTCGACGCGGTGTCGGCGATGCCGTTCCTGCAGTTCTTCATGAACTCCGCGATCATCACGGTCTCGGTCGTGATCTTCTCGGTCATCTCGAACTTCGTCGTCGCCTACGGCTTCGCATGCCTGAAGTGGCCGGGGCGTGACCTCGTGTTCTACCTGGTGATCGCGACGCTCTTCCTGCCGTTCCCGGTGACGCTCATCCCGATGTTCGACATGTGGGCGCGGCTCGGGCTGGTCAACACCATGTTCCCGCTGATCATCCCGGCGATGTTCGGCTCGGCGTTCTACGTGTTCCTGCTGCGCCAGTTCCTCCTGCAGATCCCCAGGGACATGCTCGACGCGGCCCGGATCGACGGCGCCAGGGAGTGGACCATCCTGTGGCGCCTCGTGTTCCCCACCGCCAAGCCGGCGCTGACGACCGTCGCCATCTTCGCGGCTGTCGCGTCGTGGAACGACTTCATGGGGCCGCTGATCTACCTGCAGGACGAGAGCGTGCAGACCCTCTCGATCGGCCTGCAGTCGTTCCGCTCGGTGCACGCGCAGGACGTCTCGTTCAACCAGCTGATGGCCGCGTCGTTCCTGGTCATCCTGCCGCTGCTGATCCTGTTCTTCGTGTTCCAGCGCCACTTCATCCGGGGCATCACCATCGGAGGCTTCAAGTGATCACTCGCCGTACCTTCTTGAGCGCCGCCGCCGCGTCGGCCGCCGCCCTCTCGCTCGGGGCGTGCGCGCCCCGCGGGTCCTCGAGCGACACCGTCATCCGCTACTGGGGCATGCAGGCTGCCGACGCCGACAAGGACCTCAAGGTCATCGACGCCTTCAACGCCACGAGGGCGGGGTCCCGCATCACGATCGACGTCAACCAGGTGCCGAGCAACGGCGTGGCGGACATGAGCCAGATCATCACCGCCGTCCGGGGCGGCACCGCCCCGGACGTGTGGCAGATGGACCGGTTCAACGCCGTCCAGAACGCCTCCATCGGGCTGCTCGAGCCGATCGACGACCTGATCGAGGAGTACGAGGGCGTGTCCGTCGAGGAGTTCACCTCGCAGTGGCTGCAGTTCGCCGTGGACGAGCTCACCTACGACGGCCGCCTGTACGGGCTGCCGATCAACACCGATGCCCGCGGGATCATGTACAACGAGGACATCCTGCGCGGCGCGGGCATCGACCTCGACATGTTCGACCCCCAGCAGCACGTGCTCACCTGGGACGAGCTCCGCGAGGTCAGCCGCAAGATCACCACGACCGACTCCCGCGGCAACTTCGAGACGCTCGGGTTCGTGCCGTGGGACGGCGAGGGCTGGCCCTACACCTGGGCCTTCGGGCTCGACGCGCAGCTCTACTCCAACGAGACCGCGTCGGTCACGCTCGACTCTCCCCAGTGGCGGGCCGTGTTCGAGCTGTACGCCGACTGGGCCGAGGAGTTCCCCTACGCCAAGGCTGACGCCTTCTTCGCCACGTACCAGCCGCCGAACGCCCCGCCCAGCCAGACCGCCATCTTCAGCGAACGCCTGGGGATGTCCACCACCGGGCCGTTCTCCATCCGCAGCAACGAGAAGTACGCCCCGAAGCTGCCGCTGAAGTTCACGTGGCTGCCCGTCGGCGCCGAGGGCGACGAGACCTACTCGTGGTCCGGCGGCGCGTCCCTCGTGGTGCCGAAGGGCGCGAGGATGACGCGCAACCTCTGGGAGTTCATGAAGTTCTACACGGGGTTCGAGGGCCAGAGCATCGTGCAGCCGCTGCTCGGCGACCTGCCGACCAACCTGAGGACGATCCAGGCCCGGAACTACAACCCCAAGGCGGAGCTCTTCCGGCAGATGCTGCCGACCTCGACGTCGCGGCCCCCGCTGCCCGTCGGGTCCGTGGCGTGGGACACGCTCCAGCGCTCCCGGAGCTCGGTGATCATCGGGTCGCAGACGCCGCAGGAGGCGGTCGCGATCAACCAGCTGAGCGTCGGTCCCAAGATGGCGCTCTTCGAGGGGTATCAGATGCCCGCGACGTACGGGCAGAACAGCGTCATCCCGGAGGCCTGAGCCGAGTCGACCCGAGCCCACGAACGAACCGCCCGACCCGGCGCGACGCCGGGCGGAACACCACGAACGTCCTGGAGCTGAATCCCATGAACCATCCCCTGCGGATCGCCGTCCTCAGCGCGTGGCACGTGCACGCCGAGGAGTACGGGCGCGCAGCGCTCGACCACCCCGACACCGAGCTCGTCGCCGTCTGGGACGACGACGCCGAGCGCGGCCGCGGCCTCGCCGCGCGGCTCGGCGTCGAGGCCACGACGGATCTCGACGCGCTGCTGGCGCGCGAGGACCTCGACGGCGTGACCGTCACCGCCGCCACCAGCGACCACGTCGAGGTGATCGGCAAGGCCATCGGTGCCGGCAAGCACGTCTTCACCGAGAAGCTGCTCGCCCCGACCGTCGAGGAGTGCGACAAGCTGGTCGCCGCGGCCCGGGACGCGGACGTGCGCCTGACCGTCTCCCTGCCGCGGCTCACGCACGGCTACACGCTTGCCCTGCGCGAGATCCTCGACGCCGGGAGCCTCGGCCGGCTTACGTACTCGCGGGTCCGGCTGGCCCACGACGGCTCCACCCGCGACTGGCTGCCCGCACGGTTCTACGACGCCTCCGAGGCGCTCGGCGGCGCCTTCTCCGACCTGGGGGCGCACCCCGTCTACCTCACCCAGCTGATCCTGGGCGACGACCTCACGGCCGTGCGACCGACCTACACCGACCAGACCGGTCGTGGCGTCGAGGACAACGCCTCCGTCACGGTCACCACGCCCGACGGCGCGATCGGCGTCGTCGAGACCGGCTTCGTCACGCCGGCGAGCCCGTTCTCGATCGAGGTCCACGGCACCGAGGGGTCCGTGCTGTACGGCTTCGAGACCGACGACGCGGGCGAGGCCGTGATGCGCCTGGCCACGGCCGACGGGTCGTCCCGCGTCGATCTGCCCGCCGACCAGCCGATCCTCTTCGCGCAGTGGGCGGACTCGATCCGCTCGGGCACCACGCTCGAGGACAACCTCCGGCGCGCCCGGTCGCTGACCGTGCTCGTCGACGCGGCGAACTCCGCCGCGCAGCACTGAACGCCACACCCGTACCACCACAGAACAGGGCTCTTCCATGACCGTGACACCTCCCGTCCGCATCGGCCTCATCGGCGCCGGCGGCATCGCCGGCGCCCACCTCGCGGGCTACGCCACCATCCCCGACCGTGTGACGATCACGGCGATCGCCGATGCCGTGCCCGACACCCTCGCCCGGCGCGTCGAGGAGGCCGGCGCTCGCGGGTACGCCGACTTCCTCGACCTGGTGACCGACCCGGAGGTCGACGCCGTCGACATCTGCCTCCCGCACCACCTGCACCGGGACGCGATCGTGGCCGCGGCCAAGGCCGGCAAGCACATCCTCTGTGAGAAGCCCCTGTGCCTGACGGCCGAGGAGGCGGCCGAGGTGCGCGCCGCGGTGGACGCGGCGGGCGTCACCCTGATGTGCGCGCACAACCAGCTGTTCATGCCCGCCGTCGCGAGGGCCAAGGAGGTCATCGACTCCGGGGCGCTCGGCGACGTGTACGAGGTGCGCACCACCGACTCGTTCCACAACGACTTCGACCCGTCGACCATGGGCTGGCGCGCCAAGGCAGCCACGAGCGGCGGCGGCGAGTTCATCGACACCGGGTACCACCCGACGTATCTGCTGATGCACCTCGCGGGCGGGCGTCCGGTCAAGGCCTTCGCCATGATGTCGACCCATCGGCTGACGTTCATGGAGGGGGAGGACTCCGCCCAGGTGCTCGTGCGCTTCGACAACGGCAGCGTCGGCCAGCTCGTCACGTCCTGGGCCTACGACGCCGCGCCCGGCACGGACCGGTTCAGCGTCGTCGGGGAGAAGGGGTCGCTCAGCTCGGACGGCACGACGCTGCGGGTGAAGCTGCGCGGCCAGGACGAGCAGGTCTTCGAGCACGAGGCCGTGAACACGTTCGCGGCCGAGATCGTCGACTTCGTCGACTGCCTGGAGACCGGCCGGCGCCCGCTGAACACCGAGGCCGAGGGCATCTCCGTGCTCGGCATCATCCTGGCCGCCTACGAGAGCGCGCGCACCGGCGAGGCGGTCGACGTGCTCGGCGTCTGAGCTCGTGACGGGGCGGCCGCGGCCGCCCCGTCACCCGCGCTGTCGGCCGACCCGTGACGACGGTCCGTCGTCACCCGGCGGTCGACGCCGCGGCGGCGTCCAGCAGCCACAGCGTGCGCGCGGTGCCCCGCGCGCCGGCGGCCGGGACCTCGGTCACCGGGGCGCCTGCCAGGGCGGCGGCGGCCGGGCCGGACTTCTCCGCGCCTGCGGCCACGACCCACACCTCGCGCGCCCGGCCGATCGCCCCGAACGTCAGCGAGACGCGCTCGGGCGGCGGCTTCGGCGACCCGTGCACGCCCACCGTCGCGCCGGTGGCGCCCAGCGCGACGTGGCCCGGGAACAGGGAGGCGACGTGGCCGTCCGGGCCCATGCCGAGCAGCAGCACGTCGAAGCGGGGGACCGGCGGCCCGTCGGGGGCGTCGCCCGGCTCGCCGGCGTCGTCCGGGCCGCCCGCGTGCCGGGCGAGCTCGGCGGCGTAGGCGGCCGCGGACTCCTCGGGGGTGTCGACCGACCGTCCGTCGACGACGGCGCCGAGCGCCGGCATCGCGTGCACGTGCGCCTCGGGCAGGCCCGACCGGGCGACGAGGGAGCCGACGAGCGCGTCGCGGGCCTGGGTCTCGTTGCGGTCGGGGTCGCCGTCGGCGAGGAAGCGCTCGTCCCCCCACCACAGGTGCACCTGGGTCCAGTCGACGGCGTCGCGCAGCGGGCTGTCCGCGACGGCGGCGAGGGTGCGGATCCCGACCGTGCCCCCGGTGAGCACCAGGTGCACCGGGGCTCGCACGGACTGGACGTCGAGGACCCGCAGCAGGAGGCGGGCGGCCGCCGCCTGCGCGAGCACCTCCGGGCCCGGGTGGACCACGGCCAGGGGAGCGGCGCCGCCGGGCGCCGCGGCCGCGGTCACGCGGTCTCCCGGACGGTCTCGACCTTGGTGAGGCCCTTGGTGAGGACCTCGCCGTACAGCTCGTCCGGGTCGAGCCGCCGCAGCTCCTCGATGAGGGCCTCGCTGAGGGCGCGGATCGGCAGCGCCATGCGCCGGTCGGGCTTGCCGGGCTGCTGGATCGTCACGGTGCGGCCGTCCGGCCGGTCGAGCACGATCGGCCCGCTCTTGCGCTCCAGCACGACGCGGGTGATCGCGTCGTCGCTGTCGGTGCGCACGACCGTCGACGGGCAGCGCAGCCGCCGGCCGAGCCAGCCCGCCAGCAGGTCCAGCGACGTGTGCTCGTCCTGGCCCTCGACGCGCACCGCGGTCACGGGGTCGTAGGGCGGCTGCTCGACCGCCGCCGCGAGGAGGCCGCGCCACAGGGTCACGCGAGCCCAGGCGAGGTCCGTGTCCCCGGGCCGGTACGACGTCGCGAGGCGGTGCAGCATCGCGACAGGGGAGCCGGACGTGGTGGTGTCGGTGATCCGGCGCTGCGCCATCGCCCCCATGGGGTCGGACGACGGGTCGTCGGGGCCGCCCGCGGGCCACCACACGACGATGGGGGCGTCGGGCAGGAGCAGCGGCATGACGAGGGTGTCCGTGTGTGCGGTCATCGGGGCCGACCCCCGCAGCACCACGACCTCCGAGGCGCCCGCGTCCCCGCCCACCCGGATCTCGGCGTCGAGACGCGCGGGACCCTCGTGCTCGGGCAGCGCGGCGACGACGACCACGCGGCACGGGTGCTCGTGGCTCGCCTCGTTCGCGGTGCGGACGGCGCCCTCGATGTCCGCCTCGGACGCGATGACGACCAGGGTCAGGACGCGGCCGAGCGCCACCGCGCCCCCCTCGTCCCGCAGGTGCGCCAGCCGCTTGCCGACGGCGTTGGTCGTCGTGTCCGGCATGTCGATGATCATCGGGGCTCTCCAGTTCGGGGGCCAGGTCGGTCGCCAGTTCGGGGGCCAGGTCGGACGCCGGAGCGGGACCCTGTCGGCGCTGTCGGCACGGCGGGGCGGGCGTGCGCGGCGCTCACGGGCGCCGCCAGACGCGGCCGTCGCGCGCCATCATCGCGTCGGCGGACGGCGGCCCCCACGACCCGGCGGGGTACGGCTCCGGGCGTCCCTTGCCGGCCCAGTAGTCGATGATGGGGTCGAGCACCTTCCAGGACAGCTCGACCTCCTCGCGCGTCGGGAAGAGCGGCGGGTCGCCGAGCAGGACGTCCAGGATGAGCCGTTCGTAGGCCTCCGGCGACGACTCGGTGAACGAGTGGCCGTAGCCGAAGTCCATCGTGACGTCGCGGACCTCCATCGCGGTGCCGGGCACCTTGGCGCCGAAGCGCAGGGTGACGCCCTCGTCGGGCTGCACCCGGATGACCAGGGCGTTGCTGCCCAGGTCCGAGGTCAGCGACGACTCGAACGGCAGGTGGGGCGCCTTCTTGAAGACGACCGCGACCTCGGTGACGCGCCGGCCGAGCCGCTTGCCGGTGCGCAGGTAGAACGGCACGCCGGCCCAGCGCCGGTTGTCGATGTCGAGACGGACCGCGGCGAACGTCTCCGTCGTGGACTCGGGGTTGAAGCCCTCCTCCTCGAGGAAGCCCACCACCTTCTCCCCGCCCTGCCAGGCACCGGCGTACTGGCCGCGCGCCGTGTGCCGCCCGAGGTCGCGGGGGAGGCGCACCGAGGAGAGCGCCTTGATCTTCTCGGAGCGCAGCGCGTGCGCGTCGAAGTTCACCGGCTCCTCCATCGCCACCAGGGCGAGGAGCTGCAGGAGGTGGTTCTGGATGACGTCCCGGGCTGCGCCGATGCCGTCGTAGTAGCTGGCGCGCCCGCCGATGCCGATGTCCTCCGCCATCGTGATCTGGACGTGGTCGACGTAGTTGTTGTTCCAGATCGGCTCGAACATCTGGTTCGCGAACCGCAGGGCGAGGAGGTTCTGCACCGTCTCCTTGCCCAGGTAGTGGTCGATGCGGAAGACCGACTCGGGCTCGAAGACCTCGGAGACGACGGCGTCGAGCTCCTTCGCGCTCGCGAGGTCGTGGCCGAACGGCTTCTCGATGACCACCCGGCGCCAGGCGTCCTCCTCCGACCGGGACAGCCCGGACTCCGAGAGCTGCCGGCACACCAGCGGGAACGCGCTGGGCGGCACCGACAGGTAGAAGGCGTGGTTGCCGCCCGTGCCGCGCTCGGCGTCGAGGGTCTCCACCGTCTGCCGGAGCCGCTCGAACGCGTCGGGGTCGTCGAAGGAGCCCTGGACGAACCGGATGCCCTCCGCGAGCTGGCGCCAGGTCGCCTCCCGGAACGGGGTGCGCGCGTGCTCCTTGACCGCGTCGTGCACGACCTGCGCGAAGTCCTGGTCCTCCCAGTCGCGCCGGGCGAACCCGGTCAGCGCGAAGCCGGGGGGCAGGAGCCCGCGGTTGGCGAGGTCGTACACGGCGGGCATGAGCTTCTTGCGGGACAGGTCGCCCGTGACCCCGAAGATCACCAGGCCGCAGGGCCCTGCGATCCGGGGGAGGCGCAGGTCCAGCGGGTCGCGCAACGGGTTGTGCTCAGCGGTGATCTTGGCCGGTCTCACGGTGTCCCGTCTCTCGTGCGGTGTCGGTCGTGCGGGTGCTGGTGCGGGGCAGGTGCTGCGGGGGTCGCTGAGGCACCGGGCGGTCAGGCGCCCGCGTCGTCGAGCCCGGCCTTCGTCGTGGTGAGCAGCTCGTCCCAGCTCACCTCGAACTTGTGCACGCCCTCGTCCTCGAGCTGCCGCGTGACCTCGTCCATCGAGATGCCCTGCGCCTCGATGGCGGCGATGGTCGCGGCGGAGGCCTCCGCCGTGCCGGAGACGGTGTCGCCGACGACGAGGCCGTGGTCCGCGAACGCGTCGAGGGTGCCCTGCGGCATGGTGTTGACGACGCCGGGGGCGACCAGCTCGTCGACGTAGAGGGTGTCGCGGTACGACGGGTCCTTCACCCCGGTGGAGGCCCACAGCGGACGCTGCGGCTTCGCGCCTGCGGCGGCGAGGGCCTTCCAGCGGTCGGTGGCGAAGACCTCCTCGTAGGCCGCGTAGGCGAGCCGGGCGTTGGCGATCGCGGCCTTGCCCCGCAGCTCGAGGGCGTCGTCGGTGCCGACCTCCGTCAGCGCCTTGTCGACGGCGGCGTCCACGCGGGAGACGAAGAACGACGCCACCGAGCCGATCGGCGCGAGGTCGTGCCCGTTCGCCCGCGCCTGCTCGAGGCCGGCGAGGAAGGCGTCCATGACGCCGCGGTAGCGCTCGATCGAGAAGATGAGCGTGACGTTGACGCTGATGCCCTCGGCGAGCGCGGCCGTGATCGCGGGCAGCCCTTCGAGGGTCGCGGGGATCTTGATCATGGCGTTCGGGCGGTCCACGGTGGCCCACAGGCGCGTCGCGGTCTCGACCGTGGCGGCCGTGTCGCGGGCCAGGCGCGGGTCGACCTCGATCGACACCCGCCCGTCGACGGTGCGGGTCGCGTCGTACACGTCCCGCAGGACGTCGGCCGCGGCGCGCACGTCGTCCGTCGTGATGCGCTCCACGGCGGGCTCGACGTCGGTGCCCGCGAGCTCGGCGAGCGTGCCGTCGTAGGCGTTCCCCTCGGAGAGCGCCTTGGCGAAGATGGTGGGGTTGGTGGTCACGCCGACGACGTCGCGCGTGCGGACCAGCTCCGCGAGGTTGCCGGTGTCCAGGCGCTCGCGGGACAGGTCGTCGAGCCAGATGGAGACACCCGCCTCGCTGAGCCGCTGGGTGGGTCGGGCCGGGTCGGTGGGGTTCTCGGTCATCTCGGGTTGCCTTCCCTCTCGTCCTCGGATGCTGCGACGACGACCTGCCGACCGGTCGTCGGGCGGGCCGTCGAGCGGGGGCGGGGCGGCCGCGCGGGCGCGGCCACCCCGCCGGGGCCGTCAGCCGCGGGCGTCGGCCGCCGCGGCGATCGACTCGCGGGCCGCGGCGGCCACGGCCTCGGCCGTGATGCCGTACTCGCGGTACAGCGTCTGGTAGTCGGCGGACGCGCCGTAGTGCTCGAGCGACACGCTGCGTCCGGCGTCGCCGACGACGTCGCGCCAGCCCTGCGCCACGCCCGCCTCGACGGACACGCGGGCCTTCACGCCCGCCGGCAGCACCTGCTCGCGGTACGCAGCGTCCTGCCGGTCGAACCACTCGCGGCTCGGCATCGACACGACGCGGGCGGCGACGCCCTCGGCGGCGAGCAGCTCGCGCGCCTCGACGGCGAGCTGGACCTCCGAGCCGGTGCCGACCAGGACGACGTCCGGCACACCGGTCTCGTCGTTGGACCCGTCCACGAGCGTGTAGGCGCCCTTGAGGGTGCCCTCGGCGGACGCGAAGCCGTCGACGTCGCGCGGGAACGTGGGGACGTTCTGGCGCGTGAGGACGAGGCCCGCAGGGTTGCTGGTGTTCTCCAGGATCCCGCGCCAGGCCCAGGCGGTCTCGTTCGCGTCGGCGGGCCGCACGATGTCGAGGTTCGGGATGGCGCGCAGCGCGGCGAGGTGCTCGACCGGCTGGTGGGTCGGGCCGTCCTCGCCGAGGCCGATGGAGTCGTGCGTCCAGACGAACGTCGTCGGGATCTCCATGAGCGCCGCGATGCGGACCGAGGCGCGCATGTAGTCGGAGAACTGGAGGAAGGTGCCGCCATAGGGGCGCGTGAGCCCGTGCAGGACGATGCCGTTGAGGATCGAGCCCATGCCGTGCTCGCGGATGCCGAAGTGCAGCGTGCGCCCGTACTCGTGCCCGGGGAACTTCTTGGTGGAGTGCTCGACCGGGATGAACGACGGCTGGCCGTCCATCGTCGTGTTGTTGGAGCCGGCGAGGTCGGCGGACCCGCCCCACAGCTCGGGCAGCACGTCGGCGAGGGCGTTGAGGACCTTGCCCGACGCGGCGCGCGTCGCGACGCCCTTCTCGGACGCCTCGAAGACGGGGAGCTCGTCGGTCCAGCCGGCCGGGAGCGTGCGGGAGACGAGCCGGTCGAGCAGTGCCGCGCCCTCGGGGCTGGCGGTCCGCCACGCGTCGTACGACCGGTCCCAGGCCGCGCGCTCCGCGGACTGCCGCTGGGCGACCGCACGGGTGTGGGCGAGGACGTCGTCGTCGATGTGGAAGCTGACCTCGGGGTCGAGGCCGAGCTCCTTCTTCAGGCCCGCGACCTCGTCGACGCCCATGGCGGAGCCGTGGATGCCGCCGGTGTTCTGCTTGGTGGGCGACGGCCAGCCGATGATGGTGCGCAGGGCGATGAACGACGGCTTGCCGGTCTCCGCCTTGGCCGCGTCGAGGGCCGCGGCGAGCGCGTCGACGTCCTCGGCGTACCCCGTGCCGCCGACGGTCCAGTCGACGCGCTGGGTGTGCCAGCCGTAGGCCTCGTAGCGCGCGAGGACGTCCTCGGTGAACGAGATGTCGGTGTCGTCCTCGATGGAGATCTTGTTGTCGTCCCAGATCACCACGAGGTTGCCGAGCTTCTGGTGGCCCGCGAGCGACGACGCCTCGGAGGTCACGCCCTCCTGGAGGTCGCCGTCGGAGGCGACGACGTACACGTGGTGGTCGAACGGCGACTCGCCGGGCGCGGTGTCGGGGTCGAGCAGGCCCCGCTCGCGGCGGGAGGCGAACGCCATGCCCACGGCCGACGCGAGCCCCTGGCCCAGCGGTCCCGTGGTGATCTCGACGCCGTCCGTGTGCTTGTACTCCGGGTGGCCCGGGGTCTTGGAGCCCCAGGTCCGCAGCGCGGCGATGTCGTCCATCTCGAGGCCGTAGCCGGCCAGGAAGAGCTGCAGGTACAGCGTGAGGGACGAGTGCCCCGCCGACAGCACGAACCGGTCGCGGCCGACCCAGTGCGGGTCGGCGGGGTCGTGCCGCATCGCCTTCTGGAACAGCAGGTACGCGGCCGGGGCCAGCGAGATCGCGGTGCCGGGGTGGCCGTTGCCGACCTTCTGCACGGCGTCCGCGGCCAGCGCCTTGATGGTCTTCACCGCGCGGTCGTCGAGGTCGTTCCACTCGAGCGGGGCGACGGCGGGGTCGAACGCGTTCACAGATGTGCCTCTTTCCTGCCCGGGCGTGCCCCGGGTGCTTGCTGCTGCTCTGCCGGTACCGGGCGCCGTCACGCACCGACCAGGGGTCGGGCCGTGGCGGCCGGCACGATGGTGGTGCCGCGTCGCCGCCGGACGGGCCGGCTCGCGGCTCCCTCATGTGCAGCACCACACTAGCGCCGAGCATTCCCGGGCGCGCCAGGCGTCGCGGCGCCGTCCCACCAGGTGGGCGGGCGTGGGCACCGGAGGGCCCGCGGCGGGCGACGGCCGGTGCCCCGGTGCGGGGCGGGCCTTTCTCACACCCCCGGCGGCGCTGCCAGGGGCAACGCCGGGCGGGCCCC
Organism: Isoptericola cucumis; assembly: GCF_014635665.1. Classification (GTDB taxonomy): domain Bacteria; phylum Actinomycetota; class Actinomycetes; order Actinomycetales; family Cellulomonadaceae; genus Isoptericola; species Isoptericola cucumis. The sequence continues at coordinate 224,717 of NZ_BMDG01000004.1, forward strand.
CGGCGTACGATGAGGCGACGAGCGGTCCCTGACGCCCGATCTTCCCGGACCCCCAGCCGAGAACGGAACCTGAACGCGCGTGAGCACCACCAGCCCCACGACGTCCCACCCGTCGACGCCCACCCGTGCCCAGGCGCACCGGTCGCGCCGGGATCCGGCCGCCGCCGCGCCCGGCCGTGATGGCGGCTGGCGGGACCGGCTCGGGGCGTACGTCGCCCTGACGAAGCCGCGGATCATCGAGCTGCTGCTCGTCACGACGCTGCCCACGATGATCCTTGCCGAGGGCGGGCTGCCGGACCTGTGGCTCGTGCTCAAGACGCTCGTCGGCGGCACCCTCGCGGCGGCGTCGGCGAACGTCTTCAACTGCTACCTGGACCGTGACATCGACCAGGTGATGAACCGGACGAAGCGGCGCCCGCTGGCCACCGGGCAGATCACGCCCCGTGCGGCGCTCGTGTTCGCCACGGCGCTGGGCGTCGTGGCGCTGCTGTGGTTCGCTCTGCTGGTCAACGTCCCGTCGGCGTGGCTGACGTTCGCCGCGATCGCGATCTACGTGGTCGGGTACACGATGATCCTCAAGCGGCGCACGCCGCAGAACATCGTGTGGGGCGGCATCGCCGGCTGCATGCCCGTCTTCATCGGCTGGGCGGCGGTCACCGAGTCGCTCAGCTGGTCCGCGCTGGCGCTGTTCGGCGTGATCTTCTTCTGGACCCCGCCCCACTACTGGCCGCTGTCCGTGAAGTTCAAGAAGGACTATGCCAACGCCGGCGTCCCGATGCTGCCCGTCGTCGCGACCGACCGCCGGGTCGCGATCGAGATGGTCGCGCACACCGTGGCGATGATCGCCTGCTCGCTCGCGCTGGTCCCGCTGGCGGACATGTCCTGGGTGTACACCGTCGTCGCCGTCGGCCTGGGGGCGTGGTTCCTCGGGCTCGTCGTCGCGATGCTACGACGGGCCGAGCACCCCGAGCGCGGCAAGCTCGGCGCGATGAAGGTCTTCCACGGGTCCATCACCTACCTCACCCTGCTGTTCATCGCCGTCGCCGTGGACGTCTTCCTGCCGTTCTGACGACGCCGGCGGGCGCCGCCTCGTCCTGGACGTCGCCCGGGCGCGGCATGATGGTCGCGTGCCGGACGTCCGACCCGCCCCCGACAGGCAGCTCCCACCCGCCCCTGACGGGCAGCTTCCTGCTGCGCTCGAGCGGGCCCTCCGGGACTACCTGGCCCACCTCGGCGTCGAGCGCGGCCTGTCGACCCACACGGTCGCGGCGTACCGCCGCGACCTCGGTCGTTACGCCGGCCACCTGGCGAGAGCCGGCCGCACGCGGCTGGACCAGGTGACCGAGGCGGACGTCACCGACCACGTCACGGTGCTGCGACGCGGGTCGGACGGCGCCGCCGCCCTCTCGCCGTCCTCGACCGCGCGGGCGCTCGCGGCCGTGCGCGGCTGGCACCGGTTCGCCCAGGCGGAGGGCCTCACCGCCGGCGACCCGGCGGCGCAGGTGTCCGCGCCGAGCTCGCTGCGCCGGCTGCCGCACGCGCTGTCCGTGGACGACGTCGCCCGGCTCCTCGACGCCGCCGGCACCGGGGACGGGCCGCTGCCGCTGCGCGACCGGTCGCTGCTCGAGCTGCTGTACTCCACGGGCGGGCGGATCAGCGAGGTTGTGGGCCTGGACGTCGACGACGTCGAGGGCGTCGTCGGGGCGGCCTCGACGTCGTCACCGGGCGGCGGGACCGTGCGGCTGACCGGCAAGGGCGACAAGGAGCGCGTGGTCCCTGTCGGCTCGTTCGCGCGCACCGCGCTGGAGGCGTACCTGGTGCGGGCGCGGGGGCCGCTGGCCGCGAGCGGGCGCGGGACGCCGGCGCTGTTCCTCAACACGCGCGGGGCACGGCTGTCGAGGCAGAGCGCCTGGGCGGTGCTCCAGGGCGCGGCGGAGCGCGCGGGGCTGACCCAGCACGTGTCGCCGCACACGCTGCGGCACTCGTTCGCGACCCACCTGCTGGCCGGGGGCGCGGACGTGCGCGTCGTGCAGGAGCTGCTCGGGCACGCGTCGGTGACGACCACGCAGATCTACACGATGGTCACCCCCGACACGCTCCGCGAGGTGTACGCGGCGGCGCACCCGAGGGCGCTGCGCTGAGCCGGAGGCGCGGGGGCCGGGGGATGCGCGCCGCGCCCGGCGCGCCGCCCGGACCCCGTGGGGCGCTGGGGTAGCGTGACGGACGTGAGCGAGGGACTCGGGAGCGACATCATGACGCAGACGACCACGAGCGACGCCTCACCGACCGCCGCCTCGGCGACGGGTCCGGCCGCGGGGACGCCGCTCTTCGGCGGCCCCGGGGGCGAGAGTCCGGCCGAGCCCCGGACGGACGTCGTGGGGCGTCCGCTGCCCGACTTCGCCGAGCCCGCACCGCTGGCGTCCCACGGACCGGCGCGCATCGTGGCGATGTGCAACCAGAAGGGCGGGGTGGGCAAGACCACCACGACGATCAACCTGGGAGCCGCCCTCGCGGAGTACGGCCGGCGGGTGCTGCTGGTCGACTTCGACCCGCAGGGCGCGGCGTCCGTCGGCGTCGGGGTCAACCCGCACGAGCTCGACCTGAGCGTCTACAACCTGCTGATGGACCGGGACGTCACCTTCACGGACGTGCTGCAGACCACGGCGATCGAGGGCCTCGACGTGCTGCCGGCGAACATCGACCTTTCGGCCGCGGAGGTCCAGCTCGTCGGCGAGGTCGCCCGCGAGTCCGTCCTGGCGCGTGCCCTGCGGCCTGCGCTCGACGACTACGACGTCATCCTCGTCGACTGCCAGCCGTCGCTCGGGCTCCTCACCGTCAACGCCCTCACGGCGGCCCACGGCGTGCTGATCCCGCTCGAGTGCGAGTTCTTCGCCCTGCGCGGCGTCGCGCTGCTCGTCGAGACGATCGAGAAGGTGCGCGACCGGCTCAACCCCGCCCTGGAGATCGACGGCATCCTGCCCACGATGTACGACGCGCGGACCCTGCACTCGCGCGAGGTCGTGGCGCGCGTGCACGAGGCCTTCGGCGAGACCCTCCTGCACACCATCATCGGGCGCACCGTGAAGTTCCCGGACGCGTCGGTCGCGGCGGAGCCGATCACCAACTACGCGCCGGCGCACGCCGGCGCCGCGGCCTACCGGCAGCTGGCCCGTGAGCTCGTCGCCCGCGGTGACACCGCCTGACGCGGAGGCGCAGCGGAGGTTGGAGGCCGAGGAACGAGGCATCCGGCCGCAGCGCAGCCGCAGCGGCGGGCGGGACCAGGCCGAGCCTGACGCGGAGGCGCAGCTGGAGGACGAGGAACGAGGCATCCGGCCGCAGCGCAGCCGCAGCGGCGGGCGGGACCAGGCCGAGCCTGACGCGGAGCCGCAGGGCTTCGAGGTCCACCTGGAGAACTTCAGCGGGCCTTTCGACCTGCTGCTGTCGCTGATCGCCAAGCACGAGCTGGACGTCACGCAGGTGGCGCTCGCGGTCGTCACGGACGAGTTCGTGGCGCACATCCGTGCGGGGGAGGAGGCGGCCCGGGCGGCTGCGGACCGGGGCGAGGAGCACCCGTCCTGGGACCTGGGCACGGCGAGCGAGTTCCTCGTGGTCGCGGCCACGCTGCTCGACCTCAAGGCCGCCCGGCTGCTGCCCGGCGTGGTGGAGGAGGACGCGGAGGACCTCGAGCTCCTGGAGGCGCGCGACCTGCTCTTCGCCCGGCTGCTGCAGTACCGGGCGTACAAGGAGATCTCGGGCGTCCTCGCGGAGCGGCTCGCGACGGAGGGGCGGCGCGTGCCCCGGTCGGTCCCGCTGGAGCCGGAGGTCGCGGCGCTGCTGCCGGAGCTGGTCTGGACGCTGGACGGGGTCCGGCTCGCGGAGCTCGCTGCCCGCGCCCTGGAGCCCCGGCTCCCGCCGGTCGTGGCCCTGGAGCACCTGCACGGCTCGGCGGTGAGCGTGCGCGAGCAGGCCGCGCTGGTTGCCGGGCGGCTGCGGCGCGAGCACGTGGTGACCTTCCGCACGCTCGTGGCCGGGGAGGAACGGATCGTCGCGGTGGCGCGGTTCCTCGCGCTGCTGGAGCTGTTCCGGGCCGGGCAGGTCTCGTTCGAGCAGGCGGCGGCGCTCGCCGAGCTCACGGTCCGCTGGTCGGGCGACGACGGCGCCGACGACGAGGGCCTGTCGGCCGACTTCGAGGAGTTCGACGGTGTGCCCGTCGCGGTGCCCGCGGCGGCGGCGGGCGAGGCGGGCTCAGCACCGTGACGACGAGGCAGGGAGGCAGGACGTGAGCGCGGCGACGACGAGCGGGCCGGACGACGTGACCGGCACCGACGACGTGACCGGCACCGACGGGGCCGAGGGCGCCGAGGGCGCGGCGGAGCCGGCCCGGGTCGACGTCGACGACCTGCCCGGCGGGCTGCCGGCGGCGCTGGAGTCGGTGCTCATGGTGGCCGAGGGGCCGGTGCCCGTCGAGCGGCTCGCGGTCGGTGTCGACCGGCCGGTGCCCGAGGTGGCGCGCGTGCTGGCGGACCTCGCGGCGGAGTACCGGGGCGACGGCGACGGCCGTCCGCGCGGCTTCGAGCTGCGGGAGGGCGCCGGCGGGTGGCGCGTGTACTCCTCCCGTGCGCACGCGGACGTGGTGGGCGCGTTCGTGCTCGAGGGGCAGTCCGCGCGGCTCAGCCAGGCGGCTCTCGAGACGCTCGCGGTGGTCGCGTACCGCCAGCCGGTGACGCGTGGGCAGGTGTCGGCGGTGCGCGGGGTGAACGTGGACGGGGTCGTGCGCACGCTCCTCGCGCGCGGACTCATCGCGGAGACCGGGCAGGACCCCCTGTCGGGCGCGGCCCTGTTCGGCACGACGGGGGAGTTCCTCGACCGGATGGGATGGTCGTCCCTCGACGAGCTCCCGCCGCTGGCCCCGCACCTTCCGGGGGTCGAGGACGCGGTGGGCCTGGACCCGTCGTCGGCGCGCGCCGTGCTGGCCCATGTCGACGACTCCACGGACGGGTGACGGGACGGATGGCGGGGCCCACGTCGGCCGCAGCCCGGGCGACCTGAGAGAATCGGGGACCATGAGCACCGAACGCCGCGGCGGGAGCCGCCGCACCTCCAGGCCCCAGGGGTCGTCGTCGGCCTCGGCCGGCCGTCCTCGTACCCAGCCCGGATCGGGACGGTCGTCGTCCGGCCGCAGCGGGGGCGGTCGTGGCAAGCCCCGCGCGCCCCGGGCGGGCGTCCCGGCGGGGGACCCCAACCGTGACGTCCACGTCGCCGACGGCGTGCGCCTGCAGAAGGTGCTCGCCCAGGCCGGCCTGGGCTCGCGGCGCAAGTGCGAGGAGCTGATCGCGGAGGGTCACGTCGAGGTCGACGGCGTGCTCGTGACCGAGCTCGGGGTGCGCGTCGACCCGGCGTCCGCCGTCGTGCACGTGGACGGCATGCGGATCCAGCTCGACGCGTCGAAGCTGACGCTGGCGCTGAACAAGCCGCTGGGCGTGGTCTCGACGATGAGCGACCCCGACGGCCGGCCCACGGTGGCCGACCTCGTCAAGGACCGTCCCGAGCGGCTGTTCCACGTGGGCCGGCTGGACACCGACAGCGAGGGCCTCCTGCTGCTCACCAACGACGGCGAGCTGGCGAACCGGCTGTCCCACCCGAGCTACGAGGTCCCCAAGACCTACCTCGTGACCGTCACCGGCGGGGAGTTCCACCCGCGCCACGGCAAGCAGCTGGTCGCCGGCGTCGAGCTGGAGGACGGGCCGGCGCGGATGGACAAGGTGCGGGTCGTGGACGCGGTCCCCGGCACGACGATGCTCGAGGTCGTGCTGCACGAGGGACGCAACCGGATCGTGCGCCGGATGTTCGACGCCGTCGGGTTCCCGGTGGAGCGCCTGGTGCGCACGCGCATCGGCCCGATCGCGCTCGGCGACCTGCGGGCCGGGCGCTCGCGCGTCCTCGGACGCACGGAGCTCGGCACCCTCATGCGCGCCGTCCAGATGTGATCCCGCGGCACGCACCGCAGTCCCCGCAGCACACGAAGCAACAGAAGGTGAGCAGTCACGTGGTGGTCATCGCCATCGACGGCCCGTCCGGGTCGGGCAAGTCCAGCGTCTCGAAGGCCGTGGCCGCACGGCTCGGGCTCGCGTACCTCGACACGGGCGCGATGTACCGGGCGGCGACGCTGTGGTGCGTCGGGCGCGGGACCGACCTGGCCGACGAGGCCGCCGTCGCGCACGCGGTGCGGGTGATGCCGCTGGTCTCGGGCCTCGACCCGGACGCACCCACCGTGCACCTCGACGGGCGGGACGTGTCCGAGGCGATCCGCACGACCGAGGTCTCGACGGCCGTGTCGCAGGTGGCGACGAACCTCGAGGTCCGCGCCGAGCTGCGCCGGCGCCAGCGCCGCACCATCGAGGCGGAGGCCGCCGCCGACGGGTTCTCCGGGGGCCGCGGCATCGTCGCGGAGGGTCGTGACATCACCACCGTCGTGGCTCCGGACGCGGACGTGCGCGTGCTGCTCACGGCGAGCGAGGAGGCGCGCCTGCGCCGCCGCTCCCTCGAGGTGCACGGCGCCGCGGACGAGTCCGCGGTCGAGGCCACGCGCGACCAGGTGCTGCGGCGCGACCGGGACGACGCCACGGTGAGCCAGTTCGAGGTGGCGGCGGACGGCGTGGTCACGGTGGACTCGTCCGACCTCGACTTCGACCAGACCGTCGACGCGGTCCTCGCGGTCGTCACCCAGGTCACCGCCTGACGGTCCCGCCCGGGCGCCGGACGCGGTGACGGGGGTCTCGTTCGTGCCATGCGCCCGGTACTGGGAGAATGGTCCGCATGACCCCTCCTGCCGACGGCTTCGAGCCTGCTGCCGAGCCCGCCGACGAGCCGACCCTCGACACCGCGGCCGACGTCCCGGCGCCCGCCGACGACGTGCCCGCCGTGTCCGTCGACGACGTCCCGCTGGAGTCGGGCTCGGACGACGACCACGCGCGCGAGCGTGCCCTGCGGGCGGGGCTCGAGGACTTCGAGCTCGACGACACCGACCGTGCGCTGCTGGACGCGGACTGGTTCGAGGACGACGCCGCCCCCGGCCGGGCGCCGCTGCCGGTGCTCGCCGTCGTGGGCCGCCCGAACGTCGGCAAGTCGACGCTGGTCAACCGCATCCTCGGGCGCCGTGAGGCGGTCGTGGAGGACAAGCCGGGCGTGACCCGTGACCGGGTGAGCTACCCGGCGGAGTGGTCCGGCCGCGAGTTCACCCTCGTGGACACCGGCGGCTGGGAGGTGGACGTCGCCGGCATCGAGTCGAAGGTCGCGGAGCAGGCCGAGGTCGCCGTCGCGCTCGCCGACGCCGTGCTGTTCGTCGTCGACGCCACCGTGGGTGCCACGTCGACCGACGAGCGTGTGGTCGAGCTGCTGCGCCGCTCGGGCAAGCCGGTCGTGCTGTGCGCCAACAAGGTCGACGGGCCGTCCGGCGAGGCCGACGCCGCGTACCTGTGGGCGCTGGGACTCGGCGAGCCGCACCCCGTCTCGGCGCTCCACGGCCGTGGGACGGGCGACCTCCTCGACGCCGCGATGAAGGCGTTGCCGACGACGTCGGCGCACGCTGAGCTGCGGCCGGAGGGGCCGCGCCGGGTCGCGCTCGTCGGGCGCCCGAACGTCGGCAAGTCCTCGCTGCTGAACAAGATCGCGGGCGCCGAGCGCGTGGTCGTCGACGAGACCGCGGGCACCACCCGCGACCCGGTCGACGAGCTCGTGCTGGTCAAGGGCGTGCCGTACTGGTTCGTCGACACGGCGGGCATCCGCCGTCGCGTGCACCAGACGCGCGGCGCCGACTTCTACGCGTCGCTGCGCACGCAGGCCGCGATCGAGAAGGCGGAGGTCGCGGTCGTGCTCGTCGACGCGTCGCAGCCGATGACGGAGCAGGACACGCGGGTGATCTCCCAGGTCGTGGACGCCGGCCGCGCGCTGGTGATCGCGTACAACAAGTGGGACCTCATGGACGACGACCGTCGCCCGTTCCTCGAGCGCGAGATCGAGAAGGACCTGGTGCAGGTCCAGTGGGCGCCGCGCGTCAACGTCTCGGCACGCACCGGGTGGCACACCGACCGGCTCGAGCGCGCCCTGGAGACGTCGCTCGACTCGTGGGACACCCGCATCCCGACGGGACGGCTCAACGCGTTCCTCGGGGAGCTCGTCGCCGCGCACCCGCACCCGCTGCGGGGCGGCAAGCAGCCGCGGATCCTGTTCGGCACGCAGGCGTCCACGCGCCCGCCCCGGTTCGTGATCTTCGCGACCGGCTTCATCGAGGCCGGCTACCGGCGCTTCATCGAGCGTCGCCTCCGGGAGACGTTCGGGTTCGAGGGGTCGCCGATCGAGATCAGCGTGCGCGTGCGGGAGAAGCGCCGGCGGTGAGGCACGACCGATGAGTCGTCGATGAGCGCCGCCCCGTCCGCCCGGCGCGGCCGGATGCTGCGCCTCGGCGCGGCGCGCGACACGTCGGCGGTGCGGCACCTCGTGACGTTCCTCGTCGTCACCGTCGCGACCGTGCTGGCGACGAGGTTCCTCCTCGCCGTCTCCGGGTACCCCCAGGTGGGCGGTGGCGAGCTGCACGTCGCGCACGTCCTGTGGGGCGGGCTGGCGATGGCGCTGGCCGTGATGGTGCTGCTGTCCTGGGTGGGACCGGCGCTGCGGTCGCTGGGCGCGGTGCTCGCGGGGATCGGCTTCGGCCTGTTCGTCGACGAGATCGGCAAGTTCGTCACCGCGGACAACGACTACTTCTACGAGCCGACGGCGGCGCTGATCTATGCGGTCGTCGTCGCGCTCGTGCTGCTGGTCGAGGCGCTGCACGGGCGCCGCGCGCACCACCCGGCGGAGTACCTCGCGGTGGCGACCGACCGTGCCGCCGCCGGCGTCGCGGGCGGGTTCACCGACGCCGACCGCGAGGAGGCCCGGACGCTCGCGGCCCGGGGGAGCGGCGAGCCGGGCGCGGTCGAGGTGGCCGCGCTCGTGGAGGCGGTCCCGAGCGACGACCTGGCGGTGCCCGACCCCGTGCGTGCCCTGGTGCGGCGCACCTCGCGCTGGTTCGCGGACGTGCTGGAGCGTCGCTGGGCGGCCGTCGCCGTGACCGTGGCGGTGCTCGCCACCGCGGGCGGCTCGCTGGCCGTCGGGCTGCGGGTCGTGGTCGGCGACGTGGACGTCCCGACCTGGGTGGGGGCCGGCATCCTGGTGGGCGCCGCGGTCACCGTCGGCTGCGTCGTCCGGGGGATCGTGGTGGGCGCCGGCAACCACCGTGCCGGGGCGGTGTGGGTGCGTCGGGGCGTGCTGGTGAGCCTGCTCCTGACCCAGCTGCTCGCGTCGCGCGCCGTGCAGTGGGTGGCCGTGGCGGGCCTGGTCGTGGACCTGCTGGTGCTCGTCGCGCTCGGGGTCGCCCTCGGGAGCGACGACGAGAGGCGCACCACCCGGCAGCAGTCGCGCTGACCGCACCCGCGTGGCACGCACCCGTCTCGGCGGGGGCGCGACGTCGCCGTGCGGGGCGTCGGTGAGACGTGCGCCACTCGGGCTTGCCAGCGCCCCGATCCCGTGACACGGTCGGCGGTGACGAGCGAGAAGCTCGCGTGCTCTGGGGTCGGTGAAAATCCGAGCCGGCGGTGAAAGTCCGCGACCCGGCCACCTCCAGTGGCCGGTTGACCAGGTGGAACTCCTGGACCGACGGTCAAAGTCCGGATGGGAAGCGCACGCGACGGCTCTCGTCCGGCCCGTCCCCGGCTCCCGCGAGCCGGCGCCCCGTCCGGTGCACCTGTGCACCCGCCGCGGCGACCACGGCGCCGGCCCGTGAGCCCGTCCGACCCCCGCCTTCCTGCCCCCGGGGTCCGCGACCGGACGACAGGGGCAGGGATGACGATCACGCCGGCGGAGCACGCCGCGATGGGCCGTGCGCTGGAGCTGGCCGCCCGCGGCCCCGCCCGAGGCCCCAACCCCCGTGTCGGCTGCGTCCTGCTGGCCCCCGACGGCCGCGTCCTCGGCGAGGGCCACCACCGTGGCGCGGGCACCCCGCACGCCGAGGTCGACGCCCTCGCCGGCGTGCGCGCCGCCCACGGGGAGGGCGCCGCGCGCGGCGCGACCGCCGTCGTCACCCTCGAGCCCTGCAACCACCGCGGCCGCACGGGCCCGTGCGCAGGCGCGCTGCTGGACGCGGGCGTCGCGCGCGTCGTGCACGCCCAGCACGACCCGAACCCCGCCGCCGCGGGCGGTGCCGCGCGGCTGCGCGCCGCCGGCGTCGACGTCGTCGGCGGCCCGATGGCGGACGACGCACGCACCCTCAACGCGACCTGGACGCGGGCCGTCGAGCTCGGCCGCCCGGTCGTCACCTGGAAGCTCGCGACCTCCCTGGACGGCCGCTCCGCCGCCGCCGACGGCACGTCCCGCTGGATCTCCGGCCGTGCCGCCCGCCACGACGTGCACCGCCTGCGCGCCGGTGTCGACGCGGTCCTGGTCGGCACCGGGACCGCCCTCGCGGACGACCCCGACCTGCGCGTGCGCCACGTGCCCGTCGAGGGGGCACAGCCCGCGCGCGTCGTCGTCGGCGTGCGCGACCTGCCGCCGTCGTCCCGGCTCGCGCAGGCCGCGAGGTCGGGCGAGCCCGTGCACCACCTGCGCACCCGCGACCCGCGCGCGGCGCTCGACGCGCTGTGGGCGCTCGAGCACCGGCACGTGCTGCTGGAGGGCGGGCCGACGCTCGCCGCCGCGTTCTGGCGCGCCGGGCTGGTCGACGAGGTGGTCGCCTACGTCGCGCCCGTCCTGCTCGGGGCCGGCACACTCGCCGTCACCGACCTCGGGATCGGCACCATCGCGGACGCCGTCCGCCTCGACGTCTCGGACGTCGCCGTCCTGCCCGCCGACACCGGCGACCCGGCGGACCCCACCGACACCACCACCGTGCGGCTGACCATGCGGCCGCGGAAGGAGAGCTGAGCCATGTTCACCGGGATCGTGGAGGAGCTGGGCGTCGTCGTCGCCCTCACCAGACCGGACGACGGGGGCAGCGCCCGGCTGACCGTCGCGGCCGACGCCGTGCTCGGCGGCACGCGGACCGGCGACTCCGTCGCCGTCGACGGCTGCTGCCTCACCGTCGTCGAGAACGGCGACGGCCGCTGGACCGCCGACCTCATGGCCGAGACGCTGGAGCGCACCAGCCTGGGGGAGCGGGTGCCCGGCGACCAGGTCAACCTCGAGCGCGCGCTCGCGGCCGACGGCCGCCTCGGCGGGCACGTCGTGCAGGGGCACGTCGACGGGGTCGGCACGGTGCTCTCGCGCACGCGGGGCAAGCGGTGGGAGGTCGTGGAGATCGCCCTGCCGGCCGAGCTGGCGCGGTACGTGGTGGGCCAGGGGTCGATCGCCGTCGACGGCGTGAGCCTCACCGTCGTGCACGCCGGCGACGACTCGTTCACGGTGAGCCTCATCCCCGAGACGACGGAGCGCACGACCCTCGGGCGGCGCGAGGTCGGGGAGCACGTCAACCTCGAGGTCGACGTCCTGAGCAAGTACGTCGAGCGGCACCTCGCCCACGGCGCCGGCCTGCGGACCGCCGCGCACGGGGGTGCTCGATGAGCGCCGGCACGGCGACCGCGCGCGTGGAGCGGGCGATCCAGGACGTCGCGTCGGGCCGTGCCGTGGTCGTCGTCGACGACGCGGACCGGGAGAACGAGGGCGACCTGATCCTCGCGGCGTCGGCCGCGACGCCGGAGCTCTTGGGCTTCCTCGTGCGGCACACGAGCGGGCTGGTGTGCGTCGCGGTCCCGGGCGAGCGCCTCGACGGGCTCGGCCTGCCGCTCATGGTGGCCGACAACCAGGACGCCTACCGCACCGCCTACACCGTGACGGTCGACGCCGCCCGCGGCGGGTCGACCGGCATCTCCGCCGCGGACCGGGCGCGCACCGCCCGCCTGCTCGCCGACCCGTCGACGGCGCCGCACGACCTCGCCCGGCCCGGGCACGTGCTGCCCCTGCGCGCGCGCCCCGGCGGGGTGCTGGAGCGCCGCGGGCACACCGAGTCGGCCGTCGACCTCGCCCGCCTGGCCGGCCGCGGCGACGCGGGCGTCCTCGCCGAGCTCGTGCACGACGACGGCAGCATGATGCGCCTGCCCGCGCTGCGGGAGTTCGCGGCCCGGCACGGCCTGACGCTGATCAGCGTGGACGACCTCGCCGCGTACCGGCGGGCCACCGAGGTGGCCGTCGAGCGCGTCGCCGTCACCACCCTGCCCACCCGGCACGGGGAGCTGACCGCCGTCGCGTACCGGGACCCGCTCTCGGGCGACGAGCACGTGGCCCTGGTCGCCGGGCCGCTGGAGGCGCTCGACGCGCCGGGCGGCGACCCCGTCCTCGCGCGCGTGCACTCGGAGTGCCTCACCGGCGACGCCCTCGGCAGCCAGCGCTGCGACTGCGGCCCGCAGCTCGACGAGTCGCTGCGGCGCGTCGTGGCGGCCGGGCGTGGCGTCGTCGTCTACCTGCGGGGGCACGAGGGGCGCGGGATCGGCCTGGCGGCCAAGCTCGCCGCGTACGCGCTGCAGGACGCGGGGCTCGACACCGTGGACGCCAACCTCACCCAGGGGCTGCCCGCCGACGCCCGCGACTACACGCCCGCCGCGCACGTGCTGCGCGACCTCGGCGTCGGGCACGTGCGGCTGCTCACCAACAACCCCGCCAAGCAGACCGGCCTCGAGGCCGGGGGAGTGGCCGTGGCCGAGCGGCTGCCGCTCGCCGTGCCGGCCGGCCCCCGGGCCGACGGCTACCTGCGCACCAAGCGCGACCGCATGGGCCACGACCTGCCGCACCTGCCCGACCTCCCCGCCCGCCAACCGGCCGACCACGCCGACCACGACGACACCGTAGGAGACCCGATGACGCCCACCGTCCCGCCCGCGATCCCCACCGTCCCGCAGACCGCCGGAGCCGTCCGATGAGCGGCGCGGGCGCACCGGCCGCCGCACCCGTCGACTGCTCCGACCTGCGCGTCGCCGTCGTCGCCGCGAGCTGGCACGAGACCGTGATGGACGGCCTGCTCGACGGCGCGCTGCGGGCGTGCACCGACCACGGCGTCCGCGACCCGCGCGTCGTGCGCGTGCCGGGCTCCTTCGAGCTGCCCGTCGCGGCGCAGGCGCTCGCGGCCGCCGGCTACGACGCCGTCGTCGCCCTGGGCGTGGTGATCCGCGGCGGCACGCCGCACTTCGACTACGTGTGCGCCGCCGCTACCGACGGCCTGTCCCGGGTCGCGCTCGACCACACCGTGCCCGTCGGCTTCGGCCTGCTGACGTGCGACGACGACGCGCAGGCCCTGGATCGTGCAGGCCTCGACGGGTCGAAGGAGGACAAGGGGTACGAGGCAGCCGCCGCCGCACTGGCCACGGCGCGGGTGCTCGGGTCGGTGGCGGGCGATGCTCCCGCCGCGGTGGATGGCGCCGCTCACACCGGTGCAGGAGCAGTGTCCGACCTGGGGTAGTATTTCGGTCGGCCCTTCGCGGTGGCACCACGGTGTCGCACGACGGGCCGACGGGCTGTGGCGCAGCTTGGTAGCGCACCTGACTGGGGGTCAGGGGGTCGCAGGTTCAAATCCTGTCAGCCCGACCGTGTGACGTCTCAGGATGTCGGAGGACCCGGACCTACGAGAGTAGGTCCGGGTCCTTTCTTTCTCGTTCTCTCGCGCCCGTCGCGGTCGTTCGTCGAGCGCCGGTGGTCAGAAGCGGATCCTCCTGAGGTAGTCGTAGCCGACGTCCGCCGTCTGGAGGTACGTCACGTCCGGGGTGTCGTTCTCGACGATGTACTCCTCCACCTGCTGCGCGCGGAAGAACCGCTCGAAGTCGATGAACCCTGTGCCGAGGTCGGCGTGGCTCGTCTCCTCCGGGCCGGTGGTGTGCCGGTCCTTGACGTGGTACTGCCGCACGGCCAGCGGTGACCTGCGGATGGTGCGGAGGGCGAACCGCTGGGCGTCGTCGTTGGAGAGCCCCAGGTTCACGCCTCCGGTCACGACCCAGTAGATGTCGATCTCGAGGTGCACATAGCGTCGGTCGAGCCGGGACGTCAGGACCTCCCAGGGCGTGATGCCGCCACCGAGGTCGGTGGTGAACTCGTGGGCGTGGTTGTGGTAGCCGTACGCGAGGCCGTACTTCCGTGCGAGCCGGGCCTCGGCGTTCATCTGCTCGGCCCACTGCGTCCATTCCGACAACGACGCGGAGTCCAGGAACGGCACCACGACGTAGCGCTGACCGAGGGTGACGGCGTTCTGGAACTTCTCGTGCGCGGCAGCCCGGGACTCGGAGATGCCGTCGTGTGACGACGACGCTCGCACGCCGATGTCGCGGTAGAAGGCGCGAAGCTCCCTGGCGGTCCTGCCGAAGTAGCCCAGCGCCTGCTCCACCCGGGGGTATCCCATCTCGGCGACGGCAGTGAGCGTCTCGTCGTAGTCGCCGGGCCCCCACGGCTCGCCGAGGCCCTCGCGCACCGTCCACAGCTGGAGGCTGATGCGCCCGGGCGGGACCCGGCGGCCCCTGGGGTGCCCGCGGTGCCGATGCGGGGCGGCGGCCGCCGACCCCACGGCCGTGCCGGTGAGGGCGAGCCCGGCCGCACCGGTGACGGCGCCCCGCAGCAACGTGCGGCGGGACGGACCACCGGGCTCGGGCACCTCCCGTGTGTCGAGCGAACGACGCAACGCGTCGTCGCCGTCGTAGCCGTAGCACATGATTCCACTCCTCTTCGTCGAGGCATCCGGGAAAGTGACGTGCTCGGCCGTCTCCGGCCGGGCACGTTTCGTGCCGTCATTCGGTGGGGACGAGCACCACCTCGTCGCTGCCGGTGAGGCCGGGGAGGCCGTCGGTGCCGGGGTCCGTGTACTCGGCGACGAAGACCCCGCGGAGGGTGTCGTTCTCGGGGTCGTGGCCCGACGGCACCGTGGTGACGATCGACCCCGTGCACCCGGACGCGGTCGTCTGGGGGTGGCCGTGGTCGTCGTGCCCGACGACGAAGGTCACCTCGACCTGGGCGCAGTCGACCGGCTGGTCGTCGGTGACCGCGACCTCGTAGGCCACGGTGTCGCCGAAGGAGAACTCCTGGTCCGCGACCGGGGTCACGAAGCTGACCTGCGGGGTCTCGTTGCCCACGACGACGTCGACGTCGGCCGAGGCGTGGCGTCCGCGGTCCCGGCCGCCGACGTCGGTGACGGTCAGGGTGGCGCGGTAGACCCCGGGCTCGTCATAGGTGTGGGTCGCGCTGGTTCCGCGCGCGTCCCGGTCGCCGTCGCCGTCGAAGTCCCACGCGTACCGGAGCCGGTCGCCGTCGGGATCGGTCGTCCCCGCGCTGGAGAACGTCACGGTCAGCGGCGGGAGCCCGGCGGTGACGTCGGCGCCGATGACCGGCACCGGGCTGTGGTTCCCGCGTCGGCCGATGTGGTCGTACCGCGAGAGCTGGGCGTCGGGGTTCTCGGCGAAGTACCCGTCGCCGTACTCGAGGACGTAGAGCGCGCCGTTGGGCCCGAACTCCATGTCCATCGGGTTGTCGAACACGAGCGAGGGCAGCACCGGTTCGATGTCCGCCAGGTCACCGCGCCGGTCGAGGTGCATGGCCTTGACGTAGTCGCGCGTCCACTCGTAGAAGAGCGGGACGTCGTCGTAGTACCGCGGCCACGCGACCGGCTGCGGCCGCAGGGTGTCCTTGCGGTCGAACTGGTACACGGGACCTGCCATCGGGCCGATGCCGTCACCTTCCCCGGCGCTGAGCTCCGGGAACTGCGGGGAGACGCCGTAGGAGTACCAGACGTCCGGCTGGCGCACCCGAGGCAGCAGGTTCTGCCCGGTGTTGTGCGCCGAGTCGTTGACGAGTCGGGAGCAGTCGAACGGCTCGCCCGACTCGCCCGACGCGAAGTCGTAGTCGACGTAGGGCAGCTCCGCCGTCGCGCAGAACGGCCAGCCGTAGTTGGCGGGCCTGTCGACGACGGTCCACCTCCCGTGCCCTGCCGGACCGCGGGCGGGGTCGGCGACGGCGGCGTCGGGCGAGTAGTCCCCGACGTAGACGGCGTCCGTGTCGGGGTCGATCTCGATGCGGAACGGGTTGCGCAGCCCCATGGCGTAGATCTCCGGCCGCGTGCCCGGCGTGCCGGGCCTGAAGAGGTTGCCTCTGGGGACCGTGTAGCCGCCGCCGCGCTCCGGCGTGATCCGCAGGAGCTTGCCGCGCAGGTCGTCCGTGTTGCCGGCCGTGCGGCGCGCGTCGAACGCGGGGTTGGTCCCGGGGGAGTCGTCGATCGGGGCGTACCCGTCCGAGAAGAACGGGTTGGTGTCGTCGCCCGTCGAGAGGATGAGGTTGCCGTCGGAGTCGAAGACGATGTCGCCGCCGACGTGGCAGCAGATGCCCCGGTCGACCGGGACGTCCATGATCTGCTGCTCCGAGCCGAGGTCGAGCTCGTCGCCCCGGTATTGGAACCGCGAGAGGCGGATGAGTCCCTCGAACGGCTCGAAGTCCTCCGGCGTGCCGGTCAGGGGCGCGTCGCCCTCGTTGACGTCGGGGGTGGCGGGGTCGTCGACCGGGGTGTCCAGCGGCGGCGAGTAGTACATGTAGACCCACCGGTTGTTCGCGAAGTTCGGGTCGAGCGCGATGCTCTGCAGACCCTCCTCGTCGTGCTGGTAGACGTCGAGCTCGGCGATCATGCGGTTGACGCCGGTGTCCGACTCGTTGAGCCAGACCTGGCCGGCCCGGGTGACGTGCAGGACGTCGTTGTCGGGCAGCACGGCGAGGTCCATGGGCTCACCGGGCCGGTCGTTGAGCGTGACCTTCTGGAATCGGTTGTCGGGCGGTGGGCCGTCGGCCGTGGGGGCCGCCTGTCCGGTGGAGATGAAAGTGACTGTCAACAGCGCGGCCGCTGCGCCAGTCGCGACGTTGCGACGAGCAATGCTGCGCACGGTGCCTTCTCCCGTCTGGCGACGACTCACCGGTGGTGCGGGTGGTTGTCACCGTGGTCGAGTCAGCAGGACGACTTGATCATGCCGCGCGCAGGTGCCGGTCGCGACCCCTCGGACGAACGGCCTCAGGTGGTTGCCCGGGGCGCTGTGGGCGGGCCCCGGTCGTCGTCGGGTTCGGGACGGGGACGGGTGGGTGGCGTCAGGCGCGGGGCGGCACCGTGGCCGCGATGACGACGCTGCTGACGATCGTCGCCGTGACCGTGCGTGCCACGGCTTCGGCGGTGGCGTCCGCTCCCCAGTGGCCTTGCTCGAGCTCCTTGGCCCGGGCGATGACGGTGCTGGTCCACGGGATCTCGCGATGGAACTGCGGGAGCGTCCCACTCCCCGAGAGCAGTGCGGCGAGTGCGGCGGTCCGGGGCGTGGGGACGGTTCCGTCGACGAGGACCTGGTGCACGTCCGAGAGCAGGCGCGCCCGGCGCCCGCTGCCGTCCTCGAGGACGGTGGTGTTGAACAGGCCGAGCGCCTTGCGCGTCCTTCGACGGATGTCGCCGCGGTCCACGAGCCGGTCCAGCAACGGGCCGCGCAAGGGCGGGCCGACCGCGGCGAGCGCGGTCTGGACACCGCGAGGCTTGTCGGTGACGTACTCCCACGCGGAGCGCAGGACGTGGTCCGACGGGGGACGCTCCTCGACGGCGACCACCGTCGTGGTGCCGCCCCGCCCGGTGCAGGTGCGGACGTGCTCGCCGAGCCCGAGGTCGGCGAGCACCGCTCCGCCCAGCACGTAGAAGAGGGTGTTCTCGCCGGCGATCGTGCCGGAGTCCGGCTGGAACAGGAGGAGGAGCAGGTCCTCCGCCAGTGACGGTGCAGCGAGGTCGGTCGTCGTGTCGGGCAGGCCGTCGTCGGTCCCGGTAGGAGGACGTCCGGGCTGTCGGGTCATGGGTCGTCTCCTTCGCGTGCCGCTGGATCAGCGTGCCCGGTCGTTCAGCCGGCGACCACCTGGAGCGCGAGCCAGACCGAGACGGTGGCGACGGTCGTCCAGACGACGATCGCCGCGGCCTGCCACAGCAGCACCCAGCGGCGCGGGACGCCCGAGGCGACGAGCACGGCGGCGGTGAACTGGGTCGGGATCACCAGCGGACCGAGGAGGCTCGCACCGGGGACGCCGAAGCGGACCAGCAGGCTCCGCAGGCGCCGCCGCCCCTTCGACTCGGGCCTGGCTCCCATGGCGTGGGGCTCGCCGTCGGACATGGTCCGCTCGGTCTCGGGGACCTGGAGCCCGCCGACCGATGGTGCGGGCACGGCCCCTGCGCGGGCGCCGACCCGGGCCTCGCGACGACTGACGGCCGCCGAGCGTGCCCGCGAGCCGCCGAGCACGACGAGCAGCACGCTCAGGAAGTTTCCCGCTGCTGCGGCGACGGCCGCGACGACGGGGGAGAGCCCGCCGACGACGCCGATGATGGCCGCCCCCTCGCCCTCGACGAACGGGATCACGCCGGCGAGCATGACGACGAACGGTCGGACGATCTCGGGGACCTGGGCGACGAGTTCCTGGAAGCTGGTGACGAGCTCTGCGACGGGGTTCATGACGCTCCTCATGTGCGACTGGACGTCGGGCCGGCCCCGACGAGAGGCCGAGGAGACACCCTGTTGTCGGCACAGGGTCAAGCCCTGTCGCCGCCGCCGTCCTGCGGTGCCGCGGCCTGAGCCGCGCGCAGGGCGCTCACCTGCTCGTTCGCCCGGATCCCCGCGCGCGCGAAGACGTCGAGCTGTGCGGGGTTGTACAGCTCGGTCACCGCCTCGACGAACGTGCTCTGGGTGACGCGCTCGCTCTTCGACAGGTGGGACGCCGGATCGCTCAGCCAGGGGTAGTCGAGGATGTTCTGCGCCAGGGAAGGGGCGAGCCTCTCGGCGAGCGACTCCCGGGTCTCCTCGTCCGCGTCCGGTGCCAGCGCGTCGACCTCGTCCTTCACCGCGTCGTCGTCGGTCTCCACCATCGCGCGCAGGTCCGCCAGGGCCTGCTCGTCGTACAGCCGGGTGTAGATGTGGACGATCGAGCTGTCGGCCTCGGACAGGCGTGACCCGACGGACTCGAACCCCGACGGGCTGTCGGCGGGCGCGCCGTCGCGCAGGATCGCCGCGATGTCGGCCCGCGCCTGCTGCAGGCGCTCGATGCTGGCCGCGAGCTCCGCGTCGACCGCCTGCAACGCCTGCGGCGCGCCGTCACCGGCCCCGGCGACCGCACCGATCTGGCCGAGAGGGACCCCCAGGTCCGCGAGACGGCGGATGCGCAGGAGCCGCACCAGGTGCCGCACCTCGTACTGCTTGTAGCCGTTGTACCGGCGCTCCGGCTCCTCGAGCAGGCCGAGCCGGTGGTAGTGCCGGACGGTGTTCACGGTCGTGCCCGCCAGGTCGGCGAGCTCACGCGTGCTCCAGGCCATGGGGTGCTCTCCTCGCCGGCGTCGTCTGTCGACGGTGCGAACGTCGGGCCCGGCGTCGTTATGCCGCCGAGGGTCCGGCCCCTCGGGCGCGCGGTGTCGGTGCGGCCGGCGGGTGACCCGCCGGCCGCACCGTGACGACGCCTCGAGCCGCTAGGCGCCGGCGTTCTCCTGGAACAGCCGGGGCAGGAAGTCGATCACGGACTTCTGCCAGACGTCCCAGCTGTGGGGCCCGGGGATGATGGGCGCGAACTCGTGGTTCACGCCCCGGTCCTCCATGGCCGCGACCAGCTGCAGGGTCGCACCGTAGGTGAAGTCCTGGACGTCGCCCGAGTACACGCGCAGCAGCCTCGTGCCCTCGTTGATGGCCTCGACGTCCGCGTCGGCGGGCGGGCCGCCGAACGCCGACATGGCACCGATGTAGCCGAACTCGCCCGGGTGCGCCCAGAGCGTGCTCAGCGTGTGGCCCGAGCCCATCGAGAGCCCGGCCAGTGCGCGCTGGTCGCCGTCGGAGCTGACGTTGTACTGCTCCTCGGCCGTCGGCGCGATGCGCGTCGTGATCTCCGCGGGGAAGTCCACGCCGTTCCCGTTGGCCATGACGACCACCATCGGCTCGATGGTGCCCTGCCGGTAGTGGTTGTCGAGGATGCGGTCGATGAACCCGACCTCGAGCCAGTCCGTCCACGTCTGCCCGCCGCCGTGCTGGAGGTAGAGCACGGGGTACGCCTCGGCGCGGTCCGCGTCGTAGTCCGGGGGCGTCCACACGTACGCCGAGCGGTCCCGGTCCGCCGCGGTGCTCGTGTAGCTCATGACGCTGACGTCGCCGCGCTCCTCGGCCGGCACCTCGGCGGTGTACCGGCCGCGGACGGTGTCACCTTCGACGGCGAAGGTGCTCCACGTGGGCTCGGAGAACACGCTCGTGGGGTTGCCCTCGTCCTTGAGGTCGACGCCGTCGACCACGAACTTGTAGTAGTACGAGCCGCCCTCCACGGCCACGGAGAGCCGCCACGACCCGTCTTCCTGCCGGACCATGGGGGTGCGCGGCCAGCTGCCGGCCGGGCCGAAGTTGCCCCAGACGGTGATGTTGTTCGCGTCGGCGTGCTCGGGGCCGAGCTCGAAGGTGACGACGCCGTTCTCGTCGATCCACGGGGTCGGGGTCGTTCCCGGCGCGGGCAGCTCGTGCTGCACGAGCGGCAGGTGGCCCTCGCTCGGGCCGTCGTCGTCGACGTCACGGAAGACCCGCTGCGCGAAGTCGTGCAGGTTCTTCTGCCACGTGTCCCACGTGGCGCCGGTCTCGGGGTCCGACCCGTCGGACTGGAAGTCCACGCCCGCGCCGGTCAGCGACCCGGCCAGGGCGACAGTGTCGTCGTACGCGGGGTCGGTGACGTTGCCTGCGTACAGGCGCAGGACGTCGGTGGAGCGGTTGATCTGCTCGGCCTTGCCCGGGGAGAGCCGTCCGTCGTAGGCCCCCGAGAACGCACCGACGCCGGCGAAGTCGCGGGGCCTCGCGACCTTGGCCGCCAGCGCCTGCTGGGCGCCGCGGCCGATCCCGGCGATCGCGCGGCCGGCCCCCTCGTCGGAGACGTTGAGCTCGTGCTCGGCGGCGGGCAGCAGGTCCTTCGTCACGCCGGCGGGGCCGGGCCGGGCGCCGTCGCCCATGACGACCACCATCGGCTCGGCGTCGCCGTCGAGCACGAGGTTGTCCATGATCTGGCCGAGCCTGCCCAGCTCCACCCACTCGCGGTGGCTCTGGCCGTCGTCCTGCAGCAGGTACAGCACCGGGTAGGGCTCGGCGCGGTCCTCGTCGTAGCCCGGCGGCGTCCACACGAGCGCCTCGCGCTCGTGCGGTCCCTTGCCGTACGCGAGCGTCTCGGTCTCGCCGCCGCCGGGCACGTCGGCGAGCCACTCGGCCCCCGGACCGGGGACGAACAGCGTGCTGTAGGTGGGCTTCGACGTCACCTCCTGCGGGGCGTCGGGGTTGCGGAAGGCGACCGCGTCCTGGTCGGCCGCGGGCCGCGCGGCGTACTGGTAGTAGTACAGACCCGGCTCGAGGGGGCCGACGGTCGCGGTCCGGTTCGACCCGCTGGTCCCCGTGTTGAGGTCGGTCCAGGCCTTGCCGGGCCCGAAGTTGCCCTGCACCGCGACGGGCCCGTCCTCGATACCGGTCGCCTTTGTCACCGCGGCCGACGGCACCGTGAACCGGTAGACGTCGGAGATCGGGTTGTCGGGGACCTCGCCCACCCACGGGTCGGCGCTCACCGCGTCGGCGGCCGCGGGCTGCGCCACCAGCAGCGCGCCCGCGCCCATCGCGGTCGCGGCGAGGGCCGCGAGCGTTCTTCGCCCCCGTCGGAGCCCCGGTCGGTCCGGCCGGATGGTCATGCCTGACTGAGATCTCATCGCCATTGACTTGCCTCTCATCCGCATGTCGGTGTCATCGAGCACGAGGGGCCTCCGAGCACCCCGGAAGGCGGCTCGCGCCGCTGACGCTAGCAACGAAACCGAGATCTGTATATCGATAAAGTTCCCCAGCGCCGACGGCGGGCCCCGATCATGCCGGAGCATGCAGGAAGGGCCCGGACCTCCGAGCGGAGGTCCGGGCCCTCGGCCGTTCCCGGCGGGCTACGGCGTCGTCGGCTCCAGGACGAACCTCACCGTGGTGGTGTTGCCGGCGACGTCGTGGACGACGAGGGTGTTGTCGCCCTCGACGGCTCCGAAGGCACCGGGCACGACGAAGTTGAGGTCGGACCAGACGTCGTCGACGAGGTCCTTCTCGACGCCGTTGAGGGTGAGGCGGTCGATCTTGCCGGTGTCGTGGAGCTTGAACGAGACCTTGCGGTAGGCGCCGTCCGTGCCGGCGGTGAACTGCGACCCTTCCTTGACGGTCACCGTGGGGTCGGTCGAGTCGACCGGCGTGCCGGTGACCGTGAGGTCCCGGAGGCTGCCGGTGTTGTCGAACGAGCCGAACCCGACGCGCCCGCTGGGGAAGGTCGTGTCGCTCGCGGTGAGCAGCGGCGTGTCGAGCCCGTCGACGTACACCGCGACGTCCCCGCTGTCCGCGCACCGGACCACGCGCACGTCGTGCCACTCCTCGTCCGTGACGGCGGGCGGCGCGCCGACGGCCCCGTCCCACTGGTCGTCGATCCGCTCCCGGTCCTTCCCGTCCACCTTGAAGATGCCGTTGTGGGCGTAGATCGTGTTGTCCTGCGAGAGGTGCGCGTAGTAGTACTCCGTGTCCGACTGCCAGCCGAAGACCACGATCACGTCGCGGTTGTTCACCGACGCGGGGGCGTCCAGTCGGACCTCGCCGGTGAGCTCGAACGAGCCGAGCTCCGGGCCCTCGGTGAGGGTGGCGTACTCGAACGGCCGGCGGATGCCGTCGCCCGGGTCGACGCCCGCCGCCGCGAGGACGACGCGGTCGCCGGGGAACTGCCACTTGGACGGCGTCCGCGGTGCCCAGTCCTCCGGCGCCATGACGTCGGTGAGCGGCTCACCCTCGGGCTCGCAGGACGGCGGGGCGGGCGGCTCGGCCGGCTCGGCGCCGAACAGCGCGTACTGCGCGGCGACCTGCTCGGGCGTCGGCACGACGTCGAGGAACATGAGGTCGTCCATCCGCCCGTCGAACGGGTTCGCCTCCCGCGTGTCCTGCGGGAAGCTGCCCCCGATCTTGATCCCGGCCGGATCGGTGGGGGACGTGGACCCCGCCCCCCAGGGGTTGGCGGCCGTGTACTCGCCCTCGAGCTCCTCGCCGTTCATGAACAGCTGCATCTCGCCGCCCGCGAAGTCGAACGTCGCGGCCAGGTGCACCCACCGGCCCTGCTCGAGGATCTGGTCCCACGGCAGGTCGGCCGCGAAGGTCCAGGACCCGCCCCCGTCGACTCGACGGCCGAGGGCGACGAGCTTCAGCTCGCCGTCGACCGTGATGACCTCGAGGAGCGCCCGCACGGCGTGGCCGTCGGAATCGCCGGTCAGCACCCCGGCCAGGCCGATGGCGTTGTACCGGTCGTCGGGGTCCGCCGTCCCGGAGTTGAGGGCGGGGTGCGTGCCGGTCGGCTTGAACCACCCCATGACGGCGGCCTCGTCCGCGCCGGCGAAGGCGCCGAGCGAGCCCACGCCGTCGGGGTCGTGGACGCCGGCCTTCCAGTCGTCGTTCGAGGACGTCCCCGGGCTCATCTGCTGGGTCTGCAGGGCCTCGCCCGCTCCCGGGTAGGCACGGTCCGCGACGCGCATCTCGACGCCGCCGTTGACGAGCCCGATGTCCGTGCCGGACAGGCCCTGGTCGGCCTCCGCCGTCGGCGCGCCCGCGACCGGGTGGTCGAAGTCGTAGTGCGCGACGAGGTTCGGCGCCAGCTCCGGCAGCGCGACGGGTGACGACGCCCCGACCTGCCGGGCGCCGGTCACCTTCCAGACCTTCCCGTTCGCCTTGGAGATGAGGTAGAGCTCGCCGTCGGCGTCCGAGCCGAAGCGCAGGTCGACGCGCTCGTCGCCGACGAGCTCCTGGAACGTCGTCTCCGCACCGTCCGCGAACACGCGCAGGTGCTCGATCCGGGCGAGGTCGTCGAGGTCGCCGTCGTTGCGCTCCATCTCGTCGGCCCGGGTGCTCAGCACCCAGCCGCGCACCAGGTCGGTGAACAGGTAGCGTCCCTGCAGCTCGGGGATGTCGCCGCGGTAGACGAAGCCGCCGTTGAGCGCGACGCCGGCGTCACCCGTCTGGCCCGGGTCGCGGTTGTGGTCGTACGCGGCCACCGGATAGGTGAAGCCGTGCTGCGCGTCGTCGGCCGGCAGCGGGTAGATCTGCCGGCTGTCGGCGAGGAAGGGGCCCTCGCGCTCGGACCAGCCGAAGTTGTCGCCGGGTTCGACGGCGTAGACCGACTCGACCTGCCACTCGCCGATGTGCCCCAGGTACATGGTGTGGTCGCCCTCGGGATCCCAGCTGATGCGGTGCGGGTCGCGCATCCCGACGGCGTAGATCTCGGGCAGCGCTCCGGCCTCGTCGAGGAACGGGTTGTCCTGCGGGATCCCGTACCGGCCGTTCGCGCCGTCGTCGCCCGACGGGTCGATGCGCAGGATCTTGCCCTGCGGCGTGGCCAGGTCCTGCGGGTTGCCGTTGCCGACGCCGTTGCCGCCGTCGCCGGACAGGACGTAGAGGTTGCCGTAGTCGGCGTCTCCCTCCGCGACCGTGGGGTTGAACGCGATCTGCTGCACGGTGTGCACCCGCCCGGCGAACGGGACGCGCAGGATCTCGCGGCTGGTGCCGGAGAAGACCTCGGCGGCCGGGTCGGTCGCGGTCCACTCGGTGACGACGCTGTGGAAGCCGGTGCTGCCGTACTCCGGGAAGTCCGGGGTGTCCTCGGTCAGGGCGGTGCCGCCCTCCGTGTGCACCGTGTAGAACTTCCCGTTCTCGGCGAAGTCCGGGTGGAACTCGGCGGCACCAAGGCCGGTGCCCAGGCCGGCGCTGTTGTGGAAGTTGTCGACGAACTCCTCCCGGACGTCGAGGTACGGCACGTGCGCGCCCGACTCCTTGTCCACCAGGTACAGCGTCCCGTTGTTGTCCGGGACCATGAGCCGGCCCGAGCCGTCCGGTACCTCGTCGAGGTGCGTGATGCGGTTGTGCCGGACCAGTCGCGGGTCCTGCGCCGCGGGCGTCGTGTGCGACTCCGGGAGCTGGGCGAGCTCGGTCACCTCGATCCCGAGCGTGGAGCGCTCCGGGTCGGGCAGCGGGTTGAGCAGCGGGTCGGTCGGTTCGTCACCCCCGGCGGCGCAGTCCGCGGGGTTCCCCGTCGGGACGTCGAGGTTCTGGCCGGCGGTGTCGACGGCGACGTCGTCGAGCATGAGCGTCCCGGCGCTGCTCGCCCCGTTGATCCAGAAGAACCGGTCGAGCGCGCCGCTGACCCCCTGCCGGAACCCGAACCTCTCCTCGGCGCCCTCCGGCAGGCGCGTGACCTCCTCGTACGGCCCGCCCTGGCTGTAGACGGCGACCTCGTCGGCCGCGTTGTCGGCGACGAGCCAGACACACTGCCAGGTGTCCTTCGCCCAGGTGCCGACGGGCTCGAAGGCGCCGCCGTCACGCACGAGCATCGTGTCGCTGTTCTGGTTGTTCACGTAGGCGCGGCTGTGCGCGTAGTCGGAGGGGGCGTCGACGTCGGTGACCCCGAAGGACGTGTCGACGCTGCCGGTGCGCAGGAACCGGAAGAACACCGTGCCGGTGTCGCCGTCGGCGATCTCCGGGATGGCGCGGGACGACCGCTCGCCGCCCCCGACCGACTCGAGGACCTGGTTGTTCCCGTTGAGCGGGTCGGTGACGACGCGGGGCGCCGCGGAAGCCGACCAGCCGTCCTGGCCGTCGAGCGCGGACCGTTCGTACTGCTCGAAGTCGAGCGTCTCCGTGAACTCGCGGGTCACCGGCTCCTCGGCCGAGGCGGGGGCGGTGGTCACCAGCGCCCCGAGGAGTGCGGTCGCGGCGAGTGCCGCCGTGCCTCGTACCGTGCCTGACCATCTGGTGCGGTCGTCCATCCGGGTTCCTTTCAACGTCGTCGTCGATCGGGGGCGAACAGGGGCGTACCGGCCCGGCGGCGTCGCCGGGCCGTGGGGGCGTGGTCGGTCCTCAGCCCTCCTTGCGCAGCGCCGACTCGGCCGGCCGCCCGCCGAGGTACAGCTCGGAGAGCTGCGGGTCGTCGAGGAGCTCGCGGGCCGGGCCGGTGATGTGGACCCGGCCGAGGTCGAGGACGCAGCCGATGTCGGCGGTCTCGAGCGCCCGACGGGCGTTCTGCTCCACGAGGAGCACGGCGACGCCGGCGTCCCGCATCCGGACCACCTGCTCGAAGACCGTCGCGGTCGTCTTCGGGTCGAGGCCCATCGACGGCTCGTCGAGGAGCACCACCTGCGGGCTGACCATGAGGGAGCGGGCGAACTCCACCTGCTTCTGCTGCCCGCCGGACAGGAGCCCCGCGAGCTGCTTCCACCGTTCGCCGACGATGGGGAACAGGTGCTGCACGAAGGCGACGCGCTCGGCCACCTTCGCCTTGTCCCGGAGCGTGTAGGCGCCCAGCAGCACGTTCTCGGCGACCGTCATCTCCCGGAACACGCTGTGCCCCTGGAGCACGTGCGCCAGCCCGGACGACAGCATCTCCTGCGGCCCCTGGCCCGTGACGTCCCTGCCGCCGACGAGGATCTCGCCCGACCGCGGTCGCAGCAGCCCGCTCGCGACCTTCAGGACGGTGGACTTCCCGGCGCCGTTCGGCCCGACGAGGCAGACCACGGTCGCGGCCGGGACCTTGATCGTCAGGCCGCGCAGCACCATCGCCGCCCGGCCGTAGCCGGCCTGGATGTCGTTCAGCTCGAGGAGGTTCCCCGTGCTGTGCGCCGGCCCGGACGGGGCCTGCGGTGCGGGGATCGGCTCAGACACCAAGGTAGGCCTCCAGGACTCGCGGGTCGGACTGCACGACGGCGGGGCTGCCCTCGGCGATGGGCCCGCCGCGGTCGAACACGATGACGTGGTGCGACAGGCTCATGACCATCTCCATGTTGTGCTCGACGACGAGGAAGGTGCGCCCCTCGGCGTTGAGCTCCTGCACCAGGGTCCCGATCCGGCCGACGAGCGCGGGGTTCACGCCGCCGGCCGGCTCGTCGAGCATGATCGTGTCCGGGTCGCCCATGAGGACGCCGGCCAGCTCGAGGAGCTTCTGCTGGCCGTAGGAGAGGTTGCGCGCCTCGATGTTCTCGAGGTGGTCGATGCCGACCCGCACCAGGAGGGCGCGGGCCTTGTCGATCTCCTCGGCGTTGCGGGCGCCCTTGAGGAGCTCGCGCCGCCTCGTCCGGCGGACCGCGGCGAGCATGTTCTCCAGGACGGTCATGCGCGGGAAGATCCGGCAGAGCTGGAAGCTGCGGCCGATGCCCGCCTGGGCGATCTTGTGCGGGGCGCGGCGGGTGATGTCCTCCCCGCGGAACGTCACCGTGCCCGCGTCGGGCTTGATCATCCCCGTGACGCAGTTGAAGAAGGTGGTCTTGCCCGAGCCGTTGGGTCCGATGAGGGCGTTGATCTTGCCGTGGCGGAACGTCACGGTCGCGTCGCGCACGGCATGGACGCCGCCGAAGGACTTGGTGAGCCCGACGGTCTCGAGGTTGCGCGTGGCGGGTGGAGCGGCGGTGGTCATCGTCCGTCCTCCTGGCGGGTGGTCGGGGTCGCTGGGGCGGTCGCGGCCGCCGTGGTCGACGCGGTGTCACGGGACGGGGCGTCGTGGGACGCGGTGCGGTTGCGCTCGAGCAGCTCGGCGGCCGTGACCTCCCGGATGGAGGAGTCCTCCGGGCCGAACCGCTTGAGCAGCGCCCGGACAGCCGGGATGATCCCGTCGGGCATGAAGAGGACGACGAGGCCCAGCAGCAGCGCCGTCGCGACGAGGTGGAGCTGGGTGTCGCCGAACTCGAGCTTGAAGTACTCCAGGCCGCTCCCGACGATGAGGGCGCCGAGGGCCGGGCCGAACAGGTGCCGCACGCCGCCGAGCAGCGCCATCAGCACCATGTACGAGCCGAGCATGATCGAGAACTGGAAGATCGGGTCGAGGTCGCCGAACCACAGGGCGTACATGCCGCCCGCCAGCCCGGTGAACGTCGCGGAGACGACGTAGGCGACGAGCTTGTAGTTGCGGGTGGGGATGCCGAGCGCCTGCGCCTTGTCCTCGTCCTCGCGGATGGCCTTGAGCCCGGTGCCGAACCGCGACCGGTCGATCGCCCACCAGACCACGAGCATGACGGCCAGCAGCGCGGCGAACAGGTAGAAGAACACCTGGTGGTGCTCGGGCCGCAGCAGGTCCGGGAACGGCCGCGGCACGACGAGGCCGTCCGAGCCGCCCGTGAACGAGCCCCAGGCCTGGAAGACGAGCAGCAGGATGAGCACGAACGCGATCGAGACGATGACGAAGGACGCGCCGCGCACGCGCAGCGCCGCGATGCCGACGGGGATGGTCACGAGGAGCACGAGCGCTCCCGCGACGATCCACGCGACGAAGCTCGACAGGCCGACGTCACGGATCAGCAGGCCGGTGCCGTAGGCGCCGAGGCCGAAGAACGCCGCGTGACCGAGCGAGACGTAGCCCGTGAAGCCGCCCATGAAGTTCCAGGCGGTGGCGGTGCAGGCGTAGCTGACCACGACGATGCCGGCGGACAGGATGTACGCGTTGGGCACCATCGTCGGGAACGCGAGGACGAGGGCGACGCCGACCACGAGGGCGGCGACGCGCACGATCCGGCCCCACGGCCGCCCGGCGGCGACGGCCCGGTCGTCGGGGGCCCGCCCGGACGTGCCCGGGGCGGGTCGGGCGTCAGAAGCGTTGAGCAAGGCGACCTCCGAAGAATCCCTGGGGCCGCAGCATCAGCGTCGCGAACAGCGCGACGTAGAAGATGGTCTGCGCCCACGTCGTGCCGAGCGGCACCTGGAGCAGGCTCTGGCCGATCCCCAGGATCATCGCGGCGATCGCCGCGCCGGGGATCGACCCCAGCCCGCCGACCACGATGATCGCCATCAGCGGCCCGATCCAGTGCCAGTGCAGCGACGGGTAGATCGTCGCGTCGAGGGACAGCGCGGTCCCGCCGACGGCCGCCGTCGCGAGCCCGATGCCGAAGCCGAAGCCGGCCACGCGGTTGGTGTGGATGCCGATGAGCTGCGCGGCCTCCCGGTGCTGGATCGTGGCGCGCAGCGCCTGGCCGAACCTGCTGTGCTTG
The DNA here is from genome assembly GCF_014635665.1 of Isoptericola cucumis. Classification (GTDB taxonomy): domain Bacteria; phylum Actinomycetota; class Actinomycetes; order Actinomycetales; family Cellulomonadaceae; genus Isoptericola; species Isoptericola cucumis. The sequence goes on from NZ_BMDG01000004.1 coordinate 253,788, forward strand.
AGCAGCAGGTACAGCCCCGCGAGCGAGAGCGCCGCGAGCCCGAACGCGATGAGCTTCACGACGGCGATCTGCGCCCCGAAGAAGGAGACGCTGTCGCCGGAGTAGGGCAGCTGGATGCGCCGCTGCGTCCCGCCCCAGACGAAGCCGATCATGCCCTCGATGAAGAGGGCGACCGCGAACGTCAGGAGCACCGACATCATCGTGATCGTGGCCGGCCGCAGCCGGGTGATCAGCAGCCGCTGCATCCCGACGCCGACCGCGAAGAACAGCGGGACCGTGATCACCAGCGACAGCATGGGGTCCATGCCGGTCTGCTGGTGGAAGAACCAGGCGAGGTAGGCGGCGAGGATGAGGAACGCCGAGTGGGCGATCATCACGACCCGCATCACGCCGAAGTAGAGGGTCAGGCCTGCCGCGAGGAGGGCGTAGAGCCCGCCGAGCAGCACGCCGAGCACGAGGCTCTGGAAGAGGAGCGTCCCGGTCACGTGCTCACCACTTCGGCTTCGGGTGGATGAGCTCGGCCTCCTGGGCGTCCTTCGGCAGCACGATCTGGATCTCGCCGTCGACGTACTGCTGGATGAGGTGCGCGCCCTGCGGCTTGCCGGTCTCGTCCCAGGTCAACGGGCCCACGACCGTGTCGACCTCGTTCTCGCGCAGCCAGTCGATGAGCTGCTGCTGGCACTCGCCCTGCTCGGCGCAGCCCACGGCCTCGACCGCCGCCGCGACGACCTGGCCGGTGGTGTAGGCGTTCGCCTCGTCCTCGCCGGGCGGGTTGCCGTGCAGCTCGGTGTACCGCTTGACGAAGTCGACGTTGGACGGCCAGCTCGCGGTCTCCGTGTACCCCGTCGGGGAGAGGATGCCCTCGGTCTTGTCACCGATCGCGTCGGCGAACTCCGGGTTGGTCGGCGCGGTCGAGAAGGCGGCGAGCTGGGGCTGGTAGTCGAGCTGCTGGAGCGCGACGATGAGGTTGACCGCGTCCTGGTACTGGGTGCCGCCGATGACCATGTCGGCGCCCGAGTCGTCGATCTTGGCGGCGATCGACGAGAAGTCGGTGGTGTTCGGCGGGTAGACCTCGTCGACGACGACGTCGAGCCCGCCCTCGGCCAGCTTGTCCCGCAGCCCGTAGGCCGTGCCCTGGGCGAACGGGTCGTCCATGGAGGCGACCGCGACGGTCTGGGGGCGCTCGCCGTCGGGCATGGCGAGGATCTGCTCCGCGAGGTAGTTGTAGTGGTCGTCCGCGACGGCGGGAGCGGCGTAGAAGAGGTTCTCGAAGCCCTGCTCGAACACCTCGTTGGCCGCTCCGGCGGGCTCGACGTAGAGCATCCCGTACTCCTCGGCCACCCGGGCGCTGGGGACGACGAGGCGCGTGGAGAAGGGGCCGAAGACGAGGTCGACCTCGTCCTGCGCGATCAGGGCCTCGTAGTCCTGCACGACGCGGTCGGCGCTCGACTGGTCGTCGAGGATCTTCAGCTCGACCTGGCGCCCGAGCAGGCCGCCGTCCTCGTTGATGAACTCGGCCCACGCCTCGTAGCCGCGCTGGACGCCCTTGCCGGGCTCGGAGAAGTCGCCGGTCAGGGGGAGGGAGATGCCGACGACGATGGGGTCGTCCGCGCCCCCGCCGGTCTCGCCGTCGTCGGAGCAGGCGGTGAGGACGAGCGCCGTCGCGGCCACGCAGGCGGCGGCGGCCACGCCCCTGCGCCGGGGGTGGAGAGGGGTGTGCAGTGGGGACATGAGGGTGACTCTCCCTACTTCGTCGTAGTGAGGACCCCGGCCGCCCGGTACGGGCGACCGAGGAACGAAAGCGCTTGCAGGAAGCGCTTCCGGTAAGCGCTTTCGCTACCGTAGGGTACGGAGATCGGCTGTGGCAAGGGTCACAACGGGATCGAGCGAGCGGAGCAGGGGTGCGTCGAGATGCGGTGGCGGGACGGCCCCACTCCAGGCCGCGACTGATCGACGTCGCGGCACAGGCCGGCGTGTCGATGGCGACGGCGTCGCGGGCGCTGGCCAGCCGCGAGGGGGTCTCGGAGCGGGTGGCGGCCCGCGTGCGCGACGTCGCCGCCGAGCTCGGGTACGTGGCGAACCCCCACGCCCGCACCCTGGCCGGGGGGCCGACGTCCGTCGCCGGGCTGCTGGTGTACGAGATCGGCGACCCGTACTTCTCGGAGATCGCGAGCGGGGTGGTCGGCACCGCCGCCGAGCACGGGTGGAGCGTGCAGATCAGCCACACCGAGCGCGACTCCCGGGCCGAGGCCGCGCAGATCCGGCTCATGCGGGCTCACCGGGTCGGCGCCATCATCGTCGCCGGGTCGGGCTACGTGGACCCGGCGATGGAGGCCGAGGTCGCGCGCGAGCTCGACGCGTTCCAGGAGACCGGCGGGCGCGCGGTCGTGATCGGGCGGCACCACCTGCGGTGCGACGCCGTCCTGCCCGACAACAGCGCGGCCGCGGCGAGCGTCGCGGAGCACCTGCTCGAGCTCGGGCACCGCCGGCTGGCGGTCGTGGCGGGCCCACGGCACCTGAACACCGTCACCGACCGGCTGGGCGGGGTCCGGTCCGCCGTGGCCGCGCGCGGGCTCGACCCCGACGACATGCCGGTGGCGTACGTGCCGTTCACGCGCGAGGGAGGGCGCGCCGGCGCCGCGCAGATCCTCGAGCAGCATCCCGGCACGACGGCGATCCTCGCCCTGAACGACGCCATGGCGACCGGGGTGCTGTCGGTGCTGCGCGAGCGCGGCGTCGCCGTGCCGGCCGAGGTGTCGGTGACCGGCTTCGACGACATCCAGGTCGCCCAGGACCTCGCGCCCGCCCTCACCACCGCGCGCCTGCCGATGTCGGAGATGGGGGTCGCGGCGTTCGAGCTCGCGCTGCGCCCGCCGGTGTCGCGCCCGCGCCGGAAGCCGACCAGCCACGGGCTGGTGGTCCGCGACTCCACGGCGCCGCCCGCCTGAGGGCGCCGGCGACGTCCGTCAGGCGGGCGCGGCGATCCTGCAGGTCCTCGACGAGGTAGGCGTCCATGGTGTCGGCCCCGGTGGGACAGTAGCCCGCGATGGAGCAGCGGCCGCCGAAGACGCGGTCGGTGCGCTCGACGTCGGCGGGGCGGACGGACCTGACGGACCGGGCGTGAGCGGGGCGTCCGTGCAGGTGAGCGGCAGGATACCGGCAGCGTCCGGCATGATGGACGGGTGTCCGACCCGACCCGCCCCGGCCTGCGCGTGACGACCGCCGTCGTCATCCCGGACGCCGAGCTGTCCTGGCGGTTCTCGCGCGCGTCGGGGCCTGGCGGGCAGGGCGTGAACACGACGGACTCGCGGGTCGAGCTGTCCTGGGACGTCACCACCTCGGCGGTGCTGACCGAGGTGCAGCGCGCCAGGGTGGTCGAGCGTCTCGGGCGGCGCCTGGCCGGGGGAGTGCTGACGGTCGTCGCGTCCGAGCACCGCGCACAAAGGCGCAACCGGGAGGCCGCCAGGTCGCGGCTTGCCGCCCTCGTCGCCGACGCCCTGGCGCCGCCCGGGCCACGCCGGCGGGCGACGCGCCCGACGCGCGGCTCCCAGCAGCGGCGTATCGACGCGAAGAAGCGCCGCGGGAGCGTCAAGCGCATGCGCCGCCCACCACAGGACTGACCTCGGCGCAGGACTGACCCCGGCCCCTCAGGCGCGTTCGGCCAGGGCCTGGAAGTCGTCGAACAGCGGCTGCAGCCGTGCTCCCACCTCGACCTGGGTCGCCAGGACGCCGGCGGCGCCGCCCGGGTCCACGAAGAACGTCGTGCCCAGGCCGCCCGACCAGCCGAAGCGGCCGGCCCGCGGGCCCTCGACGTCGACGCCGACACCGAAGCCCCAGCCGGTGCCGTCCCAGAACCCCGGGAAGAAGCTGTCGGGTGCCTTGGCGGCCGCGGGGACCTGGTCGCTCGTCATGAGCCGGAGGTGCTCGGGCGACACGACCTGCCGCCCGTCGGACCGCCCGCCGGCGGCGAGCATCCGCGCGAAGCGGGTGTAGTCCCGGACGGTGGAGACGAGCTCGCGGTGGCTGACGTCGAACGGCGGACGCCCGGCGTACGTGCCGCCGGCGGCCGGCTCGAGCTCCACCGGCCCGGAGCCGGTGTGCCGGTACGCGGCGGGCAGCCGGGCCAGGTCGTCGTCGGGCACCCACAGGCGCGTGTCGCGCATGCCGAGGGGTCCGAGCAGGTCGTCCGCGAGGTGGTCCTGCAGCGGCCGGCCGGCCACGCGCGAGACCAGGACGCCGAGCACGCCGAAGGAGTGGTGGTACCGCCAGCCGTCGCCCGGCTGGAAGGCCAGCGGGAGCGCCGCCAGGCGCGTGAGCCACTCGTCGGCGCCGACGGTCACCGGGCGGTCGGGTGCCACGTCGAGACCCGCGGCGGCCATCGCCCGCCGGAGCGGGGAGTCGGTCATGACGAGGCCGTAGCCGGACGTGCAGGTCAGCAGGTGACGCAGCGTGATCGGCCGCACGGCCGGCGCGGTGTCGGTCAGGGGCGCCGTCGGGCTCGTCAGCACCCGGCGGTCCGCGAGCTCCGGCAGCCACCGGTCCACCGGTGCGTCCAGGCCGAGGCGGCCGGCCTCGACGAGGCGCAGGGCCGTCACCGCGGTGACGGCCTTGGTCATCGACATCACGCGCACGAGGGCGTCGGGCGGCATCGGCGGCCCGCCCACGGACATCGCCCCGGACGCGACGGCCTCGGGTTCTGCGCCGTCGGGTACCGCCAGGAGGGAGGCGACCGCGCCGGGCGCGGCGCCGGCCAAGACGTGCCGGTCGAGCAGGGCCTGCAACACGCCGGCCGCTCGCGCGGTCATGCGTTCGGCGGCGGCGCGGCCGTCGTGTACTGCGGACGACCGGTCGGCCGGTAGACCTGGACGGTGACGCCGCCCGGCGTGCTGCGCGAGCCGACCAGGTCGAGCGCCGCGTCCGGGCCGTCGTCGGGGAACAGGCGCGTGCCCTGGCCGACGACGACGGGGCACACGAGCAGGGTGATCTCGTCCACGAGCCGGTGGTCCAGCAGCCAGCGGACGAGCTGGCCGCTGCCGTGCACCTGCAGCTCGCCGTCCGGGCCCGCCTTGAGATCTCGGACGGCGGTCGCGACGTCCCCGGACAGGACGGTCGTGGGCGCCCATCCCGGGTCGGTGAGCGTCCTCGACGCGACGTACTTGGGGCGGGCGTTCAGGGGCCCGGCGATCGGGTTGGCCTCGGGGTCCGGCATGACCCCCCACGAGCCGGCGAAGATCTCGTACGTCCGCCGGCCGAACAAGAACGCGTCCGCGCGCTGGTAGACGCCGCTGAGGTACGTCATGGCCTCGTCGTCGAACACGTCGGCCACCCAGCCGCCGCGCGCGAAGCCGCCCCGGCGGTCCTCGTCCGCGGCGCCCAGTCCCTGCATCACGCCGTCGACGGTGGTCATCGTGATCGTGGTCAGCTTCATGGTGGCTCCCGGTCCGTGTGCGGTCGGTTCGTCCGACCGGGGCGTCGCGCCGAACTCATCGGTGACCCCGCGGTGGCCCCCGCGGTGGCGCCACGGTGGACGCTCCGGCGCTCGAGATCGGGACCGGCGCGACGTCCGGCGTCAGCGGAGCGCGACCGAGGTGCGGCCGATCGTGTCCTCGATGCCCGAGATCCCCTGGAGCGGGTCGTACCGGCTGGTGCGCATGGCGATGTGGTCGTCGTCGACGGTTCCGGCGACGCCGTCCGGGCCGACCGCGTAGAACTGCAGGCGGTTGCCCGTGTTCATGACGTTGGTGGGCTCGTCGTCGTCATCGGTGTGGAAGCTGCCGAGGAAGTGCCCGATCTCGTGGCCCGTGGTGTTCCCGAGCCCCTGGGCGACGGCGCGCACCCGGTCGCTGTCGTCGGTGAGGAAATGGTTGAGCGAGATCGGGGACTCGTCACCGCTCATGGGCCCGGGCATCACGATCGCGGTCTCTGCGCGGGCGAAGTTGCCGGGATCGACGGACTCGGACAACCCGAGCGCGGGAATGATCCCTGCTTCCTCGGGGTCGCCGCCGATGATCACCCGACTGACCCCGGGCTTGCCGAACAGGTCGGGGTGCTCCAGCGAGGTCACCACCCGCACCTGCGAGCCCGGGATCTCGTCGCGCAGCATCTCGCGCACCCGCGCGGTGGTCGCTTCGATCACGGCCCGCTCGTCGGACTTCTCGAGCCCCCACCGCGGGAGGAAGTCCCGCATCGGGCTGATGTCGCGCACGCCCGGCTCCACGGCCGACGCGCCGAAGATCCGGTTGTCGAACGACGGCCCGGAGAAGTCGAGCAGGACGGTCTGCGGCCGCTCCCGCTGCGTCGAGGGCGCGCGGTGGGCTCCGACCGTGAGCTCGTAGTCGCCGCTCCCGTCGGCGACCGAGACGAGGTACAGCCCGGACTTCTCGACCACGTGGTTGCCGGTGGCGTTGCCGCCCCGAGGAAGCGGTGAGTCGTCCGGGTAGATGACCCCGGGATCGGTGGAGGACGCCTGGACGAGCTCGCCGCTCAGCTCGTGGATCGCGACCTGCCGCGCCGCGCCGCGCACCGTCGTGCCGAGCACGTCGCCTTGGCGCAGCGGGACCACGAAGGTGTCGGTGTCGGCCTCACCGCGAGCATGGACCGTGATGTCGAGGTCGTACGGCCCCTCGGTGATGACGGCCGGCCCGGAGGCAGGATCGAACGGGTCCGCGGGGTAGTGGTTGCCGACCGCCACGTAGTACGCCCCGGGCTCCGTGATCCGCTCGGAGAGGTGCACCGCGCCGTCCCCGGTCATGTCCTGGGCGCCGACGACCAGGTTGCCGTCCGCGTCGTACAGCAGTGCGTTCGCCGCCAGCTCCCCGCCCGGCGCGAGGTCGACGGTGAGGGTCTCGCCCTTCGACGCGTCGAGGCGGTAGAAGTCGTAGTCGCCGGTCTTGGTGCCTTCCGATCCGTGGGGCCCGTCCCCGATCGTGCCCGTCGTGCTGATCCCGTCCCGTTCCGCGCCGAGCCTCAGGTCTCGGGCGAGGGGGATGGCCCCGTCGTCCTCGTCGTTCGGTGCGATCGGCTCCGGGTCGATGGCCTCGGTACTGAGGCTCCCGTCGACACGCACCTCCCAGCCGCTCGGTGTCCGGGGTGCGGGGAGGCGCTGGGCCTCCTGGCCACCGTCGTCGGCGGTGTCGCCCGAGTCCTTCTCCTGCACGCGCAGCGCGTCCTCGTCGGCGCGGAGCCCGGGCGCGTTCTTTCCCGGGCTCTCGTGCATGATCCGCTGGCGCATCGCCTCCCCGTCGATCCCACCGGTGCGGTCGGGGTGCTCGTCGTCGCCGGGCGACGCGCTCGGGCCGCTCGCAGGGCCCGGAGCCGCCGGCGCGGCGACCGTCTCGGGCGCCGCGCTGCTCGTGCTGACGCCCACCAGAGCGAGCGGGGCGGCGAGCGCTGTCGCGCCCGCCAGGACCATGGCCCGGCGCGGCGCGCGTCGTGCGAATTGTCGTCTGTCCTCGGGAGCAACCATGTGATCGAAGGTACAAGCCGTCGGCGTGCCTGCATCTTGGAGCGGGCGTACAAACCGGAGGATGTCTTCGACGGGGAACGAGGCGACGACGCTGCGGACCATCACGACGGACATTCCCGCGCGCATGGACCGGCTCCCGTGGTCGCGCTGGCACTGGATGATCGTCATCGGCCTCGGGACGGTCTGGATCCTCGACGGGCTCGAGGTGACGATCGTCGGCAACCTGTCCGACGCTCTCAAGAGCGAGACGGGTCTCGGCCTGACCAGTGCGGACATCGGGCTCGCCGGCGCCGTCTACGTCACGGGCTCGTGCGTCGGTGCGCTGGTGTTCGGCCAGCTCACGGACCGGTTCGGTCGCAAGAGGCTGTTCATCCTCACGCTGCTCGTCTATCTCACGGGCACGGTGCTGACCGCGTTCTCGATGAACCCGCTCTACTACTTCGCGATGCGGTTCGTGACGGGGCTCGGCATCGGCGGCGAGTACGCGGCCGTGAACTCGGCGATCGACGAGCTCATCCCCGCCAGGTACCGCGGGCGGATCGCCATCACGATCAACGGCTCCTACTGGCTCGGCGCCGCGGGCGGCGCGCTGCTGACCATCCCGCTGCTCAACCCGGAGCTCATCCCCGCGTGGGTGGGCTGGCGGCTGTGCTTCGCGCTCGGCGCGGTGCTCGGTGTCGCCGTCCTCCTCGTACGGCGCAACGTCCCGGAGAGCCCTCGGTGGCTGTTCATCCACGGGCGCCAGGACGACAGCGAGCGGATCGTGTCCGACGTCGAGAGGCGCTTGGCCGACCAGGACGGCGTCGAGCTCGACGAACCCGAGGGCACCATCAGGGTGCGTCAGCGCCGCACGGTGAGCCTCGTCCGGGTCGCGCGCACCGTGTTCGCGGACTACCCGCGGCGCACCGTGCTGTGCCTCGCGCTGTTCATCGGTCAGGCCTTCTTGTACAACGCCTTCTTCTTCACCTTCGGGGACACGCTGCAGACCTTCCTGGGCGTCGGCCAGACCGGCGCGTACATCGCGCTGTTCGCCGTCAGCAACTTCCTCGGGGCCCTCGCGCTGGGGCCGCTGTTCGACAAGGTCGGGCGGGTGCGCATGATCTCCGGGACGTACATCGTCTCCGGGGTGCTGCTCGCCGTCGCCGGCGTGGTGATCGGCGGGCTCACGGCGTGGACGCTCACCCTCTTCGGCATGGTGATCTTCTTCGTCGCCTCCGCCGGCGCGAGCTCGGCCTACCTCACCGCGAGCGAGGTCTTCCCGCTCGAGACGCGCGCCCTGTGCATCGCGTTCTTCTACGCGATCGGCACGGCCGTCGGCGGCATCACTGGGCCGCTGCTGTTCGGGCGGCTCATCGAGTCGGCGAGCGCCGAGCAGGACATCACCGGGATCGCGGTCGGCTACTACATCGGGGCGGCGCTCATGATCGGAGGGGGAGTCGTGGCGATGTTCCTCGGCGTCGGAGCGGAACGGCGGTCGCTCGAGGACGTCGCCACGCCGCTCTCCGCCCAGGATGTCGACGACGGTTGAGGCGACGGTCGAGGCGGCGGACGGCGGCGGGAATGCCGACCCTCAGGCGAGGCGCAGCCGGTACCACCGCGGCGACGTCCGGTTCATCGGCCAGCCGAGCCCCGCGGTGTCGGCGGCGCGGACGTCGTCCAGCGTCCAGCCCGTGAAGGCGGACTCCACCTCGGCCTGCGAGACGCCGCCGATGCGCGAGCGCAGGCGGGTCGGCCCGAACGCGAGCATGAGGACGGTGGCTCCAGGGGCGGCCAGGGCCGTCACGCTCCGTGCCTCGCCGCCCCGTGCCCGCGCGTCGAACCCCTGGAAGCAACCGATGTCGAGGAAGAAGTCCACGGAGCCCGGCTCGGGCGCCCCGGCCACCGAGGCGAGGTCGGTGACAAGGTCGGTCACGTCGCCCACCAGGTACGTGACGCCCGGTCCGGCCCGGCGCCGGGCCGCCTCGATCGCCTTCGGCACGACGTCGACGCCCACGGCCCGCCAGCCCCTGCGGGCGAGCTCCGGGGTGAACTGGCCGCGGCCGCAGCCCAGGTCGAGCGCCGTGCCCAGCGGGCGGGTCCGGTCGGACTCCTCGCGGTCGAGCACGGCGGCGATGCTCGGCGCCGCCGCCTTCGCGTACCCCTCCCAGGGCGTGACACCGAAGCGGTACATGCGGGCGTAGTCCGGCATCCCTGGCCTCCTCGGCCGTCGTGGCGGTGCGGTACGAGCCACCGTAGCCGAGCGCCGCCGCCGGTACAGTGACGCCGCTCGACGACGAGCACCCGACCACGAGGGGAACGACGAGGGACCGTGCACCGACCGAAGGCCCGCCGGCGTCCGCCCGGCTCCCGCCGCCCGACCCCCACGCTCGCGCTCGCCCTGGGCGGCGTCCTCGGCGCCGGCCTCGCCGTGCCCGCGACGGCACCTGTCGCGGTCGCGGACGACGGCCTCGACGAGAGCACGCACAGCCGTTACGAGCTGCGGGCGGAGGCGGGCGAGGTCACCGCCGACGTCACGACGACCATCCGCAACACGACGCCGCCCGCGGGCAGCTACCTCTACTACTACGACTCCTACGGCATCGCCGTCCCCGCGGGCGCGACCGACGTGCAGGCGACCAGCGCCGGCGCGGCGCTCGCCGTCGAGCTGCGGGCGACGGACGACCCGAGCACCGCTCTCGCGGTGGCCTCGTTCCCTGCCCTGCACTACGGCAGCTCGCGCACCGTCGAGTGGAGCTTCGTCGTCCCGGGGGAGCCGGTGCGCTCGCCGGACGCCACCCGGGTCGGCCCCGGGTACGCCACCTTCGCGGTCCAGGCCGCGGGCGATCCCGGCGAGGTGTCGGTCGAGGTCGAGCTCCCGGCCGACATGACGTTCGACGCCACCTCCGACGCCTTCGCCGCGGAGCCCGGCGGCAGGACGACCACGTACCGCGCCACCCGCGGCACCGGCGACCAGGGCATCTGGGCGGTGGTCTCCGCGCGGGACCCGGGGCAGGCCGACGAGCGCACGGTCGAGGTGGACGGCGACACCCTCACGGTGCAGGGCTTCCCCGGCGACGAGCGGTGGTTGCGGTTCGCCTCCCGCCAGCTGCGCCAGGGGCTCCCCGCGCTGGAGGAGCTGGTGGGCCAGCCGTGGCCCGGCGGCCTGAAGACGATCCGGGAGGACGTGTCCCCGCAGGCAACCGGGTACGCCTGGTTCGACACGGGCGCCGACGAGATCGTCGTGCCCGAGGACCTCGACGCCGCGCTCCTCTTCCACGAGCTCTCGCACGCCTGGTACAACCCCGACGAGATCGGCGGCCGGTGGTTGTACGAAGGGCTGGCGGAGGTGGTCGCGCGGCGCGTCGCGGCGGACGTGGACGCGCGGTCGGGACCGCCGCGCGAGACCCCGGACAGGGGTGCCGACGTGGCCCTGCCGCTCACCGCCTGGTCGGAGGGGGAGGACTCGGCCCAGGTCGAGAGCTACGCGTACGCGGCGTCGTACACCGCCGTCCGGCGCCTGCTGCGCGACCTCGACGACGAGGCCGTCGCGGAGGTGCTGGCCGCCGCGTACGCGGGCGAGAGCGCCTACGAGCCGCCGGGGGACACCAGCCACCACCGGGGGCGCACCCAGTGGCAGCGGTTCCTCGACCTGGTCGAGGTCCGCGGCGGGGTCACCGGCGGCGCGAAGGTCTACCGGCAGTGGGTCGTCGACGGCGAGCAGCGGGCCGAGCTCGGCGCACGCCGGTCGGCGCGCGCCGCGTACGTCGCGCTCGACGAGGCGGACGGCGGCTGGCAGCCGCCCCGCGGGCTGCGCGGCGCGATGACCGGCTGGGAGTTCGCGGACGCGAAGGACGTGCGGGCCGCCCTGGGCGACGCCCCCGGCCTGGCGGGCCAGGTACAGGCGGCGGCGCGCGAGGCCGGGCTGCCCGACCCGCCGCGGTCCGAGCCGCGTACCAGGACGCCCGCACGGCGCAGGAGTACGCGGACCTGGCGGGCACCCTGCCGCGGGCCCTGACGGCGGTGACCGAGGTCGGGGCCGCGACGCACGCCGCCACCGCGGACCGGGACGTCGTGTCGGCGCTGGGTGCCGCCGTCCTCGGCCTGGACGCCTCGACGCGGGAGGCGCGGGCGGCGCTCGACGCGGGCGAGCTCGACGAGGCGACGTCGTTGGCGGACGGCGTGCAGCAGCGGGCCGGCTGGGCCACGGTCGCGGGAGCCGGACTCGTGCTGCTGGCCCTCGGCCTGCTCGGCGGCACGGCCGCGGCCGTGCGTCGGCGGCGCGGTCGTCGCACCGACCGGCTCGGTCGCGACGGCCCGGCCCGGGGGATGCCCGACCACGATGTGCGACTCTGAGCGCGTGACCGACGACACACCCGACGCTCCCGACGCGACTCCCGACGCGACTCCCGACGGGCGCGCGGGGCGGCTGCGCCGGCGCTGGGACCGGGAGGCGTCGGGTTACGACCGTGCCTTCGCCGCGGCGGAGGGGCGGATGTTCCCCGACGTGCGCCGTCGCCTGTGCGCCCTGGCGCGCGGCGACGTGCTCGAGGTCGCCGTCGGGACCGGCCTGAACCTGCCGCACTACCCGCCGGCCGTCACGGGCGGGCACCTGGTGGGCGTCGAGTGGAGCCCCGGCATGCTCGACGTCGCCCGGCAGCGGGCCGACGGGCTGGGCGTCGACGTCGACCTGCGCCTCGGTGACGCGCAGCGCCTGGACCTGCCGGACTCGTCCGTCGACACCGCGGTGTGCACGTTCTCGATGTGCGCGATCGCCGACGAACGTGCGGCGCTCGCGGAGATGGTGCGCGTGCTGCGCCCGGGCGGCAGGCTGCTGCTCGCCGACCACGTGACGTCGACCTTCTGGCCGCTGCGCGCGCTGCAGGCGGTCGCCGACCTGGTGAGCGTGCCGTGGGCGGGGGAGCACTTCGGGCGCCGCCCGATGCGCTGGGTCGCCGCCCGGGCGGACGCGGGCGAGCTCGTCGTCGAGCAGCACGAGCGCACCCGCGCGGGGGTCATCGAGTGGGTCGCGGCGGCAGTCCCGGCCTGAGCCGGACCGTCGTCACGGCGCGCCGCCGGTGGCGGGCGGTCAGCCCCGGACGTCGAACCCCGCGCCGCCGCGGGGCGGGATCTCCTGCACGGCCACGTCCGCGACGGCGGCGCCGGGAGGTCCCGTCCGCAGCAGCGCCAGCATCGCGTCGACGTCGGACCGGTCGCCCTCGACCTCGGCCTCGACGCTGCCGTCGGGCAGGTTGCGCACGAAGCCGGTCACGCCGTGCCGCGCGGCCCCCTGCGCGGTGGTCCAGCGAAAGCCGACGCCCTGGACGCGCCCCGTGACGACGGCCCGCACCCTGATGCCCATCCGGCCAGGCTAGTCCTGGCCCGGCGTCGGCCGGGAGCGCGTCGGGGGCTCCGGCTCGAGGCCCAGCAGCCCGGCGAGCGTCTCGAGCGGTGCGGACAGGTCGCGCGCCGGGTCGACGAGCCACTGCAGCTGCGCGCCGTCGGCGACGGCGATCACGAGGTCGGCGAGGGCGTCGGGGTCGGCGCCGGACGGCAGCAGGCCGGCGTCGCGGCGGGCGCGCAGCAGCGGGACGGCGGCCGCACGGAGCCGGTCGTACCGGGCGGCGAGGGCGTCGTGCGCCGGATGGCTCGTGTCGCGGGCGGCGGCGGTGAGGGTGACGAACAGCTCGACGAGGCCCGGCCGCTCGGCGTTGCGGCGCACGGTGGCCAGCAGCTCGTGCCACCCGTCGTCCGGGCCGAGGTCGGCGGGGGAGGCGGCGGGAGCACGGGAGTCGTCGGGGGAGGCGGGTTCGAGGGCGGTGTCGTCGTCGCGGGCGAGGATCACCTGCGTGAGCAGGTCCTCCCGGGAGTCGAAGTAGTGCATGACGCCGGCGACGGACAGCTCGCAGCGTTCCGCGACCTCCCGCAGCGTCGTGCCGCGATAGCCCTCGCGGGCGAAGACGTCGAGGGCCGTGCGCAGGATCTCGGCACGCTTCTCGACGCCCTTGGCGTACCTGCCCCGGCCACTCATGCGCCGCATGCTACCGGGGCGTCGTCAGGCCCTTGGCGCAGAAACCGAATGCCGTTAGGCTTTCGTCGCCGTGACGACGCCGTCGGGCTCTCACCGAGGAGAAGGCATGCCAGGTACGCCATGACGTCCACCGCACCCACCGCCGGCGACGCCCCCGCCCGGCCGCCGTTGACGCCGGCCCTGCGCCGCGTCCTGGTCACCCTCCTGCCCGCGAACCTGTCCGTCTTCTGCGTGTGGGGCGCGACCACCGGCGTGATGCTCCAGGCCCAGGTCGAGGCGATCGACCCCGCGTCGAAGGAGTCGGGCTACGCCCTCGTCGCCGGGCTCGGCGCGGCCGTCGCGCTCGTGGCCCAGCCCGTGGCCGGCATCGTGTCCGACCGCACCCGCTCCCGGTTCGGGCGCCGCGCGCCGTGGATGGTCGCGGGCGCCCTCGTCGGCGCCCTGATGCTGGTCGGCCTGGGCAGCGCGAGCACCGTGCTGCAGCTCGCCCTGGCGTGGTGCGGGGTGCAGCTCGCGCTGAACGTCGTGCAGGGCCCCCTGTCCGCGGTGCTGCCCGACCGGGTGCCCGCCTCGCGACGCGGCGTGTTCTCCTCGGCGATGGGCCTCGGGGTGCTCGTCGGGATGATCGGCGGGCAGGTCGTGGGCGCCGCCCTCGTGCCGCACTTCCTGCGCGGCTACGCCGTCCTCGGCGGCCTCGTGGTGGTCGCGGTCGTCGCCTTCGTGCTGGTCAACCCGGAGCCGTCGAGCGTCGGAGCCCCCCGGCCGCCGTTCCGCGCCGCCGACCTGCTGCGGACCTTCTGGGTGAACCCCGTGGCGCACCCCGACTTCGCGTGGGCCTTCACCGGCCGGTTCCTGCTGAACACCGGCATGACGCTCACCACCACCTACAGCTACTTCCTGCTCCAGGACTACGTCGGCCTCGACCGGGGCGAGGCGCTCGCGACCGTCCCCGTCGTCGCCGGGGTCGGCGCCGTCGGGTCGATCCTCACGACCCCGTTCGCCGGCCCGCTGTCGGACCGGGTGGGCCGCCGTCGCCCCTTCGTCTTCGCGGCCGCGGCCGTCGTCGCGCTCGGGCTCGCGATCCCGCTCGCGTGGCCGACCGTGCCCGGCATCGTCGCCTACGCGTTCGTCGCCGGCCTCGGGTCCGGCATGTTCCAGGCCGTCGACACGGCGCTCATCACGCAGGTGCTGCCGTCCGCCGACGACTACGGCAAGGACCTGGGGGTCGTGAACGTCGCCGCCACGGCGCCGCAGGCGATCGCGCCCGCCCTCGCGGGCCTGGTCGTGCTGCAGCTCGGCGGCTACGGGGCGCTGTTCCCCGTCGCGATCGCCCTCGTGCTGCTCGGCGGCCTCAGCGTGTGGCGCATCCGCTCCGTGCCCTGACGCGCGACCCGACCACCGACCACCGACACCGACCACCGAGAGGGACCGCCATGACCCCGAGCACCGCCTCCGCCCCAGTCCCGTCCCGCCGTGCCGCCGACGCCGTCGCGCGGCTCGACACGGCGCAGAAGGCCGCCCTGACCACGGGCGCGTCGTTCTGGCACACGGCCGACCTGCCCGCCGCCGGGCTGCCGTCGGTCATGGTGACGGACGGGCCCCACGGCCTGCGCAAGCAGGTCGAGGGCGGCGACCACCTCGGCCTGCTCGACGGCGTGGCGGCCACGTGCTTCCCGCCCGCCGTCACCCTCGCCTCGACGTGGGACGCGGCACTGGTGCAGCGCGTGGGCGACGCGATCGGGGCCGAGGCGCTCGCGGAGCAGGTCGCCGTGGTGCTCGGCCCGGGCGTCAACATCAAGCGCTCGGTGCGCTGCGGGCGCAACTTCGAGTACTTCTCCGAGGACCCGTTCCTCGCCGGCCGGCTGGGCGCGGCCTGGGTGCGGGGGGTGCAGGCGCGCGGTGTCGGCGCGTCGCTCAAGCACTTCGCCGCCAACAACCAGGAGACCGACAGGCTGCGGATCAGCGCCGAGGTCGACGAGCGCACGCTCCACGAGATCTACCTGCGGGCCTTCCGGCACGTCGTCACCACCGAGCAGCCGTGGACCGTCATGTGCGCGTACAACGCGCTCAACGGCGTCTTCGCCGCGGAGAACCGCTGGCTCCTGACCGAGGTGCTGCGCGAGGAGTGGGGCTTCCAAGGCCTCGTCGTCTCGGACTGGGGCGCGGTGCACGACCGGGCGGCGGCGCTCGCGGCCGGCCTCGACCTCGAGATGCCGGGCACCGGCGGCCGGACGGCCGCCGAGGTGGTGGCCGCCGTCGCCGCCGGCTCCCTGGCCGAGGGCGACCTCGACCTCGCCGCGCAGCGCGTCGCCGACGTCGTGCTGCGCGCCGGAGACACCGCGCGCGCGACCGCGGCCGCGCGCCCCGACCTCGACGCCCTGCACGAGACGCACCACGAGCTCGCCCGCGAGGCGGCCGCCGCCGGCGTCGTCCTGCTGACGAACGACGGCGTGCTGCCGCTCACCGCCGGGCAGGGCCGGGTCGCGGTGGTCGGGGAGCTCGCCCGCACGCCGCGCTACCAGGGGGCCGGCAGCTCGCAGATCACGCCCACCCGGCTGGACGACGCGCTCACCGCGCTCACGGGCCGGCTCGGGGCCGACGCCGTGCGGTTCGCCCCCGGCTACCGGCTCGACGGCGACGCCGACGACGCGCTGGACGACGACGCCCTCGCCGCGGCCGAGGGTGCGGACGTGGTCGTCGTCTTCTGCGGGCTGCCGCCGCAGGACGAGTCCGAGGGCTACGACCGCGAGCACATCGAGCTGCCGGACGTCCAGACCGCCCTCCTCGAGCGGCTCCTGGCCGTGCACGACCGGGTCGTCGTGGTGCTCTCCCACGGGTCGGTGGTGCGCGTGTCCGGCTGGGCCGGCCGGGCGGCGGCCGTCGTCGAGGGCTGGCTCGGGGGCCAGGGCGGCGGCGAGGGCACGGCGCGCGTGCTGCTGGGCGAGGTGAACCCGTCCGGGCGCCTGGCCGAGACCGTCCCCGTGCGGCTCGAGGACACCCCGGACTACCTCGACTTCCCCGGGGAGCAGCGCACCGTGCGCTACGGCGAGGGGGTGTTCGTGGGGTACCGCTGGTACGACGGGCGCGACCTGCCGGTCGCGTTCCCGTTCGGGCACGGCCTGTCGTACACGACGTTCGGCTACGCGGACGCGACCGCGCGGCTGGTGGGCGACGTCGTGCGCGTCGAGGTCGACGTCACGAACGAGGGCGACCGCGACGGCCGCGAGACCGTGCAGGTCTACGCGGGTCTGCCCGGCTCGTCCGTGCGCCGGCCCGTGCGGGAGCTGTGCGGCTTCGCCCAGGTCGACGTGCCGGCCGGCGCGACCGTGCGCGCCCGGGTCGACGTGCCCCTCGACGAGCTGCGGTACTGGTCGGTGGGCGCCCGTGGCTGGCGCCTGGAGGGCGGCACCTACCGGTTCGCGGTCGGCGCGTCCTCGCGCGACCGGCGGGCCGCGCTCGACGTGTCCGTGGCGGGCGACGGCCCCGTCTTCCCGCTCACCGTCGACTCGACCGTAGGGGAGTGGCTGGCCGACCCGGTGGTCGGGACGATGGCCCGCGAGCGGGCCGTCGCGTTCGGCCTGGACCCGGACAGCCCCGCCTTCGAGATGGCGAAGCAGATGCCGATGCGCGGCGTGGTCGGCTTCGCACCCGGGCTGGTCGACCTGGCGGAGCTGGAGGAGGCGGCCGCCGCGGCCCGCGCCGCGACGGCGTGAGGGGCTAGAAGTCGCCGAAGTCGCCCAGGTCGCCGAGGTCGTCGAGGATGCCGCCGAGCACCATGCCGCCCAGCACCGCGCCGAAGACGTCGGAGCCGGAGCCGCGCCGCCCGTACCCGCCGCGGCCGCCCTGGGGGCCGTTCCAGCCGCCGTCCCAGCGCTGGCCGTGCCCGCCGCGGGCGATGTCCCGGTGCGCGAGCGTTGCCGCCTCCGCCGCGAGGGCGGCGGCCCGACGGGCGGCCGCGACCGCCCGCTCGGGGTCGTCGTCGGCCCGCGCGGCGGTGAGCTCCCGCTCGGCCTCGGCGAGGCGCGTGCGGGCGTCCGGGCCGGCTGGCGCGCGGTAGTCGTCGATGACGCCGCGCGCGGACGCGACCTGGCGCTCGGCGTCGTCCAGCGCGGGCGCGAGCTGCGCCTTCATGCGCCGCTGGCGCGCGTCGTGCTGCACGCGGTCCGCGACGGCGTCGTCGAGCGCGGTGTTCGCCTGCCGCACCCGCGACAGCGAGGCGACGGGGTCGGCCGGCTCGCCCGGGCCGGGCAGCGCGGCGAGGGAGTCCTCGAGGGCGGCGATCGCGGTGTCGACGCGACCCTCGCGCTGCGGGGCGGGGAGGGCGCGCGCCTCGGCGAGCTCGGTGCGGGACTCGGCGACCATCGCCCCCAGCGCGGACTCGGCGCGCAGGGCCTCGGACTCGAAGTCGGCGACGGCGGCGAGGAGCCCCTCGGCCCGGCGGACGGAGTCCTGGGCGGCGCGCGCCGCGGCGGACGCCTCGCCCGCCTGCTGGGCGGCGAGCCGGCGGCGCGCGGCGGCGGTGCTGCGGGTGGCGAACTCGAGCAGCCGCTCGGCCTGCTCGGGGTTGTCCGCGACGGGGCGCAGCGCGTTCTCGCTGTAGGCCTGCCGCAGGCGTGCGACGTCGTCGTGCGCGCCCGCCACGCCCTTGCGCACCCGCTCGACCTCGCTGTCGACGCCGTCGACGACGTCCGGGGTCGCGCGCACGGCCGAGCGTCGCTCCCGCAGACCGGCGTCGAGCTCGTCGAGGAACCCGTCGGCCGAGCGGCAAAGGTCGGCGATGCGGGCGAACCACTCGCGACGCTGCGCCTCGGTGTCCGGCACGTGGTCGTGCAGCAGCTGGTGCAGGTGGAACGCCTCGCCGAGCCGCTCGCGGGCCCGCCGGTGCAGCGGGGCCAGGTCGGCGGTGTCGCGCTCCCCGAGCTCGGCGACGGCGAAGGACAGCTCGTCCTCGGCGAGCCGGGCGCGCTCGTCGGCGCGCACGAGCGCCGATCCCGCTACCGTGCCGAGCTGTTCGAGCTCCGCCTCTGCCGCGCGTTCGCGCTCCTTGCGGCGCCGGCGCAGCCGCGCCGCCACCACGGCGACCACGACCACCGCCGCGATCACCACGCCCGTCACGATCCCGACGACCTGCCCCGCGTCCATGGACCGCATCGTACGGCCCGCGGCGCTCCCTCCACGACGTGGTGCGCCCGAGCGGCGCGGCCGGCAGGAGTGCCGTCGGTCCTGAGCGGCGACCGGTCCGGAGCCGGCCGAGGCGCCGTCAGGCCCGGGCGCGCGGCGGGTGTGCCGGGCGCCCGGGCCTGACGGTGGGTCGTGGACCGTCCGCGGACGGTCCGCTCGGGGCGGGTCAGCCGCGCCGGCGGCTCACCCGCAGCGCGACCAGCACCCCGGCCCCGGCGAGCACGACGACCCCGCCGGCGATCCCGAGGGCGACCGGCAGGTCGCTCGAACCGGCGCCGGCGGCGTCCGCTCCGGCCGCCTCCGGCTGGTCGTCGCCGGCGGCCTGCTCACCCTCGCCCGCGCCGCACCCGGCCTGGGCGTCGCTCGCGCCGGGCTCCGCCGACGCGTCCTGCGGGGCCGCGCCGTCGGCGGGCGCGTAGGTGAAGGAGAACTCGCCGCTGGTCGGGTGGCCGTCGGCGGAGACGATCCGCCACGCGACGGTGTACTCGCCGGGGTCGTCGAGCGACACCGGCACCGAGACGGTGCGGTCCGCCATCGTGGGGCAGCCCGTGGCGTGCTCCCGGCCGTCCTCGCCGGTGACCTGCACGACCGTGCTCGACCCGTCGGCCCCGAGCTCGAGGACGACGTCGTCGAAGGTCACGGACACCTCGGACGGCGCCTCGGCCACGGTGGATCCCGTGCCGGGCGTGGTGTCCACGACGACGTTGTGGGCCGAGGCGGGGGCGGCGAGCGTCGCCGCGGCGACGGCGCCCAGGACGGCGGTCAGCCCTGCCGTCAGCCCCGCCGTCAGCCCTGTCCTCGCGCCTGCCGTCCGTCCGGTGCGCGTGCCCCTCATCGGTCCGCCCGCCGCATGCGCGACAGCGCGACGACGCCGGTGACGGCGCCGACGAGGCCGAGGCCCAGGCCCACCGCCCCGAGGGTGAGCGCGACGCCCGAGCCGTCGTCGCCGGACGAGGCGGCCCCTGCGGTGTCCGCGGAGGCCTGGCTCTCGGCGGCGGCGTCCCCGGAGGGTTCCCCGGTGACGGGCAGCAGCGGAGCGGGGTGCTCGGGCTCGGTGCCGTCGGCGGCGGCAGGCTCGTCCCAGGCGACGACCTCGCCGTCCGAGTAGGTCTGCGTCGCGGGAAGGAGGAGCTCGTCGACGCCCTCCGGGACGGGCCCGGCAGAGATCGTGAACCGCTGGAACTGTCCGGCGCGGACGCCGGCGCCCTCGTCCGCGGTCCACACGACGCGCGTCGGCGCCTCGGTGACCTCGGTGCCGTGCACCTCGACGGGCTCGGGCAGGTCGGCGCTCGTGACCTCGGCCGTCCAGCCGGGCACGGGCTCCACCGAGACGCTGGTGAAGGGGGTGTCGGCGGGCAGATCGACCTCGACCTTGGTGGTGGCGGCGTCGGCCGACTCGTTGGGGACCTTGAAGGTCAGGGTGGTGTAGCCGCCTGCGACGGCACCGTCGGCGCCGTCGGGCGTGACGGTGACGTGGGCGGACGCGGCGCCTGCGGACAGGACGGCGGCCGCGAGCGTGAGGCCGCCGACGGCGCCGGCGCGCGCGAGGGCGCGGCCGCGGGAGTGCTGGTGCGTGGGCATGACGAAGTCTCCTGAGGTTCTGGTGTCGCTCGTGCAGAGGGTCGCGGACAGGCCCGAGGGCACCGGCGACCGTGCAGGACGCTGCAGAAGGCTGCGGGACGCTGCGGACGCCGGGAGTCAGGCCGGGACGACGCCGCGCGGCGGTCCGCGCAGCCGCAGCCCGGAGCGTCCGACCCAGGAGCGCGGGACCCGGCCGGCGGCCCGCGCGGGCACGCGCGGGCGCCGGTCGCGCGCCAGGCCGGCCGGAGGCCCGGCGACGAGCAGCGCGACGGCGCCGAGCCACACGAGCACCCACGCGGCGGCCCGGTCGCCCGCCGTGAGCAGCAGCGCCGCGGCGACGACCGCCACGGCGTGCGCGGCGAGCATGAGCGAATCGGTGCCCGGGTCGCCGGAGTGGTGCAGGTGGGCGGCCTCGGGCGGCGGGGCGAGCGACCCGGGTGCGAGGGCGTGCCCCGCGTGGGCGCCGGTCGCCGGCGTCGACGACGCGGGCGCGGCCGGCGCGGCCGTCATGACCGACAGCGCGGTGTGGGCCACCACCTGCAGGAGGGCCATCGCGGGCAGCAGCCGCGGCAGCGTGAGGCGGCGGCGTGCCGTCCACACGACGACCGGGAGCATGAGCGCGACGGTCACGACCCAGCCCGCCGCCGACGTCGGCAGCGCGCCGCCGGCGAACAGGTGCGCCGCCGCGGCGATGCCCAGCGTCGTGCTCACGACGAGCAGCTCGCGCACGCGACGGACGACCTCAGGCACCCGCACACCCTATCCGGCGGGCGCGGGGCGCACGCCCGGCGCGACGGTCCGGCGAGCGGCCGTCGGCCCGACGTGGCGGGGGTCACGTCCGTCCTGCGGGACGGCCGCAGACCGGCGCCCGCCGAGGGCGTTACGGTGGCGCTGAACGACACGGGGTGCGCCCCGACGCCGTGGGACCGCCGGTCGCCGCGACGCCGAGGCGCTGAGATCACACCCGTCGAACCTGATCTAGCTCGTACTAGCGAAGGGATGTCGGCATGAGCGTGCACCCGCACGGCGACGACACCGCACCGACCGAACCGTCCACCGAACCGTCCACCGAGCCGTCCACCGAGCCGTCCACCGAGCCGTCCACCGAGCCGTCCACCGAGCCGTCCACCGAGCCGTCCACCGCGACGTTCCGCGACCCGGCCGCGACCGCGGCGGACCTGCTGGGTGACCTGCGGGCCCGCGAGCCGCTGGTGCAGGTCGTCACCAACGCGGTCGTCACGAACGTCACCGCGAACGTGCTCCTCGCGCTGGGAGCCTCCCCGGCGATGTGCGACGTGCCCGGCGAGGCGGGCGGCTTCGCCCGCGTCGCCGACGGCCTGCTCGTCAACCTCGGCACCCCGCACGCCGAGCAGCGCACCGCCGCGCTCGAGGCGGCACAGGCCGCCGACGAGGCCGGCACCCCGTGGGTGCTGGACCCGGTCGCGGTCGGCTCCCTGCCCGTGCGCACCGAGCTGGCCCGGCGCCTGCTGACCCGTCGGCCCACGGTCGTGCGGGGGAACGCGAGTGAGGTCCTCGCCCTCGCCGGCGACGGGGCGGGCGGCCGCGGCGTCGACACCACCGACGCCCCCGAGGACGCGCTGCCCGCCGCCCTGCGGCTGGCGGCCGGCGGCGCGGCCGTCGCCGTCAGCGGCGCGGTGGACCTGCTGGTGGATCGCGGCCCGGGCGGCGGTGCCACCGGCGGCGCGTGCGTCGTGCGCGTGCACACCGGGCACCGCTGGCTCACCCGCATGACCGGCGGCGGCTGCGCGCTCGGCGCCGTCATGGCGGCGTTCGCGGGTGTCGCCCGCCGCACCGGCCGCACGCCCGCCGACGCGGCGCTCGCGGCGACCGTCGTCTACACCCTCGCCGCCGAGCGCGCGGCCGAGCGCGCGGACGGGCCCGGCAGCTTCGCCGTCGCGCTCCTGGATCACCTGGACCGGCTGCAGCCCGCGGACGTGCGCCGCGACGCGCGCGTCAGCGTCGGCACCGAGGACGCGGACCGGCGTGCCGTGGAGGTGGCCCGATGAGCGCCGCGACCGGGACCACCCCGGACGCCGTGGTGGCGGCGAGCGCTCCCGACCTGCGGTCCCGGCTGGCGACGTACCTCGTCACCGACACCGCCCAGTGCGGGGACCGCGGGGTGGTGGACGTCGTGACGGCGGCGCTCGCGGGCGGCGTCACGACGGTCCAGGTGCGGGACAAGACGGCCTCCGGGCGGGACCTGCTGGCCCTGACCCGGGCGGTGGCGCACGCCGCGGCCGGCCGGGCGACCGTGCTGGTGGACGACCGCGTCGACGTGTTCCTCGCCGCGCGCGCCACGGGGGCTCCCGTGCACGGGGTGCACGTCGGCCAGCGCGACCTGCCGGCCGAGGTCGTGCGGCAGCTGGTGGGCGCGACGAACCCGGACGGCAGCCGGGCCGTGGTGGGGCTGTCGGCGAGCACGCTCGACGAGGTGTCCGCCGTGCACGACCTGCCCGCGGGGACGGTCGACTACCTCGGGGTGGGAGCCGTTCGACCGACGGCGACCAAGCCCGACCATCCGGCGCCCCTGGGCGTCGACGGGTTCGCCGCCGTGGCGCGCGCGACGTCGCTGCCGTGCGTGGCCATCGGCGGCATCGCGGTCGACCTCGTGGGGCCGCTACGTCGCGCGGGTGCGGCGGGCGCGGCGGTCGTCTCGGCGGTCTGCGCCGCGCCCGACCCGGCGGCGGCCGCCGCGGCGCTGGCCGCCGCGTGGGAGGGGGCCCGATGAGCGCGGGGACCACGAGCGCCGTCCCGGCCGGGGCCGCCACGACCGGGGCCGCCACGACCGGCGCCGTCGCCACCGGCCCCGACGGCTCCGCGCGAGCCGTCGCCGGCCCGGCGGGTCGCGCCGTCCCGCGGGTGCTCGCCGTCGCGGGCTCGGACCCGTCGGGCGGCGCGGGGATCCAGGCGGACCTGAAGGCGGTCGCCGCGGCGGACGGCTACGGGATGACGGCGATCACGGCCCTGACCGTGCAGAACACCCGCGGGGTGCGCGACGTGCACGTGCCGCCCGCGTCCTTCCTCGCGGCCCAGCTCGACGCCGTCACCGACGACGTGGCGCTCGACGCGGTGAAGATCGGCATGCTGGGCGCGCCCGAGGTGGCGGAGGTGGTCGGCGCGTGGCTGGACTCGCTGCCGCGGGGCGCCACGGCCGAGCGGCCGGCGGTCGTGCTCGACCCGGTGATGGTCGCGACCAGCGGCCACCGGCTGCTGAACCCCGGCGGCGAGCGGGCCGTGGCCGACCTGCTGCGCCGGGCCGACGTCGTCACGCCGAACCTGCCGGAGCTGGCGGTGCTCCTGGACGAGCCGGTCGCCCGCGACTGGGCGGGGGCGCTCGAGCAGGCGGCGCGGCTGGCGCGGCGGCACGGCGTGCTGGTCGTCGCCAAGGGCGGGCACCTGGACGGCGAGGTCGCCCCCGACGCGCTCGTCGGCCCGGACGGGCTCCTGGCGCAGGTGGACGGGCCCCGGGTGGCGTCGAGCGCCACCCACGGCACCGGGTGCTCGCTGTCCAGCGGGCTCGCCGTGCGCTACGCCCGGTCGCGCGACTGGGTGGCGGCGCTGCGCGAGACCAAGCAGTGGCTGACGCGCGCCATCCGCGCCGGGGAGGCGCTCGAGGTGGGCGGCGGGCACGGGCCGGTCGACCACCTGGCCGACGTGCGGACGGTGGTGGCCGGCTCGCGGGCCGCCACGCTGCCGGGGCGGCTCCCGGGGGACGTCGCGCGACGGTTCGCCGGCCACGACGGTTCCCCGGGCACCGTCCCGGGCACGGCTGCGGAGGACGGTGCGGCGCTGGTCGGCCGCTGGTGGGACGAGGCGGCGGGGCTGCGCGCGCAGATCGACGCGCTGCCGTTCGTGCGTGCGCTGGCGGACGGCACGCTGCCGGAGCACGCGTTCCGGTACTACCTCCAGCAGGACGCGCTGTACCTGCGCGAGTACGCGCGGGCCCTGGCGCGGGCCGCGGAGCTCGCGCCCACCCGCGCCGAGCAGGCGTTCTGGGCGGGCGGCGCGCACGGCGCGCTGGTCACCGAGCTCGACCTGCACACCTCGTGGCTGGGTGGGGAGCCAGGTGGAGAGGCGCGCGGGGAGCCGGGCGGGGAGCTGCCGGACGTGCCGGCCAGCCCGACGACGCGGGCCTACCTCGACCACCTGCGGGCGGCCGGGTCGGACTACGCGACGCTCGTGGCCGCGGTCCTGCCGTGCTACTGGATCTACCAGGACGTGGGGGAGCGGCTCGCGGCCGGCAACCACGACGCGCACCCGTACCGCGCGTGGCTGGGCACGTACGCCGACGACGAGTTCGCGGCGGCGACCCGGCAGGCGGTCGCGGTCCTGGAGCGCGTGGCCGCGGACGCGACCGGCGAGCAGCGGCACCGCATGGCCGAGGCGTTCGCCCGCGCCTGCCGGCACGAGGTGGCGTTCTTCGACCAGGCGCACGCCTGGGGGCCGGCTCCCGCCTGACGAGGCGCCCCGGCCCGGGCCGAGGCGCGTGTCCCGGGCAAGCGTGTCGGTGGTCGGTGGGAAGATGGATGTGATGCCCGACACCACCCGCAGCCCGAGACCGTCCTCGGCTGACCCGTCCGACAGTCCCGACCAGAAGAAGCGGACCCGGCCCCGGCGCGCCTCCTCGGAGAGCGCTCGCCGGGGAGCGTCCCCGCAGGGGGCGCCGCCCGGGGCCGCCGCGGTCCCGCCGCCCGTGGGCTCGCAGCTGTCCACGTGGGCGTCGGTCCGCCGGCTGTACCCGTACGTGCGCCCGGCGGTGCCGCGCCTGGTCGGCGGCCTCCTCTCGGCCCTCGGCGCCAGCCTCGCGGCCCTGGCGATCCCGCGGGTCCTGCAGACGCTGGTCGAGGGGCCGCTCGCCGAGGGCGCCGCCGCGCACGACCTGGGCGCGCTCGTGGTGCCCGTCGTCCTGGTGCTGGTCCTCGGCGTCGCGGAGGCGGGCTTCGTGCTGCTGCGCCGCAACCTGGTGATGTACCCCGGCACGCGCATCGAGGCCGTGATGCGCATGGCGCTGTTCCGGCACCTGCAGGACCTGCCCGCCGCGTTCCACGACAGGTGGCCGGGCGGGCAGCTGCTGAGCCGCATCATGGGCGACCTCGGCCTGCTGCGCCGCTGGCTGATCTTCGGGCTGCTGCAGCTCGTCGTGAGCGCGGTGACGATCGTGGTGGGCGTCGGGATCCTGCTCGCCACGGCCGGGTGGCTCGGCCTGGTCTACCTCGCCGGCGCGATCCCGGTGACGGTCATCGCGTTCCGGTTCTCGCGCCGCTACCGGGTCATCGCCCGGCTGTCGCAGGACCAGTCCGGCGACCTCGCGACGACGGTGGAGGAGTCGGTGCACGGCATCCGCGTCCTCAAGGCGTTCGGCCGCGGGCGGGACGCCCTGGAGTCGTTCACCGGCCAGGCGGAGGAGCTGCGCCGCACCGAGATCCGCAAGGCGGGCAACCAGGCGACGGTGACCACCTCCCTGCAGCTCATCCCCGAGGTCACGCTGGCGGTCTGCCTCGTGCTGGGCTCCGTCCTGGCGGCCCGCGGCCAGATCTCCCTCGGCGACCTGGTGGCGTTCTTCCTCACGGCCGCCGTGATCAACGGCCCGGTCGTGGACCTCGGCATGACCCTGTCGATGACGCTCAACGCCCGCACGGCCGTCGACCGCTTCTTCCAGGTGATGGAGACGGCCAACCCACTCGCCGACCCGGCGGACCCGGTGGAGCCGGGGCCGGTGCGGGGGCACGTGGAGCTGCGCGACGTGACGTACCGCTACGACGACGCGTCCCCGCCGGTGCTGGACGGGCTCGACCTGGAGCTGCCCGAGGGGACCACCACGGCGCTCGTGGGGCTCACGGGGTCGGGCAAGTCCACGCTGGCGATGCTGGTGCCGCGCATCGCCGACGTGACGTCCGGGGCGGTGCTGCTCGACGGCGTGGACGTGCGGCGCCTGCGCCGCACCGACGCGCGCCGGCCCGTCGCGGTCGCGTTCGAGGACCCGACGCTCTTCTCGGCCTCCGTGCGCGACAACGTCCTGCTCGGCGTGCAGGAGTCCGGCCCGGACGCCGTCGACGAGCAGGAGCGCGAACGGCGCCTGCACGAGGCGCTCGAGGTCGCCCAGGCCGGGTTCGTCGCCGACCTCCCGGACGGGGTCGACACCCGCATCGGCGAGGAAGGGCTGTCCCTGTCCGGGGGGCAGCGGCAGCGGCTCGCGCTCGCGCGCGCCATCGCTGCCCGCCCCGCCGTCCTCGTGCTCGACGACCCGCTGTCGGCGCTCGACGTCACCACCGAGGAGGCCGTGACCGCGCGGCTGCACGAGGTGCTCGCGGGCACCACGACCCTCGTCATCGCCCACCGCCCCTCGACCGTGGCGCTCGCCGACCGTGTCGCCGTCCTGCAGGACGGCCGGATCACCGCCGTCGGGACGCACGCGCACCTGCTGGCGACCGACGCGCACTACCGGTACGTGATCTCCAACCTCGAGCAGGACTGGGAGCACTACCCCGACCACGCCGCCGCGCCCGACGACGCGGCTCCCGACCGGACGGCTCCCGACCGGACGGCTCCCGACCGGACGGCTCCCGACCCGAGAAGCGAGGACGCCCGATGAGCGGCGCGACGCACAGCCCCCGGCCCGCGCGCCGGCCGACCGACGCGACCGCCGACGACGCCACCCGCCTCGACAGCGCGACGTCGAAGAGCGTCCGGTCCCGGTCGCTCCGCCTCCTCGGCGACCTGCTGCGGCCCCGCGCCCGCTCGCTGGCCTGGGCCGGCGTGCTCGTCGTGCTCGCCACGCTCGGGCAGGTCGCCGGCCCGTGGCTGGTCTCGCTCGCCATCGACGACGCGGTCCCCGCGCTGATGGACGGCGACGCGTCCACGCTCGCGCTCGTCGGCTCCGCGTACCTGGTGGCCGCGGTCGCCGGCGGGCTCTGCGCGGGGGCGTACGTGCGGGCCGCGGCCCGCATCGCCCAGAGCGTGCTGCTCGACCTGCGCCGCCGCGTGTTCCGCCACACGCAGCTGCTGAGCCTGGAGTTCCACGAGTCGTACACGTCGGGCCGCATCATCAGCCGCCAGACCTCGGACCTCGAGGCGCTGCGCGAGCTGCTCGACGGCGGCCTGACCGGCGTCGTGTCGTCGCTGATGCTGATGATCTTCACCGGCCTGACGCTGTTCCTGATGGACTGGCGCTCGGGGCTCGTGCTGGCCGCGGCCCTGGTCCCGGCCTGGCTGCTGACCCGGTGGTTCCAGAAGCACTCGCAGGTGTTCTACCGCGAGCAGCGCACCACGTCCGCGCGGCTCATCGTGAAGTTCGTCGAGACGATGACGGGCATGCGGGCGGTGCAGGCGTTCCGCCGCGAGCCGACCACCGAGGCCGAGTACGACCGGCTCGGCGAGGAGTACCGCGACGCCAACCTGCGGATCTTCAGCGTGAACGGCCGCTACCAGCCGGGCCTCGTGCTCATCGGCAACGTGGCGGTCGCCGCGGCGCTCGCGGTCGGCGGCTGGCGCGTCTACTCCGGCGCCCTCGACGTCGGCGTGCTCGTCGCGGCGCTGCTGTACGTGAAGCGGTTCTTCCAGCCGATCCAGCAGCTCGGCATGTTCTACAACTCGCTGCAGTCGGCGGTGGCGGCCCTCGAGAAGGTGTCGGGGCTGCTCGCGGAGGAGCCGACCGTCGTCGAGCCGCGACGCCCCACGCCGCTGCCGCAGGCCCGCGGGGCGCTGCACCTGGCGGACGTGACGTTCCGGTACGGCGACGGCCCGGTCATCCTGCCGGACCTCGACCTGGCGATCCCGGCCGGGCAGACGGTGGCGCTGGTCGGCACCACGGGTGCGGGCAAGTCCACGGTCGCGAAGCTCGTCACCCGCTTCTACGACGCGACGCAGGGGCGCGTGCTGCTCGACGGGGTGGACGTGCGCGACCTGTCCACCACCGACCTGCGGCGCGCGGTGGTGATGGTGACCCAGGAGGCGTACCTGTTCAGCGGGTCGGTGCGGGAGAACATCGCGCTCGGCCGCCCGGGCGCGCCGCAGGAGGACATCGAAGCAGCCGCCCGCGCGGTCGGCGCGCACGACTTCATCATGGCGATGCCGGACGGCTACGACACGGAGGTGAACAAGCGCGGCGGTCGGGTCTCGGCCGGCCAGCGGCAGCTGCTGTCGTTCGCGCGGGCGTTCCTCGCGGACCCGGCGGTGCTGGTGCTCGACGAGGCCACGTCGTCCCTCGACCTGCCGGGCGAGCGCCTGGTGCAGCGGGGCCTGCAGACGCTCCTGGCGGACCGCACGGCGATCATCATCGCCCACCGGCTGTCGACGGTCGACATCGCCGACCGGGTCCTCGTGATGGAGCACGGGCGCGTGATCGAGGACGGGGCGCCCGCCGATCTCGCGGCCGGCGACGGCCGGTACGCGGCGCTGTACGCCGCGTGGCGGGACTCGCTGGTCTGACCCGCGACGTCGTCCCCGCGCTGCCGCGAGGCGAGGCGGGCGACGTCATGCGGACCGGCCGGCGAGGTCGGCGAGCCGGACGGGGTCGACGAGCGGTCCGAGCTCGTGGCGCACCCACCAGTCGCCGGTCCGCCGTCGCTCGTCGGGCGTCGTGTAGCGGTACCGGAAGAGCCGCAGGCGTACCCACCGCGGCGCGGCGCCGTCGAACGGGTCGCGCCGCAGCAGCCGCAGGACGGCGGGGTCGGCCTCCAGCAGCCGCCGGCACAGCCGGCCGATCCACGGGCCGGAGACCCCGAGCGGGACGAACCACAGCACCCAGTCGAGGCGCAGGTGGTACGGCGCGACCTGCGGTGGCCGGCGGCCCACCTCGCCGGGCTTGCCGCGGAAGGCGTACTCGCGCCAGTCGTCCGGCCCCGGCCGCTCGGCGAGGGAGCCCTCGACGACCACCTCGTCGCGGCGGCGGGTGACCGACCCGAACGCGCCGTACGCGTTCACCAGCCGCAGCGGCTCGAAGCTCGCGTTCATCTTCTGGTGCGCGGACGCCAGGTTGGCCGCGGGCCGCGCCGAGAGCACCAGCAGGACGAGGACGACGGCGCCCACGACGACGACGTACGCCGCGGGTGCCGTGGGCGCCCCGGCTGCGCCCGGCGCCGGGGCGTCGCCCGCGGCACCTGCGATGCCCACCCAGCCCCCCAGGGCCGCCCACACGCCGTCGGACACCATGGCCGCGCCCAGCACGATCGTCGCCCAGTTCAGCCAGGCGAAGTTGCCGGTGAGCACCAGCCAGCCCTGCGTGAGGACGACGACGCCGCCCGCGACCGACGGCAGGGGCTGCGGCAGCCACAGCAACCACGGCACGAGGAGCTGCGTGACGTGGTTGCCCACGACCTCGGTGCGGTGCCACCACCGGGGCAGGTGGTGGGCGTGCCAGCTGAGGGGCCCGGGCATGGGCTGCGTCTCGTGGTGGTAGTCGAGGGCGGTGAGGTCGCGCCACGCCGGGTCGCCGCGCCACTTGATGAGGCCGGCCCCCAGCTCCAGGCGGAAGAGCAGCCAGCGGGCGGCGAGCACCAGCAGGAACGGCACGGGGACGTCGGGGGAGCCGAGCCACGCCACCAGGAAGGCCAGCTCGCACAGCAGCGTCTCCCAGCCGAAGGAGTAGAAGCGCTGCCCGACCTGCACGATCGACAGATAGCCGGCCCAGCAGGACAGGAGCACGACGGTGGTCGCCCACCACGGGCCCGCCTGCGGCAGCCCGACGACGACGGCTGCGGCGGCGAGGGCGCCGGCCGCGGCGACGACGACCAGCAACCGGTCGCTGTAGTGCAGGTGGAACAGCGACGGCGCGTCGCGGAACCTCGTCCGCGCGACGAAGGCGGGTACCGGCTGCAGCCCGCGTTCTCCGAGCAGCGGGCGGAACTGGCCCAGGGCCTGCAGGAAGGCCAGGCACAGCAGGGTCGCGACGCCGCGCTGCAGCACCTCGCGGGCGACGTCGTAGTCGGCGGTGCTCCACCAGCCGGGCAGCCAGGACGGCCAGGTCGTGAGCCCCGTGGGCATCCTCCGACGCTAGCCGGGCGGCGGCCCGTTCGACATCCGGGCCCCGGCCGGCTCGGCCCCGGCCGCGACCAGCCGCGCGACGAGCGCCGCGGCCGGCGGTGACGGAGCGCCCACGGTGAGCGCGAGCACGCGACGGGCGGCGCCCGGCAGCGGGTCGGTCCGCACGTCCGGGTTGCGGTGCGCGCGCAGCGCGAGCTCCGGGAGCACGCTCACCCCCGTCCCCGCCGCGACGAGCGCCTGCACGGCCACGTAGTCGTCGGTCTCGAACGCGATGCGCGGCACGAACCCCACCGCGGCGCACCGCGCGACCAGGTCGGCGCGACAGCGCTCGCAGCCGGCGATCCAGTCGGCGTCCTGGAGGTCGGCGAGCGTGGGCTCGCCGAGGGCCTCCGCGCCGGGCGGGCCCGCCGGGCGCACGAGGGTGACCGGCTCGTGGCACACGGGCGTCACCTCGAACGGGGAGAGGTCGTTCACCGTCCGCGCGTGCCGGACGTCGGTGTGCTCGAACACGAGCGCGACGTCGACGTCACCGGCGGCGAGCGCGGCCACGGCCTCGGGCGGCTCGGCCTCGACGAGCCCCACGCTGAGCCCGGGGTGCTCGGCCCGCAGGCGCGAGACGGCGTCCGGCACGAGGGTGGCGAGCGCGGACGGGAAGGACGCGAGCCGTGCCCGACCGGCGCGGAGGCCGGCGAGGGCGTCGAGCTCGCGGCGCGCGCCCTCGACCCGCCCCAGGATCTCCTCCGCCCGGTCGGCGAGGAGGCGGCCCGCCTCGGTGAGGCACACCCCGCGCCCGGCGCGGCGCAGCAGCGGGATGCCGGCCTCGGCCTCGAGCCGTGCCAGGTGGTGGCTGACCGACGGCTGGGCGTAGTGCAGCTCGCGCGCGGCCGCCGTCACCGAGCCCGTGCGGGCGACGGCGGCCAGCACCCGGAGCCGGGTGAGGTCGAGGTGCGGGGGCGAGGGGGAGCCGGACGACACGGACATCCCGCGAGCCTAAGCCAGACGTATCGAGAACGTCTATCGTCCCCAGCAGGAACCGGCATTGGACCTATGCGTCGTGCCTGGCCATGCTGGCAGGCATGAGCACCGCGAGCCTCGTCACCGCCGCCGCCGGCCCCGTCCCCGCCCCGCCGACCGTCCGCGACGTGCTGGCCGCGGCGCGCCGGCTCGAGGGCCTCGTCGTGCGGACCCCGGCGCTCTCGCACCCGGAGGTGGACGCCGCGGCGCGGGAGGCGGGGGCGGACGGCGCGAGCGTCGTCGTCAAGCACGAGAACCTGCAGCACACCGGGGCCTTCAAGGTGCGCGGCGCGCTCAACCTGCTGCTCGGCTTCGACGCCGAGGCCCGGCGCCGCGGCATCGTCGCCTACTCCACCGGCAACCACGCGCAGGCGCTGGCGTACGCGGCACGGCACGCGGGCACGCCGTGCACCATCGTCATGCCCACGGACCCCAACCCGGTCAAGGAGCGGGCGGTGCGCCACCTCGGGGCGGACGTGGTGCTGCACGGCAGCACCTTCGACGACGCCCGGGCCCGGGCGGGCGAGCTGTCCGAGGAGTCCGGGGCGCGGCTCGTGGGCGCGGCCAACGAGCCGCTCCTGGTCGCGGGGGTCGCCACCGCGACCCTCGAGCTCCTGCAGCAGGCACCCGACCTGGACGTGCTCGTCGTCCCCGTCGGCGGCGGTTCCGGCGCGGCGGCCGCGTGCCTCGTCGCCGGGGCGCTGGCGCCGGGCCTGGAGGTCGTCGCCGTCCAGGCGGCGGCCTCGCCGGCGGCGCACGACTCGTGGCGCAGCGGCGACCTGCGCACGGCCGCCAACACCACCCGAGCGGAGGGCCTCGCCGTCGGGTGCGGCTTCGGCCTCACCCAGCAGGTGCTGCGGGAGCGCCTGGCCGACTTCCTGCTCGTGTCCGACGGCGAGATCGCGGCCGCGCAGCGCACGTTCCTCACCGCCGCGCGGACCGTCGCCGAGGGGGCGGGCGCCGCCGCGCTCGCCGCGGTGCTCACGCACCCCGCGCGGTTCGCCGGGCGACGGGTGGGCGTGGTCTGCTCCGGCGGCAACGCCAGCGAGGCGGAGCTGCGGCGCGCCCTCGGCGTCTGACGGGCCGCCCTCGGGCCGTCGGGGATACGCTGCCCCGCATGGCCCGATACCTCGACGTGCACCCCGTCGACCCCCAGCCGCGGCTCGTGTCGCAGGTCGTCGCGATGCTGCGCGACGGCGGGCTCGTCGCCTACCCGACGGACTCCGGCTACGCGCTCGGCTGCCGCGTGGGCCAGCACGACGGCACGGAGCGGATCCGCCAGATCCGGCACCTCGACGCCAAGCACCACTTCACGCTGGTCTGCGCCGACTTCGCCCAGCTCGGCCAGCTCGTCATCCTGGACAACAGCGCGTTCCGGGCGATCAAGGCCGCGACGCCGGGGCCGTACACGTTCATCCTGCCCGCCACGTCCGAGGTGCCTCGCCGCCTGGCGCACCCGAAGAAGAAGACGGTCGGGGTGCGCATCCCGGACTCGCGGGTGGTGCAGGCGATCCTGCGCGAGCTCGGCGAGCCGCTGCTGTCGTCCACCCTCATCCTGCCGGGCGCCGACCAGCCGCTCACCGACGGCTGGCAGGTCAAGGAGGAGCTCGACCACGTCGTCGACGCCGTCGTGGACGCGGGCGAGGTGGTCGCCGAGCCCACCACCGTCGTCGACTGGTCCGACGGCTACCCCGAGGTCGTGCGTGTCGGGGCGGGTGACCCGGCGCGCTTCGAGTGACCGCGCCGCCTCGGGCGACCGCGCCGGACGCGCGCAGGAGCCGGGGACGAGCCTGAGACGTCACGGTCGGGCGCGCGGACCCCGGTTAGGGTGCTGGTCATGAGCGACCGCGGACTCGAGCTGGCACGGGACAAGATGACGACCGCGGGCGTGGCGCCCGCCGCGATCGAGACCTTCACCCGGTTCTACCGGCTGCTGGAGTCGGGGGAGACGGGCCTCGTGCGCGAGGACGACGTCGAGCCCCTGACGGGCCTGGAGCGGCACGCGGACCTCACGTTCTCCGCCGCTGACACGGCCGAGGCGCTGTCGCGCACCGCGATCATCAAGCTCAACGGCGGGCTCGGCACGTCCATGGGCATGGACCGGGCGAAGTCGCTGCTCACGGTGCGCCGCACGGCCGAGGGCGAGGACCTCTCGTTCCTCGACGTCATCGTGAAGCAGGTGCAGGCGGCGCGCGCCGCCACCGGGGCCCCGCTCCCGCTCCTCCTCATGAACTCGTTCCGCACGCAGGACGACTCGCTCGCCGCGCTCGCGCGCCACGACGGCGTGGGCGTGGACGGGCTGCCGCTCGACTTCCTGCAGAACCGCGAGCCCAAGCTGCGCGCGGACACGCTCGAGCCCGTCGAGTGGCCCGCCGACCCCTCGCTCGAGTGGTGCCCGCCCGGCCACGGCGACCTCTACCCGGCCCTGCACGCCTCCGGCGTCGTGCGTGCCCTCCTGGACGCCGGCTTCCGGTACGCGAGCGTGTCCAACTCCGACAACCTCGGCGCCGCCCCCGACGGCGAGATCGCGGCCTGGTTCGCGGCGTCCGGGGCCCCGTACGCCGCCGAGATGTGCCGCAAGTCGCCGGCCGACGTCAAGGGCGGGCAGCTCGTCGTGCGCAAGGCGGACGGGCGGATCATGCAGCGCGAGACGGCGCAGACCCACCCGGACGACATGGACGCCGCGCTCGACGCGTCGCGCCACCCGTACTTCCACACGAACAACCTGTGGTTCGACCTGGAGGCGCTGGCCGCCGAGCTCGACCGCACGGGGGGCGTGCTCGAGCTGCCGCTCATCCGCAACGACAAGACCGTGGACCCGACGGACGCGTCGTCGACGCCCGTCGTGCAGATCGAGTCGGCGATGGGCGCGGCGGTCGCCGTGTTCGAGGGGGCGACGGCCATCGAGGTCGGGCGCGAGCGCTTCCTGCCGGTGAAGAAGACGTCGGACCTGCTGCTCATGCGCTCGGACGTGTACGACCTCACCGACGACTTCCGCCTGGTGGCCCAGGTGGACGCCCCGCTCGTCGAGCTGTCCGGCACCTACAAGGCGATCTCGCGCTTCGACGAGCGGTTCGCGGCGGGCGCGCCGTCGCTGCGGTCGGCGACGTCGCTCACCGTCGCCGGCGACTGGACGTTCGGCGCGGACGTCCGCGTCGTGGGCGACGGGGTGCTGGCGGACGCGGGGGAGCGGGGGAGGGTGCCGGACGGCGCCACCGTCGGCCCGTCCGGCATCACCGCCTGACCGCTCCCACCGTCGCTCCCTCCGTCAGCCCCGCGGCCGCGGCCCGGCAGGGAGGTCGACGACGCGGTCCTCTCCCGCGGCCGGGACCAGGCGGCCCGACGACGCCGCGGCGAGGTCGGCGCGCAGCCGCGCCACCTCGCCCGGCGGCACCAGCACCGTGAAGCGGGCCGCCTGGGCGTACGCCACGTCCTCCAGGACGGCGTCGTAGGTGCGGGCCCAGTCGCGCAGCAGGTGCTCGATGCGCCCTGCGTCCGCGTGCGGCACGTCGAGGCGCACGACGGTGCGCCGCGCGCGTCGCAGCAGGAGGCCGCCGCCGGCGGCGGCGTCCAGCGCCCCGGAGACGGCGCCCGAGTAGGCCCGCACCAGCCCGCCCGCGCCCAGCAGCACGCCTCCGAAGTAGCGGCTGACGACGGCGACGACGTCGGTCACGTCCCGGTGCCGCAGCACCTCGAGCATCGGCACACCGGCGGTGCCGGAGGGCTCGCCGTCGTCGGAGGAGCGCTGCGCGTCGGCGTGCGTGCCGACGACGAGGGCCACGCAGTGGTGGCGGGCGTCCCACAGCTCCTTGCGCACCCGCGCCACGACGGCGTCCGCCTCCTCGACGGTCCGGGCGGGGGCGAGGTGGGCGAGGAAGCGGGACTTCTTGATCACCAGCTCGTGGTCGACGGCGGCGGCGAGGGTTCCTGGGAGGCCGCGGCCGGCGTCGTCGCTGGTGGAGGTCACGGGTCGAGGGTACGTCGCGCCCGGAGTGCCGGGACACGCCGCCACCATTCCTCTTGAAAAAGTGTGCCAAGCGCCAGGATGGACCCATGACGGCCGACGACCCCACCACACCCGCCCCGACCGACTCCCGCTCCGCCGAACCGCCTTCCGGACGGCCGGCCGGACCTGCGGGCGACCCGGGTGGGGGAGCGGGGCGCTACCCGCGGCCCCCGGTGGCGCTGGACGAGGCGGAGTGGGTCTGGCGGGAGCTCTCGGTGGAGGCGCTGCGCCCCGGCGGTAAGCCGGAGGTGGTGCGCCTGGCGGTGATCGCGGGCCTGACCCGCGCGACGGGTGCGCGGTACGGCGACCTGCTGCGCGTGCGCGCCGAGGACCTCGACCTGGGCCCGGAGCCGGGGGTGGCGACCCGTCGCGCCCGCGCGCAGGGCGGCCCGGAGGCGGGGGAGGGGAGCGTGCTCGTGCGGCACGGTAAGCATCGCACGGTGCGCACCCACCGGCTGCCGCCCGAGGTGGTGCTCCTGCTGCGGCACTGGATGGTGGTGCGCACGGAGCTGGCGGCCGAGCTGGAGGGCTCGGTGCCGCGGGCGCTGCTGCTCACCGTGCACCACACGCACGACAACGGCACCACCGTCTCGAGCGGGCTCCCGATCACGAGGCAGGGGCTAGTGCTGTCGTGGCGGAGGTTCGTACACCGCACCAACGCCCGCTACGGGGCGGTGCGGTCGCCGTTGCCCACCCGGTTCGAGCAGGTGCGGCGCGCCTGGGTGGAGGCTGGCGTGCACGACCCCGGCAGAGAGATCGCCGCAGTCGACTCTTCGTCGTCTTCCGAGATAAATAGTGTGCCAAGCGTGGAGAACCAGCCCCAGCGCCGCTGACACCCCACCGCAGCAGGGGCAAAGGGACCCGGCCCGCGAGAAGGGCCCTGCCTCGTTCACCGAGGCAGGGCCCTTCCGTCCGCGCGGTCGCGATCAGCCGGTGGAGTCGCGCGCCTGGCGGGCGGCGTCGAGCTCGGTGGTGGCGCCCGCCGTGGACACGTCGCCGCCGGCGGACTCGAGGTGCGCACGGACGAACCAGTGGAAGAGCTCGAGCTCGTGCAGGTGGCCGATGAGCAGGTCGTTGGTCACGTCGTCCAGCTCGGCCGTGTCCTTGGCCGCCTTGCGGTGCGACTCGATGACGCCCTGGTAGACCTCGTCGAGCGCGCCGAGGTGCTCGATCGCCGTCGCCCGCCCGAGGTGGTAGTCGTCCCAGGTGCGGGCGGCGACGAGCGCGCCGGGGGTGCCCACGGGGGCGACCCCGAGGGTCGCGATGCGCTCCGCGACGGCGTCCGTCATGGCGCGCACGGCGTCGACCTGGGGGTCGAGCATCTCGTGCACCGCGATGAAGTGCGGGCCCACGACGTTCCAGTGGACGTGCTTGAGCGTGAGGTGCAGGTCGGTGAGGGAGTTGAGGCGCTGCTGCAGGATCCGGGCGACCTGGTCGCCGTCCTCGCGGGAGAGCGACGGCACGGTGTAGCGGGGGAGGTCCGGGGAGTCGGCCATGGGGGGTCTCCGTCCTGATCGTTCTCGCTGGGTCTCGTCACCGGCCATCGTGCAGCCGGACGACGAGCCACGCGAGCCCAGCGAGGCCCACCACCCCGAGCGCGACGAGCGCCTCGACCGGGCTGCCGGCCAGCGCCTGGGCGCCGAGGCCGAGCGCGGCGGTGGCGCCGAGCACCACGAGGTCGCGGGCGGCGGCGTGCCGGAGCAGGTCGAGCTCGACGCGGGAGCGGGGCGCCGCCTGGGCGGACCACCAGCCGAGCCGGACGGCCGCGTACCCGAGCGGGGCGAGCCACAGTGCGGCGGGGTCGAAGGGCGCGTCGCCGGATCCGAGCAGCAGGACGGCGGTCACCACGACGGCGACGTGCGCCGGCCCCGGCCCGGGCCGGACGGCGACCCACGCCCCGAGCGCGAGGGCCGTCGCGACGCCGACCCCGGGCAGCACGTCGGTGCGGGCGGCGCCCAGCAGGACGGTCGCCGGCACGAGGACCACGGCCGCGACCCGGAGCGCCCAGCCGGGGACCCACGCCCGCAGTGCCACGTCGACGGGCGGCAGCGGGCGGGGCCGCCGTGCGAGGGCGCGCCATCGGGCGGTGAGGGAGCGGGGGCGCTGGCCGAGGCGGGTCATCGGGGCCGGCCGCCGCTCGCGACGCGGGGCGGGGGCGCGCCGGCGTGCCGCTCGCCGGCCCGCACGAGCGCCTCGAGGGCCATGGGCGCGGTGTCGCGCGCGGGGCCGGCCCACCGCACGACGGGGACGCCCTCGGCCGCGATGTGCCGCAGGCGGTCGTCGCGCTCCATGCGGGTGA
Organism: Isoptericola cucumis; assembly: GCF_014635665.1. Classification (GTDB taxonomy): domain Bacteria; phylum Actinomycetota; class Actinomycetes; order Actinomycetales; family Cellulomonadaceae; genus Isoptericola; species Isoptericola cucumis. The sequence goes on from NZ_BMDG01000004.1 coordinate 291,343, forward strand.
CGCGCCAGGCGAGGCGCATGTGCTCCTCGTGGGCTGGCCGGACGTCCGGCAGGGTGTCGACGACCACGACGGGGTGTCCGTGCGCCCGCCAGGCACGCACCAGGGCGAGCGGTTCGTCGTCGAGCGCCGTGGTGAGCAGGTAGACGATGGCGTCGGCGGGCAGGCGTGGCGGGCGCAGGCGCCGCGCGGGGGAGCCGACGGGGTGGCTGAGCGCGAGGGCGTGCAGCATGCGCCGCAGGTGCCGCCGGCCGGAGGCGGGCGGGACGGGGTGGCGGCTGCGACCGAGGTCCTCGAGGCCGACGCGGTCGCCGGAGGCGACGAGCGCGGCGGCGACCGAGGCGGCGGCGTGCCGGGCGAGGTCGAGGGAGGTGGCCTCGTCGACGCGCTGGTCGCCGGTGCCGCGCCAGGTCCGCAGGTCCGGGCCGACGTCGTCGCGCGAGTCGAGGACGAGGACGGCCGTGGCCTCGGCGGTCGCGTAGGTGCGCCGCACGTACAGGGTGTCGAGGTCCGGCGAGCGGCGGGCCGTGGTGCGCCAGTCGACGCGGCGCAGCCGGTCGCCGGGGACGAACGGGTGGACGTCCCGCAGCTCGTCCCCGTCGCCGAGCCGACGGGCGGTGTGGGGGCCGGTGAGGCCGCGCAGTCGGCGTGGGAGGGGCACCCGGCCGAGGGGCATCGCCGTGGGGAGCACCACACGGTCCGGGGCGACGACGGTGACGACGTCGGTGACGGTCGTCCCGCCGGCGCCGTGGCCCCGCACGTCGGCTCGGAAGGTCTGCTGCGGCCCGGTGCGGACGGTCCGCAGCCGCAGGTCGAGCGGCCGCGGTCGCGCGGCGACCAGCACCTCGGTGGAGCGGTGGCCGGGGGCGGAGACGCGGGCGTGGGCGACCTCGGTGCCCGGCGGTGGGTCCAGGTGCAGGGTCGCGGTGAGCTCTCCGGGCGCGCCGGGCCGGTCGTCCGTGGCGACGTGCGTGCGGTCGACGCCCGTCGGGGGCGCGGCGAGCCAGGCGCCCGGCCGCCCGCTCCAGGCAGCGCCCAGCAGGAGGGGGATGCCGAGCAGGGTGACGTCGGCGCGGCCGGCGAGCAGGCCCAGCCCGAGCACCAGGACACCGGCCGCGATCCCGGCCACGGCGTGGGAGCTGCGGCTCATCCCCGGTCGCTCGCCACGGTCGCGGGCCCGGGGACGGTGGCGAGCAGCTCGCGCACGACGTCCTCGGCGCGCACGGCCGACGCCCACGCGGTCGGGGTGAGCGTCAGCCGGTGGGCGAGCACCGGCACTGCGACGCGCTTGACGTCCTCCGGCACCACGAAGTCGCGGCCGGCGAGGGCCGCGGCCGCCCGGGCCACCAGGAGGAGGTTCTGCGACCCGCGCGGGCTCGCCCCGACCTCCAGGGCCGCGTGCTCGCGCGTCGCGGCGGCGAGGTCGACGCAGTAGCCGGCCACGTCGGGGTCGACGGCCGTGGCCTCCACCCCCGCCTGCATCCGCCGGACCGTGGCGGCGTCGACGACCCGCGCGACCGGCGCCGCCTCCCGGCGCCTGGCGACGCGGCGCAGCAGCACCTGCCGCTCCTGGTCCCGGGTGGGGTACCCGACGGACAGGCGCACCATGAACCGGTCGAGCTGCGCCTCGGGCAGCGGGTAGGTGCCCTCGTACTCCACCGGGTTGGACGTGGCCATGACGTGGAACGGCACCGGCAGCGGGTGGCTGACGCCGTCGACGGAGACCTGTCCCTCGGCCATCGCCTCCAGCAGCGCGGACTGGGTCTTGGGCGGCGTCCGGTTGATCTCGTCCGCGAGGAACAGCCCGGTGAAGACCGGGCCGGGGCGGAAGACGAGCTCCCGGCTCGCGGGGTCGTACACGGTCGAGCCGGTGATGTCGCCGGGCAGGAGGTCGGGGGTGCACTGCAGCCGGGCGAAGTCGAGGCCGAGGGCGGCGGCCAGGGACCGGGCGGCGAGCGTCTTGCCGAGGCCCGGCACGTCCTCGAACAGCACGTGCCCGCCGGCGAGCACCGTGGCCAGGGCGAGCTCGAGCGTGTCGCGCATCCCCACGACGGCGGTGCCCACGGCCTCGAGCACCCGCTCCGACAGGGCTGCCACCTCGTCGAGCGGCAGCGGCACCGAGGGCCCAGCGGGCTGGGCGGGCGCCGGCCCTGCCGGGGAGGACGCGGGAGCGGGGTCGGGGGTCATGCGGCGTGCCTTCCGTCGGGGTCGGGGGTGGGTGGTGCGAGCCGTTCGACGGCGTCGAGCCAGCGCTCCACCTGGGCGCGGGTGGCCTCGCCCCGGGACGTCATCGTGGCCACCACGTCGGGTCCGAGGAGCCGCTCGGCGGCGGCGCGGTCGCCGGGGCCGTCGGCGCCCAGGTCGACGCCGTGCTCGGCGAGCCGGGCCGCCGCGAGCGCCACGATCCTGGCGCGCATCCGGTTCCCGACGGCGCCGTTGCGGGTGAACGTGGCCCAGCCCAGCTCGCTCACGTCGTTGCGGGCTCCCGCCCGCCGGGCCTCCGGCACGGGCGGCCAGCCGGCGTCCTCGCCTTCTTCGAGGGTGCGCCACACGTACACCACGGCGGCGACGACCACGACGAGCAGCGCGGCGTGCACGGCGTCGAGCACACCGAGGCCGGCGAGGAGGCCTCCGGCCGCGAGCGCCGGCAGGGTCGTGAGGAGCAGGGTGCGTGCGCGGAGGGCGGTCATCGTCCGTCCTCGTCCCTCGGTGGCGGTCCCGCGGTCGGCGAGGTCGGCGCGGGTCCGTCGTCCAGGGAGCGTGCGACGTCGTGCAGGGCGTGGCGCGCCCGGTCGACCTGGGCGGGTGCGACGGGCCGGCGGGTGAAGCGGGCCTCGGCGTACAGGGCGCGCAGCTCGGCGACGCTGGCCGGGGGCGCGGGGGTGGCGGCGAGCAGGCGGCCGGTGAACTCGGTGGGCGTCTCGGCGGGGTCGCGGGTGGTGCCGTGGTCGGCGGCGGCGTCCTCGAGGGCCACCCAGGCGGCGACGACGGCGTCGTGCGGGGTGGCGGCGTCGTCGACGTGCCGCAGCGCGCGCTGCACGGCGTCCTGCAGGTCGGCGAGCGGGATGGCGGGGGCGTCCCCGGCGGCGACGGCGTCGCCGCCGGGCAGGTCGTCGGTCTCCTCCTCGGCGGGCGCGGCGAGAGCGGTCATGACGCGGCGGGCGAGCAGGACGAGGAGGGCGAGGATCAGCAGGGCGCCGGCGACGGCGAGGACGACGGCGACGACGGTGAGGGCGTCCGGCGTGCTCTGGGCCTCCGGCGCGCCGGTGGGCGCGGGTGCCGGTGGCGGGGTGGTGGCCTCGGCCTCCCCGGTGGGGAAGAGGCGGTCGGGCAGGGCGAACCGCCACGGTGTGGCGGTGGCGGCGCCGGCCAGCACGGTGGCGGCGAGGGCGCCGACGAGCAGCGCGCGTGCCGCGGGGGACGTCGGTGACCGCGCTGCCATGCCCCCGACGCTACCGGGCGCCGGTGCCGGGCGGGAGGCCTGCGGCGGCGTGCACCCCGGCGACGGCGGCGGCGACGAAGGCGGCGGGGTCGGCGTCGAGGCCGCGCCCCATGGTGGACAGGCGGGCGGGGGAGCCGCGCAGGGCGTCCAGGAGGGCGCCGTCGGCGGGGACGTCGACCAGCCGGTGGGCGGCGGGCGCGGTGGCGAGCGTGGCGGCCTGCGCGCGGAGCCGGGTGGTGAGGTCGGGGCCCCAGGCGTCCAGGGACTCGACCTGCGGCGTGGGGTCGGGCACGACGACGTCGGCGGCCGCGAGCGCCACCCGGCCGTAGGCGGTGAGGCTGTGGTGGGAGACGCCGAGGTGCCGGTCCCGGGCGTCGGCGCCCGAGACGCGCAGGGAGGCGACGGGTCGTCCGCCGAGGGTGGCGGCCGCGTTGAGGACCTCGCCGGCGGCGACGCCGGAGAAGCCCCACCGGGTGCCGGTGCCGAGGTTGCCCGGCCCCTGGGTGACGACGACGAGGTCGACGCCCGCGACGTGGCGGGCGGCCAGCAGCCCCGTGTGCACGGTGACGGCCTCGAGGTCGCCGCCGAAGGCCTGCCCGACGGTGATGCAGGTGGCGAGCCAGCCGGCGTCGCGCAGGGTGGCGACGGTGCGGGAGAAGGCGGCGGGCAGCGCGCCGCCGTCGGTCATGACGTACGCGACGGCCGGCGGGCGTCGGCCGGCGAGGGCGGCGGCGTGCCGGGCGCCGGCGACGATCGCGGGCAGCGCGGAGTGCAGGTCGGCGACGACGACGGGCATCCCTTCGAGGTCGTCGGCGTACCGCAGGGCGTCGTGGTGCGGGGACTCCTGCTCGTCGACGCCGAGCACCATGGCCTGCAGGGGCGTGTAGCGGGCCTTGACCAGGTGTCCGGGTCCGGGAGCGGGGTCGGCGGGCAGGGGGGTCCCGGGCGGGCCGGCGGGGCCGACGACGAGCCCGTAGCCGCCGGTGCCGAGGCCCCGGGCCAGGGCGGAGACGTTGAGCAGGAGCCGGTCGCCGACGTCGGGGTCGCCGACGAGCGTGGTGTACGCCAGGCCCCGCACCTGTGTCACCTCGGGTCGGTCCGTGGCGGCGTCGGCGTTCGGGAGGGCGGCGTCGAGGCTCACGGTCACCTCGCGGGCGCCGGACCAGGCGCGTCCCCGGGCGGCGACGGTCCCCGCGCGCCACGTGACGTGGCTGGTCGGGTGCTCGGCCGGGGAGGTGGCCGGGGAGGTGGCCGGTGCCGTCCCGGGTTCGGTCGTCGGTGCGGTGCGAGATCGGTCGTCCGGCGGGACGTGGTGTGCGCTGTTCGGCCCTGTCGTCACCCGCCCGAGGCTACCGGCCGCTAGCGTGGACCCGATGCCTGCGAACCCCGACGGCCCTGATGCCGGCCGCCTGGCGCCCGCGCGCGGGACCCCGCCTGCCGAACGCCTCCTGAACCTGGTCATCGCCCTCGTGAACACGAGCGCCGCGATGACCAAGCAACAGGTGCGCGCCGGCGTGGCCGGGTACGGCGACGCGCCGTCCACGGAGGCGTTCGAGCGGATGTTCGAGCGCGACAAGGACACGTTGCGCGCGCTCGGCATCCCGATCGTCACCGTGGACGCGGGCGGGCACAGCGACGACGTCGGGTACCGCATCGACAACGACGCGTACGCGCTGGGGCCGGTGGACCTGACGCCGGCGGAGCTGGGCGTGGTGGCGCTGGCCGCGCAGCTGTGGTCGGACAAGACGCTGCGCACCGACATGTCGCGCGCGATGACGAAGCTGCGGGCGGCGGGGGCGGGGGAGGCCGCCTCGGACGCGGTGGCCGGGCTCGCCCCGCGCGTGCGCGCCGCGGGCGACGCGTACGTGCCGCTGCTGGAGGCGATCTCGGAGCGGCGCGATGTGTCGTTCCGGTACCGGGCGGCGAGCACCGGGCAGGAGCTGACGCGGCACGTCGAGCCGTGGCGCATCGCGGCGCGCGGCAGCGGCTGGTACCTCGTGGGCTTCGACCGCGGCCGGGGTGCGCCGCGGGTGTTCCGCATGTCGCGCATCGCCGGCCGGGTCAAGGTGGGGTCCCGTCCGGGGGCGTTCGACGTCCCCGCCGAGGTGGACGTGGACGCCATGCTCGGCGCACGGGTGGGCGCGGTGCGTCGGGCGCGGCTCGCCGTCGTGCCCGAGCGGGCGCAGGCGCTGCGGGCGCGCGCGACCCCCGCCGACGGGGCGGGCCCGCGCTCCGACGGCCGCGACCTGCTCGACGTCGAGTACCGCAGCCTGTCCGCGTTCGCGGACGAGGTCGCCGCCTACGGTCAGGCGGTCGTGGTCGTGGAGCCGGACGACCTGCGCGCGGACGTCGTGCGGCGGTTGACGGCGGCATCCGGCCTCGACGCCACGGCGGGCGCGGGGCCCCGCGAGGAGGAGGAGCACCGTGGCTGAGCGCGCGGACGACCGCCTGGTACGGCTGCTGGGGCTCGTCGCCTTCCTCGACGACGCGGGTCCGGTGCGCGTGGAGGAGCTGGCGCAACGCTTCGGCGTCACCCCGCAGCAGGTGCGCGAGGACGTGGACGCGCTGTGGGTCTCCGGCACGCCGGGCTACATGCCCGACGACCTCATCGACTTCGACGCGTACTCCCTCGAGGGCGGCCTGGTCGCGCTCACGCAGGCGCGCGGCATGACCCGGCCCCTGCGCCTGGGCACCCGCGAGGCGGTGGCGCTGGTCGCCGCGCTGCGCGCCATGCACGCGTCGCCGGCCGTGCAGGCCGACCCCGGCCGGGCGAGCGTCGTGGCCTCCGCGCTGGACAAGCTCGCCGCGGCGACCGGGGAGGCCGCGAGCGCCGTGGACGTGCGCCTGGCCGGTGACGGGGACCCGCAGGTCGTGGCGGCGGTGACGTCGGCCCTGGGCGAGCAGCGGCGGCTGCACCTGCGGTACGTCAATGCCGCGGACGTCGCGAGCGAGCGCGACGTGGACCCGCTGCGGCTGGTCACCCAGGACGGCTCGATGTACCTGGTCGCGTGGTGCCTGCGGGCCGAGGGGCGGCGCACCTTCCGGGTGGACCGGATCCTCGCCGCGCAGGTGCTGGACACCCCGGCGGCGGAGCACGACGTGCGCGACCCGGACGCCGACGTGTGGGCGTCCGTGGCGCACGAGGCGGCGCCGGTGGCGACGCTGGTGCTGGCGTCGGCAGGCCGGTGGGTGGCGGAGGAGGTCCCGGCGGAGTCGGTGCGGGACCTGCCGGACGGGTCGGTCGAGGTGCGGCTGCGGGTGACCAACCCGGCATGGCTGCGCCGGCTGCTGCTCGCGAACGCGCCGGACGTGCTGTCCGTGTCGCCGCCGGAGGTCGCGCGCGACGCCGCGTCCGCGGCGCGGGACGCCCTCGCGGCGTACGGCCCCGCGCCGGGCGGTACGCCCGCCGGACGGGCCTAGGCTGGCGCCCATGTGGTGGTGGGTGTGGGTGCTGCTGGTCCTGGGCGCGCTGGCGGCGGTCGCCGCGCTGGCGTGGATGCTGTGTCGTGCGGGCGTGCGCACCCTGCGCGAGGCCGGGCGGGCGAGCGAGACGTTCTCCGTGGTCGGGGAGCGCGCCGCCGCGGCGGCGCAGGGGGCGACGCCCCCGGACACCTCGCCCACGATCTTCGACGACCCCGTCGACCTGTCCGCACGGGTCGCCGACGTGCGCCGCCGCCGCGCGGAGCGCCGCGGGAGGCGACGGGCCCGGTCCGAGCGGACGTGGCAGGAGTGGGCGACCGGCCCGTCGGCCGGAGAGTCCTGGTTGCGGCGACGAGAGGTCTCGAAGGAGTCACGACGCGCTCCGCAGGCGCCCGGGGGTGGCGGGGACCACACCCGCCTGCCCTAGACTGTTCGGGACAGTGCCGCTCGTGCCCCACGAGCGAGCACACGAGCGAACACGGGAGCGGTCTTCGTGAACATTCTCCGTCACCCCGCGGTGATCATCGTCCTGATCCTGCTGGTCGTCCTCCTCTTCGGCTCCAGGCGGCTCCCGGACCTCGCGCGCAGCGTCGGGCAGTCGCTCAAGATCTTCAAGAAGGAGGTCAAGGAGCTGAAGGACGACGGCACCGAGGCTGGCAAGGACGGCAAGGGCGCCGACGGCGAGCAGCCCGCGGACGACGCGGACGGCACCTCGACGCCGGCCTCGTCCTCGTCCACCTCGTCGACACCGGCGTCGACACCGGCGAGCACGCCCAGCGCCACCACGGCGTCCGCGCCGTCACCGGACGGTGCCGCGTCGCAGCAGGTCCCGGGTCTGACCGACCCGACGCAGCCGCGAGCGTAGGCGGTGTCGCGCACCACCCGCGACGCCGAGGGGCGGATGCCCCTGCGTGAGCACCTGCTGGAGATCCGCAAGCGGGTCTTCCTCGCCGCGATCGGCGTGCTGCTCGGCGCCATCCTCGGCTGGATCCTGTACGACCCGCTGTTCCGGGTGCTGGTCGATCCCCTGCAGGACGTCGCCGAGCACCGGGACGCGCTCATCGGGCTGAACTTCGACGGCGTCGCCACCGCGATCGACATGCGCGTCAAGGTGTCGCTGTTCCTCGGCGTCCTCGTGTCGAGCCCGTGGTGGCTGTACCAGCTCTTCGCGTTCATCAACCCTGGTCTCACGGGCAAGGAACGACGGTACGCGTACGGGTTCCTCGCCGCGGCCGTGCCGCTGTTCCTCGCCGGCGCCGGCCTGGCGTGGTACCTGCTGCCGCGTGCCGTGGCGCTGCTCAACGAGTTCGTCCCCGAGGGTGGCTCGAACCTCATCGGCGCGCAGGTCTACCTCAGCTTCGTCATGCGGCTCATCCTGGCGTTCGGGCTGGCCTTCCTGGTGCCCGTCGTCATGGTCGCGCTGAACTTCATGGGCACGGTCCGGGCCGCCCAGTGGCTCGCCGGGTGGCGGTGGGCCGTCCTGGTGTCGTTCCTGTTCGCCGCGATGATGACGCCGACGCCGGACCTGCTCACGATGTTCTCGGTCGCGCTGCCCATCTGCGGCCTGTACTTCGTCGCGTACGGCGTGTGCGTGCTGCACGACCGGCGGGTCGACCGGAAGCGCGTGGCCGTCACGTGACCGGTCCCGCATGACGGGCGCGCCGCCTCCCGCGGCGCGCCCCCTCGGTGTGGTCGTGAACCCCACGGCCGGCAAGGGGAGGGCCGTGCGCGCGGGCGCCGTCGTCGTCGACACGCTGCGCGAGGCCGGGCATCTCGTGCACGACCTGTCGGGGCGCACCGCGGACCTGGCCCTGACCCGCGCCCGCCGCGCCGTCGACGCCGGCGCGGTGCGCGCCCTCGTCGTGGTGGGCGGGGACGGCATGGTGCACCTGGGCGCGCAGGCGGTGGCGGGCACGGGCGTGCCGCTGGGTGTCGTCGCCGTCGGCACGGGCAACGACTTCGCGCCGACGCTCGGGCTGCCCGTGGGTGACGTGGGCGCGTCCTGTCGGGCGCTGCTGGCGGCCCTGGACGCCGGGGAGCGCGGCGTGCGCGCCGTGGACGCGGCCTTCGTGTCCGGCCCGGGCCTGGTCGCCGGGCCCGACGCGGTCGGCGGCCAGGGCCGCTGGGTGGCGGGCGCGGTGTCCGCCGGGCTGGACGCCACGGTCAACGCCCGCGCCAACGCGATGCGCCGGCCGCGCGGCAGCTCCCGCTACACGATCGCCGCGGTGCGGGAGGTCGTGGGCTACCGGCCCTGGTCGTACCGCTTGACGTTCGACGGCCTGCAGCCCACCGGGGCGCACGAGCACCCGGGGGTGGGGACCGCCGCCGGGCTGCACCTGCGGTCCGACGGCGACGGCACCGCCACGTGGACGGGCCGGGCCGCGCTCGTGACGGCCGCGAACGGGCCCCGCATCGGCGGCGGCGTCCTGGTCGCCCCGCACGCACGGGTCGACGACGGCTACCTCGACGTGGTGATCGGCACCGACCTCAGCCGGCCCGCCGCGGCCGCCGTCTTCCCGTCGATGTTCGTCGGCGCCCACCTGCGCCACCGCAAGGTGCACCTGGTGCGGGCCCGCGCCGTGACCGTCGAGCCCGGCCCCGACGCCTGGGCCTCCGGGGAGCGGCCGATGCCGGTCGCGTTCGGCGACGGCGAGCGCCTGGGCGCGCTGCCGCTGCGGGTCGAGGCCCGCGCGGGCGCGCTGCACGCGCTCGTCCCGGCGGGCCCGGCGGCGCCGTCGAGAGCGGGCTGACCGGGCCGGACGCCGCGCGAGACGACGGCCGGGCGCGCCGTAGGCTGGCGACATGACCGCCGACCCCCAGCACCACGGCAGCCCGGCCGAGCGGTACGCCGCGTCACGCGCCCGCCTGGACCAGGACCGCGCCGACCACTCCGGCGAGCTGGGCCGGTTCCGGCGCGTCGTCGGTTTCGAGCTCGACCCCTTCCAGGTGGACGCGTGCGTCGCGCTCGAGGGCGGCCGCAGCGTCCTGGTCGCGGCCCCCACGGGCGCCGGCAAGACGGTGGTGGGCGAGTTCGCCGTCCATCTCGCCCTCGTCGGCGGCGGCAAGGCGTTCTACACGACGCCGATCAAGGCGCTGAGCAACCAGAAGTACACGGACCTCGTGGCCCGGCACGGCGTGGCGAACGTGGGCCTGCTGACCGGCGACACGTCCATCAACGCCGGCGCCCCCGTGGTCGTGATGACCACCGAGGTGCTGCGCAACATGCTGTACGCCGGCTCCTCGGCGCTCGACGGGCTCGCGTACGTGGTGATGGACGAGGTGCACTACCTCGCCGACCGGTTCCGCGGGCCGGTGTGGGAAGAGGTGATCATCCACCTGCCCGACCATGTGCAGCTCGTGTCGCTGTCGGCGACCGTGTCCAACGCGGAGGAGTTCGGCGACTGGCTCGCCACCGTCCGCGGCGACACGGCGGTGGTGGTCAGCGAGCGCCGGCCGGTGCCGCTGTGGCAGCACGTCAGCGTGTCGGCGCCGGAGCCCCGGGGGGTGCCGAGGCTCATGGACCTGTACGCGGGGCACGTCGACCCCACCGACCCGGGCACGAACCCGCCCATCAACCCGGACCTGCAGGCCGTGTTCCGCACGTCGGCGCGCAGCGGGCCCCGGGCGGGCGGCGGGCACGAGCGGCACGGGCACCGGGGCCGCGGAGACCGCGGGTACCGCGGCCGGGGCGGGCACCGCCCGGGCGCGGGCGCGCTGGTCGCGTCGCGGCGCACCCCGCCCCGGTTCGCCGTCGTGGACGCCCTGGACGCCGACGCGTTGCTGCCCGCGATCTACTTCATCTTCTCCCGTGCGGGCTGCGAGGGGGCCGTGCAGCAGTGCCTGCGGGCGGGTCTGCGGCTCACCGACGCGACCGAGGAGGCGACGATCCGGCAGGTGGTGGAGGAGCGCACGGCCGCGATCGCGCCGGAGGACCTCGAGGTGCTCGGCTACTGGTCGTGGGCCGAGGCCCTGGCCCGCGGGGTGGCGGCCCACCACGCGGGGCTGCTGCCGGTGTTCAAGGAGACCGTGGAGGAGCTGTTCTCCCGCGGGCTCGTCAAGGTGGTCTTCGCGACGGAGACGCTGGCGCTCGGCATCAACATGCCGGCCCGTTCGGTCGTGCTGGAGAAGCTCGTCAAGTGGGACGGCACCGCGCACCAGCCGGTGACGCCGGGGGAGTACACGCAGCTGACCGGCCGTGCCGGGCGGCGGGGGATCGACGTCGAGGGGCACGCCGTCGTCGTCGACCACACGGGCCTGGACCCGGTGGCGCTCGCCGGGCTGGCGTCCAAGCGCCTGTACCCGCTGCGGTCGAGCTTCCGCCCGACGTACAACATGGCGGTCAACCTCGTGGCCCAGGTGGGTCACGACCGGGCCCGCGACGTGCTGGAGACGAGCTTCGCGCAGTTCCAGGCGGACCGTGGCGTGGTCGGCCTGGCGAAGCAGGCGCAGGCGCACGCCGAGGCGATGGAGGGGTACGCGGGCGCGATGGCGTGCGACCGTGGCGACTTCGCCGAGTACATGGCGCTGCGCCGGGCGATCACGGAGCGGGAGAAGGAGCTGTCGCGCGCCTCCTCGGGGGCGCGGCGGGCCGAGGCCGTCGAGTCGTTCGAGCGCCTGCGCCGCGGTGACGTGGTCGAGGTGCCGGCCGGGCGGCGGCGCGGCTACGTGGTGGTGCTGGACCCCGGGCACGACGAGCGGGGCTTCGACGGCCCGCGCCCGACCGTCCTCACCCAGGAGAAGCAGGTCAAGAAGCTCACGCTGGCGGACGCCCCGGGCGGGGTGCAGGTCGTCACCACGGTGCGCATCCCGAAGTCGTTCAACCCGCGCCGCCCCGACCAGCGGCGCGACCTCGCGTCCAGCCTGCGCAACGCGCTGGGCGCGTTCCGTGACGACGCCGGCACCGGGCGGGGCCCGGGTCGCGGCAAGGGCGGCGGCAGCGGGAAGGGCGGTGGTGGGGGTCGGGGTGGCGGCAAGGGCGGCCGCCCGGACGCGGCGTCCGACCGCGAGCTGCAACGCCTGCGTGCCGCGCTGCGCGCCCACCCCTGTCACGGCTGCCCGGAGCGTGACGACCACGCCCGGTGGGCGCAGCGGTGGGAGCAGCTGCGCCGCGAGCACGCACAGCTCGTGCGCCGGGTGGAGGGCCGCACGGGCACCATCGCCCGCACCTTCGACCACACCTGCGAGGTGCTGCTGCGGCTGGGCTACCTCACGACCGACCCGGTCCCCGCGGAGGAGCCGGACGCGGAGCACGACGCCGCCGCCGAGACCACGGACCAGACCGAGGACGTGGCCGAGGATGCAGGGCCTGCGCTGGAAGGTCCGCCGCCAGGCGCGGGGGAGCTGCGCGTGACGGACGACGGGCGGTGGCTGCGCCGGCTGTACGCGGAGGACGACCTGCTGCTGGCCGAGTGCCTGCGCCGGGGGACGTGGGACGGGCTGGACCCCGCCTCGCTCGCGGCGGCCGTGTCGACGGTCGTGTACTCCGGCCGCCGCGAGGAGGCCGCGGAGCCGTACGTGCCCGGCGGGCCGCAGGGGCGCCTCGCGCGCGCCCTGGACGACACGACTCGCGTCTGGTCGGAGGTGACGGACCTGGAGGCGCAGCACAAGCTGGAGTCGACGGGCCCCCTGGACCTGGGGCTCGTCGCCCCCGTGCACAAGTGGGCGTCGGGCCGCGGGCTCGAGGCGGTGCTGCGCGGCACGGACGTCGCGGCGGGGGACTTCGTGCGCTGGTGCAAGCAGGTCGTCGACGTGCTCGACCAGCTCGCGTCGGCGGCGCCCCGCCCGGAGCTGCGCACGGCCGCTCGCAAGGCCCAGCGGGCGGTGCTGCGGGGCGTCGTCGCCTACTCCAGCGTCTGACCCTGGGCGGCAACTTGACGGGAAGCCCGCGGCGGAGCACTCAGGAGCACTCAGGAGCGTGGAGGAGCGCTGAGGCGCCCTGCGCGGGCGCTGTGGGGGATCCGTGAAGGAATCGGGCCGCGAGTGCCCTAGAGTGCAGGCCGTGACGTCCACCCTGTATCGCAACGGAGTCGTCCACTCGCCCGCCGACCCCTTCGCCGAGGCCCTCCTCGTCGACGACGGCGTCGTGACGTGGCTGGGCGCCGAGGACACGGCCGCCGGGCTCGCCGCTCGCGCCGACCGCGTGATCGACCTCGACGGGGCGCTGGTGACGCCGGGTTTCGTCGACGCGCACGTGCACGTGCTCGAGACGGGGCTGGCGGCCGAGTCGGTCGACCTGAGCGCGCACGCGGGCGTGACGACCCACGCCGCGGCCCTCGACGCGCTCGCCGCGGGAGCCCGCGAGCTGGACGGGTCCGACCCCGGCGGCGCGGAGGTGCTGCTCGCCTTCGGGTGGGACGAGCAGGCGTGGCCCGAGCGCCGCCCCCTCAGCCGCGACGACCTCGACGCCGCCTGCGGCGGCCGGCCCGTGTACGCGTCGCGGGTGGACGGCCACTCGGCGGTGGTGTCCTCCGCGCTGGCGCGCGTCGCCGGCCTCGAGTCCCTGCCCGGCTGGGACCCTTCCGGGACCGGCGTGGTGACCGGCGAGGCGCACCACGCCGTCTCGGGCGTCGTGCGGCAGGTGTCGCCCGGGCGCCGCAGCCGCGCCTACCGCACGGCCCTGGCCGCCGCGGCGGCCCGCGGCATCGTCGGCCTGCACGAGATGAGCGAGCCGAACATGGACACCCGCGACGGGCTGCGCGAGCTCGTCGCCCTCACGGCCGACCCGGCCGGGGCGCTGCCGCACGTCGTCGCCTACCGCGGCGAGCTGTGCGAGACGCCGGACGACGCCCGCCAGCTGCTGGCCGACCTGCCGTTCCTCACCGGCATCGCCGGCGACCTGTGCGCCGACGGGTCGATCGGCTCCCGCACGGCCGCGCTGCGCCAGCCGTACGCCGACGTGCTGCCGGGGCCGGCCGGGGCGCCCGCCGACGGCCGGCTGTTCCTGAGCGCCGAGGAGATCGCCGCGCACCTGGCCGCCTGCTCCGCCGCCGGCACCCAGGGCGGGTTCCACGTGATCGGCGACCGCGCGATGGACGAGGTCGTGCGCGGCCTGGAGCTCGTCGCCGACGAGCACGGCCCGTCCACGCTGCGCGCGGCCCACCACCGCCTCGAGCACGCCCTGTTCGTCGACGCGTCCGCGCTCGCGGCGCTGCTGCTGTACGGGGTGGCGCTGTCGGTGCAGCCGGCGTTCGACTCGACGTTCGGCGGCAGCCGCGGGATGTACGCCGGCCGGCTGGGCGTGGCGCGCGCCTCGAACCTGTCGCCCTTCGCGGACCTGGCGAGCGCCGGGGTGCCGCTGGCGTTCGGCTCGGACACGCCCGTGACCCCGCTCGACCCGTGGCAGGGCGTGCGCGCCACCCTGACCCACGAGGACACGACGCAGCGGATCTCGGCGCGGTCCGCGTTCCGGGCCCACACCCGCGGCGGCTGGCGGCTCGCCGGGCTCGACCACACGGGCGCGGGCGAGCTGCGGGTCGGCGCGCCCGCCCACCTGGCGGTGTGGCGGGCGGAGCAGCTCGCGGTGCAGTCCGCCGAGGGCCGGCTCTCGCAGTGGAACCCGGAGGCGCGCGCCGGGCAGCCGCTGCTGCCCGACCTGTCCGAGGGCGCGCCCGAGCCGCAGTGCCTCCAGACGGTGCGCGACGGTGTCGTCCTGCACGACACGTTCGACTGACCGATGAGCTCCGCCGCGACCAGCACCGGGCCCAGGGACGTCACGTACCCTGCGGGGGTGTCCCAGCCCAGCACGACCGCCACCACCGCCGCGGTACCGACACCGCACGCCGACCGCTGGACCTCGAAGCCGGTCACGCTGCTGCTCGCGGTCGCGGCCGGTGCCGCGCTGTGGGCGTCGTTCCCGGACGTGGGCGCGTGGCCGCTCGCGTTCGTCGCGACGGGGCTGCTGTACGCCGCCATGCGCCGCGGCGGACGTCGCGCGGCCAGCTGGAACGCCCTGGTGGGCCTCGTCGCGGGCCTGACGTTCTGGCTGCCGCACATCTGGTGGGCCTGGTTCGCCACCGACCCCGTGCCGTGGGCCGCGCTGTCCGTGCTCGAGGCGGCGTTCCTCGCCGGCTTCGGCGCGCTGTGGACCTGGGCGCGCCGCTGGCGGTGGGTCGGGCGCAACGCCGCCACGCAGGCGGTGGTCTTCGCCGTCCTGTTCGTCGCCGTCGAGCAGTGGCGCTCGGAGATCCCCTTCGGCGGCTTCCCCTGGGGCCGGCTCGCGTGGGCGGTCGCCGCCGCGCCGACCGGCCAGGCGGCCTGGCTCGGCTCGACGACGCTCGTGTCCCTGCTCGTCGCAGCCACCGGGGTGCTGCTCGCCCTCGCCGTCGGGCGCCTGCTGCAGCTGCGCCGCGGCGTCGTGCCCGCGCGGCGTGCGGCCGCGAGCGCCGTCGCCCTGGTCGCGGCCGCCGGCGTGCTCGTGGCCGGTCCGGGCCTGCTGCCCGTCGCCTCCGACGCCGGCACGCGCGAGGTCACGGTCGCCGACGACCCGGGCCACGTCGGCACGGTGGTCGACGCGGGGACGGCGACGGCGCAGGCGGGGGTGCTGCGTGCCGGCGCGGTTCAGGGCAACGTGTCCGAGCCGGGGGAGGGTTCCTTCGCGAACCGGGCGGAGGTGCTGGGCAACCACCTGGCCGGCACCGACGCGATCGCGGCCGAGCAGGACGCGGGCGACTACGCGGCGGGCCCGGACGGCGACCGGGACGTCGACGTGGTGCTGTGGCCGGAGAACGGGTCCGACCTGGACCCGCAGCAGGCGTCGGACGTGGGGGCGGCGATCGACGCGTCCGCGCGCGGCGTGGGCGCGCCGATCCTCGTGGGCGCGCAGGAGTACCCGGCCTCGGGCGGCAGGTACAACGTGTCCCTGCTGTGGGAGCCGGGCGAGGGCGTGACCGACCGGTATGCCAAGCAGCACCCGGCCCCGTTCGCCGAGTACATCCCCATCCGCGACATCGTGCGGGTGTTCAGCGCCCAGGTCGACCGGGTCACCACCGACATGATCGCGGGCACCGAGCCGGCGCTGATCGACCTGCCGGTCGACGGCGCGGCCCTCGGGCGCGCGCCCGGCCCGACGACGGTGCCGATGGCGACGGTGATCTGCTTCGAGGTGGCCTACGACGAGATCGTGCGCGACGCCGTGGAGCGCGGCGCGCAGGTGCTGGTGGTGCCCACCAACAACGCGTCCTTCGGGTACACGGCGGAGTCCACGCAGCAGCTCGCGATGACGCGGCTGCAGGCGATCACCACGGGGCGTGCGGCCGTGCAGATCTCGACCGTCGGGGTCAGCGGCGTGGTGGCCCCCGACGGCACGCTGGTGGCTCGCACCCAGCTGTTCACCGCGGACCACCTCGTGGCGGACCTGCCGCTGCGCACCGAGCTGACGCCCGCCGTCCGCGCGGGCTTCTGGCCGGGGTGGGTCGTGGGCGCCCTGGCGGTCGTCGTGGTGGTGGGCGGCCTCGTGGCCGGCCTGCGCCGTCGCGGGGCGGCGGAGCGCTCCGTGTGACCCTCGCGGCGGCGAGACGCGCGAAGGGCGGGCACCCGGTGGGTGCCCGCCCTTCGCGGTTCGTGACGTGTGCCGCGTGGGCCGCCGTCAGGCGCTGCGGCGCAGCTTGCCGGCCCGCAGCAGCTCGAGGCGCTCGTCGAGCAGCTCCTCCAGCTCGGAGACCGTGCGGCGCTCCAGCAGCATGTCCCAGTGGGTGCGCTGGGGCTTGCCCGCCTTGGGCTCCGGGCGCTCGGCGTCGCGCAGGAGCGCCTCCTCGCCGCAGCGGCACTCCCACACCGGCGGCACCTCGGCCTCGGTGGAGAAGGGCAGGATGATGGTGTGACCGTTGGGGCAGTCGTAGTGCGCCTGGAACCGCGGGGCGAAGTCCACGCCCTCGTCGGACTCCATGCTCTTGCTGCCGATGCTCATGCCGCGCAGGGACCGGTCCGGCATGTCGTCCTCCTGAGGTCGATGGGAATGGGGCCTGAGGGTCCAACGCGAGCCGTGCGACGCTTGTTCCGCAGGTGCGTGAAGGTCCCGTGAAGTGAGGTCCGGTTCGTCCAGCGGCGAGGTCCCGCGCGGGGCGCGGGTGCCGGTGGACGCAGCGGTGCACCTCAGGCTGGCCAGTCGCGGCGCCGTACGCAACTCGAGACCCCCGCAGGCGCCCGGTTTGTGCGGGACGTCACGCCGCGCGGCCCGTCCCGGTCGAGAGGGGGACGGTCTCGACAGAGCTCGGACAGAGCTCGGACGGGGCGGGAACAACGGGACACCCCAGCCTGTTGGGGACCGTGTACATGTATTTGCATGAACCGCCGCGTGGTCCGTCAGGCCCGCACACGGCGAGCACAGGACGACGAGCAGGGAGCCACATCGTGCAGTTCGGGATCTTCTCCGTCAGCGACGTCACCACGGACCCCACCACCGGCCACACCCCGGACGACACCGAGCGCGTGCGCAACATGCTCACGATCGCCCGGCACGCCGACGAGGCCGGCCTGGACGTGTTCGCGACCGGGGAGCACCACAACCCGCCGTTCGTGGCGTCCTCGCCGACCACGATGCTGGGCTACCTGGCCGGCGTCACGAAGCACATCACGCTGTCGACGGCGACCACCCTGATCACCACGAACGACCCGGTCCGCCTGGCCGAGGAGTACGCGATGCTCCAGGTCATCTCCGACGGCCGCATGGACCTCATGATGGGCCGCGGCAACACGGGCCCCGTCTACCCCTGGTTCGGCAAGGACATCCGCGAGGGCATCCCGCTCGCGATCGAGAACTACGCCCTGCTGCGCCGCCTGTGGACCGAGGACGTCGTGGACTGGGAGGGCAAGTTCCGCACGCCGCTGCAGGGCTTCACCTCCACCCCGCGCCCCCTGGACGGCGTGCCCCCGTTCGTGTGGCACGGCTCCATCCGCAGCCCCGAGATCGCCGAGCAGGCCGCGTTCTACGGTGACGGGTTCCTGCACAACAACATCTTCTGGCCCATGCACCACACCCGGCAGATGGTGCGCTTCTACCGCCAGCGCTTCGAGCACTACGGCCACGGGCGCGCCGACCAGGCGATCGTCGGCCTCGGCGGCCAGGCGTTCATGCGCAAGCGTTCGCAGGACGCGTGGAACGAGTTCCGGCCCTACTTCGACAACGCCCCCGTCTACGGGCACGGGCCGTCGATGGAGGACTTCACGCAGCAGACCCCGCTGACCGTCGGCTCGCCGCAGCAGGTCATCGACCGGTACGCGTCGTTCGTCGAGGAGGTCGGCTACTACCAGCGCCAGCTGTTCCTCGTCGACCACGCGGGCCTGCCCCTGAAGACCGTGCTGGAGCAGATCGACCTGCTCGCGGGCGAGGTCGTGCCCGAGCTGCGCCGGATCGCCGAGGCCAAGCGGCCGGCGGACGACGTGCCGGCGAACCCGCCGTCGCACGCCGAGCGCGTCGCGGCTGCGGCCGCCGCCGGCGAGGCCGGCGCCACGCACGTGGGCGACACGGCCGACCCGTACACCGGTACCGTTGCCGAGGGCACGCAGCAGCCCGCGTCGCAGCACACCCAGCAGGAGGCACGCGCATGACCACCCCCGAGATCCCCGACACCTTGGGCGCACCGGGCGCGACCGGCACGCGGCGCACGCTCGCCGTCGTGTCGGCCGGGCTGTCCCAGCCGTCGTCCACGCGCCTGCTCGCCGACCGGCTCGCCGACGCCACCGTGCGCGAGCTCGAGGACCTCGGGCACGAGGTGCGGGTGGAGACGGTCGAGCTGCGCGACGTCGCCCACGCCGTCGTCGACGCCATGCTCACCCGCTTCCCGACCGGTGACCTGGCGCGCGCCCTCGAGGACGTGACGGGCGCCGACGGCCTGATCGCCGTCAGCCCGGTGTTCACCACGAGCTACTCGGGGCTGTTCAAGTCGTTCTGGGACGTGGTCGACCCCGACGCGCTGACCGGGATGCCGGTGCTGCTCGGCGCGACGGGCGGCACCGCCCGCCACTCGCTGGCGCTGGAGTACGCGATGCGGCCGCTGTTCACCTACCTGCGCGCCGACGTCGTACCGACCAGTGTGTTCGCCGCCACCGACGACTGGGCTGCGAGCGCCGACGACCAGGGCGCCGGACTGCCGCGACGGATCGCCCGCGCGGGGCGCGAGCTGGCCCGCCGGGTGTCCGTGCGCGAGAACGACGGGCCGGCCGACCCGTTCGCGGCGACGCCGAGCTTCACGGAGCTCCTCGGCGGCAACTGAGGCGCGAGACCGGGCCGCGAGACCGGGCCGCGAGACCGGCGGCAAGCGTCAGCGGCGGCACCTCTAGGCTGGGGCCCATGCGCGTTCTCGTCTCCGGTGGGGCCGGCTACATCGGCTCGCACACCGTCCTCGCCCTGCTCGCCGCCGGTCACGACGTCGTCGTGGTCGACGACTTCTCCAACAGCAAGCCCGCCGTGATCGGGCGCCTGGAGTCGTTGTCGGGCACCCATGTCCCGGTGCACGCGTTCGACCTGACCGACGCCGACAAGACCGAGCGGCTGTTCGCGCACGAGCAGCTCGACGCGGTGATCCACTTCGCCGGGTTCAAGGCGGTGGGGGAGTCGGTCTCCAAGCCGCTGGAGTACTACCGCAACAACCTGGACTCCACCTTCGCGCTGGTGGACGCGATGAACCGGCACGGCGTGACGAAGTTCGTGTTCTCCTCGTCCGCCACGGTCTACGGCGAGAACGCCCCCGTGCCGTACCAGGAAGACTACGAGCACCTGTCCTCGTCGTCCCCGTACGGGCAGACCAAGGTCATGGTGGAGCGCGTGCTGTCCGACGTCGCACACATCAGCGAGGGCTGGAAGGTCGCGCTGCTGCGCTACTTCAACCCGGTGGGCGCGCACGCCTCGGGCCGGATCGGGGAGGACCCGCAGGGCATCCCGAACAACCTCATGCCGTTCATCGCGCAGGTGGCCGTCGGCCGCCGCGAGAAGCTGACCGTGTTCGGAGACGACTACCCGACGGCGGACGGCACCTGCGAGCGCGACTACCTGCACGTCGAGGACCTCGCCGCGGGCCACGTCGCGGCGCTGGAGCACCTGGACGCCATGACGCAGCCGGTGCGCGCGTTCAACCTCGGCACCGGCACGGGGACGTCCGTGCTGCAGATGCTGCACGCGTTCGAGCGGGCCGTGGGCCGCGAGCTGCCGTACGAGGTCGGCCCGCGCCGCGCCGGCGACCTGCCCGCCTTCTGGGCCGACCCGGCCCGGGCCAACACCGAGCTGGGCTGGCGCGCCACCCGCACCATCGACGACATGTGCGCCGACACGTGGCGCTGGCAGTCCGCCAACCCGCAGGGCTACCCCGACGCCTGAGCGCCGCGGCGCGCGACGCCCGGGAGCGTCGCCGGCCCCCTTGCGGCGCTCGCGGGCCGGGGCCACGATGTGGGCATGTCCCACGACGGTCGTGCCCACCCCACACAGCGCGGTGACCTGCGGTGGGACCCGGGTGCCCGCTACCGGCCCTCGGTCCTCGCCGGGCGGGTGACGTCGAGCCAGGCCCCCGCGCCGACGGCGCGGCTCACGGGGCGCCTGCGCCGCGGGCCCGTGCGTCGCACCGCGGTCTTCGACCGTGCCCTGTGGTCGCGCGGGCGGGGCGGCGTGCGTCCGGGCGTCGCCGAGGCGGTCGCCGCGGCCGCGGCCCGCTACCGGCACGGCGCGCTCGACACCACGGGGCTGGTGCGGGCCGTCGGTCGCGCGCTGGCCTCCTGACGTCGCGCGGCGGGCGCCGTGTCCCGGCGTGAGCTCGTCGTGCTCGGCACCGCGAGCATGCTGCCCACCCGCGACCGCAACCACAACGGGTACGTGCTGTTCTTCGACGACGCGGCGATCCTGTTCGACCCCGGCGAGGGCACCCAACGGCAGATGACGCGCGCGGGAGTCTCCGCGACGGACCTGACGCGGATCGCGATCACCCACCTGCACGGCGACCACTCGCTCGGGCTGGCGGGCGTCGCCCAGCGCCTGTCCGGCGACCAGGTGCGCCACACCGTGCCGGTGTCGTTCCCCGCGTCCGGGGAGCCGTGGGTGCGCCACCTGCTGGACGCCAGCGCCTACGACCACCACGAGCGGGTCGTGCTCCAGCCCGTCCCGGCCGTCGCGCCGGGCGCCGTCGTGCTGCCGCGGGTGCCCGGCGAGCGGGGCGACGAGCCGGGGGCGCCGGTGCTCAGCACCCGGCCGCTGGCGCACCGCATCGACACGATCGGCTACCGGCTCGACGAGCCGGACGGCGTCTCGCTCGACCCGGCGGCGCTGCGGGCCGCCGGGGTGCCGCACGGGCCGGCCGTGGGCCGCCTGCGCCGCGACGGGGTGCTGGCGCTCGACGACGGGCGCACCGTCCGGCTCACCGACGTGAGCGTGCCCCGGCGGGGTCAGTCGGTCGCGTTCGTCATGGACACCGGCCTGTGCGAGTCCGTGCACGCCCTCGCCGACGGCGTGGACCTGCTCGTCGTCGAGTCGACGTTCCTGCACCGCGACGCCGACCTCGCCGAGCGGTGGGGGCACCTGACCTGCCGGCAGGCGGCCCTGGTCGCCGCGAGCGCCGGCGTGCGCCACCTGGTGCTGACCCACTTCTCGCAGCGCTACCGGGTGCCCGAGGAGCTGCCGGAGGCGTTCGAGCGCGAGGCGCGGGAGGTCTTCGACGGCACCCTGACGGTGGCGGCCGACCTCGACCGGGTGCCCGTGCCGCCACGCCGCCGGCCCTGACGCACGAGGCCGCACGGGCATACGAGGCGGGTGGGGTCAGACGACCTCGGCGAGGTCGAGCGGGTCCAGGCTGTGCGCCTCGGCGACGCCGGGGTTCGTCACCCGTCCCGCGTGCGTGTTCAGGCCGCGCGCCAGGACGGGGTCGCGGCGCAGCGCCTCCTGCCACCCCCCGTCGGCGAGCGCCACCGCGTAGGGCAGCGTGACGTTCGTCAGCGCGTACGTGGACGTGCGGGGAACGGCGCCGGGCATGTTCGCCACGCAGTAGAAGACGGTGTCGTGGACGGGGTAGGTCGGCTCGGCGTGCGTGGTGGCGTGGGTGTCCTCGAAGCAGCCGCCCTGGTCGACCGCGACGTCCACCAGGACGGCGCCGGGCTTCATCCGGGCGACGAGCTCGTCCGGCACCAGCACGGGCGCCCGGGACCCCGGCACCAGCACCGCGCCGACCACCAGGTCGGCGTCCAGGACGGACTCGGTGACGTTGAGCCGGTTCGACGCGAGCGTCTGCACCCGGCCGCCGAGCTCGCGGTCCGCGGCCTTGAGCGCGTCGGCGCTGGTGTCCAGCACGGTGACGCGCGCCCCGAGCCCGACCGCGATGCGGGCGGCGTTCATCCCGGCGACCCCGGCACCGATGACCACCACGTGCCCCGCCTGCACGCCGGGCACCCCGGCGAGCAGCACGCCGCGCCCGCCGGCGGCGCGCAGCAGCGTCGCGGCACCCACCTGCGGGGCGAGACGCCCGGCGACCTCGGACATGGGGGCGAGCAGCGGCAGTCGCCCGTCGGCGGTCTGCACGGTCTCGTACGCGATCGCGGTCACCTCGCGGGCCAACAGCTCCTCGGTGAGGGCCTTGTCGGCCGCGAGGTGCAGGTAGGCGAAGAGCACCTGCCCGGGACGCATCCGCCCGTACTCCGAGGCGACCGGCTCCTTGACCTTGAGCACGGTCTCCGCCGCCCACACCTCGTCGGCGTCCGCCACGACCACGGCGCCCGCCGCGCGGAACTCGTCGTCGCCCACCGACGAACCGGCCCCCGCGCCGGCCTGCACCAGCACCTCGTGGCCGTGCGCCGAGAGCTCGTGCACCCCGGCCGGGGTGATCGCCACCCGGTACTCGTGGTTCTTGACTTCCTTCGGGACGCCGACGCGCATGAGGTCCGCCTTCGTGGGCTCGGGGGCCGCGGCTCGTGGCCCGGCCGGGATCGTCGCGCGGGAGATGGTGACCCCGCTCACACCCCAGTCTGACGGCGCGATTCGATGCGGCACCACAATTCCGCACATCATTCGATAGATTGACCGGATGCCGACCCGAGGCTCTGCTAACCCCGTTCCCGGCCAGCCGCGACCGAAGGATCTTCGCCACGACCGGTCCTGGGGCCTGGACCGACGCGCTGGCACGTCCGAGCGCCTCGACGACGTCGACCAGCGGCTCCTGACGGCGCTCGCGGAGGACGCCCGCATCCCGAACAACGCGCTCGCGGCCAAGGCGGGCATCGCGCCGTCCACCTGCCTGACCCGGGTGCAACGCCTGCGCGAGCGGGGCGTGATCCGGGGCTTCCATGCCGACGTCGACCCCGCGCGGGCCGGGCACCCGCTGCAGGCCATGATCGCCGTGCAGATGCGTGGCACGGCGCGTACCCGCCTGAGCGCCTACCTGCAGCGCCTGGCCGAGCTGCCCGGCGTGCTCAACGTGTTCCTGCTCGGCGGGGCCCACGACTTCTTCGTGCACGTCGCCGCCGCGGACAGCGACGCCCTCAACGACTTCGTCATCGAGCACCTGTCCACCGACCCGGACGTGGCGCTCACCGAGACCAACCTCATCTTCCAGCACGCCCGCGCGGGCTGGTACTGAGCCGTGCCGTCGATGCCGAGGTCGCTCGCCGTCGAGGCGTGCCCGGACGCCGACGTCATCGACGTCCAGATCGTCCGGCTCCCGGTCCTCGCCACCGGCTCCCGCCTCCCGGCGTCGCCGCGCTGGTGGCTGCACCAGATCTTCGACTTCCGCTCGGCGCCACCGCCCGTGGTCGCCCTCATGGCGGTGCGGCAGGCGACGGCGTGGGTCGTCGGGGCGAACACCCGCCGCAGTGCGGCCGACGTGTTCGCCGTGGCGGCCGAGGACGAGCGGGAGGTGCTGTCCCACGAGCACGACCGGCACCTGGAGTTCTGGGTCGGGGTCGCGGTCGACGACGGGATGCTGCAGGTCACCACCGTGGTCCGCCTGCACGGCTGGCGCGGGCGGCTGTACTGGCTGCCGGTGGGCGCGCTGCACGGGCCCGTGCTGCGCTCGATGATGCGCCGGGCCGTCGCGCGGTCCCGACGGGACGCCCCCGACGCTCGCTGACCCGCGCGCGGCCGGTGCTCAACGGCGGCCGGCGCCGACCTCGGCGAGCCAGCCACGCAGCTCGGTGGCGAGCGCGACCGGGGCGTCCAGCTGGATCAGGTGCCCCGCGTCCGGGATCAGTCGCGCCTCGGCGTGCCCGAGGGCCGCGGACAGCCGGCCGGCGCGGTCCGCGGGGATCCAGGTGTCCTGCTCGCCCCACAGGACGCGGGTGGGGACGTCGAGGTCACCCAGCAGCGGCTCCAGCTCGGCGGTGTACCGCTCGTCGGCCTGCGCGATCTGCCGGTAGAAGGCCGCCTGCCCGGCGTCGCCGAGCCACGGGACGACCAGCGCCTCGAGCTCGTCGTCACGCAGCCCCCGGTGGCTGGCCGTGCCGACGTACGCCTCCAGCGCCCCGCGGTGCACGGCCGGCGGCAGCCGGCCGAACACCGGTGCGTGGTCGCGCACCAGCCGGAAGAAGGGGGAGCCCCAGGGCCGCAGCGCCACCACGTCGACCAGGCACAGCGACGCGTACCGGGCGTCGTGCAGGAGGGCGGCCCGCAACGACACCGCGCCCCCGTAGTCGTGCGCGACGACGTGCGGCGCCTCGCCCCAGCCGTCGCCCCAGTGCGCCAGCAGCGCGGCGAAGGCCTCGCCCTGCACCCCCAGGTCGACGTCGTGCTCCGGGAGCATCGACGACGCGCCGTACCCCGGCATGTCCCACAGGTGCACCGTGAACTGCGCCGACAGGGCGCGCGCGTACGGGGCCCACAGCCACGACGACCACGGGGTGCCATGGCAGAACACCAGCGGCGGGCCGTCGCCGAACGCCGTCCACGCGATCTGGCGACCCCGCCAGGAGAACCGCCGGCCGAGGCCGCCCGGCAGCGCGTCGGTCGGGGAGGGAGCAGCAGGCCGCGGGGTCGTCATGCCAGGGATGCTAGGCGCGGGCTCCCACACCGTGCTCCGTGCGGTGTCGTGCGCGGTGTCGTGCGCCCGGTCGCGTGCCCTGGTCCGGTCTCACACCGGGTCTCACACCGGGTCGCGCCCCGGGAGCGCGAGCGTCATGAAGACGCTGTGCGCGTCGGGCCCGTACCCGGCGAACGGCCCGCACTCGACGAACCCGTGCCGCGCGTACAACCGCCGGGCAGGGGCGAAGTGCTCCTGCGCCCCCGTCTCGAGGCTCACCCGCGCGTACCGCCGCTGCGCCGCGAGGTCGACGAGTGCCGCGAGGACGCCACCGCCCACGCCGCGGCCGCGAGCGCCCCGCGACGTCCGCATCGACTTCAGCTCGCCGTGCCCCCGCCCGCGTGCAGCACCCCGGCCGGTCGAGAGCTCGGCGAGCGCGCCGCAGCCCAGCAGCGCACCGGCGCCGTCCCGAGCGGTCAGAAAGGTGATCGACGGCGCCAGCAGCGCTCCGTGGTCCAGTGCGTGCACCGACCCGGGCGGGGACGTCGCCCGCATCTCCGCGAGGTGCTCGTCCAACAGCTCCCGCACGTCGGCACGGTCCGGTGGTTCGGGGGCGATGATCACGGCGGCATCCTCGCCCGCCGGTGTTTCACCGGTGTGACACCGGCGAGGGGCGGACGCCTCCGGCAGGGGGCGCGGACCCTGCCACGGAGCCTCAGGGGGCGTGCACGGTCGGGTCGTCGCGCAGGACGTCGAGCAGGAGCGCGCGCACCGCGTCCGGGCGCTCCAGCACCGGCAGGTGCCCCGCCCACCCCAGGACCGTGTGCTCCGCGCCCGGGACCTGCGCGGCCACGTGCGCGGCGCACGCGCGCAGCAGGTCCATGTCGTGGGCCCCCGACACCACGTACGTGGGCACCTTCACCCCCGGCAGGTCGATCTCGACCTCGCGCGGCCCGGGCTCCGGCTCGCCCGCGGCGCTCGCGGCCGCGTCGGCGGCGAGCTGCACCTCGAACGCCCGACGCTGCATGGCCGCGAGCGCCGTCCGCGTGTCCTCGTCGGCGTCCGGGCCGAGCCACGTGTCGACGTTGAGCCGCACGGCCCCCTCGACGTCGCCGTCGCTCAGCAGCCGGTGCTCCGCGGCGTCGAAGGCGTCCGACGCCGCGGTGTCCGGGACGCCCGGGGCCGCGGGGCACAGCAGCACCAGCTCGCGCACCCGTGCGGGGTGCGCCGTCGCGAGCTCGAGGGCCACCTGTCCGCCGAACGACGCGCCCACGACGGCCGCGTCCTCGATGCCGAGCTCGTCCAGCAGCGCGGCGACGTCGCCCGCGTTCGTGTACCCGCCGCCGTCCGCGTCGTCGAGGGACAGGGGGGACTCGCCGTACCCGCGCAGGTCGGGACGCACGACCCGGAACCTGTGCTGCAGCGACGGCACGACGGCGTCCCACATGCGCCGGTCGGCGACGCCGGCGTGCAGGAGGACGACGGCAGGGGACTCGGCGGCGCCAACGGCGTCGTGGACGAGGATCATGAGGTCACCGTAGAGGGCCCGGAGCGCGGCAGGCACCACCATCTG
Organism: Isoptericola cucumis; assembly: GCF_014635665.1. Classification (GTDB taxonomy): domain Bacteria; phylum Actinomycetota; class Actinomycetes; order Actinomycetales; family Cellulomonadaceae; genus Isoptericola; species Isoptericola cucumis. The sequence continues at coordinate 317,693 of NZ_BMDG01000004.1, forward strand.
CGGTCCCTCGTGCCGCGAGGACGCGCGCGACAGGGCAGGATCGACCGCGAGGAGGTGGGCGCAGCATGAAGCGCATCGGATTCCTGTCGTTCGGCCACTGGACGCCGCACCCGCAGTCGGCGACCCGGTCCGCCGCGGACGCGCTGGCGCAGTCGATCGAGCTGGCGGTCGCCGCCGAGGAGCTCGGCGCCGACGGTGCCTACTTCCGGGTGCACCACTTCGCCCGCCAGCTCGCGTCCCCGTTCCCCCTCCTGGCGGCCGTGGGCGCGCGTACCCACCGGATCGAGGCGGGGACGGCCGTCATCGACATGCGCTACGAGAACCCGCCGTACATGGCCGAGGACGCCGGAGCGGCGGACCTCATCGCGGGCGGGCGCCTGCAGCTCGGCATCTCCCGCGGGTCCCCGGAACAGGTGATCGACGGGTACCGCCACTTCGGGCACCTGCCCGCGGCCGAGGAGTCGGACGCCGACATGGCGCGCCGGCACACCGCACGTTTCCTCGAGCTGCTCGACGGCGAGGGCTTCGCCGAACCGAACCCCCGGCCCATGTTCCCCAACCCGCCGGGGCTGCTGCGCCTGGAACCGCACTCGCCCGGTCTGCGCGAACGCGTGTGGTGGGGCGCCGGCTCCCGCGCCACCGCGCAGTGGGCGGCCGCGCAGGGGATGAACCTCATGAGCTCCACCCTCCTCACCGAGGACACGGGGGTGCCGTTCCACCAGCTGCAGGCCGAGCAGATCCAGCTCTTCCGCGACGCGTGGGCGGCCGCGGGGCACCGGCGGGAACCTCGCGTGTCCGTGTCGCGCAGCGTCTTCCCGATCACCGACGACCGCGACCGCGCCTACTTCGGCGCCGAGGCGGGCAGCACCGACCAGGTGGGGATCCTCGAGGGCGGGCGCGCCCGGTTCGGCAAGACCTACGCCGGAGAGCTCGAGCAGGTCGTGGCGGACCTCGCCCGGGACGAGGCCGTGGCCGCCGCCGACACCCTGCTGCTCACCGTGCCGAACCAGCTCGGCGTCGAGTACAACGCCCACGTCCTGGAGAACGTCGTCCGGCACGTCGCACCCGAGCTCGGCTGGCGCTGACTCACCGCGCCTGGCGGGCAAGTGCCTCCAGCACCGTCGACGCCGACCGGCGGTCGACCACGTGGACGGCGTCCCAGCCGCCCGCCGGGCGCCGCGTCGTCGACGCCCGCACCAGCCGCGCGCGCTGCGCCTCCCAGCGGCGCCAGTGCCGCCCGAACGCGCCGCCCCGCACCACGCGACCCCGCTCGTGCTGCCCCCGCCGCGCCTCGTCGAGACCCACGTCCAGCATCACGAGCACCGGCGACCAGCCCCGCACCCGCGCCAGGAGCGCCAGAGCCCCGCGGCGCAGCCGGCGCGTGCCCGGGTCGTGCACCAGCAGGACCCACCCGCCGGACGCCTCCCGCACCCCGCCCGGGCCGGCGGCCACCGCACGCAGCACCTGCACGCCGTGCCACGTGTGCACCAGGGGCCGCAGCACCGGGTACGGCACCTGCGGGAACCAGCCCCGCAGCCGGCGCCGAGCCGCCTCCGAGTCCAGCACCCGCACCCCCGGCACCGCCGCCGACATCCGGGCCAGGGCGGTGCTCTTGCCCGCACCCGGCACCCCGCCGACCAGGACGAGCCGCGCACGACCGGCACCCGCCCCGCTCGGCCGCACGCCCGCTACCGCCCCGCTCACCGGGGCAGGAGGAACGAGCAGGGCAACACCCTCGGCGGGGGCCGCGGACGCAGGGGTGCGGGTACGGCGGGTCATCCTGTCCTCTCGCTCGGTCGTCGGCGGGCACAGGATGCCATCCCCGCATGAGGGCCCCCTGCACGACGACCTGCACGACGACCTGCGCACCCGGCCGAGGCGGCCCTCAGGACAGCTCGGCCCCCGCCGCCTCCCGCACCAGCGGGGGAGCGGACCGGTAGTCCCCGAACCGCGCCCACGACAGCCGCACCCGCACCACCACGACCCCCGGGTCCCGCAACGACCCCGCGAACTGCGGGAACGCCGACCGGTACGCCGCAGCACACCGCTCCCGCTCCGCACCCTCCGGCACGTCCGCGACGCCCTCGCACTGCAGCGTGCGCCCGTCACGACCCCCGACGACCACCGCCACCCGCGACTCACCGACCAGGTTCGCCACCTTCCGCGACGACGCACGCGCGTCCAGCACCAGCACGCCGTCGTCCGTGACCGCCAACGCCAGGTACGCCGCCTGCGGCCCACCGTCCGGCCCCACCGTCGACAGCACGCCGTCCCCGTGCTCACGCACGAACGCCACCAGCACACCCCGGCCCAGCCGGTCGGTGTCCTCTCCAGTGTCCCCGCCAGGTCCCGTCATGCCCCGGATCCTAGGGTGGGGGAGTGACCACCCGCCGCCCCCTCCTCGACACACCTCTGCCGATCGTCGCCGCCCCCATGGCCGGCGGGACCACCACCCTCGCTCTCGCCTCCGCCGTCACCCACGCCGGCGGCCTCGCCTTCCTGGCCGGCGGCTACCAGACCACCGACGCCCTCGCCGACCAGGTCGCCGCCGCCACCCGCTGGGACCGCCCCTTCGGCGTCAACCTCTTCGTCCCCGGCCCCGACGACGCCGACCCCGCGGCGCTCGCGGCCTACGCGGCGCGGATCGCGCCCGACGCCGCCACGCACGGGGTCGAGCTCGCCGGCGCCCCGGACGCGCTGGCCGCGTACGACGACGACGGGTTCGCGGCGAAGGTGGCGCTCCTGCTCGAGCGGCCGGTGCCCGTGGTCTCGTTCACGTTCGGCCCGCCGCCGGCCCGCGACGTCGACGCTCTCCGCGCGGCCGGCTCCGTGGTCCTCGTGACCGTCACGACGCCGGACGAGGCCCGGGCCGCGGAGGCGGTCGGCGCCGACGGGCTCGTCGTCCAGGGCCCGGCCGCAGGCGGCCACAGCGGCACCTGGGACCCGGCGCGGAGCGTCGTCGACGCCGACACGGCGGACGTCGTGGCGGCCGTGGCGGCCACCACCCGTCTGCCGCTCGTCGCGGCCGGCGGGGTCGACGGGCCGGCGTCCGTCGCACGCCTGCGGACGGCAGGGGCGCAGGCCGTCGCCGTCGGGACGCTCCTGCTGCGCACCGACGAGTCCGGGGCGTCCGCGACGCACCGTGACGCGCTGGCGTCCCCGCGGTTCACCGGTACGGTCGTGACGCGCGCGTTCACCGGCCGGCCGGCCAGGGCCCTGCGCAACGACTTCGCCGCGCGGCACGACGCCCTCGCACCCGCCGGCTACCCGCAGGTGCACCACCTCACGCGCGAGCTGCGCCGTCGCGCGGGCGCCGCCGGCGACGCGGACCGCCTCCACCTGTGGGCCGGCACCGGCTTCCGTGCGGCCGAGGCCGTGCCGGCCGCCGACGTCGTCACGTCGCTGGCCACGCGATGGTGACGACCCGGCCGCGCCAGGTCGTCACCATCACGTGGCCCGTGCCCTGCCGTGACGATCAGCGGCGGTAGAGCCGGTACGGCTCCGCACCCTCCTCGAACTCCTCGAGCCCGTCCTCCCAACCCGCGACGATCGTGTCGGGGTCGACACCGGCCTCGAGCTGGGCGCGGACGTCCTTCGACCCGCTCAGCAGGTCGATCCAGCACTCGTCCTGCGCGGTGCGGCAGGCCGTCCCTTCCCGCCAGTCCACCTCGTCGATCTGCGTGAACAAGGCGTCCAGGACGTGCAGGCCCACCCGCAGCGACTCGTACTCCTCGGCGTCGGTGATGTGGATCTCCAGACCGCCGGAGAACTTCCCGGCGTGCTTGCTGGCCGACGGGGTCGCCGACGCCGGACGGAAGGTCACGCCATCCAGCCCGCGCGCGTTGAGGTCCTGCGCGAGCGCGTACGACTCCGTCTCGTCGATGTACGGCGCCCCGAACCACAGGAAGGGCTTCGTGGTCCCGCGGCCCTCCGACACGTTGATCGACTCGATGAGACCCGTCCCCGGGTACACCAGCGCCGTCTCCCGGGTGGGGATGTTCGGCGAGGGCAGCACCCAGGGCATGTCCCAGTCGGTGCGGATGTCACCCGAGCGGTAGCCGGACATCCGCACGACCTCGAGGTCCGCCGGCGTCTCCAGCAGCTCACCGTTGAAGTACTGCGCGAGCTCCCCGACGGTCAGGCCGTGCTCCAGCGGGATCTCCCGCAGCCCGACGAACGAGCTCAGCTCGGGGTAGTCGAGGATCGGGCCGTCCGCCTCGTCGCCCAGCGGGTTCGGCCGGTCGAGGACGACGAACTCCTTGCCGTTCTCCGCCGCGGCCTCCATCGCGTAGTACATCGTCCAGATGTACGTGTAGAAGCGGGCGCCGATGTCCTGGATGTCGAAGACGAGCACGTCCACGTCCTCCAGCATCTCCGGCGACGGCTTCCGCGTCGGCCCGTACAGCGAGTACACCGGCAGGCCGGTGCGCTCGTCGACGTAGCTCTCCACGTAGGCGCCCGCCGGCACGCCGCCACGCACCCCGTGCTCCGGACCGTAGAGGGCCGTCACGTCGTAGCCGCCCGCCTCCTCACCCGCCACGAGCGCGTCGATGGTGGACGTCAGGTCCTGCGTCACGCCCGTGGGGTTGGTGACGAGACCCACCCGCTGCCCCTCCAGCAACCCCGGGTCGTCCAGGAGCCGCTCAACCCCGAGCTCGAGCTGCCCGCGTCCCTTCGAGGGCCATCCGCGGTCTGCCGGCTCACCCACCGCGAGCGGGGCGGTGACCCCCACCGCGAGCGCGGCCCCCACGGCCACGCTCTTCCAGTTGCGTCGATTCATGTCAGCTGCCTTCCACGAGGTCGTGCGAGAGGGAGTCGGCGGGCGCGGCGCTCGCTGCGCCCGCCGACACTGTGACCGTCCGCGGCCCGTCAGCCCCGGCCGTGGCCCGGGCCGCCGTAGCGCAGCCCGTACCCGAGCGGCAGCAGCTCACCGCTGCCGTCCGCCGTGGGCACCGCGACCGGGAGCGTGCCCCGCAGGTTCATGTCGCCCGCCAGCGCCCGCACCACTGCGGCGTAGTTGACGACGTTGTACCCGTAGCTGTTCAGCACCGCGTCGGCGTCGTCGAACACGTTGACGTCGTACGGGTTGCGAGCCGCGACCACGATCACGGGCTTGCCGGTCGCGGCCAGCGCTTCGACCATCTGCTGCTGCGCCGTGTTGCCGCTGGCGTTGTACGACGCGAAGACGACCGCGTCGGCGTCGGCCGCGGCGGCCACGGCGCGGGCGCGGTAGGCCGCGGACGGCGAGCTGCCGTTCTCGTAGTCCTCGCTCACGTCGAACCCACGGTCGGCGAGCATCGGGCCGAGCCGTTCCGGCCATGCGGCGCCGGCGCCGACCATGAGGACGGTGTCGTCGTCGGCGTCCAGCGGGAGGGTCCGCTGCTCGTTGCGCAGCAGCGTGATCGAGCGGTCCGCGATCTTCGCCGCCTGCTCCAGGTGCTCGTCGTTCCCGACGACGGCGTCGACCTCGGCGGGGTCGGCGAACGGGTCGTCGAGGACGCCGCGCTCGGCCTTCCACTCGAGGATGCGGGTGACCGACTCGTCCAGCCGCTCCTCGGTGATCGCCCCGTCGGCCACCGCCTGCTTGACGCCGGCGATGGAGGCGTCGACGTCGGGGGAGTTGAGCAGGATGTCGGAGCCGGCCTGGATCGCCATGACCGACATCTCCGCCTGCGACCAGTTGTCGGTCATCGCGGCCATGTCGAGGGCGTCGGTGGTGATGATCCCGTCGTAGCCCATCTCCTCGCGCAGCAGCCCGGTGAGGACGGCGGGGGAGAGGGTGCCGGGCAGGTCGGGGTCGATCGCCTCGACGATGATGTGCGCCGTCATGATCATGTCGACGTCGGCGGCGATCGCGGCCCGGAACGGCGCGAGGTGGTCGTCGAGCGTCTCCCGGTCGTAGGTGACGACCGGCAGCCCGTAGTGGGAGTCGGTCTCGGTGTCGCCGTGACCCGGGAAGTGCTTCGCCGTCGCGCCGATGTGCTTCTGGATGCCGGCGATCTGAGCGACGCCGAGCGCGCTGACCGCGGCCGGGTCCGCACCCATCGACCGGATGCCGATGACCGGGTTCTCCGGGTTGGTGTTGACGTCGAGCACGGGCGCGAAGTCGACGTTCACGCCCATGGCGTCCAGCTCGGAGCCCAGGATCTTGCCCTGCTTGAACGCGAGCTTCGGGTCGAACGTGGCGCCGAGGGCCATGTTGCCGGGCAGCTGGGTGGCCGGCGGCCCGATGCGTGCGACGAGGCCGCCCTCCTGGTCGATCGTCACGGCCAGAGGGATGCCCGGCCCGTCGTCGCCGAGGGCCGCCTCCTGCAACCCGTTCGACAGCCCGTTGACCTGCTGCGGGTCGGCGGTGTTGCCCGACCAGGCGAAGTAGAGCACGCCGCCGAGGTCGTACTTCTCGACCACCTCGGCGGGCGTGTCCACGCCGTAGCGTGCCTGGTTGCTGGCGGACATGGACGTGTCGTCGGCGGACGAGCCGTAGACGTGCGTCCACGTCATCTGGCCGATCTTCTCGTCCAGCGTCATGGCGTCGACCATCGCGGGGATGTCCGCGGCGTCGCCGCTCGACGCGTCGTGGGTGCTGGCCTGCGCGGGCGTGACGGCCGCGAGCAGCAGGCCGGCGCCCGCCACCATCGCCGTCGAGCGCACGAGGCGCCGGTTTCCTGGATCCTTCACGAGATCCTCCTGTGTCGGACGGCGCGACGGTGGTGACCGCTGGACGTCGTTGTCCAGGTGCGCCTGTGCTGGACGTTAGGAGCCGGGCGGGTCGACGTCAAGAGTTTCCCCATGTGGATCCAACTGATGAAGGAAGTTTCATACCGTTGTCGGCGTGGGCAGGGCGGGGGAGCGGCGGCGATCCCTTGACATGCAAGTGTCCGCTTACCTATCGTCGTCGGCATGGCGGACGAACTCTTCAAGGCGTTGGCCGACGCCACGCGCCGGACCATCCTCGACGAGCTCGCCGAGCGGTCCGGGCAGACACTGTTCGAGATCTGCACGCGCCTGAGCCAGAAGCACGGGCTCGCCATCTCGCGTCAGGCCGTGTCGCAGCACCTCGCCGTGCTCGAGGCGGCCGGGCTCGTCGTGAGCCGGCGCGAGGGCCGCTACAAGTTCCACGACCTGGACGCCGCGCCGCTCGAGCACCTCGCCGAGCGCTGGACCCGACCCCACCGGGAGGACACCGCATGAGAATCCACCTGACGAGCGTCTTCGTCGACGACCAGGAGCAGGCCCTGCACTTCTACACGGACGTGCTGGGCTTCACCACGAAGCACGACGTGCCGGTCGGGACGGACCGGTGGCTCACCGTCGTCTCGCCGGAGGAGCCGGACGGCGTCGAGCTGCTGCTGGAACCGTCCAGCCACCCGGCGGTCGGCCCGTACAAGGAGGCCCTGGTGGCCGACGGCATCCCGGCCGCGTCCTTCGCCGTCGACGACGTGCACGCCGAGTACGACCGGCTGCGCCTGTTCGGCGTGGAGTTCACCCAGGAGCCCCTGGATGCGGGCCCGGTCACCACGGCGGTCTTCGACGACACCTGCGGCAACCTCATCCAGATCCAGTCGACCTGAGCCGGCCCGGCGGGCACGCGCCGACCGGGGGGAGCGATGACTCCTTCGCCCTGGCGGGGTCGACAGGACGACACCGACCACGACGAAGGGTTTCGCCATGGACATGACTCTGGAGGTCGTCATCCTCCCGGTGAGCGACATCGACCGCGCGGTCGCTTTCTACCGCGACCAGGTCGGGTTCCATCTCGACCACGACACCCGCACCGAGCACATGCACGTCGTGCAGCTGACGCCCGAGGGCTCGGGATGCTCGGTCGTGGTGGGCGACCTGCCGGCCCAGCGGGAGATGGCGCCGGGGTCGATGCACGGGCTGCAGCTGGTCGTCGCCGACGCGGCGGCCGCCAGGGCCGAGCTCGTGGCGAGGGGCGTCGACGCGTCGGAGGTGCGGCAGGTCGCACCCGGTGACGGCGGCACGTTCTTCGGGTTCACCGACCCGGACGGCAACACGTGGGCGGTCCAGGAGATCGCGGCTCGCGGCAGGACGCCGTTGATCCCGCTCGAGGCGCGCGGAGCCTCCGGCTCCTAGAGCACGTTCCGACCTCGGGACGGCCGGCAGAACGGCCCTGCTGCACACCTCCTGCAAACTGGTAGGGGTGCGTGCTCGTGAGGTGCGAGTTCCTGGGCCGACCGAGCCTCGCGCAGCGGTTCGGCGGCGATGCCTTGAACATCACGCATGGCCGGCGAGGTGTCGGCGGACCGTGGATACCGACACTCCGAGCGCCCGCGCGACGGCGGCCACAGACTGTCCGCCGGCGACGGATGCTCGCGCCGTGGCGAGTCGTTCCGGCGACATCACGGTCGGGCGCCCGCCGACCCGTCCGCGCGAGCGCGCGGCCGCCAGGCCGTCGAGGGTGCGTTCCCGGATGAGGTCGGCCTCCATCTGGGCGAGCGCGGCGAGCATGTGCACCATGAACCGGCCGGCCGACGTGCTGGTGTCGATCTGCTCGGACAGCGACCGCAGGGCGACTCCGCGGCGCTCCAGCTCGTCGACGACGCGCACGAGGTGGGACACGCTTCGCCCGAGGCGGTCGAGCTTCGTCACGACGACGGAGTCGTCCTCGTCGAGCTCGGCCATGAGCGCTGCAAGGACCGGTCGGTCGTCGTGGCGGCCGGACGCGGTTTCGACCCGCAGATGCCGCGCGTCGACGCCGGCCGCGAGGAGCGCGTCGCGCTGTCCGTCGAGGTTCTGCGTCGACGTCGAGACCCGCGCGTAGCCGAAGGTGATCGCCATGCCACGACCGTAGCGAAAACCCCCGCCGGAGGTTCTGAACCGGCGGGGGTTTTGAACGGGGTTTTTGAGCGGCGTGTCGTCGGCGCGTCGAGCGCGCGGTCCGGCCGCGTCAGAAACGGTCAGTTTTGACTGGGTGGGCGCGCTTGTTGGAGTTCGCCAACGCTGGGACCAGCGGAGCTGATCGGTGAGACTCTGGAGCCGGGGCGGCAGCGGAGCCTTCGGAGGCAATCGTGGTCGACATTCCCGGTCTTCCTGTGCCGGACGCGGGGCCGGTGTTCGCGTTCGCCCTCCTTGTGCACATCGCGGCCGGGGTCACGGCGGTTCTCGCGGGCCTGGTCGCGATGCTGACTCGCAAGGGTGGCGCCTGGCACATGGGTGCAGGACGCGTCTTCCTCGTCGGAATCGTCGCGTTGTTTGCCACGATGGCCGTCATGACGGTGATCCGTTGGCCCGCGACTGCGCATCTGGCGGCGCTTGGTGCGAGCGCGCTATCGGCCGCAGCGCTCGGGTGGCGCAACCGGCGCCGTGGTGGGAGCGACGGCGCGCATATCGCGTGGATGAGCCTGGCGTACGTCGCGATGCTGACGGCGTTCTACGTCGACAACGGGCCACATCTGCCGGTGTGGGAACGGTTGCCGGACTGGTCGTTCTGGTTCCTGCCCGCGGCCGTTGGCGCTCCGCTGACGATCCGAGCGATCCGGCGTCACCAGGGGGGTAGTCCTGCTTCTCCGGCTGTGAGGGGCCGTTCCGAAACGTGAGCAGCGTTGGGGTGACGGTCGGTTGGGGCGTCAGTGCGCGGCGTGCTCTTCGAGCGCTGCCGTCAGCTCATGGTCGGCAGGCACGCCGCGCAACCCTCCCGCGGGCGAGGGGTAGACGCGGCAGGCAACCCCTGGGTGCGCTTGGGGCGCAGGAAAGAGGTCCCGGCCGTCGATGTAGAACGACGGCGACCCGACGAAGCCGCGCGCCTGGGCCTGGTCCGCGTCGCCGATCATCACAGTGGCGATCGGCGCGTTGATCCCGGCGTGATCCAGGGCGCGTTGTAGTGCGGCGCGGGCGGGTGCCTCGTTGGGGCAGGAATCGACGACCAGGAGCTCAACCTTCACCGCTCAATTGTCCCTCGGGCTCCAGTCGCGCGCTGGCGGGCTGCGATGCCACCGCTTGATCGAGGAGGCTGCAGGCAGCGACGATCCGGGCCGTCGCTACCCGTCCCATTGATATATTTACAGATGTCGATAGGTTGTCCCGTGTGACTACGTCTTCAACGCATCGGGTGATCATCGTCGGCGCCGGGCAGTCTGGTCTTGCGGCAGCGCGGGCTGTGCAAGTTCGCGGCTTGGAACCGCTCGTGCTGGAGGCTGAGGACAGGCCGGTGGGCTCGTGGCCGTCGTACTACGACAGTCTGCGGCTGTTTTCCCGGGCGAAGTACAGCGGCTTCCCCGGGTTCGTGTTCGGCGGCGATCCTGACCGCTACCCGCACCGGGACGAGGTGGTCGACCATCTGGCGCGGTACGCCGACCACCTCGGCGTGGAGATCCGCACCCGCACCCGTGTGGACACGGTCTCGGCGACCGGGGCCGGGTACGCGATCCGCACGGAGACGGGTGACGAGCTCGAGGCCGATGGGGTGATCGCAGCGACAGGCTCGTTCCCTAATCCCGTGTACCCCAAGCTGCCCGGCCTGGAGTCCTTCACCGGCGACGTGGTCCACGCCGCCGACTATCGCAACCCGGAGCCGTTCGCCGGGCGACGGGTGGTCGTGGTGGGTGGCGGGAACTCCGGGGTGCAGATCGCCCACGAGCTGGCGGCGGTGAGTGATCTGACCCTCGCCACGCGTGCTCCGGTCGCGTTCCTCGGACAGCGGCCGTTGGGCCGAGACGTGCACTTCTGGTTCGGCGCGTTGGGCTTCGACCGGCTGCCGCCGGCTGTGCTGCGGCGCTTGGTGCGCGGGCCGTTGGTGCTGGACACCGGCTCCTACCGGGCCGCGCTCGAGAGCGGCTCGGTGCGCCGTCGACCGATGTTCGCTGCTCTGGACGGTGACGAGGTGGTGTGGAGCGACGGGACGCGGGAGCACCTGGATGCGCTTGTCCTGGCGACCGGGTATCGGCCCGCCGTGGGGTATCTGCGCGACCTGGGCGCCGTGGACGAGCAGGGCGCACCGCACCATCGTGGCGGGATCTCCCTCACGCATCGCGGCCTGGGATACGTCGGCCTCGAGCTGCAGCGCTCGTTCGCGTCCAACACGCTGCGCGGGGTGCACCGCGACGCCGCCCATGTCGCGGCCGCGGTGACGGCGCAGGCCCGCAGCGCGCCCACCTTGGTCGGCTCGTGAGCGCGACCGCGACTGTGGCCGGACAACCACCTCGCGGGCCGCTGGTGACGCTGTGCCTGACGCAGGTCGTGGGTTGGGGCGTGCTCTACTACACCTTCCCGGTCGCCCTGCCGGCCATCACCGCCGACACGGGATGGACTCAGGCCAGCACCATGGCTGCGTTCTCCGCGGCACTGGTCGCCGCGGCGGCTTTCGGGCTCGTGGTGGGCCGGCGCATCGACCGGGTCGGGCCCCGTGCGGTGATGACTGCCGGATCGGTGCTCGGGACCCTCGCCATGCTCGGCGTCGCGCTCGCCCCCACCTTGGCGTGGTTCGTTGCCGCTTGGGTGCTGGCCGGGGTGGCGCAGTCGATGGTGCTGTACGCGCCGGCGTTCACCGCGATCACCCATTGGTACGGCGCCGGGCGAGCTCGGGCGCTGCTCGTGCTGACCTTGGTCGGTGGGCTGGCCAGCACGATCTTCGCGCCGGTGACCACGGCCCTGATCGAGCACGTTGGCTGGCGCCAGACCTACCTCGTCATGGCCGCGGCCTTGGCGATCGTCACCGTCCCGGCCCATGCGATCGGGCTGCGCGCCCCCTGGCCACCGCGCGAGCCTGCCGAGCCCCGGTCCCTAGGCGGGTGGCGACCCATCGCCCGGTCCCGGGCGTTCGTCTGCCTGACCGTCGCCACCTCGCTGGGAGCGTTCGCGATGTATGCCGCCACGATCCATCTGGTTCCGATGCTGACCTGGCGTGGCATGAGCGCCGCCGCCGCGGCCTGGGCGCTCGGGCTGTCCGGCGCGGGGCAGCTGCTCGGGCGTCTGGCCTATGGTCCTATCGCGACCCGCACCACGCCTGCACCGCGCGCGAGCATCATCCTGGCCGCCGTCGGCCTCGCGATCGCGGCCGTGGGACTGCTGGGAGGGCCGCCCGTCGCGTTGATCGCGGTCGCGGTCGTCCTCGGCCTCGGTCGCGGCGCCTACACGCTCCTGCAGTCCACCGCCATCAGCGACCGGTGGGGCACCGCCGGGTTCGGTGCCCTGTTCGGCATCCTCAACGCCCCCACGACCCTCGCGATGGCACTCGCTCCATGGGCTGCCGCAGCCCTCGAGGAAGCCACCGCCTCCTACCCCGTGACCTTCGTCTTCCTGGCCGCCGTCGCCGGCCTTGCCGCCCTTGCCGCCCTCGCTACCGGTGTGAGACCGCTGGCCAGGCCATCGGCCGACGGGGCCCGGCTGAGCGAGGCGCGACGATCGGTCGCGCCCGCCGGTTGGCGCGAGTAGACAAACTGTATCGACAAGTCTCAATATAGAGGTATGTCGATACAGCAGGTGGAAGAGTTGGTCATCGTCGGGTCGGGTCCCGCCGGGTACACGGCGGCCGTCTATGCCGCGCGGGCGGGTCTGGCGCCGGTCGTCATCGCCGGCTCCGTGACCGCGGGCGGCGCGCTGATGAACACCACCGAGGTGGAGAACTTTCCCGGCTTCCCGACCGGCATCCAGGGCCCCGACCTCATGGAAGCCATGCGTGAGCAGGCCGAGAGCTTCGGCGCCACGGTGCTGTGGGACGACGCCGAACAGGTCGAGCTCACCGGCGACCTCAAGACCATCGTCACCGGCGGCGGCGAGACCTTCAAGGCCCGCGCCGTCATCCTCGCCACCGGCTCCGCCTACCGCGAGCTCGGCCTGCCCGAGGAGAAGCAGCTCTCCGGACGCGGCGTCTCCTGGTGCGCCACCTGCGACGGCTTCTTCTTCCGCGACCAGCACATCGCCGTGGTCGGCGGCGGCGACTCCGCGATGGAGGAGGCCACCTTCCTCACCCGCTTCGCGTCCAAGGTCACCGTCGTACACCGCCGAGACTCCCTGCGCGCCTCCAAGATCATGGCCGACCGCGCCCAGGCGAACCCGAAGATCGAGTTCGCCTGGAACAGCGAGGTCGCCGCGATCGGCGGCGAGAACAAGGTCACCGGCGTCACCCTGCGCGACACCGTCACGGGCGAGACGCGCGAGCTCGACGCGACCGGCCTGTTCGTCGCCATCGGGCACGACCCGCGTACCGACCTCGTCAAGGGCCAGATCGACCTCGACGACGAGGGCTACATCCTCGTCGAGGGCCGCTCCACCCGCACCAACCTGCCCGGCGTCTTCGCCTGCGGCGACGCCGTCGACCACACCTACCGCCAGGCCATCACCGCCGCCGGCTCCGGCTGCGCCGCCGCCATCGACGCCCAGTCGTACCTCAGCGCATTTCTCGACATCGAAGGCCACGACGATCTCGAGGGCGCGCCCACGGACGCGCTCCCCGCGGCGCTGGAGGAGGTCCGATGAGCAAGGCGCCGACCACACAGGCCGCCGCGCGGCGACTGTCCACCCTCGACCGGTGGCTGCCGGCCTGGATCGGGCTGGCGATGATCGCGGGCCTGCTGCTGGGCCGGTTCGTCCCGGCGCTGTCGGACGTGCTGGCCTCGATGGAGGTCGGCGGCATCTCGGTGCCGATCGCGCTCGGCCTGCTGGTGATGATGTACCCGGTGCTGGCCAAGGTCCGCTACGACAAGGTCGCCACCGTCACCGGGGACAAGAAGCTGCTGGCCAGCTCGCTGATGCTGAACTGGATCGTCGGGCCGGCGCTGATGTTCGCCCTGGCCTGGACGTTCCTGCCCGACCTGCCGGAGTACCGCACCGGGCTGATCATCGTCGGGCTCGCCCGCTGCATCGCGATGGTGGTCATCTGGAACGACCTCGCGTGCGGGGACCGGGAGGCCGCCGCCGTGCTGGTGGCGATCAACTCCGTGTTCCAGGTCGTCGCGTTCTCCCTGCTCGGGTACTTCTACCTGACCGTGCTGCCCGGCTGGCTCGGCCTGGACACCCAGGGCCTGGACATCTCGATCGGGCAGATCGCGCTCAACGTCCTGGTCTTCCTCGGCATCCCGCTCGTCGCGGGCTTCGCCTCCCGCCGGCTCGGCGAACGCGCCAAGGGGCGCGACTGGTACGAGGAGAAGTTCGTCCCACGCATCGGCCCGTGGGCCCTGTACGGGCTGCTGTTCACGATCGCGCTGCTGTTCGCCCTGCAGGGTGAGCAGGTGACGTCCCACCCGCTCGACGTCGCCCGCATCGCGCTGCCGCTGCTGGTCTACTTCGCCGTCATGTGGGGCCTCGGGATGGTCCTCGGGCGAGCGCTGCGGCTCGGGTACGCACGCTCGGCCACGCTGGCGTTCACCGCGGCGGGCAACAACTTCGAGCTCGCCATCGCGGTCGCGATAGGGACCTTCGGCGCCGCCTCCGGGCAGGCGCTGGCCGGGGTCGTCGGGCCGCTCATCGAGGTCCCCGTCCTGGTGGGCCTGGTCTACGTGTCCCTGTGGGCCGCCCGCCGTTGGTTCGGCGTCGACCCCTGCGCCACCCCCGACACCACCGGCGCCGCCGACGGTGCCAAGCAAGAGCTGGACGAGGTGAGGTCATGACCACCACCGATGGGACCGACACGAAGCGGGCGGACCTGCCGCTGACCGTGCGCGACCCGGACTGCGGGCCCAGCATCGAGACGCACGCGATCGGCACCGAGGCCGCCGGCGTCGTCGCGAGCACGCTCAAGGCCCTGGCCGAGCCGCTGCGGCTGCGGATGCTGTCCTTCCTGGCCACCGCTCCGGGCGGGGAGGCATGCGTGTGCGACCTGGCCGAGCTGACCGACGTGTCCCAGCCGACGGTGTCCCACCACCTCAAGGTGCTGCGCGACGTCGGCGTGCTCGCCTCCGAGCGTCGCGGCACCTGGGTCTGGTACCGCATCACCCCCGGCTACAAGGCCGCGATCAGCACCCTGCTGGAGTCCTTCGCCCCGGCCGCCTTGGACGCCCTCGGCCCGCACCCACACCTGACCGGGCTCGAGGACGCCGACGGCGCCCTGGACCGGCTCGCCCGCGAGCTCACGATGGCGCACTCCGACCTGGGTGCCGACGTCATCCTGCGCACCGTGCGCGAGTCCTACACCGCGCTGGCGCGCTCGGCCAAGGTCTCCGCCCACCTGCTGACGCTCACCGAGCGGTTCGCCCTCCAGCGCCTCGCCGACCTGACCCGCGACGCCTCTCGCGGCGACTCCACCGGCGGCGCCGAGCATGCCGGTCCGCCCCAGGTGCTGTTCGTGTGCGTCGCCAACGCCGGCCGCTCCCAGCTCGCCGCCGCGCTCGTGCGGCACTACGCCGGCGACCGGGTCGTCGTCCGCTCCGCCGGCTCCACCCCGGCCGCCGACGTCCACCCGGCCGTGCGGCCCGAGCTCGCCGCCCTCGGCGCCGACGAGCCGTTCCCCAAGCCGCTGACCGACGACGCGGTCCGCGCCGCCGACGTCGTGATCACCATGGGCTGCGGCGACGTCTGCCCGATCCTGCCCGGCAAGCGGTACGAGGACTGGCTCGTGGGCGACCCCGCCCTGGCCTCGCCCGCGGGCGTCGCAGCCATCCGCGACGAGCTCGACACCCACGTGCGAGCCCTGCTCGTCGACCTGCTGCCCGACCTCGGCCTGCCCACCCCCTGACCTGACGGAGCCACCATGACCGACACCACCACCACGAAGCCGTCCGCCCTGTTCGTCTGCGTGCACAACGCCGGCCGCTCCCAGATGGCCGCGGGCTTCCTGCGCGCCCTGTCCGGCGGCGCCGTCGAGGTGCGGTCGGCCGGCTCGATGCCCGCCGACCGCATCAACCCCGTCGCCGTCGAGGCCATGGCCGAGGCCGGCATCGACATCACCGCCGAGCAGCCCAAGGTGCTCACCACCGACGCCGTGCAGGCCTCCGACGTCGTCATCACCATGGGCTGCGGCGACGCCTGCCCGATCTTCCCCGGCAAGCGGTACGAGGACTGGGAGCTCGACGACCCCGCCGGGCAGGGCCTCGACGCCGTCCGACCCATCCGCGACGACATCGAGCGTCGCGTCCGCGGCCTGCTGGCCTCGCTGGACATCACGCCCGTCGCGCACTGACGCGGCATCTGGCCGGCCCGCCCGCCCTGGAGCGACGACGGGGCCACACCCTCAGGGTGCGGCCCCGTCGTCATGTCCTGCTCGAGGTGAGGATCGACGTCAAGCCGTCGCGCAGCACGGCGCCGGCTCAGCGCTGCGCGGCGCGAGACGGGCAGCGGCACCCGAAAGCCGATCGGCCCCCCATCCTCGCAGCCGGATCCACCCAGCCACAGCCCGCGTCGCTCGCACCTCCATGTCGCCGCGTTCACGTGCGACACGCAGATACTCACGTTGCCGTTCCTGCTCGCGTTCCTCCTGCTCGAAGACGAACTTCGCCAGTTCAGGGTCCATGGGCTCGATCTCCTCCTCGATCCACGCGGCGCGTCAGCGGCGCACCGCACACCTCAGCGACATGGCCATCGGGGCATGCCCGACGGATTCAGTCCTCGCCGTCGCCCGAACGCCCGTGCACGATGCCGGACGCGAAGCCAACCCCGGCCGGTACGCCTACGCCGAGCGTGACGAGCTGCGGCTCGGCCGGTGCGGTGCCGCAGCACGACCCGGCTGCGGACTCGCCGTCAGCCTCCAGGGCGAGGTCGCTAGAGCAGACGCCGGTGGCGGGCAGGTTCAGCTCGACGGCGTCGGCCGCGGCCCGGTCGCCGGCCAGCGCCGCGGCGACGGACCGGACCTGCTCGTACCCCGTCGCGAGTAGGAACGTCGGCGCGCGGCCGTAGGACTTCATGCCGACGAGGTAGAAGCCGTCGTCCGGGTGGGACAGCACCTGCTCGCCGTGCGGGGGCACGGTGCCGCAGGAGTGCTGGTTCGGGTCGATGAGCGGCGCCAGAGCGCTCGGGGCCTCGACGACGGGGTCGAGGTCGAGGCGCACCTCGCGCAGCATGCTCAGGTCGGGCCGGAAGCCGGTGGCGTTGACGATCGCGTGCACGTCCAGGGCCAGCGGCTCGTCCTTCGCGGTGCCGAGCACCTGCACGGACTCGGCCCCCGGGACCAGCTGCTCGACCGAGACCCGGGTGAGCAGGCGCAGGCGGCCGGCGTCGACGGCCTCGCGCAGGCGGGTGCCGAGGAGCCCACGGGCGGGCAGCTCGTCGTCGGTGCCGCCGCCGAACAGGCGGCGCGCGGACCCTCCGCGGATCGCCCACGTGATCGTGGTGCCCGGCGACGTCTCGGACAGCTCGACCAGGCTCAGCAGGGTGTTCGCCGCGGAATGCCCCATGCCCACGACCAGGGTGTGCCGGCCGGCGAAGCGGTCACGCTGCGCGCCGAGGACGTCGGGCAGCGGCCCGGTGACGAACGGCGCAGCCTCGGACTCGCCCGCGGCCGGCAGACCGGAGACCCCGAGCGGGTTGGAGGTGTCGTACGTCCCGGAGGCGTCGACCACCGCGCGGGCCAGGACGTCGGCGACGCGACCGGCAGCGTCGACCGTGCGGACCCGGTAGCCGCGTCGCTCACGCCCGAGCGAGCGGGTCTTGTCTGCACCGTCGCGGGCGACGGCGAGCACGCGGGTGCCGGTGCGCAGCCTGGACGCGATCTGCGGGGTCGCGGCCAGCGGAGCGAGGTAGCCCTCGACGAGCTCTCGCCCGGTCGGCAGGGCGTCGGCGTCGGGCGCCGTCCAGCCGGTCGGCTCGAGCAGGCGACGGGCCGCGGCGTCGACGTCGTACCGCCACGGCGAGAAGAGCCGCACGTGACCCCAAGACGCGACGGCCGCGCCGGCGCTCTCGCCCGCTTCCAGCACCAGCGGTTCCAGGCCGCGCTCCAGCAGGTGTGCCGCCGCGGCCAGCCCTACCGGGCCGCCGCCGATCACGACCACGGGCAGGTCGTTCCGAGCAACCTCGCTCATCACCACTCCTCACATCGAGAACCATCGATACGGCGATCCTGAACCACCCATCGACGAATGTCAATCTATGCGAGAATAGGGTCATGACCACGACCGCGCCCGCTCTCTTGCCCCTCGCCGCATCTGCGGACGGCGGCTGCTGTGCTCCCGCGCTCACCCAGGCAGTCGAGCCCGAGGTCGCCCAGGAACTCGCCCGGTCGTTCAAGGCACTCGCCGACCCCGCCCGCGTCCAGCTGCTAGCCATCGTCGCCACCCAGCCCGGCGCCGAGGCCTGCGTCTGCGACCTCACCGAACCCGTCGGCCTCTCGCAGCCGACCGTCAGCCACCACCTCAAGATCCTCACCGAGGCCGGCCTCCTCAAGCGCGAGCAGCGCGGCCGCTGGGCCTACTTCTCCCTCGCATCCGGCGCCCTCCCCGCACTCGTCGGCTCCCTGTCGTCGGTGACGCAGGTCGACGCCTAGCCTCCGGGCGGCCCGAGGTTTTTGAAACCTCGAAACCCGATTCTGACGCGCCTCAGAATCGGTCAGTTCTGACGCGGGCGAAACCCTTGGCGAGTTACGACAAGCGGGTCGCGTTGTGGCGTCACAGAAGGCTCCCGATGTGCGCCAGGGTCCCGGACTCGATCAGGATGAACACGCCGAGGCCAATGAAGACCGCAGGCACGAGCCAGTGCTCGACTTTCTCCAGCGCCTCGGTGACCTTCTCGTTGGTGCCGATCGTGCGTGCGAGCAGGCACCACAGGGCGAGCAGGACGAGGAAGACGACGATCGTGACTAGGGCGTCGGTGGTCGACATTGTGCGGAACACCGGGGTGTAGATCGCGATGTTGTCGCCGCCGTTGGCGATCGTGATCCCGGCAACGCCGAGGAGACCGACGGCCTTGAGCGCGGACTCCGCCTCGTCGTCATCGTCGTTCCCGCGCAGGGTGCGCACCAGCGCCAGGACGCCGATAGCCAGCGGGATTAGGCCCAGCAGGCCAACCCACTCGTCCGGGACGATCGTCAGGCCGAGAGCGGCGAGGAAGCTGACCGCGATTAGCGTGACGAGACCGAGGTACTGCCCGGCGACGATCTGCCACCCGCGTAGCCGTGAGGTCCCGCGCGCGGCGACGGCGAACAGGACGGTCAGTACCACGATGTCGTCGATGTTGGTCGCGACGAACAGCCCGGCCGCGGCCGCGATCGTGCTCAGCATGCGGAGTCCTGCCCGTCCATGCCGTAGGTCGGGCACAGCGCGACGGCACTGCCCGTCGCAGCGAGCAGCGTCTCTGCCGCAGCGAGCATGTCCAGCAGCTCGGGGCGCGCCAGGGAGTAGTAGACCCGACGGCCCTCCATGCGCCCGTCGACCAGCCCGCAGTCCTTCAAGCAACCCACGTGCGAGGACACCGTCGACTGCGCCAGGCCAAGGTCTCGCGTCAGCTCTGCTACCCGAGCCTCGCCGACCGCCAGTCGTCGCACGATCGCCAGCCGCGCCGGGTCACCCAGTGACCGGAACAGCGCAACCGCCGGCTCCGCGTCCGCCCTGCTCGCAACCTGCGCCTCGCGCTCTATGATCGACATGAAACGATGATAGCCGGGTTATATCGATGGGTCGTCCAGTGAGAGCGCCCAGAGCTCCGGATGCCCTGCCCCGAATCCCCGCGCGCCAGTCGCGCAGAATGGGCCGTTCGTGGTGGATGCAGAACCTTCATTTTTGCGGGCTACAAGCGGTCGGGTTCTGACCGAGGTGATCCCACCGGGGATACAGGCTGTTGTGTATACACGATTCCGTGTACCGTCGCGCTCATGGAGACGGTCACGCTCACCCACACCGCCGCGCTCGCTCGGCTCGGGCATGCGCTGTCGGACGAGACCCGCACTCGGATCATGCTCACGCTGCGGGAGGCGCCTGCCTACCCGGCGGACCTTGCCGACGCCCTCGGGGTCTCGCGGCAAGTGATGTCGAACCAGCTCGCATGCCTGCGCGGTTGCGGCCTCGTCGAGGCGATCCCGGACGGGCGGCGAACCTGGTACCGGCTGGCCGACTCGCACCTTGCCCCGGCTCTCGACGACCTGCTTCGCCTGGTCGTGACCGTCGATCCGACCTGCTGCTCGCCCGAAGGGTGCACCTGCTCATGACCTCGATCTCGCTCGGCCCTCGCCCGCTGCCGGCCGCCCGTCGCGCGCTCCTCGAACGCCGGGTGCGGTGGATCGTCGCCGCGACGATCACCTATAACGTGATCGAGGCCGTCGTCGCGATCACCGCCGGCCGCATCGCGTCGTCCGCGGCCCTGGTCGGGTTCGGGCTCGACTCCGTCGTCGAGGTACTGTCCGCGGCCGCGGTCGCCTGGCAGTTCGCCGCCCCCGACCCGCATCGGCGCGAGCGGGTCGCGATGCGGCTGATCGCGGTGTCGTTCTTCGGCCTGGCCTTGTTCGTCACCGTCGATGCCGTTCGCACGCTGTTCGGCGCCTCGGAGCCGGACCACTCCACTGTCGGCATCGTCCTGGCCGCCGTCAGTCTCGCGATCATGCCGTTCCTGTCCTGGTTCGAGCGCCGCACCGGCCGCGAGCTGGGCTCAGCCTCCGCGGTGGCGGACTCCAAGCAGACCCTGCTGTGCACCTATCTGTCAGCGGTCCTGCTCGTCGGTCTCGTGCTCAACTCCACGCTCGGCTGGTCCTGGGCCGACCCGCTCGCTGCGCTCGTGATCGCCGGGTTCGCGGTCAAGGAAGGCGTCGAGGCGTGGCGCGGCGACGCTTGCTGCACGCCGGTCGGTGCGCTTCTCGCCCACGACGACGAGGACGGCGACGGCTGCACCGATGGGTGCTGCGCGCCTAACGCGAAGTAGCCGCGTCGGGCGCGGCCGTCGGAGAGTTTCCCGGACCCGAGGGCTTGACCTTCAAGCCAAGTCGAAGGTTTACGGTCGCGTCATGAGGATCTCCGAGCTGTCGACGCGCACCGGTGTGCCGGCGTCGACGTTGCGCTTCTACGAGTCCGAGGGCCTGCTGCCAGCCGACCGCGCGGAGAACGGGTACCGCGTCTACGGCGAGGCCGCCGTCGACCGGCTCGCGTTCATCGCCCAGGCCAAGCACCTCGACCTCCCGCTGCCCGCGGTGCGCGAGCTCGTCACGGCATGGGAGTCCGAGCCGTGTCACAGCGTGCGCGCGAAGTACCGGCCGATGCTCGTCGAGCACGCGGCCCAGGTCGACGAGCGCATCGTCTCGCTCGAAGGGCTCCGCTCGACCCTGGCGACGGCGGTCGAGCGGCTGGACGCGCTACCCGACCGCGACGAGCCCTGCGACGCCGGCTGCACCTTCCTCGACCGCGCACGGCCCGCCCTGCCGATCGCCACCGCACCGCGCACACCAGTGGCCTGCACCCTCGAAGGGGAGGACTACGGCACCCGCGTCTCCGACTGGCGCGACCTGCTCGGCGGGGCGCCGCGGGCCGACGTCGCCGGCGGGGTCCGCGTGACGCTTCCGACGAGCGAGCTCGGGCGCGCCGCCACCCTCGCGCAGGCAGAACAGAGCTGCTGCGCGTTCTACACGTTCCGGATCGACCTGCACGGCCTGACTTTCGATCTGACGATCACCGCGCCTCCCGAGGCGCGGCCCATGCTCGACGACCTGCTCCCCGCCGAGGAGGCCGCCCGATGAACCTCGCTCGCTCGATCCTGCTGTTCGGCGCCGCCGCGATCTTCGAGATTGGCGGCGCTTGGCTCGTGTGGCAGGGGGTACGCGAGCACAAGGGTTGGGCCTGGATCGGCGCCGGCGCCATCGCGCTCGGGCTATACGGCTTCTTCGCCACCCTCCAGCCCGACGCCCACTTCGGCCGCATCCTCGCCGCCTACGGCGGCATCTTCGTCGCCGGCTCCCTCGCCTGGGGCATGGTCGTCGACGGCTTCAAACCCGATCGGTGGGACGTCACCGGCGCCCTCATCTGCCTCGCCGGCGTCGCCGTCATCATGTACGCCCCGCGACCCACCTGAGCCGCAGCACTGGACTTTTCGAGACGTCCAGAACCCGATTCTGACGTGCCTCAGAATCGGTCATTTCTAGCGCATCTGGCCCGGCAGCCGGCCCAAGGCAACTCGAACGCGTTAGCTGGTAGAGGTGCGTGTTGCTGAGGTGCGTGTTCGAGCGGCGCTCCTGCCGCCGCGGCCGAATGGGGACTCGACTGATCAACTCACCCTGGCGCATGGGGCAGGTCCGGCGTCGCGGCGGGTGATGAGTGGCGCTGTCTCTCTGCAACGATGGGCCCGGGGACGGATCCTTGATCCTTCTGGACGGTCGATGATTGCGGCAACCGCCAGTAGGACGACGCTCCCGATGAATCGTCATGACAGGGCCAGAAGGACGTGTTGATGGAGCTCAGGGTCAGCGTTCTGCTGTCGCTTCAGCGGGCACTGTGGGATCTCGTGGGTCCGAACCTGCGTGGTGTCACCGCGACGTTCGACTATCCCGTGGTGACGGCAAGGTTCCTCTTCGAGAACGATCCCACGGAGGATGACCTCGAGGACGTCTCGCTGGCGGAGACCCATGTGATTGCGGACTTCCTCGAAGACGTAACGGTTGACTTCACGCCCGTATGGGCCCCGGTCTCGGGATCTCGAGAACTGCTTCCGGGTGAGCACTGGGTCTTCCTTCGGAAGGAGCCGTAGGAGAGGAAGGTCGGTTCGTCAGGTGGCTGACCGGCTGACCTCAACGAGCAGGAGGCCCCTCGGGGGCTATGCCTGCGCGATGTCGGAGACGTACTTCCCGTAGTCGGCTCCCGAGACGGCGGCGTGCTTCTCAAGTGTGGCGGCCGTGTAGCCGAGTGTCTCGGCGAGGATCGCGACGGGGTTCTGTCTGCTGAGTTCGGTGAGTGTGCCCAGGCGCGCGGCGAGGGAGGAGAACAGTGGACGCAGTTGCTGCCGCAGGTGCATTGCGGTGATGTGGTTGCCGGGCATGGCGCCGCGGAAGATCCACGGCGAGTCGCGGTGTGCCGCCGTGTTCGCTTGTCCTGGGTTGGCTGCGAGGTCGCGCACCGGGGCATCGAGCGGGTGGTCGAACAGGATCGGCATGCCGGAGACGTTCACGGTCACGCTGTCGGGCGCGATCGTGACGTCGTCCCAGCGCAGCTGCACGATGCGTGCGATGGGCTGTGCGAAGACGAGGACGAGGAGTGCCGCGAGCTGGTTGCGGGCGGACCAGTCCGACGATGTCAGGACGTGGTCGAGCGCTTCTGCCTGGTCGTCATGGGGCAGTCGGGCGGCGGTTCCGCGACGATGCCTCGGGACGGTCAGGGCGGGGTCGGTGATCCGCGCCGTGCGCGTCCAGGTGAGGAACCAGGCGACCATGAGTCGCGTCGTGGCGCCTTCCGCGAGCCAGGTGTCGAGGTCGCCCTGGGTGGCTGATGGGAGCGTCTTGCTGTTGTCGGTCAGCCAGTTGCAGAACTCGATTGCGACCGTCGTGACCTGCTTGGCGCGCAGGAACGTGCCGTTGCTGATGGGGGACTCTGCGCGCATGTGCCGCAGGTGCTTCCAGCGGAGGTAGCGGTGGATGATCGCGCGGTGCTCGGTGTCGGTGAGCCGGTCTTCGGCGTCGTCGGCCCACTCGGTGAAGCGGGCGATGAGCTCGTCGCGCGGCTCGAGGACGCCGTGCTCGACGAGGAGGCCTCGGATGTAATCGCGGGTGCGGCCGCGGTCGAGCCGGTCCATCGACGCGTGTGTCACGGGGCTGGTCGCGGCGATCTTGCGCAGCATCGCGAGAACGTGTTTCTGGCGAATCCAGGTGAGCCCGGAGTTCGCCCGTTCCATCGACTTGATCGCGTCGGTGACCGGTCTGAGCTGCGCTGACACCTTGCCTGTGCGGGGGTCGGCGAACGCCGCATCGACGAGGTCGGCCAAGACGCACCGCAGGCACATCTGGTTGCGGTAGAGCTCCGTCTCGGCGCCGCAGTGTTGGCAGTCGATGTTGACGCGGACTCCGGAGCAGGCGCGGCAAGCGGGGCGTCCGTCGACGATGCCTGGTAGGACGCCCTCGTGCCCGCAGGCGCAGGTCCCGGTCGTACGCATGGCGTTCATCCGGCACGAGACGCAGAGGCGCCCGTCGGGCCAGGTGACGCTGAGCGGGTAGTGGCCGCCGCACCGGGCGCAGGGCGTGGGGTAGGCCTCTGGGTCCTCAGGCTTGCGCGGGCGGGCCATCATCGCCCTTCACGAGTCGGATGCGGTGCGCGACGGGTGCCGTGGTGTCGCCGTCGAGGGGGAGTCGCGGTGCGTTCGCGGTCTTCGCGGCGCGCAGCTCGACCTTCGTTTCGATGAGGTCGGCGGGGGAGCAGTCGAAGATGTCGCAGAGCGCGACGAGGACGCTCAGGGAGATCCGCTCCGGTGTGCCCGTCACGAGACGGTAGATCTGCGTATCGGACAGGTTGATGCCGCGGTCGCGCAGGAGCGGGCGCAGCTCGGTCGACTTCCAGAGGTTGTGCTGGGCCATGATCTGCCGCAGGTGCCAGGTGTAGCCGAGGCGCTTGATCTCATTCATCGGGTTCTCCGGTCCGGGTGCGCATCCGCTGGGCGATCATCCGCTGCACGACCTTCTGCTTGTAGTCCGACGAGACCGAGGTGTAGAGCGCCGTGGTCGACGAGTACGAGTGCCCGACCTGCTGCTGGACGAACAGCGGGTCATAGCCGGCCTCGATCAGGTGGGTCACATAGGAGTGTCGCAGCGCGTGCAGGCTGAGTTCCTCCGGAAGGCCCGCGAGATCGCGAAACCGCGCGAACGAGCGACCCAGGCCGCTCATAGTGATGCGATCGCCGCGTTCGGACGGCCACAGCGCGTCGGAGCGGGCGGCGGTGGCGAACTGGTCGCGGCCGCCGGGGGAGTGCCAGGTCTGGAGCACGCTGGTGACCCAGTCGAACTGCGGAGTGGTCAGGACCGTTCTTCGACGTGGGCCGGTTCCGGCCATTCCCTTGGCCCAGCGCACGGTGATGGCGCCGAAGCGCCCGTAGTCCGGCACATGAGGGTTGGGGCCAAAGTCGGTCACGTCGAGCATGACCAGCTCCCGTCGGCGCAGCCCGTAGGCGTAGCAGACCTTGAATGCCATGGAGTCACGCATCGCCGTCAACCAGGTCTTGGACCGGGCGTGGTGATGGGCATCGACGAAGTCATCGACGGTGTCGAAGAAGCGCTGCAGCTCGTCGATCACGAAGGCGCGTCGGCCCGGGCCGACGGCGTCGTCGGTCTTGTGCCGCGGGGTGTTCCACTCGAAGACGATCTGAGACGGCAGGTCGCCGAAGCGCTGCTCGCACAACGTCGCCCAGCCGTAGCGGCCGTCGCAGATGAACGAGCAGAACATCGCGATCGCGTTCGACTCCGCACGCAAGGTGGTTAACGCCAGCGTCCGGCCGCCCGAGCGGCGCTCGGCAAAGTACTCGTCCAGGTCTGAGGCCTGCCAGGACCACGGAAAGTCGTTCGTGAACTCCTGGAAGCGTTCGACCACCCGGTTGCGGCTCTTGATCGTCGCGACCGTCAGACCTCGCGCCAGCATCTGGTTGCGCCATCCAGCCAGCATCGCCTCGAACACCTGCAGCTCTGCGCGCAGGAGAGGGACGTTCGCCGCGCCTGTGAGGCGCATCGGAACCGACCCGGGAGTCTCGAGCACGCGACCATCCTTCCGAGGAATCGTGCATCTGATGCACGAAACCTAGGGTGACCTGCGGCGAGGCGGCAAGAGTCGACCGGTGTCGGCACACCCACGACGGCGGAGATGTGCCTGCTGACCTGCAGCGACGATGTCATCGCACCGAGGTGCGAGTTCTTGCATCTGATGCAACTCGCACTAGTCCCGCGCCGATAATGCACATTATGTCATTACGCGCGGAACGTGGGCCCGGAGAACCTCCCCTCCGGCTCGCGCTCCAGCGGCACGATCGGTCCTGATCGACCCTGATCGACCCTGGTCGGCCCTGTCGAGCGCCGTCCCCGCGACATCGCCCCGGACCGCACTCGTGCAGCTCGACGCCGCGGCGCATCGTGGGCGTCGACCTGCCACGGCGTCACTGTTCTCTGGCGCGTGTCGACCGCCGGGCGCTGGCGTCCGGCGACGCCGTGTCGACCATGTCGGCGACGCGTGTCGCCCGTCGATGCTGTCCAGGCCGGCGATTCGACCTGACAACGCACGTCTCCGCCCGTGATCCCCCGCCTGGCAGCCAAGCTGACACCCAGCCTCGACGCTCGGGGTCGCCCGCAGGCCGGCGCCGGCTGCGCCCAGGATGCCTCGTGGCCACCCGGCCCGACAGGCGCACCCAGGTCTCGCCACGAGGCCCGGGGCGCGCTATCCTGAAACGGACATACACTTCAAACCATTGTGTATGCCACAACACAGTGGTGTGACGACGGAAGCTCGGGCCGCTCCTCCGCACCTGAGGCCGGCCTGGTCTGGCATGCGTCGCCCCCCGGCCGCGTGGGTGTCTCGCTCTACCGTGAGCACATGGACGCCAGCGCCAGCCCACTCGCCTTCGCGCTCTTCCCCACCGCGATCGGCACCTGCGCGGTCGTCTGGCGGCCGGACGGCGCGATCGTGGGCTCCGCACTCCCCCACGACTCGCCGTACGGGCTGCGTCGCACGGTCACCCGGTGGTACCGCGGAGCCGTCGAGGCGAATCCCCCACCTCCCGTCGCCCGCGCCACCGACGGCGTCCGCGAGCTGTTGACCGCCGGCACCGGAGACCTCGCCGACGTCGAGCTCGACCTGCGCACCGTGCCCGACTTCGACCGGCGCGTGTACGAGGTCGTGCGCACGATCCCCCCGGGCGACACCCTCACGTACGGCGAGGTGGCGCACCGGCTCGGAGCGCCCGGCGCAGCCCAGGCCGTCGGGCAGGCGCTCGGGCGCAACCCGTTTCCCCCGATCATCCCCTGCCACCGCGTGCTCGCCGCAGGCCGCCAGGTCGGCGGCTTCTCGGCGCGCGGCGGGCGGCGCACCAAGCTCCGTCTGCTCGCCACCGAGGGCGTGCACCTCGAGCAGCCCACGCTCTTCGACCTCTGAGCGCCCCCGCACCGGCGGTGTCGGTGGCGCAACTTAGTCTGTGCACGGCGTCGCCGCAGGTCATCACTGTGCACCGCCGCGGCGAACCCGGCGCCGCACCGACAGGAGGGACACGATGGTCGCACCGCCCCGGCTCAACCGCGTCACCGTCGCCGAGGCCACCGACCGCTACCTCGCCTCCGTGCGGGTCGAGACCGTGCGGGGTGTCCTCTCCCCCGCCACCGCCCGCAGCTACGAGCGCGACATCACCGAGCTGAGGGCGCTCCTGGGCGCCGCCCGCGTCCTCGACGACGTGACCGGCGACGACGTCGACGACGCCCTGGTGCGCTACCAGACCAGTCCCGACGGGCGGTATGCCGAGCCCGCCCGCAAGGGCGCCCCGGGCCGGTCCACGGCGACCGTCAACAGGTTCCGCCAGTCCGTGACCCGGTTCTTCACCCACGCGGCGCGGGAGTGCTGGGTGCAGGCGGACCCGATGCAGTGGGCGTCGCCACCCGCCCGGGTGCGCGGCGGCCTGCGCGTGGCCCGTACGGCGTTGTCCGCGTCCGCCGCCGAGGCGCTCCTGCGCACCGCGAGCACCCCACCGTCCCCCGTGCGCGCCGTCCCGACCACCGGCGCCCGCGCGCCGCGGACGGACCAGGCGCTCGCGGTGCGCGACCGGCTCGTCATCGCCCTGCTCCTCGTGCTCGGCCCGCGGGTCTCGGAGCTGGCGCGGGCCGACGTCGCCGACTTCACGCGCGAGCCCGACGAGACCCGGTGGCGGATCGTCGGCAAGGGGGGCACCACCCGCACCGTGCTGCTCTCCGGCCCGCTCGCCGACGCGCTCGAGGAGTACCTCGCCGAGCTGCGGCCCCGGCTGGCGGCTCGCAGGAGCGACGACGCCGACGCCCGGCGCGCGCTGCTCCTGACCTGGCGGGGTCGCCGGATCGACACGCAGGCGATCCGCGCGCTGCTGGCGCGCGCCGTCGACCGCATGCCTTCGCCGTACCGGCGCCCCACCACGCCGCACGCCCTGCGGCACACGACGGCCACGCTGCTCGTGGCCGAGGGCTGGGACGTCAAGGTGGTGGCCGAGCTCCTCGGGCACCGCTCGATCGCCACCACGGGCGTGTACCTGGACCGGATCGAGGGCGAGCTCGGTGCCGCGATCCGGTCGCACCCCCTGTCGGCGGGCCTGCTGCGGAGTGAGGAAGCCGACTCGCGCAGCGAACCGCCGGATTCGGGCGAACACGACAGGTCGGCGCGCGCGGAGCCGGACCCGTCGGTACGGTGAGCACCGTGCCGTTCCGCTCCATGAAAGATGCCAGCCCCGTGCGGGTCCAGGTCGACTGGCGACGCGTGCGGCGCTTCGCCGCACGGACCGCCCTGCTCGCAGCGGCGGCCCCCGTCGCTGCCGCCGGCGTCGTCATGGGCCTGGAGCGGGTCCGGCGCCACCAGTACCCCCTGGACTCCCCGTTCCCCACGGCGCCGCCGTCCTCGACCGACGTCGACGACACCCAGGCCACCGTGTACACCTTCGGGGCCGACCTGTACGCGGCGATGCTCGACGCGATCCGCGGCGCTCGTCACCAGGTGTTCCTCGAGACGTACATCTGGAAGGACGACGAGGTCGGCCGCGAGTTCAAGCAGGCGCTCGTGGAGGCCGCCGACCGCGGCGTCGAGGTCTTCGTCGTGTACGACGGCTTCGCGAACCTCGTCATCCCCCGCAGCTTCTACGACATGCCGCCCGGCGTGCACGTGCTGCGGTTCCCCGCGATGCGTCCCGGGCTGCTCATGCTGGACGTCCGCCGCTCGGGCCGGGACCACCGCAAGATCCTCGTGGTGGACGACGAGGTGTCGTTCGTCGGCGGGTACAACATCGGCACCCTGTACGCCACGAAGTGGCGCGACACGCACCTGCGCCTCGTCGGCCCCTCCACGTGGGAGCTGCGCAACGCGTTCGTCGACATGTGGAACCGCTGGCGCAGCCCGCACCAGCCCCTGCTGCAGGACGTCGGCTCCCAGCTGTGGATGCCCCGCCTGCGGGCGGCGCGCAACGCGCCGTCGGAGCTCGTCTTCCCGATCCGCGGCATCTACCTCGACGCCATCGACCGCGCGTGCTCCCACATCTACATCACGCAGGCGTACTTCATCCCCGACGAGGACATCCAGGCGGCGCTCCTGGCCGCGGCGGCCCGCGGGGTCGACGTGCGGGTGCTCGTGCCGGAACGCTCCAACCACGTCGTCGCCGACTGGCTGGCCCGGGGGCACTACGACACGCTGCTGCGCGGTGGCGTGCGGATCTTCCTCTACCAAGGGGCGATGATCCACGCGAAGACGGCGACCATCGACGCGCAGTGGTCCACCGTGGGAACCGCGAACATCGACCGGCTCAGCCTCACCGGCAACTACGAGATCAACCTCGAGGTCGTGGACGAGGGGCTCGCCGCCCAGCTCGAGTCCGCATTCCGCATGGACGAGTCCAACTCGCGCGAGCTCACGCGCGACGAGTGGCTGCGCCGGCACCCGCTGACGAAGGTCGCCGAGCGCGTCATGGCCCCGCTGCGCCCGTTCCTCTGAGCGTCAGCGGGGTGCGGGTGTGGGACCGCGCGTGTCGGGACCTCGAGGCCGGCGGGTCAGCCGGCGGTCCGGGCGGCCCGCCGCGCGGCGAGCTCGTCGCCCTCGTGCGCGGCCGGCTCGTCCACGTCCTCGAGCGACTCGGTCGGCATCGACGACAGCGTGCCCTCGATGTCGCGCCAGACGCGACCCACGGCGATCCCGAACACGCCCTGTCCGCCCTGGACCAGGTCGACCACCTCGTCCGGCGACGTGCACTCGTAGACCGACGCCCCGTCGCTCATCAGCGTGATCTGCGCCAGGTCGTCGACGCCGCGCTCGCGCAGGTGCGTGACCGCGCTGCGGATCTGGTGCAGCGAGACACCCGTGTCCAGGAGCCGCTTGACGACCTTCAGCACGAGGATGTCGCGGAAGCTGTACAGCCGGTGGGTCCCTGATCCCGTCGCCGGGCGGATCGACGGTTCGACGAGGCCGGTCCGCGCCCAGTAGTCGAGCTGGCGGTACGTGATCCCCGCGACGCGGCACGCCGTCGTGCCGCGGTAGCCGGTCCCGGCGTCCTGCTCCGTGAGGTCCTCACCGAAGAGGAGCCCCTGAGCGCCGTGCGGCACGGACGCACCCGTGGGGACGCTTGCCTCACCGCTGCTGTTCACTGTGCCTCCTGAGATGTCTTCTCCACGCTAGGTCGACCTCGTAGGGCCGTCAACGACGTGCGGCCTGAGCAGTTCGGCGTGTCGCGCCTCGCGACCGCCTGGCCGTGACCTGCCGGGCCGCCCTGCAGGCCGGTAAACCTTCGACCTCGACCTGAAGGTTCTGGGGTCCACGTTATCCGAGACGGACCCTCGACCGAAGGTTGAGGGTCACGTCGGCGTGGCGCCGACGTGCGCGGCGCGGCGGAGGGCTAGGGCGGGGCGTCGTCGGGGCGGTCCCCGCCGTCCGGCCGGGCGCCGGGCTCGCTCGGCCCCCCGGGGGCGGTGAAGTCCGCGGCCGTGACGTGGTCGAGGAAGTCACGGAACCGCTCGACCTCCCGCTGCTGCTCCACGTCCACCACCTCGACCCCTGCGACCGCGACGATCTCCGCCGAGCACAGCACCGGGCTCTCGGTCCGCACCGCCAGGGCGATGGCGTCCGACGCCCGGGAGTCGAGCCGCGTCCCGTTGGACAGCACGAGCTCGGCGAAGAAGATGCCGCCGTCGAGGGCGACGATCTCCACCCGCTCCAGCTCGACACCGACCGCACCGAGCAGGTCGCGCAGCAGGTCGTGCGTCATGGGTCGGGGGGTGACGAGGCCCGCCTGCGCCATGGCGATGGCGGACGCCTCGCGCGCGCCGATGACGATCGGCACGGCCAGGTTGGCGGCGGCGTCCAGCAGCAGCACGACGATCTCCTGGTCGCGCTGCTGCTGCCTCACACCCATGACCTCGACCGGGACCATCGGGGCGTCGCTCGGCTCGTTGCCGTCCACCCGATCCACGGTACGACGCCCGCCGCCCACCCGTCGTGCGGGGGCGCGCACCGATTCGTGCAGACACCGTGACGGGGTGCGTCCCGGCGAGGATGCTCCGGGTCTCGGCGTTCGTGCCCGCCCGGTGCCGCCGTCAGGACGTCACATGAGGTCGCCGGTGCCGCGCCGCACCCACGCCGTGTGCAGCCGGGCGAGCAGCTCACCGATCTCGGCGGCGAGCTCGGCGCCCTGCGCCCGCGCCGACGGGGTCTGCTGGCTGCGGTACGGGGCGACGAGCTGGTCCACGAGCCCGACGTGCCGGTCGGCCGACGTGCGCAGCGACCGCAGGTGACGCGGCTCGATGCCGTGCTCCGCCAGCCGTGACGCGATCCGCACCACGTCGGGGGCCCCGGCGTCGAGCTGACCGCCCGCGCCCTCCCGCAGCACACCGGCCGACACGAGCTGCTGCACGAAGCCCGTCGAGGTCCCGGTCGCCTCCGCCACCGACTCCGCCGTCCACCGGCGACGGGCGGGAGAGTCCGCCGAGGTCGCCTCCGCGAGGCGCGGGGCCGGCCCGGGCGCGGGCTCCCCCGCGTCCATCTCCGCCAGCCGCTCCTTGATGACCTTCAGCGGCAGGTAGGAGTCGCGCTGCTCGGTGAGGACGAACCGCAGCCGCTCGACGTCTGCGGCGCTGTACTGCCGGTACCCGGACGGGGTGCGCACCGGCTCGATCAGGCCCTGGTCCTCCAGGAACCGCAGCTTCGAGTGCGACACCGACGGGAACTCCGGGCCGAGCAGGGCCAGGACGTCCGAGATGCGCATTGTCGCCTGACGCGAGATGCCACGCGGCCAGGCCTCGGGGGTGTCGTCCGCCGGCGGCTCGCCCTGCGCCGCCCGCGCCACCGTCACGACGCCGGCGCCTGCGGGTCCCGCGGCGCCTGCGGGCTGGCGTGGAACGACATGCGGAACTTGCCGATCTGGACCTCGTCGCCCGTGGTGAGCGGGGCCGCGTCGATCCGCTCGCGGTTGACGTACGTGCCGTTGAGGGAGCCGATGTCGCGGACCACGAACCGGTCCCCCTCACGGACGAACTCCGCGTGCTTGCGCGACACCGTGACGTCGTCCAGGAAGATGTCCGCCCGCTCGCTGCGCCCGGCGACCGACCGGTCCGTGTCCAGCAGGAACCGCTCGCCCACGGCCCCCGAGCCGTACTGCACGACCAGCAGGGCCGAGTGTCGCGGAAGAGCGGCGACCGCGGCCGCCTCCTCCGCCGTCAGCGGGATGCGGAACGCCTGCTCCTCCGCGGGCGCACCGACACGGCCCAGGTGAGCCGTCGTGTCGGCTGCAGCCTGGTGCGGCGGAAGAGCGCGGGGGTCGGTCATCAGTCCTCCATCAAGGTAGGGCCGGGTGGTCGGGCGACGCTGCTGCCGAGGCGGTCCCGGTGCGCGGTGCCCCACGGAAGGTTGTGCGTCCGACGTGCGCCGTCGTCCGCCCAACCTACCCCGTGACGCCCGCAGGCGGGAAGCCCGCCCGGCGTCACTCGGTGGGCTCCTGCGGCGTCGCGAACTGCGGTTCGGCCGGTTCGCGCACCGCGGTGATCTCCACGCGGTCGCGCGTGGTCGTGGTGGCCTCGGCCCCCGCGGTGCGCACCGTGGCGAGCGCGCCACCGGGGATCTCCAGCGCACGGTCCATCGTCTGCGGGTCACCGATCACCGTCCACACGTACGGGGACTCGAGCGGCTCGTCGTCGACGACGATCGCCCCGTCCTCGTCGCGGAACCAGGTCGAGGTCACCAGCCGCACGCCGTTGACCTCCACGACCTCCGCGCCCGCGTTGCGCAGCTCCTCGAGCACGTTGAACAGCTGTGCCGCCTCCAGGACACCGCCCGGGTCGGCGATCTCGATCCGCACGCCGGGCCCCTCGGCAGGCAGGCGCCCCGACAAGATGCCTTCCGACTCGGCCCGCTGCTGCGCGAGCTCGAGCGCGGACTGCGCCTGACCGGACCCCGACTCCAGGTCGTCCCGCGTGTCCTCCAGGCCGGCGACCTCCGCAGAGAGCTGCTCCGCCCGGTTCGTCACCTCGTCCAGGAGGCGTACCAGGTCCTCCTGACGTGCCGACGAGAGCTGGTCCGACGCCGACTGCTGCACCTGGACGACGAGGGCGAACCCCAGGGCCGCGCACAGCACGCCCGCGAGGATCTGCGACCGCGCCGCCCGGGGGCGCAGCGCCGCACCCAGACGCCGCCACCCGCTCGTGGGCCCACCCTCCGCAGGCGTGCCGGCGCTCGCGGCCGCCGCCTGCTCGTCGGCGGCGGGGCGGACAGGCTCGCCGTCGGGGTCGGGTTCCGTGTCGTCGTGCGTGTCGTCGCGCCGCCCGGCTCGGTCGTCGTCCTCGGGTGCCGGCTCCGCCGTCCCCGGCGCGACCGGGGCGTGCGTGCCGTCCGGTTCCGCATCCTCGTCGGCGGCGCGCTCCGTCGGCGGCGCGTCGACGACCTCCGGCTCGGTCTCCGGCTCGTCCGCGGTGCCGTCGCGGTCGGAGTCGTCCGCCGTGACGTCGGGGGGCGACGGGAGGTCCTCCTCGGGGACGGGGTCCTCCGCCGGATCCTCGACGTCGTCGCCGGCCTCCTCGTCGGGGCCGTCGGTCTCCGGCTCGACGTCGTCGCCACGGGGGTCGACGTCCTCCGTGGCGGACGCGCCGTCGCCGTGCTCGGTCGCTTCGTCGGGCGTTCCGTCGGTCGCGGGTCCGGCCTCGTCCTGCTGCGGCTCGTCCGGCTCGTCGCCGGGACGCCCCGGGGTGCCGCTGCTCATGCCTTGAACAGGTGCCGGCGGATGGCGGCGGCGTTGGAGAAGATCCGGATGCCGAGCACCACGACCACGGCGGTCGACAGCTGCGAGCCCACGCCGAGCTGGTCGCCGAGGAACACGATGAACGCCGCGACGACGACGTTCGACAGGAACGACACCAGGAAGACCTTGTCGTCGAACAGCCCGTCGAGCTTGGCGCGCAACCCGCCGAAGAGGGCGTCGAGCGCCGCCACCACCGCGATAGGGAGATACGGCTGCAGCGCGACAGGCACGGTGGGCTGCAGCACCAGGCCGGCGACCACGCCGACCACGAGCCCGACCACGGCGATCATGGGCGTTCCTCCTGCGTCTCTTCCTCGGTCTCATCCTCGGTACCGGTCACGCTGTCGTCGCCGCTGCCGCCCACCGGGCTCGCGTGACGCAGAGTCTGCGTCCCGACCCCCGGCAGCTCGAGCTCGCTCTGCGGGACCACGCTGGAGGAGATCCCGTAGCGCGACCCGAGGAGCTGCAGGTACGCCGGAGCGCCGGTCCGAGCGTACGCGGTCTGCATCGAGTCCTGGTCACCCACCGCGTGGATGACGTAGGTGGGCCCGGACAGCGGCACGAGGTCCACGAGGATCGCGTCCCCGGCGTTGCGGATCGCCGACATCGACGTGAGCCGCTGGCCGTCCACCGCGATCGCCTCCGCACCCGACGCCCACAGCGCGTTGACGACGGTCTGCACGTCGGCGTCGCGCACGCGCGAGCTCGGGTCGGTCTCCGCGTCCTCGAGCCCGCCGCCCCCGTCGGAGACCGTCACGACCAGCCCCGGCCCCGTCACCGGCGTGGACCCGTTCACGACGCCGTCGAGACGGAGGGTCTCCAGCAGCGCCGGGTCCTGACTCTCCAGCGCCGTGTGCTGCAGGGCCTCGATCTCGGCGCTGAGCCGCACCGACCGCGCCCGCAGGTCGTCGCCCGTCTCCCGCCGCTCCACGATCTGGTCCTCGAGCACCTGACGGGCCTCGGAGACCCCGGCCTCGGGCGCTCGCAGCTCGCGCGCGGCAGAGACGGTCAGCAGGCCCAGCAGAACGCCGAGCAGGAGGAGCAGGACCACACCCGAACCGCGCCGGCGGCGAGGCACGTCGTCGCCTCGGGCCGCGCGACGGGCGGCAGCCTCCGCGTAGCCCGGGTCGAGCGGCTTCTCCATGACCTCGACGAGGAGCGTCATCGACTCGTCGGGGCGGCGCGCCCGCGGGCCGGCCGCCCCGGGCCGCGTCGGGGTCGGTGCGGTCATGCCTGTGCCTCCCCCGGGGCGTCGTCCGCGACGACGAGATCACGCGTCTGCCGCGCGTACTGGACCCCGGCCACCCAGTACAGTCCCACGCCCCACCACGTGAACGCCCAGCCGACGACGCTCGCCACCGCCCCGAGCGCCCCGGGCGCCGTCGCGAGCAGCAGGAGCGGGAACGCGTACAGCAGGGCGAACGTCGCCGCCTTGCCCACGAAGCTGACCTCCAGCGGCCCGTACCCGCGGCGCGCCAGCACCGGCGCCAGGCAGGCAAGCATGACGTCACGCGCCAGGATCACCACCACGAGCCACAGCGGGACGATGTCCCGCCACGCCAGGCCCACGAGGCTCACGAGGATGAACAGGCGGTCGGCGGCGGGATCGAGCACCTGCCCGAGCCGCGTGACCTGGTTCAGCCGCCGCGCCAGCACGCCGTCAAGCCAGTCCGAGAAGCCGGAGAACGCCAGCACGGCGAGGGCCCACACGTCCTGACCGACCACGATGAGCACCGCGAAGACCGGCACCAGCGCCAGACGCACCAGGCTCACCAGGTTCGGGACCGTGAGGACCGCACTGCTGATCTCCTGGCCTGGCTGCACGCGCACATCCTACGCAGCGGGGACAAGCCGATTCCGCACCGCAACGACCGAGCAGTGGCCGAACTCACCGAGCCTCGCCGACCGGCCGGGCCGCCGACCGCGTACGATGGGAGCACCTTCGGAGTTCGTCGTGCCTCCCGTGTGTTCGTGCGACCTCGGCCCAAGAGCCAGGTCTGGTGTGTGTCCGGGAACCAGCGACCGCCTCGCCCCTCCGGCGTCGCAGGACTCCTCCCACCACCGAACGAACGGCATCTTCTTGAGCACTGACTCGACCCTGCCCACCGACGCCCCCACGGCGACGACCGACTCCACCGACTCCCCCGCCGGCCCCACGTTCAGCGACCTGAACCTGCCGGCCCCCCTGCAGGCCGCCGTCGACGACCTCGGCTTCGCCACCCCCTCCCCGATCCAGGCCCGCGCCATCCCCGCGCTGCTGGACGGCCGCGACATCACCGGCGTCGCGCAGACCGGCACCGGCAAGACCGCCGCCTTCGCACTCCCCCTGCTCGCGGCCGTCGACCCCGACGCCAGCGTCGCCCGCGGTCACGTGCAGGCCCTCGTCCTCACCCCGACCCGCGAGCTCGCCATCCAGGTCGCGGAGGCCGTCGAGTCGTTCGCCACGCACCTGCCCGGCCTGCACGTCCTGCCCGTGTACGGCGGGTCGCCGTACCCCCCGCAGCAGCGCGCCCTGCGCGACGGCGTCCACGTCGTCGTCGGCACCCCCGGCCGTGTCATGGACCACCTCGAGCGGGGCGTGCTCTCCCTCGAGGACGTCAAGTTCCTCGTGCTCGACGAGGCCGACGAGATGCTCCGCATGGGGTTCGCCGAGGACGTCGAGACGATCTTCAGCCAGGCTCCCGCCAAGCGCCAGGTCGCCCTCTTCTCCGCGACCATGCCGCCCGCGATCCGCGCCGTCGCCGACCACCACATGACCGACCCGGTGCAGATCACCGTGGACCGGCAGTCGAGCACCACCAGCACGGTCGAGCAGACCTACGCCGTGGTGCCCTTCCGTCACAAGGTCGGCTCCCTGGTGCGGGTCCTCGCCACCTCCGACGCCGACGCCACCATCGTCTTCACGCGCACCCGCAAGGACGCCGAGGAGGTCGGCGCCGCCCTGGTGGAGCGCGGCACCTCCGCCGCCACCATCTCCGGCGACGTCGCCCAGAAGGAGCGCGAGAAGATCGTCGAGCGCCTGCGCTCCGGCGCGCTCGACGTCCTGGTCGCGACCGACGTCGCCGCCCGCGGGCTCGACGTCGACCGCATCGGCCTCGTCGTCAACTTCGACATCCCCCGCGAGCCCGAGGCGTACGTGCACCGCATCGGCCGCACCGGCCGCGCCGGGCGCAAGGGCCGCGCGATGTCCTTCGTCACGCCCCACGAGCGGGGCAAGCTCAAGCACATCGAGCGGACCATCCGCACCCAGCTCACCGAGGTGGAGATCCCCTCCCCCCGCGACGTCTCGCAGCACCGCGCACGGCGCCTCCTGGACGCCGTCGGCACTCGTGTCGAGGCGGGCCGCCTCGACCTCTACACGCAGATGCTCCGTGAGCGGGCCGCGGCGACCGGGACCGACGCTCCCGTGGGCGATGCACCCTCCGACGCACCCTCCGACGGGCAGGACGTCCTGCAGGTCGCGGCCGCCCTCCTGGCGCTCGCGGTCGGCGACGACGGCCCCCAGCAGCGGGCCGCACAGGAGGAGCACGACCGTGAGCGCGCCGAGGCCAAGGGCGGTCGCAACCGCGAGACGCACCGTGCGGAGCGCGACGGCGACCGCGCCGTCCGGCACCCGCGTGCCGACGGCGACCGGGGCCGGCCCGTCCGGCGCTCGCCCGACGGCACCCGGTACCGCATCTCGGTCGGTCACACGCACGGCGCGCAGCCGCGCGGCATCGTCGGCGCCCTCACCCACGAGGGCGGCCTGTCCGGCAGCGACATCGGGAAGATCGACATCTTCGGGAACTTCTCGCTGGTGGACATCTCCCGGCCGCTCGACGACGCGACGATGAGCCGCATCGGCCGGGCGCACGTCGCCGGCAAGGCCCTGCGGATCTCCCTCGACAAGGGGGCGCCGGAGCGTCGCGCCCCGCGCTCCGAGCGCCGGCCCGCCGCGGCCCGCTGACGCGGCCGCACCACCGACGCACGAGGCCCGCCCCGGGATCACCCGGGGCGGGCCTCGTGCGTCTGGGGAGCTGCGTCAGACCGGTCGGTCAGGCGGGGTCGGTCGCCTCGCCGAGCTCGGTGACCAGCCCGCGCAGGCGGCGCGCCTCGCCCATCCCTCGCTCGCCGTCGGCCCGCTGGACCGCCATCACGGCGAGGGTGCCGCCGTCGGCCAGGTCGAGCCGGACCCACGGGTCACCTGGCCCGAGCCGGACCTCGACGATCTCCGGCCAGGCGAGCCGGCGGGTGTAGATGAGGTTGCGGACCGTGAGCACCTCCGGCGCCGGGACGGCGTGGACTCCCCCCAGCCGCCACAGCAGCCAGGTCACCGCCAGGGCGAAGGCGACGAAGGAGATCTTGGTGGCCGCCGAGGCGCCGAGCGGGCCGTTCGCCGTCAGGCCGACGACGACGCTGCCGCCCGCGGCCACCACCCACACGAACCATGCCGACACCCGGCCCCAGAGCGGTCGGAAGGTGCGCCAACGCTCGTCGTCACGCCCCGGGCCGACGGGGCCGGGCCCCGAACCGTCGCGATCGGTCGTGCGCATGCTCACCACGCTGCCACCACGGCCAGGTGCTCGACACCCGGCCACCCCGGCAGGCGCGTCACAGCCTGCTGGCGTGGATCGACGTCACGATGATCCCGCGCGCCCCGACCTCGTACAGCGCGTCCATGACGCGGTTGGTGTCGCCCCGGCGGACCATCGACCGCACCGCGGCCGACTCCCCGTTGTGCAGCGGGGACACCGTGGGCGACTCGAACCCGGGCGTCACGGCCACGGCGGCGTCGACGAGCTCGATCGGCACGTCGTAGTCCATGAGCACGTACTCGTGGGCGGTGATGACGCCCTGCAGCCGGCGGGTCACGACCTGGAGCCCCTCGGGCTCGACGGCGTCCGCGTGCCGGATCAGCACGGCCTCGGAGCGCAGGATCGGCTCGCCGAAGATCTCCAGGCCCGCGGCCCGCAGCGTCGTGCCCGTCTCGACGACGTCGGCGATGACGTCGGCGACGCCGAGCTGCACCGAGCTCTCCACGGCGCCGTCGAGGTGCACGACGGCGGCGGGCTCGATGCCCTGCTCGGCCAGGTGCGCCCGGACGAGCGTCGTGTACGACGACGCCACCCGCTTGCCGGCGATCTGCGCCACCTCGGTGACGGTGCCGGCCGGGGCGGCGAACCGGAAGGTCGACGACGCGAAGCCGAGCGGCAGGTGCTCGACGGCGTCCGCCCCGGAGTCGAGGAGCAGGTCGCGGCCGGTGATCCCGGCGTCGACCGTCCCCGCCCCGACGTACACGGCGACGTCGCGGGGCCGCAGGAAGAAGAACTCGACCCCGTTGTCGGGGTCGGTGAGGACCAGCTCGCGGGTGTCGCGGCGCTGGCGGTAGCCGGCCTCCCGCAGCATCTCGCTGGCGGGGACGGACAGGGAACCCTTGTTGGGGACGGCGATACGGAGCACGGAAACCTCTTCGGTCGGATCAGGTCGGCGGGACGGAGGCGGGTCGGCGGGCTGCGAGGCGCGCTCGGTGGTCGCGTGGACGGGCTCGTGGTGTGCGAGCGTCACGCGCCGGGCGCTCACAGATGCGCGTACACGTCCTCCAGGGTCATCCCCTTGGCCAGCATCAGCACCTGAAGGTGGTACAGCAGCTGCGAGATCTCCTCGGCCGCTGCCTCGTCGCTCTCGTGCTCGGCGGCCATCCAGACCTCGGCGGCCTCCTCGACGATCTTCTTGCCGATCGCATGCACGCCGGCGTCCAGCTCTGCGACGGTCCCCGATCCTGCGGGGCGGGTCGCGGCCTTCTCGGACAGCTCGGCGAACAGGGAGTCGAAGGTCTTCACCGGACCAGCGTAGACGCCGGACCGGGCCCGTCCGGGCTTCCGTTCGTTCTCCGGGACGGAGGTCACAGGGGTTTCTCGGCGCTTGGCACACTATTTATTTCGGAGAAGCGAGGAGTGGTGTGCCCTCACCCCGCCTGGCGCCGGTCAGTGCGTGTGCCGGCTCGCCAGCCCGCGCAGCGTGGCGATCTCCTCGGGCACGCTCTCCGCCCCGTACACGGCCGAGCCCGCCACGAAGACGTCCGCCCCCGCCTCCGCGGCGCGCTCGATCGTCTGCCGCGACACTCCCCCGTCGACCTGGATCCACACGTCGAGGCCCGCGGCGCTCACGGCCTGCCGGGCGCGGCGGATCTTCGGCAGCGTCCCGTCGATGAAGGACTGGCCCCCGAAGCCCGGCTCGACCGTCATCACCAGGATCATGTCCACCTCGGCCAGCAGGTCGAGGAAGGGCTCGACGGGGGTCGCCGGGCGCAGGGCGACCCCGGCCCGCGCCCCCAGCCGCCGCAGCTCCCGCGCGAGCCGCACCGGCGCTGCCGCGGCCTCCGCGTGGAACGTCACGGACGCGGCCCCGGCCTCGGCGTACTGCGGCGCCCAGCGGTCAGGGTCGTCGATCATCAGGTGCGCGTCCAGCGGGACCGGGGAGACCTGCGCCAGGCGCTCGAAGACCGGCAGCCCGAGCGTGAGGTTCGGCACGAAGTGGTTGTCCATGACGTCGACATGCGCGTAGTCCGCGGTCGCGATCGCGCCCAGGTCGCGCTCGAGGTTGGCGAAGTCGGCCGACAGGATGCTCGGGTTGATCAGCGCAGGCATGGACACAGCGTAGGCGTGCGATCCACTACGCTCGCTCCGTGCTTCCGCTCCACTCCCCCGCCGGACCCCCGGCCGGCACGCCCGACGACGACGTCGACGCGCCGCAGGCGGCCGCCCCGGCCCGGCCCGCGGTGCGCGCAGCCGAGGCCGGCGACCTGCCGGCCGTGGCAGCCATCCTCGAGCCGTACGCCACCCGCACCGCCGTGACCTTCGACGAGGAACCGCCGTCCCTCGACGCCTGGTCCGCGCGGTTCGCCGACCTCGCCGCGCGCGGGCTCCCGTTCCTCGTGGCCGAGCTCGACGGCGAGGTCGTCGGCTACGCGTACGCGTCGCCCTGGCGGCCGAAGACCGCGTACCGCTACACGGTGGAGGACTCCATCTACCTCTCCCCCGCGGCGCAGGGCCGCGGGGTCGGCACCCGGCTGATGTCGGCGCTGCTCGACGCGTGCTCGCTCGCCGGGGTGCGCCAGGTGGTGGCCGTCGTCGCGGACGACCCGGCCGCCGCAGGCTCGCTGCCGCTGCACCGGCGGTTCGGCTTCGAGGTGGCCGGCGTGCTGCGCGACGTCGGCGTCAAGCACGGCCGCAGCGTCAGCACGATGCTGCTGCAGCGTTCCCTCGGCTGAGACGGAGGCGGAGCGCAGGGTGGGGGCCGAGGGACGAGGCACGCGCCCGTGGCGGAGCCGCAGTCTCGGCTGACCCCTACGCGGGCAGCCCGGCGCGCAGGGCGTCGGTGCGCTCCACGACGGTGCGCCACGCGAGCGGCCCGACGCCCGGGTGGGCGTCGCGGTCGATCTCCCCGAGGGCCGAGCGCAGGTCGTCGAGCGTGCGTGCGACGACCCGGGCCGCACGACGCGCCGGCAGCCCCCACGACTCCCCCTCCGCGACGAGGTGCCCCGCGGTGATCCGGTCCATGTCCCGCTCGCCGGCGACGTCCATCGCGAACACCCGCGAGGCGTACTCGTGGTGCAGGTGCATCGACACGTCGTAGGCCGGGGCGAGCACAACCGTGCCGTCCTGGCGGCGCAGCATCGAGATGTTCTTCGCGTGCGCGTCCGTGTTGCCGACGGCGAGGTTCAGGACGGTGAGCGCCAGCAGCGGGTCGGGCCGGGCGCCGTCGTCGCGCAGGACGCGTGCGACCCGCTCCAGGGACGGCAGGGTGCGCCCGTGCTGGAACTTGCGCTCCGGGTCGCGGGTGTTGATGCCGAGGGCCTGTGCCGCGTCCTCCTGGTGCACGCGGCGCTGGCCGCCGGGCGCGCCCGGGTCGGGCACCCGGTCGTAGCGGGAGACGACGATGCAGCGCACGTCGTCGAACGTCTCGACGCGTGCGTCGACGGTCGTCAGCCCGACCCTGCGGGCGAGGTCGATCGCCGCAGCCTCGGTGTCGACCAGGTCGGCCGTGGGCGAGCCTGGATCCCGCGCGACCTTGAGGATGTGCGTCGTGGGCTGCTCGTCGGAGGCCCGCGACCACCCCTCGCCGTCGTGCACGAGCCCGATCTTGGGCTCCATCCCCGGCAGGGAGCTGGTGAGGCGCTGCGCCCGGCCCTGGCCGCCGGCGCGGGCGATGCTCTCGCGCAGGAGCGCGGCCACGCCGGCGTCGTCGAGCCGTGTGCCCGGCCGGCGGTCGGCCGCCGGCTCGGCGCCGGGGGCGACGAAGACGAGCGCGCCGACCGTGTCGCCCCCGTACGCGCGGAAGAAGGCGACCGGGTCGTCCGGGTCGACGCCGGCGTCGATCGCCATGTGCTCCCGGATCCGGCCTTCCGGCATGAGCCCGTCGAGCCATGCAGCCACGCGCGCGGGCGCGGGCGGCTCGTCGGGGTCGATCGGCAGGAGGTGGGACAGCAGCCGCGACCGGTAGCCCCACCTGCGCAGCGCGCCGTCGTCCCACTCGAGCTCCACCCGGCGCGCGTCACGGCCGACGTCGCGCGAGGAGAACCGCGCGACCCTGCTCCCGTAGAGCCAGGCGTCGAGCTCGGTCGCCCGCTCAGTCATCCGACCCTCCCCGCTCGACGAGGCGGACGTCGACGTCCAGGTCGTCGAGGATCTCGAAGAGCCGGGTGATGTAGAGGTTGCCGGCTCCCGACTCGACCTCGGACACGTACTGCCGGGTGAGGCCGAGCTCGTCCGCGAGCGCCGCCTGGCTCAGTCCGCGGCGGCGGCGCGCCTGGCTGACGAAGCGTCCGAGGTCGCGGGCGCTGCGTGCGGTGGTCCAGCGTTCGGTGTCGGGCATGCCACTCCTGGTGTCAGGTTTTCCTTGCCGGCAATAGTGGTCAGGTTATCCTGACATCCACTCACGTGCAAGGATTTTGCGACAAGAGGTGGTGGCCCGCCAGGCCCCCAATGGACGACGGGTCAACGGGTACGGCGCAGCAGGGTCAGGTGCATCGCGTCCGTGCCGTGCACGTGGGGCCACAGCTGTGCGTCGAGGCCCCCCGCCCCGCCGTCGGGGGCCCCGAGGTCGAGGTCGGCCCCGGAGACGGTCACGGCCCGCAGGGCGCCGCGGGCGTCGAGGCGCTCGACGTCGTCACGACGGCGCAGCACGTCGTCGACCACGAGCCGGGTCTCGGCCAGGTGCGGCGAGCACGTCACGTAGGCGACCACTCCCCCGACCCGGACGGCCTCCAGCGCGGAGGCGAGCAGCTCGCGCTGCAGCACCGTGAGCTCGCCGAGGTCCGACGGCGTGCGCCGCCAGCGCGACTCGGGGCGCCGGCGCAGCGCACCGAGGCCGGTGCAGGGCGCGTCGACGAGCACCCGGTCGTACGCGCCGGGCTCCTCGGCGCCGAGCTCCCTGCCGTCCCCCGTGCGCACCTGCTCGAGGACCCCGGGCGGGACGGCGCGCAGGGCGCGCTCCACCAGGCGGGCACGGTGCGGCTGCACCTCGTTGGCGACGAGGGTGGCGCCCCGGGAGGCCGCGAGCGCCGCGAGGAGCGCGGCCTTGCCCCCGGGCCCGGCGCAGAGGTCGAGCCAGCGGGCGTCGTCCCCCTCCAGGGGGGCGTCCGCGAGCGCCAGGGTGACGAGCTGGGAGCCCTCGTCCTGCACGCCGGCGCGGGCGTCGGCGACGGCGGGCAGCCCGGCCGGGTCGGAGCCGCCGGCGAGCACGAGCGCGGTCGGGGCGAGGCGGCCGGGCTCGAGGCGCACGTCGGCGTCGGACGCCTCGCGGCGCAGCACGTCCGGGTCCGCGAGCCCGGGGCGTGCGACGAGGGTGACCCGTGGTGCGGTGTTGTCGGCGTCCAGCAGGTCGCCGACCTCGTCGGGGCCGCGTCCGTGGCCGGCGAGGGCCTCGCGCAGGGCGCGCACGATCCACACGGGGTGCGAGCCCGTGACCGCGAGCGCGCTCACGGCGTCGGGGGCCTCGTCGGTGAGGCGGGCGAGCCACCCGTCGAGGGGGGTGCGCCCGACGGCGCGCAGGACGGCGTTGACCATCTGCGCCGGCCCGGCGCCCACACGGTCGCGCGCGAGGGCCACCGTCTCCGAGACGGCCGCGTGCGCGGGCACCCGCATGCCGAGGACCTGGTGGGCGCCGAGGCGCAGCACGTCGAGCACCTCGGGCTCCACCTGGTCGAGCGGCCGGGTGACGCACCGGGCGAGGATCGCGTCGTACCTCCCCTGCAGGCGCAGCGTCCCGTACGCGAGCTCGGTGGCGAAGGCCGCGTCGCGCCCGGAGATCCGGCGCTCGCGCAGCAGGGGCGGGAGCACCAGGTTGGCGTAGGCGTCGGACCCGTCGACCTGACGCAGGACGTCGTACGCGGCCGTGCGGGCGGGGTCGGTGCGCCGGCGACGTGCGGACGGCGCCTGCGACGTGCGGTGCTGCGCCCCGCGCGACCGGGCGGCCCCCCGCTGGCGTCCGCGGGAGTCGCGGCGGTCCCCGCCCTGGTCCCTGCCCTGGTCCCCACCACGACCCTCGCCGCGGTTCGTCCCGTGCGTGCGGTCGTTCATCGTGCCTCCTGCCCGAGGACGGCGCCGCCGGCGGCGTCGAGGACCCCGCGGAGCCCGCGGGCCCAGTCGGCGGCCACCATGGGCTTCTTGCCCTCCGGGCGCACCTGCCCGAGCTCGACGGCGTGGCTGGAGGTGCCGACGAGCACCTCCCGCTTGCCGGCCCGCACCTGCCCGGGGGCGAGGTCGGTGACGTCGGGGCGCGGGGTCACCGGGCCGAGGCCCAGGCGCACACCGGGCGCGGCGTCCACCCCCGGCGTGGCGGGCAACGTGGTCCACGCTCCCGGGGCCGGGGTGACCGCCCGCACGCGGCGGTCGACGGCGTGCGCCGGGTCGTCCCAGCGCACGCGGGCGTCGTCGGTCGTGATCTTGGGCGCGACGCTCACGCCGTCGGCGGGCTGCGGCTGGGGCGCCAGGGTCCCGTCCTCGAGCGCGTCGAGGGTGGCGACGAGGAGGCCCGCCCCGCTGGTCGCGAGCCGCTCCAGCAGGTCGCCGGAGGTGTCGCGGGGCCGGACGGTCTCGGTGGCCGTGCCCAGGACCGGGCCGGTGTCCATGCCCTCGTCGAGGAGGAACGTCGTGGCGCCGGTGACCTCGTCGCCCGCGAGCACCGCGTGCTGCACCGGGGCTGCGCCGCGCCAGGC
The DNA here is from genome assembly GCF_014635665.1 of Isoptericola cucumis. Classification (GTDB taxonomy): domain Bacteria; phylum Actinomycetota; class Actinomycetes; order Actinomycetales; family Cellulomonadaceae; genus Isoptericola; species Isoptericola cucumis. Next base: position 362,646 of record NZ_BMDG01000004.1, read on the forward strand.
GGGCAGCACGGAGAAGTGCAGGTTCACCCAGCCCAGCCGGGGCACGGCCAGCACGTCGGGGCGCAGCAGGTGGCCGTAGGCGACCACGGGGGCGGCGTCGACCTCGAGCTCGCGCAGCCGGGCGACGAAGTCCTCCCCCCGGGGGACGTCGGTGAGCACGGGCACCCCCGCCTCCTCGGCCGCGGCCCGCACCGGGCTGGGCACCAGCCGGCGACCGCGTCCGGCGCGCGCGTCGGCGCGGGTCAGGACGGCGACGACCTCGTGGCGGGACGCGAGCAGCGCTCGCAGGGAGGGGACGGCAGGTTCCGGGGTACCGGCGAAGAGCAGACGCACCACCCGATCGTAGTCGGGCCGGCGACGCACGCCGTCAGCGGCACGTGGCCCGGGCCGGCGCCCGCGGTGCGTGCGGCGCGTGGCTCAGCCGACGCCGACCGGGACCCCCATGGCGTGCAGCCGCGAGCGCAGGGCGTCGGTGCCCGTGAAGAGGACGGCGTGGAACCCGAGCTCGCGGGCCGTCGCGACGTTGGCCGCGCTGTCGTCGACGAAGACGGCGCGGGCGGGGTCGACGTCGTGCACGCGCGTCAGGTGGTCGAAGATCGCCGGGTCCGGCTTCGCGAGCCCCACGCGCCCGGAGACGACGACGGCGTCCATCAGCGCGGTCGCCGGGGCGGCGGGCGCGGCGTGCTCGAACAGCTCCGCCGACCAGTTGGTGAGCCCGATCAGCCGCAGCCCGAGGTCGCGCAGCTCCTCCACCAGGGCCGCCGATCCCGGCATCGGGCCGGTGAGGGTGCCGGCGAAGCCCGCCACATATTCGTCGAGCATCGGCACCAGGTGCCGGCGGTCCGCGAGCGCCTCCCGGGCCTGTGCCCAGGTGCGGCCCGCGTCCTGGGCGCGGTTGAACGACGGGAAGTCGATCTCGGCCATCCAGGCGTCGACCTCGTCCCGGTGCCGGCCCGGGAACGCGCCGTAGGGGTCCCAGCCCACGAGCACGTTGCCGAAGTCCAGCACGACGGTGTCGATCGGGTCGTCACCCATCTCAGAGCATCTCCTTCGGGTCGAGCTGCACGCGCACGCTGCCACCCTCTCTCCGGGCGGACCGGACCGCGAGCGAGGCGCGCAGCTGGCGGGCCAGCTCCGCCCCCGACGCCAACGGCACGCGCAGGACGACCCGCACCGACGGTTCCAGGGCAGCGGCGCGACCGCCCGGGTCCGGGGGCAGCTCGACAGGGCCGAGGAGGGCCTCGCCCGACGCGAGCCCGACGCGTCCCACGAGCGCCGACACGGCCCCGCGGTCGCCGGTGACCGCGGCGATCCGGACCGCCGGGGGCAGGGCGAGCTCGCGCCGCTCGGCGAGCTCCCGCTCGGCCAGCGCGGCCGGGTCGAAGCGCACGAGCGCGCCGGTGGGCGCCGGGGCCGCGTCGCCGACCAGCAGCACCTGCCCGCCGTGGGCGGCAGGTCGCACGAGGCCGGCGGCCGCGAGCCACCGGTGCAGCGCCTCGGTCGCCGTCGCGAGCCCGGTGCCGGACGTGGCGACCGCCGCGTCGAGGAGCAGCGCGGCCGCGTACCCGCCGTCGGCGACCGGCTCTGCGCCCGGGGTGCACACGACCAGCGCCGGCGCGGCGGCGACCCGGTCGAGCACGCCGCCGGGGGCCGTGGACGCCGACACCCGCACCGGGACGCCGGGGAAGGCCCGCCCGAGCTCCTCGGCGGTGCGGTCGGAGCCCACGCGCACGGCGCGCAGCCGGGTGTCCCCGCACTCGTCGCAGCGCCATCCCCCCGCGAGGCGACCGCACCAGGTGCACTGCGGGGCGGACGTGGCGCGCGGCAGCCCCAGCGGGCCGTGGCAGTGACCGCAGCGCGCGGCGGTGCGGCACCGGCCGCACGCCACGACGGGCAGGTACCCGGTACGGGGCACCTGGACGAGGACCGGCCCGACCTCCAGCGCGCCACGGGCGGCCCGCCAGGCCGCGGTCGGCAGCCGGGCGGCCGCTCCCGGCCCCTCGGCGGCCAGCTCCACCGACGTCAGGGCACGCACCCGCGGGGCGCGGGCACGCAGGACGTCGCGCGGTGCCGCGATCTCGCGCGCCCACCCGGACGCGAGCATCGCCTGCGCCTGCACCGTCCGGCCCGGCGACCCGACCAGCGACGCCGCACCCTCCAGCTCGCTGCGCAGGGCCAGGACCTCGCGGGCGTGCGGGTACGGCGCGTGCGGCTCGGCGAGCGTGTCCTCCCCGTCCCCCCACAGCACGACGAGGCCCAGGTCCGGCACGGGCGCGAACATCGCCGCCCGCGTGCCCACCACCACCGACGCGAGCCCGTGCCGGGCGCGCAGGAACGCCCGGTACCGGGGCGCCGGCCCGTCGTCGGCCAGGAGGCGCACGTGGTCCTCGACGCCCGCCGCCTCCAGGGCCGTGCACACCCGGTCCGCGTCCCGCGCGTCCGGCACGACGACGAGGCCGCGGCGCCCGCCCGCGACGGTGGCCCGGACCGCGAGGGCGATCGCATCGGCCCAGTGCGGCACCGTGCCCGCCGCCGCGCCCGTCCCTCCCGGGTCGCCCGGGCCGGCCTGCCCTGAGGGCGGCGCCAGGCCCGGCAGGGGAGTCCACACGGCCCGCGGAGCGCCGCCGGCCAGCAGGTGTCGGCAGAACGCCTCCCCGCCGCGGTAGGGGGCCCAGGCGTCGCCGTGCGCCCCTTCAGACGCCGGCGCGCCCGTCCCCGGCCCGCCCGGGTCACCCGCAGGGTCACCTGTCACGGGGCTCGCCGCGGGGCTCGCGGGCGGCTCGGCGTCCGCGGCCAGCGACGCCAGCACCTCCTTCTCCACCCGCGCGTGCCGGGGCGGTACCGCCAGGCGCAGGACGTCGGACAAGGTGCCGGCGTACCGGTCGGCGACGGCGCGGGCCAGGCGCAGCACGGGCTCGCTGAGCACCGGGTCGGCCGAGACCACGCGCTTCAGGGGCATCAGGCGGCCGGTGTGGTCGGACGTCGCGGCGCGGGCGACGACGTACCCGGACACCTCCTGCGGCCCGAACCGGGCGCGCACCCGCACGCCGGGCCATGCCTGGTCGGCCATCGACGCGGGCACCAGGTAGTCGTACTCGCGGTCCAGGTGCGCGGGCTGCAGGTCGAGCACGACCCGCGCCACGGGCAGCTCGTCGGCGATCTCCTGCGCGCCGAGCGCGGCCTTGCGCCGGGACCGCCCGCCCCGGGACGGCCCCTGGACGTCGTCGAGCCCGAGCAGCGCGGGCTGCTCGGGCTCAGGGGTGTCGCTCACGGGGCTATCTCATCACGCCCCGCCGACCACGAGCCGCAGGTCCCCACGCAGCTCAGACGGCGGCGCGCAGCGCGTCGACGCGGTCGGTGCGCTCCCAGGTGAACCCGGGCAGCTCCCGCCCGAAGTGCCCGTAGGTGGCGGTCGCCGCGTACACCGGGCGCAGCAGGTCCAGGTCGCGGATGATCGCGGCCGGGCGCAGGTCGAAGACCTCGCTGATCGCCGCGGTGATGCGCTCCACCGGCACCGTCTGGGTGCCGAAGGTCTCGACGTACAGGCCCACCGGGTGCGCCTTGCCGATCGCGTACGCGACCTGCACCTCGCAGCGCCGTGCGAGGCCGGCGGCGACGACGTTCTTCGCCACCCAGCGCATCGCGTACGCGGCGGAGCGGTCGACCTTCGACGGGTCCTTGCCCGAGAACGCGCCGCCGCCGTGCCGCGCCATGCCGCCGTAGGTGTCCACGATGATCTTGCGGCCCGTGAGGCCGGCGTCGCCCTGCGGGCCGCCCACCACGAACTTGCCGGTCGGGTTGACGATCAGCCGCGCACCGGCGGTCTCGATGTCCACCTGCTCGGCGACCTCCGCCAGCACCGGGCCGATGACCCGCTCGGCGACCTCGCGCTGTAGCTTCTCCTGCACGATGTCGGCGTCGTGCTGGGTGGACAGGACCACCGTGTCGACCGCCACGGGGCGGTCGCCGTCGTACCCGATCGTCACCTGCGTCTTGCCGTCGGGGCGCAGGCCGGGCAGCTCGCCGGTGCGGCGCACGGTCGCGAGCCGCTCGGACAGGCGGTGCGCCAGCCAGATCGGCAGCGGCATCAGGGCCGGGGTCTCGTCGCTCGCGTACCCGAACATCAGGCCCTGGTCGCCCGCGCCCTGGGCGTCCAGCGGGTCGCGGGTCTGCTGGGGCCCGGAGGCGTCGTCACGGCCCTCGAGGCTCTTGTCGACGCCCTGCGCGATGTCCGGCGACTGCTGGCCGATCGACACGGACACGCCGCACGAGTCACCGTCGAACCCGATCGCGGACGAGGTGTAGCCGATGCGGCGCACCACCTCCCGCACGAGCTGCGGGATCTCGACGTACGCGTCCGTGGTGACCTCCCCCGCCACGTGCACGAGGCCCGTCGTGACCATCGTCTCGACCGCCACGCGCGAGTGCGGGTCCTGCGCCAGCAGGGCGTCCAGGATGGCGTCGGAGATCTGGTCGCACACCTTGTCCGGGTGGCCCTCGGTCACGGACTCGGACGTGAAGAGGCGCAGCGCATCGCTCATGGCGGACAGCCTACGGGCACGAGCCGCGAGGGTCACCGTCCCCGGAGGGTCAAACCGCCCACACCCTGAGAACGTCTCACATGCTGGGCAGGAGCTTCGTCACGACGCCCCAGATCGCGTCCGCGACCTCGCGCTTGGTGCCGGCCGCCTCCGCCACGACGTCGCCCTGCGCGTCCAGGACCGTGACGTCGTTCGTCTCGGCACCGAACCCGCGGCCGCCGCCCACCGCGTTCACCGCCAGCAGGTCGGCGCCCTTGCGCCGCGCCTTCGCCTTCCCGTGCTCCAGCACCGACCCGTGGGCGTCCCCCGTCTCGGCGCCGAACCCGACGACGAGCTGCCCCGGCCGGAGCCGGTCACGGACCAGCTCGGCCAGCACGTCCGGGTTCTCGACCAGCGCGATCGGGGCGGGCCCGCTGCCCGGCACCTTCTTGATCTTCGCGTCCACCACGGACGCGGGCCGGAAGTCGGCGACCGCCGCGGCCATGACCACGACGTCGGCGCCGCCCGCCGCGCGGCGGACCGCGTCGCGCAGCTGCATGGTCGTCTCCACCGGCTCGACCTCCACGCCCGCGCCGCGCGCCGCGGCGACGAGCGTCTCGTCGAGGTTCGCGGCGACCAAAGTGACCCGCGCGCCGCGCGCCCGGGCCGCGTGCGCCAGGGCGACCCCCTGGCGCCCGCTGGACCGGTTGCCGATGAAGCGCACCGGGTCCAGCGGCTCACGCGTGCCCCCGGCCGAGACCACGACGGTCCGTCCCGCCAGGTCGCCCGCCTCCTCGCCAGCAACGGCGGGAGCGCCACCAGCGGCAGCGCCGGCGGCCGGCCCACCGGCGGCCGTGACGGCCGCGAGGGCCACCCGGGCGATCTCCTCCGGCTCGGGCAGCCGGCCGGGGCCGGTGTCGACGCCGGTGAGGCGGCCGCTTGCCGGGTCGATCACGACGACACCGCGCTCGCGAAGGGTCGCGACGTTGGCGCGGGTCGCGGGGTGCTCCCACATCTCCGTGTGCATCGCGGGGGCCATCACCACGGGACAGCGGGCCGTGAGCAGCGTGGAGGTCAGGAGGTCGTCGGCACGACCGGTGGCCGCGCGGGCGAGCAGGTCGGCCGTCGCCGGGGCGACGACGACGAGGTCGGCGCCCTGGCCGAGCGCCACGTGCGGCACGTGGGCGACGTCCTCGAAGACCTCGGGGGTCACGGGCTCGCCCGACAGCGCCTCGAACGTCGGGGCGCCCACGAAGCGCAGCGCGGACGCCGTCGGCAGCACGCGCACGGCGTGCCCCTGCTCACGCAGCAGGCGCAGCAGGAGGATCGCCTTGTACGCGGCGATGCCCCCGCTGACGCCGAGCAGGATCCTCATGCGGGACCTGCGGGACTCAGAGGGCCGGCTCGTCGCCGAGGCCGGTGATGCCCGCGTCGCCGAAGTCGATGACGGGCTCGGCGGCGGCGGTCGCGTCGGCCGGCTTCTCCTCGACCGGCGTCGAGACGAGGAGGCCCTCGTTGATCTCGCGCATGGCGATGGACAGCGGCTTCTCCTGGTTGCGCGTCTCCACGAGGGGGCCGACGTTCTCCAGCAGGCCCTCGTTCAGCTGCGAGTAGTACGCGTTGATCTGGCGCGCGCGCTGCGCGGCGTACAGCACCAGGCCGTACTTCGAGTCGGTGCGCTGCAGCAGCTCGTCGATGGGCGGGTCGGTGATGCCGATGGGCTGGGCCACGGTTCCGGCCATGGGTCACTCTCCAATGAACACGTCGGAGCGGGAAAAGTTCTCGGGGTCAGCGACCCATCCTACCCGCCTTCAGCGGGCGACCTGCGGTGCGGTGGAGGTCACGCCCATCACGCACGCGAGCTCGTCGGTGGCACGCGTGACGTCGTCGTTGACGATCGTCACGTCGAACTCCTGCTCGGCCGCGAGCTCCTCGCGTGCCGTCGCGAGCCGCCGCTCGCGCTCCTCGGCGCTCTCCGTGCCGCGGCCCACGAGCCGACGCACCAGCTCCTCGTAGCTCGGCGGCGACAGGAAGACGAACTGGGCGTCCAGGCCCAGGGCGTCCACCGCCGCACGCACCTGGCGCGCGCCCTGCAGGTCGATCTCCAGCAGCGTCGGCGTGCCGGCCGCGAGCCGCTCCGCGACGGGGCCCCGCGGGGTCCCGTACCGGTGCCGGCCGTGCACGACCGCCCACTCGAGCATCTCCCCGGCCGCGACCATGCGGTCGAACTCCTCCGGGGAGACGAAGAGGTAGTGCACGCCGTCGACCTCGCCGGGGCGCGGGGGGCGTGTGGTGGCGGACACGGACAGCCACACCTGCGGGTAGCGCGCCCGGATGTCCGCCGACACCGTGCCCTTGCCGACCGCGGTCGGCCCCGCGAGCACGGTGAGGCGCACCGGGTCGGGCCCGTGCCCGCCGGCGTCCGGTCCGCTGGGCACGTGGGTGCCCTGATGATCACGCGGTGCCGGGCGTCCGGCGGGTGGTGCGGAAATGTCAGCCAAACCTCTCGATGAGGGCGTCCCTCTGGTGCGGCCCGAGGCCGCGGACGCGACGAGTCTCGGCGATCCCGATCTCCTCCATGATCGCCCGGGCCTTCACCTTACCGACTCCCGGCAGCGACTCGAGCAGCGAGACCACCTTGAGCTTGCCGACGACGTCGTCGGACTGCCCCTGGGTGATCACGTCCTTGAGGGAGCCCTGGGAGTACTTCAACCGGTTCTTGATCTCCGCGCGAACGCGTCGAGCCTCGGCCGCCTTCTCGAGTGCCGCCGCACGCTGTTCCGGGGTCAGAGGGGGGAGAGCCACGCAAGTCACCTACTCAAGTCGAGCCGCTGGAAGTGTGAACTGCACCCCTCGAAAGTAGCCACGACCTGCAGGGTCGGCAATCGGGCGCGCGGTTCTCGCGCCGCGGGCCGGGGCGCGAACGGGCCATACCGCCCGAAGCCGGGCACGAGAACGCCCGGCACCCGCCCTTCGGGGGTGCCGGGCGTCCTGCGACGGTGCGCTCAGCCGCGCAGCGCGGCGCTGGCCTCGTCGGCCGCACGACGTGCGGCCGACCGCAGCGCCGCCGTGTCCGGGCCGGCGGCGAGCACGCCGCGCGACGACGACGCGAGCACCTGGCGTCGCGCCCGGCCGAAGACGGCGGTCAGCTCGCGCTCCCCCGCCCCCTGCGCGCCGACGCCCGGCGCGAGCAGCGGCCCGTGCACGGCCTGCAGGTCCGTGCCCGTCGCCCGGGCGGCGTCGCCCACCGTGGCCCCCACGACCAGCCCGACCGAGCCCATCGGCAGCCCGTCGTCCACCGCCCCCGCGTTGAGGAGGGCGGCCTGCGCGGCGATCGAGGCGGCCACGCTCACACCGTCCGGCCCGAGCGCGTGCTGCACCTGCGAGCCCTCCTTGTTCGAGGTGAGGCACAGCACGAAGATGCCCCGGCCCGTGCGCGCGGCGAGCTCGGCCGCCGGCGTGAGCGAGCCGAACCCGAGGTACGGCGACAGCGTGACCGCGTCGCCCGCCAGCGGCGAGCCGTCCGCGAGGAACGCGTCGGCGTAGCCCGCCATCGTCGAGCCGATGTCGCCCCGCTTCGCGTCGACGACGCAGAGCGTGCCCGCCGCGCGGGCGGCGGCGATCACCTCCTCCAGCGCCGCGACGCCGGCGGAGCCGTGCCGCTCGAAGAACGCCGCCTGCGGCTTGACCGCCGCGACGTGGCCGCCGACGGCGTCCATCACCCGCAGGCCGAACTCGCGCAGCCCGGCCGCGTCGTCGGGCAGGCCCCAGTCGTCGAGCAGCGACACGTGGGGGTCGATGCCCACGCACAGCGGGCCGGCCTCGTCCATCGCGGCCGCGAGCCGGGCGCCGAACGGCACCGGCGCGCCGGTCACGCCGGCACCCCCGCCGCGTCGGCCGAGGAGACGGGCACGCCCGCCAGACGGGCACGGGTCGCGGCCGTGTGCTCCTGCAGGCTCGCGACGTCGAACGCCCCGGCGCGCACCACCTCGATGCCCTGTACCGCGGCCGCGAGCTGGTCCACCGTGGTGATCATGGGCTTGTCGGCCGCCGTCGTGGCCGCGCGGATCTCGTAGCCGTCGGCGCGGGCCCCCTGCCCGGACGGCGAGTTCACCACGAGGTCGACCTCGCCGGCGGTGATGAGGTCGACGACCGTCGGCTCGCCGTCGGCGCCCCGGCCCGCGGAGAACTTGCGGACCACCTGGCAGCCGATGCCGTTGCGGCGCAGCACCTGCGCCGTCCCGGCGGTGGCGAGCACCTCGAAGCCGAGCTCGGACAGGCGCTTGACCGGGAAGACGATGGACCGCTTGTCGCGGTCGGCGACCGAGACGAACACCCGGCCCTCCGTGGGCAGCCCGCCGAAGGCGGCCGCCTGCGACTTGGCGAAGGCGTGCGGGAAGTCCTTGTCGAAGCCCATCACCTCGCCGGTGGAGCGCATCTCCGGGCCGAGCACTGTGTCCACGACGAGGCCGTCCGCGGTGCGGAACCGCTTGAACGGCAGCACCGCCTCCTTGACGGCGAGCGGCGCCCCCAGGTCGAGGGTGCCGCCGTCGCCCGCCGCGGGCAGCACGCCGTCGGCGCGCAGGTCGGCGATGGTGTCGCCGACCATGATCCGGGCGGCCGCCTTGGCCAGGGAGCTGCCGGTGGCCTTGGAGACGAACGGCACGGTGCGCGACGCGCGCGGGTTGGCCTCCAGCACGTACAGCACGTCGGACACGAGCGCGTACTGCACGTTCAGCAGACCGCGCACCCCGACGCCCTTCGCGATCGCCTCGGTCGAGCGGCGGATGCGCTCGATCTCCGAGGTCGACAGCGACACGGGCGGCAGCACGCAGGCCGAGTCGCCGGAGTGGATGCCGGCCTCCTCGATGTGCTCCATCACGCCGCCCAGGAACAGCTCCGTGCCGTCGTAGAGGGCGTCGACGTCGATCTCCATGGCGTCGTCGAGGAACCGGTCGATGAGCAGCGGCGCCGGCAGCAGCCCGCCCGCGGTGCGCTCGTCGGCGGCCGCGGCCGCGAGCGCCCGTTCGACGTACTCGGTGAGCTGGTCCACGGAGTACACGATCTCCATGCCGCGCCCGCCCAGCACGTACGACGGGCGCACCAGCACGGGGTAGCCGATGCGCTCGGCCACCTCCCGCGCCTGCCCGAGGGAGCGGGCGGTGCCGAAGGCGGGGGCGGGCAGCCCGGCGTCCATGAGGACCTGGCCGAAGATGCCGCGGTCCTCGGCGGCGTCGATGGCCTCGGGCGAGGTACCGAGGATGGGCAGGCCGGCGTCGGCGAGACGCTGGGCCAGGGCCAGCGGCGTCTGTCCCCCGAGCTGGACGATGATGCCCTTGACGGGGCCGGCCGCCAGCTCGGCGGTGTAGACCTCGAGCACGTCCTCGAAGGTGAGCGGCTCGAAGTACAGGCGGTCCGAGGTGTCGTAGTCGGTGGAGACGGTCTCGGGGTTGCAGTTGACCATGACGGTCTCGTAGCGCCCGGAGAGGGTCAGCGCCGCGTGCACGCAGGAGTAGTCGAACTCGATGCCCTGGCCGATGCGGTTGGGCCCGGAGCCGAGGATGATCACGGCCTCCCGCTCGCGGGGGCGCACCTCGGTCTCGGAGTCGTACGACGAGTAGTGGTACGGGGTGGTGGCGGCGAACTCGGCGGCGCAGGTGTCGACCGTCTTGTAGACCGGCCGGACGCCGAGGGCGTGCCGCACCTCGCGGACCGTGGACTCGCCGCCCGGGCCCATGCCGCGCAGGCGGGCGACCTGCGCGTCGGACAGGCCGTGCTTCTTGGCGCGGCGCAGCACGGGCTCGGTGAGGGTCGGGCTGGCGGCCACCTCGGCGGCGACCTCGTTCATCAGCAGGATCTGGTCGAGGAACCAGGGGTCGATCTTGGTGGCGTCGAAGACCTGCTCGAGGGTGGCGTGGCCGGCGTGCACAGCGCGCAGCGCCTGCTGGACGCCGACGAGGCGGTGCTCGGTGGGGCGCACGATCTCGGCGAGCAGCTGGTCGAGGTCGGCGCCGGCGGGGGCGTCGCCGTCCCAGTGGAAGGAGACGCCGCCCTTGTCGATGGAGCGCAGCGCCTTGCCGAGGGCCTCGGTGAAGTTGCGCCCGAGGGCCATGGCCTCCCCCACCGACTTCATGGTGGTGGTGAGGGTGGGGTCGGCGGCGGGGAACTTCTCGAACGCGAACCGCGGCACCTTGACGACGACGTAGTCGAGCGTGGGCTCGAAGCTGGCCGGGGTGACGCGCGTGATGTCGTTGGGGATCTCGTCGAGCGTGTAGCCGACGGCGAGCTTCGCGGCGATCTTCGCGATCGGGAAGCCGGTGGCCTTCGACGCGAGGGCCGAGGACCGCGAGACGCGCGGGTTCATCTCGATGACGATGACGCGCCCCGTGTCCGGGTCCACGGCGAACTGGATGTTGCAGCCGCCGGTGTCGACCCCGACCTCGCGGATGACGGCGATGCCGATGTCGCGCAGCTTCTGGTACTCGCGGTCGGTGAGCGTCATCGCGGGGGCGACGGTCACCGAGTCGCCGGTGTGCACGCCCACGGGGTCCACGTTCTCGATGGAGCACACGACCACGACGTTGTCGTCCTTGTCGCGCATGAGCTCCAGCTCGTACTCCTTCCAGCCGAGGATGGACTCCTCGAGGAGCACCTCGGTGGTCGGCGAGTAGTGCAGGCCCTGGCCGACGATGCGGCGCAGGTCGGTCTCGTCGTAGGCGAAGCCCGAGCCGAGGCCGCCCATGGTGAACGACGGGCGCACCACCATGGGGTAGCCGAGGTCGGCGGCCGCCGCGACGGCCTCCTCGACGGTGTGCACGATCAGCGAGCGCGCGGACTCGCCGCCGCACTTGGCGACGACGTCCTTGAACTGCTGGCGGTCCTCGCCCTTCTGGATGGCGGGGATGTTGGCACCGATGAGCTCGACGCCGTACTCCTCGAGCACACCCGCCTCGTCCAGCGCGATGGCCGCGTTGAGCGCCGTCTGCCCGCCCAGGGTCGGCAGCAGGGCGTCGGGCCGCTCCTTGGCGATGATGGTCGTGAGGACCTCGGTGGTGATCGGCTCGACGTACGTCGCGTCGGCGAACTCCGGGTCGGTCATGATCGTGGCGGGGTTCGAGTTCACGAGCACGACCCGCAGGCCCTCCTCGCGCAGCACGCGGCACGCCTGGGTGCCGGAGTAGTCGAACTCGCAGGCCTGGCCGATGACGATCGGGCCGGAGCCGATGACCAGGACGGAGGAGAGGTCGGAACGGCGGGGCATCAGTTCTCCTTCTCGGCGGTGGGGCCGGCGGCCAGGGCCGCCAGGGCACCGTCGGGGACGGTCACGGGCTCGCGGGTGGTCATGAGCGCGACGAAGCGGTCGAACAGGTAGGCGCTGTCGTGCGGGCCGGCGGCGGCCTCGGGGTGGTACTGGACGGAGAAGGCGGGCACGTCCAGGGCGGTGAGGCCCTCCACGACCCGGTCGTTGAGGCCGACGTGGGAGACGATCACGCGCCCGTAGGCGCGGCCGTCGGTGCGCTCGTCGTCGTACGGCGCGGTGCTCACGGCGTCCACCGGCGCGTCGACGGCGAACCCGTGGTTGTGCGCGGTGACCTCGACCTTGTTCGTGGTGCGGTCCATCACCGGCTGGTTGATGCCGCGGTGGCCGTAGCCGAGCTTGTAGGTGCCGAACCCGAGCGCGCGCCCGAGCAGCTGGTTGCCGAAGCAGATGCCGAAGAAGGGGACCCCGCGGTCCAGCACGGCGCGCAGCAGCTCGATCTCGTGCGACGCGGACGACGGGTCGCCGGGGCCGTTGGAGAAGAACACGCCGACCGGCGAGCCGTCGTCGGGCAGCCGCTCGGTGACGTCGTCGATCGTCGCGGACTGCGGCACGACGTGCACCCGCACCCCGCGCTCCGCGAGACGCACGGGCGTCATGGCCTTGATGCCCAGGTCGACCGCCACGACCGTGGCGACGGGCTCGGAGCCCGCGAACGGGCCGGCCGGCTCGACGACGTACGGCTCGGCGGTCGTGACCTCGGGCGCGAGGTCGGCGCCGGCCATCAGCGGGGAGCTGCGGACCTCGGCGACCAGCTCGGCCACGGGGCGCTCCAGCCCGTCGCGCACCAGCGCGTCGCCGGAGAAGATCCCGGCACGCATGACGCCCAGCTCGCGCAGGTGCCGGGTCAGGGCGCGGGTGTCGACGTCGCTGATGCCGACGACGCCCTGCGCGGCGAGCTCGCTCTCGAGGGACCGGTCCGCGCGCCACGAGGACACGCGGCGGGCGGGGTCGCGCAGCACGTAGCCGGAGACCCAGATCTTCCCGGACTCCGGGTCCTCGTCGTTGACGCCCGTGTTGCCCACGTGGGGCGCGGTCATCACGACGATCTGACGGTGGTAGGAGGGGTCGGTGAGCGTCTCCTGGTAGCCGGTCATGCCGGTGGAGAAGACGATCTCGCCGAAGGTGGTGCCGCGGGCGCCGTAGGCGCGGCCGCGGGCCACGGTGCCGTCCTCGAGGACGAGGACGGCCGAGGCCTGGGCGGTCTCGGAACCGGTGTCGGGACCGGTGGTCGGACCGGTGGTGGTGCTGGTGGTCACGGGGCGTCCTTCGGTGCGGGGGCGGAGGTCATGAGGTGGCGCACGGCGTCGACGAGCCGCGAACGGTCCGTCGCGTGCCGGGTGCGCAGCCCGGTGTCGAGGGTCACGGCGGGCACGTCGTCGGCGGCGGGGTCCTCCCAGGTGATGACGACCAGTCCGTCGGTGCCGACGTACTTGCCCGCCATCCCGGGCGCGAGGCCCACCCCGCGCAGCGACGTCCTCGGGACGAAGACGCTCGGGGCCCCGCTGCGCTCGACGAGCACGCCGGTGTCGTGCACGGTCACGGTCGCGGTGGAGCGGTCGCCCAGCGTGTGGGCGCCGACCCGGGCCAGCCAGTCCCCGCTGAGCGTGCTGGAGACGTAGGTCGCCGCCAGGGGCTCGAGGCGCACCGGCCCGAGGGCGGCGGGCACCGGCGGCGGCACCGGCACGGTGTGCCTGGTGCGCGCCACCAGCCGGCGGCGGCCGACGAGCACGAGCAGGAGCAGCACGACGCCGAGGACGACCCAGACGCCGACCGCGACGGGTACGGGCAGGTTCACCGGTGGCCTCCCCTGGTCGGGGCACCGGCCGAGGAGCCGGCGGGGGCGGCGACCGGTGCGCCGTCGAGGACCGTGGCCCGTCCGCGCAGGAACGTGGCGACGACCCGCCCGGGTAGCTCGCGGCCGGCGAACGGCGTGTTCCCGCTCGCGGTGGCCTGCGCGCGGGCGTCGACGGTGCGGGTGGCCGACGGGTCGACCAGCACGACGTTCGCCGGCTCCCCGACCTCGAGCGGCCGGCCCTGCGGCGCGGCGCCCGTGTCGATGCGGCCGATGCGGGCCGGCGCGCTCGACAGCACGCGGGCCACGTCGGACCACGTCATGCGGCCGGTGTCGACCATCGTGTCCTGCACGACCGCGAGCGCCGTCTCCAGGCCGGTCATGCCGAACGCGGCGGCCCCCCACTCGCAGTCCTTGTCCTCGCGGGTGTGCGGGGCGTGGTCGGTGGCGACGATGTCGATCGTGCCGTCGGCCAGCCCGGCGCGGACCGCCTCGACGTCGGCGGCCGTGCGCAGCGGCGGGTTCACCTTGTAGGTGGGGTCGTAGGTGCGCGCCAGGTCGTCGGTGAGGATCAGGTGGTGGGGCGTCACCTCGGCGGTGACGTCGATCCCACGACCCTTGGCCCAGCGGACGATCTCCACGGAACCCGCCGTCGACAGGTGGCACACGTGCAGGCGCGAGCCGACGTGCTCGGCGAGGAGCACGTCGCGGGCGATGATCGCCTCCTCGGCGACCGCGGGCCAGCCCGCGAGGCCGATCTCCGCGGAGACCACGCCCTCGTTCATCTGCGCGCCCTCGGTCAGCCGCGGCTCCTGCGCGTGCTGCGCGACCACGCCGTCGAACGCCTTGACGTACTCCAGGGCGCGGCGCATGAGGATCGGGTCGTGCACGCACTTGCCGTCGTCAGAGAAGACCCGCACGCGGGCGGCCGAGTCGGCCATGGCGCCGAGCTCGGCGAGGCGCTCGCCGCCCAGGCCGACGGTGACAGCGCCGATCGGGTGCACGTCGACCCAGCCGGCCTCCTGGCCGAGGCGCCAGACCTGCTCGACGACGCCCGCGGTGTCCGCGACCGGCGACGTGTTCGCCATGGCGTGCACGGCGGTGAAGCCCCCTGCGGCAGCCGCCCGGGTGCCGGACGCGACGGTCTCGGCGTCCTCCCGGCCGGGCTCGCGCAGGTGCGTGTGCAGGTCGACCAGCCCGGGCAGCAGCACGTGGTCCGTGGCGTCGATCTCCACGACGTCGACCGGCGCGCCTGCCGCGTCGCGGTCGGTGACGCTCGCCGCGCCCGGGGCGGCGACGTCGGCGATGACGCCGCCCGCGAGGACGACGTCGGCGGGGTCGCCGCCGAGGGGGCGCACCCCGCGCAGCACGTAGGTGGTGGTCACAGGCTGGTCCCTTCGGTGTGGGCGGCCTCGGTGTGGGCCAGGAGGAGGTAGAGCGCGGCCATGCGCACGGCGACCCCGTTGGCGACCTGCTCCACGATGACGGCGCGGTCGGAGTCGGCCGCCTCGGCGGAGATCTCCAGGCCGCGGTTCATCGGCCCCGGGTGCAGGACGATGGCGTGCTCCGGCAGGAGTGCCAGGCGGCGGCCGTCGAGGCCGAAGTAGCGGGTGTACTCCAGCGGGCTCGGGAAGAAGGCCCCGGAGCCGCCGGACATCCGCTCCCGCTGCACGCGCAGCATCATGACGGCGTCGGGCTGCCAGTCGGCGAGCGTGGCGTCCAGGTCGTAGGAGGTGCGGCACGGCCACGCCTCGACCCCGACGGGCAGGAGCGTGGGCGGCGAGACCAGCGTGACCTGGGCGCCGAGGGTGTGCAGGAGGCGCACGTTCGCGCGGGCCACGCGCGAGTGCAGCACGTCTCCCACGATCGCGACCTTGAGCCCCGCGAGGTCCGAGCCGACGCCGTCCCTGTCGGCGCCGCCGCCCCGCAGGCCCACCAGGTGGCGGCGGATCGTGAACGCGTCCAGCAGCGCCTGGGTGGGGTGCATGTGCGTGCCGTCGCCCGCGTTGAGCACGGCGGCGTCGAGCCAGCCCGCGTGCGCGAGCTGCGCCGGCGCGCCCGAGGCCCAGTGCCGCACGACGACGGCGTCGGCGCCCATGGCGTGCAGCGTCAGGGCCGTGTCCTTGAGGGACTCGCCCTTGGAGACGCTCGACCCCTTGGCGGAGAAGTTGATGACGTCGGCGCTGAGCCGCTTCGCCGCGGTCTCGAACGAGATCCGCGTGCGGGTGGAGTCCTCGTAGAACAGGTTCACCACGGTGCGCCCGCGCAGGGTGGGCAGCTTCTTGATCTCCCGCGACTGCGTGGCCGCCATCTGGGCGGAGGTGTCCAGCAGCAGGAGGGCGTCGTCCTTCGACAGGTCGGCGGTCGACAGCAGGTGCTTCATCGGGTCGCCTCCCCGCGCTCGGCCGCGCCGGGGGCGTCCGCGGCCCGGCCGCTGATCACCACGGCGTCCTCGCCGTCCACCTCCGCGAGGCGCACGCGGACGCTCTCGGACGTGGCCGTCGGCAGGTTCTTGCCCACGAAGTCCGGACGGATGGGCAGCTCGCGGTGCCCGCGGTCCACCAGGGCGGCGAGGCGCACGGCGCGCGGGCGCCCCAGGTCGCCGATCGCGTCGAGCGCGGCCCGGATGGTGCGTCCGGAGTAGAGGACGTCGTCCACGAGGACGACGGTCTTGCCCTCGATGCCCGCCTCGGGCAGGCGGGTGACGCCGACGGCGCGGGTGGGTTGGCGGCGCAGGTCGTCGCGGTACATCGTCACGTCGAGCTCGCCCACGTCCCGGGCGGGGTCGAACGCGGGGTCGATGGCGGCGAGGCGCTCCGCGAGGCGGACGGCGAGCGTCACGCCGCGGGTGGGGATGCCGAGCAGGACGACGTCCTGCGCCCCCTTGGCGCGCTCCACGATCTCGTGGGCGATGCGGGTCAGGGCGCGGGCGACGTCGCTCGCGCCGAGGACGGTGGTGCCTTCGGGTGTTCCGGGCATACCGGTGCCAGTGCTCACTGGCGACCTCCTTCTCCGCCTCACGGGACGGGTTTAAAGGGTGTCGTTGACGGCCCCAGCCTAGACCTCCCACCCGCCGCAGCGGCGCCGGCGCCCACCATCCGGGCGCGGCATGCGTCACACCCCGGCCGGACGCACCGTGCACGGACGACGACGGCGAGGACCCGGAGCGGGTCCTCGCCGTGTCGTGCCACCGCTCGGGGAGGCCGGCTGCTCAGGCGAGCAGCGTCGGCTTGATGTCCAGCAGCCGCCCGAGCAGCCCGTTGACGAAGGTCGGCGACTCGTCCGTCGACAGCTGACCGGCCAGGTCCACCGCCTCGTCGACCGCGACGGCGTCGGGCACGTCGTCGTTGAAGAGCAGCTCCCACGCCCCCACGCGCAGCAGCGCGCGGTCGACGGCGGGCATCCGCTCGACGGTCCAGCCGTGGGAGTAGGTCGCCAGCAGCTCGTCGATCCGCTCCTGGTGCGCCAGCACGCCCTCGACCAGCTCGACGGTGTACTGCGGCACCGACGCCTCCTGGTGCGGCTCGATCACGCGGTCGGCCAGCAGCACCTGCGGGTCGACGCCGCGCTGCTCCGCCTCGAAGAGGATGTCGACGGCGCGCCTGCGCGCCTTGGTCCGTGCTCCCATGGTCGTCAGTCCAGCCCGTCCGGCGTCAGTCGTTCACGCGGCCGAGGTACGACCCGTCCCGGGTGTCGACCTTGACCTTGGTGCCCTGCTCCAGGAAGAGCGGGACCTGGATCTCGGCGCCGGTCTCCAGCGTGGCGGCCTTGGTGCCGCCGGTGGAGCGGTCACCCTGCAGGCCGGGCTCGGTGTAGGTGATCTCCAGGACGACCGACGGCGGCAGCTCGACGTACAGCGGCTGCCCCTCGTTCGAGGCGACCATGATGTTCATGCCCTCGAGCATGTAGTCCTTCGCGTCGCCCACGGTCGCCGCCGGCACGGTGATCTGGTCGTACGTACCGGTGTCCATGAACACGAAGTCCTCGCCGTCCATGTACAGGTACTGGAAGTCGCGACGGTCCACGTTCGCGGTCTCGACCTTGGTGCCGGCGTTGAACGTCTTGTCGACGACCTTGCCCGAGAGGACGTTCTTCATCTTGGTGCGGACGAACGCGCCACCCTTGCCCGGCTTGACGTGCTGGAACTCGATGATCGACCAGAGCTGACCGTCGATGCGGAGCACGGTGCCGTTCTTGATGTCGTTGGAGGTTGCCACGTTGTCGAAGTCCTCAGGGTCGGGTGCAGGGGATCGCACGACGCCGACGCCAGGGTCGACGGTGCTCGGTGGTGCTCGTGTGGTGCCGGCGCCAGGGGGCCGTGGGCCGCAGAGAGCCCGCGCAAGTCTACTCGCTCGGCCCGCACCGTGGGACGTCGCCGTCGGCACGCTCGGACGAGCGCCCTTCAGAGCGTGAGGTCGACGGGCACCTCGCCCGACGGCAGCACGTCGAGAGGCACCTCCCCCGTGACCACCAGGTGCACGACCAGCCGGGCCACGAGCCCGATCGCCGTCGCCCACACCAGGGAGGCGAGCGTGCCCACCACGAACCGCTCGCTCGCCACGGGATGGTCCCGCAGCTCGGCGAACCGTCCGAGCCCCTTGACCGCGACGACGATGGCGACGCCCGCCGGGAAGCCGGCCAGGATCGTGCCCGTGACGGACAGCCGCTCGAGCAGGCCGATCCAGGTGCCCCCGCGCAGCACCGTCACGGCCTCCGCCCCGACCGGCGGCTCCGACTCCGCGTGCCGCAGCACCCACGGGACGAGCCACGCGCCCGCCCCGACGCTCACCGCCAGGGCGACCACCCAGACCACCGCCACCCACACCAGCTCCGCACCGCTCACGCGCGCGCCTCCTCGTCGTCGTCACCGTCGTGGCCGCCGCCCTCCGGGGCGTCGAGCCCGCCCGCCCGCAGCAACCGGGCCGCCAGGGGGCGCGCAGCCGACTCCTCGGCCCACAGGGCCGCTCGCAGCCGCTGGCTCACCGCCTGCTCCGACACCCCCAGCGCGAGGGCCGTCGCGCGCTGCGGTGCGCGCGAGCCCGCGTGCTCGGCGAGCGTATCGACCGCCTCCCACCCGGAGGACGACCGGCGCGCCACCACGGCCCCGAGCAGCCGCAGCAGCGCCTGCGCGTCGCCGGCCACCGTCGCGTACGGCTCGTCGGCGGCCCCGTCGACCGCGACCGGCACGCCGGGCCCGCGCACCTTCGCGCGCTCGACGGCCGCGCGCGCCCGGACGAACGCGGGCCCCGACGCCGCGCGGGAGGCGGCGGGCAACGGCCGGTCGACGTCGCCGAGACCCACGCCCACGGACCAGCCGCCGTCACGCACGAGGTCGAGCACGACGTCGACCGCGAGGCCTGCCCCGTCGTCCGTCGCCGCCAGGACGCCCTGCACCTCGTCACCGACCGTGCGCTCGAAGGGCAGCACGAGGCCGGCGCGCCCCCGGGCCCGCACGTCGAGCAGTTCCAGCGCGGCCGGGACCAGGTCCCCGCGACGCGTGCTCCCCCGCTGGTCGGCGGTGATGACGATCATCCATCCAGGATGGCACCTTGATCACTATGCATCAAGGTTCACGCCTTGTTTGTCGACGATCTAGTCTGACAGCTTGGTGGCGATCGCCGAGAGCGCGAGCCGGTACGAGTCGAACCCGAAGCCCGCGACGGTGCCCGTCGCGATGCCTGCCACCACCGAGTAGTGGCGGAACGACTCGCGTGACGCCGGGTTGGACAGGTGCACCTCGACGAGCAGCAGCCCCGCCGACGTCACCTGCGCGGCCGCGTCCCGGAGCGCGTAGCTGTAGTGGGTAAAGGCTGCAGGGTTGAGCACGACGTGCGCGCGGGCGTCCACGGCCTCGTGCAACCATCCGACGAGGGTCGACTCGTCGTCGGTCTGGCACACCCCGACCGACAGGCCGAGGTCGTCGCCCCAGCGCGCCCCCTCCCGCTCGAGGTCGGCCATGGACGCGTGCCCGTAGATCTCCGGCTCGCGCACGCCGAGCCGGCCGAGGTTCGGACCGTTGAGGATGAGGACCTGGGTCATGGACCCGAGGTTACGGGCAGACAGGTCCGTCCCCCGGTCGCGACCACGCCGGCGACCGGGGTCAGTCCGGTTCGTCGACGAGCAGCCGCCTGGGGCCCGGACCGTCCTGCCCGAGCGCGTCCTTCGGGTTCGCGAGCACGCAGCGGCTCAGGGACAGGCAGCCGCAGCCGATGCAGTCCGTGAGGTCGTCGCGCAGCCGCTGGAGCTGCTCGATGCGGGCGTCCAGGTCGGTGCGCCACGCCCGCGAGAGCCGCTCCCAGTCGCGCACGTTCGGCGCGCGGTCCGCGGGCAACGTGGCCAGCGCCTCGGAGATGCGGGCGAGCGGGATCCCGACGCGCTGGGAGACGCGGATGAACGAGACCCGGCGCAGCACGTCGCGCCGGTAGCGCCGCTGGTTGCCGGACGTGCGGCGGCTGCTGATCAGCCCTCGCCGCTCGTAGAAGTGCAGCGCGGACACGGCGACGCCGCTGCGTGCGGCGACCTCGCCGACCGTGAGCTCGACGTGGTCCCACGGCACCCGCTCGATGTCCGGCTCGGTGTCCGACGTGTTCCCCCGCATGTCCCCTCCGACCCGCACGACCCTTGACCTCAACCGAGATTGAGGTTACAGGCTGCGGCCATGGACGCCATCCGACACCACTCCTTCGGCCCTCCCGAGACCCTGGTCCTCGAGCAGGTGACCGACCCCGTCCCCGGCCCCGGCCAGGTCCTCGTCGCCGCCGAGGCGCACGGGGTCCATCTCCTCGACACCACGATCCGGCGCGGCGAGGCGTCGGGCCCGCTGCCGCTGCCGGGCCTCCCGACGATCCCCGGGCGCGAGGTCGCCGGCACCGTCACTGCCACCGGACCGGACGTCGACCCCGCCTGGGTGGGCCGCCGCGTCGCCGCGCACCTCGGCGCCACGCCCGACGGCGGCGGCTACGCCCGCCTCGCCGTCGTCGCCGAGGCGTCGCTGCACGCGCTGCCCGACGGCGTCGACCTGCCCGACGCGATCGCCATGATCGGCACCGGGCGGATGGCGCTCATGACCCTGGAGGTGGCGCAGATCGGCGCCGACGACGTCGTCGTGGTCACCGCCGCGGCCGGCGGCCTCGGGTCCCTCTTCGTGCAGGCGGCGCTCGGCGACGGCGCGCGCGTGCTCGCCCTCGCGGGCGGCCCTGCCAAGGTGCGCGCGGTGCGGGCGCTCGCCCCGGACGCCGGGCAGCGGCTCGCGGTGGTCGACTACCGGGCGCCGGGCTGGGCGGACCGGGCGCGCGAGGCGCTGGGCCGGCTCGACGCCCCCGGGGCGACGGTGGTGCTCGACGGCGTGGGCGGCGAGGCGGGCGCTGCGGCGGCCCGGCTCCTCGGCACCGGCGGGCGGCTCGTCGTGCACGGCTGGTCCTCCGGCAGCCCCGCGACGACCGCCGAGACCGCCAGCGACGTCGACGTCCGCGACGTGCTCGGCCCGAACGCCCCGTCCTTCGGCGACCTGCGGGCCTACCAGCAGCGCGCGCTCGGGCTCGCCGCCGCGGGCGCGTGGCGCGTCCTCACCCACCGGGTGCCGTTCGCCGAGGCGGCGCGGGCGCACCGCGAGCTCGAGGAGCGTCGGACCACCGGCAAGGTCGTGCTGGTGTGAGCGCGCTCCTCGACGCCCGCGCACAGCGCACGGTGCTGGTCGGCATGGTCGCGTACATCGCGCTCGGCGCGTTCGAGTCCCTCGCGGTCTCCACCGCGATGCCGACCGTCGCGGCCGAGCTCGACGGGCTGCGCCTGTACACGTACGCGTTCGCGGCCACGGCGGGCGCCGGCGTCCTCGGCATGCTCGTGGGCGGGCGGTGGACCGACCGCGCGGGCCCCGCGGCTCCCCTGTGGGCGGGCATCGGGATGTTCCTCGGCGGCCTCCTCGTCGCCGGGCTGGCGCCGTCCATGGGCGTGCTGCTCTCGGGACGGGTGCTGCAGGGCACCGGCGCCGGGCTGGAGAGCGTGGCGCTCTACGTCCTGGTCGCGCGGGTGTTCCCGGAGGAGAGCCGGGCACGGGTCTTCGCCTGGTTCGCCGCGGCCTGGGTGGTGCCCGGGGTCGTCGGGCCCCTGGTCGCCGGGCTCGTCACGCAGCACCTCGGGTGGCGCTGGGTCTTCCTCGCCGTGCCGGCCCTCGCCCTGCCCGCGCTGCTCGCCCTGCGGCCCGCGCTGGTGGCCGCCCGCGGCGCCGACGACGGCCCGCGCACCGCTGCCGGCGCTGCCGGCGCCGACGACGCCGGCGATGCTCCGCCCGCCCGGGTGCGCGACGTCGCCGTGCCCGTGCTGCGGGGCGACCGCGGCCTCGGCACGGTCGTGCAGGTCCGCGCGCTCATGTCCGCGGCGTTCGTCGGCGCGGAGGTGCTGGTCCCGCTCGCGCTCGTCCGCGAGCGGGGCCTGAGCCCCGCGCTCGCCGGCGCCGTCCTCACGCTGCACGTCCTGGGCTGGTCGGCGGGGTCGTGGCTGCGCGGGCGCGGGGTGGCGGCGCTGTCCCACGCCGCCTACCTGCGCCTCGGCGGCGTCAGCCTCACGCTCGGCATCGCCGGGATCGCGCTCGTGACGCTGCCCGGCCTGCCGCTGCCCGTCGCCGCGACGCCCTGGGTGCTGGCCGGGCTCGGCATGGGCCTGTCCTACCCGACCCTCAACCTGCTCGCCCTCGAGCTCGCCCCCGGCGGCGGGCAGGGCACCGCCATGTCGGCGATGCAGGTGGCCGACGCCGCCGCGGCGACGCTCGCCCTCTCCGGCACGGGGGCTCTGCTGTGGACGCTCCACGACCGCATCGGCCTCGCCGCCTACGCCGTCTGCCTCGCCGGCGCGGCCGTGCTCGCGCTCACCGCGGCGGTCCGCGCCGGCCGCACGGCGCCGGCCGTCACGAAATCCCTCGCGCGCACGTCGTCCCTCCGGGAGGCTGGCGATGAGTCTGCCGCCGCTCCGGCGTCCCTCTGAGATCACTTCCTGCACCACCCGAGCCCCCAGGAGTCCTCATGTCCCCCCAGACCGCGTCCACCCCCCGCTCCGATCCCCCGGCGCTCTCGGCCGAGCGCCTGCGCGCCGCTCTCGACGGTGCCGCGTCCGTGTTCGCGCCCGACGACGACGGGTACGAGACGGCGCGGACCCTCGAGCACGGCGGCGTCGAGCACCGGCCCGCCGCGATCGTGCGGCCCGCCGACACGGCCGGCGTCGCGCGCGCCGTCCGCTTCGCCCGCGACGCCGGGACCCCCGTCTCGGTCCGCTCGGGCGGCCACTCCGTGTTCGGCCTCGGACATGCCGACGGCGCCCTGACGATCGACCTCCGCGGCCTGGAGGGCATCGACGTCGACGTCGACGGCCGCACCGCGTGGGCCGGTGGCGGCATCACCGCCGGCGCGTACAGCACCGCCGCGGGTGCCCACGGCCTGGCCACCCCCTTCGGCGACACCGGCGGCGTCGGCGTCGGCGGGATCACCCTGGGCGGCGGGGTCGGCCTGCTCGCCCGCTCGCGGGGCATGACCATCGACAGCCTCCTCGGAGCCGAGGTCGTCACCGCGGACGGCGAGGTGCTGCGGGTGGACGCCGAGCAGCACCCCGACCTGTTCTGGGCGCTGCGCGGCGGCGGCGGCAACTTCGGCGTCGTCACCCGGTTCCGGTTCGCGCTCGGCGAGGTGTCCGACGTCGTCGGCGGGGTCATGCTGCTGCCGGCGACGCCGGCGAGCGTCGCCGGGCTCGTGGCCGCGGCCGACGCCGCCCCCCGGGAGCTCACGATGATCCTCATGGTGATGACCGCACCGCCGATGCCAATGATCCCCGCCGAGTGGCACGGCCGCGTCGTCGTCATGGCGAACCTCTGCTGGTCGGGCGACCTCGACCGCGCGGACGCCGCCCTCGCGCCCGTGCGGAACGTCGCCGCCGCCGCGGGCGGCGCCATCCTCGACGGGCTGCGGACCGGCCCCTACGCCGCGCTGCTGGAGGGCGGGCCGCCGGCGGGGTCCACCGTCGCCGTCGGCCGGACGTTCTTCACCGACGGCCTCGACGAGCCGGCCGCCGCCCACCTGCTCGGCGAGCTCGAGTCCGTCGACGCGATGATGCGCGCCGTCCAGCTGCGCGTCCTCGGGGGCGCCGTCGCCGACGTCGCGGACGACGCCACCGCCTACGCGCACCGCGGCGCCGCCGTCCTGGGCAACGTGGCGGCCGTCGCACCGACGGCCGCGGCCGCGGCGGGCTACACGCCCTGGGTGGAGACGCTCGCCGACCGCCTGCGCGGGACGAGCGAGGGCGTCTACGCGAACTTCGCCCTCGACGGCGGCCCCGCCACCGCCCGCGCCGCGTACCCCGGCACGACGTGGGACCGGCTGGCGGCCGTGAAGCGCACCTACGACCCCGCCAACGTGTTCCGCGGCAACGTCAACGTGCTGCCCGGGTAGCCGCCTCCCAGCCCGTCCACCGCTCCACCCGGACGCGGACGACCGGGCCCGCCGGCGGGCGCTCGCGGTACTGCGGATAGCGGTCCGCGAGCGCCGCCAGCCCCCGGGCGGTGGCGGGCGCGCCCTCGGCCGGGTCCTCGGTCGTCGTCGTGCCGTCGGCCCGCACCCACCAGAGCCTGGACCAGTCGTCGTCGTAGAGGTCGGCGAGGACAGCGGCGCGAGGGCGGGCTGCGAGGTTGCGCAGCCGCTGGAGGGCCCCGGTCGTCTTGGGTTTGTGGTCGACGGCGGTCACGATCTCGCCGGGGTCCCCGCCCTCCCCGGCGGGCAGGACGAGCGCGAACGTGACCGGGACGACGTGCGGGGCTCCGTCGTCGCGGGTCGTGGCGAGGTACGCGTGCCGGGCGCCGGCGAACCGGCGGCGGCACTCGGCGGCGTCCAGGCGGGGCACGACGGCTCAGTGCCTCACGGAGGTCGTGACGTCGAGGCTCATGGGCACGATCGTGCCCGGCGGGCCCGCTGCGCGCGACCCGCGTCACGGCGGCCGCTGCGCGGGGGCGTCACGGCGCGGGGGCCTGTGTCGTCGATGGGTCATGAGAGACGATGGCCGTATGCCCTCCCCGACCTCCCCCGGCCCGGTCCCGCGCGGCCCGGCCGTCACGGACGACGTCCTCGCCGGGCTGCGCGCGGTCGCGTTCGCCGCCGCGTACCGCATGCTCGGCAGCGTCACGGAGGCGGACGACGTCGCGCAGGACGCCATGATGCGGGTCGCGCCCGACGGCACCGTCGCGGCGGACGTGCGCAACCCCGAGGCCTTCACGACGACGGTGGCGACGCGGATCGCGCTCGACGTGCTGCGGTCGGCGCGGGTGCGGCGGGAGAGCTACGTCGGCGAGTGGCTCCCCGAGCCGCTCGTGACGGACGCGGTCGCGACCGGCACGCCCCCGGTCGACGCGGCCGCGCACGCCGAGCTGGCCGACGACCTGTCGACGGCGTTCCTGGTGCTGCTCGAGGCGCTCACCCCGAGCGAGCGGGCGGCGTTCCTGCTGCACGACGTGCTGGGGTACCCGCACAAGGAGGCGGCCGACGTGATCGGGACCACGGAGCTCGCGGCACGCCAGCTGGCGTCGCGCGCCCGACGCCGGGTGGCGCAGCGCCGCGGCGGCGAGGGCTCCGGCGCCCCGGGCTCGGGCACGGCCGCGGCCCCGCGGGCACGCGACCCGCACGCCGCCGAGCTCGTCGAGCGGTTCATCGCGGCAACGACGGACGGGGACATCGAGGCCCTGCTGGAGCTGCTCGCCGACGACGTGGTGATCGTCGGGGACAGCGGCGGCAACGTCCCCCCTGGTCTGTCCATCACGCGGCCCGTGTCCGGCCGCGAGGCGGTGGCCCGCCTGCTCGTCGGATTCGTCCGCCGCGGCGCGCCCGCACGGCTCGTGGCCGCCGAGGTCGGCGGGGTGCCGGGCGTCATGGCGTACGCCGACGACGCGATCGGCGGCGGGCTCATCGGCACCTACGCCGTCGACGTCGCGGACGGGCGCATCGCCGCCCTGCACGGCGTGGTCAACCCCGACAAGCTGCAGCACCTCGCCCCGTTGGCCGACCTGGAGGCGGTCGCCGACGTGCTCAGGCGGCAGGCAGCGCGGCGGCGCGAGGGATCGCGTCGCGACCGCCGGGAGTGACCACGAGCATCAGCACCAGGCCCGCCGCGAGCACGAAGACGATGCCGAGGGTGCCCCAGATGGTCGCGCCGGTGACCGCGATGAGGAGGGTCCACAGCGACGGCGAGAGGAACGACACGGCGCGGCCGGTCGTCGCGTAGAGGCCGAAGATCTCCGACTCCCGGCCGGGCGGGCTCATGCGGGCCAGCATCGAGCGCGACGCGGACTGCGCCGGGCCGACGAAGCAGGTCAGCAGCAGGCCCGCCACCCAGAACACGACGGGGCCGACCGGGTGCAGGGCCACGACGACCAGGCCGCAGCCGACGAGCCCCGCGAGGGCGGCGACGATGACGGCCCGGGGGCCGAACCGGTCGTCGAGCCGCCCCGCGAGGATGGTGCTCACGCCGGCGAGCAGGTTCGCGGCGATGCCGAAGGCGAGCACCTGCTCGTCGCCGAAACCGAACGACACGGCGGCGATCACGGCGCCGAACGTGAAGACGGACGCCAGCCCGTCGCGGTACACGGCACTGGCGAGCAGGAACCAGAACGTGGGGCGCGCCGTGCGGTACAGGTCGACGACGTCGCGCGCCAGCGCGGCATAGCTCGCGAAGAAGCCGACCTTCGCGCGGTCGGGCGCCGCGGGCGCCTCGGGCACGTACCGGAACAGGGGCCACGCGAACGCGGCCGCCCAGACGGCGCAGCCCACGGCGATGACGCGGTAGGCGAGGCCGTCGTCGGTGGGCATCCCCCACCAGTCGAATGCCGTCGCGACCACGACCACCACGAGTGTGAGGATGCCGCCCACGTAGCCCAGCCCCCAGCCGAGGCCGGAGACCTTCCCCACGGTCGCGGGCGTCGAGACCTGCACGAGCATCGCGTTGTAGTTCACCCCGGCGATCTCGCTGGCGACGCTGCCCAGCGAGATCAGCGCCGCACCGAGCACGAAGTACGCCGGGTCGGCGCGCACGGCCCACAGCCCCAGCATGCTGACGACCATGACGAGGGTCGCGCCGCCGAGCCACGCCTTGCGCCGCCCGGTGACGTCGGCCCGTCGGCCCAGCACGGGCGCCAGCAGCGCGATCAGCACGCCGCCCACCGTGATCCACGCGCCCAGCCCGCTGGCCAGGCCCGCGAGCGCCCGCTCCCTCGCGGGGTCGTCCGCGCCGAGCGCCGCCACCTCGGGGGTGAGGAACGCGTCGCTGGTGAGGTACAGGGCGGTGAAGACGAACGTGAGGATCACCGTGTTGAACGGCTGCGTGGCCCAGTCCCACAGCGCCCACGCCAGGACCTCCCGGCGGCCGGCGGCGGGTGCGCGGCCCGGCTGCTCGCCGGTCGCGGGCCCGGGCTGCGAGGACGGGCGGGGCGCCGGCGGCGGCGTCGGCGCCGCGGAGGTGTCGCTCATGGCCGTGAGTCTGCCGCACGCCGGCGACCGGCAGGTGACGACACGGCAACGGTCTCGACGGGTCTCGGCGGGTCTCGACGGGTCTCGGCGGGTCTCGAGGGGCGCCGGGGCGGGGCCGCGGCCTAGGATCCCAGCGTGCCGACCTCGACCGCCCTGCGCTGGGAACCCGACACGCTCCTCGGGGCGGGGTACGAGCAGGCCGCGCTGGGCGCCGCCACGCTCGTGCGTCCCCCGCAGAGCCCCGGGTCCGGCCCGGTGGCGGCGATGCTGCACGTGCACGGCTACAACGACTACTTCTTCCAGGCGCACCTCGCCCGGGCGGCCGAGGCCGCAGGGCTGGCGTTCTTCGCGGTCGACCTGCGGCGCGCGGGCCGCTCCCTGCGCCGCGCCGACGACGGCCTGCCGCCGCACTACGCCACGAGCCTGCGGGAACCGGGCGCGGACCTGGGCGACGCCGCCCGCGCGGTGCGGGCCCTCGCCCCGGGCCTGCCGCTCGTCGTGCACGCACACTCCACCGGCGGCCTCACCGCGGCCCTGTGGGCGCACGACGTGCGGGACGACCCCGGGTCGGCACCCGACCTGCTCGTCCTCGACTCCCCGTTCCTCGACCTCACCGGCTCGTGGCTGCAGCGGGCGGCGCGCACGCCCGTGCTGGAGGTGCTGGGCCGCCGCCGCCCGCTGGCCGTCGTCAGCACGGCGCCGTCGATGTACGCGACGTACCAGCACGTCTCGTCGGGCGGGCGGTGGGACTTCGACACCGGCCTCAAGCGCCCGGCGGGGCTGCCGGTGCGGGCGGCCTGGCTGCGGGCCGTGCGGCGGGCTCAGCTGCGCCTCGCCCGCGGGCTGGGCGTCCCGTGCCCGGTGCTGGTGGCGCGGGCGGCCGAGTCGGGCCCCGACAGCCCCGCCAACCCGCGCCTGGACGCGCAGGACACCGTCCTGGACGTCGCCCGCATCGCCGCCCTCGCGCCGCGCGTCGGCGCCCGCGTCACCCAGCTCGTGGTCGACGGCGGCGTCCACGACCTCACCCTGTCGGCGGACGGACCCCGCGAGCGCTACCTGGCGGAGATGCTCGGCTGGGTGCGCGCGCAGCTCCCCGCGGCGGGCGGCCAGGGGGCGACGCCGTGAGCGCCGGGCCGGGCCAGCTCCCCGCCTACTTCGACGCGCCGCGCCCGCCCGACGCCCGGCGCGGGGTGGCCGCGCTGGCCCACCGGGGCTTCGCGCGGCCCGGCGGCGTCGACGACGGCCTCGAGAACTCGATGGCGGCGTTCGCCGCGGCGGTCGACCTCGGCTACCGGTACGTCGAGACCGACGCCCACGGGACGGCCGACGGGGTCGCCGTCGCCCTGCACGACGAGTCGCTCGACCGCACCACCGACTCTCGGGGCCTGGTGGCCGACCTGCCCTGGTCGCAGGTGCGCCGGGCGCGGATCGGCGGCGTCGAGCCGGTGCCGGCCCTGGAGGACCTGCTGGGCGCGTGGCCGCACCTGCGGGTCAACGTCGACGTCAAGGGCGACAGCGGCGTGGCACCCGTGGCCGCGGCGATCGAGCGCACGGCCGCCCACGACCGGGTGTGCGTGACGTCGTTCGACGTGCGCCGCCGCCGCGCGACCCTCGCGCACCTGACCCGGCCGGTCGCGACGTCCGCCGGCCGCGCCGAGGTCGCCGGCTTCCTGGCGGGGGCCCGCCTGCGTACCGACGCGCTCGCCCGGCGGGCGCTGCGGCACGCGCACGCCCTGCAGGTCCCGGTCCGCGACGGCCGCCTGACCGTGGTGGACGCGACCACGGTGGCCGCCGCGCACCGCGCCGGCCGCGCGGTGCACGTGTGGACCGTCAACGACCCGGACGAGATGCGTCGCCTCGTGGACCTCGGCGTCGACGGCATCGTCACCGACCGCGCCGACCTGCTGCGCGACGTCCTGCGCGAGCGCCACCTCTGGCCCGCCTGACGCCGCGGGTACGACGCAGGGTTCAGCTCAGAGGCCGAGCTGGACCTTCACCTCCGCGTTGCCCGTCGGGGGCTCCTTGGAGACCTCGGCATAGGCGGCGGCCAGCAGCGTCGGGTCCGGCCCCTCGAGCCGGGTCGGCCGGGCCACGTCGTCCAGGACGACGAAGCGCAGCAGGTCGCCGCGGGTCTTCTTGTCCCGGCGCATCGCCCCGAGGAGCTTGTCCCACCGGTCGCCGCGGTAGCTCGTCGGCAGGCCGAGGGACGTGAGGATCTCGCGGTGCCGGTCGACGACGGCGTCGTCGAGCTTGCCGCCGAGGCGCGCCAGCTCGGCCGCGAAGACCATCCCGACGGCGACCGCCGCGCCGTGGCGCCACTGGTACCGCTCCGTGAGCTCGATGGCGTGCCCGAGGGTGTGGCCGTAGTTGAGGATCTCCCGCAGGCCCTGCTCGGTGAGGTCCTCCCCGACCACCCGCGCCTTGACGCGCACCGACCGCTCGACCAGCTCCGCCAGGACCGCCCAGGTCTCGTCCGTGGCGTCCGGGCCCTTCCAGCCGCGCAGGTCGTCGGCGTGCGCCTCGACCAGCTCGAGGATGCGCTCGTCGGCGATGAAGCCCGTCTTGACGACCTCCGCCATCCCGGCCACGAGGTCCCACCGGTCGAGGGACTCGAGCGCCGCCAGGTCGCACAGCACCCCGGCCGGCGGGTGGAACGCGCCCACGAGGTTCTTGCCCTCGGCGGTGTTGATGCCCGTCTTGCCGCCCACCGCGGCGTCCACCATCGCCAGCAGCGTGGTCGGCATGTGCACGACCCGCAGCCCGCGCAGCCAGGTCGCCGCCACGAAGCCGGCGAGGTCCGTGGTCGCGCCACCGCCCACCGACACGATCGCGTCGGAGCGGGTGAAGTCCGCCTGCCCGAGCACCTGCCAGCAGAACGCGGCGACCTGGGCCGTCTTCTGCTCCTCGGCGTCCGGCAGCTCGACGACGAACGCCTCGTAGCCCTGCGCCACGAGGTCCTCGCGGACGGCCTCCCCCGTCGCGGACAGCGAGGCGGGGTGCATCACCAGCACCCGCCGCACCCCGGTGCCGAGCATCCCCGGCAGCTCACCGAGCAGGTGCCGCCCGATGACGACGTCGTACGGGGCGTCCCCGTTCACGGTCACGCGGACCGACATGCCTCGACCTCCTGTGCCACGTTCTTCGCGACCTCGTGCGGGTCGCGCTCGTCGGAGACCACGTGGACCGTGGCCAGCCGTTCGTAGGTGGGGCGGCGCTGCTTCATCAGCTCCGCCCAGCGGGCGCGCGGGTTGCCCACCAGCAGCGGGCGCGCCTGGTTGAAGCCGACGCGCGGGGCGGCGACGGCGAGGGACACGTCGAGGAAGACGACGACGCCCCCGCCCGCCGCGTAGCCCTCGAGCGCCCGCTGCGTGTGCGCGTCCATCACGGCGCCGCCCCCGAGGGCGAGCACGCCCGGGTGGGAGGCGAGCGCCGACGTCACGGCCTCGCGCTCCAGCTCGCGGAAGCGCGGCTCGCCGTCGTCGACGAAGATCTCGGGCACGGACTTGCCGGCCGTCGCCTCCACGTCGGAGTCGGTGTCCCGGAAACCGACGCTCCAGCGTCGCGCGAGCAGCGTGCCGATCGTCGTCTTGCCGCTGCCGGGCGGGCCGATCAGCACCGCCGCCGGGCCCGGGCCGGGCAGGCCCCCGCTCATCGCAGGAGCTCGGGGATCGACGCCAGGTAGGCGTCGGCGTTGCGCCGCACCTCGGCGACCGAGTCGCCGCCGAACTTCTCCACCGCCGCCTGCGCGAGCTCCAGGGCGATCATCGCCTCCGCGACGACGGCCGCGGGCGGCACCGCGCACACGTCCGAGCGCTGGTGGTGCGCCGTGACGGCCTCACCCGTGGCGACGTCGACGGTGGCCAGGGCGCGCGGCACGGTGGAGATGGGCTTCATCGCGGCCCGCACGCGCACGACCTCGCCGTTGGACATGCCGCCCTCGATGCCGCCGGCGCGGTTGGAGCGGCGCTCGATGCGCCCGTCCGGACCGCGCTCGATCTCGTCGTGGGCGGCCGAGCCCCGGCGGCGCGCGGTGCGGAAGCCGTCCCCGACCTCGACACCCTTGATCGCCTGGATGCCCATCAGCGCGGCGGCGAGGCGGGCGTCGAGACGTCGGTCGCCCTGCACGTAGGAGCCGAGGCCGGACGGCACGCCGTAGGCCAGCACCTCGACCACGCCGCCCAGGGTGTCACCGGCCTTGCGGCACTCGTCGATCTCGGCGACCATCGCCGCGCTCGTGGTGGCGTCGAAGCAGCGCACGGGGTCGGCGTCCAGCGCCGCCACGTCATCAGGGGCCGGGAGGTCGGCCCCCAGGGGTGCCTCGACCGGACCGATCGCGACGACGTGCGACACGAGCCGCACGCCCAGCGCCTGCTCGAGGAACTTCGCGGCGACGACGCCGAGGGCCACCCGGGTGGCCGTCTCGCGCGCCGAGGCCCGCTCCAGCACGGGCCGGGCGTCGTCGAAACCGTACTTGCGCATCCCGACCAGGTCGGCGTGGCCGGGACGGGGCCGCGTCAGCGGGCGGTTGCGCGCGATCTCCCGCTCGTCGCCGGTGCCGGCGTCCACCAGGAGGGCGTCGCGGGGCACCGGGTCGGGCGACATCACCTCGGTCCACTTGGGCCACTCGGTGTTGCCGATCTCGAACGCCAGCGGCCCGCCCTGCGTCACGCCGTGCCGCAGACCGCCGAGCACGCGCACCGCGTCCTGCTCGAACTTCATGCGTGCACCGCGCCCGTAGCCCAGGCGCCGCCGGGCCAGCGCCGCCTGGAGGTCGGCGGTGACGAGCTCCACCCCGGCGGGCAGACCCTCCATCACCCCCACCAGCGACGGACCGTGCGACTCCCCCGACGTCATCCAGCGCAGCATGGCTCCGATTCTTCCACGCGCGAGAGGCGCGCCCGACCGGCGATCACGGTGCGGGACGGCGTCAGCCCGCGGCCGGGGCGCCGAGCACGGCTCCCAGGGCGGCGTCCATCGCCGCGAGAGGGGCCGGGCGCCCCGTAATGAGCCGGACCTGCTCCACGGCCTGGTGCAGGAGCATCCGCTCCCCGCCGACGGTCGTGCCGCCGGCAGCGGCCCACGCCGACTGCAGGGCCGTGGGACGCGGGTCGTAGACGACGTCGAGCAGGACCCCCGACGGCGTCGCGCCGTGGGCCGCGACCGCCGCCGCCACCGGGTCGGCCGCATACGCCGGCATGGTCGAGACCACGACGTCCGCCTCCCGCAGCGCCGCGAGGGACGCGGTCGCGTCCAGCACCTCGAAGTGCGGCGTCACGCCCATCCGGGCGGCCGCCTCCTGCAGCGGGCCGGTGCGTCCCAGCGAGCGGACCAGCACCCGCGGCGACGTGCACCCCAGCTCGCCGAGCGCGGCGAGCGTGGACGCCGCGGTCGCGCCACCGCCCAGGACGACGGCGCTGCCGGCCACGGCGCCCGCGCCACGCCCCTGCGCGGCCAGGCCCTCGCGGAGAGCCGCGACCAGGCCGTACACGTCCGTGTTGGTGCCGGTGAGCGTCACGCCGCACCGGGCCGGCGCCACGAGCACCGTGTTCACGGCGCCGACGACGACCGCCAGCGGGTCGACGTGGTCGACCAGCGGCATGATCGCCTGCTTGAGCGGCATCGTCAGGCTCAGCCCTGCCCAGCCCAGGTCGAGTTCGCGGACCAGCCCCGGCAGGTCGTCGATCGTCGTGTCGATCGAGGAGTACGTCCAGCCGTCCAGCCCGAGCGCCTCGTACGCGGCGGTGTGGAGCACGGGCGACAGCGAGTGCGCAACCGGGTGCCCCAGCACCGCGGCCCGACGTGCGGCGGCCATATCAGCTGTTCTCCGCCGCCCACGCCTGGTACTCGGACTTGAACTGCTCGAACTCGCTGTAGCTGTCCGTGAACTTCGTCTCCCCGGTGTCGAGGTTGACGGTCACGTACCACATCCACTCGCCCTGCGGCGGGGAGATCACTGCCTCCACCGAAGCAGTGCCGGGGTTGCTGATCGGCGTCGGGGGCAGCCCGATCTGCTCGCGCGAGGCGTACGGGAACTCGGAGTCGTTGAACTCGTCGACCGTGATCTGATCCGCCGGCTTGCCCCGGCCGTAGGCGTCGATGGCGTCCATACCCAGCGGAGACCCTCGGTCGAGCCGGTTCTGGATCACGCGGGCGACCTCGCCCTGGTAGCCGTCGGGTGCTTCCTTCTCGACGATGGACGCCTTAGTCAGGGTGTCGTGCCACGCGTCCTTCGGGACCCCGAGGTCGGAGAGCTCGGTCTTCGTCTGCTCGACCATCTTCGTGAGGAGGGACGTCGCGTCGTCGCCCGGCTGCACCGTATAGGTCTTCGGGAAGAGCCAGCCCTCGGCGTTGCCCCCGGCCTGCTTCGGCAGCCCGAACGAGTTGGGCTTCTTCAGCGCCGCCTGCAGGTCCTCGGCCGGGATCGTCGTGACGGACCCGACGCGCTCGACGATCTGGTCGACCGAGTAGCCCTCCGGGATGGTGACGTCCGTCTGGATCTTCTCGTTCTTGACGAGGGCGGCGACGGCGTCCGACGCCTTCATCTGCGTCAGCAGCTGGTAGGTGCCCGGCTGGATGCCCGCCGCTGCGGGGTTGGCGCCGAAGGCCTCGTTGAAGGCAGCCGTGCTGGCGACCACGTCCGCCTCGACGAGCGCGGCACCCATCTGCGCGCCGGTGGCGCCCTCGGGGATCTCCACCTCGACGGGCGCGTCGCCCGGGCCCGGGTAGTCCTCCGCCTGCGAGCCGATGAAGGGCAGGTCGCCGACCATGTCATCCAGGCGGTCCCACAGCAGGTAGCCGCCCGCGCCCACGACGCCCAGCACCACCACCAGCACCACGGCGGTGCGCTGCTGCCGCCGCCGCCGGCGCTTGGCCGCGGCTCGCTTGGTCGCCGCAGAACGGCGCCGCGTGGGTGGTGCGGCGGCCTGCTGCTGGGCCTGGTGCTCGAAGAGGTCCGTCACGCCGGGGTCTTCCTTGTGCGAGAGCCGGAGATGGTCAGGTGCTGGTCGGGTGCCGCGACGCTCACGCGTCCGCGGCCTGCGCGTCGACGTGCTCGCCGGCTCGCGTGCCCGCTGCCCGCTCCGCGTCGAGTGCAGATTGCAGAATGATAACGGCTGCGGCCTGGTCGATCACGGACCGGTGCTTTTTCGTCTTCCGGCCCGCCTGGCGCAGCTGCGCGTGCGCGGACACGGTCGTCATGCGCTCGTCCACGAGGCGGACCTCGACGGGCGCGACGGCCGCGGCCAGCCGGCCCGCGAACTCGCGCGCGTCCGCCGTCGCCGCGCCCTCCGCCCCGGACAGGTGCCGGGGCAGCCCGACGTAGACGACGGCGGCGAACCGGTCGGCCACCTCGGCCGCGATGCGCGCGACGTCGGAGGTCACGACCGGGACTCCGTCGGCCCCTGCCGGGACCTCGAGGACGCGCGCGACCGTCTCCACGGGCGTGGCCACGAGGCCGTCGGGGTCGCTGCCCGCCAGGCCGACGCGGGCCTTGCCCACGTCGACCCCGAGGCGGGCGCCCCGCGGCAGGGACCGGTGCTCGTCAGGCTCGGCCATCGAGGACGCCGTCACGCCCCGGCGAGGGCGGACGACACGCCGTCGGCCACGCCCGCCAGCGCCGCGGGCAGCGCGGACGCGTCCGTGCCGCCGCCCTGGGCGAGGTCGGGCTTGCCGCCGCCACCGCCGCCGAGGGCCTTCGCGGCGGTCTTGACGAAGTCGCCGGCCCGCAGCCCGGCGTCCCGCGCGCCCGCGTTCGTGGCGACCACCACGAGCGGACGGCCGCCCGCGAGGCCGCCGACCGCCACGACCACCGGCTCGGCCTCGCCGAGGCGGCCGCGCACGTCGAGCGCGAGGGCGCGCAGGTCGTCCGCGGAGGCGACCTCGCCCGCGTCGTGCGTGACGACCCGGGCGCCACCGATCCGGGGCGCCTGCGCCGCGAGCTCCCCCGCGGCGGCGAGCAGGTTCGCCTGGCGCATGCCGGCGAGCTCCTTCTCGGTCTCCTTCAGGCGGGACAGGAGCGAGCCGACCCGGTCGGTGAGCTCGTCGGGCCGGGCGCCGAGCAGGCCGGTGAGCTGGCCGACGAGCGCGTGCTCCTTGGCCTGGAAACCGTACGCGCCGTCGCCGACGAGGGCGTCCACGCGCCGCACCCCGGAACCGATCGACGCCTCGCCGAGGAGCGCGACGCGGCCGACCTCGCCCGTCGCCCTCACGTGGGTGCCGCCGCACAGCTCGCGCGACCAGTCGCCCCCGATCGAGACGACGCGCACGCGGTCGCCGTACTTCTCGCCGAAGAGCGCCATCGCGCCCAGCTCGCGCGCCTGCGCGAGGGACATCACGTCGTCCGTGACCTCGAGGTTCTCCACGAGGCGCTGGTTGACGCGCTCCTCGATGTCGCCCAGTGCCGAGGAGTCGACGGCCGTCGGCGAGCGGAAGTCGAAGCGCACCCGGCTCGGGGCGTTCTCCGAGCCCGCCTGCGTGCGGTCCGGCCCGACCATCTCGTGCAGCGCCTTGTGGATCATGTGCGTGGCCGAGTGGGCCCGGCTGATCGCGACCCGGCGGTCGACGTCGATCGTCGCGGTGCCGGGGTCGCCGAGCGCCACGGCCCCCTCGGTGAGGCGACCCCGGTGCACGGTCAGGCCCGCGACCGGGCGCTGCACGTCGTCGACCTCGATGGTGGCGCCGCCGTCGAGCACGATCGTGCCCTGGTCGGCGAGCTGACCGCCCGCCTCGGCGTAGAACGGGGTCTTGTCGAGCACGACCTCGACCTCCGCCGGCGCGGTGGCGGCCGGGGCCGGCACGCCGTCGACCAGGAGACCCACGACCGACACGGCCGCCTCGCGGTCGGTGTAGCCGAGGAACTCGACGGGCGTCACCAGGTCCTTCGACAGCGACTCGTACGCGCGCAGGTCGGCGTGCCCGGTCTTCTTGGCCAGGGCGTCGGCCCGGGCGCGCTGCTTCTGCGTCGCCATGAGGTCGCGGAAGGCCTTCTCGTCGACCTGCACGCCCTGCTCGGCGGCCATCTCGAGGGTGAGGTCGATCGGGAAGCCGTACGTGTCGTGCAGCTGGAACGCCTCCGCGCCGCCGAGCACGGGGGTGCCCCCGGTGCTGCCGGCCTTGGCGCGGCTCACGGCCGTGTCGAGGATGGTGGTGCCGGCCGCCAGGGTGCGCCGGAACGCGTCCTCCTCGGCGTAGGCGACGTCGCTGATGCGCGTGAAGTCGGTCTCGAGCTCGGGATAGGAGGCCTTCATGGCGTCCTTGGAGACGGGCAGCAGGTCGGGCAGCGCCACCCCGTCGACGCCCAGCAGGCGCGCGGCGCGCACGCCCCGGCGGATCAGGCGGCGCAGCACGTAGCCGCGGCCCTCGTTCGACGGCCGCACGCCGTCCCCGATGACCATGAGCGACGAGCGCACGTGGTCGGCGACCACGCGCATGCGCACGTCGTCCTCGGCCGAGCCGGCGCCGTACCGCTTGCCCGTCATCTCCTCGAGGCGGGAGATGACCGGGAAGACCTCGTCGATCTCGAAGAGGTTCTCCTTGCCCTGCAGGAGGTAGGCGATGCGCTCCAGCCCCGCGCCGGTGTCGATGCTCTTGTGGTCGAGCTCGCCCAGCAGCGGGTAGTCCTTGCCCTGCCCCTCGCCGCGCACGAACTGGTCGAAGACGAGGTTCCAGATCTCGAGGTAGCGGTCGCCGCCGGGGTCGACGTTCCCGCCCACGGCCTCCGGGCCGTAGGCCGGGCCGCGGTCGTAGTGCCACTCGGCGCACGGGCCGGCCGGGCCGGGCCGGCCGGTGTCCCAGAAGTTCTCCTCGCGCGGCAGGCGCACGATGTGCTTCGGGTCGAGCCCGACACCCTTCGTCAGGGCGTCGAACGCCTCGTCGTCCTGCTCCCAGACCGTCACCCAGAGGCGGTCGCCGTCGAAGCCGTAGCCGCCCTTGCCCTGGTCGGTGGTGAGGAGCTCCCAGGCGAAGTCGATGGCCTCGCGCTTGAAGTAGTCGCCGAACGAGAAGTTGCCGTTCATCTGGAAGAACGTGCCGTGCCGCGTGGTGCGCCCGACGTTCTCGATGTCGTTGGTGCGGATGCACTTCTGCACGCTCGCGGCGCGCGGCCACGGCGCGGTCTCCGTGCCGAGGATGTACGGGATGAAGGGCACCATGCCCGCGATCGTGAACAGGATCGACGGGTCGGGCGAGACCAGCGGGACGCTGGGCACGATCTCGTGCCCCTTCGACCCGAAGTAGTCGAGCCAACGCTGACGGATCTCGGCGGTACGCATGGTGTCCTTCGGGGGTGTGACGGCAGGGGTGGGGCGGGGCCGGCGACGGCCTGCGCCCATTCTCCCGCCTGCCGGGAGGTGGTCAGAACGGAATTGTCAGAACGAGTAGCCGAGGTCGGCCTCGTCGGCCTCGATCTGCGCCGTGGGGTCGACGGCGTCGTCGGGGCGCGCCGCGTGCCTCGCGCGGGCACCGCGGTCGCCGCGCAGGTCACCCGGACGCAGCCCGCTGGCGCGCACGTCCGCCGGGTCGGGCTGGCCGTCGGCGAGCAGCGCCGCCGTGAGCTCGGACTCGCGCCGCTCGCGCGCCCGGGCGAACTCGTCGCGGAACGCGCCGACGAAGGTCTCGGCCCGCCGGCCGGCGTCCTGCGCCGCCTTCTCGGCCCGCTCGACGACGGCCTCGGGCGCGTACCGGGCGGCCACCTGGCGGCCCTTGCGGACCACGACGACGGTCACGGCCACGCCGACGCCCACCCAGAACAGCCGGCGCATCAGCGTGCCGCCCCGGCGTCCGGGCCGCCGGCGGTGCGGCGCGCCTTGCGGGACGCGCCCGCGAACGCCTGCCGCACGCCGTAGGAGAACGCGGCGACCTTCACCAGCGGACGGCCCAGCGTCGCCGCGTACAGGCCGGTGAGGGCCGACACGTTCTCGCTGACCTGCGCGGCGGCGGTCGTGATCGTGTCGACCTTGACGAGCTGGTCGTTCGTCGACGACACGGTGGTGGCCGCCTCGTCGAGGATCGGCACCGAGTGCTCGGTGACCTCGCGGATGCTGCGGGTCGCCTCGTCGAAGACGCGGCCCAGCTTCACCAGCGGCACCGCCAGCAGGCCCACGAGCAGCACGAATGCGACGGCCGCGATGAGCCCGGCCACGTCACCCACGGACATCAGTTCTCTCCTCGCACCGGGGACCGAAAGACGGTCGTCACCCTATCCTCACCGTGGCCCGCCCCGGTCGGGGGACACGACGGTCCCCCCGACGACGGACGCCCCGCCTCCCGCGCTGCGGGTGACGGGGCGTCCGGGCGGGCGTCCTGAACGACTCAGGTCAGCGGGCGTAGAACTCGACGACCAGCTGGACCTCGCAGGTCACGGGGACCTCGGCGCGCTTCGGCGCACGGGTCAGCGTGGCCGACAGCTTCTCCAGGTTGACGTCCAGGTAGCCCGGCAGGGCCGGCAGCACGTCGCGGTGCGCGCCGGCGGCGGCGACCTGGAACGGCGTGGTGGCCTGCGACTTGGGCTTGACCTGGATGGTCTGGCCCGGCTTCACGCGGAACGACGGGCGGTCCACGATCTTGCCGTCGACCAGGATGTGACGGTGCGTCACGGCCTGGCGCGCCTGGAGGATCGTGCGGCCGAAGCCCGCACGCAGCACGATGGCGTCGAGACGGGTCTCGAGGTCCTCGACCATGACCTCACCGGTCAGGCCCGGGTGCTTGCGGGCGTTCTCGTAGACCTTGAGGAGCTGCTTCTCGCGCAGCGCGTACTGGGCGCGCAGACGCTGCTTCTCGCGCAGACGGACCGCGTAGTCCGACTCGGTGCGGCGACGGGCGCGGCCGTGCTCGCCCGGGGGGTACGGACGCTTCTCGAAGTGCTTGACGGCCTTGGGGGTCAGCGCGAGGCCGAGCTTG
This sequence comes from Isoptericola cucumis, assembly GCF_014635665.1. Lineage (GTDB taxonomy): Bacteria > Actinomycetota > Actinomycetes > Actinomycetales > Cellulomonadaceae > Isoptericola > Isoptericola cucumis. The sequence goes on from NZ_BMDG01000004.1 coordinate 401,667, forward strand.
CGGCTCAGGCGGACCTGGCGGCGCGACTTGGTGACGGAGCTCACTGTGCTTCCTGTCCTGTGGTGATGGATGAGGTCACACCCGACGCGAACGGACTCCGACGACGTGGGACGACATCGGGGCCGAGAGCTCGGGTGCGGGACCAGCCGACGGGGTCCGTGCGCTGCTCACCGAGGTGCGCTGCGCCGGTGCCCACGGGGCCGAGGTCCCAGGCGGTCGCCGTGACGGCAACCGCAGCATCTTATCGCATCCGGGCGCCGGACCGGTCAGCGCCCGTCGCCGGGGGCCGCGCGCCCGGCGAGGAGCGCCCGCACCCGTTCCAGCCTCTCGGAGACCTGCCGCTCGTAGCCGCGGTCGCTGGGCGTGTAGTACCGGCTGCCCGCCAGCTCGTCGGGCAGGTACTGCTGCGCCGCGACGGCGTGCGGCGCGTCGTGCGCGTACTGGTAGCCCTTGCCGTGCCCGAGCCCCTGCGCCCCGGAGTAGTGCGCGTCGCGCAGGTGGGGCGGCACGACGCCGGCCTTCCCGGCACGGACGTCGGCGAGCGCGGCGTCCACCCCGAGGTAGGCCGCGTTCGACTTCGGGGCGGTCGCCAGGTGGACGACGGCCTCGGCGAGCACGATCCGCCCCTCGGGCATCCCGATGAGCTGCACGGCCTGGGCCGCGGCGACCGCGGTCTGCAGCGCGGACGGGTCGGCCATACCGACGTCCTCCGCGGCGGAGATCACGATCCGGCGCGCGATGAACCGGGGATCCTCCCCCGCCGCCACCATCCGGGCCAGGTAGTGCAACGACGCGTCGACGTCCGAGCCGCGGATCGACTTGATGAACGCCGAGACGACGTCGTAGTGCTGGTCGCCGTCGCGGTCGTAGCGCACGGCGGCGACGTCGACGGCCCGCTCCACGGTCGCGAGGTCGATGACGACCGTCGCCCCGGTCTCGCCGCCGGTCGCCACCGTCGGCCGCGGCCCGGCGTCCGCGAGCGCCGCGCCCGCCGCCGCCTCGAGAATGGTGAGTGCCTTGCGCGCGTCGCCGCCTGCCATGCGGACGAGCTGGTCCTCGGCGTCCTGCTCGAGGGTGACCGTGCCCGCGAGCCCGCGCTCGTCCGCGACCGCGCGCCGCACGAGCGCGCGCACGTCGTCGGACGTGAGGGGCTTGAGGGTGAGGAGCAGGGACCGGCTGAGCAGCGGGGAGTTCACCGAGAACGAGGGGTTCTCGGTGGTGGCCGCGACCAGGGTGACCCAGCGGTTCTCGACGCTGGGCAGCAGGGCGTCCTGCTGGGTCTTGGAGAACCGGTGCACCTCGTCGATGAACAGGACGGTCTCCTCGCCGCCGGCGACCAGGCGGCGTCGGGCGTCCTCGACCACCTGGCGCACGTCCTTGACGCCCGCCGTCACGGCGGAGAGCTCCACGAACCGGCGCCCGGAGACCGTCGCGACGAGGTAGCCGAGCGTCGTCTTGCCCACCCCCGGGGGGCCCCACAGGATGACGGAACCCGGCGCGGCGCGGCGGGTGGCCTCGTCGGCGGGCTCGACGAGGCGTCGCAGGGGCGACCCGGCGACGAGGAGGTGCTCCTGGCCCGCGACCTCGTCGAGGGCGGCGGGGCGCATGCGCACCGCGAGCGGTGCGCCCGGGCCCGGTCGTGCGGTCACCGGGGTCCCGCTGGTGCCGGTGGTGGCCGTGTCGAACAGGTCCATGGGCCTCAGCCTACGGACCGCCACCGACGTGGCCGGCACGGCTCAGGCGGCCGCCGCGGGCGACGGCGCGGTGATGTACCGCTCGACGGTGGGCGCCAGCCAGGCGACGAGCTCGGCGCGGGGCATCTCGGCGGCGGGCCCGAACCGCAGGACGTAGCGCAGCAGCGCCATGCCGAGCACCTGGGACGCCACGAGCATCGCACGGCGCGGCGCGTCGGCCGGGTCGTGGCCGAACCGTTCGGCGGCGGGCACGAGCTGGTCGCGGAAGACGTCGCGCATCCGTTCGGCGCCGGCCGGGTGGGTGACGCCGACCCGCAGGAGCGTCACGAGCACGGCGTCACGCTCCCACAGGTCCAGGAAGTGTTCCACGAGGACGGTGCCGAGCTCCTCGGCCGCGATCTCGCGCGGGTCGGGGATGCCGAGGGCGACGTCGACGACGCGGGCGAACAGCGCCTCCTTGGTCCCGTAGTAGCGGATCACCATCGACGGGTCGATGCCGGCCTGGCGGGCGATGGCGCGCACGGTCGCGCGCTCGTAGCCGTCCTCGGCGAAGCGCGCCCGGGCGGCGTCGAGGATGGCGGCTCGGGTGGCATCGGAGCGTCGTGGCGGGAGGGGGTCGCTCATGACGCCCGAGCATATGCCAACACCTGTTGACTCCGTCGGGTGGCGCGACCTACGGTCGAATCAGGTCAACACCTGTTGGCATACTCGGCAGAGGCGCGCGGAGGACACCATGGACGCACCGACCGGCACATCCACCGACACGGAGACCGACACGGACGTCGTCGTCGTCGGGGCGGGGCCGACGGGGCTGCTGCTGGCGGGCGACCTGGCATCCGCTGGGGTACGCACCGTCGTCGTCGACCGACGGCCCGCGACCCTGAGCAACCTCACCCGGGCCTTCGCGGTGCACGCCCGCACCCTCGAGGTGCTCGACGCGCGCGGCCTCGCCGACGACCTCCTCGTCACCGGGCGCCGGGTCACGACGGTGCGCCTCTTCGACCGCATCGAGGTCCACCTCGACGCGCTGGCGAGCCGCTTCCCCTTCGTGCTCGTCACGCCCCAGTACGAGGTGGAGCGGCTCCTGCGCCGTCGTGCGCAGGACGCCGGGGTCGTCTTCCGCCACGACACCCGGGTGACGGACCTCGCCCAGGACTCAGGTGGGGTCACCCTCACCACGGTCCCGGGAGCGGGGGCGGCCGACGCGGCGGCGACGGAAGACGCGGCGGCATCGGGCGCGCCGACGACCACGCTGCGTGCCCGCTGGGTGGTCGGCGCCGACGGCGTGCGCTCGACCGTCCGCGACACCGTCGGGATCCCGTTCCCGGGCGAGACCGTCATCCGGGCGATGATCCTGGCCGACGTGCGGCTGGCGACGCCGCCGCCCGACGTCCTCACCGTCGCCACGGCACGCGGGTCCCTCGGCTTCGTCGCCCCGTTCGGCGACGGCTGGTACCGGTTCATCGGTTGGGCGGGCGAGGAGCGCACGGACCGGCCCGTCACGCTCGACGAGGTCCGCGCGGTGGCACGGGCGACGCTGGGGGACGACCTGGGAATGCACGACCTGCGGTTCGCCGACCGGTTCGCGGCGGACGAGCGCCAGGCGCCGACCTACCGCGCCGGTCGGGTGCTGCTCGCGGGCGACGCCGCCCATGCGCACAGTCCCGCCGGCGGGCTCGGCATGAACACCGGGCTGCAGGACGCGGCCAACCTCTCGTGGCGGCTCGCCGCCGTCGTGCGGGGCGCGCCGCCGGCGCTGCTCGACGGCTACGCGTCGGAGCGGCACCCGGTCGGGCGGCAGGTGCTGCGGGCGAGCGGGACGATCCTGCGCCTCGCGACCCGCCCGGGGCCGCTGGTCGCCGCGGCGCGGCAGGTGCTCACCACGGCGCTGTCCCACGTCCCGGCGGCGCGACGGCGCGCAGCCGGGATGATCTCCGCCCTCGGGGTCGCGTACGACGCTCCCCCGGGCGCCCACCCGCGCGCCGGCAGCCGCGTCCCCGACCTGCCGCTCGACGGCGGCCCGGCCGGTTCCCGGCTCGCGGAGGCGCTCCGGGCCGGCCGGTTCGTCCTGGTGCTGCCCGCGGACGCGAGCGACGTCTCCGCCGCGGGCCTCCCGGCGTCCGACGGCGAGACCGACGTCGCCGACCGGGTCGTCGTCCGGCGGGCCGACCACCGGCCGGCCACGCTGCTGGTGCGCCCCGACGGGTATCTCGCCGACGCGCGCGTGCCGTGAGGTGCGCCGGCCGCGAGGAGCAGCGGCGGGTCCGGTGGCCGTCCGGGTCCCGGCCCGCGGACGCCCCTGCGTCGTGACCGGGCCCGCTCCGCTACCCTCGGACGCCGGAGCGGAGTGAGGTGGGACACGTGCGGCTGCTGGTGGTGGAGGACGATCAGCACGTGGCGGCAGCCCTGGTCTCGGTGCTGCGCCGGCACGGCTTCGACGTCGTGCACGCCGCCGACGGCGCGAGCGCCCTGGCGGCCCTCGACCCGCGCACCGACCTCGTGCTGCTCGACCTCGCCCTGCCCGACCTGGACGGCTTCGAGGTCTGCCGGCGCATCCGGGCCGTGTCCGAGGTCCCGGTCATCATGGTCACCGCCCGCACCCGGCTCGACGCCCGGGTGCGGGGCCTGCGGATGGGTGCCGACGACTACGTGACCAAGCCGTACGACATGCCGGAGGTGCTCGCGCGCATCGACGCCGTGCTGCGCCGCAGCCGGACGCCCCGGCACGAGGTGCCGGCACCCGCCGCGCGGCTGCAGGTCTGTGGCTTCACGGTGGACCTCGCCGCCCTCGAGGTGCGCACGGCAGGCGGCGACGCGGTGCCGCTGTCCCGCAAGGAGTACGACCTGCTGGCGCTGCTCGCCCGGCACGCCGGCGCCGCGCTCCCCCGCGAGCAGATCCTGCGCCAGGTCTGGGGGTCGAGCTGGAAGGGCCTCGGCCGCACGCTGGAGGTGCACGTCGCCTCGCTGCGACGCAAGCTCGTCGCCGCGGCGGGGACGCCCGTCGACGTCGTCCAGACCGTGCGGGGGGTCGGCTACCGGGTCCCCGGCCCGGCTCCCGACCCGTCGATCGCCGGCCGGGCCTGAGACCGCCGTGCGCACCCGGCTCGCGGTGATCCTCTTCGTGCCCCTGCTGCTCGTGCTGGCGGTGGTCGGCACCGCGTACGTCACCAGCGTGGCCCGCGCGGACCAGCAGGAGGTCTTCCTCGACCGGCTCTCTGACACGGGCTACCTCGTCATCACGGCCCGTCAGTCGCTCATCGCCGACGACCCCGACATCGTCGCGGGGGACCTGGAGCGCTACCGGGAGGTCTACGGCATCGGCGCGGCGGTGCTCGACCAGGCCGGCACCACGTGGGCCTCGAACGGCCTCGACGTGGCGGACGTCGAGGAGCGCGCGACGGCGCTGGCCGGACGGCGCAGCGAGCTGCGCACGGGGCTGCTGCCCTGGACGGTGGACCGGGTCGTGGTGGCCGAGCCGGTCTTCGACGGCGGCGACCTCGTGGGGGCCGTCCTCACCGTGTCCGACGCCCACGCGCTCTCCCGCGGGATCTGGGTGAGCTGGGGCCTGCTCGCCGTCGGCGGCCTCGCCCTGTGCGCGCTGGCCGCGCTGCTCGCCCACCGCACGGCCGGCTGGGTGCTGCGGCCCGTGGCGGCCGTCGACCGGGCGATGACGCAGATCGGCGCCGGCCGGCTCGACGCGCGCATCCCGACGTCGACCGGTCCCCCGGAGCTGCGCGCCGTGGTCACCCGCTTCAACGAGATGGCGGCCCGGGTCGAGCACCTCATGCACCGTCAGCAGGAGTTCGTCTCGAACGCCTCGCACGAGCTGCGCAACCCCCTGAACGCCCTCATGCTGCGGATCGAGGACCTCTCCCTCACCACCGGCCCGGCGCATGCCGCGGAGGTCGCGCACGTGCGTGCCGAGGCCGTACGGATGAAGCAGATCCTCGACGCCCTCCTCCTGCTGGCCGACGGGGCCGACCGCAGCGCCGGCGTCGTGACGCTGGACGCCGGCGACCTCGTGACGCACCGGGTCGACTCGTGGCGCACCCTCGCCCCCGGGCGTCCGATCGTGCTCGACCTCTCGGGCCCGCCGTCGTGGGTCCGGTCGGACGTGACCGCCCTGGAGTGCGCCTTCGACGCCGTCATGGACAACGCCGTGAAGTTCGGCCCGCCCGGCGCGCCCGTCGAGGTGGCGGTGCGTACCGTCGCGGACGTGGACGGCGCGACCGGCACGACGAGCGGCAGCACGGCCGGTCACGTCGAGATCGTCGTCCGCGACCACGGTCCGGGCGTCCCCGCCGACCAGCTCGAGCACCTCACCGAACGGTTCTGGCGCAGCCCGGGCCACAGCGCCGTGCGCGGGACCGGGCTCGGCCTGTCGATCGCCGCCGAGCTGCTCGCCGCGGGCGACGGCGCCCTGCAGCTCGAGCTGCCCTCCGGCGGCGGCCTGCAGGTGCGGCTGCGCCTCCCCCGGGCCGGCGCCCCCGAGGAAGCACCGGGCGTCGTCCCCCACCACGAACGGGAGGGCTGACCCATCTCCGGTCCCACGGCGGAACGTCCGCCTCGCCGACGCGCCCTCCTGGTCGCGGCCGTGGTCCTGGCCGTCGTCGCCGTGCTCGTCGTGGTGCGGTCGATGAACGACCGGGGCGGCGACCCCTGGGAGGGGTCACGCCCCGACTCGCTGGTCGTCACGACGGGCGGGACGTCCGGGATCTACCACGGGTACGGCGTCGCGGTCGGCGACGTGCTCTCCCAGGAGCAGGTCCCCGTCGACGTGCTCGACTCGGGCGGGTCGGTCGAGAACCTCCAGCGGGTCGCCGACGGCACCGCCCAGCTGGGGTTCAGCGCGGCCGACGCGGTCGCGGACGCCGTCGCCGGACGCGGCGCCTTCGACGAGCCGCTGCCGCTGTGCGCGCTGGCCCGGGTGTACGACGACTTCGTCCACCTGGTGGTGCGCGAGGACTCTCCCGTGCGCACGATCGAGGACCTGGCGGGCCGCACGGTCTCCCTCGGGGCGCCCCGTTCGGGGACCGCCCTCATCGCGCACCGGCTGCTCGACGCCGCCGGGGTCGAGCAGGACGACCTGGACGGCCGCTCGCTCGGCCTGGCGGAGTCGATCGACGCGCTCCGCAGCGGCGACGTCGACGCCTTCTTCTGGTCCGGAGGCCTGCGCACCCCGGGCATCGACCGGCTCGCAGAGTCCGCGCCCGTCCGGCTGGTGCCGCTCGGCGAGATCGTCGAGGACGTCCGGGCGCGCCACGGCAGCGGCTACCGGCACGGGGTCGTGCCGCAGGGCATGTACGGGTCCACGGAGGAGGTCGCCACCCTCGCGGTCCCGAACTTCCTCGTCGTGCGCGCCGACATGCCCGACCCCGTGGCCCGCATGCTCGTCACCACGCTCTTCGACGCGCGCTCGCAGGTCGCCCGGACGGTGCCCGCCGCGGCGCACCTCGACCGGGCCCGCGCCATCTTCACCGAGCCGTTGGACCTGCACCCGGGGGCGATGGAGTACTACCGGGAGACGAAGAGCTGAGCCGGGCGCGGCGGGCGGGTCATGCCCCCCACGGTGTTCCGGACGACACCAGCCGCAGGCGGTGCCCCACGCCGCCGCGCCACGGACGCTCCCCGCCCACGAGGCCCGGGTAGCCCGACGGGTTGCGCATCTGCCAGCGCCAGTGGTCGGCGCAGACGTCGGCGACGGTGCGCACGGGCCGCCAGCCCAGCTCCTCCTCCGCGAGCGAGGGGTCGGCGTAGGACACGGACGCGGTTCCCGCGGGCACGGCGGCCGTGCGGTACGCCACGCGGCGCCCCGTGACGGCCTCGAAGGTGCGCACGACCTCCAGCACGCTCGTCGGCCGGCCGCTGCCGGCGTTCCAGACCGAGTACGGCCGGTCGACCTCGCCGACGGCGTCCACGGCCGCGACGAACGCCGCCGCAAGGTCGTCGACGTGCACGATGTCCCGCATCGGCGAGCCGTCGGGCGTGGGGTGGCCGTCACCGTGCACGTCGAGCTGGTCGCGCACGCCGAGCACCACCTGCCCGAGCTGCGTGAGGAGCCCGCCGCCGCGCGGCGCGTCCTCGCCGATCGCCCCCGACGGGTGCGCGCCGCCCGCTGTGAAGCAGCGCAGCACCCCGACCCGCAGACCGCGCTGGGAGCGCGCGACGTCGGCCAGCACCTGCTCCGTCATGCTCGCCGTGCGGCCGAACGCCGAGTCCGTGCTCGTCGTCGGCAGGTCCTCGCTGGACGGGACGGTCGGCGCCGACCCGTAGACGGCGGCGGACGACGCGGCCACGAGCCGGTCCACGCCGTACCAGACCATGCACCGCAGCAGGGTGAACGTGGCGCCCAGGTTGGTCTCGTAGAAGTCGAGCGGCCCCTGGCCGCGAGACCCGGTCGGCCGCCGGCCCGCGAGGTGCACGACCGCCTCCACCCGCTCGGTGTCGAAGATCCGCTCGAGGGCGTCGATGTCCGCCACGTCGACGACGTGCAGGGGCACGTGCCGGCCCGTCAGCGTCTCCGCGCGGCTCACGGCCGCCGGGTTGCCGTTCGACAGGTCGTCCACGACGACCACGTCGTGCCCCGCCTCCACGAGGGCCACCACCGTGTGCGAGCCGACGTAGCCCGCGCCGCCGGTCACCAGGATGCGCACCTCGCCACCTCACCTCGCGTCGTCGACCGATCGGGCGTACGACGACACCCCCCGACGTCGTCGTCGCGCACCCATCATGGCGCCGGCGATGTGACCCGTGACACCCACTTGAGGAGGTCCAGAGGTGTCGTCGGGCCCGGGCAGCACGACGGGGCGCCCCCGGAAGAGGGCGCCCCGTCGCGGACGGCGTCAGTCCTGCGGGGCCTCCGCCCCCGCGTCGACGCCTGCCTCCTTGCGCTGCTCCGGCGTGATCGGCGCCGGCGCGTCGGTCAGCGGGTCGTAGCCGCCGCCCGACTTCGGGAAGGCGATGACGTCGCGGATCGACGCCGACTTCGTCAGCAGCGCGACGATCCGGTCCCAGCCGAACGCGATGCCGCCGTGCGGCGGGGCGCCGAACTTGAACGCGTCGAGCAGGAAGCCGAACTTCTCCTGCGCCTCCGCGGGGCCGATGCCCATGACGTCGAACACGCGCTCCTGGACGTCCCGGCGGTGGATACGGATCGAGCCGCCGCCGATCTCGTTGCCGTTGCACACGATGTCGTAGGCGTACGCCAGCGCGTTCCCGGGGTCGGACTCGAAGCTGTCGAGCCACTCGGGCTTGGGCGACGTGAACGCGTGGTGCACCGCCGTCCAGGCGGAGTGCCCCAGGTCGACGTCGTCGTCCTCGCCGGTGGGCTTGAACAGGGGCGCGTCCACCACCCACACGAACGCCCAGGCGTCGTCGTCGATCTGTCCGGTGCGCTCGGCGATCTCCACGCGGGCCGCGCCCAGCAGGGACCGCGACTCGGTGGTCTTGCCGGCGGCGAAGAACACCGCGTCGCCCGGCTGGGCACCGGTCGCGGCCGCCAGGCCCTCACGCTCGGCGTCGGACAGGTTCTTGGCGACAGGGCCGCCCAGGGTGCCGTCCTCGGCGAACGTCACGTACGCGAGCCCCTTGGCGCCGCGCTGCTTGGCCCACTCCTGCCACGCGTCGAACTGGCGGCGCGGCTGCGACGCGCCGCCCGTCATGACGACGGCGCCCACGTACTCGGCCTGGAAGACGCGGAACGGCGTGGCCGCGAAGTAGTCCGTCAGCTCGACGAGCGGGTTGCCGAAGCGCAGGTCCGGCTTGTCGGTGCCGTACAGGCGCATCGCGTCGGCGAACGTCATGCGGGCGATCGGCGTGGGGATCTCGACGTCGACCAGCTTCCACAGCGCCACCAGGATCTGCTCGGCGAGCGCGATGACGTCGTCCTGGTCGACGAAGCTCAGCTCGACGTCCAGCTGGGTGAACTCCGGCTGCCGGTCCGCGCGGAAGTCCTCGTCGCGGTAGCAGCGCGCGATCTGGTAGTAGCGCTCGAGGCCGCCGACCATGAGGAGCTGCTTGAACAGCTGCGGGCTCTGCGGCAGCGCGTACCAGGAGCCCGGTGCGAGGCGGGCCGGGACCAGGAAGTCACGGGCGCCCTCCGGGGTGGAGCGGGTGAGCGTGGGCGTCTCGACCTCGACGAAGTCGTGCTCGTCGAGCACCCGGCGGGCCGCGGCGTTGGCCTTCGAGCGCAGCCGCAGCGCGTGCGCCTGCTGCGGGCGCCGGATGTCGAGGTAGCGGTGCCGGAGGCGGGCCTCCTCGCCGATCGTCTCGGTGTCCGCGAGGGCCGTGGAGACCTGGAACGGCAGCGCCTCGGACGTGTTGAGCACCTGGACGTCCTTGGCGACGACCTCGATCTCGCCCGTGGCCAGGTTGGTGTTGGCGTTCCCCTCGGGCCGGCGGCCGACCTCCCCCGTGACCTGCAGGACGAACTCGGCCCGCAGCGGGTGCGCGACCGCCTCGTCGCGGATGACGACCTGGGCGATGCCCGAGGCGTCACGCAGGTCGATGAACGCCACTCCCCCGTGGTCCCGGCGCCGATCGACCCACCCCGTGAGGGTGACGGTCTGGCCGATGTGCTCGGCCCGCAGAGAGCCGGCCGTGTGGGTGCGGAGCACGGAGGATTCCTTTCGTACGGATGGGGACGTCGCGCGCAGAGACACGACGTGGCGAGTTTAGTCGCTGCCCACGGGCCCGAGTCCTGCGAAATTCGCACCCGCGCGTCGCCGTGGTGCATCACAGATGCCCGTGGCTACTCTCTCACCTGGCAGAAGGACGATCGGACGGGGCGAGGGAGGCGGGCGTGAGGCCGACGGACTGGTCGCCGGTCGGGCTGGACGCTGACCCGACGCCGGGCGACCCGGTGCTGGTGCTGTCCGGGGGGCAGGACTACCTCGAGGTCGCCGGCTCGATCGACGACGCCGCGGGGGCGATGTCCCGCCTGGACGTCGCGGGCACGGTCTCGGCGGCGGTGGACGCGTTGATGGAGAC
>NZ_BMDG01000005.1 GCF_014635665.1 Isoptericola cucumis
GCCCGAGACCTCTACCACCTACTCGAACGGGGACCGATCGTCGCTTGACATCCATAGGAGCGTCCGGTCGGGCCAGGCGGTCGACCGGTCAGGCCAGCTCAGGCCAGCTCAGGCCAGCTCAGGCCAGCTCAGGCCAGATCAGGCCAGGTCGTTGTCGGCCAGCCACTTCGCCGCGATGTCCTCGGGCGACTGCTGGTCGACCGTCGAGGCCACGTTGAGCTCCACGAGCCCCTCGGGGGTGAGGGCGGCGCTCACCGGGTCGAGGACGTCGGCGACCTGGTCGGCGACGTCGTCGCTCACGAGCGGCACGACGTTCGAGGCGAGGAACAGACCCTCGGGGTCCTCGAGGGTGACCAGGTCCTCGGTCTGGATGCGCGGGTCGGCGCTGAACACGTTGGCGACGTTCACGGTGCCGGCCACGAGGTCCTGGACGGTGGTGTCGCCGGTCGCCTCGAACGACACGTCCACGCCGTAGACCTCCTTCAGGCCCTTCGGGCCGTAGGGCCGCTGCTCGAGCTCCGCCGGGCCGCCGAGGACCAGGTCCTCGGAGGCGTCCGCCAGGTCCGCGATGGTCGTCAGCCCCTGGTCCTGCGCGAACTGTGCCGTGACCGTGTACGAGTCCTGGTCGGTGGCCGGCGACTGCTCGAGCACCGTGAGCCCGTCCGGCAGCGCCTCCGTCAGGGCCGCGTACACGTCGTCGGGCGACGTGGCCGTCGTCTCCGGGTCGAAGAACTGCAGCAGGTTGCCGGTGTACTCCGGGAAGACCTGGACCTCGCCCTCCTCGAGGGCGGGCATGTAGGCGTCGCGCTGGCCGATGCTGAAGTTGCGCTCGACGGTGAGGCCCTCGGCCTCGAGCGCCTGGGCGTAGATCTCGGCGATGATCTCGTTGGAGTAATAGGCCTGCGAGCCGACGACGATCGCGTCGGAGGCGGCCGTGGTGTCGCCGCCGGTGTCCTCCTCGAGCGGGTCGGAGCCGCCGCCGCACGCGGTGAGGGCGAGGACCGCGGTCGCGGCGCCCGCCACGAGGGTGAGGGTGCGTCGGTTGGTGCGCATCTTTTCTGCCTTTCTGCAGAGGGCGGCCGCCGGGGGGAGCGGGCGCCGGGGCGAGAACCGGTCCGGGTGGGTCAGGTGGCGGACGTGGCGACCTCGCGCCGCCGTCGCCGCCGGGCGGGGTCGCTCTGCTCCGCGCGCCGTGCGGAGACGCCGCGCGGCACGACCGCTCGCTCCAGCAGGGCGAAGAGCAGGTCGAGCACCACCGCGAGGACGACGATCACGAGGGCGGCGCCGAGGATCTGGGAGAAGTCGCGCAGCTGGATGCCCTGGACGATGTAGAAGCCCAGGCCCCAGCTGCCCACGTAGCCCGCCAGGGTGACGGTGGCGACGACCTGCAGCGTCGCCGACCGCAGCCCGCCGATGAGCAGCGGCAGGCCCAGCGGGACCTCGACCTTGCGGAGCACCTGCCCGGGCGTCATGCCGACGGACCGCGCGCCGTCGACGACGCGACGGTCGACGGCCTCGACGCCGGTGTAGGCGCCGGCGAGGATCGGCGGGACCGCCAGGAGCACGAACGCCGTCGTGGAGGCCGCGACCTTGTGCGTGACGCCGAGGAGGAGGACGAGCAGCAGCACGAGGCCGAACGACGGCACCGCGCGCGCGGCGCCCGACAGGGCGACGGCGAACTCCCGCCCGCGGCCCGTGTGCCCGATGACCCAGCCGGCCGGGACGGCGAGCAGCGCCGCGAGCAGCACGGCGACGGCGGTGAAGGCGAGGTGCGTCCCGATCGCCTCCGACAGCGGGAGCGCGCCCGTGGCCCGGTCGGGGGAGAAGATCCAGGCGATCGCGTCGGCGAAGAGGTTCATGTGGCGGCCCTCCGCCGGGTCCAGGGCATGAGCAGGCGCCCGACGAGCACCAGCAGCAGGTCGACCAGCAGGGCGACGGCGACGACGGCGACGACGCCCGCGAGGACCTCGGCGACGATCTGGCGCTGGTAGCCGTTGGTGAAGAGGTAGCCGAGGTTGTCGATCCCGATGAGGATGCCGACGGTGGCCAGGGAGATCGTCGAGACCGCGGTCACGCGCAGCCCGGCGAGGACGACGGGGCCTGCCAGGGGCAGGTCGACCTGCCAGAACCGGCGCCACGGGCCGTAGCCGACGGCGACCGCGGACTGCCGCACCGACGGCTCCACGGACCCGAGCGCGTCCGCGACGAAGCGCGTCATGATCGCGACGGCGTAGACGGTCAGCGCGATGATGAGGTTGACCTCGGACAGGAAGCTGATCCCGAGCAGCGGGGGCAGCAGGGCGAAGAGCGCGAGCGACGGGATCGTGTACAGCAGGCCGACGGCCGTCAGGAGGAGGCCGCGCGTGAGCCGGAACCGGAAGGCGAGCCAGCCGGCCGGCACGGACACGAGCAGGCCCAGCAGGATCGGCAGCGCGCTCTGGCGCAGGTGCTCGACCGTGAGCCTGCCGATGAGGTCCAGGTTGTCCAGGACCCAGGTCATGCGGTGCTCCGCCTCCGTGCTGCCCGTGTCGCGCTCACGCCGTGCCCTCGACGAGCACGCCCTGCGTACGGCCCGCCGTGTCCACCAGGACGGTGCCACGGTCGGTCCGTTTCGTGTGCAGGGCACGGGTGCCGCGCTCGACCCCGATGAAGCTGGCGACGAACTCGCTCGCCGGGTTCTCGATGATCTCGCTCGGGGAGCCGATCTGCGCCACGTGCGCGCCCTCTTGCAGGATGACGACCTGGTCGCCGAGGAGGAACGCCTCGTCGACGTCGTGGGTGACGAAGACGACGGTCTTGTTCAGCTCCTGCTGCAGGCGCAGCGTCTCGGTCTGCAGCTCGGCGCGGACGATGGGGTCCACCGCGCCGAACGGCTCGTCCATGAGCAGGATGTTCGGGTCGGCGGCCAGGGCGCGTGCGACGCCGACACGCTGCTGCTGCCCGCCGGACAGCTGGCTGGGGTAGCGCTCGGCGAGCGAGCGGTCCAGCCCGACGACGTCCAGCACCTCGAGCGCCCGCTCGCGGGCCGCTCGCTTCGGCGTCCCGGTGAGCCGCAGCACCGTCGTGACGTTGTCGATCACCCGCTGGTGGGGGAGCAGGCCGCCGTTCTGCAGGACGTAGCCGATGCTGCGCCGCAGCTGCACCGGGTCACGGTCGAGCACGGACGTGCCGTCGATCTCGATCGTGCCCGAGGTCGGCTCGACCATCCGGTTGATCATGCGCAGCAGCGTGGTCTTGCCGCTGCCGGACGAACCCACGAGCACCGTCGTGCGGTGCGGCGGGACGACCAGGTCGAAGTCCGCGACCGCGACGGTGCCGTCGGGGTAGGTCTTGGTGACCGACCGGAACTCGATCATGCGGGCCTCCGTGCTGGCGGGGGAGCGGGAGCACTCCGACGCCCTACCCGATCACATTCGCGGGCTGTGCGCGAGGGAATCCGCCGGTGGCGTCGCAGATCGGTCGTCGCGGGACGTCTCGGGCAAGGCCAGCCCGGAGACGGGACGAGGCCCGACCTCGGGGAGGTCGGGCCTCGTTCGTGTGGGGTGGCTAACCGGGCTTGAACCGGCGACCTCCTGGACCACAACCAGGCGCTCTACCGACTGAGCTATAGCCACCACGGCCCGGTCGTCGCGGCAGCTGCCACGGCGGATGCCGAAGCACCGGGCCGTCGAAAAGTGTACATGGTCCGCGACGAGGTCAGGACACCGGGGTGCGGTGGGTGACGGACGTCTCGGCCACCCGAGCCGCCACGGCCCGTGCCGACTTGGAGTCCGGGCCGGGCTGCGGCACGAAGAGCGCCTCGCGGTAGTACCGCAGCTCGTCGATGCTCTCGAGGATGTCCGCGAGGGCGCGGTGCCCGCCGTCCTTCTTGGGGGAGGCGAAGTACACGCGCGGGTACCAGCGCCGCGCGAGCTCCTTGATGGAGGACACGTCGACGATGCGGTAGTGGAGATGCCCGACGAGGGCGGCCATGTCCCGGTCGAGGAACATCTTGTCCGTGCCCACGGAGTTGCCGGCGAGCGGCGCCTTGCCGGGCTCGGGCACCCACTCGCGGATGTAGTCGAGCACCGTCTCCTCCGCCTGGGCGAGGGTGACGCCCCCGGCGAGCTCGGTGAGCAGCCCGGAGGTGGTGTGCATCTGGCGGACGAAGTCGTTCATCTGCTCCAGCGCCTCGGCGGGCGGGGCGATGACGACGTCGACGCCGTCCCCCAGCACGTTCAGCTCGGAGTCGGTGACGACGGCCGCCACCTCCACGAGCGCGTCGGCGCGCAGGTCGAGGCCGGTCATCTCGCAGTCGATCCACACGATGCGTTCGTCGGTCTTCGCAGGGCTCACGGACCTCAGCCTACGGTCATCACGCCGTCTGCCGGGGCACGACGAAGGCCCCGGCGCTCGGGGCGGCTCCTGGGAGCCGGTCCGAGCATCGGGGCCTTCGTCGTGTGTCCCGGGGGTGTGGCGTGCCGGGACACCCGGTCGGTGTCATGCGGTGAGCCGGTCGTGCAGCCACCGGGTGACGCTGGTGTGCTGACGACGGGCGTTCGGCTGGGAGCGCTGCTTCTGCTGGCGCTTCAGTCGGAGGAGGGTGCGATGGCGCTCGGCCTCCTCGAGGCGTTCGCGCTGGATGACCTGCACGATGAGCAGGTCGTAGGGGTGCGACATGGTGCTGTCCTTCGTGACGTGGGGTCGTCGGTCCGGGCCAGGGACCACCCGTGCGACCGGCGTCGGACCGGCCGCGCGTCACCGCGGTGCATGGACGAGTCTGCCGGGCGCCGTCCCGGCAGCGCACGGCTTTTTCCCAGGTCGCACCGGCGAACCCAGCCGCCGTGGACCGTGATCGGAGCACCTGACGCCCGATACGATGGCGCTGCGCCCTGGTCGCTCGACTGGGCGTAGCGCCTCCGTAGCTCAATGGATAGAGCAACGGCCTTCTAATCCGTGGGTTGCAGGTTCGAGTCCTGTCGGAGGCACCGAGGGGCGTCAGGGCCGGGGCATCGCCGCGGCGTCGGCATGGTCGACGAGCTCGGGCTGCTCGCGCCGGATCCGCTCCATGCCCCAGCGCCCGAGCGGGTCGAGCGCTGCGTTGAGCGCCCTCCCGTGCCCGGTCAGCGTGTACTCGACGCGGGGCGGCACCTCCGCGTAGACGGTGCGGACCACGAGCTGGTCGGCCTCCATCTCCCGCAGGTGCTGGGTGAGCATCTTCTCGCTCACCCCCGGGAGGCCGCGGCGCAGCTCGGCGAACCGCCGGACGCCGTGGGCCTCGAGCTCCCAGAGGATCAGGCCCTTCCACTTGCCGCTCACCACGTCGAGCGCGGCGTCGATGCCGCACACGTAAGGGCCGCGCCGCGCGCTCGTGACCATCGTTCTCCTCCAGGGTGCGAGGGCACTTACCGCAAGGTACGTACCCCAGAAAATAGTGCGTACTTCTCAGTCCTTCCCTACCCGCTGAGCATGGAGGTACACCGACCACCGCACAAGAGGAGCACCGTCGTGATGCACGAACCTGCTCGACCCGCCGTCATCGGCCTCGGCCCGATGGGCCAGGCGATGACCCGCGCGCTGCTCGCCGCCGGGCACCCGGTCACCGTCTGGAACCGCACGCCGAGCCGGGCCGACGGCGTGGTCGCCGCCGGCGCCGTCCTCGCCCCGAGCCCGGCGGAGGCGGTCGCGGCCGGCGGGCCCGTCGTCCTGAGCCTCACCGACTACCGGGCCATGGACGACGTGCTCGGAGGGGCCACCGAGGCCCTCGCCGGCCGGACGGTCGTCAACCTCAGCTCGGACACCCCGGACCGGACGCGCGACGCCGCCCGGTGGGTGCAGTCCCACGGCGGGACGTTCCTCGCCGGGGGTGTGATGGCGCCGCCGCCGATGGTCGGCACCGACGGCTCGAGCGTGTACTACAGCGGGCCGGAGGAGGTCTTCGCCGAGCACGCCGCGACGCTCGCCGCGATCGGCGAGGCGCGGTACCTGGGCGAGGACCCGGGTCTCGCCCAGGTGATGTACCAGGCGCACCTCGACGTGTTCCTGACCTCGCTGTCGGGGCTGATGCACGCGACCGCGCTGGCGGGCAGCGCCGGCATCCCGGCGAGCGAGTTCCTGCCGGAGGTGCTGCCCACGCTGACGGGCATCCCCGCGATGCTGGGGGAGGGCGACGGGCAGGGCGACCGTGCGGGCGTGCGCACGGGCGCGCAGATCGACGCGGGCCGGCATCCCGGGGACCTCAGCACCGCGACGATGATGGGCGCCACCGCCGACCATGTCGTCGGCGCGAGCGAGGCGGCGGGGATCGACCTCGCCCTGCCACGCGCCGTCCAGGCGCACTACCGGCACGTCCTGGACGCGGGGCACGGCCGCGACGGCTGGACCCGCATCCTCGACGCCATCCGGGACCCGCGATGAACGCGGTCGGCGCGACCACCGGGACGCATGCCGGGGAGAGCCCCGTGGCCATGCTCGGCCTGGGTGCGATGGGTGGCGTGCTCGCCGGGGTGCTGCTCGACGCGGGCCGCGACGTCACGGTCTGGAACCGGAGCGCCGGGAGGGACGAGGCGCTGGTGGCGCGGGGCGCGCGGCGCGCGGCCGGCGTGCGCGAGGCGGTCCTGGCGGCGCCGACGGTCGTCGCCTGCCTGTACGACCACGCGTCCGTGCACGAGACGCTGGACCCGGTCGCGGGCGACCTGCGCGGCCGCACGCTGGTGAACCTCACCACGACCACCCCGAACGAGTCGCGCCAGGTGGCGGCCTGGGCGTCGCAGCACGGTGCCGAGTTCCTCGACGGCGCGATCATGGCGACGCCGGACATGATCGGGACACCCGGCGGGTCGATCCTCTACAGCGGGAGCCGCGACGCCTTCGACCACGGCCGGGGGATCCTCGACGTGTGGGCCACGAGCACGTTCGAGGGCACCGACCCCGGGCGCGCGTCGCTGCTCGACCTGGCGATGCTCTCGGGGATGTACACGATGTTCGCCGGCTTCCTGCACGGCGCGGCGATGGTGGGTGCCGACGGCGTCAGCGCCCGCGACTTCGCCGCCCGGGCGACGCCGTTCCTCGCGGCGATGACGCAGGCCTTCGCCGCGGACGCCGAGACCGTGGACGGCGGGGACTACACCACCGTCAGCCAGAGCCTGGAGTGGTCCGACCTGGGCCATCTCGTGCGCGCGAGCGAGGAGCAGGGCGTGGACCCGGGACCGATCGCGGCGGTCGAGGCGCTGCGCCGCCGGCAGGTCGACGCCGGGCACGGGCAGGACGACTTCGCGAGGATCTACGAGAGCCTCCGGCGACGCTGACCCGAGGTGCGGTGCGCGGCCGGGCGGCGGGATCGCCCGGCCGCGCGGCGCGCGCGTTTGGCAGCGGACCTTCCAACCGGAAGGATGTGCCCGTGACTCCTTCCCTCGAAACGCGCGCCTCGCGCCGCGCCGCGCGCCACGCCGAGGCCGAGGCAGCCGAGGAGATCGGTCTCACCGTCCACGACGTGGCCCGTGACCTGCGTCGCGACGTCGCGGCCGTGCGCCTCCCGCTGCCGATCGAGGGGTCGGCCGCCGCGGAGGCGTCCCGGGACCGGCTCCTCGCCCAGCTCGACGAGCACCTGCTGCCGCGCCTCAAGGAGCTCTCGTCGCCGGCGGTCGTCGTCGTCGCGGGCTCCACCGGCGCCGGCAAGTCCACCCTCTACAACTCCCTGCTCGGCGAGGAGGTGTCGGAGGCGGGCGTGCTGCGCCCGACGACCCGCGAGCCGGTGCTCGCCCACCACCCCGCCGACGCCGAGCTCGTCACGACGGGGCCGGTCACCGAGCTGTCCCGCGTCGTGCAGCACGAGGGGGTGCCGCGCGGTACGGCCCTGCTGGACGCCCCCGACCTCGACTCGTTCGTGCAGGAGAACCGCTCGACCGCGCACCAGCTGCTCGAGGGTGCCGACCTGTGGCTCTTCGTCACGACCGCGGCCCGCTACGGCGACGCGCTGCCCTGGCAGGCGCTCGGCCGGGCGACGGAGCGGGGGGCCTCCGTGGCGATGGTGCTCAACCGGGTGCCGAAGGAGACCCTCACGACCGTGCGCGGCGACCTGCTGCAGCGGCTGCGTGACCACGGGATGACCGACGTCCCGCTCTTCGTCATCCCGGACGTGGGCCCCCACGAGGGCCTGCTCGAGCCGTCGGTCGTGGCGCCGGTGCGGCGGTGGCTGACGATGCTCGCGGGGCCGGACCGCTCGCGGGCCGTCATCGTGCGCACGCTCAAGGGCGCGCTCGGCGCGCTGCCCGGCTGGGTGAACTCGCTGGCCGAGGCCGTCGAGGCCCAGCGGGAGGCGTCGCACGTGCTGCGGCGCACCGCCGAGGGCGAGCTGCCCGCGGCCGAGCAGCTCGCACGGGACGCGGTGGCCGCCGGCGTCGTGGCGGGCGCCTCCGTGGAGGCGCGCTGGCGGGACCTGTCCGGGGCGGTCGGCGTCGACCGCGTGAAGGTGCGCGGCGACCGCGCGCGCAGCACGCGGCGCGCCGGCCGGGCCCGGGAGGTCGCGCTCGACGAGCTGCGGTCCGACGTCGTCGCGGCGGCTGCGCGCACGCTCGTCGCGGCCGGTGCCCGCGTCGAGGAACGGCTGCGCGCGGTGCTCGCAGGTCCCGGGGCCCCCGCGGGTGGCGAGGCCGTCGTGCCGGACGGCGCCGCGCGGGCGGCGGCGCGGGAGGCCGCCACCGGGCCGGTGGTCGAGGAGTGGGCCACGCAGGCCGACGCGCTGGTCGCGGAGGGGATGCGTACCGGCTTCCGCACGACCGGCGGCGACACGACCGGCGGCGACACGACCGGCGGCGACACGACCGGCGGCGACGACGCCCCGGCTGAGGCCCCCGCGCCCGACGACGCCTCGGTCGCCCGCGTCCAGGCGGCCGCGAAGGCCTTCGGGCCGCGCGGCACGGCCACCCTGCTGCTCGCCTCCGCCGCCGGCAGCGACGACGCGGCCCGCGTGCTGACCCGCGTGCTCGGCGACCTCGCCGACGGCCCGGTCGACGAGCTGCGCGCCGACCTCGCCGACCGGGCGGCCGCCGTCGTCGACGGCGAGGTCGAGGCGGTGCTCGACATCCTGGGGGCCCCGGACCTCGCCGACGACGCGGCCGCCGGACTGCACGTGCGCCTGGCCGAGCTGAGGAGACTGACATGACGGCCGACCGCCACACCTCGCACGACGCCACCCTGCGGGCGCGGACCGAGGACGTCGCCGAGGCGCTCGCGATCGCGGGCTCGCGCCTGGACGACGCCACGTCCGAGCGCGTCACGACCGCGGTCGAGGGCGTCCGGGCACGCCTCTCCCTCGGCGTCGACCACACGATCGTCGCCTTCGCCGGCGGCACCGGATCGGGCAAGTCGAGCCTGTTCAACAAGGTCTCCCGCCTGAGCTTCGCGGACGTGGGCGTCAAGCGCCCCACGACCGCCCGCGTCACCGCGTGCGCCTGGTCGCAGGACGCCGAGGCGCTGCTGGACTGGGTCGGGGTCGACCGCGAGCGCAGGATCACCCAGAGCGGCGAGCTGGACGGCGTCGACGAGCGTCACCTCGACGGGCTGGTGCTGCTCGACCTGCC
The DNA here is from genome assembly GCF_014635665.1 of Isoptericola cucumis. Taxonomy (GTDB): domain Bacteria; phylum Actinomycetota; class Actinomycetes; order Actinomycetales; family Cellulomonadaceae; genus Isoptericola; species Isoptericola cucumis. The sequence goes on from NZ_BMDG01000005.1 coordinate 9,561, forward strand.
CGACCACGACTCCGTGGAGCCGGCGCACCGCGAGGTCGTCGACCGGGTGCTGCCGATGGTGGACCTCCTCGTGTGGGTCGTGGACCCGCAGAAGTACGCGGACGACGCGCTGCACTCGGGCTACCTGCGCGACTCGGTCGGGTCCGAGGCGTCGATGGTGGTGCTGCTCAACCAGGTCGACACCGTGCCGGACGCGCAGCGCGAGAACCTGCTCGGCGACCTGCGCCGGCTCCTGGCCGACGACGGTCTGACGGGCGTGTACGTGCAGGCGGTGTCGGCGCGCAGCGGCGAGGGCGTGGACGAGGTGCGCACCCTGCTCGAGGAGGCGTGCGCCCGCCGCTCGGTCGCGGCCGGCCGGGCCGCCGCGGAGCTCGACGCCGCGGCCCGCCTGCTGCTGGCCCAGACGCCCGCCGAGGTGCCCTGGCAGATGGGCCCCGCGGTCGAGCGCGAGCTGGACGCCCTGGTGGTCGCGACCGGGCTCGACTCCGTTGCGAGCCAGGTCGGCAACACCGTCCGCAACGGGTACGGCCACCCCGAGGTCCCGCCGCCGGACCGGGACGCCGTCGCGCTGTCGCGGGCCCGCTGGCTCACGCGCGCCGGTGCGTCGCTGCGGCCGGGCTGGCAGCGGTCGCTCGCCGAGTCGGTCTCGGGGGCCGACCAGCTCCGCACCGCGGTGGCCGGCGCCCTGCGGGGCATCCCGCTCGACGCGCGCGGCCCGTCGGCGGCGCGGACGATGCGGCGGGTGGCGTGGGGGCTGGCCGGCCTGGCCGTGGTCGCGGCGGTGCTCGGGCTCCTCGCTGTCACGGGCGTGCTGGACCTGCCCGACCCGTGGGGGACGGTCGTGCTGGTGGTGGCCGGGCTGCTGGCCGTGGCCGCCGGGGCGACGGCGCTCGCGGGTGTGGCTGCCCGCCGCCGGCTCGCTGCCCGCCGGGAGCATGCGGTCGCGACGGCGGGGCGCGCAGCCCTCGAACGGGTGCTCACCGAGAGCCTCGGCGAGCCCACCCGGAAGCTGCTGGTCGAGCACCGCCGGGTGCGCGAGCTCGCGCAGGCCGCGACGGAGCTGCCTGCCGCGCGCCCGCTGACCGGCACGCTGAGGCTGCCCACAGAGCACGAGCTCGCGTCGTCGTCCACGAACACCGGGTCCGGGGCCCGGGAGGCAGGCGCGCGCGGCTGATCCTGGGCGTCCCGGCCGGCACGGTGCCGGCCCCGAGCACAGGAGCACGCATGAGCGACGTCAACGTCACGGTCGTCGGGCACGTCGGTACCGAGCCCACCCTGGCGACGTCCCCGCAGGGCACCGACTGGACCTCGTTCCGCCTGGCGAGCACGCGCCGGGTCCGCGACCCGAGGACCGGCGAGTGGGCCGACGGGGAGACCCTCTGGTTCACCGTGAAGCTCTTCCGGGACCGGGCACGCCACGTGTGCATGTCCGTGCGCAAGGGCGACCCGGTGGTCGTCCGGGGTCGCCTGACCCTGGAGGAGTGGGACGCCCCGCGGGAGCACCCGCTGCCGGACGGCGGCACCGCCGTCGTCACGGAGCGCCGCTCGCGGCAGGTGATCGAGGCTCAGCACGTGGGCGTGGACGCCACGCGCGGCATGGTGCGCTTCGCCCGCGTCAGCGACCGGGCGGACCAGCCCGGCGGCGAGGCGGTCGCCGTCGCGCCGGCCACGGACACCGACCCGTGGGACCTGTCGCCGGACGCCGTGCCCGGCGACGCCTCCGGCGCTGTGGTGGAGGAGGGCGAGAAGGGACCGGTGCCCGAGACGGTCGGGGCCTGAGGACGGGGCCCCCGGGAACCGGCCCGGGCCGTCCGGTGACCTCTGGGCCCGCCCGTTCGGGTCGCGGTCGCGTAGGCTGGGGGATCGGCTGCGATGCCGGTCCTCCAGCATGCGGTGGGGACCACCTCTTCCGGGCGTTCCCGCCCGCGAGGCCCGCATCGTGCCGCTCCAGACTCCGCGCGATCGAACGGTGGAAGCAGAGCCAGTGGCTGAGTTCATCTACTCCATGTACAAGGCGCGCAAGGCGCACGGCGACAAGGTCATCCTCGACGACGTGTCGCTGAACTTCCTGCCCGGCGCCAAGATCGGCGTCGTCGGCCCCAACGGCGCCGGGAAGTCGACGATCCTCAAGATCATGGCCGGCCTCGAGCAGCCGTCCAACGGCGAGGCCCGCCTCTCCCCGGGCTACACGGTCGGCATCCTCCAGCAGGAGCCGCCGCTCAACGAGGACAAGACGGTGCTCGGCAACGTCGAGGAGGCGGTCGGCCCGATCAAGGCCAAGATCGACCGCTTCAACGAGATCTCGGCCCTCATGGCCGAGCCCGACGCAGACTTCGACACGCTGCTCGCCGAGATGGGCACGCTGCAGGAGGAGATCGACGCCGCCGACGCGTGGGACCTCGACTCCCAGCTCGAGCAGGCGATGGACGCGCTGCGCTGCCCGCCGCCGGACGCCGACGTCAAGGTCCTGTCCGGGGGTGAGCGGCGCCGCGTCGCGCTGTGCAAGCTGCTGCTGGAGAAGCCGGACCTCCTGCTGCTCGACGAGCCCACCAACCACCTGGACGCCGAGTCCGTGCTGTGGCTCGAGCAGCACCTGGCCACGTACCCGGGCGCCGTCCTCGCCGTCACGCACGACCGGTACTTCCTCGACCACGTCGCGGAGTGGATCTGCGAGGTCGACCGCGGCCGCCTGTACCCGTACGAGGGCAACTACTCCACCTACCTGGAGAAGAAGGGCGAGCGCCTCAAGGTCCAGGGCAAGAAGGACGCCAAGCTCGCCAAGCGCCTCAAGGACGAGCTGGACTGGGTGCGCTCGAACGCCAAGGGCCGCCAGACGAAGTCCAAGGCGCGCCTGGCCCGCTACGAGGAGATGGCGGCCGAGGCGGAGCGCACCAGGAAGCTCGACTTCGAGGAGATCCAGATCCCCGCGGGCCCGCGCCTGGGCAACGTGGTCCTCGAGGCCGAGAACCTGCAGAAGGGCTTCGACGGCCGCCAGCTCATCGACGGCCTCAGCTTCACGCTGCCGAAGAACGGCATCGTGGGCGTCATCGGCCCCAACGGCGTCGGCAAGACCACCCTGTTCAAGACGATCGTGGGCCTGGAGCCGCTCGACGGCGGCGAGCTCAAGGTCGGCGACACGGTGAAGATCTCCTACGTCGACCAGTCCCGCGGTGGCATCGACCCGAAGAAGACGCTGTGGGAGGTCGTCTCCGACGGGCTGGACTTCATCAAGGTCGGCAACGTCGAGATCCCGTCGCGCGCCTACGTGGCGTCGTTCGGCTTCAAGGGCCCGGACCAGCAGAAGCCCGCGGGCGTGCTGTCGGGCGGTGAGCGCAACCGCCTCAACCTCGCGCTCACCCTCAAGCAGGGCGGCAACCTGCTGCTCCTCGACGAGCCCACCAACGACCTGGACGTCGAGACCCTCGGCTCGCTCGAGAACGCGCTGCTCGAGTTCCCGGGCTGCGCGGTCGTGGTGTCCCACGACCGGTGGTTCCTGGACCGCGTCGCGACGCACATCCTCGCCTACGAGGGCACGGAGGAGAACCCGGCGAGCTGGTACTGGTTCGAGGGCAACTTCGCGTCCTACGAGGAGAACAAGGTCGAGCGCCTCGGGGCCGACGCGGCCCGCCCGCACCGCGTGACGTACCGCAAGCTCACGCGCGACTGAGCGGTCCGCCGACCAGGCCCTCCTCCCCGCACCGGGGAGGAGGGCCTGCCGCTGTCCGGCGGACGGTAAAGAGGTGGGACGCGTCGGCCGGGCTCGGGCAGGATGCGCGGATGACGACCGGCACGCCGCCCTCCCGCAGGCGCCCCACCTGGCCCGAGCTGCCCGCACCGGTGCGGGCGGCGATCGAGACGCGGCTCGGCGCGCCGGTGACCGGGTGGACCAGCCACGACGGCGGCTACTCGCCGGGCCTCGCCTCCACCCTGCGCACCGACGGCGGGACGGTGTTCGTCAAGGCGGTCGGCGTCTCCCACGAGTTCGCGGCCACGCTGTACCGGCAGGAGGCGCGGCGCAGCGCCCTGCTCCCGCGCGGTGTGCCCGCCCCGCGTGCACGCTGGCTGCTGGACGTGCCCACCGATGACGGCGCGTGGGTCGCGGTCGCCTCGGACGCCGTCGCCGGCCGGGCGCCGACCTCGCCGCTGCGCGGCCGGGACCTGGACGCGGTCGCCCAGCTCGCCCTGCGTGTCGGCGAGCACGAGGTCGCGCCGGGCGTCCTGCCCGAGGTGGCCGACGAGCTGCCCACGAGCTGCACCGCCGCCCTCGCGGCCGATCGCCCCGAGGGCCTCGCCACCCTCGACCCGTGGTTCACGACCCACCTCGACCGCCTGGCGGACCTCGAGCGGCACGCGCCCGAGGCGGTCGCCGGGACCCGGCTCGTGCACGGCGACCTGCGCGCCGACAACACGCTGCTCGTCGAGCCGGCCCCGGACGGTGGACGGGCTGCCGGCGCCCGGCCGGCCGCGCTCGCCGTCGACTGGGCCTACCCCGCGCGGGGCGCCGCATTCTGCGACCTGGTCGGCATGCTGCCGGCGACGCAGGCCGGGGGCGGGCCGGCCCCGGAGGACGTGCTGGCCCGGCACCCGTTGCCGCACGGCACCGACGAGGATGCGGTGACGGCGTACCTCGTGGCTCTGACGGGCTACTTCGTGCACTCGTCGCTGCAGCCGCCTCCGCCCGGCATCCCGCACGTGCGGGCGTTCCAGCGGGTGCAGGGCGAGGCCGGCGTCGCCTGGTTGCGTCGCCGCCTCGGCGGCTGACGGGCGCTCAGGACGTGGCGAGCGGGATCTCGCACGCGTCGGAGTACCCCTGGCTCTGCACCCCGGCCGCGAAGTACGACCGCGACCGCAGGTTCTCGACCGCGACCATCTGGGTCAGCTCCACCATGGCCGGACTGCCGAGCCGGCCGACGAGGGAGGCGACCATCTCGTCGGTGACCGTCGGCGGCGTGGCGGTCATGGCCTCGGCATAGGCCATGACGTCGCGCTCGAGGTCGGTGTAGACGCCGTCGGCGTCGCGCCACCGCGGCACCTGGCTGACCTTGCGAGGATCGAGGCCCTCCTCGCGCGAGAGGAAGTACCCGAAGTCCAGGCACCAGCTGCAGCCGACGGCCGCGGCCGTCGCCATCTCCGCGAGCGTCTTCAGCGTGGGGTCGAGCGACCTCCACCGGCCGACCTTCATCTCGAGGCCGAACATCGCCCGCATCGCGCGCGGGTGGTGGGCGAGCACGTAGGCGCTGTCCGGCACCTGCCCGAAGGTCCGCCGCGCGTACCAGCCGATCGCACGGCCGTAGAGGCCGGTGAGCTCCTTGCGAGGGATACGGAACGTGCTCGGCATCGGCTGACTCCTCGGTGGGTGGCGCGGGCGGGGCCTGACGCGCGGTGTGCGGGCGCACACCGACGTGCTGGGTCCATTCGACCACCTCGACGACGGCAGGCGGGGAAACGTGACGTCGCGGCGGCGGCCCTGCACCGATCGTCCGTCATGGGCACACTGGGCACATGACGGACCCGGACGCGACGCCTTCCCCCACCCCGCGGGACGGCGACGACGCCCGGGCGGCCGCCGAGGATCCTCGACCGGCGGAACCCGTGGCCGGCACCGCGGCCCTCGTCGACGCCCTCGAGGTGCTCCGCGGCCGCCTGGGCGCGCTGCGCCTGCCGCTGCACACCCCGGGCGCGGACGCCGCCCGCGGCGACCTGCACCGCGCCGTCGACCAGCTCGACGACTACCTGCTCCCGCGGCTGCGCGCCGAGCGGGCGCCGCTGCTCGTCGTCGTCGGCGGGTCCACCGGTGCGGGCAAGTCCACCCTGGTCAACTCCCTCCTCGGCGAGCCGGTGTCCGCGCCGGGCGTGCTGCGGCCGACCACGCGTGCGCCGGTCCTGGTGCACCATCCGCTGGACGCACGGTGGTTCAGCACGGACCGGGTGCTCCCGGGGCTCGCGCGGGTGTCCTCGGGGACCGCGGCGGCGGCCCCCGGTGCCGCACCGGCGCCGGACGTGGACGACGACCGGCGCCCGCCGGACCCGACCCCCGGGACGGCCGCCCTCCGCCTGGTCGCGAGCGAGTCGCTGCCGCAGGGGCTCGCCCTCCTGGACGCGCCGGACGTCGACTCCGTCGAGACGGCCAACCGCGAGCTGGCGGCGCAGCTGCTCGGGGCCGCCGACCTGTGGCTCTTCGTCACCACCGCGGCGCGGTACGCCGACGCGGTCCCGTGGGACCTGCTGGCCCAGGCCGCGCACCGGCGCGCGCAGGTGGCGATCGTGCTCGACCGGGTCGACCCGGGGGCGGAGGTCGTCGCGGAGGACCTGCGGCGCATGGTCGCCGAGCACGGGCTGGGTGACGCCCGGGTGTTCGTCGTCGCGGAGGCCGAGGAGTCCGGCCCGGACGCGCTGTCCGACGGGCTGCTGCCGGAGCACGCCGTGGCCGAGGTCGCGACGTGGCTGTCCGGTCTCGGCGGCGACCCGGACGCACGGGCGCAGGTCATCGCGGCGACGCGCGACGGGGCCGTCGGCGACCTGGTGCGCCGTGCCGTCGAGCTGGCGGACGCCGCGGACGTGCAGGAGTCGGCCGACGCCCGGCTGCGCGACGTCGTGCGCCGCCACCACGCGGACGCGCTGGCGCAGGTGGAGGCGGCGACGTCCGACGGCGTGCTGCTGCGCGGCGAGGTCCTCGCCCGGTGGCAGGACTTCGTCGGCACGGGGGAGTTCTTCCGCGGGATCGAGGCGGGGGTCGGGAAGGTGCGGGACGCGGTCGCCGGGTTCTTCCGGGGGCGGCCCAAGCAGGCGCCGCAGGTGGAGCAGGCCATCGCCCGCGGGCTGGAGTCGGTCATCCTCGACGCCGCCGAGCAGGCCGCCGAGCGCACCTACGCCGCGTGGCACGGGGACGCCGCCGGGGCCGGGCTGCTGACCGGGCTCGACCTGTCGCGCGCACCCGCCACGCTGCGCGAGGAGGTCGGCGCGCAGATCCGCGGCTGGCAGGACGACGTCCTCGCGCTGGTGCGCGAGCAGGGCGCGTCCCGCCGCGGCACCGCGCGCGCGCTGTCCTTCGGCGTCAACGCGCTCGGGGTGAGCCTCATGGTCGTCGTCTTCGCCTCGACCGCGGGCCTGACCGGGGCCGAGGTCGGCATCGCCGGCGGCACCGCGGTCGTGGGCCAGAAGCTGCTCGAGGCGGTGTTCGGCGACGAGGCCGTGCGCCGGCTGTCCGCCCAGGCCAAGGAACGGCTCTCGGGGCGTGTGGACGCCGTGCTGCGCGGGCAGTCCGCCCGTTACACCGCCCAGCTCGACGCGCTCGGCACGGCCGACGCGGGCGGGCCCGGCGTGCGGGACGCCGCGCACCGCGTGGCCGCCGAGGCCCGCGCCGAGCAGGCGTCGCGCCCCGACCCGGAGGGCGCGACGCGACCGTGGAGCGGCGGGCTGCTGCGGGGCGCGGGGACGGTGCGTCCCCCCACCACCGACGGCGTGGCCCGGGTACCGGACACCCGCGGCGGCGCGGCCGAGGGCGCGCCCGCCAAGGACCGGGCCTCCCGCTGGCGCAAGCTCTTCGGCAGGAAGGACCCGTCCACGTGAGCCGTGCCGACGCCCGCATCGACCTGACCGACCGGACCGCCGCCCTCGACACCGCCGTCCGGGCGGCCACGGGGCGGCTGGACACCGCGATGCTCGACGACGCCCGCGCGGTCGTCAGCCGTGCGCGCGAGCGGGGCGGGCTGTCCGCGGAGCACACCGTCGTGGCGCTCGCCGGGGCCACCGGCTCGGGCAAGTCGAGCGTCCTCAACGCCGTCTCCGGCACCGACGTCGCGACGGTCGGCGTGCGGCGGCCGACGACGTCCCACCCGGTCGCGGTGGTCTGGGGGGACGGCGCCGGCCCGCTGCTCGACTGGCTGGAGGTACGGCGCCGGCACGAGATGCCGGCCGGACCGGCCGACGACGAGCCCGACCCGCCCGACCCCGGCCGCTCGTCGCGCCGGGGCCTCGCGCGCCTGCGGCGACCCCGAACCCCGGCCGGCATCACTACCGGGCTCGTGCTGATCGACCTGCCCGACCACGACTCCGTGGTCACGGAGCACCGGGTGCGGGCGGAGCGGCTCGTCGAGCGCGCGGACCTCCTGGTGTGGGTCGTCGACCCGCAGAAGTACGCCGACGCCGCGCTGCACGAGGGGTTCCTGCGGCCGCTGGCGGGCCACGCGGAGGTGGTGGTCGTGGTGCTCAACCAGGCCGACCGGCTGTCGGCGGCCGAGACGGACGCGATGCTCGCCGACCTGCGGCGGCTCGTGGTCGCCGACGGGCTCGACGGGGCGCGCGTGCTCGCGCTGTCGGCGCGCACCGGGCAGGGCGTGGACCAGCTGCGGGGGCTGCTCGCCGAGGCGGCGGCCCGCCGGGAGGCCGCGACCGCCCGGCTCACCGCCGACGCCCGCGCCGCGGCGCGGGTCATCGCGGACGCGACCGGGAGCACCCCGCCGCACCGGGCCGGCGAGCGTGCGGCCGCCGGGCTGGTGGACGCGCTCGAGGATGCCGCGGGCGTGCCGACGGTCGTGGACGCCGTCGCCCGCACGCACCGGCGCGACGCGCACCTGGCGACCGGCTGGCCGGTCACGCGGTGGGTGTCCCGGTTGCGTCGTGACCCGCTGCGCCGGCTCGGGCTGCGCCGCGACGCCGTCGGGGCCGCGGGCAGCGGCCGGGGGAAGGACGCCGACGACCGCCGTGACCTGCTGCGCAGCTCGCTGCCCACCGCGACGCCCGCCGTGCGGGCCACGGCCGCGTCCGCGGTCCGCCGCTACGTCGACGAGGTCACCGAGGGCGCCCCCGAGTCGTGGGTGCTCGTGGTGCGCGGGCGGGCGCAGGACGCGGTCGACCGCCTGCCGGCCGAGCTCGACCAGGCGGTCGTGGGCACCCGGCTGGAGGCGGCGCGCCGGCCCGGCTGGTGGACGTTCGCCGGCGCGCTCCAGTGGCTCCTGCTGGCGGTGGCGGTCGTCGGGCTCGGCTGGCTGGCCCTCGGGGCGGTGCTCGAGTACTTCCGGCTGCCGCCGCTGGTCGTGCCCGTGCTCACGGTGGACCTCACCGGCTCCGGCGGGGGAGTGCTGGAGCTGCCGTGGCCGACGCTGCTCGCCCTCGGCGGGCTCCTGCTGGGCCTCGTGCTCGCGCTCCTCGCGAGGGCGGCCTCGGCCTGGGGGTCCCGGCGCCGGGCGTCACGGGTGCGGCGCCGGCTGCGAGAGGCCGTGAGCGGCGTCGCCGACCGGCTCGTGCGCGGCCCGGTGGGCGACGAGGTGGGGGCGCTGGCGCGGTGCCGTGCCGCCGCGAGCATCGCGGCGGGCTGAGGGCGTCCGTCGGAAGGGGACGGGGCACCGTCGCGGGCATGAAACGATGCCGGTCATGACCCGTCTGCACGTCCCCGTCTCCCTGCGCTGGTCCGATCTCGACGCGTACCAGCACGTCAACAACGTCGCGATGCTGCGTCTGCTGGAGGACGCGCGCATCACGGCGTTCTGGCGGCACCCGGAGGCCCTCGACGGCGAGGAGTGGCCCACCGCCGTCCTCGACACGGGTCCGCACGCGACGTCGCACACCCTGGTGGCCGGGCAGCAGATCGAGTACCTGCGCCCGCTGGGCTTCTCCCGCACCCCGGTGCGCGTGGAGATGTGGATCGGCTCGATCGGCGGCGCCTCCCTCGAGGTCTGCTACGAGGTGCACGACGGCGAGCCGGGCGGATTCCCGCGCACCGGCCCGGCGTCGGGCGCCGCGGCGTACGTCAAGGCGGTCACGACGATCGTCGTCGTCGACGCCGACGGGGGCAGGCCGCGCCGTGTCTCGGACGACGAGCGGGCCGTCTGGGGGCCGTACGTCGAGGAGCCCGTGACCTTCCGCCGCCGGCACTGACCGCCCGGCACCGGCGGCCCCGCACGTCACGCGGGCAGGCGGATCATGCCCTCCTGGGCGATCGTGGCGACCAGGGCGCCGCCGCGGTCGTACACGCGGGACATGCCGAGCCCGCGCCCGCCCTGGGCGCCGGGTGACTCCTGCACGTAGAGCAGCCAGTCGTCGGCGCGCGCGTCCCGGTGGAACCACATGGCGTGGTCGAGGCTCGCCATCGGCACGGAGCTGCCGACGTCGAGCCAGGAGCGCCCGGCCTGGCGCAGCACCGGCTCGAGCATCATCTGGTCGCAGGCGAAGGCCAGCAGCGCGCGGTGCAGCAGCAGGTCGTCGGAGGCGATCTCGTGCCGTGCCCGCACCCAGACCTGCTGGGTGGGGCTCGGGTCGGGGTCCGGGCCGAGGTAGACGGACCCGCCGACGTGCCGCAGGTCGAAGGCCGACTCGTGCGACCAGAACCGCGCGGCCGGGTGGTCGAGGTCGCGCAGCGTCTCGATCGCGGACGGCACGTCCTCGGGGGCGGGCACGCCCTCCGGCGCCGGCACGGCGTGCTCGTACCCGGGCTGGTCGACCTGGAACGACGCCGTGAGGGACAGGATCGGCCGCCCGCCCTGGATCGCGTGGGTGCGACGGGCGCTGAACGAGCGCCCGTCGCGCAGCCGCTCGACCGCGAAGTCGATCGGCGACTCGAGGGCCCCCTCCCGCAGGAAGTACGCGTGCAGGGAGTGCGGCAGGCGGTCGTCCGTCACCGTGCGCCCGCACGCCAGCAGCGCCTGGGCCAGCACCTGCCCACCGTAGACGCGCCGCCCCGGGCCGGGCACGCTGTCGCCGCGCCACAGGTCGTCCTCGCCCCGTGGTCCCCAGCCGTCGACCTCGCGCAGCTCGAGGGCCGCCAGGAGCCGGTCCAGGGCGTCCGGGATGCCGGTCGGCGCGGTGTCGGACGGGAGGTCGGACGGGAGGTGGGACGGGGTGCCGGACGTGGCGGTCGGTTCGGTCGTCATCAGTCCTCGAACGTGTTGATCATGGAGAAGGCCGCGCGCTCGAGGTAGTCCCACAGCTGCGACTCGTGGATCGGGGCCAGATCGAGCGAGTCGAGGGCGTCGCGCATGTGCCGCAGCCAGCGGTCGCGTGCGTCGGGGTTGACCTTGAACGGGGCGTGCCGCATGCGCAGCCGCGGGTGGCCGCGGCGCTCGCTGTACGTCGTCGGCCCGCCCCAGTACTGCTCCAGGAACATCGTGAGGCGCTCGGCCGCGGGGCCCAGGTCCTCCTCGGGGTACATGGGGCGCAGCACCTCGTCGGCCGCGACACCCTCGTAGAACCGGTCGACCAGGCGCTGGAACGTCGCGTGCCCGCCGACCTGCTCGTAGAAGGACTCCGACCGGCCGGCCCGACCGGCGGCCCGGGGAGCGGGGATCTGGTTGGTCACCGGGTCATCCTCCCAGAAAAGCCACCCGTGCCCCACGCCCCGTCCGGCGCGCGAACGGCTAGGGTGGAGGTGGACCTGCAACGACGCACTCCACGGGAGATCTCTATGACCAGCCTCGGCCACAAGGCGGACAACATCCTCGCGGCGCTCGGCGGCACCGGCAACGTCGTCGAGCTCGAGCCCTGCATCACCCGGCTGCGGGTCGAGGTCTCGGACCCGGCGCTGATCGACGAGCCGGGCCTCAAGGAGTCGGGCGCGTTCGGCGTCGTCCGGTCGGGCCGCATCGTCCAGGTCATCGTGGGCCCGGAGGCCGACGACCTGGCAGCAACCATGGACGGCCTGCTGACGCCGTCCTGACGGACGGCAGCCGGCCGGGAAGGTCGGCCGGGCCAGCCGGTCACTCGCCCCGCGCGGCCTCGGCGACGTCCTCGCGCAGCAGCACGCCCGCCTCGCGCAGCTCCGCCTGCGACGCCTGGCGCAGCCGGCGCGAGACCTCCCACTGCTCGCCGGGTCGGACCTGCGCGAGCAGCGTGAAGGAGGCCGAGAAGTCGGTGACGGCGTCCACCCCGCGCACCCACGGGGCCTCGAGCAGCAGGTGGGAGACCTCCGGGTCCTCGCGCACCGAGTCGGCCGCCCGCCCGAGCGCGGCGCGCACCACGCCGAGGTCGGCGTCCACGGGCACCCGCACCTCGGCGATCGCGCGCGACCACTGCTGCGTGAAGTTGCCGGCGCTGAGGATCTCCCCGTTGCGGACGTACCAGAGCGTCCCGTCGAGGCCGCGCACCTGGGTGATCCGCAGCTGCACCTCCTCGACCGTGCCCTCGGCCCCCATGCCGAGGTTGACGTAGTCACCGACGCCGAACTGGTCCTCGACCAGCAGCAGGATGCCGGAGATGAAGTCCTTCACCAGGCTCTGCGCGCCGAAGCCGAGCGCGACGCCGACGACCCCGGCGGACGCCACCAGGGGGGCGATGTTGACCCCGATCTCCTGCAGGACCATCAGGATCATGATCGTGCCGACCACGACGTTCGCCGTCGAGCGCAGCACCGACCCGACCGTGCGGGAGCGCTGCGCGCGCCGCTGGTTGGCGAGGGGGTTCGCCATCGCGATCGCGTCCTCGACCAGCGGTGCCCGGCGGAAGTAGGCGCGCCACGGCGAGCTCGGGGTCTCGGACCTCGGGCGGTCGGTGGTGGTGGTGCCCTTGCCGGTGGCGATGCGCTCGGTGACGTGGCCGATCACCCGGCGCAGCAGCACGAGCACGACGATCCCCACGACCAGGATGAGGAGGATGTGCAGCGGCCATCCGGAGAACCACTCCCAGAAGCTGGCACCGGCCGCTTCGACGGTCTCGGGCACGGTGCTGGGGGAGTGCGAGGGCTCGGGGCTGGGGGCGGACGTCGGGGCGTTCACCGTGCCACGGTAGCCGCCGGGGTGGCGGCCGCCGCAAACCGCCTGCTGTGCGGCACGCGGACGGCCTCCCCACGACCGAGCCGTGCGCCCGGGCACCGATCCGGTGCCCCGACCGCGTGGGGATCGGCCCGGGGCCTCGGGTGATGGCAGGATCGTCCCCGTGAGCAAGGACCTGCCGAACCCGGACGAGACGCCCGCCGTGCCCGACACCCCGCCCGACGGCGCCCCCGGCGAGCCGCAGGCGCCGTCGCAGGAGCTGCGCGACCTCGCGTCGGCCCACGGCGTGGTCGTCGAGCGCCCGGCCGACGGCGGCGCGGTCCCGGTGCCGGCGGCGACCCTGGTCGCCGTCCTGGAGGCGCTCGGCGTCCCGGCCGCCACCCCGCAGCAGGTCGCGCACAGCCTGCAGCGTGCCAAGGACGACGAGTGGCGTGCCGTCCTGCCGCCCACCGTCGTGGTGCGCCAGGGCGACGAGAAGACGGTCCCGGTGCACGTGACCCACGGCACGTCCGTGCACGTGTGGCTCGAGGTCGACGGCGCCGAGCCGGGCGCCCGCACCCACTCCACCCGGCCGCGCCGCGACCTCGACCAGCGTGACGACGACACCGGTCCGCGCACGGTCGACGGGCGCGAGGTGGGGCGCGCGACGTTCGTCGTCCCGGCCGACCTGCCGCTCGGCTGGCACTCGCTGCACGCCCTGGCCGAGGGTCACGAGACCCGGGCGACGCTGGTCGTGACGCCGCAGCGGCTGGAGCTCCCCGACGGCCTCGACGGGGACCAGTGGTGGGGCGTCGACGCGCAGCTGTACGCCGTCCGGTCCAGCGCGTCGTGGGGGATCGGCGACCTCGCGGACCTGGCGGACCTCGCGTGGCTCACCGCGCGCCGGTCGGGCGCCGACTTCGTGGCGGTGAACCCCCTGTCCGCGACGGAACCGGTCACCCCGCTCACGCCGTCGCCGTACCTGCCGACGAGCCGCCGCTTCCTCAGCCCGCTGTACGTGCGGGTCGAGGACATCGCGGAGACCGCCTACCTCACGGCCGCCGACCGGTCGCTCGTCGAGTGGGCCGCCGAGCCGGTCCGGGACCTCGTGACCGAACCGGGCCCGATCGACCGCGACGCGGTGTGGGAGGCGAAGAAGGCGGCCCTCGAGGTGGTCTTCACCGCGCCCCGGCGCGCCGCGCGCCAGGCGGCCTACGAGGAGTTCGTCGCCGAGCAGGGCCACGGCCTGCGGGACCTCGCGACGTGGTCGGCGATCGTCGAGCACCTGGGCCGCTCCCCGCGCCCGGACGAGCTCGGCGACCCGGCGTCGCCGGCCGTCGCCGCGCTGCGCGAGCAGCTCGCCGAGCGGGTCGAGTTCTACACCTGGCTGCAGTGGGTGGCGGACGAGCAGAAGCACACCGCGCAGCGGGTCGCGCGCGAGGCCGGGATGCGCCTCGGCATCGTGCACGAGGTCGCGGGCGGCGCACACCCGCACGGCGCCGACGCCTGGCTGCACCGCGACGTCCTCGCGGGGCGGGTCGGGGCCGGCGCGGCGGCCGGGACGGACGCCCCGGAGGGCAGCGGCTGGTCCTCGCCGCCGTTCGTCCCGCGGGCCCTGGAGCGTGCCGGGTACGCGCCGTTCCGGGACATGCTGCGCACGGCGCTGCGGCACGCGGGCGCGCTGCACGTCGACGACGTGCTGGGGCTGTTCCGGCTCTGGTGGGTGCCGTCCGGGCTGTCGCCCGACGAGGGGGCGTACGTCCGTTACGACCATGAGGCGCTCGTCGGCATCCTGTGCCTCGAGGCGCACCGTGCCGGCGCGATGGTCGTCGGTGACGACGACGGCGACGCCGAGCCGTGGGTGCGCGACTACCTGGCGGAGCGCGGTGTCCTCGGCACGTCGGTGTTGTGGCGTTCCAAGGACGACGGCGGCCGGCCCCTGCCGGTCGAGGACTACCGGCGCCTGGCGCTCGCGGCCGTCGGCACCCATGAGCTGCCGCCGACGGCGAACCTGCTCGCGGGCGAGCACGTCGACCTGCGCGAGCGCCTCGGCCTGCTCACCGAGGACGACGCGACCCAGGTGCGACGGCTGGCGCGGGCGGACCGTGACGCCGCGGTGCTGGCGCTCGCGGAGCACGGCCTCGTGTCGGAGCACCCGTCCGAGCGGGAGATCGTCGAGGGGCTGTACCGGTCCCTGCGCCGCAGCCCGTCGCTGCTGGTCGGCGTGCAGCTGGTGGACGCCGTGGGGGAGCGGCGGCCCCAGCACCAGCCGGGCGCCACCACCGAGTACCCCAGCTGGAAGGTGCCGCTGGGCGACGGCGCCGGCAACGTCGTCCTCGTCGACGACCTGTACGACAACGCGCGCCTGCGCTCCCTGCTGCAGGCCGTCCGCACGGCGCGGTAGCCCGCCGCCCCCGCGGCGACAGCGACAGACGACGGCGCCCCCTGCCGGTCCGCGGACCGGCAGGGGGCGCCGTCGTCGTGGTGCGACCGCCGGTCAGACGTCCGCGGCCTGGGCGACGAGGGCACGCTCGGTGCCGGCGAGCTGCTCGGCGACCATGCGCCGCAGGGCCGCGGGGGCGTCGGCGTGGGCGTCCAGCCACGCCTGCACGGCGTCCCGCAGGCCCGCGGAGGCGAGCGGCGCGGGGTACAGGCCCTCGATGAGCTCCTCGGCGATGTGGTAGCTGCGCGAGGTCCAGATGCCCGTCAGTGCGTCCACGTACCGGGTCACGAACGGCTCGAGGACGGCCGGGTCCCCGACGTTGACGAACCCGGCGGCGGTCGCGCGGATGATCGCGTTCGGCACGTCGGCCTGATCGACGACGGACGCGAACGCGGCCTCCTTCGCCGCGACGGTCGGCGCGGCGGCGCGGGCCCGGGCGGCGGACTGGCGCCCGGTCGCGGTGTCGTCCTGCGCGAGCGCGGCGTCGACCTCGGCGTCGTCGGCCGCGCCGAGGCGGACCAGGCCCTGGAGCACCTCCCAGCGCAGGTCGGTGTCCACGACGAGCCCGTCGAGGGCGACCGAGCCGTCCAGCAGGCCGCGCAGCGGCGCCACGTGGTCGGGCGTCGAGGCGAGCGCCGCCGTGAACTTCACGAGCTGCAGCTGCAGGTCGGAGCCGGCAGCGGCCTCCTGCGCCAGCGCCCAGAGCCGGTCGCCGATGCGGGCGAGCGTGGCGGCCCGGCGCTCGGGCGCGACGTACGTGCGGGCGGCGAGGCCCAGCTGGTTCAGCGTGGTGCGCACCGTCGTCGACTCCGTCTCGGCGGCGATGTTGCCGAGCACGAGGTCCACGTACGCCGACGCCGGCGTCTCGCCGTCGCGCACCGCGTCCCAGGCCGAGCCCCACACCAGGGAGCGGGCCAGCGGGTCGGTGAGGCGCGACAGGTGCTCGGTCGCGGCCGCGAGGGACTCGTCGTCGAGGCGGACCTTCGCGTACGCGAGGTCCTCGTCGTTCAGCAGCAGGAGAGCGGGGCGCTCGTGCCCGACCAGCTCGGGCACCTCGGTCCGCTCGCCGTCGACGTCGATGACCACCTGGTGCGTGCGCTCCAGCGTCACCGCGCCGTCGGGCTGCTCGACCAGGTCGTAGCAGCCGATGCCGAGACGGTGCGGGCGGATGGTCGGGTGGTCGGCCGGCGCGGACTGCAGGACGGCGAGGCCGGTGATCGTGCCCTCGGCGTCGACCTCCACGTCCGGGCGGAGCGTGTTGACGCCCGCGGTCTCGAGCCAGGCGGCGGACCAGGCGCCGAGGTCGCGGCCGCTGGTGGCCTCGAGCTCGACGAGGAGGTCGCGCAGCACCGTGTTGGACCACGCGTGCTTCTTGAAGTACGCGGACACGCCGGCCAGGAACTCGTCCCGGCCGACCCACGCGGCGAGCTGCTTGAGCACCGACGCGCCCTTGGCGTAGGTGATGCCGTCGAAGTTGACCTGCACGTCCTCCAGGTCGCGGATCTCCGCGACGATGGGGTGCGTCGTCGGCAGCTGGTCCTGCCGGTAGGCCCACGTCTTCTCCATGGCGGAGAACGTGGTCCACGCGGCCTCCCACTCGGTGGCCTCGGCGGTGGCGAGCGTGGAGGCGTACTCGGCGAACGACTCGTTGAGCCACAGGTCGTTCCACCACTTCATGGTGACCAGGTCGCCGAACCACATGTGCGCCAGCTCGTGCAGGATCGTCACGACGCGCCGCTCGCGCACGGCGTCCGTCACCTGGGAGCGGAAGACGTACGCCTCGGTGAACGTCACGCAGCCCGGGTTCTCCATCGCGCCCATGTTGTACTCCGGCACGAACAGCTGGTCGTACTTGTCGAACGGGTACGGCACGTCGAAGGTCTTCTCGTAGAACTCGAAGCCCTTGCGGGTCGTGGCCATGATGTAGTCCGCGTCGAGGTGCTCCGACAGCGACGCCCGGCAGAAGACGCCGAGCGGGATCGTGCGGCCGTCCGACGACGTGAGCTCGCCGCGCTCGACGGCGTAGGGGCCGGCCACCAGCGCGACGAGGTAGGTGGAGATGCGCGGCGTGGGCTCGAAGGTCCACGTCGCGGCGAGGACGTCGGCGTCCGTCGCGTGCGTGGCGGCGGTGGGCTCCGGCGTGGGCTGGTTCGACACGACCTGCCACGCGGCGGGCGCGGTGACGGTCACCTGGAACGGGGCCTTGAGGTCGGGCTGCTCGAACGTGGCGAAGACGCGGCGGGCGTCCGGCACCTCGAACTGCGTGTACAGGTACACCTCGCCGTCGACGGGGTCGACGAAGCGGTGCAGGCCCTCGCCGGTGTTCATGTAGGCGCAGTCCGCGACGACGCGCAGCTCGTTCTCGGCCGCGAGGTCGGTCAGCGCGATGCGGGAGTCGGCGTACACCGCGGCCGGGTCCAGCGGGCGCCCGTTGAGCACGATCTCGCGGACCGCGGGCGCGACGAGGTCGACGAACGTGCTGCCGCCGGGCTTCGCGGAGAACCGGATGACGGTGGTGGACGCGAAGGTCGTCGGTCCGGTCGTGACGTCGAGCTCGACGGTGTACGACTCCACCCCCGTCACGACGTCGGCACGCTCGATCGCCTCGGCGCGGGTCAGGTTCTCAGCGGGCACGGGTTCTCCCTGTCGTCGGCTGTCCCGCACGCCGTCGGCGAGCAGGCTTCGCGGACGATGATGCCACCTCCGCGGGGCGGGGCCCACGGCCGGGCGGCTGCCCGGCGACGGGGGACGACGGGCCCGCGACCCGCAGGTCGTGCCGCGGGCCGTGCCGCGGGTCGGGACGCAGGTCACGGCGCGGGACGCCCCACGGGTCGTCGCACGGGTTCGACCGCTGACGCCGGATCGTGACATTCTGCCCCGTGCGCCTTCGCGGGTGTGGGTGCCTGGCACGTGTCGAGCACCCCGCCCGGGCGTCAGACCGTGACTGGAGGGAGTCCAGATGTCCGGCACCGTGCCGCCTCCGCCGCCCCCGCCCGGCCCCGACGACCGGCCCACCGCCGCGTCCGACGGCTCCGGGGTGCGACGAGTGACGTCCGCGTACCACCGCCCGCCGTCGATCGACCCGGCGGCCGACGGCGGGCAGGACCCGCAGCCGACCGCGGCGATCGGCGCCGGAGACGCCACGGCGTCCTACGCCCCGGTCCCGCCGGCGCCGCCCCAGCCGACGACGCACGCCCCGGTCCCGCCGGCGCCCCAGCCGACGGCGCACGCCCCGGTCCCGCCGGCACCGCAGCAGCCCGCGGCCGCGCCGGCACCCCCGGTGTACCAGCCGACGCAGCAGCTCCCGCCGACCCCGGCCGCGCCGGGGTACACCGCCCCGCAGGGATACGCCGAGCAGCAGGGCTACCCCGCACCGCAGGGGTATGCCGCCCAGCCCGGGTACGCGCAGCCCGGGTACGCCCAGCAGGGCTATGCGCAGCAGCCGGCCCCGCAGCAGGGCTACCCCCCGCAGGGCCAGTACGCCCCCGCGGCGGGCTACCCCGCGGCCGCCGTCCCGCCGCCCCCGGAGCCGCCGCGCAAGCGGCGGCTGAGCGCGGGCTGGATCGCGTTCATCGCGGTCGACGTCGTGCTGCTGGTGATGGCCGTGGCGTTCGCCGTCCAGATCTTCACCTCGTCCTCGCCACAGGCGCCCGCCGAAAGCGCCCCGCCCGAGGCGGCGGCGTCCCCGACCGAGGAGGCCACCGAGGAGCCGCCGCCCGAGCGCGAGGAGCTGGCCCGGTTCGCGTCGCCGTCGGCCAACATCACCTGCACCATGTACGCCGACGGCGTCTCGTGCGGGATCGCGGAGCTCGACCAGCAGCCGGCGCCCGTCGAGGGCTGCGCGGGCACCACGGGCTACGTGGTCACCGTGGACGGCGAGGGGCAGGTGGCGCTGCCGTGCGTCCCCGCGGACGAGCAGCCCACGGCCGCCGGCGGGGACCTCGACGTGGTCGAGTACGGCGAGACCGTCACCGAGGGCGACTTCACCTGCACCAGCGAGCAGACCGGGATGAGCTGCACCCACGACCCGACGGGCAAGGGGTTCTCCCTCGCGCGCGCGGGAATCGGCACGCGCTGAGCCATCGCTCGGGGCCGTGCCGGGCCAGGTTCGCCCGGCACGGCCCCGAACGGGACTACCAGATGCGCACGCGCTCCGACGGGTCGAGCCACAGCGCGTCGTCCGGCCCGACGCCGTAGGTGGCGTGGAACTCGTCGAGGTTGCGCACGACCCCGTTGCAGCGGAACTCGTTGGGGGAGTGCGGGTCGGTGGCGAGGCGGCGGGCGATCTCCTCGTCGCGGCCCTTCGACTGCCAGACCTGGGCCCAGCCGAGGAAGATGCGCTCCAGCCCGGTGAGGCCGTCCACGACGGGCGCCTCGTCCAGGGGTTTGCCGAGAGCGATCCGGTACGCCTTGATGGCGATGGACAGCCCGCCGAGGTCGCCGATGTTCTCGCCGATGGTCAGGGCGCCGTTGACGTGCGGGCCGTCGTCGGCGAGCTGGGCCGGCCGGAACGTGTCGTACTGGGCGATGAGGGCCGTCGTCCGCTTCTCGAACTCGGAGCGGTCGTCGGCGGTCCACCAGTCCTCGAGGCGCCCGTCGCCGTCGTACTTCGAGCCCTGGTCGTCGAAGCCGTGCCCGATCTCGTGCCCGATGACGCCGCCGATGCCGCCGTAGTTCACGGCGTCGTCGGCGTCCGGGTCGAAGAACGGGGGCTGCAGGATCGCGGCGGGGAACACGATCTCGTTCATGCCGGGGTTGTAGTACGCGTTGACCGTCTGCGGCGTCATGAACCACTCGTCGCGGTCGATGGGCCGGCCGATCTTGGCGAGCTCGAAGTCCTGCTCGAACGCGTGGGCCCGCCGCACGTTGCCGACCAGGTCGGTCGCGTCCACCTCGAGGGCGCCGTAGTCGCGCCACTTCACCGGGTAGCCGACCTTCGGCGTGAAGCGCTCGAGCTTGGCGAGCGCCTTGACCTTGGTCTCGGGGGTCATCCAGTCGAGCTGCTCGATCGACTCGCGGTAGGCGGCCACGAGGTTGGCGACCAGCGCGTCCATCCGCTCCTTGTGCTCCGGCGGGAAGTGGCGGGCCACGTACTGCTCGCCCACGGCCTCGCCGAGCGCCCGCTCCACGAGGGCGACGCCGCGCTTCCACCGGTCGCGCACCTCCTGGGCTCCCGAGAGGGTGCGGCCGTAGAAGTCGAAGTTCGCCTCGACGGTCGCGGTGTCGAGGTAGGCGGCGCGGGCGGTGATCAGGTGGTATGCCGCCCAGAGCTTCCAGTCCGCCAGGTCCGCCGACTCCCACAGCGCCGCGAACCCGGTCGCGAACGACGGCTCGCGCACCACGAGGGCGTCCAGGGAGCCCGCGGGGGCGCCGAGCGCGGCGGCCCACGCGCGCCAGTCGAAGCCGGGCGCCTGCTCCACGAGGTCGGCGAGCGTCATCGGGTTGTAGGTGAGGTCGGCGTCGCGGTCGCGCACCACGTCCCAGTGGTGGGCGGCGAGCGCCGTCTCGAGGGCCACGACCCGCGCGGCGGCGTCCTGCGCCGAGGTGCCCCACGCCGAGGAGGCGGCGACGCCGGCGAGACCGAGCATCCGCGCGACGTGCGGCTCGTACTTCTCGCGCAGCGGCGCGTACTGGTCCTCGCGGTAGTAGGCCTCGTCGGGCAGGCCGATGCCGCCCTGCACGAGGTGCGTCACGTACGTCTCGGGGTCCTTGGCGTCGTTGTCGACGTAGAACGCGACCGCCCCGCCGCCGCCCGTGCGCTGCAGGCGGCCGAGCACCCCGGTGAGCTCCGCCCGCGTGGCGGCGCCGACGACCTGCGCCAGCTCGTCGGCGAGCGGCGCGGTGCCGAGGGACTCGACCCGCTCGGTGTCCATGAAGCTCGCGTAGAGCGCACCGATCTTGGCCGGGGTCGACGCGGGGTCGAGGGCGTCGGTGGCGGCCAGGTCGGTGATGATGGCGCGCACCCGCTCCTCGGAGAGGTCGTGCAGGGCGCGGAACGCGCCGTCCATGGCGCGGTCGGCGGGGATCTCGTGCTGGTCGAGCCAGCGGCCGTTCACGTGGCGGTACAGGTCGTCCTGCGGGCGGACGGCCTGGTCGAGGGCGGGGAGGTCGATTCCGGACCGCAGCCCGGTCGCGTCGGCTGTCATGGCGCCCACACTACGGCGCGCCGGGACGGGCGAGGACGCACCGGCCCGCCGCCGGGATGTGGTGGAGAATGTGCCCATGCGTCTGCACATCGCCGCCGATCACGCCGGATACGAGCTCAAGACCCACCTCGTCGCGCACCTGCGCGCCGCGGGCCACGACGTCGTCGACCACGGGGCCCACGACTACGACCCGCAGGACGACTACCCGGCGGTCTGCATCGCGGCCGGGGAGGCCGTCGTCGCGGAGCCGGGCTCGCTCGGCATCGTCATCGGGGGGTCCGGCAACGGCGAGCAGATCGCGGCGAACAAGGTGGCCGGCGTGCGCGCCGTGCTCGCCTGGTCGCTCGAGACCGCGCGGCTCGGGCGCCAGCACAACGACGCCAACGTGATCGCCGTCGGCGGCCGCATGCACTCCCTGGACGAGGCGACGGGCTTCGTCGAGGCGTTCGTCGCGGAGCCGTTCAGCGGCGACGCCCGGCACCAGCGCCGCATCGACAAGGTCGTCGCGTACGAGGCGTCGCACGACGTCTCGGCCATCGCCTGACGTGATCGCCTGACGTGCCAGAAGGTCACACCGTCCACCGCCTCGCGCGGGCCCTGGACGCGTTGTTCGGCGGGCAGCCGCTGCGGGTGAGCAGCCCGCAGGGGCGGTTCGCCGACGGCGCTGCACTGCTCGACGGCCACTTCCTGGTCGCGAGCGAGGCGTGGGGTAAGCAGCTGTTCTGCGGCTTCGGCCCGACGCGGACGAGCGCCGCGGCGCCGGCACCGGAGGAGCTGCGCTGGCTGCGCGTGCACCTGGGGCTGTACGGGGCGTGGACGTTCGCCGGCGACGGCAGCGCCGACGTCGTGCACGCGATCGGCGCGCCCCGCAAGCGGGTCGGCGAGCGGGAGACGGTCCCCGCCGCGCCGGCCGGGAGCGGGGGCGGGGCCGCGGACCCGGCGGGCGAGGACGGCTGGGCGCCGCCGGCCCCGCGCGGCGCGGTGCGGGTGCGCCTGCGGGGCGCGCACGCCGTCGCCGACCTCACCGGCCCCACCGCCTGCGAGGTGCTCACCGGCGCGGAGAAGGCAGCCGTCGAGGCGCGGCTCGGCCCCGACCCGATCCGGCCGGACGGCGGGCGGGGATCCCTGGGCGCGGCGCGCGAGGCGTTCGTCGCGCGCGTGCGGCGCTCCCGGGTGACGGTCGGGCAGCAGCTCATGGACCAGGCGGTCGTCGCCGGGGTGGGCAACATCTACCGCGCCGAGGCGCTGTTCCGCGCGGGCCTTGACCCGCTGCGCCCCGGCCGGGAGGTCCCGGCCACGACCCTCGCCGCGATCTGGGACGACCTCGTCGTGCTCATGCGCGACGGCGCCGACCGGGGTGCGATCGTCACGACGAGGCCGGAAGACCGGGTGCCCGGCGGGGGCGGCCGCGTCACGCGGCAGAACACCGACGGCGCGCCCGGCGCGGTCCCGGCCGACGACGCGTTCTACGTTTACCACCGCGACGGGCTGCCGTGCCGGGCGTGCGGCGCGCCCGTGCTCACCAAGGAGCTCGCGGGCCGCAACCTCTTCTGGTGCGGGGTCTGCCAGGCCTGACGGCCAGCCGCTCCGCCGTCCGGCGAGCACCTCAGAACACCCAGCCGCAGGCCGGCGCGACGGGCCAGCCGAACGCGGCGGCCGCCGCGGCGAGCGCGCCCGGTGTGCGCTCGACGACGAGCCCGGCGCCCGCGAGGGCGGCGAGCGACGTGCCGCCCAGGTAGGCGGCGCCGACCTCGCGCACGTCGAGCTCGAGGTCGGGTGCGGCGTCGGTGCGCTCGCAGGCCGCCGGGCCGAACGCGTCGGCGCGCAGGCGCCAGGTGCCGGCGTTGTCGGGCAGCCGGGCGTCCGTGACGCCGAGCACGACGTCGACGTCGGCCTGGTAGCGCCGTCCCGCGAGCGCGGCGGGCACGTCCACCAGGCGCACCCACACGTTGTCGGCCACGCGGGCGCCGGCCGCCCGCGGGTCGACGAGCAGGCCGGTGACGGGGTCGTCGGTCGGCACCAGGAACGGCTCGGTGGCGCTCATGAGGTCGAGGTCGACCAGCACGCCCCACAGGGCGCGGGCGGCCGCGGCGTCCAGCGCCACGACGTCGCCGGTGTGCACCGTGCCGCGCGGGCCGGTCACCTCCCAGCCGAGCGTGCGCCGGAAGGTCGCGTACCCGCGGGGCTCGCCGTCGCGCTCGACGACGGCGATCCGCAGCGACTCCCGCCCGGCCGAGCGGAAGGACTTGGGGTCGGACCAGTAGCTCGCCCACAGCTCCTCGGTCTCCCGGGTGGCCCAGCCGGGGCGGTTGACGCCCGAGGCGGGTGCGTCGGCGCGCTCGCGCACCTGCCCGGGTGCCCGGTGCAGCCGCGCGACGAGCTCGCCGTGGCGCTCGCGGTCGGCGTGCTCGAGGCGCACGGTGTGCGCGTCGGCGCCGGGCACGTCGCGCAGCGCGGCGCCCCGCGGGATGCTCAGTCGCAGGTCGTCGGCGGCCTTGCCGTACCCGAACCGGCCGTAGATGGCGGCCTCCGCGGCGAACAGGGCGGACACCGGCTCGCCGCGCTCGCGGCAGTGCGCCAGGTGGTCGTCGATCATGGCGGTGAGCAGGCCGCGCCGGCGGTGCTGGGGGTGCACGCCCACCCAGGTCAGCCCGGCGACCGGCAGCTCGGCGCCCGGGACGGGGAAGCGCGAGAACGGGTACGACGCGCGGAGCGCGGCGAGGGGGCCGCCGGGAGCGGTCTCGACGCCGACGGTGCGCTCCCAGCTGACGGGCAGGGCCAGGTCGTCGAACTCGTCGACGCCGTGCGGGTCCGGGAACGCCCAGGTGTCGAGGTCGAGCAGGGCGCGGCGGTCGTCGGCGGTGAGCTGCCGGAAGCGGTAGCCGGCGGGCAGGGCGGCAGGGTGGGAGGTCACGGCCCGATCGTGGCGCGGCCGGCCACGACGTGCCAGCCCATTTCGGCCAGTAGGGTCGCCGGGTGGACGCCGTCGAGGAGTATGCCGCCGCGGTGCTCGACCTCGCCCGTCGCATCCCGTCCGGGCGGGCCATGACCTACGGGCTGATCGCGGAGATCGTCGCCGAGCGGCTCGGCCGGGGCGGCCCGCGGCAGGTCGGGAACGTGATGGCGGGGTCCGGGGACCGGTACGCCCACCTCGTGCCCGAGGGGGCCGCCGTGGTGGGGCCGGCACAGGACAACCACCCCGTGCCCTGGTGGCGCGTGGTGAACGCCGCCGGGTCGCCGCCGGCGCGCCATCTCACCGTCGCCCTCGACGCCTTGCGGGCCGAGGGCTGCCCCCTCACCCGAGACGGACGTCGCGTGGACCTGCGCCGCGCCGTCTGGTTCCCCGAGGACGACTAGCGACCGGTGGTGGCCCTCAGATCTTCTTCGGCGCCACCCGGGCTGCCAGCGACCCGGCGCCCGCCCGCACGCGCGCGCCGACCGGGGTGCCGCCACCGGCGTCACGGCGCGCTGCCTGCGCCGCCGCGAGGACGGTGAGCATGGACGACGGGTCGCCCTGCAGCAGCATCGTCGTCAGGGCGGTGCCGTCCCACCGGGCGAGGTCGCGCGCGACCTTCTCGGCGGGCCCGACCAGCGCGATCTCCTCCACCAGCTCGGTGGGCACGGCCCGCGCGGCGTCCTCCTTGCGCCCGGCGAGGAAGAGCTCCTGGACCTCGTCCAGCGCCGCCGCGTACCCCAGTCGGTCCAGGGAGGCCTTGTGGAAGTTCGCCTCCTTCGACCCCATCCCGCCCGCGTACAGCGCGATGTGGGGACGGATGACGTCGGCGGCAGCCTCGAGGTCGTCGCGCACCACGACCGGCACGGTCGCGAGCACCTCGAACGCCGAGGCGGGTGCGCGCTCGTCCGCACGCTGCGCGAACCCGGAGGCGAGCAGCTCGCGGTGCTCGGCGTCGGCGCGGGGGGCGTAGAAGCCGGCCATCCAGCCGTCGGCGATCTCGGCGGCGAGCGCGACGTTCTTCGGCCCCTGCGCCGCCAGGACGATCGGGATGTCGGCGCGACGCGGGTGCACGGTGGGCTTGAGCGCCTTGCCGAGGCCCGTGGCGCCGGGGGCGTCGGCGGGCAGGGGGAGCCGGAAGAAGTCGCCGTCCGCGGTGACCGGGCGCTCGCGGGCGAAGACCTGGCGCACGACGTCGACGTACTCGCGCGTGCGGGCCAGCGGCCGCCGGTACGGCTGGCCGTACCAGCCCTCGACGACCTGCGGCCCGGACGCGCCGAGGCCGAGCACGAAGCGGCCGCCGGAGAGGTGGTCGAGCGTGATCGCCTGCATCGCCGTCGCGGTGGGGGTGCGGGCCGCCATCTGTGCGATGCCGGTGCCGAGGCGCAGCCGGCGGGTGCGCGAGCCCCACCAGGCGAGCGGCGTGAAGGCGTCGGAGCCGTACGCCTCCGCCGTCCAGACGGAGTCCAGGCCGAGCGCCTCGGCGGCGACCAGGGCGGGCACGATGCCCTTCGGTGGCTTGCGGGACCAGTAGCCGGTCTGGATGCCGATGCGCAGGGTGCTCATGGGGGCGGTGCTCCTCGTCGAGGCGGATGTTCCGGGGTACCCGGGACTCGGCGTCTCGGGTAACGCGAGTCACACCCTAGCCGAGAGACGAGCCCGGGCTTAGCGTCGGACCATGGCGACCTACGACGACGTGGCGTCCGTCGCGCTCGGGCTGCCGGACGTGACGGAGGGCACCCGCTACCGGGGCTGGCGCTCCTGGCAGGTGGGCAGGGCCGTGTTCGCCTGGGAACGGCCGTTCAGCAAGGCCGACGTCCGGCGGTTCGACGACGCGCCGGTTCCGGGCGGTCCGATCCTCGCGGTGGCGACCGAGGACCTCGAGGAGAAGGAGGCGCTGCTCGCCGCGCACGGCTCGGCGTGCCTCACGATCCCGCACCTCGACGGCTATCCCGCCGTGCTCGTGCGCCTCGACCGGCTGGGCGGTGCGGACGACGCCGAGCTGCGCGAGCTGGTCGTGGACGCCTGGTTCGCCAAGGCGCCGCCGGCGCTCGCCGAGCGGCACCGCGACCTGCTCGGGTGAGGCCCGCTTCGGGGTCGCGTCGCTGTCAGCCGGTCGCGCGGGCCCGGTCCGCGAGGGTGTTGAGCAGCCCCGCCGCGGACGCGGCGTCGTCCACGGTGACCACGAGCGAGCGGCCGCCGGTCCGCTCGACCAGGAGCGACTCGCCCCGCCGGAGCACGACGCCGACCCGGCCGCCCGGGCCCACCCGCCAGCCCCAGCCGCCGAACTCCGCGAGCGGGCTCACGTCGGTCACCGACGCGACGACGACCTCGTCGGCGGGCACGTGCGTGCCGGGCCAGCCGAGGACTGAGCGCACCGTCAGGCCCGTCGCGTCGACGCGCACCGTGAAGGCGAACATCGCCGCGAAGAGCCCGGCCAGCAGCGCGGGCACGACGAGCATCGCCCACGTCTCCAGCACGACGGCGAGCACCGTGGTGATCAGGATCGCGACGGCCGCGACGGCCAGGCCCGGACCGCCGGCCGCCCGCCGGAACCATGCCGCTCGCTCGCCGTCGTGCAGCACCGCCCGCGCGGCGCCCGCGGCGACCGGCGCGTCGGAGGGGAGCCTCCGGTCGCCGGGGACCAGCGCCGCGGCGAGGCAGGCGGGGACGAGGGGGAGCAGCAACGACAGCGCCAGGGCCCAGCCGGCGTCGGTGGCCTCGGAGGCGTCGGCGAGCCCGCGCTGCGGGGCCAGGGAGGTGAGCAGGACCGCCGCGGCGAACGCGCCGGACCACATGCAGCCGCCGGCGGCCAGGCGCCGGGTCGAGGCCGCGGCGCCCCACGCCCACCCGATGGCGGCGAAGACGGCGCACAGCCCCACGGCGAGGAGGATGCCGACGAGCAGGAAGGAACCCACCGACGAGAAGCCGTCGGGCGCGCCGGCGCCGCTCCAGTGCGAGGCGATCTCGCCGGGCAGCTCGTCGAGCCACGACCAGCGACGAGCGCCCCGGCCAGCGCGAGCAGGAGCCCCGCGGCCGACGACCAGAGCATCGCCCGGCGCGCTCCGGGCCGCCAGGCGGCCGGGCCCGCGCCCGAGCCGCCCGAGGTTCGGCCGGTCGGGGGAGTCGTGGTCATCGGGTCATCGCCTCCTTGACGAGGGTGGTGGTCTCCGGGGACACCTGTGCCGCCCGCGCGGCGGCGGCCGGCGCGTCGAGGGGCCCCGTGACGGCGGACCGGCGTGACGACGGACCGGCGTGACGACGGCCCGCGACCCCGAGGGGTCGCGGGCCGCGAGCGGGCCGTCGGTCGTGGAACGGTCAGATCATGTACTCGGGGAGACCGGCGTCCTCGACGCGCTGGCCGTGGTCGGGCCGGTGCCCCGGCGCGCGGGCCTGGGCCGGCACGCCGACCGCGACCATGCCCGCGGGCACCTCCCGCACGACCACGGCGTTGGCCCCGATCTGCGCGTCGTCACCGATCTGCAGCGGTCCCAGCACCTTGGCGCCCGCCCCCACCATGACGCGGTCGCCGAGCGTCGGGTGCCGCTTGCCGCGGGTCATCGAGCGCCCGCCGAGCGTGGAGCCGTGGAACAGCACGCAGTCGTCGCCGACCACGGCCGTCTGCCCGATGACCACGCCCATGCCGTGGTCGATGAACAGCCGGCGCCCGATGCGCGCGCCCGGGTGGATCTCGATCCCGGTGAGCCAGCGGGCGACCTGCGACACGAGCCTCGCAGGCAGTCGCAGACCCGGCCGGTGCCACATCCGGTGCGTGATCCGGTGCACCCACACCGCGTGCACGCCCGGGTAGCCGAGCGCGACCTCGAACCGGGACCGTGCCGCCGGGTCGTGGGCGTGGGCCGCCTCGAGGTCCTCCAGGAGGATCTCGACGAGGTGCCCCAATCCTGGCCGGTGGCCCGCGGGCATGGGGTGGTCGGCGTCGTCGGGCACGGTGCGTCGCGACGCGGTCGCGGCGAGGGGGGCGGTCACGTCAGTCCAGCAGGTCCGAGTACAGGATCGTCGAGAGGTAGCGCTCACCGAAGTCGGGCACCACCACCACGATCAGCTTGCCCGCGTTCTCCGGGCGGGCCGCGACCTGCAGCGCGCCGGAGATGGCGGCGCCCGACGAGATGCCGACCAGGAGGCCCTCCTCCTTCGCCGCGCGCCGGGCCAGCTCGACCGACGTGGCGGCGTCGACGTCGATCACCTCGTCGTAGACGGACGTGTCGAGGATCTCCGGGACGAAGTTCGCGCCCAGGCCCTGGATCTTGTGCGGCCCGGGGTCGCCGCCGGTGAGGATGGGCGACTCGGCCGGCTCGACGGCGACGATCTGCACGTCGGGCTTGCGCTCCTTGAGCACCTGCCCGACGCCGGTGATCGTCCCCCCGGTGCCGATGCCGGACACCACGATGTCGACGGCACCGTCGGTGTCCGCCCAGATCTCCTCCGCGGTCGTCTCGCGGTGGACCTTGGGGTTGGCCTCGTTGGCGAACTGGCGGGCGAGGACGGCGCCCGGGCGCTCGGCCGCGATCTTCTCGGCGGCCGCGACGGCGCCCTTCATGCCCTCGGAGCCCGGGGTGAGGACGAGCTCGGCCCCGTAGGCGCGCAGCAGGGCGCGGCGCTCCTTCGACATGGTCTCGGGCATCGTCAGCACGACCTGGTAGCCGCGTGCGGCACCCACCCAGGCCAGCGCGATGCCGGTGTTCCCCGAGGTGCCCTCGACGATGGTGCCGCCGGGGCGCAGCTCGCCGGAGGCCTCGGCCGCGTCGATGATGGACACGCCGATGCGGTCCTTCACGGAGTTGGCGGGGTTGTAGAACTCGAGCTTCGCGACGACGGTGGCGCCCAGCCCCTCGGTGAGCCGGTTGAGCCGCACGAGCGGCGTGCGGCCGATGAGGTGGGTGGCGTCGTCGTAGATGCGGGCCATGTTGATCGTGTCCTTCTCGTCTGGCGTGGACCGGCCGTCGGCCGGGGTGGACGTGCGCCTACGCACGTCACGATGACCTGGGGAGGGCGACGTCGCCAGCCGGGGTCCGGCCGCTCGGGTGCGGGAGACGGTCCGGGCTGGTGCGCGTCGAGGGTGCTGAGCGTCGCGCGGTCGCCGCGGCCCGTCGTGGTCGACGGGTCAGGCGTGACGCGGACGCTCTACAGACAGGTGCAGCAGCAGGGGACGCAGGGACGGGCGGTGACGGTGGCGATCGCGTGGCGCATCGGCTGTGTCCCTTCCGTCCGGGCGGCCGTGGCCGCGAGCGTCGTCACCGGGCCCGCGACGGCGCGGGCGTGACGTGGCGCCGAGCGTATCGCCCGCCGCGGTCGGCGACAACGGCCGGCCTGGATCGTCTCAGCGAGCGGGCGACGGGAATCGAACCCGCGTAGCCAGTTTGGAAGACTGGGGCTCTACCATTGAGCTACGCCCGCACGTTGCTCGAAGCACGACGCGGCAGCTGCCCGCCGTCCTTCCGAACGCGGGCCTCACCCTAGCAAAGGCGCAGGTGTCGTCCGGCCGGGCGCGGTCCCGGCCACCGTTGACGGCGGCGTCCGCGGCGACGTGGTGGCGCACTACACTGACCTGGGCCTGCACCGGTAGGGGCGGGTCCTCGGGGTGTGGCGCAGCTTGGTAGCGCATCTGCTTTGGGAGCAGAGGGTCGCAGGTTCGAATCCTGTCACCCCGACCACCGCCCACCTGCACGAACACGTTTCGGTGCAGGTGGGCGAACCCGTCGGAACGGCCGCTGTGGTTCCAACTGAGGTTCTACGCGGCGTCGTCATCGTCTGCCCCATCGGCTTTGAGCACCGGGAAGACGAGGTCCATCACCGCCGCTCCGGCTTCGAGGACAGGCCGCAGCTCGTGGCGATAGACCAGCTCGGTGACGGCGGTCCCCGAGTGCCCCATGAGCCGCGAGATCTCCTCGATGGGCAGACCACGCTCCGACAGGATCGAGACGAACGAGTGACGCAGATCACGCGGCGTCCATTCCTCCGGGACGATCCCGGGCACCAGCCGCAGCGCTGACCGGAAGGATCGGCGGACGTTGTGCGAGTCCTGCTCGGTCCCCACCAGGGACGGGAACACCAGGTCGTTCTCCTTCCAGGCATCGCCGGCCCTCGCCCTGATCGCGGCCTGCTTCGCCCGGTGCTCGATGAGCACGGCCGCGACATAGCCCGAGATTGCCAGTGTGCGGCGCGACTTCTGCGTCTTGGTGTCGCCCCCCTCACGCACCGAGCGCCAGACGTTGATGTGCGGCGGCACGCCCTTGGGCGGGTCGAGGTCGACGGCGTCCCATCGCAATGCGCGGACTTCCTCGGGCCGAGCCCCGGCGAGCAGCGAAACCACGATGTAGGCGTGCGCCGGATGGTCCCGCGTCTTGTCGAGCAGATCGGAAGCCTGTTGAAACGTCAGCGACCTCGACCTGCGACCCGGGCGTCCCTTGGGAGCCGGGCTGAGGTCGACGACGTTTCGCTCCGCCAGGCCCCGCTTCATCGCCCGGTCGATCGACCGTTTCAGTACCGACCGAACCTGCTTGAGCGTCGACGTCGACAGCTTGGGCGCGAGGCTCACGAGCCAACGATCGATCTCGTCCGGGCGAAGATCGCGGACCCGACGTCCGCCGAGATGTGGCTTGATGTGCAGCAGGTAGTGAATCTCGTTCCCCTGCTGAGTCCGAGCGGAGACGCTGGACCGAGCGAACGCCAACCAGTCCTCGACGACGGCCGACACGGTGACGCGCCGAGCGTCCGGCAAGATGCCGGCCTCGTACTCGCGCACACGGGCACGAAGGGCCTTCAGCGCGGCCGACTCGGTCTTGCCAGATCCGGTCTTGCGGATCGGCTTCCCGCGACCGTCGTAGCCGACCGTCTGTCGAGCCATGTACCGCTGCCGCTGCTCGTCCCAGTAGACCGTGCCCTCTCCGCGGGAGCGTCGCTGCTTCTCGCTCATGCTGCCCCCAGCCCTTCGACGTACTCACGCACGGCAGCAACGGGAACGAGCCTCCGTGCGCCGACCTTGACGGTGCGGAGCCGACCAGAACGGATCAGCTCGTAGACGGTCCTACGTGACAGCCGCAGTGCGACGGCCGCCTCTTCGACCCGGTACAGCTCCGGGACGATCTCGCCGACGAAGGCGAGCGTTGCCTTGCTGGTCATGCCTTCCCCCTCGGGTCGTGGTTTGGCCGGCTATCGCGCCGGGCGATGGGCTCGCTGGTCTGCTCGCCACTTGGCGTACTCGCGGGCGCGGGATGCGGCGGCATCGGCCAGCGCTTTGTCGCCCGCGTGGGGCCAGCCGGTGCCCTCGTAGGTCCAGGAGCCGACGACGAGGGTGGTCTCCGCGTCGTCGTCGGCCATGAGCCGCGCTTCGAGGTCGCGCGTGTCGAGCGGCTGCCCGTTGCGCCGGGCGTCGGCGGTGAGGCGTTGGAAGCGGCGGCGGGCGCGGCGCAGCGCGCCGAGCGTGACCGAGTAGCGGCGAGACTTGGTGGAGAAGTGCCCGCGGAAGCCGAGCATCGGGGCCCAGTGGCCGAGCAGCGCGTACGGGCTGGCCTGACAGTCCCCGCACAGCGCCGGATGCCGTTCCGCGGCCCGCTCGCCACAGCCGAAGTCGCAGCGGGCCAGCGCCCGGGAGGCCAGATCGCGGCAGGCCGAGGTGAGCGCGGTCAGGTGCCTACGCGGGCGGGCGGGGTCGAAGCCGGCGGCCTTGGTGGAGTACTTCGCCAGGTAGGCGGCGACCTGCTCGGCCGTCACCGCGCCGTCCGTGACGCTGGTGTCGCGGACGACGCGCACGTCCGTCTGTGCCCCGAACCGCAGCACCCGGGCGACGTCGTCGGCATCGACCGGCTCGGCCGTGTAGTGGACGGCGGCCGCAGCATCGCGGACGACGTCGGCCAGCACGGCGGCCGGGACCGGTGACGGTGTCCCGGGGCCGTCCGGGCCGTCGAGGCGGATCAGGGCGTGGAAGTGGACCAGGCCGCGGGCCTGGAACTCGGCAACCTTCGCGTACTCGAGGCGCAGGTGGTCCCGCAGCGCGGAGGCGGTGACGTCGAGCGCGGCGGCGAGGTGGCGGCGCAGGGTGATGGTGAAGCGCCGCCACAGCTCGGGCGCGAACCACTGCCACACCGCCGCCGAGTCGGGGTCGTAGCAGTCCGGGCACACCGGCGCACCGACCTCGACGTCGGAGGGGTCGTGGTGTGCCCAGCAGGTCAGGCGTCGCCCGTGCTCGCAGACGGTCGTCTTGGCGCGGGGACGGCAGGGCTGCTTGCCGTCGCGCACCGAGTGCACGGGCCCGAACGAGGGCGCGGTGAGCGTGACGAACAGCAGCGGATTCGTCGCGACGGTGTCGGGGACACCCTTGCCGCCGCGGGTTCCCGTGGCGATCAACTCGAACGTGTCGCGGGCGTAGATGCGTGAGCAGGCCGGGCAGACGTCCTGGCGCCGGTTGCCGCACGGCTTATAGAGCATCCCGAGGGGCTGGTCGGCGGAACGGAACGTCGCGACGATTTCCCCGGTGCGGGCGTCGACGGTGTCGGAGCGTCCGACGAGTCGCACGGGGTGGGCGCAGTTGCCGACCCGGGCCAGGGTCTCGGCCAGGGCGGGCATCGACCTGTCGGCCAGGCGTCCGAGGATGCCCGCGGCTTGGGTGCCGGTGAGGTCGACCAGGTCGAGGGGGACGTCGGGGGAGTGCCCCCAGAAGCCCTCAGTCGTCGCCGTGGCCGTGTCCATCAGGCGACCTCGGCACCCGGCTCGGTGGACGCGGCGGTGGTCGTCTTACGAGGGCTGCGCTTTCGCGGCGTGCGCGGACGGGGACGCGGAGCCCGTCCGACGGTCTCGCCCGGAGCCTCAGCTTGGAGGGCGTCGCCCGCAGGCGAGCCGGTGTCGGATTCCGTGGGCACCGGCGGGGCGGGCGGGGCGGGGTAGGTGGCGGCGACCATGCGGATGAAGTCGTCGGCCCAGTAGTCGGCGCGGACGCGTTCGATGTGGCCGTCGTCGCCGACGAGATAGCCGGCGCCGGGCATGGTGGGCGTGATGTGGTGGGCGGGCGCGAGGGCTGCCATCCCGTCGCCGAGGACCATGCGTGTCTCGGCGGCGGAGGCGAGGCGCAGGGCGATGGTCTGCGTGAACAGGTCCCGCATGCCCACGGTCTCCTTGCGGGGGTCCTGCACGAAGGCGACGACCATGACCCCGAACGCGCGGCCTTGGGTCAGGATCAGTTTCAACAGGTTGGCGGCCTCGTTGACGACGTCCTTGGAGGCGTACGCGGTCAGGACGGCGAGCTCGTCGATCATCAGCACGTGCACCGGGTCGCCCGGCGTGGGGGTGAAAGTGCGCGACAGGCCACGCATGACGCTCTGCCGGTCGACGATGACGCGGTGCAGGTCGCGCAGCAGTCTGACGGCGTCGGCTTCGTTCATGGCGACGTGGGAGAACATCGGCGACCCGACCGCGACCTCGACGCCGCCCTTGAGGTCGACGCCCCATAGGCGTGCCATGCCGGCGTGGGCGGCGGGGGCGAGGTTCCCGGCGATGCCCCAGAAGATTGATCCCTTACCGGAGCCGGAGCGGCCCACGACGAGGGTGTGTCGGGCCGCGAGGTTCAGTCGCCAGGGTGACCCGTCAGCGGTGCGCCCGAGGGTGACCGCGCGCGTCTCGATGGCGTCGGGGATGGTGGGGAGGGTCGGGACGTGCAGCAGTTCGCGCATGGTCAGCGACAGTTCGAGCCACCCGGCCCCGAGCCTGCGGGTTTCGACTGCTTCGGCGCCCATCGAGGTCGCGATGGCCTCGGCAGCGTTCGTGAGGTCGTCGACGGTGTGCCCGACCCGAGCCCGGACCTGGAACGTGAGCGTGTTCCCGTCCGCGCGGACCCGTCGCAGGCGAGGGATGACGCGGGCGTCGTCGGTCGTGAGGGTCAGGCCGCAGCGGTCCGCGATCTTCGGCCACTGCTTGCGCAGATGACGGCGCCACCCGCGACGCCGGATCGGCCCGCCCAGCACGGTCTCGTAGGTCATCGGGTGGACCGCGGACCAGAGCGCGCGCAGGAGCGAGAACGCGGGGACGCACCAGATCACCGCGTGGCCGGCCACCTCGAAGTCGAGGATGAGAAGGACGTTGCCCAGCACGGCGCAGGCCAGCAGCAGCCGCCAGGACCGCAGCGTCCACCAGACCAGCTGCCACACCGCCCCGGCAACCGTCCGGGTGACGGCCCACGCCGTGCTGAGCGTGTCCATCACGCCGCCTCCACCCCGTCGTCGTGCCAGTCGTCGAGGTCGTGCCACCACGGCTCGGCCGGCGGGAACGCCCGCACCGGGCGGACCAGCTCGCCCGCGTAGTGCACCGCGAACCGCGGCTCGACCCCGGGCATCGAGGACCACACCGTGAACCCGCGGGCATGCTCCTCGGGCGGGTAGTCGGTGACCTCACCGAGGGACAGCAGCCGGGCCAGGTGCTCGGCGTCGGCCTGGCAGTCGACGTGCACGCTCACGCACGTGCGTCCCAGTGCGAGGTAGGCCACCCGGCCGTCGACCCACTCGATCAGGTCCCCGGCGATCTGTAGCAGTTCCGCAGGCGCGAGCCCGCCGCTGACGGGCGCGGACATCAGGCCGCCGCCTTGGACTCGGGCTTGGACTCCGGCGGCTTCGCGTCCGTCCGGCCCTGCCCGGGAGCGACCAGGTCGCTGGCACGGAAGGACCAAGCGATGCGGGGACGGTTGCCGTTGTCGTCCACGTAGGGCAGTGCCGTCAGGCCGACGAACTCCACAGGCGTCCACGGAATCGGGGACTTGTTCTCCGGGGGCACCGGCTGGTACTTCGCCGCGATCTTCACCGTGACACCGATGTCCCGCCGCCCGGCCTCCTCGTCACCGTCGATCACGACGCACTGCCACAACGGCAGGTCGGTGTCCTTGTCCCGCTGCTGCGGTCGCTGGCCCTCCGGCCCCGCGGGGGCGTTGAAATCCGCCACTGGTGTGACTTCACCGTGGAGGAAAGCGCCGTTGGGGAAGACCGTCGAGTGCTCGACGGGGAATCGCTTCTGCATCGCCATCGTGCCCACTCCTTCGAGTTTCCTACAGACACACTCTGTATCTGCCACTCTTGCAACGTACAGACTGTCTATGTACGAGGCAAGTGCTGCCGAACATCACGGCGTGATCCAGACTGGGCAAGGTGGAGCCGACCACGTCAGAGGACTCCGGGGGACTCGGAGGGGACTCGCTCGACATCGGGGCGATGTGCGCAGCGCGCGGCTGGAGCCGTTCGCGCCTCATCTCGGCCATGCGCCGGGCCGCAGCTACCGACGGCGCCAAGTTGCCCGGGGACGACAGCCTGAAACGGATGATCCGCCTGTGGATCAACGGCGAGCGTCGGCCAAGCGACGAGTACGCCGCGTTGCTCGCGCGGACGTTCGGCGTCGTGCAGGTCCATACCGGGGGAGATTCCACAGACGGATTCCTGGACCTGCTCGCCCGGGCAGAATCGTCAGTGGACGCGGAGCTCGTCGACCGGTTCGAGGCGCAGACCCAGAGTCTCCGCGTCCTGGATCGTCGCCTGGGCGCCCGGAGGCTTCTCGGACAGGCGGAGGCGCACGCACAGAACGTGGCGGACCTCGTTCAGTGGGCAGAGTTCGGAGCCGTCCGAGAGGGGATGGCTGCAACCGGAGCCGAGGCCGCCGCACTTGCAGGGTGGCTGGCACTCGACCTCGGCAAAGCCTCCGATTCGTGGCGCCTGCACAACCTGGCCCGGGCACTGGCCGTTGAGGCCGGTGACACCGCCGTCGTCGCCCACGTCACTGCTCAGCAGGCATACGCGTTGCTCGATGCCGGCAGGACGTCGAGGGCGGTGAAGCAGTTCGAAGCGGCGCGCCAGATGGCCGGCACGAGGGTTCCGGGCGTGGTTCGATCCTGGCTGTTTGCGGCGGAGGCCGAGGCGCACGCGGCAGCCGGCGACACATCGACGACGCTCGACCTTCTCGACCGGGCCACAGCAGCCCTTGATGACGACGACGTCCCGTTCGTCGTTCTGGACTCCGCACATCTGGCCCGGTGGCGCGGGAGTTGCCTCGCCCGGCTCGGCCACCCGGAGGCGATACAGGTCCTCAACGACGCCCTGAACCGGTTGGACCCCGATTTCAACCGGGCCGCCGCCGGACTCCACGCCGACCTGGCAACGGCCTACACGGTGGCCAGGCAACCCGACGCAGCACGCCACCACGCGCAAGACGCGGCGAAGTTGTCTGCCGCGACCGGATCGAACCGCCAGCGCTCCCGCATCCTGGCGCTACTCGGCGCCGAACGCGAGCAGGTGCAGTAGCGCGACGAGCGTTCCCGAGTTTTGCACCTCACCGTCGTCGATACGCCGCCGGATTGAGTCGAGAGCGATCCACTGCAGCCCGCTCCCCTCATTGAGCTCGGTCGGAGTTGAAACCCCATCAAGGGCCGTCGCGGCGTACACGTGGTGCGGACTCCGGACCATCCCGATCACCGGCTCGAACGTGACCAGGTGACGAAGCCCCTCGACGCGCAATCCGACTTCCTCGACCAGCTCGCGGCGAGCAGCATCCGCCGGATCTTCGTCGTCATCGACGAGACCCCCGGGAAGCTCCCAATTCCACACGTCGGGCGCGAACCGGTGGCGCCAGATCAGCCCGACGCGCTGACCGCCTCGATCAAGCACAGCTGTCATCGCTGCCGGCCGCATCGTCACGACGTGGTGCTCGAAGCGCGCCCCGCTCGGCGGCTCGACATCGACCATGCTGAGCCGCACCCACTCCGACGAGTAGAGGTCACGCTCCCCGTGGACCAACCACTCGTGTGGATCCGTCCTACGGTGCGGGTCTCTGGTCTCAGCGTCCGCACCGTCTCGGCGCTCCGCGCGCCACGCTCGGATAGTCGCGGCATCCCACAGGTGAGTGCGTGCCCCAACAGTCCGCGTCGGCGCAGGCATCTGACCACGATGGCGGTATGCACTCACTGTCCCCGGCTTCACGCCGAGGAACTTGGCAACCTCCGTGGTGTTCCAGAGCTCAGTACCACCCGCGTCCATAGCCCTCATCCTTGCACCCACGTCCGCGAGACGGACTGTCCGGCACGACCAACGAGGCGAGGGCGGGCGCGATCCTGACGGAGTTCAGCACGACGAGAACTTCACACGTTGACCGATAGTCGACCGAATCGTCCAGCACGGTTGCCGCTCTATGGCAAGCGCCCCGAGATGGCCGCGCCCATGACCTCTACAGCGACGTCGCGAGCCATTCCGGCCACGCCCTCCAACACCTGGCGGATCTTTCCACGCTCTGCCTCCGGCGCGGTCTTCTCGGCGGCTTCCAGTGCAGCAACGAGACGGTCAAGAGCCGCATCCGGTTCTGGGTGCAACCCAGTGAGCGGGTAGGCCGCGCCCGTGATGTTGGAGAACCACAAGATCGGTCGCCCTGACGCCCCCTGGACCGTGACGAGCCCTCGGTCCCGAAGGACCACGCCGGCGCGCATGACCTCACCTAGCGGCAGTCGTAGTGCCTCTCCGACCTCCTCCGGCGGAATCCGGTTGCTGCCCGCTTCCACGCGACGGGCGACCTCAATCAGAACCGGTAGGTCGCGTGAAAACCACACGTCACCGAGCTTCTCCACCACGTCCGCCTCCTGAGTACCCGTCTTCATGCCATCGTGCCAGGTAGACCGCGGAGTCAGTTTGACATGGGGCGTCGGCCAGCCCGGTCGCCGCGAGGCGAACTTGGCCCGGAGTCCTCCACCGGTGCCCGATGGTCTGCCCCCGCGCGCAATCTTGGGTACACCGAACATGGATGCTGAGCAGCACTGCCCGGTCGAAGGGGGCGCGGTGACGTTCACGGTGTTGGCAAGGAGCGGGGTGGCCGACGAGGTTCGCGACTCGCGAGCAAGCACCTCGACCAGTCAAGGAGTGCCTAGTTAAGCACGCCTGAATCTGACTACTCGCCGTCGAGCAGGCCCGCCCTGATCCGTTTCGGGAGTGCTCCAACCAGCGCGCGCTCGTCTTCTGAGAACTGGTAGTCGACAAGGCGGAGGTCGCCGAGACTGTTGTGCACCGAGAGTGTCTCTAGGCCTCGGAGGACCTTAGGGCCGGAAAGCCAGAGTCGTCGCAGTGGTGCTTGCTGCAAGTGCTCCAGGTTGATCAGCTCGTGGGGCGGCGCAGGTGGGCGCGATAGCAGCCGTACTTCCTCCAGTTGCGTGAGGCCGGCGAGCGGGGCGGAGTCCAGAACTGGGTAACGGATCGTCTTCAGGATCTGCAGCAGCGGGCAGGCCTCGAGCCCTTCAAGTGCGCCCGGCCTTCCCCGCCCTTCAAACTCTAAGTAGCGCAAGGCCTCGGCGCGGCCCAGCCAACGGCAGTCTTCCGCGCACTGGAGCATCCGAAGGCGTTCCAACCCGGGCCAGTGGGTCCCCACCTCGACGCCTGGCCGCCAACCCATGCAAAGATTCCGCAACCCTGGCTGGGTGGTCTCGCGCGGGACGCTTTGCCGTGAACCGGTTACCAGGGTCAGTTCAACTAGCGCATCTACTCGAAAGGCACCCGTGTCTCGCGGAACCTGGGCGTGCACATACAACGATTTCAGTCCGGGCAGTTCAGCAACGAAGTCAAGGTCGGGAGGAGGATCCTGCCGCCCGTACAGCTTCAGACCGGAGTAGCCACCATCGCGGAACCTCGTTGCGGCGGCAGCAGACCATGGGCCGTCGAAGTCGAGGCACCAATCGAGTACGTCGATGGAAGCCTCGGTGACCATGAACACATGCTATGACCTCAGACTCAGCGCCATCAACTCGCCAGAATCGGGGAGGGCCCAACTGTTGGCATGAAGACGTGATCAGCCGCACGGCGCCTATCGGGTTTGGCGCGCCGAGGTCGCCACACCATGCGATACAGGGCACGGCTCTGCCCTGGCCCTGCCCTGGCTCATCTCGTGAGGACCTTCTCTACTGACTCAAGCGCGCGGCTCCGCCGCGCGTGGGCGGCCTCCCGGGCGGGGCCCCGCGCTCCGCTCGCAAGCTCGCTCCGCGCACCCCACCCGTCCAGCCGCCCTGCACGACGAAGGCAGCCCCGAGCCTTCCTGGGACCGCCCTCACCACGTCCGCCCGACGACGCTACGACGTAGTCGACAAGCCCTACCGTCACCGCCGCCGAGCTGCTGCACCGCTTCCGTCCGGCGTCGCACCGATCGCCGAGCATCCGGCCGTCTCCGCCCCGCGTCAAGGGCGCCTGCGGCGTCGCTCCGCGATGGCCTGCGGCCACCCCTGACCCGGGACTCCGCCAGCCTCTTGTGCTCCGCTATCGGTCCGGCGCCTCGCTGTGTCCACGCCCTGCCCAAGTGGGCTGATGCTCCAGCTGAGGTTCTACAGCCGTTCCCGACGGCGACCAGCGCTGCACAGCCATGCACGGATCCCCGCCAATGTGCGCACCGCTCACCTTCTGGCACAGCCTTTGGGAGCAGAGGGTCGCAGGTTCGAATCCTGTCACCCCGACGAGCGGCACCGGGTTGTCGGCGGTTGTCGGCTGCCGTCGGCGGCTGTCGGCCGGGGCGGCGCGGTGTCGTAGGATGGACGGGTTGCCCGTGCGCCCGTCGCACGGCCCCGCATCCCGCGCCGCAGCAACCGGGCCGGCTCGCGCCGGTGAGAGAGACGCGCGCGCACGCACCCGAAACGTTGGAGACCATCGAAGTGAAGAGCGCCGTCGAGACCCTGGATCCCACCAAGGTCAAGCTGACCGTCGAGGTGGAGTACGACGAGCTCAAGCCGAGCATCGACCACGCCTACAAGCACATCGCGGAGCAGGTGAACATCCCCGGCTTCCGCAAGGGCAAGGTCCCCCCGCGCATCATCGACCAGCGGGTCGGCTGGGGCGCGGTCGTCGAGCACGCGGTGAACGACGCTCTCTCGGGCTTCTACCGCGACGCGGTGAACGCCGAGTCGCTGCGTCCGCTGGGCCAGCCCGAGGTCGAGGTCACGGAGATCCCGGCCAAGGCCGGCGAGGGCCAGCTCGCGTTCGTCGCCGAGGTCGAGGTCCGCCCCGAGATCACGCTTCCCGACCTGTCGGACATCGAGATCACGGTGGACTCCACCGAGGTCACCGACGCCGACGTCGACGAGCGGCTCGACTCGCTGCGCGAGCGCTTCGGCACCCTGGTGGGCGTGGACCGCCCGGCCGCCGAGGGCGACTACGTCGTCATCGACCTCAAGGCCGTCATCGGCGACGAGGAGATCGACTCCGTCTCCGGCGTCTCCTACCAGATCGGCGCCGGCAACATGCTGGACGGTCTGGACGAGGCGCTGACCGGCCTGTCCACGGACGAGACCACGACCTTCGCCACGA
Source organism: Isoptericola cucumis (assembly GCF_014635665.1). Lineage (GTDB taxonomy): Bacteria > Actinomycetota > Actinomycetes > Actinomycetales > Cellulomonadaceae > Isoptericola > Isoptericola cucumis. Next base: position 50,096 of record NZ_BMDG01000005.1, read on the forward strand.
AGCTCGCCGGCGGCGAGCACGAGGGCGAGGAGGCGCAGGTCACCGTGACGGCCACCGCCGTCAAGGAGCGCGACCTGCCGACGCCGGACGACGACTTCGCCCAGCTCGCGTCGGAGTTCGACACGCTCGAGGAGCTGAAGGCCGACCTGCGTGAGCAGGTCGCGTCGATCAAGACGTCGAACCAGGCCGTCGCCGCGCGCGACCTCCTCCTGGAGAAGCTGATCGAGGCCGTCGAGGTCCCGGTGCCCTCCGGTGCCGTCGAGGCCGAGGTGCACCGCCACCTCGAGTCGGAGGACCGGCTCGAGGACGACGAGCACCGCGCCGAGGTCACCGAGGACGCCACCAAGGCGCTGAAGAACCAGATCCTCCTCGACACCCTCGCCGAGAAGCTCGAGGTGCAGGTCGGCCAGGGCGAGCTCGTGGAGTACCTCGTGCAGGCCTCGCAGCAGTACGGGATGGACCCGAACCAGTTCATCCAGTCCCTCGACCAGGGCGGCCAGATCCCGTCGATGGTCGGCGAGGTCGCCCGCTCCAAGGCGCTCGCCGTGGCCCTGCGCGACATCGAGGTCAAGGACTCCGACGGCAACGCCGTCGACCTGACCGAGTTCATCGGTGACGAGGAGGGCGACGCCGCCGAGGTGGACGCCACCGACGCCGTCGCGACCGAGGGCGCCGACGTGTCCGACGACGCCACCGACGTCCCGGACGAGGCCGCCAAGGCCTGACGCCCCGCCTGACGCCCGCACGCGTCGTACGACGGCCCGTCGCCACCTCCGGGTGGCGGCGGGCCGTCGTCGTGCGGTGAGGCCTCCGGCGGTCTGCTCACGCGGGCGCCGCGTGCCGCCGCTCGCCGCGCACGACCGCGGCGACCCCCAGGCCGCTGAGCGCGACCCCTGCCGCGGTGAGCCCGGTCGCCGGCTCGCCGAACAGCACGGCCCCCGCCACGGTCGTCGTCGGGACGACGAGGAAGAGGAGGGCGTTGAGCACCGTGACGTCCACGCGGCGCAGCAGCCACCAGTAGAGGGCGTACGCGGCGAGCGACGGGACGAGCGCGGTGAGCGCGATCGCGGACCAGAAGCTTGGCGCGGACGGCGGGGCGAGGTCCCCGGTCGCCGCCGCCAGGACGCCGAGCGCCGCCGCGGAGACCGTCGCGTGCAGCGCGAGCATGGTCGTGGCAGGCAGGGTGGTGGGGCGCCGCCGCTCCAGGAACGTGCCCGCGAGGAGCGAGGCGACCGCCGCGACGGGGAGCGCGTAGGCCCAGCCGGGTGCGGCGGTGACCCGCAGGTCGGAGACGACGAGCAGCACGACGCCGGCGGCCGCGACGGCGAGCCCCACCCACTGCAGGGCCCGCACGCGCAGCCCCAGCAGCGGCCCGACGAGCGTCGCGGCCAGCACCGGCTGCAGGGCGTCGACCAGGGAGGTCGTGCCGGCGCTGACGCCCAACCCGATCGCGCCGTACACCGGCAGGACGTAGCCGACCTGCGAGAGCAGGCCGACGAGGACGTGGTGCGCCACGGCCCGGGGATGCGGCCTGCGACGCCGGAGCCCCCGCGGCACGGCGCCCGTGCCGCGCACCCCGCGGGGCGCGGCGGGGCGGCGCCGCCGGACGAGTCGTCCGGCGGTCAGCCCGAGCCCGAGGACCGCCGTGACGACCAGGAACCGCCACAGCAGCAGCGTCACGGGGGACGCGTCCGCGGTGCCGAGCCGTGCGCCGAGGAAGCCGGAGCTCCAGGCCAGGACGAAGGCGGCCGACGCCCCGGCGAGAACCAGCCGCGGATGTATACCGATCGGTGTACCCATCCCTCGACTATACAGAGCGGTATAGTCGTCGCATGACGGCACAGCCCAGCACCGAGCGAGGAGACCTCACCCCGGCCGCCCGACGGGTCCTGGAGGCCGCGTCCCGCCTGTTCTACGCGCGGGGCATGCACGCGGTCGGCGTCGACGCCGTCGCGGCGGAGGCGGGGGTCACCAAGAAGACGCTGTACGACCGGTTCGGCTCCAAGGAGGCGCTCGAGGTCGCCTACCTGCGCGACCGGGACGCGCGGTGGGAGGCGCTGTGGCGGGACCGCCTGGCGGCCCGCCCCGAACCCGGCGTCGAGCGCGTGCTCGTCGTCTTCGACGCCGTGGCGGACTGGATGGACGCCCACGGCGGGCGCGGCTGCGCCGCGATCAACGCCCGTGCCGAGTTCGACGACCCGCGGCACCCGGTCGCCGTCGAGGTCGCACGGCAGAAGGCCTGGGTCCGGGACCTGCTGCGGGACGAGTGCGCCGCCGCGGGGCTGGCGCGCCCCGGCGACCTGGCCGACGCGCTGGCGCTGCTGTACGACGGCGCGCTCGCGGCGTCGGGGGTCGGCGCGGGCGCCGACCCGTTCGGCACCGCCCGGCGGGCCGCCCGGGACCTCTGCGTGGCGCACGGGGCGTGAGCCACGGGCGGGCGTGCCCGCCCTGTGCGCCTGCAGCGAAAAGCGCCGTCGCCGGGACGTTCCGGGCCACCGCTGCACGTTAGGGTCGATCGACAGCGACGACAAGGAGACGGACGTGAACGACCTGCTGCAGATGGACGGTACGACCCCGGTGGCGCGTGCCGACGGCGCGAACCTCGGGCTGACCGACTCCATCTACAACCGGCTCCTCAAGGAGCGCATCATCTGGCTCGGCTCGGAGGTGCGCGACGACAACGCCAATGCGATCTGCGCGCAGATGATGCTGCTGGCCGCGGAGGACCCGGACAAGGACATCTGGCTGTACATCAACAGCCCCGGCGGCTCCATCACGGCCGGCATGGCCATCTACGACACCATGCAGTACATCAAGCCCGACGTGCGGACCATCGCCATGGGCATGGCCGCCTCCATGGGGCAGTTCCTGCTCTCCTCGGGCGCCCGGGGCAAGCGCTACATCACCCCGCACGCCCGCGTGCTGATGCACCAGCCCTCCGGCGGCGTCGGTGGCACCGCGACGGACGTGCGGATCGGCGCGGAGCTGATCATGCACATGAAGAAGGTGCTCTCCGAGCTCACGGCCGAGCAGACCGGCCAGACGCTCGAGCAGATCCTCAAGGACAACGACCGCGACAAGTGGTTCACGGCCGACGAGGCGCTCGAGTACGGGTTCGTCGACCACGTCGTCTCGACCGCCGCCGCGGTCGCGGGTGGCGGCGACACCTCGGCGTCCTGACACCACACCACCGTTCCCGCGAGGACACCACAGACTTCTGACCGAGGAGAGAACACCGTGAGCTACTCCGACGAGTACCAGTTCGCCATGCGGGCGCAGAACCTGGCCGGCGGCGCGGGCCGTCCCGGCGGCATCGCCCTGCCGCACGGCGCACCGTCGTCGCGCTACGTCCTGCCCCAGTTCGAGGAGCGCACCGCCTACGGCTTCAAGCGCCAGGACCCCTACACCAAGCTGTTCGAGGACCGCATCATCTTCCTGGGCGTCCAGGTCGACGACGCGTCGGCGGACGACGTGATGGCGCAGCTGCTCGTCCTGGAGTCCCAGGACCCGGACCGCGACATCATCCTGTACATCAACAGCCCCGGCGGATCGTTCACCGCGATGACGGCGCTGTACGACACGATGCAGTACATCAAGCCGCAGATCCAGACCGTCTGCCTCGGGCAGGCGGCCTCGGCGGCGGCCGTGCTGCTCGCGGCGGGGCAGCCGGGCAAGCGCCTGGCGCTGCCGAACGCGCGGGTGCTCATCCACCAGCCCGCGATGGAGGGTGGCGGCTACGCCCAGGCGTCCGACATCGAGATCCACGCGAACGAGCTGATCCGCATGCGGGAGTGGCTCGAGGAGACGCTGGCCCGCCACTCGGGCCGTTCGGCGGACCAGGTCCGCGACGACATCGAGCGCGACAAGATCCTCACGGCCGCCCAGGCCAAGGACTACGGGCTCGTGGACCAGGTGCTCGAGAGCCGCAAGCCGGCCGCGATCGCAGCGCGCTGACCTGGGACGATGCGGGGCCCAGGCGTCGGGGGACCGGCGCCGCGGGCCCCGCGTCGCGACGCACCGGGGAACGCGGCTGACAACGAGGCCCCGGTGGTGTGGAATGGTCGAAGGACCTGACCCGCAAGCAGTGCAGGACCAGCTCTGAGGACATGGAGGCTCCTGGTGGCTCGTATCGGCGACGGCGCAGACCTGCTGAAGTGCTCGTTCTGCGGCAAGTCCCAGAAGCAGGTCAAGAAGCTCATCGCGGGGCCTGGCGTGTACATCTGCGACGAGTGCATCGACCTGTGCAACGAGATCATCGAGGAGGAGCTCGGCGAGGCCGCCGAGCTGGGGCTCACGGAGCTGCCCAAGCCGCGCGAGATCTTCGACTTCCTCGAGCAGTACGTCATCGGGCAGGACGCGGCCAAGCGCGCGCTCGCCGTGGCGGTCTACAACCACTACAAGCGGGTGCAGGCGGGGGAGACCTCGCGCGAGGGCAAGGACGGCGACGACCCCGTCGAGATCGCGAAGTCGAACATCCTCCTCATCGGCCCCACGGGCACCGGCAAGACCTACCTGGCGCAGACTCTCGCCAAGATGCTCAACGTCCCGTTCGCCATCGCGGACGCCACGGCCCTCACCGAGGCGGGCTACGTGGGCGAGGACGTGGAGAACATCCTCCTCAAGCTCATCCAGGCGGCCGACTACGACGTCAAGAAGGCCGAGACGGGCATCATCTACATCGACGAGGTCGACAAGGTGGCCCGCAAGGCGGAGAACCCGTCGATCACGCGCGACGTGTCCGGCGAGGGCGTGCAGCAGGCGCTGCTGAAGATCATCGAGGGCACGACGGCGTCGGTGCCCCCGCAGGGCGGGCGCAAGCACCCGCACCAGGAGTTCATCCAGATCGACACCACGAACGTGCTGTTCATCGTCGCGGGGGCGTTCGCCGGCCTGGAGGACATCGTGGCGTCGCGCGCGCGCAAGCGCGGCATCGGCTTCGCCGCCCCCATGGAGAGCGTGGCCGACGACGACCTCTTCGCCGAGACGCGGCCCGAGGACCTGCAGAAGTACGGGCTGATCCCCGAGTTCATCGGCCGGCTGCCGGTCCTGGCGGCGGTCTCGCCGCTCGACCGGGAGGCGCTCGTGCGCATCCTCACCGAGCCGCGCAACGCGCTGGTCAAGCAGTTCCAGCGGATGTTCGAGATCGACGGGGTCGAGCTGGAGTTCGAGCCCGACGCGGTCGACGCGATCGCGGAGCAGGCGCTGCTGCGGGGCACGGGGGCGCGCGGGCTGCGCGCCATCATGGAAGAGGTCCTCCAGCAGGTGATGTTCGACGTGCCCAGCCGCGACGACGTGGAGCGGGTGGTCGTCACCCGGGAGGTCGTGCTGGAGAACGTCAACCCGACGATCGTGCCGCGCACGTCCCCGGTGCGCCGCCGCGCCCCGCGCGAGAAGAGCGCCTGACCGTCCGACGTCCGGCCCCGCGCGGGCCCCGGACGTCGGCCGGTCTCCGGACCGGCTACCGCTCGTACAGGGCGTCGATGTCGTCCGCGAAGTCGGTCACGACCGCGTCGCGCCGGACCTTGAGCGACGGCGTGAGGTAGCCGTTCGCCTCGGAGAAGTCGCCCTCGAGCACCCGGATCCTGCGGATCGACTCGGCCCGGGACACCGAGCCGTTCGCCTCCTCGACGGCGGCGTCGAGCGCCGCGAGGACGCGCCCGTCGGTGCGGGCGGCGGCCGCCGACATCGGGGGCAGCCCCTGCGTCGCGAGCCAGCCGGGGAGCATCTCGGCGTCCAGCGTCACGAGGGCCCCGACGAACGGGCGGCCCTCGCCCACCACCACCACCTGCGACAGGATCGGGTGCGCCCGCAGCCGGTCCTCCAGCGGTGCCGGGGCGACGTTCTTGCCCCCGGCCGTCACGATGATCTCCTTGGTGCGGCCCGTGATCCGCAGGTGCCCGCCGGTCAGCACGCCGACGTCGCCCGTGCGGAACCAGCCGTCGGTCAGCGCCTCGGCGGTGAGGTCCGGCCGGCCGCGGTACCCACGGAACACGTGCGGCCCGGAGACGAACACCTCGCCGTCGTCGTCCACCCTGACCTGCGTGCCGGGGAACGGCGGGCCGACGGTGCCGACCTGCAGGTCGGACGGCAGGTTGACCGCCGTGGGCGCGGTCGTCTCGGTGAGGCCGTACCCCTCCAGGACGACGAGCCCGGCGCCGCGGAAGAAGTGCCCGAGCCGCTCGCCGAGCGGCGCGCCGCCGGAGATCGCGTACCGCAGGCGGCCGCCCATCGCGGCGCGGAGGGTGCGCAGCACGAGGCGGTCGGCGACGGCGCGCCGCGCCCGCAGCCCGGCCGGCACCCGGCCGTCGTCCAGGGCGCGGGAGTACGCGCCCGCCACCTGCGCCGCCCAGCCGAACACGCGCCGTCGCAGGCCGGTGCCCGCCCGCTGCTCGGCGGAGTTGTAGACCTTCTCGAACACCCGCGGCACCGCGAGGAGGAACGTGGGCCGGAACGTGCCGAGGTCCGCCACGAGGGTCTTGACGTCGGGCAGGTGCCCGAGCACGGCGCTGCTGCCCACGACCGCCACCTGGATGAGCCGGGCGAAGACGTGCGCCAGCGGGAGGAAGAGCACCGTGCGGGGGCTGCCGTCCTCGAGCAGCTCGGGCAGCGCGAGCCGGGCGTTGAGGGCCAGGTGCGCGAAGTTGCCGTGGGTGAGCTCGGCGCCCTTGGGGCGGCCCGTCGAGCCGGAGGTGTAGACGATCGTCGCCAGGTCGTCGCGGCGCACGGCGTCGCGACGGGCGAGCACGTCGCGGGTCGCGACCGGTCCCGCGGCGGCCCGCAGGTCGGTGACGGCGCCGGCCGTGATGACCAGCACCTCCTCGAGGTCGGGCAGCTCGTCGCGGACCTGGCGCACGGCGTCGGCGTGGGCGTGCGTCTCGACGATCGCGAGGCGCACCCCGCCGTCGGACAGGATCCAGCGCACCTGCTCGGGTGACGACGTCTCGTAGACGGGCACGGGCACGGCGCCGACCGCCCACAGGGCGAAGTCCAGCAGGGTCCACTCGTAGCGGGTGCGCGACATGATGGCGACCCGGTCGCCCACCGCCACGCCGCGCGCGACGAGTCCCCGCGCCACGGTGAGCACGTCGTGGTCGAACTCACCCGCCGTGACCGGCTCCCAGGGGCCGTCCGCCCGCACCCGCCGCTCGATCAGCGTCGCGTCGCCGGCGCGCGTGACGCGGTCCGCCAGGAGGGTGTTGATGCTCACGTCCTCGGGGACGTCCACGAGGCTCGGCGTCGTGGCGAGGCTCATCCGCTCTTCTCCGTGCTGCTTGCTCGTCCGGGGCGGTCACCCGACGGGGCGCCTCCGGGGCCTCCTGACGAGGCCGAAGAGGGACCTTACACGCACCTCGTGCGCGGACGGCACCTGCGGGCTCGTAGGATCGGAGGCATGCCCGAGAACCCCGCCGACGCCGCGCGCCCTGCCGAGGCTGCCGCACGGCCGATGCCGTCCGAGATCCTCGGCCTGCGGGCCAGCATCGACAACATCGACTCCGCGCTCGTCCACCTGCTCGCCGAGCGGTTCAAGATGACGCAGCGCGTCGGCGAGCTGAAGGCGGTCGGCGGCCTCCCGCCGGCCGACCCCACCCGCGACCGCCAGCAGATCGACCGGCTGAAGGCCGTCGCGCAGGGCGCCGGGCTGGACCCTGAGTTCGCCGAGCAGTTCCGCAACTTCATCGTCTCCGAGGTCATCCGGCACCACGAGCGCATCGCCGCCGAGCACGCCGCCGGGCGGCGCAAGGGCGAGCTGCCGCCCCTGGACACCTACTCTTGAAGGGGTGAGGTCTGAGGGGCCGCCCAGGGTGGCGCCCGCGGGGGATCCGTCGCAGGCTGGAGGGCACAGCCGACGCCGATCCCAAGGGGGACCACCGCATGAAGATCGACTGGCTCAAGCCCCTCGTCGGACGACCCGGCCCGTTCGCGACGGTGTACCTGGACGCGACGCCCTCGGCCACGGCCGGCGACAAGGACGTCGCGAACCGCTGGCGGGCCGCCCGGCGGACGCTCGATCGACAGGGGGCGCCGGGTCGCGTGCTCGACGACCTCGAGGAGGCCGTGCTCCGGCCCACCTGGGAGGCCGGCGTCCGGGGCAGGGTGCTCATCGCCGACGCCGACGGCGTCCTCGTCGACCGGGTGCTGCGCAACCCGCCCGCCGCCGCCACCGCCGTCTGGTTCCCGGTCCCGGCGCTGCTGCAGGCGGCGCTCGCGGCGGACGAGGCGGTCGACGCCCTCTGCGTGGCCGTGGACCGGGCCGGCGCCGACTACTGGTGCTGTGACGCCGGTGGCCGCGCCACCGGCGGTCGCGAGACCTACACCGCGCCGCACGACGAGGTCAGCAAGGCGTCGAGCCCCGGGACGAAGCGCGCGACCATCGAGTCGCGGGCCGAGGACACGTGGGAGCGCAACGCGGCCGCCGTGGCCGCGGAGACCGACCGTCGCGTCGGCGAGGCGCGGCCGGAGGTCGTGCTGCTCACGGGCGACGTGCGGGCGGTGAAGGCCGTCCGTGCCGCGCTGGGTCAGGAGACCTCGCGCAGGACGGTCGAGGTGCCCGGCGGCGGCCGTGGCGCGGGGGTGCACGCCGCCGCGTTCGCCGCGGCCGTCGAGGACACGCTCGACTCGTTCCGCGAGCGCCGCCGCGAGGTGACGCTCTCCGAGTACCGCCAGGACCAGGGGCGCGAGGAAGGGGCCGTGAGCTCCGTGGACGACGTCGTCGCGGTCCTGTCCCGCGGGCAGGTCAAGGAGCTGGTGCTGGCCGAGCAGCTCGCGACGGACGCCGGGGCGGCGCTCGTGGCCGCGGGCGCGGGCAACGGCGACACCAGCCGTCTCGACGGTCTGCTCGGCGGGCGGCGGCTGTGGATCGGGCCCGACCCGATGCACGTCGCCAGCACCCGGACGGACCTGGAGTCGCTCGGGGTGACGGCCGGCCTCGAGGAGCTGCCCGCGTCGTCGGCGCTGCTGCGCGCGGCGATCGCGCAGGACGCCGGACTGACCTTCGCCCCGGAGGGGTCCGTCGACCTCGTCGACGGCGTGGGTGCGACGTTGCGCTGGCACGACGGCGCGACGCCGCGCGAGGTCGCCGCCACGATGAGCGGCGACAGCGAGCGCTTCACGACCCCGCGATAGCACGGCTCGCCGCCGAGACGCAGCGCCCTCCCACGGCCGGCCGTGGGAGGGCGCTGCGTCCTGGTCGTCAGGCTGGTCGTCAGGCTGGTCGTCAGGCCTTCGGCTTGCGGGCCGGGGGCTCGCCGAGCTCGGACGCGGTGACGACGATGCCGCCCTGCACGTCCGTGTTGCCCTGACCCTCCGTGGCCTCGACCAGCTCGAGCGGCCCGGTCACGCGCCCGGCGCCCTTGACGTCGTCGAGGGCGCCGCGCACGCCGGCCAGCAGCGTGGCGGGGACCGCCATCGTGGCCTCGAGGACCGGGGTGCGCATGGACACCTTCGCCTCGGACTTGATCTTGCGCAGCGCGGCGAGCGCGTGCCCGGCCCCGGCGAGCTGGGCGGGGTCGGCGTCGCCTGCGGCGGAGCGCAGCGGCTCGGCCGACGGCCACGCGGCGCGGTGCACCGAGCCGGTGCGCCACCACGACCAGACCTCCTCGGTCGCGAACGGGAGGAACGGCGCCAGCAGCCGGAGCATCACGTCGAGGGCGAGCGCGAGCGCGGTGCGCGCGCTCACGGTCTCGTCCGCCAGCTCGGCGCCCGCCGCCCCGGCGTACGCCCGGTCCTTGACCAGCTCGAGGTAGTCGTCGCAGAACGTCCAGAAGTACGTCTCGGTGACCTCGAGGGCCCGGGTGTGGTCGTAGGCCTCGAACGCCTCGGTGGCCTGCTCGACGACCGTGGCGAGGCCGGCGAGCATCGCGCGGTCGAGGTCGACGGTCACCCGCGCCGGGTCGAGGACGATCTCGCCCGTGCCCGTCTCCGGGTCGACGCCGAAGGTCAGCGCGAACTTGGACGCGTTGAGGACCTTGATCGCCAGGCGCCGGCCGATCTTCATCTGGCCGACCTCGAAGGCCGCGTCCGTGCCGAGGCGGGCCGCCGCCGCCCAGTAGCGCACGGCGTCCGCCCCGTGCTCGACGAGCAGGTCCATCGGCGTGACGACGTTGCCCTTGGACTTCGACATCTTCTTGCGGTCGGGGTCGAGGATCCAGCCGCTGATGGCCGCGTGCTTCCACGGCAGGACGTCCTTCTCCAGGTGCGAGCGCACGACGGTGGAGAACAGCCAGGTGCGGATGATGTCCTGGCCCTGCGGGCGGAGGTCCATCGGGTAGACGCGGTCGAAGAGGTCCGGGTCGCGCTCCCAGCCGGACACGATGAGCGGCGACAGGGACGACGTCGCCCAGGTGTCCATGACGTCCGCGTCGCCGACGAAGCCGCCCGGCTGCCCGCGCTGCGCCTCGTCGTAGCCGGCGGGCGCCTGCGAGGTCGGGTCGATCGGCAGCTCGGCCTCCGACGGCACGATCGGGTGGTCGTGGTCGACCTCGCCCGCGTCGTCCAGGGGGTACCACAGGGGCACGGCCACGCCGAAGAACCGCTGGCGCGAGATGAGCCAGTCGCCGTTGAGGCCGTTCACCCAGTTCTCGTAGCGCACCCGCATGAAGTCCGGGTGGAAGTCGAGCTCCTTGCCGCGGGCGAGCAGCTCGGCCTTGAGGTTGCGCTCCGACCAGTCCCGGCCGCCGTTGCGGATGTACCACTGGCGGGAGGTGACGATCTCGAGGGGCTTGTCGCCCTTCTCGTAGAAGTTCGTCATGCGCTGGGTCTTGACGGGCTCGCCGTCCAGGTCGCCGGAGGCGCGCAGCGCGTCGACGACGGCCGTGCGGGCGGAGAACGCCGTCTTGCCCGCCAGCTCCTGCGTGTACAGGTCCTCACCGGGGCCGTCCGCGATCCACGCGGGGGTCTCGCGGCTCAGGCGGCCGTCGCGCTGGATGACGGAGCGGGTGGCGAGCTGCAGCTCGCGCCACCACTGGACGTCGGTGAGGTCGCCGAACGTGCAGCACATCGCGATGCCGGCGCCCTTGTCCATCGCGGCGGCGGGGTGCGCGAGCACCGGGACCTCCACGCCGAACAGGGGGGAGGTGACCGTGGTGCCGAAGAGGTCCTGGTACCGCTCGTCGTCGGGGTGGGCGATGAGGGCGACCACCGCGGGGATGAGCTCCGGCCGCGTGGTCTCGATGTGCAGAGGGCTGCCGTCGGGCCGGTGGAACGCCACCCGGTGGTAGAAGCCCGGGTACTCGCGGGCCTCGAGCTCGGCCTGGGCCACGGCGGTCTGGAACGTGACGTCCCACAGCCCGGGAGCCTCGGCCTGGTAGGCCTCGCCGCGGGCGAGGTTGCGCAGGAAGGCGCGCTGCGACGCGGCACGGGAGGTGGCGTCGATGGTCTGGTAGTTCTGCGCCCAGTCGACGGACAGCCCGAGCCGGCGCCACAGCGCCTCGAACTGGCGCTCGTCGTCCGTGGTGAGCCGCTCGCACAGCTCGATGAAGTTGCGCCGGCTCACCGGCACCTGGTCGGCGGGCTTCACGTTCTTGCCGTCGGTGCCCTGGTGCGGCGGCTCGAAGCCCTCGACGTAAGGGAGCGACGGGTCGCAGCGCACGCCGAAGTAGTTCTGCACGCGGCGCTCGGTGGGCAGGCCGTTGTCGTCCCACCCCATGGGGTAGAAGACCTCCTTGCCGCGCATGCGCCAGAAGCGGGCGACCGTGTCCGTGTGGGTGTAGCTGAAGACGTGGCCCACGTGCAGGGAGCCGGAGACCGTCGGCGGCGGGGTGTCGATCGAGTACACCTGCTCGCGGGTGGCGGAGCGGTCGAAGGCGTACGTGCCCTCGGCGGACCAGCGCTCGTCGAACCGCTCCTCGAGCCCGTCGGTGCTCACCTTGTCGGGGACCTCCCGGACCACCGCGCGTACGACGTCGCCGGCTACCTGAGCAACGCTGCTGCCGGTCGGAGGGGTCGCTGCGGCGGGCTGCGCGGGCGCGGTCGGCGCCTCGTGGGTCGGGAAGTCGCTCATGGTCGGCCATTCTCCCAGATTCGCGCCGCCGGTCGAAGCGGTCGGTCCGCGCGCGACCTGGTGGGACCCGAGCGGGGACGAGCGGGCGGACGAAGGGCCGGGCGAGGGGCACGTCGCCGTCGTCCGGCGGTTCAACCGCAGCGACACGCAGCGCGTGGGCGCGCTCGACGACTCCTTCCTCGGCACCGGGATGCCGCTGGGCACGGCGCGGTCGCTGTTCGATATCGGCACGCGGCGGGCACCGCCCGCGACCTGCGGGAGCGCCTGGGGCTGGACTCCGGGTACCTCAGCAGGCTGCTGCGGCGGCTCGACGCCGGCGACCTCGCCGCGGGCGCCGACCGGCTGCGACCGCCGTCCGGGGCGTTCGTCGTCGCCACGTGCGACGGCGCACCCGTGGCGTGCGGGGGAGTGCAGGCGCTCGACGACGGCGCCGGCGAGATCAAGCGGATGTGGGTGCACCCCGCCTGGCGCGGCGCCGGCCTGGGGTCCCGGCTGCTGCGCCACATCGAGGGCGTCTGCCGCGACCTGGGACACGACGTCGTCCGGCTCGACACGAACGGCAGCCTCACCGAGGCGCTCGCGATGTACGAGCGGGCGGGGTACCGGCACGTGGGGCGGTACAACGACAACCCCTACGCGGAGCACTTCTTCGCCAAGCGCCTCGCCGGCGCGAGCGATGTCGGCCGGTAGCAGGTATCACGCCGCAGGCCGGGGATAGGGTCGGAGCATGCCTTCCGGTCTCACCATCGGCTATGCCGCGATGCTCGAGCAGTTCCACCCGTCCGAGGTCGTCGACCTCTCCGCGTACGCCGAGGAGCACGGCTTCTCGGGCGTGATGGCGGCCGACCACTTCCAGCCCTGGGTACCGCAGCAGGGCGAGGCCGCGTTCGTCTGGAACGTCCTGTCCGCGCTCGGCGAGCGCACCCGGGGCGACCTCGGCCCGGGCGTCACCGCGCCCACCTTCCGGTGGCACCCGGCGATGGTGGCGCAGGCCTCGGCGACCCTGGCCGCGATGTACCCCGGGCGGCACTGGCTGGGCCTCGGCTCGGGCGAGGCGCTGAACGAGCACGTCGTCGCGGGCTACTGGCCCGAGGCGCCGGAGCGGATCAACCGCATGTTCGAGGCCATCGACATCATCAAGAAGCTGTTCGCGTCGGGCATCGACGGCAAGGACGTCAAGCACTCCGGCCAGTACTACAAGATGGAGTCCACGCGGCTGTGGACGATGCCCCAGGTCGCGCCGGAGATCCTCGTCGCGACGGCCGGGCCGATCACCGCGAAGCGTGCCGGCAAGCACGCCGACGGTCTCATCACGGTCGGCGCGCCGCTCGAGAAGATCGAGATGCTCTTCGGCAAGTTCGACGACGGTGTGCGCGAGTCGGGTCGTGACCCGCAGGGCATGCCGAAGGTGCTGCAGGTGCACATGTCGTGGGCGCCCACCGACTCCGAGGCGCTCGCGAACGCGATGACCGAGTGGCCCAATGGCGGCATGAAGTTCCCCAAGGCCGACATCCGCTCGCCGCACGACTTCGCCCAGATGGCCAAGCTGGTGCGCCCCGAGGACTTCGAGGGGCGGATGGTGATCTCCGCCGACCCGGACGCGCACCGCGAGGCCATCCAGCGGTACGTCGACCTGGGCTTCGACCGTATCTACCTGCACAACGTGGGGCGCAACCAGAAGGAGTGGATCGAGGTCTTCGGTCGCGAGGTGCTGCCGAAGCTGGTCCGGTGAGCGGGAGCCTCGCGGACGCCGCCCCCGGTGACCGGCTCGCGGTGTGGGCGCCCGACGGGTTCCCGGAGGTGCGCCCCGGGGACGACCTCGCGGCCCTCGTCGGCGACCTGCTCGCGGCGGACGCCCGGGCGTCGGGCGACCCCCTGCGCGACGGCGACGTCGTCGTCGTCACGTCCAAGGTCGTGTCCAAGGCAGAGGGGCGCGTCGTCCAGGCGGCCGACCGGGAGCAGGCGATCACGGACGAGACGGTGCGGGTCGTCGCGACGCGGGAGCGCCCCGACGGGCTCTCGCCCCTGCGGATCGTGGAGAACCGGCTCGGCCTGGTGATGGCGGCCGCCGGCGTCGACGAGTCGAACACCCCCGACGGCACGGTGCTGCTGCTGCCGGTGGACCCGGACGCGTCGGCGCGCGGCCTGCGGGCCGCGCTCCGGGCGCGGTTCGGTCTCGACCGCCTCGGCGTGCTGGTCACCGACACGGCCGGCCGGCCGTGGCGGGACGGACTGACCGACATCGCGATCGGCGCCGCCGGCGTCGCCGTCGTCGACGACCTGCGCGGAGGTGTCGACGCCCACGGCCGGCCGATCTCCGTCACGGTGACGGCCCTCGCGGACGAGATCGCCGCGGCGTCGGAGCTGGTGCGCGGCAAGACGGCCGGGCGGCCGGTCGCCGTGGTGCGCGGCGTGGGCCGGTACGTGCCGGCGGGCGACGGCCCGGACGCCGAGGGCGCGCGTGCCCTGGTCCGCCCCAGCGCCGACGACCTCTTCCGGGAGGGCAGCGCCGAGGCCTACGCCCGCGGGTTCGCCGACGGCCGGGCGGCCGGCACGCCCAGGTAGCTCCGGGTCCGTGCCGGTACCGGAATGGGCTCGCTGTCCCGGCGGGGCTCGCCTACGGTGCGACCATGCTTCCCGCCGACTGGATCGAGCACCGACGGCCCGACGACCGCGAGCCCGTGGGGTGGATCCGCCCCGACGGCGACGACTGGGTCGCCGTGTCGCTGCTCGGGCGCGCGCTCACGGGACCCGTCGACTGGGCCGTCGCGGAGGAGGCGCTCGAGGAGACCGGGCTGTCCTGGATGGCGGACGCGTGGATGCTCGAGCGCGACGACGACGAGCCGCTGCGGGTCCGGCTCGTGGAGGTCACGCCCGACCGGGTGGTGGTGCAGACCGACGACTTCGGCGCCATCGACGCGCCGGTGGAGCGCTTCGAGCTGCCGTGGCCCGCACCCGACGGCCTCCGTCCGCGCCGGGACGGCGACCCCGACGGCTGGGTCGTGCTCGCCGGCTGATCACGGTCCGGCGCCGTGGTCACCGCCGTCACCCGGCGTCGGTGACCCCTTCGTAGAGGCCGATCTCGTTGCCGTCCGCGTCCCGGAAGACGGCCCACCAGCTGGTCGGGCTGATCTCCGACCTGGGCCGCGCGACGGTCCCGCCGAGCTCGGTCACCTTGGCGAGCGTGTCGTCGATCGAGTCGACCTCGACGTAGCTGCGCGGACTGGTGAAGCCGTCGGAGCGGGGCGCGAGGCCGCCACCGCTGACCTGGTTCGGTGCCCGCCACATCGGGTAGTCCTCGAACCCGGGCGGCGCGGCGATCTCCCAGCCGAACACCCCCGCGTAGAAGGACCGTGCCGCCTCGAGGTCGGCGACCGGGATGTCGATGTGCGTGATGTCTCCGTGTGCCATGGCACGCTCCCGTGGTCTCCGGTGGAGGGTCGCTCCCACGCTAGGCGGCGGGCGGCCCGCCCGCGCGCCGGGGGGCTCGTGATACCGGCTGCGCCGGCGTGCCCGGTGGTGGACTGCGTCGCACGCGGTGATACTCGGTCTCGGCGTCCATCGCAGTACGCCAGTCACCTTGCACGCAAGAAGCAACGAGGGAGTTGTCTCATGCACGCAGCACGTCGACACCGTCGGGCCTTGACCACCGCCGCCATGTCGCTCGCCGCAGGGCTCGCCATGACCGCGGGGCTCGCCCCGGCGGCCCAGGCGGCGCCTCCGCCGATCGACTATGTCGCCCTCGGCGACTCGTACTCGGCGGGTTCCGGCATCCTGCCGCTCGACCCGGACGCCCGGGTCGCCTGTCTCCGCACCACGGTGAACTACCCGAAGATCGTGGCCGACGACCTCGGCGCCGACCTCACCGACGTCACGTGCGGGGCGGCGCAGACCTCGCACCTCACCGAGGCGCAGTACCCGCGGGTCCCCGCCCAGCTGGACGCGCTGAGCGCCGAGACGGACCTGGTGACCCTCACCATCGGGGGCAACGACAACAGCACGTTCATCGGGGCGATCCTCGCCTGCGGCTCGGCGGGCGCGCTCACGGCCGGCCGCGGGAACCCGTGCGAGCGGACGTACGGCGACCACTTCACCAGGCAGGTCACCGAGAGCACGTATCCCGCCGTCAGGCAGGCCCTGCAGGACGTCCGGGACCGCGCGCCCGGCGCCCGGGTCGCGATCCTCGGCTACCCGTGGATCGTCCCGGCGCAGGACGGGTGCTTCGCGAAGCTGCCGATCGCGCGCGGCGACATCCCCTACCTGCGCCACCTGCAGGCCACCCTCAACGGGGTGATCGAGCGCGCGGCCCACGACACCGGTGCGACGTTCGTCGACCTGGCGCAGCGGAGCGAGGGCCGGGACGCGTGCGCGCCCGCGGCCGAGCGGTGGGTCGAGCCGCTGCTCTTCGGCACCAACGTCGTGCCGGTGCACCCGAACGCGCGCGGCGAGGCCGCGATGGCCGACGCCGCGCTCGACACGCTCGGCTACTGAGCCGCGGGGCCGGCAGCCGGGTCAGCAGCCGGGTCAGCCGCCGGGTCGGGCGGCGGGCGGCTCGACCGCGACGGGCGTGCCGCCCGTGAGGCGCGTCAGCTCGTCGAACGTCGTCGGGAAGACCGTCCTCGCGTGGCCCGCGGCCGCCCACACGACGGCGTGGTCCGCGAGCGCGGTGTCCACGTACGTCCGCACCGGCGCCGGATGACCCACGGGCGCGACGCCGCCGATCACCTGACCGGTGGCGTCGCGCACGGTCTCCTTGCTCGCGCGCCCCAGGGTGCCGCCGAGCCGCGCGCCCAGGAAGTCCGTGTCGACGCGGTGCGCGCCGCTGGTCAGCACCAGCACGGGTTCGTCGCCCAGCGTGAAGACCAGCGAGTTCGCGATCGCGCCGACCGGCACGCCGAGCGACTCGGCGGCCAGCGCGGCCGTCGTCACGGCGTCGTCGAGCCACCGGATCTCGCCGGTGGCCCCGTGGGCGTCCAGGGCGGCGCGCACCCTCCGGACGGCCGGGTGCGAGGAAGGGGAGGCGGTCATGCACCGAGGGTAGCCAGAGAGCCGCGGGGGAGAGGTCCGCGGGCGGCTCACGCGCTGACGGCCGCGTCTCGCCGGCTGTGGTCGCTATGTCGTGGGGGTGCGGTCGTCGCCGCCGGCGGGGACCGCGGGCTCGTCCGCGTCTGCGGCGGTGCCCGTGTCGGTGCTCGCCGTCGTGTCCGCCGTCGTGTCCGCCTCGTCAGGATCCTGGACGGCGACGGACCGCGCCGCGGAGCCCCGGGCGGGCGCGGGGCCCGGCTCGTCGTCGGGGTCGACGACGTCGCCGGACAGCCAGCGCAGCCAGGCGGTGCGCGGGTCGCCCTCGAGCACGAGGGCGCGGACGAGCAGGGTCAGCGGGATCGCGAGGATCGCACCGAGCGGCCCGATGACGAACGTCCAGAACACGACCGACATGAAGCTCAGGGTGAGGCTGAGGCTCACGGCGTCGGAGACGAACTTCGGCTGCACGAGCACCTGCAGCACGACGTTCACGACGCAGTAGACCGCCACGACGGCGAGCGCGAGCGGCCAGCCGCCCACGACGAACGCCATGATCGCGGGCGGGACCAGGCCCAGGATGAAGCCGATGTTGGGCACGAAGTTCGTGACGAACGCGAGGATGGCCCACACCACGGGCGCGGGCACGCCCAGCAGGCCGAGGGCGACGCCGTCGACGACGGCGACGACCGCGCCGAACGACGCGTTCACGACGAAGTAGCGCCGCACGCCGGTGCTGAACCGCGTCGCGCGGTCGATCTGGCCCGCGTGGGTGCTGCCGAAGTAGCGCGACGCGGTCGCGTACCGGGCGGCGTCGGCGGCCATGAAGATGGCGTACGCGAGGACGAAGAAGAACGCGGTGGCGATCCCCAGCACCATGCCGCTGACGCTGCCCGCGACGGAGAGCAGCCGGGAGGGCTCGAGCGCCGATGTCGCGGCCTCGGTGATCTGGGCGTCGAGCCCGAGCGCGGACAGCTGCTGGGCGATCTCGTTGACCGAGCGCTCCAGCTGGGAGAAGTAGTTCTGCACGAGGCCCGCGAACTGGAAGCCCGCGAAGACGAGCATGGCGAGCAGCGCCGCGAGGATGAGGTACGCGACGACGACGACGGCGGTCGTCGCCACCCAGCGCGGCCAGCCGCGCTCCTCGAGCGGACGGCGCACGGGGTGGCAGATGATGACGATCACGGCCGCCAGGAACACGGGCGCCAGCACGTCGGCCATCAGGTGGACGCCCGCGAGCACGACCACGGCGGCGGCGAGCGCGAGCAGCGTGCGGATCGCGGGCGTCGAGCCGGGCGAGGCGGGGGGCGCGGACGCCGGTGCTGAGGTCACCCGGAGACCTTACTGGCGCAGCCCGCCGCCCCGCCCGGTCAAATGCCCCGGGCCGGTCAGATCCAGCGCTTGGCGCGGAAGACGGCGAACAGCGCGACGCTCACCGCGAGCATGCCCACCAGGGCCGCCGGGTATCCCCACGACCAGTGGGTCTCGGGCATGACGTCGAAGTTCATCCCGTAGATCGTGCCCACCAGCGTGGGGGCGAACAGGATGGCGGCCCAGCCCGAGATCTTCTTGACCTCCTCGCCCTGGCGGATGCTCACCTCGGTGAGGTGCTTCATCTCCTCGTTCTGCCGCTGCGCGACCAGGGTCGCGTTGACGGTGAGGATGTCGCGCAGCGCGGCCCGGAACGACTCGACCCGGTCGGCGACCTCGGTGAGATGGTCGGCGACGTCGCGCAGGTAGGTCTGCAGGTCCTCGGTGACGCCGTACTTCTCGGCGCCCTTGGCCAGCGACCCGCACACCCGCTGCAGCGGGCGCACGGCGCGCTGGAACTCCACGACCTCGCGGGACAGCTCGTAGATGCGCCGGGACACGCGGGCGTCGCCGCCGAAGACCTCGGACTCGATCTCGTCGACGTCGGCGTCGAGGCCGGTCACGACCGGCAGGTAGTCGTCGACGACGCGGTCCATGATCGCGTACAGCACGGACTCCGGCCCGCGGGCCAGGAGCGCGGGGTGCGCCTCGAGGTGGGTGCGCACGGCCGCGAGGTCCGGGCAGGCGCCGTGGCGGACGGTCACGACGAAGTCGGGGCCGACGAAGACGTGCAGCTCGGAGAACTCGACCTGCTCGGTGGCGTCCACGTAGCGGGCGGCGTGCAGGACGACGAAGAGGGTGTCGCCGTACCGCTCGATCTTCGGGCGCTGGTGGGCGACGATCGCGTCCTCGACGACGAGCGGGTGCAGGTCGAACTCGCGCGCGAGCGTCGCGAGCTCGGTCTCGTCGGGTCGCTCGAGCCCGATCCAGGCCATGCCCCCAGGTCGGGAGCGCAGCTCGCGGAAGGTGTCGGCCAGGCGGGTGTGGCTCGCGACGCGCCGGCCGTCCGCGTCGTAGAGAGCGGACTCGACGACGGACGTGCGGCGGGCCGGGGCCTCGGGTCGGGCGACGTCGGCGTGCGACGCCGGGTTCTCCGAACCGGGGGAGCCGGTGCGGCGGGTGCGCAGCGCGCCGAGCAGGGGGCGGTTGCGCAGGGTGCGGGACGTGGTCGTGACGGCCATGGGGACCTCCGGTGCATGCGGGCATGCAGGGCTGCAGGACGGGTGGGCTGCGCGCGTCGGTCCCGCGACTGCGGCGGGGCGCGCCGTCGTGCGGCGCGGAGAAAGGGGCGCGGGGACGGCGCGTGAGCTGTCCCGGGTGCGCGGGCTCGCCGGGAAAGGGCGAGCGGCCGTCAGTCGCGGACGGGACTACTGGGAGGCTCGCTACGTGTCATGTGCGTGCACCTCCCCGTCTCTCGTGATCGCTCGCGCTGGCCCGGGCCACGGGCCCGGGAACACTGGCCGAAGGCCACTCTAGCCGCTCGGCGCGCACCCGGCCGGGCCGCCGGGCGTGGGGTGCGCCACCCCGGCGTGGCCGGCGCCCGGACACGAGCAGCGCCGGAGCGGCCTCAGCGCCGCGGGTCGACGACGACCATCCCGGCGCGCGGCGTGTCGTGCAGACCGGGCAGCAGACGGGCGCCCTCGGCGAGCCCGACGACCCGGTCGAGGAGGTCCCGGAGGCGCAGCGTGCCCGCCCCGACGAGCGCGAGCAGGTCCGGGTAGTCGGCGGCGGCCATGCCGTGGCTGCCGAGCACGTCCAGCTCCCAGCCGATGACGCGGGCCATCGGCACGCGGGGGTGCCCGCCGACCGGCGGGAGCAGCCCGACCTGGACGTGCCGGCCCCGGCGCCGGAGGCTGAGCACCGCGTCCGCGCAGGTGCGCTCGCTGCCCACGGCGTCGACGCTGACGTGGGCGCCGCCGCCGGTGACCTCGTGCACGACGGCCGGCAGGTCGAGCCCGTCGCGGGCGAGCACGGTCTGCTCGGCCCCCGCCCGGCGCGCGGCCTCGAGCGCGCCGTCGTACCGGTCGACGGCGACGACGTGCGCGCCGAGGGCGGCGGCGACCATCACCGCGCTGAGCCCGACGCCGCCGGCGCCCACGACGACGACCTGCTCGCCCGCCCGCACCCGCGCCCGGCCGGCGACGGCGCGGTAGGCGGTCGCGAACCGGCACCCGAGGCTGGCCGCGGTCGCGTCGTCGACGTCGTCGGGGATCGCCACGAGGTTGGTGTCCGCGGCGTGCAGCACCACCTGCTCGGCGAAGGAGCCCGCGTGCGAGAACCCGGGCTGCGTCTGGTCCGGGCAGACCTGCGACTGGCCCGAGCGGCACCACCCGCACCGCCCGCACCCGCACACGAACGGCGACGTGACGCGGTCGCCGACCTGCCAGCGCTCGACGCCGGACCCGACCGCCGCGACGACGCCCGCCAGCTCGTGCCCCGGCACGTGGGGGAGCGAGGTGATGTCGTCGTCGTGCCCCGCCCAGGCGTGCCAGTCGCTCAGGCACAGGCCGCTGGCGTGCACCGTCACGACCACGCCTCCCGGTGGGGCGGCCGGGTCGGGCAGGTCGCGGACCGTCACCGGGCCGCCGAACTCGTCGAAGGTCATCGCACGCACACCGGGATCCAACCACGGTCGTCGCTCGCTCGTGGGTGGATCTCGCCCGTGGATATCTCGTATATATCCGATGAAATTCATAGGGAATTCGTCCGAGGTCTGGCCGGAAGAATCCCGGCGGCCCTAGCGTCGCGCCCATGTCGAGGACGGTGCGTCGGTCGGGCGAGGCCGGAGGCGATTCTGCCAATGGTCGGGACGGGAGCAGAACTGATTCTGTCGGTCCATTGACGGAAAAATGGCGCCTTCGTAGCGTCGCCGGCATGTCGATGACGACTGGGGTGCACGCGATGGTGCGGCGCACCCACGAGGAGCGGGTGCTCGCCGCGCTGCGTGCCGGCGGGGCCCTGAGCCGCTCCGAGCTGGCCCGGCGGGTCGGCCTGTCCCGCACCACCCTGTCCGAGATCGCCGCGAGCCTGCTGCGCCGGGGCGCCGTCGTGGTCGTCGACACCGACGCCGCCACCCGCAGCGGCAGCGGCCGCCCCGCGGAGCGGCTGGCGCTCGACCCCGCGGCGGGGCAGTTCCTCGGAGTCGACTTCGGCCACCGGCGCGTGCACGTGGCCGTCGCCGACGCGTCGCACGAGATCATCGCGTCCGGCGCGGCGCCGTACGACGACGAGTCGTGGACCACCCGCATCGGGCTCGCGCTCGGGCTGGTGGACCGGCTCGTCGCGCGGGAGGGCCTGCACTTCGGCGCCCTCCAGGCGGTGGGGATCGGCGTGCCCGGGCCCTACGCGGGCGACAGCTCCGGCGGGTCGCCGGTGGCGTGGCACCGGCACGCGACACCGGGCGGCCTGCACGACGCCTTCGCCGACCGGTTCGGCACCCCCGTGTTCGTCGACAACAACACGCGGCTCGCGGCCCTGGCCGAGGCCGTCTCCCGGCCCGACGGCCCCACGGACCTGATCTACGTGCGGCTGTCCGACGGCGTCGGGGGCGGCCTCGTCGTCGCGGGCAGCCTGGTCCGCGGTGCGCGCGGCTTCTCCGGCGAGCTCGGCCACGTCACCGCCGACCCCGGCGGGGTCACCTGCCGGTGCGGCAAGCGGGGCTGCCTGGAGACGATCGCGTCCGTCCCGGCGATCCTCGCGACCTGCCGCGACCGCGGCGTCGAGCTGACCGACCTGCGTGACCTCGCCGTCGCCGTCGACCGGGCGGACCCCGTCGTCGAGGCCGTCCTGCGGGAGGTGGGCACGACCCTCGGCCGGGTGCTGGGCGCCGCGGCGATGGTCCTCGACCCCGTGGACGTCGTCGTGGGCGGCGAGGTCGCCCACGTGGCCCCCGTGCTCGTGGAGCAGGCCGCCGCCACGCTGCGCTACGAGCTGCACTCCGTGCCCACGGACACCCCGCGCGTCGTGCGGGCGAGCCGGCTGGGCGACCACGGCGGCGCCCTCGGCGCGCTCGCCGCCCTCTTCCACGAGTCACCCCTGCTCGCCGGCTACGCCGCCCCCGAGGCCGTCGCCGGCCACCAGTCGAGAAGGAGCGCACGATGACCGCTTCGACCGTCCGACCGTCCCCCGACCGGCCGCGGGCCGCGGGCGCCGTGCCCGGGACCGGCGACCCCCCGACGCCGCGCGCAGCAGGCGGGCCGCGCCGGCGGGCCTCCCGCCGCACCACCGTCCGCGTGCTCAACGTCGTCTCGATCGTCGGCGGCATCGCGATCTGGTGGGTCCTCGCCCTCGCGGGGTTCCAGTTCCCCACACCGCCCGAGGTGGTGAGCAAGGCCGTCGAGCTGTGGCAGGCGGGCACCCTCACGCAGGACGTGCTCGCGAGCCTCGGGCGGGTGCTGACCGGATTCCTGCTCGGCTCGGCGCTCGCGATCCCCGTGGGCTTCCTCATGGGCTGGTACTCGGTGGCGCGCGGGCTCCTGGAGCCGTGGATCCAGTTCTTCCGCACCATCCCGCCCCTGGCGCTGCTGCCGCTGGTGCTGGTGCTCCTGGGCATCGGCGAGCTGCCCAAGGTCTTCGTGATCTTCCTCGCGGCTTTCCTGGCATGCGTCATCTCGACGTACCAGGGCGTGGTGAGCGTCGACAGGACGCTCATCAACGCGGCGACCGTCCTCGGGGCCAAGGACGGGACGATCTTCGCGAGGGTCGTCGTGCCGGCGTCGACGCCGTTCATCCTCGTCGGGATGCGCGTCGGCCTCGGCTCGTCGTGGGCCACCCTCGTGGCCGCCGAGCTGCTGGCCGCCCAGGCCGGCCTCGGCTACCGCATGCAGCAGGCGCAGCTCTACTACGACCTCGCGACGATCTTCGTGGGCATCGTCGTCATCGGGATCCTCGGCCTGGTCATGGATCGGCTGCTGCTGCTCGCGGAGTCCAAGCTCACCGGATGGCAGGAGCGACGCTGATGACCCGGACCACACAGACTCGGACCACACCGGCCGCGACGCAGGGCGTGGGCGGCACCGCGAAGATCTCCGTGCAGCACGTGCGCAAGACGTTCGCGCTGAAGAACGAGGAGTTCGTCGCGCTCGACGACGTCTCCCTCGACATCGCCGACAACGAGTTCGTGACCGTCGTGGGCCCGTCGGGCTGCGGCAAGTCCACGCTGATGAACGTTCTCGCCGGCCTGGAGACCCCGACGTCGGGACACGCGCGCGTGGACGGCGCGGACGTCACGGGCCCGGGGCCCGAGCGCGGCGTGATCTTCCAGCAGTACGCGCTGTTCCCGTGGCTGACCGTGCGCAAGAACATCGAGTTCGGGCTCAAGGTCGCCGGGCTGGGCAAGGCCGAGCGCCGCGAGAAGGCCGAGCACTTCATCGACCTCGTCGGGCTCGGACAGTTCGCCGACGCCCTGCCGAAGATGCTGTCGGGCGGCATGAAGCAGCGGTGCGCCATCGCGCGGGCCTACGCCGTCGACCCGTCGATCCTGCTCATGGACGAGCCGTTCGGTGCGCTCGACGCGCTCACCCGGGTGACGCTGCAGGAGCAGCTCCTGGACACCTGGAGCCGTGAGCAGCGCACCGTCATGTTCATCACCCACGACGTCGACGAGGCCGTGTTCCTCGCGAACCGCGTGGTGGTCATGGCCGCGCGCCCAGGGCGCATCTACGACGTCGTGGACGTCGACCTGCCGTACCCCCGCACCGAGGAGGTGCGTCTCAGCCCGGAGTTCGCCGCGCTGCGCAACCGCGTGTGGCGCTCCGTGTACCACCAGACCCCCGCCGCCACCCGTCCCTGACCCACTCCTGAGCCACGCCCTGACCCACGAAGGACACTCCCATGCGACCTGACCGAACCGCCCGCCGCGCCGTCGCCCTGTCGGCGCTGCTGGCTGCCACGCTCACCGCCACCGCCGCCTGCTCCGGTTCGGACACGGCGGGCAGCTCCCCCGACGCCGAGACCGTGGAGGTGAGCTTCGGCTACATCCCGGACTTCAACGGCACCAGCCTGCTCGCGATCGCCGAGGACCAGGGCCTGTGGGCCAAGCACGGCGTGGAGGCGACCACGCCGTCGTTCACCAACGGCCCGCTGCAGATCCAGGCGCTCGGCACGGGCGACCTGGACTTCGGGTACATCGGGCCGGGGGCGTTCTGGCTGCCGGCGTCGGGCCAGGCCAAGATCGTCGCGATGAACACGCTCGGCCAGGCCGACCGCGTCGTCGGGCAGCCGGGCATCGAGTCGATCGAGGACCTGCGCGGCAAGAAGGTCGCCGTCCCGGAGGGCACCTCGGGCGACATGATCCTCACCCTGGCCCTCGAGGAGGCGGGGATGACCAAGGACGACGTGGAGATCGTGCCGATGGAGCCGTCGGCGATCGTCGCGGCGCTGTCGTCCGGGAAGGTCGACGGCGCCGGGTTCTGGTACCCGGCCCTGGCGACCGTGCAGAAGCAGGTCCCGGACCTCGTGGAGATCGCGGACAACACCGACTTCGAGGAGACCGTGGCGTTCCCCACGGCCTTCGTGGCGGGCAACGAGGTGGTCGAGAACGACCCGGAGAAGCTCGACCGGGTGCTCGCCGTGCTGCGCGACGCGATCGACTACCGCGCCGAGCACATGGACGAGGCGATCGAGCTGACCGCCGAGTTCAACGACCTCCCGGTGGCCGACGTGAAGGCGGACGCCGAGAACGTGCAGGTGCTGAGCCTGGAGGAGATCGACGGCTACACCAAGGACGGCACGTTCGACACCTGGCTGTCGGGGATGGAGGACTACTTCGTCGCGGCCGGCCAGCTGCCCGAGGCCGTCGACCCGGCCGAGTTCTACACCGGCGACCAGTTCCTCGAGGCGGGGAAGTGACGCCCGTGACGGACGCGCCGGGCGCGCCGCGGACCGGGGAACGGACGCGGCCGACCCACGGGCCGACCAACGTCCTGTTCCTCATGACCGATCAGCACCGGGCGGACACCCTCGGCGCCTACGGCAACCCGCGGGCCGCGACGCCGGTGCTGGACGACCTCGCCCGCTCCGGCACGCGCTTCGACCGCTGGTACACGCCGACCGCCATCTGCACGCCCGCCCGCGCCAGCCTGCTGACGGGTCAGGCGCCGTTCCGCCACCGCGTGCTCGCGAACCACGAGCGCAACGTCGGGTACCTGGAGGACGTCGCCGAGGGCACGTTCACGTTCGTCGAGGCGCTGCGCTCCCGGGGCTACAACACGGGGTTGGTGGGCAAGTGGCACGCCGGCACCGAGAAGGACGCCGGTGCCTTCGGGTTCGACGGCCCCGACCTGCCCGGCTGGCACAACCCCGTGGAGCACCCCGACTACCTGAAGTACCTCGCCGACAAGGGCCTCCCGCCGTACGAGATCAGCGACCGCGTGCGCGGCACGCTGCCCAACGGGGGGCCGGGCAACCTGCTCGCGGCGCGCCTGCACCAGCCGCTCGAGGCGACGTTCGAGCACTACCTCGCGACCCGCACGATCGAGCTGCTCGAGCGGTACGCCGACGACTTCCGCAGCGGCGCCAGGCCGTTCTTCCTCGAGCTGAGCTTCTTCGGCCCGCACCTGCCCTACGTGGTGCCGGACGAGTACTTCGACCTGGTCGACCCGGCGGACGTGGAGCTGCCAAGGTCGATCGCGGAGACGTTCGCCGGCAAGCCGCCGGTGCAGGCGAACTACAGCGCGCACTGGACGTTCGACACCATGCCGCTGGAGACGACGCGCAAGCTCATCGCCGTCTACTGGGGCTACGTCGCGATGATCGACCACGAGATCGGGCGCGTGATGGACGCGCTGGAGCGCCTGGGCCTGACCGGCGACACGGCCGTGTTCTTCACGAGCGACCACGGCGAGTTCACCGGCTCCCACCGCCTGCACGACAAGGGCCCGGCGATGTACGAGGACATCTACCGCACGGCGGGGCTGCTGCGCGTGCCGGGCGGGCCGGCGGGGCAGGTGCGCACCGAGTTCGTCAGCCTGCTCGACTGCACCGCCACGATCCTCGAGCTCGCGGGCCTCGACCCCGCACCGGCGGTGGACTCCCGCAGCCTGCTGCCGCTCGCGCGCGGCGCGGACGTGCCGTGGGACGACGACATCGTCTGCGAGTTCCACGGGCACCACTTCCCGTACCCGCAGCGCATGCTGCGCACCGACCGGTACAAGCTCGTCGTCAACCCCGACTCGACCAACGAGCTGTACGACCTCGAGCTCGACCCCGACGAGCTGCTCAACGTCTACGACCTCCCGGAGAGCGCGGAGGTCCGCCGTCGGATGATGCGGCGCCTGTACCAGGTGCTCCGGGAGCGCGGCGACAACTTCTACCACTGGATGACCACCATGTACGACGTCGGCGAGGTCGACCACGACCCCACCCAGTCGGGTCTCGACGAGACCACGTACTCCGGCGAGGTCGCGTCATGACCCGGCGCCCGAACATCGTCCTCGTGCTGACCGACGACCACGCGGCGCACGCGATCGGGGCGTACGGGTCGGTGGTCAACGCGACGCCGCGGATCGACGAGATCGGCGAGCACGGGGTGCGCCTGGAGCGGTGCTACGCGACGAACTCGTTGTGCACCCCGTCGCGCGCGTCGATCCTCACGGGCACGTACTCCCACGTCAACGGCGTGACGACGCTCTCGACACCGATCGACGCCGGCCAGCCGACGTTCGTCTCGCAGCTGCGGGCCGCGGGCTACCGCACCGCGGTGGTGGGCAAGTGGCACATGGGCCACGGCGGCGACCACGACCCGCAGGGGTTCGACTACTGGGACGTGCTGATCGACCAGGGCGAGTACTTCGACCCGACGTTCCGGTCGGCGGGCGGGCTGCGCACGGAGCCCGGGTACGCGACGGACGTCATCACCGACCTCGCGCTGGGCTGGCTGGAGTCGCTGGCTGGCGACGACCCGTGGTGCGTGCTGATCTGGCACAAGGCGCCGCACCGGTCGTGGGAGCCGCACCCGCGGCACGCCGGCCTGTACTCCGACCCGATCCCCGTGCCGGAGTCGTTCACCGACGACTACGCGACGCGCTCGTCGTCCTCGCGACGGGCGGCGATGCGGATCGCCGATCACCTCACGGCCACCGACCTCAAGGTGGACCCGCCCGAGGGGCTGTCCTACGACGAGCTGGCGCTGTGGAAGTACCAGCGGTACATGGAGGACTACCTGCGCTGCGTGGCGTCGGTGGACGAGAACGTGGGCCGGGTGACGGACTGGCTGCGCGAGCGCGGCGAGCTCGACGACACGCTGCTGATGTACTCCTCGGACCAGGGGTTCTTCCTGGGCGAGCACGGCTGGTTCGACAAGCGCTTCATGTACGAGGAGTCGATCCGCATGCCGTTCCTGCTGTCCTACCCGCGGGCGCTGCCCGCAGGCGGCGTGCACGACGACATCGTGACCAACGTCGACCTGGCGCGCACGATCCTCGACGCAGCCGGCGTCGAGGCGCACCCGCGGATGCAGGGCCGGTCGTTCTGGCGCGACGTGGCCGGGGGCGTGGCAAGGGGCGTGGCAGCGGACGGCGAGGGCCGGGAGCCGGCCCCGCAGGGCTTCTACTACCGGTACTGGGAGCACGACGACGCGCACCACAAGGCGCCCGCGCACTACGGGTACCGCGACCGGCGCTACAAGCTCGTCTACTACTACAACGACGGGCTCGGCCTGCCCGGCACCGGGCCGCAGACGTACCCGGGGGAGTGGGAGCTCTTCGACACCGAGCGCGACCCGGACGAGCTGCGCAACGTCGCCGACGACCCCGCCTACGCGGACGTCCGGGCGCGGCTCGAGGCCGACCTGTGGCACGCGCAGTCCGCCGTCGGCGACGTGCCGCACCCGAGCCAGCCGGTGCCGGCGGGCGTCGCGCCCGACCACGCGGCGCCCGGCGGCGGGGCACCGGGCCTGCACCTCACGACGACCGAGCACCTCACGACCGAGCATCTCACGACCGAGCACCTCACGACCGAGCACCACACGACGAACGAGACTGGAGCGAGAGCATGAAGCGACGACAGTTCATGGGCGCGGCGGCCGGCGCCGTCTCGGCGGTGGTGGTCGGCGGGTCGGCCGCCTCCGCGGCGGGCGCGACCACGACGACGGGCGCGGCCCCGGCCGCGGCGCCGACCGCGGCGCCGACCGGCGGGCCGTTCCCGCCCGCGTGGCCCGACCCGGAGCCGTACGGGGCGGCCGACGCCCGCCCCGAGCTGATGCCGCGCGACGACAACTCGATGATCCTCGACCTCGAGCTGCGGCCCCACGACGCCCCGCTCGGCCGCGTGTGGATGCGGGACACCTACGTGAACCAGTTCGAGGTGGACGGCCGGACGCTGTACGTCGCGACGGGCACGACCCGCGCCGCCGGGCAGGTCAACGCCGGGCCGTGGAACGACGGGCTGTACGTCTGGACGGCGCCCGCCCTCGAGGGGCCGTGGACGCTCGCCGACACCACCGGGCTGCGACCCGGGCAGCCGAAGGGCAAGGTCTGGTCGCCGGAGTTCGTGGGGGAGAACGCCCCCGGTCGCACGGTCGTCGCACCCTGGCAGGAGCACTGGACCGACGACGGCCGGTTCGGCAAGCGCGGCAACGTCTGGGCACCGGAGGTGCACCGGTTCCGCGACACCTGGTACATCGTCGCCTGCATGGGCGACCACTCGATCAAGGTCGGGTCGTTCCTACTGGTCAGCGAGGGTGGGATCGAGGGCCCGTACCGGCTCGCCGAGGGCAACGTCGACAAGCCGTTCGGCGAACCGTTCGTCGGGGGCCCGGCCTTCATCGCGCCTGGCGCGTACCACCACATCGACGGGAGCATCTTCACCGAGGGCGACGACGCCTGGCTGGTGCTGCACAACGACCTGTACGCGAGGTTCACCCCGGACATGGAGGACATCGCCACGCCGACGCACCTGCCCGAGTTCGCCCAGACGCCGTACGCGCCCGAGCCGTACCTCGAGGGCGCCTACGTGCAGAAGTACCGCGGCCGCTACTACCTCATGCACGCGGTGTGGGCCCGGTCGTCGACCGGCACCGACGGCAGCCCGCGGTACGCCTACGACCCGGCGGGGCCAGGCCGCGTCCAGGAGCAGTACGACGCGGTCGTCGCCGTCGCCGACCGGTTCGAGGGGCCGTACTCCGAGCGGTACACCGCGGGCGTGGGCGCCGGGCACAACAACATGTTCGTCGACGAGCGGGGACAGGCGTGGGCGACGTTCTTCCGCAACCCGGCGCACGGCTACTGGGCCGACCCGTCGCGGGTGGCCGACGCCGCCGTGCCCGGCGTCGTGCGGCTGGAGTGGACGGGGCCGCACACGCGGCGACTGACCGTGGCGCGGCCGGCGGCCGGCTGAGCGGCGGAGCATGCCACACGCGGTCTCGATTGGGCCACGGGCGGCCGCCGCGACTAGCGTGCGCGCGTGACCCTCACTCGGTCGCGGGCGACGTCGCTCGCGTGCATCCTCTTCCTGCTCCTCCTCACCGCCCTGTCGGTGCAGGCGGTGCAGCCGCCGTCCCCGCAGGACGCCGACGCGCCCGCCGGCGAGTTCAGCGCAGAGCGGGCGTTCGCGACCGTCGAGGCCGTGGGGGGCGAGGTGCACCCCCACGGCACGGCGGCCAACGACGACGTGCGCGCGTGGATCACCGGCGAGCTGGAGCGGCTCGGCCTCGAGCCCGAGGAGGTCGACGGGGTCGGCATGTCCGGCCGCCTCGGCGACCAGAGCCGGGTCGCGGCGACGACCAACGTCGTCGCGACGATCCCCGGCAGCGACTCCACGGGCCCGGTCTTCCTCATGGCGCACTACGACTCCGCCGAGGTGTCGTACGGCGGGAACGACGACGGCGCCGGGGTCGCGACGCTGCTGGAGACGGCCCGTGCCCTCGGCGAGGGGGAGCAGCTGCGCAACGACGTCGTCCTCGTGTTCACGGATGCGGAGGAGGCGTGCCTGTGCGGCGCGGAGGCGTTCGCGCACGCGGACCCGCGGGCCGCCGACGGCGGCGTGGTGGTCAACGTCGAGGCGCGCGGCTCCGCGGGGCCGGCGATCATGTTCGAGACGTCCGACGGCAACGCCGCCCTCGTCGACGCCTACGCGCAGGTGCCGAAGCCCGTGGGCAGCTCGCTCGGGGTCGAGGTCTACCGGATCCTGCCCAACGACACCGACTTCTCGCCCTTCCTCGACGACCCCGCCGAACGCTTCACCGGCCTCAACTCGGCGTACATCGACGGGTCCGCCACCTACCACTCGCCGCTGGACACCCCCGACCGGATGTCGCTCGCGAGCCTGCAGCACCACGGCTCCAACGCCCTCGCCCTGGTGCGCGAGCTCGGCGCCGGGGACGTCTCCGTGCTCGCCGAGCCGTCGCCGTCGGATGCCACGTACTTCACGCTGCCCGGCGGGCTCCTCGCCCGCTACCCGGGCTGGCTGGTCTGGCCGCTGGCCCTCGGGGCGCTCGCGGTCGTCGGGGCGCTGGGCGTGCTGCTCGCGCGGCGGCGCGAGATCCGCGGCGTACCGACGACGGCGGGCCGCCTCGTGCTCGGGTTCGTGTCCGGGCTCGTCCCGCTCGCGGGCGCGGTCCTCGCGTCGATGGCCCTGTGGTGGCTCATGGTCGCCGTCCGCCCCGGCTACGACGAGATGCTGGACCCGTGGCGGCCCTGGGGGTTCCGCGTCGCGCTCCTGGGCCTGGTGGCGACCGTGGGTGCCGGGTGGTTCGTCGGTCTGCGCCGCAGCCTCGGCCCGGTGGCGCTGTCGTACGGGGCGCTGGCCTGGCTCGCCGTGCTCGGGGTCGCGCTCGCGGCGTTCGCACCGGGCGGGTCGTACCTCGCGGCGCTGCCCGCCCTCGCCGTCGCCGTCGCGGGCCTGGTCGTGGTCGTGCGGACGCGGGGGCGTACCGGCGGGCTGTCCGCCCGGCGCGTGGTCGCGACCCTCGGCGCGGCGGTGGCCGTGGTCGTGCTGGCGCCCGTCGTGGTGCTGTTCTTCCCCGCGCTCGGCCTGGCCATGGGGGCCGCGCCCGCGCTGGTCGCGGTGCTCCTCGTGCTGGCCCTGACGCCCGTCGTCGCGGTGCTGCTGCCGCGCCGGCGCCTGGCAGGGCGGATCCTGCTCGGCGGGTGCGGCGCCCTCACCGTCGTCGCACTGGTCACCGGGTTCGTCGTCGACCGCTTCGACGCCGAGCACCCGGAGCCGACCCGGCTCGCGTACGTGCTCGACGCCGACACGGGCGAGGCGCGCTGGGTCTCCGACGAGGCGACCCCCGCCGACTGGACGGCCCGCTACGCGGACACCGAGACCGACCTGGCGGCCGCGTTCCCCATGTTCGACGACCCGGTCTGGTCGGGGGAGGCGGAGGAGGCGGAGCTGCCGGCGCCGCGGGCCGAGGTCACCCGCGACGAGACGGCGGGCGACGAGCGCACCGTGACCCTGTCGGTGACGCCGGGCGAGGGCGCGCCCGTCGGGACCGCCGGTGCGCTGCGGTACGTGCAGCTCAACGCCGACGCGGTGACGTCCGCGACGGTCGCCGGGCGCGAGGTGCCCGTGGACGGCGCGACCCTGGACACCCGGTACTACGCGCCGGACGCCGACGGTTTCGAGGTCGTCGTGACGCTGCCCGCCGACGACGAGCTCGAGCTGCGGCTCGTCGCCGCCGGCGGCGGCCTCGAGGACCTGCCGGGCTTCGAGCCGCGGCCGGCCGGCGTCGGCGTCGCGGGGTCCCACACCTCCGAGCTGGTGCTGGTGGGCACGACCGTCACGCTGTGACCTTGGAGCGCCGCTAGCCGTGCCCGGCCGAGACCAGGCGGACGACGAGGTCGGCGCGCGCCGCGGTGGCAGCGACGAGCTCGGCGTTGCGCTGGTCGGTGCCCAACGACCAGGCGACGGCGTCGGCCTCCGACTTGCCGTGCGCGCGGTGCCGGGCGACGAGCCGCTCCTGGCGCACCGGCTCGTCCGGCGCCAGGAACCACACCTCGCGCATCCGCGCCCGGGCGCGGGGCCAGGCTCCCTGGTCGGCCAGCAGGTAGTTGCCCTCGGTGACGACGAGGGGCACCTCCGGCGGCACGGGGACGGCGCCGGCGAGCGCGTTCTCGTTCTCGCGGTCGAACCAGGGCGCGTACACGGTCTCGCCGCCCGGGTGGGCGAGCCGCTCGACGAGGGCCGCGTAGCCGGCGTCGTCGAACGTGTCGATCGCCCCCTTGCGGTCACGGAGGCCGAGCCGCCGCAGCAGCGAGTCCTCGAGGTGGAAGCCGTCCATGCCGACGAGCACCGCCCGCTGCGGGCCGAGGGCGGCCACGATCGCCTCGGCGAGCGTGGACTTGCCCGCCCCGGGGGCGCCGACGATACCGAGCACCGCCCGCCCGCCCGCGCCGGGGTCGGTCGCCAGGCGTCGCGCGCGCTCGACGAGGTCGCCGGTGGACAGGGGGACGGGCGTCGGCGCGGCGCTCATGCGGGCCGGTCGATCCGGGCCGCGAGCTGCTGCGGCGCCTGGACGCAGTAGGAGTCGGTCAGCAGCTCGGCCAGCTCGTCCCAGTCGGTGCCGTCGTCGAGCAGCAGGCCGACCACGTCCTCGCCCCAGCTCGCCTTGAAGTACGGCGCGCCGAGGTGCTCGAAGGCCGCCACCTCCTGCGGCTCGGCGCGGAACATGATGCGGAACCGCTGGTCCTCGCCGCCGAAGACGTGCGCCACCGTCGCGTGCCGCACGCGCCAGCGGACGCCGGTCCACGCCGACTCCTCGGCGCACTCGGGAAACGCCAGCAGTGGGCGCAACCGCGCCAGGTACTCGTCGGGCACGTCCGGTCGATCGGGCATGGCGTCGAGGGTGCCATGACCCGCCGACAGGGCGCGCCCGGAGCCCGCCCCCGTCCGCGCCGGCTGCCGGACTACGGGGCGTCCCCGGTGTTCGGCTGCCCGGTGTTCGCCTGCCCGGTGTTCGCCTGCCCGGTGGTGGCCCCGAGCTGTCCCAGGAGCGCGGGGGTGCTCGTGACCGGCAGGTCGCACACGAACCCGCGGCACACGTACGCGGCCGGTCGGCCGTCCACGAGCGGGCGACCCGCGAGCAGGGGCACACCGGCGGCGTCCGGGGCCCCGGGGACGACGACGGCGCCAGCGGCGGGCGCGCGGCGCGCGGCCCGGAGCAGGTCGGCCGCGGCGGGGCCGTCGCCGACCACGGCGACCTGCAGGGGGCCGGCGGCCAGCGCCTCGGCCGCGGCGAGGGTCCAGCCGGCGAACCGGGGGGCCTGCCGAGCGACGGCGCCGGCCGCCCGGACGGCGGACTCGGCCGCGGTGCGGTGCCGGGCGGACCCGGTCAGCGCCGCGTAGGTGACGAGCGCGGCGGCGAGCGCGGACAGTCCCGACGGCTCCGGCCCGTCGGTGGGGTCGCGCGGGCGCACGACGAGGCGCTCGGCGTCGTCGGCCGTGTCGAAGAACCCGCCGTCCCCGTCCGCGAAGTGTGCCAGTGCGACGTCGAGGACCCGCCCGGCGTCCGTGAGCCAGCGCGCCTCGCCCGTCGCCTGGTGCAGGGCGAGCAGGCCCTCGGCGAGGTCGCCGTGGTCGGCCGCGACCCCCCGTGCGGCGCCGACGACGCCGTCGCGCGACGCGCGCCGCAGCCGCCCGTCGACGACGTGCCGCCCGAGCAGCAGGTCCGCGCACCCGCGGGCCGCGTCGATCCAGGACGGTTCGTCGAGCAGGGCGCCCGCGTCGGCCAGGGCGGCGACGGCGAGGCCGTTCCAGGCGGTGACGACCTTGTCGTCGCGCGCGGGCTGCGGGCGCAGGGCCCGCGCCGCCAGCAGCCGGGCGCGGACCGGCTCCCACCAGTCGGGGTCCAGGTCGTCCGGGCGCTGCAGCGTGGACGCCCCGCCCTCGAACGTGCCCTCGGCGGTGACCACCAGCGCCGCGGCGGCCCGGTCGCCGTCGTCGTCCCCGAGCACGTCGCGCAGCTGCTGCGGCGTCCAGACGTAGGTGAGCCCCTCGACGCCGCGCCCGTCGACGTCGGTGTCCGCGTCGAGCGCGGAGGCGAAGGCGCCCGCCGGCGTCCGCAGGTCGCGCAGCAGGAACGACGCGGTCTCCCGGGCGACGCGCTCCGCCAGCAGGGAGCGGGTCGCGCGCCACAGGTGCGCGTAGACACGCAGGAGCTGGGCGTTGTCGTAGAGCATCTTCTCGAAGTGCGGCACCACCCACGCGGCGTCCACGGAGTAGCGCGCGAACCCGCCCGCGAGCTGGTCGTAGACGCCGCCGCGCGCCATCGCCTCGCAGGTGCGCTCCACCATGGCGAGCGCCGACGGGTCGCCGGTGCGCGCGTGCCGGCGCAGCAGGTGCTCCAGCGTCATCGACGGCGGGAACTTCGGCGCCCCGCCGAACCCGCCCTGGGTCTGCGCGAAGTCGCGCCGCAGCGCCGCCACGGCGTCGTCCAGCGTCGCGTCGTCGAGCGCGGCACCCGGCAGGGCGCCGGCCGCACGGGCCACCGCGTCGGTCAGCGCGGCACCCTGCCGCACGACGGCCTCGCGCCGCTCGACCCAGGCGTCGCGCACCGCGTCGAGCACCGCGAGCAGCTGCGCGCGCGGGAAGTACGTGCCGCAGTGGAACGGCGTCCCGTCGGGCGTGAGGAACGCCGTCATCGGCCACCCGCCCTGCCCGGTCATCGCCGTGGTGGCGGCCATGTAGACGGCGTCGACGTCCGGGCGTTCCTCCCGGTCCACCTTCACCGGCACGAAGCCGGCGTTGATCACCGCCGCGACCCCGTCGTCCTCGAACGACTCGTGCGCCATGACGTGGCACCAGTGGCACGCCGCGTACCCGACCGAGAGCAGCACGGGCACGTCACGCCGCCGCGCCTCGGCGAAGGCCTCGGTGCCCCAGGGCCACCAGTCCACCGGGTTGTCGGCATGCTGGAGCAGGTACGGGGACGTCGCGGCGCGCAGGCGGTCGGCCATGGCACCCAGCCTGCCACCGCGTGTCGCCGGCGTCAGCGGCCCGGCAGGGGCGGGCATGTCAGTGGCACCTGCCACGCTCGCGTCGAGCGCCCGTCGTGCGGGCCGCGGCGACCTGCCGGGACCGCGACGGTCGAGGGGTGCCGAGCATTCCTCTCGAAGAGACGAGGTGCACGATGACGAGCGCCGACCCACGACAGCCCGCGCGCGAGCCCAACGACCTGGGCAGGTTCTTCCTCGAACGTGTCAACGCCGGCGATCTCGACGGACTGGTCGCGCTGTACGAGCCGGACGCCGTGCTGGAGTTCCCGCCCGGCACCGTCGTCGTCGGGCACGAGCAGATCCGCCGGGTGTACTCCGAGCTGCTGGCCGCCCGCCCGCGGCTGGAGCCGGGCGTGCAGGCGCCCGCCCTGGCGCACGGAGACCTGGCGCTGACGTCCACCCGGCTCACCGACGGCGGGGCGACGGCGGAGATCGCGCGGCGGCAGGCGGACGGCACGTGGCTCTGGGCCGTCGACCAGCCCACGGTCCGCTGAGTCTCAGCCCTCAGCTGTCTGTCGGCTGAGCCTGCGGTTCCGCTGCGGGCGAGTGCCTCGTTCCTCGGCCCTCACCCTCCGCTGCACCTTCGTCTCAGCCGAGCCGTGCGGTGATCACGAGCTCCTCGCCGACGTCGAGGCGCACGTCGGACAGGCGCACGCCCTGCGGGAGCGCGGCGGCGAGGTCGATCTTGCGGTTCCCCGCGGCCTCGACGCGGCCGCGCACGGCGCCGAGCATCGCGGCCACCAGGGGGTTGCCGCTGGAGATCTGCACGTCGCCGACGGCGAGCACCATGGCGTCGTCGACGGAGGCGGACGCGGTCGCGGTGACGGCCGCGGACAGGAAGCCCTTGCGGATCTTCGCGTCGATGCGTAGCCCGGCCGCGCGGGGGCCGCGCGAGTCGAGCTGCACGTCGAGGTCGCTGAGCTGGATCCCCTGCGACTGCAGCGAGACGGCGAGCAACCCGTGCACGGTCGCGACCAGGCCGGCGCGCGGCACGGCGACGCGCGCGTGCCCGGCCACGGGGTGCGCGTCGTCGGGGTCGAGCGGCTCGAAGCCGACCTGCCCGTCCGACCCCTCGACCCACACGAACCGCAGCCCCTCGGCCTCCGCCGTGACGTCCACGGGCAGGTCGACGGCCGTCAGCGGGTGCGCGTCGACGCGGAGGCGGCGCACCGTCCCCGGCACGCGCGAGGTCACGGCGGCCGGCGACCAGGTCACGTCCGGCCGGTGCTGCGAGACGCCGAACGCCACCCCGGTGAGGTCCAGCACGGCGGACGCGACGTCCGCGCCGTCCAGCTCCGTCGTCACGCGTGCGCGCTCCAGCCCGACGACGCCGGGACCGGCCGCGCGGGCGCCCAAGACACGGATCCGGGCGGCGAGGTCGTCGCCCGTGGCGGGGCGCGGGGCAGGGCCGAGCGGCAGGAGCGGGGAAGTCATGGGCGCGAGCCTAGCCGCCCGGCGAGCCCGGCCCGGCGAGCCCGGCCCTGCGAGCCCCGCCCGCGAGCCCGGCCCTGCGCGCCGGGGCCTTGGGCGCCGGCGCGCAGGGCCGGCGCCGGTCAGCGCCGACGCGCCCGCAGCACCGTGTCGTGGGTGTGGTGCGAGCCGGGCGGGGCGGGCGCGGTGCGCGGCAGGGTCTCGTCCACCAGGACCTCCCAGCCGTCGTCGAGCATGCGTGCGACGTCGGCCGGCTGGTCGTAGTCCTCCGGGTCGACGTCGTGCAGCCGGCTGACGAGCTCGGTGAGCTCGTGCCCCACGACGAGCAGGGTGCCGCCGGGCGCGACCGCGTCCAGCAGCCCGCGCAGCGCGGGCGACGGCCCGGGGCCGGACGAGCGGTGCAGCGGGAAGTACTGGGCGGACACCAGGTCGAACACGCCGGCCGGCGGCGGCGAGACGGTGAGGTCCTGCCGCACCCAGCGCACCCGACCGGCGACGTCGGCGCCCTCGAGCTCCTCGGCGTCCGCCGCCGCTCGCGCCAGCGCGACGCCCGAGAAGTCGACCGCCGTGACCTCCCAGCCGCGGCGTGCGAGCCAGCGCGCGTCGGCGCCCTCGCCGGCACCGACGTCGAGCGCCCTGCCGGCGGGCAGGTCGGCGACCTCGGCGAGGAGCACCCCGTTGGGGTGCTGGCTGAAGCGCCGCCCGCCGCGGTACCGCTCGTCCCAGGAGGCGGGGGTCGTGTTCTCCGGCCGCACGGCGGGCCGCTGCTCGTCCTGCATCTGCTCAGGCCCCCAGCAGGTCGCCGTCGGCCGCCACGGCCGCCATCTGGCCCGCCGCCATGGCCGCGGTCACGGAGCTCAGCGGCATGGGGAAGTCCGCGGTGTGGGCCAGGTCGCCCGCGGCGAAGACACCAGGGACGCTGGTGCGACCCATCGCGTCGACGGCCACGCAGCCCGACTCGCGCAGGTCCAGACCGAGCTGGGCCGCGAACGGGGCCGACTGGCGCAGCGTCGGCGCGACCATGACCCCGCCGAGCTCGACGGCCGTGCCGTCGGCGAGGACGGCCCGGGCCCCGGGGTGGGAGCCCGGCAGGGTCACGGGCTCCAGGCGCTCCACCTTGGCGGCGCGCACCTCCGCGCCCCGCGCGTCGAGCGACGCGCGGACCTGCGGGTCCAGGTCGCCGCCGTCCGCCAGCACCACGAGCCGGCTCGCGATGCGCTCCATGAGCCCGGCGACGCGCGCGACGTGCGGCCCCGAGCCGAGGATCCCCACGGGCGTGCCGGTGAACTCGTGGCCGTGGCAGTACGGGCAGTGCGCGGCCACGGTGCCGAAGAGCTCGGCGACGCCGGGGGTGGCAGGCAGCTCGTCCCGGAGACCCGTGGCGAGCAGCAGCCGGCGGGCGGTGACGTCGCCGGCGTCGGTGCGCACGACGAACCCGCCCGCCGGCGCGGCGGGGTCGATGGGCGCGACCTCGTGCGCCGCCGTGCGGCGCAGCTCGACCGTCCCGTACGCGGCGAGCGTGCGGTGCGCGGCGTCGCGGAACCCGGCGGGCGGGGTGCCGTCGAAGCCGAGCACGTTGTGCATCGCGTCGGTGGGGTCGTTGCGGTACACGCCGGAGTCGAGCAGGACGACGTCGCGGTGGGTGCGGCCGAGGGTGAGCGCGGCCTGCAGCCCGGCCGGGCCGCCGCCGATGATGATCACGTCGTGCATGGGATTCTCCTCACGGGGGGTTGCGTCGCGAACCAGCATGTGACTTCATGTCAACATGAAGTCAAGCGGTGGGCCGACGACCTTCGGCGTCGGGGAGCTGGCCGAGCGGTTCGGCCTCGAGACGCACGTGCTGCGCTACTGGGAGGAGGTCGGCCTCCTGGCGCCCGCGCGCGACGGCGCCGGGCGTCGTCGGTACGGTCCCGACGACGTCGTGCGGGTGGCGACGATCCTCAGCTCCAAGGTGGCGGGCATGAGCCTGGAGCAGATCCAGGTGCTCCTGGACGCCGGGCCCGACGGGGCGGGCGCCCCGGAGCGGCACCGGGTGCTCGAGGCGCACCTGGCCGAGCTCGACCGCCGCCAGGAGGAGATCGACCGCTCCCGGCACATGACCGAGCACGCCCTGTCGTGCCGCTCGCACGACATCGCCACCTGCCCGAGGTTCCGCGAGCACGTGGCCGACCTCGTCGACGGCACCCGGTCGTGGAGCGACGTGCACCCCGTCCGCACCGTGCCCGCGCAGGCGCGCGCGTGAGTGCCCGGATGACGCCCCGTGAGCTGGGCGTCGTCGTCGGCGACCACCCCACGGGCCCGGCGAACGCGATCACCGACGTGCCCGGCGTGCGCGTCGGGCACAGCACCCTGCACGAGGGCGAGCGGCTGCACACCGGCGTGACGGCCGTCGTGCCCGACCAGCTCGGCGCGGGGCCGGCGCAACGGCGCTCGCTGCCGTGCGGGATGTTCGTCGGCAACGGCTTCGGCAAGCTGGTCGGGGCGACCCAGCTCGCCGAGCTCGGCGCGATCGAGACGCCGGTCGTGCTCACCGCGACCCTCTCGGCGTTCCGTGCGGCCGACGCGCTGGTCACGCACGTGCTCGGGCTGCCGGGCTACGAGGAGGTGCGCACGCTCAACCCGGTCGTGGGGGAGACGAACGACGGGTTCCTGTCGGACATCCGGGCCCGGCCGGTCACCGAGGCGCACGTGCTGGCGGCGCTCGCCGGGGCGACGGGCGGTCCTGTTCCGCAGGGGTGCGTGGGGGCGGGGGCCGGGACCTCGGCGCTCGGCTACAAGGGCGGGATCGGGACGTCGTCGCGCGTGGTGGAGGTCGCCGGCGCTGCCCGGACGGTGGGCGTCCTCGTGCAGTCGAACTTCTCCGGCACCCTCACCGTGCGGGGCGTCCCGCTGCCTGCGGACGAGCTGCTGGACCGGCCGGGACCGACGGTCGTGGACGACGGCAACTCGTGCATGATCGTCGTCGCCACGGACGCCCCGCTGGACGCGCGGCGACTGGAGCGCGTGGCCCGGCGCGCGGTGTTCGCGATGGGCCGCGTCGGCTCGGACTTCGCCGGCGGCAGCGGGGACTACGCGCTCGTGTTCAGCACGGCCGACCCGTCCCTCGCCCTGGTCCCGGACGCCGCGCTGGACCCGGTGTTCGGCGCGACGGCGGACGCCGTCGAGGAGGCGCTGCTGGCCTCGGTGCTGACGGCCACGACGACGGCCGGGCACCGGGGGACGCGGCACGCCGTCCCGCTGGGGCCCGCCCTCGACCGGCTGCGCGCCGCGGGGGCCCTCGCGCGTCCCTGACCTGCCCGGACGTCCGCCGGCGCGGGGCGATGGCGCGGGCGCCGCCCGGCGACCCACCTCTTGTGGGCTCCCGACGTTCGTGGTTGCATAGCAACGAACGATCGCTGTAATCGATTACTCCGTCCGGGCGGCGGAGCCCCCTGACCGACGACGGGCCGCGACGACGCGGCCGGAGAAGGTGAGTGCAGTGACGCATTCGCGCGCAGGTGCAGGAGCACGATCACGAGCAGGGTCCCCAGCGCGTCCGAGGAGCCGGGTCGCCGTCGCGGTCGCCGCGGCCGCCGCCCTCGTGGGCACGACGCTGCCCGCCGGCGCCGCCGCTGCGCCGGCGGCCCCCGCCGCGGACGTCGCGGCCGCGGACGTCGAGAGCGCGCGGGCCGCCGCGGCGCCGGGCGGCGTGGAGACCGACCCCACGAACGGCAAGGGCGCCGTCGGCTGGGACACGTACCGCCGGCTGGACCGCATCGACGAGCTCACGACCGGCGTCTCGACCGGCCAGTTCTCGAGCTACGACCGCACGGGCGGCAACGACGACGGCTTCGTCGGCACGCACAGCTGCCTGCGCACCACCGACGCGGGCTGCGTGATCGCCGAGCGCACCGGAGCGGGCGAGATCGGCTCGATCTGGTTCACCCGCGACGGCGGCGACGTGTCGGCGACCGGCTCCATCACGGTCGAGCTCGACGGCGAGGTGGTGCTCGACGCGCCGGTCCAGGACGTGGTCGACGGCAAGCTCGGAGCCCCGTTCGTGTACCCGTTCGTCGCCAACGCCGACCAGAGCTCCGGCGGGGTCTACCTCAAGGTGCCCATGCCGTACCGCGAGTCGATGCGGGTCACCACCAGCGAGAACCCGCTGTTCCACCACGTCACCTACCGCAGCTTCGCGGACGCCGAGGGCGTGCAGACCTTCGACCCGTCCGACCCCGCGCAGGACGTGATCGACGCCGCCCGGCAGTGGGGCAGCAGCGACCCGAAGCCGGCGGCCGAGGGGTCGCGGACCACGACCGAGGACTTCCGGCTGGCCCCGGGGGAGTCCACCCGGGTCGCCGACGTGCGGGGGCCGGGGGAGATCTCCGAGCTGGCGCTGCAGGTGCCGCAGGTCGTCGGGGTCGAGCCACAGCCCGCCATCAGCGACGACGGCCGCGCCCACAAGCGCACCAGCACGTTCACGCTGCAGGTCGATCCCGAGAACGAGGGGGTCACGCTGAAGCGCCGGTTCGACGCCACGAGCGCGCAGCAGGTCGCGGACGTCACGGTCGACGGCGAGCCCGCCGGCCGCTGGGAGGCCACCGACGACACGGCGGGCACGTGGAGCTACCAGAGCATCGAGCTGCCGGCGGAGCTGACCGCGGGCAAGTCGAGCATCACCGTGGCCAACACGTTCGTCTCGGCGACCATCGACTGGAACGAGTTCCGCTACTGGGCGGACTCCGTCGTCGGCGGCGAGGCGGTGCGCACGGACGAGCTCGACGTCGGGACCTCCCAGGAGGCGCTCGCCAGCGAGCAGGCGCACGACTACGCGATCACGGCCCAGAACTGGACGGGCCGGGCGAACCAGTCCGATCCGCCGCCCGCGGACGACCCGGCGGTGCTCGCCTCCAACGAGCTGCTGCGCGACGTGTTCGTGCGGGTGAGCTTCGACGGGCGCAGGACGGTGTCCGCGCCGCTGGGCGAGCTGTTCGGCTCGGGGCTGACCGAGGCCCCGGTGCAGGCCCTGTTCCACGCCATGGACGCCGGCGACGACGGCTGGTACTCGAGCTGGTGGCCGATGCCGTTCGCGCAGCGCGCCACGGTGGAGCTGGTGAACAGGTCGGACCGGACCGTCGAGTCCGGCACGGCGCGCGTCACGTCGCACCGCGACCGGCAGGTCGCCCGCGACCTGGCACGCGGCACCGTCGGCTACTTCAACGCCACGCACCATCGCGACGAGACCGTGGCGGGCGAGGACTGGGCGTTCCTCGACACGGCCGGGCACGGCCGGTTCGTCGGCGTGAGCCACACGATGC
Organism: Isoptericola cucumis; assembly: GCF_014635665.1. GTDB lineage: Bacteria > Actinomycetota > Actinomycetes > Actinomycetales > Cellulomonadaceae > Isoptericola > Isoptericola cucumis. The sequence continues at coordinate 92,149 of NZ_BMDG01000005.1, forward strand.
GCGGCCACATCACCACGGGCAACACCCGCAACTACCTCGAGGGCGACGAGCGCGTGTACGTCGACGGCGGCCGCAGCCCCGCGCTGTACGGCACCGGCTCGGAGGACTTCTACGAGGGTGGCTGGTACTTCAACCGGCAGACGTTCTCCAACCCGATGAACGGGCTGTCGGCGATGCCCGCCGGTCACAACGGCTGCGATTACCAGTGCGACTCGCCGTACCGGCTGATGATCGCCGACGCCGTCCCGTTCGGCTCCGGCCTCACCTTCGGCATCGAGCCCGGGCCGGTGGCGAACGAGCCGGCCGAGTACTCCTCGACGGCGTACTGGTACGGCTCCGACGTGCCCGCGACCCGCGTCACCGACACGATCGACGTCGGGGACGAGCGCAGCGAGGCGCGGCACGGGTACTCCGGCTCCGGAGCGGCGGCCGAGATCACCGCCCGGTTCGAGGGCGACCACGACGACGTGCCCGTCACCGAGGACCTCGCGTCGGCGACCGAGCAGGTCTCGTTCCGCGTGGCGGTCGACCCGCGGAACAGCGGCGTCACGCTGCGGCGGCTGGCCGACCAGGCCGAGGCGGGCCAGGCCGTGGACGTCACGGTCGACGGCGAGGCCGCGGGCACCTGGACCCAGCCGGCGGGCAACGCCACGCAGCGCTGGGGTGAGGACGTGTTCGGGCTCCCGCCGGACCTCACGGCGGGCAAGACGCGGCTGACGGTCACGCTGGCCCCGCACGAGGGTGCGCCCGCGTGGACGGCGGCCTCCTACGAGGCGCTCTCGCGGTCCGCGCCGGCGCCCGACCGGCGCGACCCGGCCGGGGTCACCGGCCTGCGGGCCGCGGGCGGGGACGGCAACCAGGTCCGCCTGGGGTGGGAGGCCACCGTCGACGACGTCGCCGTCGACCACTACGAGGTGTACGCGTCGACGGACCCGCGGTTCCGGGCGGGCGAGCGCACCCGCGTGGGCACCAGCCCGCTGCCCGCCTTCGAGCACACCGGGCTGGGGCTCGGCGAGACCTGGCACTACCGGGTGCGCGCCGTCGACGGCTCGGGGAACGCAGGGAGGCTGTCCGACCGGGTGCAGGCCACGAGCGGCACCACCCTGCGGGTCGAGGCCGAGGACCTGCTGCCGCCCGTCGAGGCCGACGCGCCCGTCGAGGCGCAGGGCAGCTGCTGCGGGGTGCAGTGGTCCGGCAACCGGCAGCTGTGGTTCCGGGCCGGGCAGCCGGGCGACGCCGTGACCCTGCGCCTCGACGTGCCGCAGGACGGCACCTACGACGTCGCCGGCGTCCTCACGTCCGCCCCCGACTACGGCGTCGTGCAGGTCTCGCTCGACGGCGAGCCGCTGGGCGCGGAGATCGACGGCTACCGGTCCGAGGGCGTCGCGATCGGGACGCACGAGCTCGGCAGCGTCGACCTGACGGCCGGCGAGCACACGCTCACCCTGACCGTCACCGGGAAGAACGAGGCCGCCACCGGCCACCTGGCCGGCCTCGACACCCTGGACCTGACCCTGCAGGGCGGGGCCGACGTCGAGGTCGGCGCCTACGCGCACGAGGAGGACGTGGTGCAGGCCGGAGAACGCACGAACATCTACGACCCGTCGGTCGGCGAGGACGAGCCGTGGTACGTCAACGACCACACCTTCGTGCAGGGGCCGGACGGGACCTGGCACCTGTTCGGCATCACGCACGCCGAGCCGGCAGCGCCCCTCGACGAGAGCTTCTTCGCGCACGCGACGAGCCCGTCGCTCACGCAGGCGCCGTACGAGAAGCAGGAGCCGGTGATCCACGCCGACCCCGAGCTGGGGGAGAAGCACGTGTGGGCGCCGTACGTGCTGGAGCACGACGGCACCTACTACATGTACTACTCGGCCGGTCTCGACGACAACCACGAGGAGTACCAGCTGCGGCTGGCCACCAGCACCGACCTCGAGACGTGGACCAAGCGGCCCGAGCCGCTGTTCACCGACGGCTACGACGCCCGCGACCCGATGATCATGCGCGTCGACGACGAGTGGGTCATGTACTACACGGCCAACTCCACGCCCGCGGGAGGCAACCACCAGGTGGCGTACCGCACCAGCACGGACCTGGTCCACTGGGGCGACAAGCAGGTGGCGTTCACCCACCCGCGCACGGGCACCTTCGGCGGGCCGACCGAGTCGCCGTTCGTCGTCGAGAACGGCGGGTGGTACTACCTGTTCACCTGCTGCGACGCCGGGTACGACGACACCCGCGTCTACAAGAGCAAGGACCCGCTGCACTTCGAGCACGCCGACCTGGCGGGACGCATCGCCGAGCACGCGGCCGAGGTGGTGCGCGACGACGACGGCACCTGGTACGTCAGCGGCGCCGGCTGGGGCGCGGGCGGCGTCTGGTTGCGCCCGCTCGACTTCTCGGGGACCGAGGTGACGGCGGGCAAGAAGATCACCGCGCCCGGGTACCGGCTCGACGTGCAGACCTCGCCGCGGGCGCAGATCCGCTCGATGGAGGTCGCCGACGGCACCGGCGGGTGGCGGCAGGTGCTCGACGACGACTTCCGCGGCACGTCGCCGTACCTGGGGGTGGGCCAGTTCGGCGCGACCGACGTGACGGGACCGGCCCAGCAGGTGGAGGTCGACGGCTCGTCGCTGCGGCTGGAGGGCGTCCCGTTCGGGAACGAGGCCGCGACGGCCGACTGGACGTTCGAGCTCGGCACGAACGCGCTGACCACGTCCGTGACCGCGGACCTCGCCGAGCCGCCCGCGGCGCCCGTGTGGGAGGCGTCGATGACGTTCGACGGCACGGGGGAGCGCACGGGCGACGACGCCGACCCGGACCGTCCGGGCGGGGACGTCGCGGGCTTCCCCGCCTGGACGCAGAGCTCGGGCGGAGGCGCCACCGTCGCCGCGCGGTTCGCCCCCGGGTCGTCGTGGGGCACCGACAACCGGTTCTACGCCGGGCAGGGTGCCGTCGTGTGGCAGCCGCACTGGCAGCCGGGCGGCCGCGCCCTCGCCCCGGGGACGTACGACCTGGGCACGTGGCGCCTCGGCGCCAGCCCGTTCGGGGGCGACGACGAGCTGGGCGCCCGCCTCCGATAGGCGATCTCGGCCCCTCGTCTCGGCCCCTCGTCTCGGCCCCTAGGCCGCGGGCAGCCAGGTGCGGGTCGCGGCGACGAGCGCGGTGACACCGTTCGCGAGGGTCGGGTCGAGGACCGGGGCGTAGTGGGGCGAATGGTTGGACGGCACGGTGAGCAGCGCGGGGTCGTTCATGTCGCCGGTCGTGAACAGGGCGGGGTCGGTCCCACCGAGCAGCCAGTACGACAGGGGCGCGCCTGCGGCCGTGGCGAGGATCCCCACGTCCTCGCTGCCCGCACCGGCGCCGGGGTCGAGGACGTTCTCGGGGCCCAGCCAGGCGGCGAACGTGTCGAGCGTCCGGGCGAGCGCGGCCTGGTCGTTGACGACGACGGGGAACCTCTCGATCTCGGTGATCGTGGGCTCGTCGGGAGCGCCCGCCGTCGCGGCCTCGCCGCGCACGATGCGGTCGACGCTCTCGAGGATCCGCCGGCGCACCGCCTCGTCGTAGCTGCGGATGTTGAGTCGCAGCTCGGCCTCGCCGGGGATGACGTTCGCGGCGTCGCCGGCGTGGACCGCGCCGACCGTGAGGACGGCCGTCGCCGTGCTCGGGATCTCCCGGGAGATCACGGTCTGCAGGCGCAGCACCGTCCCGGCCGCCATGACGATCGGGTCGATCGACGCCTGCGGCATGGAGCCGTGCGCGCCCCGGCCCACGAGCCGGACCCGCAGCGAGTCCGAGCCCGCGTACGACGCGCCGGCGTGGCCGGCGATCTTGCCGGCCGGCAGCGGCGCCACGTGCTGGCCGAGGACGACGTCGGGCACCGGGAAGCGGTCGTAGAGGCCGTCGTCGACCATCGCCTGCGCGCCCTCGCCGAGCTCCTCCGCGGGCTGGAACACCACGAGCAGGGTGCCCGCCCAGCTCGCCTGGTCGCGCGCCAGGACGTCGGCGGCGCCGAGGAGGCACGTCGTGTGCATGTCGTGGCCGCACGCGTGGTCGACCGGGACGGTCGTGCCGCTGTCGTCGGTCGCCGTCGCGGTACTCGCGTAGTCCAGGCCGGTGTCCTCCTCGACGGGCAGGGCGTCCATGTCGGCGCGCAGCAGCGCGGTCGGGCCCTCGTCGTTGCGCAGGACGCCGACGACGCCGGTCCGCCCGACGCCCGTGGTGACGTCGAACCCCGCCGCCCGGAGCCGCTCCGCGACGATCCCCGCCGTGCGATGCTCGGCGAACCCGAGCTCGGGATGCCGGTGCAGGTCCTTGTACAGCTCTGCGAGCTGCGGATCGACGGGGACGTTCTCGTGCGGAGACACAGGACCACCTCTCACCGGTTGCTGCCCACGCTAAGTGGACGGCGGGTGATCGGCGACCGGGCGGCGCGCGTCGTGCGCTCAGTCCTTGGCGCTGAAGTCGTACTCGGTGTAGATCTCCTCGGCGTTGTCGGACGTGACCGCGGTGGTCGGCAGGATCTGCTCGGCCTCGAACTCCTCGCCGTCGACGATCTTGGTGATCGTGTCGACGGCCTCCTTCGCCCCGGTCGGGTAGACGAACGTGCCGGCGAGCTGCCCCTCCTGGACGGCGCGGATGCCGCCGTCGGGGATGGCGAGCCCGTCGATGCCGATGAAGTCGATGTCCTCGGTCTTCCCGGCCCCGGCTGCGGCGAGGTAGGCGCCGAGCGCCATCGGGTCGTTGTGCGCGTAGACCAGGTCGATGTCGTCGCCGGACTGCAGCCACTGCTGCATGACCTTCGTGCCCTCCTCCTTGAGCCACTTGGCGTCCTGGTCCTTGACGATCTTGATGTCCGGGTTGGCGGCGATCGCCTCGCGGAAGCCCTCGTCGCGGTCGATCTGCGGCTGGTTCGACAGGATGCCGCGCAGCTCGACGACGTTGCCGCCGTCGGGCAGCAGCTCCACCGCCAGCTCCCCGGCCGCCTTGCCGATCGCGACGTTGTCGCCGCCGATGAAGGCCGCGATGCAGTCGGTCTTGACCGTGCGGTCGAGCACGATCACGGGGATGCCGGCGGCGCACGCCTGCTCGACGGGCGGGGTGAGCGGGTCGGACTCGTTCGGCGAGACGACGAGGACGTCGACGCCCTGCTGGACGAACTGCTGCACCTGGCTCACCTGGCGGGACGAGTCCTGCTGGGCGTCGGCGATCGGGAGCAGCTCGAGGTTGTCGTGCTGGGAGACGTAGTACTCGAGCTGGGTGTTGAGCTGGGCCCGGTAGGGCTCGGCGTTGTTGGACTGCGAGTAACCGATGACGTACGAGTCCTTCTCTTCCACCAGGCGCCCGTCGTCGGCCGGGGCCGACGACTCCTGGTCCGGCTCCTCGGAGGGCTGTGCCGCGTCGGTGTTGGTGCTGCACGCGCCGAGCGTGAACAGCCCTGCGACGCACGCCGTCGTGATGCCGGCGAGTCTGCTGTGCTTCATCAGAGCTCCTTCGTGGTGACTTCGCGGGTGACGTCACCGGCGGCGCCACGGGGCGCGGCCGGGGTCGGGGGCGACGCGGGCCCGGAGGGGCCGGGGTCGGTCGGCGGGGGCTCGTCGCGGCGGCGCAGGCGCGCGACGGCGCCCGCGAGCAGGTCGGGCCGCTGGATGACCACGGCGGCGACGACGATCGCGCCCTTGATGATCATCTGCCAGTTGGCGCTGAAGTTGTTCAGGCCGAGGACGTTGTCGAGCATCGTGAGGATGAGCGCGCCGACGGCGGTGCCGACGACGGAGCCGCGCCCGCCGGCGAGGCTGGCACCGCCGATGACGACGGCGGCGATGGCGTCGAGCTCGTACCCGAGGCCGGCCTGCGGGTCGGCGGACGCGTTGTAGGCGGCGTTGATGGGTCCGGCGAGCCCGGCGAGCATGCCCGAGAGGGTGAACACGACCACGGTCACGGTCGCGACGCGCACCCCGGACAGGCGGGCGGCCGTGCGGTTGCCGCCGACGGCGTACACGTGCCGGCCGAACGTGGTGCGGGTCAGGAGCAGCTGGAAGACCACGACCACCACGAGCAGTGCCAGCACCGGGAAGTAGCCGACCAGCGGGATGCCGAACAGCGTGGTTCCGGGGGTGCCGAGCAGCTGGAACTGGGCCGAGCCGGGCGCGACCTCGCCGTCCGGGCCGAGCACCACCGTGCCGATCGAGACGTTGTCCGACGTCTCGCGCACGATGCCGCGCGCCACCGTCATCATCGCCAGCGTCATGACGAACGACTGCACGCGCAGCCAGGCCGTCCCGGCGCCGTTGACGAAGCCGAACGCCGCGCCGATGAGCATGGACGCCGGGATGATGGCCGCCACGGGCCAGTTCATCTCGGTCAGCAGCATGGCGGACGCGGTGGAGCCGACGGCCATCACCGCCCCGACCGACAGGTCGATCCCGCCGCTGATGATCACGAGCGTCATGCCGACCGCGAGGATGCCTCGCGGCGCGAAGTAGCCGATGGCGTTGGTGAGGTTGTCGAGGTCGGCGAACCGGTCACCCTGGCTCCAGATGCCGATGAGGACGATGAGGACGAGGCCGATGTAGCCCTGCACCCCGCCCAGCATCGGCAGCAGCCGGCGCAGTCGGTCGCCCAGGGTCGGCGCGGCGGTCGCCGTGGAGGTGGTCATGCGCGGTCCTTTCCGCTGGGGGCCCGCGAGGCGGGGGCTGCGACGGGGTCGGCGGCGCTCACGGCGCTCACGGGGCTCACGGGGCGACGAGGGCGCGTCGGGCCATCGCGGCGGTGAGGATCTCCTCCTGGGTGGTGGCCGCGGCGTCCAGCTCCGCCGTGACCCGCCCCTCGCACAGGACGACGATCCGGTCGCTCATGCGCAGCAGCTCGGGCAGCTCGGAGGAGGCCACGACGACGGCCACGTCCTCGGCTGCGAGGGCGGCGACGAGCTCGTAGATCTCGGACTTGGCGCCCACGTCGATGCCGCGGGTCGGCTCGTCGAGAAGGATCACGCGGGGCCCGGTGAGGAGCCACTTGGCGAGGACCACCTTCTGCTGGTTGCCGCCGGACAGGTGGCCGACGACGGTGGACAGCCCGGGCGTCTTCACCCCGAGCCGGCGCACCTGGTCCTGCACGTGGCGCCGCTCCGCCGTGCGGCGCAGCCAGCCGGCGCGGGCGAAGGCGCGCAGGGCGGCGAGCGAGGCGTTGAAACGCACCGTTGCGGACAGGACGAGGCTCTGCGTCTTGCGGTCCTCGGCCACCAGCGCCACGCCCCGCTCGATGGCCTGGCGCGGCGAGCGCGCGCGCAACGGCCGCCCGTCGAGCTGCACGGTGCCGGACACCTCGTGGCGGGGGTACACGCCGAAGATCGCCTCCAGGGTCTCGGTGCGCCCGGCGCCCATCAGGCCCGCGAGCCCGACGACCTCGCCGGGCCGCACCGCAAACCCCACGCCGCGCAGCGCGACGCGCCCCGCGAGCGGGTCGGCCGGCACGCGCAGGTCCTGCACGACGAGGCGCGGCCCGGCGGCGACGGTGCCGTCGTCCGCTGCCTCTGTCGTGGCGCGCCCCGCGCGCGGCGGCACGTGCAGGTCGCGGCCCACCATCATGCGGATCAGCTCGTCGCGGTCCACGTCGTCCATGGGCCGGGTGCCGATCCAGCGGCCGTCGCGCAGCACCGTGACCTGGTCGGCGATCTCCTCGAGCTCCTCGAGCCGGTGGGAGATGTAGATGACGGCGACGCCCTCGGCGGTGAGGGCGCGGATGACGTCGAACAGCCGGCGGACCTCCGCGTCGGCCAGGGCCGAGGTGGGCTCGTCCATGATGAGGACGCGCGTGTCGATGCTCAGCGCTTTGGCCACCTCGATGAGCTGCTGCTCGGCCACCCGGAACTGCCGCACCGGCTTGCGGGGGTCCAGGTCGAGGCCGACGCGCGCCAGCAGGTCTCCCGCGAGCCGGACCTGGTCGCGACGGTCCAGCCAGCCGCCCGTCGCGCGCTCGCGGCCCAGCCAGATGTTGTCGGCCACCGACATGTCGGGCACCAGGTTCAGCTCCTGGTGGATCGTGGCGATGCCGAGGCGCTGCGCGTCCGCGGGGGCGTGCAGGGCGACGGGCTCGCCGTCGACCACGACCTGGCCGTCGTAGTCGCCGAACACCCCGGAGAGCACGTTGATGAGCGTCGACTTGCCCGCCCCGTTCTCCCCGAGCAGCGCCACCACCCGGCCGGCGTAGGCGTCGAGGGAGACGCCGTCGAGGGCCCGTACGCCGGGGAACGACTTGCCGATGGCGCGCATCCGGAGCACCGGCGCGGCATCGTCGTCCTGGTCACCGCCGTCGGTCGCGGCCGGGGGTGGGGTCGCCGAGATCATCGTGGGCCGTCTCCGCTCCGTTGCAAAGCCAAGCGCCAGAAATCGATTACAGGAGCCGAGTATGGTCGTGCCCCGAGTGCGGTGTCAAGGATGAGGAGGCGCGTCGTCGGCCCTGTCGCCGGATCGCTGCGACGGCGCGGCAGGGTCGCTCAGGCGTGGTCCAGCACGAAGGCCCGCATGAGCGCGGCGCACTCGGCCGGGTGCGTCTCCAGCAGGAAGTGCCCCGCGTCGTAGAGGTGCGAGTCCACGCGCTCGAGGGCGCGGTGGAACGCGAGGACCTCCTCGACGTCGAAGAAGGCGTCGTGGCTTCCCCACAGCACGAGCGCCGGCGGCTGATGGACCCGGTGGTACTCGGCGAGCTCGCCGAAGCGGGCGACGTGCCGGGCGTAGTCGGTGAACAGCGCGAACTGGGCGTCGAGGTTGCCGGGCCTGGTCATCCGCTGCCAGTCGAGGTGCCACGACTCGGGCGGGTGCAGCTCGCGCAGGCGCTCCGGCAGCCCGGCGAGGTACTGGTCGCGGGTGCCGGCAAAGTTCAGCCAGTCACCGAGCCTGGCGCGCCGGGCCTCGGAGGGGTCGGCCCAGTAGGCCCGTGCGTCGTCCCACTGCGGGCCGAGACCGTCCTCGTGCGCGTTGCCGTTCTGGACCACGAGCCCCAGGACGCGGTCCGGGGCGCGGGTGGCCAGGTGGTAGCCCACCGGGGCGCCGAAGTCGTGCAGGTAGACGAAGAAGTCCCGGACCTGGAGCTGCTCGAGCAGACCCTCGACGGTCCTCGAGAGGTTCTCGAACGTGTACTCGTACTCGTCGACGGTCGGGGCGGCGGACAGGCCGAAGCCCGGAAGGTCCGGCGCGACGACGTGCGCGACCTCGGCCAGCGTGGGCATCACCTCGCGGAACGTGTGCGAGGAGCTGGGGAACCCGTGCAGCAGGAGCACCGTCGGGCGGCCCGGCCGCCCGGCCTCGCGGAAGAAGACCTCCGTGCCGTCGACGACGGCGTACCGGTGGCGGACCTTCTCGATCGTCTGCACGGTGTCGTCCTATCCCTCGACCGAGGTCGCGGTGTGCGCGACGCCGACCGGCTTCGACTCCGGCGACCCGCGCTCTCGCAGGTAGATCGAGAACACGACCATCGCGAGCACGGCGAGCAGCTCCGACTGCCAGTTCTGCAGCGTGCGGTCCCAGAAGTCGGGCTGGGCGAGGTACTCGGTCCACGGGACCGGGTCGTGACGCTCGCGCAGCTGCTCCTCGTTGTACGCGACGACGCCGCTGACCGACTGCGCGAGCCAGGAGCCCACGAAGACGGCGCCCATCACGAGGGCGAGCGAGTGCGAGTAGACCCGCAGGCGCCAGTCGCCGGCACGTGCCCAGGCGGGGGAGTCCGGTTGGGCGTGCGCGCCGACCCGCTGCTCCTCGTCCGTCTCGCGCCCGACGGCGTCGAGCCGCTTCGACTCGGGGGAGCCGCGCTGCACGAACCACACCGTGAGGGTGATGAACAGCAGGAACTGCAGGAACTCGGACTGCCAGTTCTCGGTGACGTCGACCCAGAAGGTGGACGACGTCACGTAGCCCCACACACCGAGCGGCTCCAGGCCGGCCGCCACCTGGTCCGCGTCGTGCTGGGCGGCGCCGACGAACGCCTGCGCGGTGAGCGACGCCAGGAAGAGCGCGCCGAAGACGAGCGACAGCGAGCTGGTCCGCAGCGCGCTGCGCACGCCCGGCTCACGGGCGGGGCCGCTCACCGGTGCATCCCGGCGAGCACGAACGCGGTCGCCAGCCCGAGAACGACCAGCACGAGCGTCGCCACGAAGATCGCCCGGGGGAGTCTCACGACTCGACCTCGCAGTCGTAGGGCCGTTCACCCCGCGGGTCGCAGCCCACGGCCGTCACGACCCAGGTCCCGCCGGAGCGGGCCAGGAAGACCGTGTCCGTCGCCGTCACGACCTGCGCCTGCCCGCCCGCCAGGTGCACGGCATCCACGGCTGCCCCGGCCCGCTCGGCGAGCACGCCGCCCGCCTCCTGGGGATCGACGAGTGCCTCGCCGCACGGGACGCCGGACTCGTGGGCCAGGTCCTGCGCCGCGCCGGGCAGCAGCAGGGCGCACGCGGCGTCCCCGTCGCCTGCGGCGACCGCCGCGTAGAACCGGGTCACGACGTCGGCCGCGTCGCCCTCGCCCGGCCCGGCGCAGGCCGCAGCCGCCGCGACGAGAGCGAGCGCGGCCGCGGCCTGCCGCGCCCGTCGGGGTGCGCCGTCCATGCAGGTCATGCTGCCGCGATGGGTCGTGCCCGCAAGCCGGGCCGCCTCCCGGCGGCGGGACGCCGCGCGGCCGGTGCCCCGGCGACCGACGTCAACCCTGGGCCTTCGCCGCCTTGGCCGCCGCCTTCTGTGCCTTCTTGAACGCCCGCACCTCGCCGAGGGACTCGGCGCTGGTGACGTCGGCGATCGAGCGCCGCGCGTCGTCGTCGCCGTAGTGGCCGGCGGCCTCCCGCCACCCGGGCGGCTGCACGCCGCGCTGCTTGCCCAGCAGCGCGAGGAAGATCTTCGCCTTCTGCTCGCCGAAGCCCGGCAGTGCGCGCAGCCGCTCCAGCACCTCGGCGCCCGTGGGCGGCCCCTCGGCACCGGGGAGCGTCCAGATCTTCGCGACGTCACCGTCGTAGTCGTCGACGACCACGCGCGCCACGGCCTGCACCCGGCCCGCCATGGACCGCCCGTAGCGGTGGATGGCCGGGGGAGTGGTGGCCAGCGTGACGAACTCGTCCGGGTCGGCGTCCGCGATCGCGTGCGGGTCGAGCGTGCCGAGCCGGTCGCGGATCTTGCGCGGCCCCGCGAACGCGTGCTCCATCGGGTACTGCTGGTCCAGGAGCATCCCGATCAGCAGCGCGAACGGGTCGTCGGTCAGCAGCTGGTCCGTGTCCGCGTCGCCGGTGATCCACAGGTCGGTAGCCATGTCCCCATCCTGCCCGAGTCGGGTGCCGGACGCTGCGGACCGCGGCTGCTGGTCGGCACGGCGCGCCAGGCGGGAGTCCGTCGACGACCCCGCCCCACCGATGATCGTCCTAGCATCGGCGCATGCGCCCTCCGAGCCTCGTCGCCGACCATGTCGTGGTGCTCCCTGACGGCCGTCGTCTGGCCGGGAAGAGCTTCGGGCCGCTCGACGGACGTCCGGTGCTCTTCGTCGCAGGAGCGGGTACAGGGAGGTCCATGAGCTTCGGCGGTGGCCTGCTGGACGCGATGCGCGTGCGGCTCGTCACGATGGACCGCCCGGGGATGGGCGGGTCGGACGTCGAGCAGGAGCGCTCTCCGTCCTCGACCGCGCGCGACTATCGCGACTTCCTGCACGGGGTGCTCGGTGAGCCCGTGGACGACGTGCCGGTGGTGGCGAACTCCCAGGGCGCCCTGTTCGGGCTGGCGGCGGCGGTCCAGGGCTGGGCCCGGTCGTGCGTGCTCGTCTCCCCGATGGACGAGGTCGCGCACCCTGCGGTCCGCGGCCAGCTCCCGCCCGAGGCGCTCGACCTTCCCGACCTCGTGCGTGACGACCCCGACAGGGCGCGCGACGTCCTCGCGGGCTTCACTGCCGAGGCGATGGAACAGATGGTCGTCGGCGGTTCCTCCGAGGAAGACCGGGAGGTGTACACGGAGCCGGAGTTCCTCGCCGTCTACCGGACCGCCCTGGAGGAGGGGTTCGCCGGGTCGGGGGTCGGCTACGTGCAGGACACCATGATGGCCATGTCGCCGTGGGGGCTCGGCCTGGAGGCGATCGCCGAGCCGGTGCACGTGTTCTACGGCGAGGGCGACCGGACGCACTCGCCGGACCACGGCGAGACGCTCGCGTCCCGGATCCCGGGGGCGCGCCGGGTGATCGTCCGTGGGGCAGGCGGGGCGCTGCTGTGGACCCACTCGCGGATGGTCCTGGAGATCGCGTCGGGCTGAGTCCTGCGGCGGAAGCGGGGGCGGGCGATGCCTACCCGCGTCGGTCAGGAGGTCGTCGAGCGCGCGTGGCCGGCCAGCTCCCGCAGGCTCGCCACGACCTCGGGCCACCGGTGCTCCGGCAGCGTGTGGCCCATCCCGGACAGGATGCGGAGCTGCGCACCCGGGATCTGCCGGGCGGTGTCGCGCCCGCCCGTGACCTTCATCAGCGGGTCGTCCTCGCCCGCGATCACCAGGGTCGGGGCGCGCACGGTGGACAGGGCGGGCAGCCGGACGCGGGACCAGGCGGCGAGCTGGCGCTGCGTGGTGCGCGGGTCGCGGGGCGAGCGGTCGTGGCTGAGCGTCGCGGCCTGGCGGGCCCACTGCTCGGGGAACGGGTGCGCGGGCGACGACAAGGCCCGCCAGATCGCCACCAGGACGTCGATCGCCTCCTCCCGGGTCGTGGGGTCGCCGAGGCGGGCGAGCTCCCGGAACACGCCGAAGCGCAGGTACGCCAGCCTGCGCAGCGGGCTCACCGTGCACGGCAGGCCGTTGCAGCTCGTCAGGGTCCGGACCCGCGACGGGCGCAGCAGGGCCGTCGCCTGCGCGACGCCGGCGCCCAGCGAGATCCCCATGACGTGAGCGGACGCCCAGCCGACGGCGTCCAGCACCGCCTCGACGTCGTCGAGCACGTCCGTGCCCGTGTACGCCGGCGCGGTCCCGCCGAGCAGCGCGCGCCAGGGGTTCTGCGTCGTGGGCGACTCGAGGTGGGTGGAGAGCCCGGTGTCGCGGTTGTCGAACCGGACGACGGCGAAGCCGGCGTCGACGAGCTGCGCGCAGAGCTCGTCGGGCCACCACACCATCTGGAAGTCGAGGCCCATGATCAGCAGGAGCGGCTCGCCGGTCTCGAGGTCGCCGAACGTCTCGTAGGCGAGGGTGACGTCGTCGTGGGTGGCGTAGCGGGTCGTGGTCATCGGACCCTCATTTCTCTGTGAACGGTGTTCGCGGTAGGCGCGATACTAGACTGCGAACGGTGTACACGGATGAGGAGCGGCCGGGCCGGCCAGGCAGCATCTGGCTGCGCAAGGAGCGGGCGGGCCGCGGTCCGGCCCCGGTGCACGACCGCGCCGGGATCACCGCGGCCGCGATCGGGCTGGCCGACGACGGCGGGCTCGACGCCGTCACCATGCGCAAGGTGGCGGCCGCGATCGGCTCCGGTGCCACCGCGCTGTACCGCTACGTCGAGCGTCGCGACGAGCTGCTCGAGCTCATGCTCGACGCGGCGCTCGACGAGCTGCGATTCCCGGCGCTGACCGGCGACGCCCGGGCCGACCTCCTCGCCGTCGCCCGCGAGCTGCGCACCGTCTGCCGGCGCCACCCCTGGCTGCTCGACCTCCTGCAGGCACGCCCCCCGATGACGCCGCGGGTCGCGGCCTACCTGGAGTACGCGCTCGCGGCGATGCAGCACGTCGACGCCCCCGGCCGGGCCAAGCTCGAGGCCGCCGCGACGGTCACCGGGATGGTCGCGATGGTCGTCCGCACCGAGCTCGGGAGCGCCGCCCCGACCCGCGAGCGGGAGGCGGCGCAGGCCGAGTACCTGCGCGAGGTCGTCGCCGGGGGAGGGCACCCGCACCTCGCGGAGGTCGTCAGGTCGTCGCCCCCCGGGCCGGGCGACGACGACCTGCTCGGGCGGCTCCTGCCACGGGTCCTGGCCGGGCTCCTCGGCGGCCCCGAGCCGCGCACCCCGGAAGCCCGCTAGGGTCGAGCGATGTCGCGCCGCTCGCAGATCCTCGCCGCCGGACTCGCGGCCTCCCTCGCTGCCGCAGGAACCCTGCACCTCGTCCGCCCGCGGGTCTTCGAGGGGCTGATCCCGGCCGCGCTGGGCTCGCCGCGCGCCTGGGTCTACGGCAGCGGCGTCGCCGAGCTGGCGTGTGCCACCGCGGTCGCCGTGCCCGCGACGCGGCAGGTCGGCGGCGTCGCGACCGCCGTGCTGTTCGTCGCGGTGTTCCCAGGAAACGTGAAGATGGCGCTCGACTCCCACCCCGGCGCCCGCTCGTGGGCGAGGAACCCCGCGGTCGCCTGGGGCCGGCTCCCGCTCCAGGTGCCCCTCGTCGCCTGGGCCCTGCAGGTGGCGCGCGGCTCGCAGCCCGCCGGCTGACCGCCGGCGGCGGCGCGTCAGTCCGGACGGGGAGCCCGGCGCAGCCGCCCGGCCAGGAAGTGCTCGATCCCGAGGAGGCCCGAGGTGGCGCCGACGAACCCGCCCAGCATCCCGCGCGCCTCGTCGACGCCGACGAGCCGCAGCTCGTCCACGCGGTAGTCGACGCCCTTGCGGGTGAGGGTGTACGTGCCGGCGGCGCGGACGTTGCGGCACCAGTCGACGTCGGGCCCCCACGGCAGCGGGTGCAGCACCAGCACGTCGCGGTGCTCGGCGATCGCCACCGGGGCGCCGGGCCGGGACACCGTCGCGGGGTCGATCGGGGCGCGGGCGGCGAACCCGACCACAGGCGTGCGGTACTCGCGCCCGCTCCTGCGCCCCACGTGGTGCACCGTCGCCCACGGCGGCACGCGCGAGGAGATCTTCAGGGCGTAGGGGTTGAACCGCTTGACGGCCTTCGTGACCGCGGGGGGCGTCGCCATGCGGTCCATCCTGCGACGCCTCGCACCCGCCCGCTGGTTGACTGACGGCATGACCACGCTGCTCACCGTCCTCGTCGTCGCGACCGTGCTCGCCACGGGCCTCGCGGGCGGCGTCTTCGCCGCGTTCTCGACGTTCGTCCTCCCGGGGCTGCGCAGGCTCGCGCCCGCCGACGCGGCGGCGGCGATGGTCGCGATCAACGAGGACGCCGTCCGCCCGCCGTTCATGACGCTGTTCGGTGCGGCGGTCCTCGTGCCCGCCGCGGCGGCCGTCGCGGGCCTCGTCGGGGGGCAGGACGGCGCATGGCTCCTCGTCGCGAGCGCCGCGGTGTCCCTCGTCGGCATGCTCGTCGTGACCGCGGCCGCCAACGTGCCGCTCAACGACCGGCTGGCGGCGAGCCCCGACGCGGCGGGCTGGGCCGCCTACGACCGTCCGTGGGTGCGGTGGAACCACGTGCGCACCGTCTGCTGCGCGGCGTCGTGCCTGCTCGCCGTGCTGGTCCTCGTCCCGTGAGGATCCGTGACCCGCGCCGGAACAGGCCCGGCAGGGCGGTGGTTGCAGGGGGCATGACCACCGAGGAGACCACCGAGACGACCGCCGGCGACGTCGCCACCGTCGACCGCCTGCTGGACGACACGACCACCTGGGCCGTCGTCGGGCTGTCCACCAACACGGCGCGGGCTGCGCACGGCGTCGCGCGAGTGCTGCGGCAGCACGGCAAGCGGATCGTGCCGGTCCACCCGGACGCGGAGACGGTGCACGGCGAGCAGGGGTACGCGACGCTCGCGGACATCCCGTTCCCCGTCGACGTCGTCGACGTGTTCGTGCGCTCGGACCTCGCCGGCGACGTCGCCGACCAGGCGGTCGCGATCGGCGCGAAGGCGGTGTGGTTCCAGCTCGGCGTGGTCGACGAGGACGCCGCCGCGCGGGTGCGCGCCGCCGGGCTGGACATGGTCATGGACCGCTGCCCGGCGATCGAGCTCGGCCGGCGGTAGGCGCGACGGGCCGCGCGGGCCGCGGGCGTCGGTTCCGCGTGTCAGTTCCGGCGTGTCGGCTCCGGCGTGTCAGCCGGGCAGCTCGAACGACAGGACGGGCCGCCCGGTGCGGGGGTGCGTGAGCACCTCGGTCCGCACGCCGTAGACGGGGTCGAGGACGTCGGGCACGAGGACGTCCCGCACGTCCCCTGCCGCGACGACCCGTCCTTCGGAGAGCAAGACGACGTGGTCGCACGTCTGCGCGGCGAGGTTGAGGTCGTGCAGCGCGGCGAGCACGGTGACGCCGTCCTCGGCGAGGGCCCGCAGGGTGCGCAGCGCGTCGAGCTGCGCCGCGACGTCCAGGTGGTTGGTGGGCTCGTCCAAGAGGATCAGCGCCGGCTCCTGCGCCAGGGCGCGGGCCATGTGCACGCGCTGGCGCTCGCCGCCGGACAGGGTCGTGACCTCGCGCTCCGCGAACGCCGTCATGCCGACGGTGGCCAGCGCGCGGTGCGCCACGGCCCGGTCGGCGTCCGAGTCGCCCGCGAGCAGCGAGCGGTGGGGGATGCGCCCCAGCAGGACGGCGTCCAGCACCGTGAGCGGGAGGTCGGTCGAGGCCTCCTGCTCGACGAGCGCGAGCACGCGGGCCCGCTTCCGGCGCCCGAGGCCGAGCAGGTCGGCGTCGTCGAACGCCACGCGCGCGCCGGCGTCCGACGGCGGCTGCACGCCCGCGAGCACCCGCAGCAGCGTCGACTTGCCCGACCCGTTCGGCCCGAGCAGGCCGCTCACCGCCCCGGCGGGAGCGGTGGCGTCCACGCCGTCGAGGATGAGCCGGCCCCCGACCGACCAGCTCACGCGTTCGGCGTCCAGGCCGCGGGGGCCCGGCGTCGTGCCGGTCGTAGCCGTCCTGGCGCCGGTGGCGGTGGTGGTCATGCGATCCTCCTGCCCTTCCACAGCAGCAGCGCGAACACGGGGGCGCCGATGGCGGCGGTGACGATGCCGACCGGCACCTCGCGCGGCGCGAACACGGTGCGGGCCAGCGTGTCCGCCCACACCAGGAACGACGCCCCGCACAGCGCGGACAGCGGCAGCAGCAGCCGGTGGCGCGCGCCGGTGAGCATGCGCACCGCGTGCGGCAGGATCAGGCCGACGAAGCCGATCGAGCCCGACTGCGACACCAGCGCGCCGGTGAGCAGCGCGACGCCGACCAGCAGCAGCCACCGCACGCGCGCGACGGGCACGCCGAGGGCGGCCGCCGCCGTGTCGCCGAACGTGAACGCGTCCAGCACGGACCCGGACGACGCCAGCAGCGTGCCCAGCACCAGCACCGCGATCCCCGTGACCGCGACGGACGTCCAGGTCGCCCCGGCCACCGACCCCATGAGCCACGACAGGATCTCGCGGTAGGAGTCGCCCGTGGCCGACCAGAAGATGACGAAGCTGGTCGCCGCCGCGGCGAGCTGGCTGACGGCGAGCCCGGCGAGCACCGTGCGGGTGGGGGTGATGGTGCCGATCGCCCCCGCGAGCGTCAGCGCCGCCACCAGGGCCGCGACGGCGCCGACGAACGCGGCCACCGGCAGCAGCACGGTCAGCCCCGCCACGAGGACGAGGACCGCGCCCAGGGAGGCCCCCGACGACAGCCCCAGCAGGTACGGGTCGGCGAGCGGGTTGCGGGTGAGGGACTGCATGACGACGCCGCACACGGCGAGCCCGGCGCCGACGGCTGCCGCCGTGAGCACGCGCGGCAGCCGCAGCTGCCAGACCATGCCGTCCTGCAGCGTCCCGAGGGGCTCGAGGCCCAGCACCCCGCCCAGCCCGAGGTGCCCGGCGACCGACGCGGCCACGTCGCCGACCGACAGGTCGGCGGGGCCGATCGTCACCGCCACCAGGACGGTCGCCACCAGCGCCACGACCGCCGCCGGCAGCCACCAGACGCCGCCCCGGCGGGCCGCCGGCCGGACCGTCGCGGCAGGCCCGGCGACGGGTCCTGCGGGGGCCGCGGTGCGCGTCGTCACCGGCCGACCCCCTCCAGCTGCCCGAGCTGCTGCGTGAGGTCGACGACGGCGCCGACGTTGCGCACGCCGGCCTCCGTGGCCGGGAACGGCACGGTGAGGTAGCGGCGCTCGCGCACGGCCGTCATCCGCGCCGTCGCCTCGTTGCCCTCGAGGCGGGCGATCTTGTCCTCGGCGGTGTTCCAGGCGGCGTCGACCAGGACGATGACGTCGGGGTCGGCGGCGATCGCCTCCTCCCACGCGAACGACGTCCAGGTGTCCTGCACGTCGCCCGCCACGTTCTCGAGCCCGACGGCGTCCATGATCATCTGCGGCGCCCCGATGCCGGCCCCGACGTACGGGATGTCGTCGCCGGAGGAGTACCAGAGTGCGCTCAGCCCGCGGTCGTCGGGGGCGACCGAGGCGAGCGTCGCGCGCTGCTCGTCGACGAGGGCCGCCGCCTCCGTCGTCGCGCCGAAGATCTCGCCGGCCTCGCCGATCTCCGCGAACACGTCGTCGAAGGTCAGCGGGTCCGGCTGGTAGCCCGGCTCCTTGCAGGCCGACGGCGAGACGTACGTCGCGACTCCGAGCTGCGCGAGCGTGTCTCGGTCGCCCGCGCCCTCGGCGG
Organism: Isoptericola cucumis; assembly: GCF_014635665.1. Taxonomy (GTDB): domain Bacteria; phylum Actinomycetota; class Actinomycetes; order Actinomycetales; family Cellulomonadaceae; genus Isoptericola; species Isoptericola cucumis. The sequence goes on from NZ_BMDG01000005.1 coordinate 110,619, forward strand.
TGAGGTTCGACTCCCACCCGGCGTAGACGAGGTCGGGCTCCAGCCCCAGGACCGCCTCCGCGCCGGGCACCTGGTCGGCCATGGGCTCGGCGACCGCGGGCACGCCGGCGGCGGCGTCGGCCAGCGACTCCGGCACGGGGCCGTCGAGGAACGCCGACCCGACGATGCGGTCGCCGAGGCCGAGCGCGAGCAGCATCTCGGTGGTGCTCGACTTGATCGTCACGACCCGCTCGGGCGGCTCGGGCACGCTGACGTCGAACCCGCAGTTGTCGAGGGTGACGGGGGCCGCCGAGCCGCCCGACCCCGCCTCGCCCGCCCCGGCGGCGGGAGCCTCCGGCGAGCAGCCGGCGAGCGCGACGAGGGACAGGGCGAGCAGGGTGGCGGCGGACGTGGCGGAACGGGTGCGGCGTGGCACGCGGGATCTCCCGGGGTGGCGGCTCGGACGGACGAAGGGCGCGCCATCTCGCACCGGTGGAACCGCGGCCCACAGCCCGGGCCACGCCGACGGGCCAGAACCGGGCCCGTGATCCGCCGTCGAGCCTAGTACGTCCGCCGCCGCCCGCTCACGCGCGGGTCGCGCGCACCACGAGGTAGTCCCAGGTCATGGTGCCGTCGGCCAGGTGCGCGTCGGCCAGGTCCGCGAGGGCGGCGTCGAGCTCCGCGACGCGGGCGGAGTCTTCGCCGAGGAACCGGTACGTCGCGATCGTCGGCCCGTACGTCGCCTTGAAGAAGTCCCGGAACTCGACGCCCGAGGCGAACCGGTCCACGACCAGCCCGCGCACCTCGGCCCGCAGGTCGGTGACCCGGTCGCCGAGCAGGGAACGCACGTGCAGCTCGTCGCCCCACCACGGCGGCGGCTGGGCGCCGGGCGGCGGCGGGGGCGCGAACGGCTTCATCGTCGCGAACATCTGGCCGATGAACCCGTCCGGCGTCCACGCGATCGTGCCGATCGTGCCGCCCGGCCGGGCCACCCGGGTCAGCTCGCCGGCGGCGAGCTCGTGGAACGGGGCGAACATGACGCCGACGCACGACATGACGACGTCGAACGCGCCGTCGTCGAAGGGCAGCGCGTGCGCGTCGGCGACCTCCCAGCGCAGGACGGCGCCGCGCTCGGCGGCACGTTCCCGTCCCGCCGCCAGCAGCACCGGCGAGAGGTCGGACGCGACGACGTCGGCCCCGGCGAGCGCCGCCGGGATCGCGGCGTTGCCGGACCCCGCGGCGACGTCGAGCACGTGGTCGCCGCGACCGACGTCGCAGGCCTCCACGAGGACGGCGCCGAGGCTCGGGATGACCTCGTCGGCGACCGCCGGATAGTCGCCCAGCGCCCACAGGGCGCTGTGCTTGGTGCGGACCGTGTCCAGCAGCTCGGCCGGGACCGGTTCGCGGTCGGTGATGCTCATGGCTGACTCCTTCGTGGTGACGGCCCCCGGCACCACCAGGGTCCGGCGCGGGCGCCGTCCGCTCCAGTGCCGGATCTGGACCGGGCGAAGTCCTGGATCTGTACTGGCGGCCGGCGTCCCCGCGGGCGTTCACTGGTGTCATGACGGGCTACGGCCAGTTCTGCCCGGTCGCGAAGGCGATGGAGGTGCTCGACGAGCGGTGGACGCTGCTCGTCGTGCGCGAGCTGCTGGCGGGCAGCACCCGCTTCAACGAGCTGCGGCGGGGCAACCCGCGGATGTCGCCCACCCTGCTGTCGAAGCGGCTGCACACCCTGGAGCACGCCGGGATCGTGCGCCGCACCGGCGTCGAGGGCCGCGCCCGGTACCGGCTCACTCCGGCCGGGGAGGAGCTGCGACCGGTCGTCGAGGCGCTCGGGGCGTGGGGCACGCGCTGGGTCGGTGACCTCGGCGAGGCGGACCTCGACCCCCACCTGCTGCTGTGGGACATGCGGCGCACCGTCGACGTCGCGGCCTGGCCCCGCGAGCGCACGGTCGTCGCGTTCGTCCTCACCGACGTCGCGCCGCGCGTGGCGCGGTGGTGGATCGTGGTGCGCGACGGCGAGGCCGAGGTGTGCGACTACGACCCGGGCTTCGAGGCGAAGGTGGTCGTGACGACGCCGCTGCGGGCCCTCACGCGGCTGTGGCGCGGCGACCTGACATGGGCGGGGGCGCTGCGCCGCGGCGACGTCCTGCTCGACGGCGACGCGGAGGCGCGCCGCCAGGTGCCGCGGTGGCTGGGCCAGTCGGTGTTCGCCGCCGTGCCCCGGCCGGTCGAGGGCGAGGTGGGCGTCGGGTCGTGAGGTCCGGTCCGCACGGCGGGACACGGTGGGACACGGTGGGACCCTGAAGGCATGACCACGACGACGGAGCCGGGCAGCACTCCGCGCACGGGCGCGGGGCGGCCGCACGCGGGACGGTGGGCGGCGCTCGCGGGCGTCGTCGCCACGGGCGCCGGGCTGGCGGTGGCCGAGCTGGTCGCGGCGTTCGTCGACCCGGCCTCCAGCCCGGTGCTCGCGGCCGGTGCGGCCGTCGTCGACGCGGTCCCCGGGTGGCTCAAGGACCTGGCGATCTCCTGGTTCGGGACCGCGGACAAGGCCGTGCTGCTGGGCACGATCGGGGTGGTGGCGCTCGCGGGGGCGGCCCTCGTCGGCGTCCTGCAGCGTCGTCGTCCGCCGTGGGGCGCCGCCCTGCTGGCCGCGGTCGGCGTCCTCGCCGCCGTCGTCGCCGGGCTGCGGCCCGAGGCCACGGTGCTGTGGGCGCTGCCCGCCCTGGTCGGGGTGGGCGTCGCGGTCGCGCTGCTGCGCGCGCTGGTCGCCCGGGTGCCGGCGTCGCCGGGCGCCCCGCCGCTGCCGGGAGCCCCGGCGTCGGGCCCCGACCGCCGGGGCTTCCTGCTGTGGACCGGGCTGACCGCGGCGGGCGGGCTCGTCGCGCTCGCCGCGTCGCGGGCCGTGTCCGCGGGGAGCCGCGCCGTCCAGGCCGTCCGGGAGTCGATCCGGCTGCCCGCGCCGGCGCGGGCGGCGCCGCCGGTGCCCGCCGGGGCGGAGCTCGGCGTCGACGGCCTGGCCCCGTACGTCACGCCGAACGAGAGCTTCTACCGCATCGACACCGCGCTGATCGTGCCGCAGGTGGCGCCGCAGGACTGGTCGCTCACCGTGACGGGTCTGGTCGACGAGCCGTTCACGATCACGTGGGACGACCTGCTCGCGCTGCCGCTCGAGGAGCACCACGTGACCCTCGCCTGCGTGTCCAACGAGGTCGGGGGAGACCTCGTCGGCAACGCGCTGTGGCTCGGCTACCCGGTCCGCGACCTGCTGGCCCGCGCGAGGCCGCAGGCCGGCGCGGACATGGTGCTCTCGCGCAGCACGGACGGGTTCACGGCGGGCACCCCGCTCGAGATCCTCCAGGAGGCCGACCGGCAGTGCCTGCTCGCGGTCGGGATGAACGGCGAGCCCCTGCCGCCCGAGCACGGGTTCCCGGCCCGGCTGGTGGTGCCCGGCCTGTACGGGTACGTGTCCGCGACCAAGTGGGTCACCGAGCTGAAGGTCACCCGGTTCGCCGACGACGAGGCGTACTGGACGCCGCGGGGCTGGTCCGCGCGGGGGCCGGTCAAGCTCTCCTCGCGCATCGACGTCCCGCGCCCGGGCGACGACCTGCCCGCCGGGACCGTCACCCTCGCCGGCGTCGCGTGGGCGCAGCACACCGGCGTCGCCGGGGTGGAGGTCCAGGTGGACGACGGCGACTGGACCGCGGCCGAGCTCGCCGACACCGTCGGCCCGGACACCTGGCGCCAGTGGCGCCTCGACTGGGACGCGACGCCGGGCGACCACCTCGTGGCCGTCCGCGCCACCGACGCCGACGGGAACGTCCAGGTCTCCGAGCAGGCGCCGCCCGCCCCGGACGGCTCGACCGGGTGGCACACCATCGAGCTGACGATCCAGTGAGCCGAGCCGAGCCGAGCCGAGCCGAGCCGAGCCGAGCCGAGCCGAGCCGAGCCGGGGCGGGGCGGAGAGGCCGGGGCGGCGCCGCGTCACCAGCGGGCGGTCGTCGCCAGCCTGGCCCCGAGCAGGACCAGCACGCCGCCGGTGACGCGGTCGACCCAGCGCACGGCGTTCGAGCGGCGGAGCCGCGGGCCCGCCCAGCCGGCGCCGAGCACGACGAGCGACAGCCAGGCGGTGCCGAGCACGCAGTGCACGAGCGCCAGCAGCACGCCCATCACGAGCGGGTTCACGCCGTCGGGCACGAACTGGGGGATGGCGGCGACGTAGAAGACCCCGACCTTGGGGTTCATGAGGTTGGTGCTCAGGCCCAGGGCGAAGTCACGCCACCGGCCGCCGGTGGGCAGCGGCAGGTCGGCGTCGGCGGGCTCGTCCGGACGGCGGCGGAACGACGAGCGGATCATCGAGACCCCCAGCCACACCATGTACGCCGCGCCGAGGACGGTCAGCACGCGGTAGGCCGTCTGGCTCGCGGCGAGCAGCGCGGCGGCGCCACCGGCCGCGGCGGCGCCCCACACGAGCGTGCCGACCTGGATCCCCGCGATGGCAGCCATGCCGTGCGAGCGCGAGCGGGTCACCGTGCTGCGCAGGACCAGCGCCGTGTCCAGGCCGGGCACCAGGGTCAGCAGGCCGGCGACGAGCGCGAACGACAGCAGGGCGGAGGTCACCGTCATGCCGGCACCGTAGCCGCTGCGCCGTGGCCGGGTCGCGCGGCTACGGTGCTGGCATGACGACACCCGGACCGGCCCGGCGCACGCCATGACCGTCCTCCGGTCGATCGCGCTGTTCGTCGCCGCGGCGCTCTTCGAGATCGGCGGGGCGTGGCTCGTGTGGCAGGGCGTCCGCGAGCACAGGGGATGGGTCTGGATCGGCGCCGGCGTGATCGCGCTGGGGCTGTACGGGTTCTTCGCGACCCTCCAGCCGGACGCCAGCTTCGGGCGCATCCTGGCCGCCTACGGCGGGGTCTTCGTCGCCGGCTCGCTCGCGTGGGGCATGGTCGTCGACGGCTTCCGCCCCGACCGCTGGGACGTGCTCGGCGCGCTGATCTGCCTGGCCGGGGTGGCCGTCATCATGTACGCGCCGCGCGCCGACTGACGGGCCCGCGACGCGCCGGGGCGCAGGCTTGCGCGGGCTGGCTACCATGGACCCACAGGCGTCGACCCGGCCATCACCGGCGAGCCTCCGGAAGAACCGGCCGCACGTCGGCCCCAGTAGAACCGGACGGGGAGGCCCGTCACAGCCTTCGACGAGCGGCGGACCCACGCACGACCGGGTCCGCAAGCGGGGTGGTACCGCGGTGACCGCGCCCATCGGGGCGGGGGAGTCGTCCTCGCACGGCAGCACGACCGTCACCAGCCGACCCGTACCACCGCCCGCACAGGAGCCCCACCCATGGCCTATCCGCAGCACCGCTCGTCCGACCCGCAGCAGGCAGCCCGGCCCGGCGCCGCCTTCGGCATCGCCGGCGTGCCCGCCTCCCCGGACCTGCCGGCCGTCGAGCGCGAGGTGCTGGACTTCTGGGCCGTCGACGGCACGTTCCAGGCCTCGGTCGACAAGAACCCGGCGGGCGAGGACGGCAGCAACGAGTTCGTCTTCTACGACGGCCCGCCGTTCGCCAACGGCCTGCCGCACTACGGCCACCTGCTCACCGGCTACGCCAAGGACGTGGTGCCGCGCTACCAGACGATGCGCGGCAAGCACGTCGAGCGCCGGTTCGGCTGGGACACCCACGGCCTGCCCGCCGAGCTCGAGGCGATGAGCCAGCTCGGCATCAAGACGAAGGACGAGATCCTCGAGCTGGGCATCGAGAAGTTCAACGACGCCTGCCGCTCGTCGGTGCTCAGGTACACCTCCGAGTGGCGCGACTACGTCACCCGCCAGGCGCGCTGGGTGGACTTCGACCACGACTACAAGACGCTCAACGTCACCTACATGGAGTCGGTGCTGTGGGGCTTCAAGAAGCTCTACGACAACGGCCTCGTGTACGAGGACTTCCGCGTGCTGCCGTACTGCTGGAACGACCAGACGCCGCTGAGCAACCACGAGCTGCGCATGGACGACGACGTCTACCAGCAGCGCCAGGACCCGGCGGTGACGGTGGGCTTCGACGTCACGACCGTGCCGGCGGGCCAGGACGCCGTGCGCCCCGGGGACAAGCTGCTCGTCTGGACGACGACGCCGTGGACGCTGCCGTCCAACCTGCTCGTCATGGTGGGCCCGGACATCGACTACGTGGTGGTCGAGTCGTCGTTCACCGGCAGCCCGCAGCGCTACGTCCTGGCCGAGGCTCGCGTCGACGCGTTCGCCCGCGAGCTCACCGACGACGGCGCCGACGCGCCGCGCGTCGTCGGCCGGCTGACCGGCCGCGAGCTGCTGCAGACCGCCTACACCCCGCCGTTCACGTACTACGAGGGCCGCGAGCGCGCGCACCGCGTGGTCGAGGCGGACTTCGTCACGACGACGGACGGCACCGGCCTGGTGCACTCCGCCGGCGCGTTCGGCGAGGACGACAAGATCGTCTGCGACCGCGAGGGCGTCGCCTCCGTCATGCCCGTGGGCGCGGACGGGAAGTTCACGCACCCCGTCGACGAGTACGCGGGGCTGCAGGTCTTCGACGCGAACCTGCCGATCATCGACCACCTCAAGGCCCGCACCCGCGGGGAGGCCGACGCCGGCTCGGTCACCGGCGGCACCGTGCTGCTGCGCCGCGAGTCGTACGCGCACTCCTACCCGCACTGCTGGCGCTGCCGGCAGCCGCTCATGTACATGGGCGTGTCCTCCTGGTTCGTCGAGGTCACCAAGATCAAGGAGCGGATGCTCGAGCTCAACGAGCAGATCTCCTGGACCCCGGAGCACATCCAGCACGGCCAGTTCGGCAAGTGGCTGGAGAACGCCCGCGACTGGTCGATCACCCGCAACCGGTTCTGGGGCTCGCCCGTGCCCGTGTGGAAGTCGGACGACCCGGCGCACCCGCGCATCGACGTCTACGGCTCCCTGGCGGAGATCGAGCGCGACTTCGGCCGCCTGCCGCGCAACGCGGACGGCGAGCCCGACCTGCACCGCCCGTTCGTCGACCAGCTCACCCGGCCCAACCCCGACGACCCCACCGGGAAGTCCACGATGCGCCGCGTCGAGGACGTCATGGACGTGTGGGTGGACTCCGGCTCCATGCCGTACGCCCAGGTGCACTATCCGTTCGAGAACACCGAGTGGTTCGAGAACCACTACCCGGGCGACTTCATCGTCGAGTACATCGGCCAGACCCGCGGCTGGTTCTACACCCTGCACGTGCTCGCCACGGCGCTGTTCGACCGCCCGGCGTTCCGCACCGCCGTCTCGCACGGCATCGTGCTGGGTTCCGACGGCCGCAAGATGAGCAAGTCGCTGCGCAACTACCCCGACGTGCGCGAGGTCTTCGACCGCGACGGCTCGGACGCCATGCGGTGGTTCCTCATGGCCAGCCCGATCCTGCGCGGCGGCAACCTCGTCGTCACCGAGGAGGGCATCCGCGACGCGGTGCGCCAGGTGCTGCTGCCGCTGTGGAGCACGTACTACTTCTTCACCCTGTACGCGAACAGCGCGGCCGACGGCAACGGCTACGTCGCGAAGCCCGTCACCGCGGAGCGGGTGCCGGGCCTGCCGGCCCTCGACCGCTACCTGCTGGCGCGCACGCACGACCTCGTCGCGACGGTCACCGCGCAGCTCGACGCCTACGACATCGCCGGCGCGTGCGAGGCCGTGCGCGAGCACCTCGACGTCCTCACCAACTGGTACGTGCGCACCCAGCGCGACCGCTTCTGGGACGAGGACGCCGACGCCTTCGACACGCTGTACACCGCGCTCGAGGTGCTGACGCGCGTCATGGCCCCGCTCGCGCCGCTCCTCACCGAGGAGGTCTGGCGCGGCCTCACCGGCGGGCGCTCGGTGCACCTGGCGGACTGGCCCGTGGCGTCCGACGGCGGGGCCGACGGCGCGGTGGACGCCGCCCTCGTGCGCGACGACGCGCTGGTCGCGGCGATGGACGAGGTGCGTGCCGTCGTCTCCAGCGCGCTCGCGCTGCGCAAGGCGCACCAGCTCCGGGTGCGCCAGCCGCTGGCGCGGCTCACCGTGGCGGTCCCGGACCCGGTGGCGCTCGCGGACTACGTCGGCCTGCTGACGAGCGAGCTCAACGTCAAGTCCGTCGACCTCGTGCCCGCCGACGCCGACGCGTCCGCCCGGTTCGGCATCACCGAGCGCCTGGCGGTCAACGCCCGCGCCGCCGGGCCGCGGCTGGGCCGCGGCGTCCAGGCGGTCATCAAGGCCGCCAAGGCGGGGGCGTGGCGCAAGGACGCCGACGGCTCGGTGGTCGTGACCACGGACGGCGGCGACGAGCCCCTGCTCGACGCCGAGTACGAGCTCACCACGGTCGTGGGCGACGAGGCGGGCGAGGACGTGGCCGCGTCCGTGCTGCCCGGCGGCGGGTTCGTCGTCCTCGACCTGGCGCTCGACGACGCTCTGCGCGCCGAGGGTTACGCCCGCGACGTCGTGCGCGACGTGCAGGACGCGCGCAAGGCCGCCGGCCTCGAGGTGAGCGACCGGATCGACCTGGAGCTCGACGTCCCGGCCGAGCACGTCGCGGCGGTCGAGGCCCACCGGGAGCTCATCGCGCGCGAGACGCTCGCGGTGTCCCTCACGGTGTCGGGCGCGGACGGCGTGCGGGCGGTGCGGGTGAACCGCGCCGGCTGACGTTCCGCCGGGCGACCGCCGGTGGCACGCTGGTCCCGAACGTCCGCAGCCGCAGCGGCTCGGACCGTGCGGGAGGACGCCATGGACGCGAGCCCGGCCCACCTCGACGAGGCGCACCCGGAGGCCGAGGTCGACACCGTCGACGGCACCCGGCCCGTCCGCGCGGCGGAGGCGACGGGCGCCGAGCGGGAGCGGCTGTGGACCCTCGTCGGCCGGCACCAGGGCTGGGGCGAGATCGACCGGTTCGCGGCCCACCGCGCCCGCGAGACCCCGGTCGTGGTGCTCGAGACCCGCTGAGGCGGCCGCTCCCGCAGCACCTATCCTCGGAGCGTGAGCCCCGACCCCCAGAAGAAGCCCCGCCCCACCGACCGCAAGGCCCGCGCGCAGGACCGCAAGGCCGCCCGGCAGGCGGCGGAGGACGCCCTCGCCGCCGAGTCGCTGCGCGAGGTCTACGCCGAGATCATGTCGCGGGCGCCCGAGCACGACATCGACCCGACGCTCGACCGCGTGCAGCGGGTGCTCGAGCTGCTCGGCGACCCGCAGCGCGCGTTCCGGACCATCCACCTCACCGGGACCAACGGGAAGTCCTCGACGGCGCGCATGACGGAGCGGCTCGTGCGCGAGCACGGCCTGCGCACCGGCCTGTTCACGTCCCCGCACCTGTCGAGCGTCACCGAGCGCATCCAGGTGGACGGCGAGCCGCTCAGCGCGGCCCGCTTCGTGGAGGTCTTCGAGGACGTCGCGCCGTACGTCGGCGTGGTGGACCGCGAGTCGCAGGAGGCCGGAGGCCCGCGCCTGAGCTTCTTCGAGGTGCTGACGGTCATGGGGATCGCCGCGTTCGCGGACGCGCCCGTCGACGTCGCCGTGATCGAGGTCGGCATGGGCGGGCGCTGGGACTCGACGAACGTCGTCGACGGCGAGATCGCCGTCCTCACGCCCGTCGCCATCGACCACGAGCGGTGGCTGGGGTCGACGCTCGCCGAGATCGCCGCCGAGAAGGTGGGCATCGTCAAGGACGGCGCCACCGTCGTGAGCGCCGAGCAGCACCCGGTGGTCGACGAGCTCCTGCGCGAGCGGGTCGCCGAGACCGGGGCCCACGCGGTGCGCGAAGGGGTCGACGCCGACGTCGCGGCGCGCCACGTCGCGGTGGGCGGCCAGCTCGTGAACCTGCGCACCCCGGCCGGGCTGTACACGGAGGTCTTCGTGCCGCTGCACGGCGAGCACCAGGCGCACAACGCGCTCCTCGCCCTGGCCGCCGTCGAGCAGCTGCTCGGCGGGCGGGCGCTCGACGGCGGGGTGGTGGAGACGGCGTTCGCCGACGTCGCGGTGCCCGGCCGCCTCGAGCTGGTGCGGTCCAGCCCGACGGTGCTGGTCGACGCCGCGCACAACCCCCACGGCGCGCAGTCGCTGGTGGACGCGCTGGGGGAGGCGTTCGACCTGCGCACCGTGGTCGGCGTCGTCGGCGTGATGGCCGACAAGGACGTCGAGGGCCTGCTCGCCACGCTCGAGCCGGCGTTCGCCCACGTGGTGCTCACCCGCAACTCGTCGGAGCGGTCGGCGGACCCGGAGGACGTGGCCGAGATCGCCCGGGAGATCTTCGGCGCGGACCGCGTGCACACGAGCGTGCGCCTGGACGAGGCCCTGCAGCTCGCCGCCGACCTGGCCGAGCGTGACGACCAGGTCGGGGTCGGCACCGGCCGGGGGGTCGTGGTGACCGGCTCGGTGATCACGGTGGCCGACGCGCGGTCGCTCCTCGGGCGGGGGTGAGAACCGGCCCGAGGACCGTGCGTGGTCCGGCGGCGCGGTGTTGGATGGTGCCAGGCCGTCGGTCCCGTCCGTGCCGAGGACGTCGCGGGCGGGGCTCGCTGCGCCCCGGAGGACAGGGAGGCACGTCATGAAGAAGCTGTTGGACGACCCCGCGGACGCGGTGGTCGACTCGCTCGCCGGGTTCGCCCTCGCGCACGGTGACCTGGTCGAGGTGCACCCCGATCCCGTCCACGTCACCCGGGCCGGCGGGCCGGTCCGGGGCAAGGTCGGCCTGGTCAGCGGCGGGGGCTCGGGCCACGAGCCGCTGCACGCCGGGTTCGTCGGCGCCGGGATGCTCGACGCGGCCGTGCCGGGCGCCGTGTTCACCTCGCCCACGCCCGACCAGATCCTGCCGGCGATCCAGGCGGCCGACGGCGGCGCCGGCGTCCTGACGATCGTCAAGAACTACACCGGCGACGTGCTGAACTTCGAGACGGCCGTGGAGCTGGCCGAGGCCGAGGGCGTCGAGGTGACCAGCGTGCTCGTCAACGACGACGTCGCGGTCGAGGACTCGCTGTACACGGCGGGCCGGCGCGGCGTCGCGGGCACCGTGCTCGTGGAGAAGATCGCCGGGGCGGCCGCCGACCGCGGGGACGACCTGGCCGGGGTCGCGGCCGTCGCCGAGCGGGTCGTGGCGAACGTCCGCTCGATGGGGGTGGCGCTCACCGCCTGCACCGTCCCGCACGTGGGCCGGCCGAGCTTCGACCTCGCCGACGACGAGGCGGAGATCGGCATCGGCATCCACGGGGAGCCCGGGCGCCACCGCATCCGGATGGCCCCGGCCGCGGAGATCACGCAGCGCCTGCTGGACCCCGTCGTCGAGGACCTGGGGCTGGCCGCGGGGGAGCGGGTGCTGCTGCTCGTCAACGGGATGGGCGGGACCCCGCTGTCCGAGCTCTATGTCGTCTATGGTCGAGCGCGCGGGCTGCTCGAGGAGCACGGCGTCTCCGTCTCCCGGTCGCTCGTGGGCAACTACGTGACGTCGTTGGAGATGCAGGGCGCGTCCGTGACGGTGCTCCGGCTGGACGACGAGCTGGAGCAGCTGTGGGACGCGCCGGTGGCCACCGCGGCGTTGCACTGGTGAGGAGCGCCCGGCGGCGCTCGTGACGACTGTCGAAAGATGGGGAGGCGTGCGGTCATGGGGCTCGACGTGGTGTGGGCGGAGCGCTGGGTGCGACGCACGGCCGAGGTCGTGGCCGAGGCGAAGGACGAGCTCACCGAGCTCGACCGCCAGATCGGCGACGGCGACCACGGCGAGAACCTGCACCGCGGCTTCCAGGCCGTCGTGGCCAAGCTCGACGAGCCGGACGCGGCCGAGCGCACCGAGGTCGGCGACGTCCTGAAGCTCGTGGCGACGACCCTCATGTCGAAGGTCGGCGGCGCGTCCGGGCCGCTGTACGGCACGGCGTTCCTCCGGGCGGCCAAGCGCTCGGCCCGGCCCGAGGTCGACACGTCGGGCGTCGTGGTGCTGCTGGAGGCGGCGCTGGAGGGCGTGACGTCGCGGGGCCGCGCGGAGCCGGGCGAGAAGACGATGGTCGACGCCCTCACCCCGGCGGTGGAGGCGGCGACAGCGGCCGCCGCGGCCGGGCAGGACCCCGTGGAGGTGCTGGCGGCGGCCGCCGACGCGGCCGAGGCCGGGGCGCGGGCCACGGTGCCGATGGTCGCGACCAAGGGCCGGGCGTCCTACCTGGGGGAACGCAGCGCGGGCCACGAGGACCCGGGGGCCCGGTCGACGGCGCTCGTGCTCGGCGCGGCCCGGGACGCCGCGCTGGCGGGACCGGACCGATGAGCGTCGCGCTCCTGCTGGTCTCCCACTCCGCGCGCCTGGCCGACGGGACGGCGGAGCTGGCGCACGAGATGGCCCCCGACGTCGTCGTCGCGAACGCGGCGGGCGACGTCGACGGCGGCCTGGGGACGTCGCTCGAGAAGGTGACGGAGGCCCTGACCGACCTCCTCGCCGACGGCGCCGCCGGCGTGGTCGTGCTCGCCGACCTGGGCTCGGCCGTCCTCACGGTCGAGTCGGCGCTCGAGCTGGACGACGACCTCCCCCCGCGCGTGCGCCTCGCGTCCGCCCCCTTCGTGGAGGGCGCGGTGGCGGCGGCGGTCACCGCCCAGCAGGGCGCGGGCCTGGACGCGGTCGTGGCGTCCGCGGAGGGCGCGGTGACGTCGATCGGCCCGCGCCCGGTCGTCGAGCTGGTCGAGGCGGGCCCGTCGCCGGACGCGGGCCCGGCGGGGACGGTCGTGGCGGGGGAGCTCGTGGGCACGGTCGGCGCGCCGCTGCGCGGCAGCGACGTGGCGACGGCGCGCACCGTGGTCCGCAACCCGCTGGGGCTGCACGCCCGCCCGGCGGCGCTCGTGGCCCGCACGGCCGCGTCGTTCGGGATCCCCGTGCGGATCCAGGGCGTGGACGCGACGAGCGTGCTGCAGCTGATGGCGCTGGGCACCGCCGCGGGCACTGAGCTCGAGGTCACCGCGCAGGGCCCCGGCGCCGAGACGGCCGTGGCCACCGTCGTCGGCCTGATCGACGGCGGGTTCGGCGAGGCCTGAGCCCGCGGCCGCCCCCGGGCGGCGGACGTGTGACGACGCTCACCCATATTTGCACTTGGTGCAAAATTGCACAGGGTGCATTATTGTCCGGTGACCGCGTCGACCTCCCCGGATGGCGTCGGCCTGCGTGAGCGCAAGAAGCGCGCGCGGGCCGAGGCGATCGTCGACGCCGCGCAGCGCCTGGTGCTCGACCGAGGGTTGGACGCGGTCACGGTCGAGGAGATCGCCGAGGCGGCAGCCATCTCTCCGCGGACGTTCTTCAACTACTTCGAGTCCAAGGACGACGCGGTGCTCGGCCAGGGCGCGTTCGAGCTGGGCGCCGAGGTCCGGGAGGGCTTCGCCGCCGGCGGTCCCACCGGTCGCCTGATCTCCGACGTCGAGGTGCTCGTGCGTGCCCTGCTGGCGGCCCTGGCCGGCGCGGGGCAGCACCGCGCCGAGCAGACGCTGGAGATCCTCCAGCTCGAGCCGCGGCTGCTCGGCCGGCACTTCGCCTGGTTCGAGCGGCACAAGTCCCAGGTCACCGCCCTGTTCGAGCGGCGCCACGAGACGCGGCCCCTGCCGGCGCACGCCGACGTGTGCGCCATGGTCGTGTTCGTCGTCGCGCGGGCGGCGATGGACTCCTGGGACCGCTCGGGCCACACCGGCGACGTCGGCGACCACGTGTCGCCCGTCGTCGAACAGCTCGGCGCCGTCCTCACGGCGTGACGTGGCGGCGCCCGCCGCGCCGCCCGCCCGTTCGTCCCGTCCGTCCCACCCCCGTCAGACCCCGGCGCCGCGTGCGCCACCGATCCGAGGTGCCCCCATGAGTCACGCCGCCCCCGTCGCGCCGGACAAGCCGCTCGTCGTCCTGACGCAGCGCACCGTCTGGCTGATCTTCGGCGCCCTGATGGCGTCCATGTTCCTGTCCTCCCTCGACCAGACGATCGTCGGCACCGCGATGCCCACCATCGTCGGCGAGCTGAACGGCGTCGAGCACCAGGGGTGGGTCATCACGGCCTACATCCTGGCCGTCGCCATCGGCATGCCGCTCTACGGCAAGTTCGGCGACCTTTACGGGCGGCGCTGGCCGTTCCTCGTCGCGATCGGCCTGTTCACCCTCGCCTCCGCCGGCGCCGGGTTCGCCGACTCGATGCTCACCCTCGTCCTGTGGCGGGCGGTGCAGGGCCTCGGCGGCGGCGGCCTGATGATCCTGTCGCAGTCGATCATCGCCGACATCGTCCCGGCGTCCGAGCGCGGCAAGTACATGGGCCCGCTCGGCGCGCTCTTCGGCATCTCCGCGGTGCTCGGCCCGCTCATGGGCGGCTGGCTCACCGAGGGCCCGGGCTGGCGCTGGGCCTTCTGGCTCAACATCCCGATCGGCATCGCCGCGTTCGCCATCGCCTGGTTCGCGCTCAGGCTGCCGTCGCACCGGTCGTCGCGACCCGTCGACTGGGCGGGCATCGTCACGATGGCCGTCGCGACCACGGGCATCGTGCTGCTCACCAGCTGGGAGTCGCTGTCCTCCGCCGGGTACGACTGGTCGAACTGGCGCCTGTCCGGTCTCGCCGTCCTCACGCTCGCCTCCGTGGCGGCGTTCATCGTGGCCGAGACCCGCGCCAAGGAGCCGCTGATCCCGCTGCGGCTGTTCACCAACCGCACGTTCACGATCACGACCCTCATCGGTCTCGTCCTGGGCATGGGCATGTTCTCCGCCATGGCGATGATCCCGACGTTCCTGCAGATGTCCACGGGCGCCGGCGTGACGGAGTCCGGCTGGCTGATGCTGCCGATGATGGCGGGCATGATGCTCACGTCCATCGTCTCGGGCATCGCGATCTCCAAGACCGGCCGCTACAAGGCGTACCCGGTGGTCGGGCTGGTCGTGGTCGGCCTGGCGATGGTCTGGCTGACCACGCTGTCCGGCGACATGTCGATGTGGTTGTTCGGTGCCATGATCTTCACGCTCGGCGCCGGCATGGGCCTCGTGATGCAGACGATCGTGCTCGCCGTGCAGAACGCCGTCGACCCGCACGAGCTCGGCACCGCGACCAGCGCGAACAACTTCTTCCGCGAGATCGGCGCGGCCGTGGGCTCCGCCCTGTTCACGACGATCTTCACCACGCGGCTCACCGACAACCTCCAGGGTGTCTTCGCCGGGGCACCCGGCGGGGGAGCCGGGTCCGAGGCGAGCCTCACGCCAGCCGCGGTCCAGCAGCTGCCCGAGCCGTTCAAGTCGGGCGTGATCGACGCGTACGCCGACTCGCTCGCCCCCTCGTTCTGGTACCTCGTGCCGCTCGTGGCGGTCGGCCTCGTGCTCGCGGTCTTCCTGCCGGTGATCAAGCTCTCCGACGTCGCCGGCATGGTGGCGCGCGGCGAGGCGGTCGCCGACCCGGCCAAGGCCCCGGCGGCGGGCGACGGCGTCGTGAGCGTCGACGGCGGCTTCGACGGCGGCATCGACGGCGGCATCGACCGCGTGGGGAGCCGCGTCGCCGGCACGCCGTCCGACGACGGCAGCACGACGCCGGACGACGACGGGCACCCGGAGCGCGAGCGCGCGGATATCGTGGGGTCGTGAGCAAGAACGACCGCCCCCGCCCGGGGGACACGATCAAGCCGCGCAAGCCGGCCCAGGTGCAGTTCACCTCGACGATCCTGCAGCTGGAGGCGTTCGTGGTGCTGTTCGCCGGGTTCGCCCTGTACGGCCTGCGCAACTCCGGGTACGAGCGCGGCCCGCTGGTCATCCCCTCGACCGTGGCGCTGTGGACGGTCGTCGGGGTGCTGTTCCTGGTGCTCCTGGTGCTGTCGCGCATGATGGGCACGCCCATGGGCTACGTCGCCGGGACGGCCGTGCAGGTGCCGGTCCTCGCGATGGGGCTGCTGCTGCCGATGATGTTCATCGTCAGCGGGATCTTCGTCGCGATGTGGGTGGTGTCCCTGCGGCTGGGATCCCGCATCGACCGGGAGCGCGCCGCGTACGACGCCGAGCACCCGGAGACGGCCCCGAACGCCTGACCCCCCTTCGAGAACGTCCTCGTGGACGAAACTTGCCCGAGTTTCGTCCACGAGGACGTTCTCGTACATCCGGAGCCTGCGTCGAGGCGACGTCGTCCCCAGGTCGTCCGCGGCCGGACGTGTCCACAGACCAGGGCTACGGGCAACACCGCGGGGGCGCGGGCTGCTGGACTGCGCGGCGTGCGACCGCTGAAGAAGATCCCCGAGGAGGTCCTCGGGCTCGCGCGCCGGCAGGAGGACCTGGTGTCCGCCGCGCAGGCCGACGCGTGCGGCGTCGACCCGCGGTGGCAGGCGCGCATGGTCGGTCAGGGCCGGTGGGTGCGGGTGACGACCGGCGTCTACGACACGGACCCCGTCCCCGCGGCGGACCGTCCGAAGCCTGACGCACTCGACCACCGTCGTCGGCGGGCGGCATGGATCGGCCTGCTCGCGCACGGGCCGACGGCGGTCGCCGTGGGGCAGGCCGCCCTGGCGCTCCACGGCGTGCAGGGCCTGCCGCTCGTCGTCCGGCCCGAGGTCATGGTGGCCGGGGGCCACCATCGGCGCGCTCGCGACGGGATCGTCGTCCGGCAGCTCGACCCGGCAGTCGGGGTCGTCGAGGCGTCCGGCGGTCGCGTGGCGGCCGTGGTGCACGCACTCGGACAGGCCGTGCCGACCCTCGACCGTCGGCACGCGGTCGCGGTGCTCGACAACGCCGTCCACCAGGACCTGATCGCCCGTGCCGAGGTCGAGGCGGCGCACGACCTCGCGCGGGGTCGGCGGGGCGTCGAACGGACGCACGGCTGGTGGCGGCTGACGGACGGGCGCGCGGAGTCGCCGCTCGAGACGTTCGCCAGGCTGGACTGCCTGGACGCCGGTGTACCCCCTGACGACCTGCAGCACGTCGTCGAGGACCCGGACGGCCGATTCCTCGGGCGGAGCGACCTGGCGTGGTCGCTGCCCGACGGGCGGTGGGTGCTGCTCGAGGTCGACGGCGTCGGCGTGCACTCCGCCCCGGAGGCGCTCCTGGAGGACCGCAGGCGCCAGAACCGCCTGGTGGCGGAGGGCGGCGTGCTGATCCAGCGGGCCACCTGGGCAGAGCTCCGGGTGCCCGGGAGGGTCGGCGACCGGATGGCGGATCTTCTCGTCCGCCTCGGGTGGCGGCAACGGGACGTCGCCTGATCGTGTCTGCCCGCCGTCCTCCTTCCAGAACGTCCTCGTGGACGAAACTCGGCCGAGTTTCGTCCACGAGGACGTTCTCGAAGGAGGGCCGGGGCAGCGGCTCGGCGCCGATAGGCTTCGGGGCATGACCGACGCAGCACAGACCGCCATGCCCGCCGCGCCCGACCAGCACGACGTCGAGCGCACCCTCGTGCTCGTGAAGCCCGACGGCGTCCGCCGCGGCCTGTCCGGCGAGGTGCTGCGGCGCATCGAGGCCAAGGGCTACACGCTCGCCGCCGTGGAGCTGAAGCAGGCCACCACCGAGCTGCTCGCGGCGCACTACGCCGAGCACGAGGGCAAGCCGTTCTACGCCCCCCTCGTGGAGTTCATGCTGTCCGGCCCGACGCTCGCGGTCGTGGCCGAGGGCCAGGGCGTGATCCCCGGGTTCCGCTCGCTCGCCGGGGCGACCAACCCCACCGAGGCGGCGCCGGGCACGATCCGCGGCGACCTGGGTCGTGACTGGGGCCTGAAGGTCCAGCAGAACCTCGTGCACGGGTCGGACTCTCCCGAGTCCGCCGCCCGCGAGATCGGGCTCTGGTTCCCCGGCCTCTGAGGCGGCCCGGCACCGCACCGGCGCCCCGACGACAGGCGGCACCCTCCCCGGGGGTGCCGCCTTCGTGCGCTCCGGCCCAGGTCCGCGGAATCCGGGCGTCCGGCGGTTAGGCTCGCCGCGTGCACCTCAAGACGCTCACGCTCCGGGGCTTCAAGTCGTTCGCCTCGGCGACGACGCTGAGCCTCGAGCCGGGCATCACGTGCGTCGTGGGTCCCAACGGCTCCGGCAAGTCGAACGTCGTCGACGCCCTGTCGTGGGTGATGGGGGAGCAGGGCGCGAAGTCGCTGCGCGGCGGCAAGATGGAGGACGTCATCTTCGCGGGCACGTCGGGGCGGCCGCCGCTCGGCCGGGCCGAGGTCTCCCTGACGATCGACAACACCGACGGCGCCCTCCCGATCGACTACACCGAGGTCACGATCACCCGCACGCTGTTCCGCAGCGGTGGGTCCGAGTACGCGATCAACGGCAGCTCGTGCCGGCTCCTCGACATCCAGGAGCTGCTCAGCGACTCCGGCATCGGGCGCGAGATGCACGTCGTCGTGGGCCAGGGCCAATTGGACCAGGTGCTGCGCGCGACGCCGGAGGACCGGCGCGGCTTCATCGAGGAGGCCGCGGGAGTCCTCAAGCATCGCAAGCGCAAGGAGAAGGCGCTGCGCAAGCTCGACGCGATGGCGGGCAACCTCGCACGCCTCACCGACCTCACGGCCGAGCTGCGGCGCCAGCTCGGCCCGCTGGGCCGCCAGGCGGCGGCGGCACGCAAGGCGCGCACCGTCCAGGTCGAGCTGCGCGACGCGAGGTCGCGCCTCCTGGCCGACGACCTCGCCCAGCTCACCGCCCAGCTCGCGCAGGAGAAGGCTGACGAGGCCGCGCTGCGCGAGCGGCAGCAGGAGACCGAGCGGGAGCTGGGGCTGGCGCGCGAGCAGCTGGCGCGGCTCGAGGTCGCCGCGGCGGAGGCCACGGCGACGTCCGGTCGCGCCGGGGACGCGTTCCACGCGCTCGGCGCGGTGCGCGAGCGGCTGCAGGGGCTCGCCCGCCTGGCCGACGAGCGGGTGCGCCTGCTGGGGACCGCGGAGCCGGAGCAGCGCGGCCAGGACCCGGCGGAGCTGGAGGCGCAGGCGGAGCGGGCCCGGGCGTCCGAGGCGGAGCTGACCCGTGAGGTCGAGCGGGCGCGCGCGGCGCTGGCCGACGCGACCGCGGCGCGCAGCGCGGCCGAGGAGGCCGCGGACGGGGCCGAGCGCGAGCTCGCCACCCTCCACCGGGGAGCCGCCGACCGTCGCGAGGGGCTCGCGCGGCTGTCCGGGCAGGTCGGCGCGCGACGCAGCCGCGTGGAGGCCGCCGACGCCGAGCTCGAGCGCCTCCGCGCGGTCCTCGACGAGGCCGAGCGGCGCGCCGCGGAGGCGTCGCGCGAGTTCAGCGCGCTCGAGGTGCAGGTCGTCGGTGCGGAGGAGGGCGAGGAGGACCTCGACGCCCGGCACGAGGCGGCGTCGGCGGAGCTCGCGGACGCGCAGGCCGCGGTGGAGCGGCTGACGGAGGACTCCGCGGCGGCGGACGGCGACCGCGCCACCTGGAGCGCGCGCGTCGAGGCGCTCGAGCTGAGCCTCGACCGCAAGGACGGCGCGGGGGCGCTCCTCGCCGGCGAGCAGCACGGCGTGCTCGGCTCGGTGGCCGCCCTGCTCGGGGTGGAGGCGGGGTACGAGGACGCGGTGGCCGCGGCCCTCGGGCCGGTGGCGGACGCGGTCGCGGTGGCCGACGTCGACGCGGCGGTCGACGCGCTGCGGCGCCTGCGCGACGACGACGCCGGACGGGCGGGGCTCGTCGTGGGCGGGTCGCCGGAGGCCTCCGAGCCGGGCGCGACCGCCGCAGGGCTCCCCGACGGCGCCCGTCGCGCGACGGACGTCGTGACGGTCGCGGGCCCGGCGGCGGCGCCCCTGCGCACGCTGCTGCGGGACGTCGTCGTGGTCGACGACCTGGCGCAGGCGCGCGCGCTGGTGCACGACGCCCCGGGCGTGGTCGCGGTGACCAGGGCGGGGGACCTGCTGGGAGCCGGGCGGGCATGGGGCGGTTCCGCGGCGGCCCCGAGCGTGCTGCACCTCACCTCGGCCCTCGAGGAGGCGCGCGCTGGGCTGGAGGACGCGACGGCCCGCGGCGAGCGCTCCCGGTTCGAGCTGGTCGGTGCGCGCGAGCGGCTCACCGCGGCGCAGGCGTCGCACGACGGCGCCCTGGCCCGGCTGCACGAGTCGGACGCGGCGCTCGCCGCGGTCGCCGAGCAGCTCGGCACGCTGGGGGCCGCGCACCGGGCGGCGACGGCCGAGGCCGAGCGCCACCGCGCCGCCCTGGCGCAGGCGGCCGAACGGCGCGAGACCGACGAGGCGGAGCTGGCGGCGCTGACCCGTCGGCTCGAGGTGGCCGAGACCGAGCCCGCCCAGTCCGAGGAGCAGCTGGCGGCCGCCCAGACCGAGCGGGACGCCGCGCAGGCCGCGGCGTCCGAGGCCCGGTCGCGGGAGACGGAGGCGCGGCTGGAGCTGCGCACCTGCGAGGAGCGGGCACGTGCCGTCTCGGGGCGGGCCCAGGGGCTGGCCCGGGCGGCGGAGCAGGAGCGCGCGGCCCGGGAGAAGGCGGAGCGGCGGGCGCGGCACCGTGCCGCCGAGGCCCGGGTGGCGGCGTCGGTGCGCGACGACGCCGGCGCGGCGCTCGAGGTGCTCGCGCGCTCGGTCGAGCGTGCACGGACGGAACGGGCCGCCGCGGAGGCCGACCGCACCGCCCGGCAGGCGGAGGTCGACGAGGTCCGGGCCGGGGCGGAGCGACTGACGGGCGAGCTGCGCGACCTCACCGACGTCGCGCACCGTGACGAGGTGGCGCGCGCGCAGCAGGAGGCGCGCCTGGAGCAGCTGCGCACCCGTGCGGTCGACGAGCTCGGCACCGACCCCGAGGCGCTGGTGGAGGAGTTCGGGCCGCACCGCGAGGTGCCGGTGCCGCGGCCGGAGGACGCCGCCGACGACGACCCGGACCCCGACCCGGTGCCGTACGTGCGCGAGGAGCAGGCCAGGCGGCTCCAGACCGCGGAGCGGGCCCTCGCCCGCATCGGCACCGTCAACCCGCTGGCGCTGGAGGAGTTCGCCGCCCTGGAGGAGCGTCATCAGTTCCTCACGGAGCAGCTGGCCGACCTCAAGAAGTCCCGGGAGGACCTGCTGCAGATCGTGGCGGAGATCGACGAGCGGGTGCAGCAGGTCTTCGCGGAGGCGTACCGCGACACGGCGGAGCAGTTCGAGCGGGTGTTCGGCCGGTTGTTCCCGGGCGGCGAGGGGCGGCTCGTGCTCACCGACCCCGCCGACCTGCTCGCCACCGGCATCGAGGTCGAGGCCCGGCCCGCCGGAAAGAAGGTCAAGCGGCTGTCGCTGCTGTCGGGCGGCGAGCGCTCCCTGACGGCGGTCGCCTTCCTCGTGTCGATCTTCAAGGCGCGCCCGAGCCCGTTCTACGTGATGGACGAGGTCGAGGCCGCGCTCGACGACGTGAACCTCGGCCGGCTGCTCGAGATCTTCCGCGAGCTGCAGGAGGACTCCCAGCTCATCGTCATCACGCACCAGAAGCGCACCATGGAGGTCGCCGACGCGCTGTACGGCGTGACGATGCGCGGCGACGGTGTGACGACCGTCATCTCCCAACGAATGCGCGAGAGCGCCGAAGTCTTGTGAGAATAGCGACATGATCACGTTCGTCGTCTGGGTCCTCGGATCCCTCGTCCTCGCGGGCGCAGTCTTCCTGGTGGCCAACGTGATGGAGCGTCGTGATCCCAGCACCGACGAGCCCCCCGGCCTGCGCCGGTTCGTCCGTGACTTCACCTCCGGGCTGCGCCGCCGGGACCGGCGCGCCGAGCCCGGCGACCCGGTGGACACGGACATGGACGACTTCTTCGCCGCCACGATCGAGTCCGCGCCCGGGTACGTCGACGCCGAGGAGCTCTCGGACGTGCTGCACCGCGCGCGGCAGCAGGCGCGCACCACGCTGCACGTGGGGACGGTGCACAAGCCCGAGTGACGGCCGCGCCGACGGCTCCGTCGTCGGGGCGGGCGCGCCCACGGTCTCTGGAAGACTGTGCGCGTGACTGATCTGCTCTGGCTCTGGATCCTGCTCGGCGTCCTCGTCGTCGTGGGCGGCGGCGCCGCCCTGCTCGTCCCGCGCTCCCGCCGGCGCGGCGGCGCGGCACCCCAGGCGCCCGCTCCCGCCGTCGAGGAGCCCCCTGCCGAGGCGCCGCCCGTCGCCGTACCTGCCGACGACGCGACCGTCGCCGCGCCGCCCGCACCGGTCGTCGAGACCCCGGCCCCCGCCGCGGGCCGCCTGGTGCGGCTGCGCGACCGGCTCGCGCGCTCCGGCTCCCCGCTCGGCGCCCGCCTGCTGAGCGTGCTCTCCCGGGACCACCTCACCGAGGACGACTGGGACGAGCTCGAGGAGACCCTGCTGCTGGCCGACATCGGGGCCGGCCCCGCGGGCGAGCTGATGGAGTCGCTGCGCACCCGGGTGCGCGTGCTGGGCGTGCGCGACGCGGACTCCGTGCGTCAGCTGCTGCGCGAGGAGCTGCTGAAGATCGTCGACCCGACCCTCGACCGCGAGGTCGCCACGCACGGGCCGCTCGCCGACGACGGCACCCGCCTGCCCGCGGTCGTGCTCGTCGTGGGCGTGAACGGCACCGGCAAGACGACGACCGTCGGCAAGCTCGCGCGGGTGCTGGTCGCCGAGGACCGGTCGGTGGTGCTCGGCGCCGCGGACACCTTCCGCGCGGCGGCCGCCGACCAGCTGCAGACCTGGGGCGCGCGCGTGGGCGTCGAGACGGTCCGCTCGGACCGCGACGGCGCCGACCCCGCGTCGGTCGCCTTCGACGCCGTGAAGAAGGGGCGCGTGGACGGCACGGACGTCGTGCTCGTCGACACGGCCGGCCGGCTGCAGAACAAGGCCGGGCTCATGGACGAGCTGGGCAAGATCACCCGAGTCGTGACGCGCGAGGCGCCGCTGTCCGAGGTGCTCCTCGTCCTCGACGCCACGACCGGGCAGAACGGGCTCAACCAGGCGCGCGTGTTCGGCGAGGTCGCGGGCGTCACCGGCATCGTGCTCACCAAGCTCGACGGCACCGCCAAGGGCGGGATCGTCGTGGCGGTGCAGCGCGAGCTCGGCGTGCCGGTCAAGCTCGTCGGCCTGGGTGAGGGCCCCGACGACCTGGCGCCGTTCGACGCGGAGCAGTTCGTGGACGGGCTCCTCGGCTGAGCCGGAGCGGAGCCGCAGGCTCGGCCGACAGAGAGCTCGGCTGAGCCGGAGGTGAGCCCGCGAAACCTGATGTTTACGCCCGCGCGGCTCTTGTCACACGGGCGTCACAGGAGTCGCGTCCAGGGGAAACCCCGCTCGCCGACGGTTGTCCCGACCCGGCCGCCCGGCCGGCGAGGGAGGGACAACTCATGGAGCTGGACACCGGAGCGACCGCGTGGATGCTGATGTCGGCATCCCTCGTGCTCCTGATGACCCCGGGACTGGCGCTCTTCTACGGCGGGATGGTGCGCGGCAAGTCGGTCCTCAACATGATGATGATGTCGTTCGGCGCGATGGCCGTCGTCGGCGTGGTCTACGTGCTGTGGGGCTGGTCGATGTCCTACGGCGCGGACGTCGGCGGGATCGTCGGCAACCCGTTCGACCAGTTCGGCCTGTCGGGCGCGATCTACGACGCGTCGGGCGAGTTCCTGATCGACGACTTCGGTGTGCCGGGGATCGTCGGCGTCGGCTTCCAGGCGACCTTCGCGATCATCACGGTCGCCCTGATCTCGGGCGCGATCGCCGACCGTGCGCGGTTCGGCACCTGGATGGTCTTCGTGGCCCTGTGGGTGACGCTGTGCTACTTCCCGATGGCGCACATGGTCTGGGGCGGCGGGCTCCTGTCGGGCGACGGGCCGTTCGCGTCCATCGCCACGCCGATCGACTTCGCCGGCGGCACGGTGGTGCACATCAACGCGGGTGTCGCGGCGCTGGTGCTGGCCCTGGTCGTCGGCCGGCGCAAGGGCTTCGGCGCGGAGCCGATGCGCCCGCACAACCTGCCCCTGGTGATGCTCGGGGCGGCCCTGCTGTGGTTCGGCTGGTTCGGCTTCAACGGCGGCTCCGCGTTCACGGCTGACGGCTTCGCCGGGCTGGCCTGGGTGAACACGACCGTGGCGACGGCGGCCGCGGTGCTCGGTTGGCTGGTCGTGGAGAAGCTGCGCGACGGCTCGGCGACCTCGCTGGGCGCCGCCTCGGGCGTCGTGGCGGGCCTCGTCGCGATCACGCCGGCGGCCGGCTCCGTCAGCCCTGTCGGCTCGATCGCCGTCGGCGCGGGCGCCGGGGTGCTGTCCGCCTTCGCGGTGGGGCTCAAGTACCGGTTCGGCTACGACGACTCGCTCGACGTCGTCGGCGTGCACCTCGTCTCCGGTCTCTGGGGCACCGTGGCCATCGGCTTCCTCGCCACCGAGACCGGCCTGTTCTACGGCGGCGGGCTGAACCAGCTCGCCGTGCAGGTGATCATCGCCGTCGTCGCGGTCGTGTTCTCCGCGGTCGTCACCTACGTCATCGCGATCGCCCTCAAGGCGGTCATGGGCTGGCGGGTCTCCGAGGAGGCCGAGGTCGCGGGCATCGACCTCGCGGTGCACAGCGAGACGGCCTACGAGACGATCCAGCAGGGTTCTGTCGCTAAGGAGATCCGCGCATGAAGCTCGTCACCGGAGTCATCCAGCCCCACCGCCTGGACGACGTGAAGTCGGCCCTCGAGGCCGCGGGGATCCGCGGCATGACGGTCAGCGAGGCCAGCGGCTACGGCCGCCAGAAGGGGCACACGGAGGTCTACCGCGGCGCGGAGTACACCGTCGACCTGGTGCCGAAGGTCCGCGTCGAGGTCCTCGTCGGCGACGACGACGCGGCCACGGTCGTGGACGTGGTGGTCACCGCGGCCCAGACGGGGCGCATCGGCGACGGCAAGGTGTGGACCACGTCGCTCGACGACGTCGTGCGGGTGCGCACCGGCGAGCACGGCGACGCGGCGCTCTGAGTTGCCGCAGCACCCGCCGGTCCCTCCGCCGGCGTCGTCGTCGGCGTCTCCGTCGGCACCGACCGGGCCCCGCACCCCGCACGGGGCGCGGGGCCCGGTCGGCGACCTGCGCTCCGACCTGCTCGATGCCGCCGCCGCACTGACGGGCCCGGGACGCTCGGGGGTCGCACGCCGCGCTGCGCTCCAGCAGATCGTCACCGACCGGCTCGCCGCCCTGTACGCGGCGGCGACCGCCGACGTCGACCCGGCGGGGATGGCGCTCGCGGCGGTGGGGAGCCTGGGGCGCGCCGAGCTCGGCCCGGCGTCGGACCTCGACCTGGTGCTGGTGCACGACGGGCGCACCCACCGGCCCGCAGAGGTCGCCCGGGTCGCGGAGCGGCTCTGGTACCCGCTCTGGGACTCGGGTGTCCACCTCGACCACGCCGTACGGACCCTGGGTCAGACGCGGCAGCTGGCGTCGAGGGACCTGCCCGCCGCGGTGGGCTGGCTGGACGTGCGTCCCGTCGCCGGGGACGCGGTCGTCGTGCACCGCGCGGCGTCCGCCATCCTCACCGACTGGCGCTCCGCGTCGCGCCGCCGGCTGCCCGAGCTGCTGGCGAGCGCGCGACAGCGCGCCGAGCGGGCGGGCGAGCTGGCCTACCTGATCGAGCCCGACCTCAAGGAGGCCCGCGGCGGGGTCCGCGACGCGGTGCTGCTCACCGCGCTCGCGGCGACCTGGCTCACCGACCGCCCGCACGGGGGTGTCGACCAGGCGTCCGCGCACCTGCTCGACGTGCGCGACACGCTCCAGGTCGTGACGCGGCGGCGCACGACGCGACTGCTGCTGGCCGACCTGGACGAGGTCGCGGCCCGGTGCGGCCACGACGACCCGGACGAGCTGCTGGCCGGGCTCGCGGCCGCGGGGCGGGAGATCTCCTACGCGCTGGACGCGACGGCACGCCGGGCGCTGCGGACCCTGCAGCGCCCGCCGGCGCGCGGTCCCGTCCTCGTGCGTGGCAGGCGTGCGGCACCGCGGCTGCGATCGGTGGGCGAGGGGCTCGTGGAGCACGACGGCGAGCTGGTGCTGGCCGTGGGCGTCGAGCCGGCCACCGACCCGCTGCTGGCCCTGCGGGCGGCGTCCACCGCGGCGCGCACCGGGCTGGCGCTCTCCCCGGTGACGGTGCGCTCCCTCGCGCAGTGCCCGCCGCCGCCCGAGCCGTGGCCGGCGGCAGCCCGTGCGGCGCTGCTCGCGCTGCTCGGCGCCGGGCCCGCGCAGGTCCCGGTCTGGGAGGCGCTGGACCTGGCCGGCGTCGTGACCACGTGGATCCCGGCGTGGGCGGCGGTGCGGAACAAGCCCCAGCGGGCGGCCATCCACCGGCACACGGTCGACCGGCACCTCGTGGAGACGGCGGCGCGCGCGGCGGGCGTGCGCCGGCGGGTGGCCGCGACGCCCGGGGCGACGGCGGCGCCGTCCGTGCCGGTGCTGCTGGGTGCGCTGCTGCACGACGTCGGCAAGCGCCGCGGGGCGCTCGAGGCCGACCACAGCACGGAGGGCGCCCGGGTGGCGCCGCAGGTCGTGGGGCGGCTCGGCTTCGACGCGGGCGTCGCGGCGGACGTCGGCCTGCTCGTGCGTCATCACCTGACCCTGGCGCGGCTCGCGACCACGGCGGACCCCGCGGCCCCGGAGACGCTCGGCGAGCTGCTCGACGCCGTCGGGCGCCGGGCCGACCTGCTCGAGGCGCTGCGGGTGATCACCGAGGCGGACGCGTCGTCCCTCGGGCCGAGCGGGTGGACGGCGTGGCGGGCCGGCCTGGTCGACGACCTCACCGCCCGGGGCCGCGCGGCGCTGGCCGCGGAGGGGGCCACGCCCGCCGGCCGGTAGGCTGGGTGACCGCAACACGTCTCGCGGCACCTCGACGCGGGCATCACTGTGCGGACATCGACCTGAAGGACCTGCCTGGTGTTCAACTCCCTGTCGGACCGGCTCACCTCGACGTTCAAGAACCTGCGCGGCAGGGGACGGCTCTCCGAGGCGGACATCGACGCGACCGTGCGGGAGATCCGCCGCGCCCTCCTGGACGCCGACGTCGCCGTGCCCGTGGTGCGCGAGTTCACCGCCTCGGTGCGCGAGCGCGCGCTCTCGGCCGAGGTGTCGGGCGCGCTGAACCCGGCGCAGCAGGTCGTGAAGATCGTCAACGACGAGCTCGTGGGGATCCTCGGCGGCGAGACGCGCGCGCTGCAGCTCGCCAAGACGCCGCCGACGGTCATCATGCTCGCGGGTCTGCAGGGTGCCGGCAAGACGACCCTCGCCGGCAAGCTGGCGCTCGCGCTCAAGGAGCAGGGGCACACCCCGCTGCTCGTCGCTGCCGACCTGCAGCGCCCCAACGCCGTCACCCAGCTGTCCGTCGTGGCCGAGCGCGCGGGCGTGCCGGTCTTCGCGCCGCACCCGGGGAACACCAGCGGGTCCGACGCCGAGACGGACACGCTCATCGGCGACCCGGTGGGCGTGGCGCGCGACGGCGTCGCCGAGGCGCGTGCCAAGCAGCACGACGTCGTCATCGTCGACACCGCGGGCCGCCTCGGCGTGGACCAGGTGCTCATGCAGCAGGCCGCGGACATCCGCGACGCCGTGACGCCCGACGAGGTCCTGTTCGTCATCGACGCGATGATCGGCCAGGACGCCGTCGCCACGGCCCAGGCGTTCCTCGACGGCGTCGACTTCACCGGCGTCGTGCTCTCGAAGCTCGACGGCGACGCGCGCGGCGGTGCCGCGCTGTCGGTGGCCCGGGTCACCGGGCGGCCGATCATGTTCGCCTCCACGGGCGAGAAGCTCACCGACTTCGAGGTCTTCCACCCCGACCGGATGGCGTCGCGCATCCTCGACATGGGTGACGTGCTCACCCTCATCGAGCAGGCCGAGCGGGCCTTCGACGCCGAAGAGGCCGAGAAGATGGCGGCCAAGGTCAGCGCGGGCGAGGACTTCACGCTGTCCGACTTCCTGGTGCAGATGCAGCAGATGAAGAAGCTCGGCTCGATGAAGAAGATGCTCGGCATGCTGCCGGGCATGGCGCAGATGCGCGACCAGCTCGAGAACTTCGACGAGCGCGAGGTCGACCGCGTCCAGGCGATCATCCAGTCGATGACGCCGGCGGAGCGCGAGAACCCGAAGATCATCAACGGCTCGCGCCGGGCGCGTATCGCGCGCGGTTCGGGCCAGACGACCACCGCCGTCAACGGCCTGCTCGACCGGTTCACCCAGGCGCAGAAGATGATGCGCCAGATGAGCAAGGGCGGCGGCGCGCCCGGGATGCCCGGCATGCCCGGCGGGATGCCCGGCATGCCGGGGATGCCGGGTGGCGGCAAGAAGGCGCGCGGCAAGCAGCCGCCTGCCAAGAAGAAGAAGGGCAAGTCGGGCAACCCCGCGAAGCGCGCCCAGCAGGAGCGCGAGGCGATGCAGCGCGCGCTCGGCGGCGGGGGGAGCAAGGCCCCCGCGGGGTCGGCCTTCGGCGTCGGGGGCGCGGACCAGGAGCAGCCGTCCGAGGAGGACCTGGCGAACCTGCAGCTGCCCGCCGGCTTCGACAAGCTGCTCGGCGGCCGCTGACCCCTCGCCCGCCCGGGCGAGAGGGCTGAGGAGAGCCGCCCGGACGGCCGACGGGCCGCCGGGTCCGCCGACGGTACTCTCGGTCCCATGTCAGTCCCGCACGTCCCGCTGCACGTGAGCGGCCACGTCCTCCTCGGCGACGAGCGCGAGGTGGGCGAGCTCTGGGTGCGCGAGGGCCGGGTCAGCCTCACCCGCGGCGCCCCCCAGGGCAGCGCCACCCGAGAGCTCTCCGGCTGGGTGCTGCCCGGCCTGGTCGACGTGCACTGCCACGTCGGGCTCGACGCCGGGGGAGCGGTCGACCAGGAGACCGCGGTCGCGCAGGCTCTCACCGACCGCGACGCGGGCGTCCTCCTCGTGCGCGACGCCGGCTCGCCGCTCGACACCCGCTGGGTGCACGACCGGGCCGACCTGCCCCGGCTGGTCCGCGCGGGCCGGCACCTGGCCCGCTCCCGGCGGTACCTGCGCCACTTCGGCCTCGAGCTGGACGACGTCGCCGACCTGCCGGGCGCCGCGCGCACGCAGGCGCGCGACTCGGACGGCTGGGTCAAGCTCGTGGGCGACTGGATCGACCGCGAGGCGGGGGACCTGGGGCCGCTGTGGCCGCGCGACGTGTTGGCCGACGCCGTCGCCGCCGCGCACGCGGAGGCGGCGCGGGTCACGGTGCACGCCTTCTCCGAGGAGGTCGTGGGGGACCTGCTCGCCGCCGGGGTGGACGGCATCGAGCACGGCACGGGTATCCCGGCCGAGCTCATGGACGAGGTCGCCGCCCGGGGGATCCCGGTCACGCCCACGCTGCTGCAGGTGGCGCGGTTCGAGGAGATCGCCGGGCAGGCGGACGGCCGGTACCCCCGCTACGCCGAGCGGATGCGGCGCATGCACGCCCGTCGCCACGAACAGGTCCGGGCCCTGTACGACGCCGGCGTCCCGCTGCTGGTCGGCACCGACGCGGGCGGGACGCTCGGTCACGGGCGGGTGGCCGACGAGTGCGCCGAGCTGGTCGCCGCCGGGATCCCGGCGCCCGACGTCGTCGCGATGGCGAGCTGGCGGGCCCGGGAGTTCCTCGGTTTCGGCGACGTCGTCGACGGCTCCAGCGCGGACCTCGTCGTGTACCCCGCCGACCCGCGCGAGGACATCGAGGTGCTCCGGCACCCGACCGCGGTCGTGCTGCGCGGCCAGGTGGTCCTCGGCTGAGCCGGAGGCCGCAGCGCAGGGTGGGGGCCGAGGAACGAGGCACGCGCCCGCTGCGGAACCGCACGCCCGGCCGACGGTGAGCTCGGCTGAGCCGGAGGTGGGTCCGGGTTGGGGGTCGGGGTCCGCGTCTGGCACAATGTCCGGGTACTCGGCGTGTCCAGGCCCCTCTCACCTGCACAGGCCGCGTCCTGACCACCCGGCCGCCAGGACCCCACCCGGCGGCGCGTTCGGTCATCCCACCAGAACCAGGAGACACCACTAAGTGGCCGTCAAGATTCGTCTGAAGCGTCTCGGCAAGATCCGGGCCCCGTACTACCGTGTCGTCGTGGCCGACTCGCGCGCCAAGCGCGATGGTCGGGTCATCGAGGAGATCGGGAAGTACCACCCGACCGAGGAGCCGTCGTTCATCGAGATCAAGTCCGAGCGTGCGCAGTACTGGCTCGGCGTCGGCGCGCAGCCGACCGAGCAGGTTGCCGCGCTCCTGAAGATCACCGGTGACTGGCAGAAGTTCAAGGGTCTCCCGGGCGCCGAGGGCACCCTGAGGACCAAGACCGTCAAGGCGGACAACGCCGCCGCGGTCGAGGCTGTCGCCGCCGAGGCCGAGAAGGTCAAGGCCAAGGCCGCCGAGAAGAAGACCGAGAAGCCGGCCGCCGAGGCCGACGAGGCCGAGGCCGGGGCCTGATGCTCGCCGAGGCCCTCGAGCACCTGGTGCGCGGCATCGTGGACAACCCGGACGACGTCCGGGTGAACGCACGGACGCAGCGCCGGGGCGACCTGCTCGAGGTGCGGGTGCACCCTGACGACCTCGGCCGTGTGATCGGCCGCGGTGGTCGGACGGCAAAGGCGCTGCGCACCGTCGTCGGTGCGCTCGCCACCGACGGCCCGGTGCGGGTCGACGTCGTGGACGTCGACCGGCGCTGACGGCCGTCGGGCACCCCGTCACAAGGCCTACGACGAGGCCCGGTCCCCACCGGTCACCACGACCGGGGGACCGGGCCTCGTCGCGTCCGGAGGGTTCCGGGCGGGCATGCTGGGACCGGCAGCGGGAGAGGTCGACCGAACCCACGAGGTGGTCCTGCCCGAGGCGGGACGAGAAGGAGACGACATGCAGCTGGTGGTGGCCCGCATCGGGCGTGCGCACGGGCTCCGCGGCGAGGTCGCGCTCGACCTGCGCACAGACACGCCTGAGGAGCGGCTCGCGACGGGGACCGTCCTGCAGACCGACCCGCCGGCGACGGGCCCCCTGACGGTCACGGGGTCGCGCGTCCACCAGGATCGATGGCTGGTGACGTTCGCCGAGGCGTCGGACAGGACGGCTGCGGAGCCGCTGCGGGGCGTCGAGCTCGTCGTCGAGGCGGACGACTCGGCCGAGGACGACGCCTGGTACCCGCACGAGCTGCAGGGCCTGCGGGTCGAGCTGGAGGACGGCACCGTCGTCGGCGAGGTCGTCACCCTGGAGCACCTGCCGGCGCACGACGCGCTCGTGGTCGCCGAGCCGCTGCCCACGGGGGAGGTGCGGACGCTGGTGCCGTTCGTGCACGCGATCGTCCCGGTCGTGGACGTCCCGGCGGGTCGCGTGGTGCTGACGCCCCCGGGCGGCCTGCTGGCGCGCGACGCCGACGCCGTCGTCGTCGACCGGCCTGACGACGCGGGCAGGGCGGACGCCGACGCTCCGGGCGAGGAGTGACGTGCGCGTCGACGTCGTGACGATCTTCCCGGACTACCTCGCCGCGCTGGACCTGTCCCTCGTGGGCAAGGCGCGGCGCTCCGGGCTGCTCGACCTGCGCGTGCACGACCTGCGCGACTGGACCACCGACCGGCACCGCACCGTCGACGACACCCCCTTCGGCGGCGGAGCCGGGATGGTCATGCGCCCGGACGTGTGGGGCCGGGCGCTCGACGACCTCCTGCCGGCGGCTCCGGACGGCGGGCACGCGGATCGCGAGCCGGCGCACGTCGAGCCTGCGCACCTCGTGGTGCCGACGCCGTCGGGCGAGGTCTTCACGCAGCGGCACGCCGAGGCGCTCGCCACGGAGTCGCACGTCGTCGTGGCGTGCGGCCGCTACGAGGGCATCGACGCGCGGGTCGCCGAGCACGCCCGCGCGGCCGGGCACCGGGTGAGCGAGCTGTCGATCGGCGACTACGTGCTCAACGGCGGCGAGGTGGCCGCCCTCGTGATGATCGAGGCGTTCGGGCGGCTGCTGCCGGGCGTGGTCGGCAACCCGCACTCGCTGGTGGAGGAGTCGCACGGGTCCGCCGGCCTGCTGGAGTACCCCGTGTACACCAAGCCGCCCCTGTGGGAGGGGCACGAGGTGCCCGAGGTGCTCCTGTCGGGGCACCACGCGAGGATCGAGCGGTGGCGCCGCGACCAGGCCCTCGCGCGCACCGCCGCGCGGCGTCCCGACATGGTCGCGGAGCTCGACGTCGACGGGCTCGACAAGGCCGACCTGGCCGTGCTCGCCGAGCTCGGCTGGCGCGTGGACGACGGCCGGCTGCGGCCTGTGGCAGAATAGTCCCTCGGTGTGTCGCCGGTCGGGCGCCATCCGCGGGATCTCTGCCACAGGGGACGTCACCGCGACCAGCCCGGCCGAAGCACCGGCACACCGTCTCGACCGAATGTGAACCGGACCCGCGCCTGCGCGGGCCACGAGCTTGCTCCTGACCTGTGGCAGGGCGGGGAGAAGACCATGCACACGCTCGACTCCGTCGACGCAGCATCGCTGCGCTCCGACATCCCGGACTTCCGCGCCGGTGACACCGTCAAGGTCAACGTGAAGGTCGTCGAGGGCAACCGCTCGCGCGTCCAGGCGTTCCAGGGTGTCGTCATCGCGCGTCAGGGCGGCGGCGTCCGCGAGACGTTCACCGTCCGCAAGATCAGCTTCGGCGTCGGCGTGGAGCGCACGTTCCCCCTGCACGCCCCGACGCTCGAGTCCATCGAGCTGGTCTCGCGCGGCGTCGTGCGCCGCGCGAAGCTGTACTACCTGCGCAACCTGCGCGGCAAGAAGGCGAAGATCCGCGAGAAGCGGGAGACGCCGACGGCCAAGTGACGTCGCGCCGGAGCCCGGCACGGCCGGGCCCCGGCACCTCGCTCCGCACCACGACGGGCGGTCCCTGCACGGCAGGGGCCGCCCGTCGTCGTCCTCGGGGTCGTGGCGTCGAGGCCGCTGCGTCGGGGTCGTCGCGGCGGGTTTCGCGGTGGACACGCGCGGGTGACAGAGTGGGCACGTGGCAGACTCCGACCCCGTGACCGATCGACCCAGCGCGCACGAGCCCCGTCCGTCGCAGCACGAGGCTCCCGCGTTCGCGGGCGTACCGGACGTCGCCGCCAGCACCGCCTCGGAGCCGTCGCCGGGCCGGCGCGGGCTCGGCCTGCTCCGCGAGACGGCGATCATCGTCGTGAGCGCCCTCGTCCTGTCCTGGCTCATCAAGACCCTGCTCGTGCAGGCGTTCTTCATCCCCAGCGGCTCCATGGAGGACACGCTGGAGATCGGCGACCGTGTGATGGTCTCCCGCCTGGTCCCCGACGTGCTCGACGTCAACCGCGGCGACATCGTGGTGTTCAAGGACCCGGGCGGCTGGCTGCCCCCGTACGAGCCCCCGGAGCGCACGCCGGCCGGCCAGGCCGTGGCGAACGTGCTCACGTTCGTGGGGCTGATGCCCGCCGAGACGGGCGACCACCTCATCAAGCGGGTCATCGGCACGCCGGGCGACCACGTCACGTGCTGCGACGACGAGGGCCGGGTCGCGGTCAACGGTGAGCCGATCGACGAGGAGCCGTACATCCGGCCCGGTTCCGTCCCGAGCCAGGACCCGTTCGACGTGGTGGTGCCGGAGGGCATGCTGTTCGTCATGGGCGACAACCGGCAGAACTCGAAGGACTCGCGGTACAACACCGGCAACCCGGGGGGCGGCTTCGTGCCGATCGACAACGTCGTCGGCTCGACGTTCGCCGTCGTGTGGCCGCTGTCCGACATGACCCTGCTGCGCAACCCCGGAGACGTCTTCGCGGAGGTTCCCGAGCCGTGACCTCGTTGCCCCAGACCGTGCGTCGCCCGACGCCGCCGCGGCGCCGGGCAGGTGCCGTCGGCGGCACCGCGTCGAACGGCGCCGCCGCACGGGGAACCGGCAAGGCCCGTCGCAGCCCCACCCTGCGCCAGGAGCGTTCCCTGCTGACCGGCGGCGCGCGCCTCGTGGCCGGTATGGACGAGGTCGGTCGCGGCTCGCTCGCGGGCCCGGTGAGCGTGGGCGTGGTGGTCGTCGACGCGGCGACGCGGACCGCGCCGCAGGGGCTCACGGACTCCAAGCTGCTCACGCCGTCGGCCCGGACGGCTCTGGTGCCGCAGGTCCAGCGGTGGTCCGTCGCCTGGGCGGTCGGCCACGCCGGCCCGGCGGAGATCGACGCGCACGGCATCGTCGCGGCGCTGCGGCTGGCCGGCCGGCGCGCCCTCGCGCAGGTCCGGCGCAGCTGCGGGGACGTCGACGTGGTGCTGCTGGACGGGTCGCACGACTGGTTGAGCCGGGGTGACGTCGACCTGTTCGAGGCGACGGCGTCCGACCCGGCGCTCGGCCCGGACGTGCCGGACCCGGCCGTCCGGACGATGGTCAAGGCCGACCTGCAGTGCTCGTCGGTGGCGGCCGCCAGCGTGCTGGCCAAGGTCGAGCGGGACGGCCTGCTGGTCCGGCTCGCCCGGCAGTACCCGATGTACGCCTGGGACCAGAACAAGGGCTACTCGGCGCCGGCGCACCTCGACGCGCTGCGGCGTCACGGCGCGTCGCCACAGCACCGGCGCTCCTGGAACCTGCGCGTCCTGGCGGAGGACCCGCAGGCGGCCGCGACCGCCGAGGAGGCGCAGGAGACGACCGAGGCCTCGGAGGCGTCCGCCCCGACGCTCGCGCTCGATGGGATGATGACCGGGTGAGCGCTGAAGACCTCGAGAACTACGAGACCGAGATGGAGCTCGCGCTCTACCGCGAGTACCGGGACGTGGTGGGTCTCTTCTCCTACGTGGTGGAGACCGAGCGCCGGTTCTATCTCGCCAACCAGGTCGACCTGCAGGTCCGGTCCGCCGCCGGTGAGGTGTACTTCGAGCTGCGCCTCGCCGACGCGTGGGTGTGGGACGTCTACCGCTCCGCCCGCTTCGTGAAGTCGGTGCGCGTGGTGACGTTCAAGGACGTCAACGTCGAGGAGCTGGCCAAGGCCGAGCTCGCGCTCTGACGCCGGCCCTGGACTCCGCCGGACGGTGACCGCGGGCCCCGAGCCCGTCCCCAGCCCACCGGCCTCGCGCGCCGTCCACAGCAGGTCCTCGCCGCCGCCGGCGACGGCCCGCGCCGCGGCAGGCTCGCTCGCGGAGGTGGTTCGGTGCGAGCGAAGGACGCCGTCGGACGGTACGGGGAACGGGTGGCCGCGCGCCATCTCGAGCAGCAGGGGCTCCAGGTGCTGGACCGCAACTGGCGCGGCAGCGGCGGGGAGCTCGACCTGCTCGCGCGGGACGGCGACGTGCTCGTCGCGGTGGAGGTGAAGACCAGGCGCGGCACCGCCTTCGGGCACCCGGCCGAGGCGGTCACCGCCGCCAAGCTCGGGCGGATCCGGCGGCTGACGGGCGAGTGGCTCGCGGTGCACGGCGCCCGGCCGGGCGGTCCGCGGTTCGCCGAGGTGCGCGTGGACGTCGTCGCGGTGGTGCTCCCGCGCGCCGGGGCCGCCCAGGTCGAGCACCTGGTCGGGGTGCTCTGATGGGGCTCGGCACGACGGCGGCGGTCGCCCTGGCCGGCCTGGCCGGGCACGTCGTCGAGGTGCAGGCCCAGCTGGCCGCCTCGGTGCCGGGGTTCACGCTCGTGGGCCTGCCGGACACGGCGCTGCACGAGTCGCGCGAGCGCGTGCGCGCCGCCGTGCTGTCCACCGGGATCCCGTGGCCGAACCGCAAGATCACGGTCAACCTCTCGCCGGCGTCGCTGCGCAAGGCGGGGTCGTCGTTCGACCTCGCCGTGGCCGTCGCCGTGCTCGCGGGGAGCCGCGTGGTGCCCGCTGCCGGGCTGGAACGGGTCGTCCACCTGGGCGAGCTCGGTCTGGACGGGCGGCTGCAGCCCGTGCGGGGAGTGCTTCCCGCCGTCGCGGCGGCGGTCGCTGCCGGGTATCGCGACGTCGTGGTGCCCGCCGGGGACGCCGCGGAGGCGCGCCTCGTCCCGGGCGTGCGGGTGCAGGGCGCGGCGAGCCTCGCGGAGGTCGTGCTGCTGCACGGTGGCGAGCTGGAGCACGTGCCGGACGTCGAGGCGGTCCGCCCGGTGCGCCAGCCCGTGGCGCGACGTGTCGCGGGTGATCTCGCCGACGTCGTGGGGCAGGCGCAGGCCCGGATGGCGCTGGAGGTCGCCGCCGCCGGCGGGCACCACCTGCTGCTCGTCGGGCCGCCCGGCGCCGGCAAGACCATGCTCGCCGCCCGGCTGCCGGGGATCCTGCCGGACCTCACGGCGGCCGAGGCGGTGGAGGTCACGTCCGTGCACTCGGTGGCCGGGACCTTCGACCCGGGCGACGGGCTGGTCACCCGGCCGCCGTTCGAGGACCCGCACCACACGGCGACGCCGGCGGCGATCGTGGGCGGCGGCAGCCAGGTCGCCCGCCCCGGGGCCGTGTCCCGCGCCCATCGGGGCGTCCTGATGCTGGACGAGGCGCCGGAGTTCCCGTCGCGTGTCCTGGAGACGCTGCGGCAGCCGCTGGAGGCGGGCGAGCTGGTGCTGCACCGCTCGGGCGGCGCGGCCCGGTACCCGGCCCGCTTCCAGCTCGTGCTGACCGCCAACCCGTGTCCGTGCGGGATGGCGTCCCTGAACAAGGGTTTCGACTGCTCGTGCACCCCGACGGCGAAGCGGCGCTACTTCGGGCGCCTGTCGGGGCCGCTGCTGGACCGGGTGGACCTGCAGGTCGAGGTGGCGCCCGTGACGCGCGCGGACCGGCTGTCGGGGACGTCCGGGGAGGGTTCGGCCCGCGTCGCCGCCCGGGTGGCGGCCGCCCGCGGCGCCGCCCGCGAACGCCTGTCGGGGACGGGCTGGACGACCAACGCGGAGGTGCCGGGCAGCTGGTTGCGTGAGCGCCTCGGGCCGGAGAGACGGGTGCTGGGCCAGGTCGAGCAGATGATCGACCGCGGCACCCTGACGCTCCGTGGCGCCGACCGGGTGCTCCGCGTGGCCTGGACGTTGGCGGACCTCGGCGGGCGCACCGTGCCCGACTCCACCGACGTTGCCGCGGCCGTCGCCCTGCGCACGCGGGGGAACCATGGCTGAGCCGCTCTTCGACCTGCCGGCCGCGGGCACACGGGTCGACCTGCCGTTCGACGTCGCCGACCCGCGGCTGGCGGCCGCCGCGTGGAGCCGTCTCGCCGAGCCCGGCGACCTGGTCGCGGGCGCGCTGGTCGCGCAGCTGGGCGCCCCCGGCGCGCTCGCCTGGGTGCTCGACGCGGTCCGCGACCCGGCCCGCGGGCTGTGCGGCGGCGCGCTCGCCGACCTCGGCACGTCCGTCGCGACCACGAGGCTCCTCGACGCGGTCGCCCGGTGGGCGCCGCGCCTCGAACGGCTCGACCCGCGCCGCGAGCTGCGCGTCCTCGAACGCCTCGGCGGCACGCTGGTCCTCCCCGAGGACGACGGGTGGCCGGCGGGGCTCGCCGACCTCGACACCGCAGCGCCGTTCGCGCTGTGGGTGCGGGGGAGCGGAGACCTCGCGGACCTGACGGCGGGGTCGGTGGCCGTGGTGGGCGCGCGGGCGTCGACCGGGTACGGCGAGCACGTCGCGGCGGACGTGTCGGCGGGGCTCGTCGACCGTGGGGCCGGCGTCGTGTCCGGGGGTGCCTACGGCATCGACGCCGCGGCCCACCGGGGCGCCGTCGCCGCGGGAGGGCCGACGGTCGCGGTGCTCGCCGGGGGCGTCGACCGGCTGTACCCGCCCGGCAACCAGGACCTGCTGCGCCGGATCGCCGACGACGGAGGCGCCCTCGTGAGCGAGGTGCCGCCCGGGTCGGCTCCGTACAAGCAGCGGTTCCTCGCGCGCAACCGCATCATCGCCGCGGTCTCGCGCGCCACGGTGGTGGTCGAGGCGGCGTGGCGGTCCGGTGCCCTGTCCACCGCGCGGCACGCCACCGACCTGTTCCGCCCCCTCGGGGCGGTGCCCGGCCCGGTGACCTCGGCGACGTCGACCGGCTGCCACATGCTGCTTCGCGACGGTCGCGCGGTGTGCGTGACGGACGCGGACGAGGTGCTCGAGCTCGCCTCGGCGATCGGCGTCCGACCGGACGGCGCGGAGTCTGACGGCCCCGGCCCTCGCGATCCGGGCCTCGGACCCGTGGCTGCCGCGCGGCGCGCGACGGCGGACCGTGCCGCGGCCCTCGGTGACCCCGCGCGGCTCGTGTGGGACGCCCTGCCCGTCCGGGCCTCGGCGGCGCTGGAGTCGGTGAGCCGCGCCGCCGGGCTGTCGGTGCGCGAGACGCTCGCGGGCCTCGGGGTCCTCGAGCAGCACGGGCTCGCGGAGCGGGAGGGGGCGTCGTGGCGTCGCCCGCCCGCCCGTCGCTGAGGCGGTGACCTGGGGCGAAGGCTGTCAGGGCGCACCGCGGAAGCCCGGCGGGCGCCGGACGTCGCGCGGACTCGCACCACGCCGACGTGCCTCGGCCCGTGGCGCGGCGCACGGGGCAAGACTGCCGACATGGACCTCGATCTCCCGCCGTTGCCCACGGAGCTCGCCACCGCCGTGGAGAGGTTCGCCGAGCACCTGGACGTCCAGCGCGGGAACTCGGCGCACACGCGCCGGGCCTACCGTGCAGACGTGACGTCGCTGCTGCGCTACGCGGTGCGGCACGGGGCCACCACCCTCGCGGCGATCGACGTCAGCACGCTCCGCGGCTGGCTCGCGGCGCAGAGCGAGCGCGGCCTGGCTCGTTCGACCGTGGCGCGCCGCGGTGCGTCGGCGCGGGCGTTCCTGCGCTGGGCGCACCGTGCCGGGCTCGTGCCGACGGACCCGTCGGGGCGGCTCGCGAGCCCGAAGCTCTCGCGCACGCTCCCGGTGGTGCTGAGCCCCGACGCGGCGGCGACGATGCTGGACGCGGCACGGGACGACGCCGGGGCCGCGGACCCCGCGGCCCGCCCCGCCGCGCTGCGCTCCTGGGCGGCGGCCGAGCTCCTGTACGGCACCGGGATCCGCGTGGGCGAGCTGGCCCAGGTGGACGTGGGCGACGTCGACCTGGCGGAGCGGCTGGTCCGGGTGCTCGGCAAGGGGGGCAAGGAGCGGGTGGTGCCCTTCGGGGTACCGGCGTCCCGGGCGGTCGAGTCGTGGCTCGCCGGCGGACGCCCCGCGCTGGTCCGGCCGGCCAGCGGGGCGGCCCTGTTCCTCGGCGACCGCGGTGGCCGCTGGGGGCAACGGCAGGTGCGCGAGGCGGTGCACGTGCTGGCCGCGCGTGCCGGCGTCGACGACGTGGCGCCGCACGCGCTGCGGCACTCCGCCGCCACCCACCTGCTGCAGGGCGGCTCCGACCTGCGCTCGGTGCAGGAGGTGCTGGGGCACTCCGACCTCGGCACCACCCAGCGGTACACGCACGTGGACGGCGAGCGTCTGCGCAAGGTCTTCGTGCAGGCGTTCCCGCGCGCCTGACCCCGCAGGCCTCCCGGTACGACCGGCGCCCGCAGGCTGCCGTCCGGAGGCCCTGCCGGACGTCAGCCTGCGGGCAGCAGGACGATGGGCACGTCCTCGCCGAGCAGGAGCAGCGGGTCGAGGTAGGTCTCGCCCCGCAGCACGCCCCAGT
The DNA here is from genome assembly GCF_014635665.1 of Isoptericola cucumis. GTDB lineage: Bacteria > Actinomycetota > Actinomycetes > Actinomycetales > Cellulomonadaceae > Isoptericola > Isoptericola cucumis. Next base: position 149,970 of record NZ_BMDG01000005.1, read on the forward strand.
GCAGGCAGCCGGCCGCCGCGCAGTGCTCGCCCGATCCGGGCCGGCCGCCCGTGGGCGCCACCCGCGCGACCACGTCGCCCGTCGCCACGGCGGAGCCGCGGGGCACCGCGGCGACCGCGGGCTCGAAGGTCGATCGCAGGCCGTCGTCGTGCGCGACGACGACGACCGGCTTGCCGGCCACCGCTCCGGCGAACGCCACGGAGCCGCGGGCCGGTGCGCGGACGGCGGCGCCCGTGGTGGCCGCGAGGTCGACGCCGCGGTGGCCGGCCGCCCACTCCTCGGCAGGCGGGTCGAAGGGGCGGACCACGGCACCGGCGACGGGACGCACCCATCCGGCGGACGGCCCGGCCCCCGGCGGGGCGCCGTCGCCGCGGTCGGCGACGGCGTTCCCGGCACCGAGCAGCGCGACGATCGAGAGGGCGACCGTGACGGCGCGTCGGCCGGTTCGGCCCGGTCTGCCCGGCCGGCCGGGCAGACCGGGGGATGCTGCTCGGGGACGTGCTCCGGTCCTCATGGCAGGAGCGTCGCACCGGCCGGGCGGGGCCGTGCGGCCGGGCCGGCGGGCTGTGGACCGGACGGTCCGGGGCCGGGCGGGGGACAGGTTCGGGGCGGTGGGGCGGGACGTGGCCGACGGCACGTCCCGGCGCCGCGGTGCGCGGCAGGCGTCGGGTAGACTGGGCGCTGCGATCGGCTCGTGCCGCCTTCCGGGCGGCGTCGCCGGTCGACATCGCGCGTCACGAACGCGCCTGTTACCCCGCGATCCTCGCGATCCCGTGGTGCAGGTGCGGCCGCGTCGGCAGCGGTCCGTCCCGGTGGCCAGCAAGGTGGCCAGGACGGTGCCGACCCGGCGTGACGCCAGGGGTGCCGGGTCAGATGCCCGCCACCGACAACCGAGTACCGCGACCGGACCACGCAGCAGCGAGGCCGGTCGCCTGACGCGCGTGCAGGCGGGTGGATCCCGGGCACGCGGCGAAAGGACGTCACATGGCCGTCGTGACCATGCGCCAGCTCCTCGAGAGCGGTGTCCACTTCGGGCACCAGACCCGTCGTTGGAACCCGAAGATGAAGCGTTTCATCTTCACGGAGCGCAACGGCATCTACATCGTCGACCTCCAGCAGTCGCTGTCGTACATCGACCGTGCCTACGAGTTCGTCAGCCAGACCGTCGCCCACGGCGGCAGCATCCTGTTCGTCGGCACGAAGAAGCAGGCGCAGGAGCCGGTCGCCGAGCAGGCCGCCCGTGTCGGCATGCCGTACGTCAACCACCGCTGGCTCGGTGGCATGCTCACCAACTTCACCACGGTGCACAAGCGTCTCCAGCGCCTCAAGGAGCTCGAGGAGATCGACTTCGACGACGTCGCCGGCTCCAACCTGACGAAGAAGGAGCTGCTCGTCCTGCGCCGCGAGAAGGACAAGCTCTCGCGCACGCTCGGCGGCATCCGCGACATGGCCAAGACGCCGTCCGCGGTCTGGATCGTCGACACCAACAAGGAGCACCTCGCCGTCGACGAGGCCCGCAAGCTGGGCATCCCGGTCGTCGCGATCCTCGACACCAACTGCGACCCCGACCAGGTCGATTACGCCATCCCGGGCAACGACGACGCGATCCGCTCCGTCACGCTGCTCACCCGCGTGATCGCCGACGCCGCGGCGGACGGCCTCATGCAGCGCCACTCCGGCAAGAAGGGCGAGGCCGAGCAGGCCGAGGCCGAGCCGCTGGCCGAGTGGGAGCGCGAGCTCCTCGCGGGCGCCGAGGGCGAGGCCGCTGCGGCGGCTCCGGCCGAGGCCGCCGTGGAGACGCCCGCCGAGGCGGCTGCGGAGGCGCCCGCCAAGGGCAACGCCGCGCCGACCGAGGGTGCCTCGGGCGCCGAGGGCGCCGAGGGTGCCGTCGCGCCGGGTGCGGACGCCGCCCCCGCCGTCGACGCGGCCGCCGAGGCCGAGCCGAAGTCCGAGTGAGGTGACGCGGGCCGGGGTCGACCGACCCCGGCCCGCCGCCCCGCCCGCACCTTTCCCGGCGCCCCAGGGCGCCGCGGATCCGACCACCACGGAGGACACCCCCACCATGGCGAACTACACCGCCGCCGACATCAAGGCGCTGCGCGAGCGCACCGGTGCCGGCATGCTCGACGTCAAGAAGGCGCTCGACGAGGCCGACGGCAACGCCGACCAGGCCATCGAGATCATCCGCAAGAAGGGCCTCGCCCGTGCGGCCAAGCGCGAGGGCAACGCGACCTCCGAGGGCCTCGTCGCCGTCAAGGTGACCGACGCCGCGGCCGGCCAGGTCGCGACCATGGTCGAGCTGAACGCCGAGACCGACTTCGTCGTCAAGAACGAGAACTTCATCGCTCTGGCGAACACCGTGCTGGAGGCCGTCGCGGCCGCCGGCGCCGGCGACCTGGACTCCGCGCTGGCCGCTCCGGCCGGCGAGGGCACCGTGGCCGACCTGATCGCGGCGCAGGGCGCGACCATGGGCGAGAAGATCGTGCTGCGCCGCGTGGCGCGCGTCGAGGGCCCGAAGGTCACGTCGTACCTGCACAAGACGGCCAAGGACCTGCCCCCGTCGATCGGTGTGCTCGTCGCCACCGACGAGGCCGGCGAGGCAGCGGCCAAGGACGTCGCGCAGCACATCGCCGCGCTCGCGCCGAAGTACCTCACGCGTGAGGACGTCCCGGCCGAGACGGTCGCCAAGGAGCGCGAGATCGCCCGCGAGGTGTCGATCGCCGAGGGCAAGCCCGAGGCCGCGCTGCCGAAGATCGTCGAGGGTCGCCTGAACGGCTTCTTCAAGGAGGCCGTCCTGGTGGACCAGCCGCTGGCGAAGGACACCAAGACGACGGTCGGCAAGCACGTCGCCGCGACCGGTGGCGCCCTGCAGGGCTTCGTCCGGTTCCGCGTCGGCAGCTGACAGTCCTCGTTCAGGCCCGGCCGCACCCTGCGCGGTGCGGCCGGGCCTGAAGCGTATCCGCGGCGGGCGCGCACCCGCCGCCGCTCCGCCCCGCTGCCGCAGCGGGAACCGCCGTCCGGTGCCAGGATGCGCGGGGAGCACTTCGACGACCGACCCGGGCGACGGCACGACCCGGCACACGAGACGGACGGTGGCGCACGTGACCGACACGAACCTGACCCAGACTGCCGACACGGCCGACGCCGCAGGTGTCCCGGCCGCCGGGACGCGGCGCGTCCTGCTCAAGCTCTCCGGGGAGACGTTCGGCGGAGGCAGCGTCGGTCTCGCGACGGACGTCGTGCGCCGGATCGCCCAGGAGATCGGCGACGCCGTGCGCCAGGGCGTGCAGGTCGCGATCGTCTCGGGGGGCGGCAACTTCTTCCGCGGCGCCGAGCTGTCTCGCGCCGGGCTGGACCGGGCGCGCGCCGACTACATGGGCATGCTCGGCACGGTGATGAACTGCCTCGCGCTGCAGGACTTCCTCGAGCAGGACGGCGTGAAGACGCGCGTGCAGACCGCCATCACGATGGGCCAGGTCGCCGAGCCGTACATCCCGCTGCGGGCCATCCGCCACCTGGAGAAGGGCCGCGTCGTGATCTTCGGCGCCGGCGCCGGGATGCCGTACTTCTCCACCGACACCGTCTCGGTCCAGCGCGCGCTGGAGACCCACTGCGACGAGGTGCTCATGGGCAAGAACGGCGTGGACGCGGTCTACACCGCGGACCCGCGCACCGACCCCGACGCGGAGCGTCTCGAGCACCTCACGTACACGGACGCGCTGGTGCGCGGGCTGAACGTCATGGACGCGACCGCCCTGTCCCTGTGCCGTGACAACGACGTGCGGATGCGCGTCTTCGGCCTGGAGGAGGAGGGTAACGTGACCCGCGCCCTGCTGGGCGAGAAGATTGGCACACTGGTCACGACCCGCTGACCGCGGGGTGCTGCCCCGCAGCACGCCGCACCACCTGGCCGGCACCGCCAGCACCTCCACCGCACGCCACCACCGACGCCAGACGACGTCAGACCAGACAAGGAGCACCGGGTGATCGACGAGACCCTCCTCGAGGCCGAGGAGAAGATGGACAGGGCGATCGAGGTCGCCAAGGAAGAGTTCGCGGGCATCCGCACGGGCCGGGCGAACTCGGGGATGTTCTCGAAGATCACCGTGGACTACTACGGGGCCCCGACGCCGCTGCAGCAGCTCGCGTCGTTCAACATCCCCGACGCCCGCACGGTGCTCATCTCCCCGTTCGACAAGAGCTCGATGACGACGATCGAGAAGGCGCTCCGCGAGTCGGACCTCGGGGTGAACCCGTCGAACGACGGCAACGCGATCCGCATCATCATGCCGGCGCTGACCGAGGAGCGCCGCCGCGACTACGTGAAGATGGCCAAGACCAAGGCGGAGGACGCGCGCATCTCCGTGCGCAACGTGCGCCGCAAGGCCAAGGAAGAGCTCGACCGCATCGTCAAGGACGGGGAGGCCGGGGAGGACGAGGTCACCCGGGCCGAGAAGGAGCTCGAGGCGCTGACGAAGAAGCAGGTCGACGCCATCGACCAGCTCCTCGCCAGCAAGGAGAGCGAGCTGCTCGAGGTCTGATGACGGACCAATCGTTCGACCCGGCGGGGGGGCCGGGTCCGCTGGACCCGGAACCTGGCGGGTCGGCCGGCTCGCCGTCGCGGGCGGGTCGTAACCTTCCCGCCGCGATCGCCGTGGGCGTGCTCCTGCTCGGCGCGGTCGCGGCGTCCCTGTGGTTCCGGCCCGAGCCGTTCCTGGCCCTGGCCGTCGTCGCCGTCGGGGCTGCGCTCTGGGAGCTGCGCCAGGCGTTCGCCCGCCGGGACATCCGGATCCCGCTGCTGCCCCTGCTGGTGGGCGGCGCGGGGATGCTGGTCTCGGCGTACGCGGCCGGGCCGGAGGCGCTGCTCGTCGCGTTCGTGCTCACGGTGGGCGCCGTCGTGGTGTGGCGGGTGCTGGACGGCACGGGCCCGCAGGCGCTGCGGGACGCGGCCGCCGGGGTCTTCGCGGCGACGTACCTGCCGTTCCTCGCGGGCTTCGTGATCCTGCTGCTGGCGGGCCCGCAGGGCGAGCTGCGCGTGGCGTTGTTCATCCTGCTCGCCGTCGCGAACGACACGGGCGGCTACATCGCGGGGGTGACGTTCGGCCGCCATCCCCTGGCGCCGACGGTGAGCCCCAAGAAGACCTGGGAGGGCCTCGCCGGGTCGCTGGCGCTCACCACCGCGGTGGGTGTGGCCGGTGCCGTGCTGGTGCTCGACGAGAGCCCGCTGCTCGGTGTCGTGCTGGGGCTGCTCACGGCCGTGACGGCCACCGTGGGTGACCTCGCCGAGTCGCTCATCAAGCGCGACCTAGAATTGAAGGACATGGGTTCGCTGCTCCCGGGCCACGGGGGCGTGCTGGACCGTCTCGACTCGCTGGTGGTCACGGCGCCGTTCGTGTACCTCGTGCTCACGATGGCGACGTCGAGCGCCTGACCCACCACCTGAAGGAACTCCCATGACCGCACGCCCCGCCTCCACGGCCCCGCCGGCGCCCGGCGCGACGGACCTCGGCGTCCCCGCCGTACGCCCGTCCGACCAGACCGCGCCGATGCCGCTGCAGATGGCGCCCAAGCGCCGCGGCAAGCCGCCGAAGCACTTCGCCGACCTCACGTCCGCCGAGCGCGTGGCGTCGGTGGAGGCGATGGGGGAGAAGCCGTTCCGGGCCAAGCAGCTCGCGACGCACTACTTCCAGCACTACACGTCCGACCCCGAGCAGATGACGGACCTGCCGAAGGCGACGCGCGAGGCCCTGGCCACGACGATGTTCCCGCCCCTGATCCGGCCCACGCGGCGGCTCGAGGCCGACGGCGGCACGACGGTCAAGACGCTGTGGCACCTCTTCGACGACGCCAAGGTCGAGTCGGTGCTCATGCGCTACCCGAACCGCACCACGCTGTGCGTGTCGTCGCAGGCCGGGTGCGGCATGGCCTGCCCGTTCTGCGCCACCGGTCAGCTCGGCCTGACGCGCAACCTCACGACGGCGGAGATCCTCGAGCAGGTGCGGGCGGCGTTCCGCTCGCTCGCCTCGGGGGAGATCCCCGGCGGCCCTGCGCGGCTGAACAACCTGGTGTTCATGGGCATGGGCGAGCCGCTGGCCAACCCGCGCGCCGTGATCGAGACGGTCAAGACGCTGGTGGCGCCCGAGCCCGAGGGCTTCGGGATGTCGGCGCGCAACATCACGGTGTCCACGGTGGGCCTGGTGCCGGCGATGCTCAAGCTCGCCGACCTGGGCATCCCGGTGACCCTGGCCCTGAGCCTGCACGCGCCGGACGACGACCTGCGCAGCGAGCTGGTGCCGATCAACACCCGGTGGAGCGTCGACGAGGCGCTCGACGCCGCGCGGCACTACTTCGAGGTGACGGGCCGCCGCGTCTCGATCGAGTACGCGCTCATCAAGGACATGAACGACCACGGCTGGCGGGCCGACCTGCTCGGCGAGAAGCTCAACGCCCGCGGCCGGGGCTGGGTGCACGTCAACCCGATCCCCCTGAACCCCACGCCGGGCTCCATCTGGACCGCGAGCGACCGTGCGGTCGAGGACGAGTTTGTGGCACGCTTGCGCGGGCACGGTATCCCCACCACGATCCGTGACACCCGCGGGAGCGACATCGACGGCGCCTGCGGGCAGCTGGCCGCCGAGGAGGACGACGAGTGAGCTCCCTGTTCAGCACGGTCTCCGCGCTGCGAAACGGGTACGAGAAGGACGAGGTCGACGAGTTCTTCGACCATGCCCGCCAGGCCTACGAGGGCCGGACCCCGGAGCCGCTGACGCACGCGGACATCCAGTCCGCGACCTTCGAGCTGGTGCGCCGCGGGTACGACACCCACGAGGTCGACCAGGCCCTGGACCGGCTCGAGTCGGCGTTCATCGCGCGCCAGCGCGCGGAGTACGTGGCGGCGCACGGCCAGGACGCGTGGATGGCGGCGCTGGCCGACCGGGCGCGCACCCTCTACGGGCGCCTCGGCCGGCCGGACGGGGAGAAGTTCGCCCCCGCCGAGCGTGGCAAGCAGGGGTACGACGTCGACGACGTCGACGCGCTGTGCGACCGGCTCGTGGCCTACTTCGACCGGCAGGAGCCCCTCACCGCCGCGGAGGTCCGCTCGGCGACGTTCGGCCGCGCGAAGGGCGCCGACGCCTACGCCGAGGCGTCCGTCGACCGGTTCCTCGCCCGGGCGACCGAGGTGCTGCTCGGCGTCGAGTGAGACGCTGCGGCGCCGGTCAGCCCGTCGCCGTGGCGGCACGCTCGGAGATCAGGGCGGCGTGCTCCGTGCGCTCCAGGAACTCCCGGATGGTGTCGCGGCTGCGCGTGAGGCACGCGATGCGGTCCTCGATGCCGCCCAGCTCGGACGCGAGGAGCTCGGCGACGGTCCGCGGGCACGTGGGGTGGTCCTCGGCCGCCGCCTGCTCCATGTCGAGGAGCACCTTGATGAGCCGGGTCGGCATGCCCGCCCGGACCATGCCCGCGACGCGGTCCACGCGCACGACGTCCGCCTCGGAGTACGTGCGGTAGCCGTTGGCGGCCCGCTCGGCGACCAGCAGGCCCTGCTGCTCGTAGTACCGCACCAGCCTCGGCGCCACGCCCGTGCGCCGCGCGACCTCGCCGATCTTCATCCCGTGCCTCCCGCCGTTGCGTGACCTGCCGTCCGTGCCCCTGCCGTCCATGGCCGTGCTGTGGACAACGTGACGTGGGTCACGCTTGACATTGACATCAATGTCAAACTCTAGCGTCGTCGGCATGACGACAGAAACCTCGACGGGCTCGCTCCCGTGGCCGTCCTTGCTGGTGCTCGGCACCGCCACGTTCACCATGGTCACGGCGGAGATGCTCCCCACGGCCGTCCTGCCGCAGATGAGCGCCGGTCTCGGTGTCGCCGAGTCGCGCACCGGGCTGCTCGTCTCCGTGTGGGCCGCGGTGGTGGTGGTCGCGAGCTTCCCCCTGGTGCGCCTCGTGTCCGGGCGGGACCGGCGGTCGGTGATCGCCGCGGCGCTCGTCGTCCTGGCCGCGTCGTCCCTGGCGACGTCGCTGGCGCCGTCGTACGGGGTCACGGTCGGCGCGAGGCTCCTCGGCGCCGCGGCCGTCGGCTTGCTGTGGGCCAGCGCCAACGCGCACGTGGCCGACCTCGTGCCGGACCGCCTCCTGGCCCGTTCCGTCGCGGTCGTGCTCGGCGGGGCCACGCTCGGGATGGTGCTCGGCACGCCGCTCGCGAGCCTGGTCACGGATGCCGTGGGCTGGCGTGCGGCGTTCGCGGGCCTCGGCGTCCTGACGCTCGTGGTCGCCGTCCTGGTGCGGTCCGTCGTCGCGCGCCGGCCGGAGCTCGCGCCGGGGTCCGGCGGCGACGGGGCCGCGGACGTTCGCGCGGGCAGCGGGCCGGCCGCGGGGCCTGCCGGACCGGGCCCGATGATCACGGTGACGGTGCTCGTCGGCGTGCTGCTCGTGGGCCACTACGGCGCATACACCTACGTCACGCGGATCGTGGAGGCGCCGGCGGCCGCCCTGCCCGGGGGCATGAGCGCTCTTCTCCTGGTGTTCGGGCTCGCGTCGGCGCTCGGCGTGGTGCTCGCCGGCCAGTTCGGGGCCCGCACCGCGCCGGCGCTGGCCCTCAGCGCGGCAGGCACCGCGCTGGCCCTGCTCGGCCTCGTGGCGGTCGACGTGCACCCGGCGCTCGGCGCGGCGGTGGTGGTGGCCTGGGGCGTGGCCTCGGGCGCGCTGCCGCCGCTGGCGCAGACCCTGATCCTGCGGCTGGGCGGACCGTCGCGGCGGGAGACGGCGGGCGCGCTCATCCCGGTGGTGTTCAACGGTGGGATCGCCGTCGGGGCCGCGGCCGCGTCCCTCGTGGTGGCGGACGCCGGCGCCGGCGCGCTCCCCGTGCCGGCCGCCGTGCTGGTCGGGGCGACGGCGGTCGCGCTGTGGGTGGGTGCGCGCCCGTGGTCGAGGCCGGGCACCGCGGGCCACGCCGGCGACGGCGTGGCGGCCCAGCCGTCGTCCGCCGAGGTCTGAGCGTCCCCGGAGGTCAGCAGGCGGGCGCGACCGCGGCGCCGGTCCCCGTGTTGAGGTAGGCGTCCGACACCCAGTTGCCGGCGCCGATCTTGTACCAGAGGTTCGTCGTGCCGCGGCTGCCGGTGATCATCTGGCCGCGGTCGTGGCACAGCAGCGGGACCCGGGCGGTGTTGGCCGCGAGGCCGGCCCGCGCGTGCGACGCGCTGGGCCCGGTGCGCACGTTGAGGGTACGGCCGTCGGTCACGACGATCCCGGTGCGGGCGGACCCCTGCCACAGGTACGTCACGTCGATCCACGCGTTGTGCCGCAGCCCGAGACCCTGCCGGAAGGTGCCGTCCGCGAGGTCGATCCCGGCGGGGTTCGTGACCTTCCGGTCGAAGAGGTCCCGCCCGCCGTTGTGGCCGAGCCGGTAGGCGGCCGAGGCCTGCGGCGTGCCCTTCGGCAGGTCCCGTGCGGCGTGCCGCGTGGCGCTCCAGTAGTCGTCGGTCGTGTTCCACGGGCCGACGTCCCACACCGGTGCGTACTCGCAGCGGGTGGAGTCGGCCCGGCACACCCGGACGCTGAAGGCGCCCGATCCCTCGGCGGAGAGGGCGCGCCGGGAGGGGAGCGCCACGAAGTGGTCCCGCTTGGTGATCTTGTGGCCGTTGGCCGTGTGCTTGCCCACCAGGCCCTCGCGGGTCGCGAAGATCCGGTGGGTCTCGCCGTCGTCGTCCGCGACGGCCGGTGCGGCCAGGCCGACGACCGCTCCCGTCACGAGTGCGACGATCCCGGCGAGAGCGGCCACGGGACGCTTGCCGACTATCACGCGATAAGTACGCATGTTTGCGAACGTAACCGGCATCACACGTCGGCGCGACCGGGCGATCAGGCCCGCCGTTCGGAAGTCAAGCACCAGAGCGGGTGAAATCCCGGCAATGTCGCGGCGTGTCGCGGAGCGGCCGGCCAGCTGCGCGCACCTGGGAGGATGGGCGCCATGTCTGCCGCCACGACGCCCCGCACGGTCACCCTCCTCGGCTCCACCGGTTCGATCGGTACTCAGGCGATCGACGTCGTGGAGGCCCATCCGGGCCGGTTCCGGGTCACGGCGATCAGCGCCGGCGGGGGAGACGTCACGCTGCTGGCCGAGCAGGCCGCGCGCCTCGGGGTGGGTGCGGTCGGCGTGGCGGACGAGAGCAGGGTCGAGGCCCTGCGCGACGCGCTCGTCGCCCGGCTCGGCCCCGACGCCGCGACGGTCGAGGTCGTCGCCGGCCCGGGCGCGGCGACCGAGCTCGCCGGCCGCGGGGACGACGTCGTGCTCAACGGCATCACCGGCTCCGTGGGGCTGCGCCCGACGCTCGCCGCGCTGGCTGCCGGCTCGAGCCTGGCGCTCGCGAACAAGGAGTCGCTCGTCGTCGGCGGCGCGCTGGTGAAGGCGACGGCCGCGCCCGGCCAGATCGTGCCCGTGGACTCGGAGCACTCGGCGATCGCGCAGGCGCTGCGCGGCGGGGCGCGCGACGAGGTCCGCCGCATCGTGCTCACGGCGTCCGGCGGGCCGTTCCGCGGCCGCAGCCGCGACGAGATCAAGACCGTCACCGCCGACCAGGCCCTGGCCCACCCGACCTGGTCCATGGGGCCGGTGGTCACCGTGAACTCGGCCTCGCTGATGAACAAGGGCCTCGAGCTGATCGAGGCGCACCTGCTGTTCGACGTGCCGGTGGACGACATCACCGTCGTCGTGCACCCGCAGTCCGTGGTCCACTCGATGGTCGAGTTCCGCGACGGCTCGACCATCGCGCAGGCGTCCCCGCCCGACATGCGCCTCCCCATCGCGCTGGGGCTGTCGTGGCCCGAGCGGCTCGACGTCGTCACGCCGCCGTGCGACTGGACGCAGGCGGCGTCGTGGACCTTCGAGCCCCTCGACGAGGCCACGTTCCCCGCCGTCGGCCTGGCCCGCGCCGCAGCGGCGGCGTCGGCGACGCACCCCGCGGTGTACAACGCGGCGAACGAGCAGGGCGTCGCGGCGTTCCTGGCCGGGCGGATCGGCTTCCTCGACATCGTCGAGACCGTCGAGCGGGTGCTGGGCGAGCACGAGGGCGTCGCCTCCGGCGACGTGACGCTCGAGGCCGTCGAGGGCGCCGAGGAGTGGGCCCGGGCCCGCGCCGACGAGATCCTCGCGCGCTCCTGACGATCCCTGCACACGGGCGCCCCGGCGCGGGTACGGACGGTGGTGCCGGTGACCTAGGCTCGTGGCCGTGGACGTTCTCTCCGTCGTCGTCGGCATCGCCGTGGTCCTGCTCGGGATCGTGGTCTCGATCGCGCTGCACGAGGTCGGGCACATGGTGCCCGCCAAGAAGTTCGGCGTGCGCGTGAGCGAGTACATGGTCGGTTTCGGGCCGACGCTGTGGTCGCGCAAGAAGGGCGAGACGGAGTACGGCGTCAAGGCGATCCCGCTCGGCGGCTACGTGCGGATGGTCGGCATGATGCCGCCCGCGCCGGCCGGTGCACGTCCCGCGCGCGGCTTCTTCGGCCAGGTGGTCGCCGACGCGCGGGAGGCGTCGGTGAGCGAGATCCGCCCGGGCGAGGAGGGGCGGGCCTTCTATCACCTGTCCACGCCGAAGAAGCTCGTGGTGATGCTCGGCGGCCCGGTGATGAACCTGGTCATCGCCGTCGTGCTGACGTTCGTGGTGCTCGTCGGGATCGGGATGCCGGCCGTCACGACGACGGTCGGCGCGGTGAGCGAGTGCACCCCGACGTCCACGACGGCCGAGGGCGAGCCGGTCTGCGGGGCGGACGCCGCGCCGTCGCCGGCCGAGGTCGCCGGCCTGCAGGCGGGCGACGAGATCGTCGAGTGGGACGGCACCGCCGTCACGTCGTGGGACCAGCTGTCGGGGCTGATCGCCGCCGCGCCGGACACCGAGGTGCCGGTCGTCGTCGAGCGCGACGGCGAGCAGGTCCCGCTGACCGTGACGACCGCGGAGCGTCAGGTGCCGGTCCTCGACGCCGAGGGCGTCCCCGAGACCGACGCCGCCGGCGAACCGGTGACGGAGACCGCCGGCTTCCTCGGCATGACGCCCACCCAGGAGCACGAGCCCCTGCCGCTGTCCAGCGTCCCGTCGGAGACCTGGCGGATGGTGTCGGGGACGGCGGCGATCATCGTCACCCTGCCGGTGCAGGTCGCGCAGACGGCCGTCCAGGCCTTCACCGACGAGGAGCGGTCCGCCGACGGCGTCGTGAGCATCGTCGGGGTGGGGCGGCTCGCGGTGGACGTCGTCGCGGCGGACGCGCCCGTCGTCGCCACGCTGCAGGTGCTGCTCAGCCTGCTCGCCTCGCTGAACGTGGCGCTCTTCGTGTTCAACCTCATCCCGTTGCTGCCGCTGGACGGCGGGCACGTGCTCAACGCCCTCTACGAGGGGCTGAAGCGCACGCTCGCGCGCCTGCGCGGCCTGCCCCGGCCCGCGCCCGCCGACGTCGCGCGGATGATGCCGGTGGCGTACGTGATGTTCGTCGTGCTCATCGGGACCGGTGCGCTGCTGATGATCGCGGACGTCGTCGATCCTGTGCAGCTGATGTGACGGTCCCGCGCTGAACGACCTGCCCGGGGGCTCTCGCACGCGCCCGGGTGCGTACCACCCCGCCGGACGCGCGATACTGGCACCGTGACTGCAGTGAACCTCGGTATGCCTGCCCCGCCCGCGCCCACGCTGGCCCCGCGCCGCAAGACCCGCCAGATCCAGGTGGGGAAGGTCGCGGTCGGCGGTGACGCGCCGATCAGCATCCAGTCCATGACGACCACCCCGACGACGGACATCAACGCGACGCTTCAGCAGATCGCGGAGCTGACCGCCGCGGGCTGCGACATCGTGCGCGTCGCGGTGCCGACGATCGACGACGCCGAGGCGCTGCCCGCGATCGCCACGAAGTCGCAGATCCCGGTGATCGCCGACATCCACTTCCAGCCCAAGTACGTGTTCGCCGCGATCGACGCCGGCTGTGCCGCCGTGCGCGTGAACCCGGGCAACATCCGCAAGTTCGACGACCAGGTCAAGGAGATCGCGAAGGCGGCCTCCGACGCCGGGGTCTCGCTGCGGATCGGCGTCAACGCCGGCTCCCTCGACAAGCGGCTGCTGGCCAAGTACGGCAAGCCGACGGCCGAGGCGCTGGTCGAGTCCGCCGTGTGGGAGGCGAGCCTCTTCGAGGAGCACGACTTCCACGACTTCAAGATCTCGGTGAAGCACAACGACCCGGTCGTCATGGTCCGCGCCTACGAGCTCCTGTCCCAGCGGGGCGACTGGCCGCTGCACCTCGGCGTCACCGAGGCGGGGCCCGCGTTCCAGGGGACGATCAAGTCCGCGACGGCCTTCGGTGCGCTGCTCAGCCAGGGGATCGGCGACACCATCCGCGTCTCCCTGTCGGCGCCGCCGGTCGAGGAGGTCAAGGTCGGCACGCAGATCCTGCAGGCGCTCAACCTGCGGCCGCGCAAGCTGGAGATCGTCTCCTGCCCGTCGTGCGGGCGGGCGCAGGTGGACGTCTACACGCTGGCGGAGAAGGTCACCGCGGGGCTCGAGGGCATGACGGTGCCGCTGCGCGTCGCGGTCATGGGCTGCGTCGTCAACGGCCCCGGCGAGGCGCGCGAGGCCGACCTCGGCGTGGCGTCGGGCAACGGCAAGGGCCAGATCTTCGTCAAGGGCGAGGTCATCAAGACGGTCCCGGAGGCGATGATCGTCGAGACCCTCATCGAGGAGGCCATGCGCATCGCCGAGACGATGCCGTCGCCGGAGAACGACGACCAGGCGGGCGCCCCCGTCGTGTCGGTCCGCTGAGACGGAGGTGCAGCGCAGGGTGGGGGTCGAGGGACGAGGCACCCGCCCGCAGCGGAACCGCAGGCTCGGCCGATAGACGGTCCGGCTGAGACGCACGACACCGCCCGGGCACGGGGGCGGCGCACGACGGCGAAGGGGACGTGATGAGCGGCTGGCGGGCGGCGGTGCGGGCGCGTGGGCGCCCGGACCTGCCGCGCCGTGACGGCCCCCGCGCCCGGGTGCTCACCGAGGAGGACGTCGCCGAGGCCCTGCGGGTGTGTGCCCTGGACCCGGTGACGGCGGTGCTGGCCGCGTCACGGCTGGAGCTCGCCGCACGGGCGGGCCTCGCCGCCGCCGGGGGGCAGGCGTGGGGCTTCCCCGCGCAGGGGCCGCTGCAGGCGGTCTGCTGGTCGGGGGCCAACCTGGTGCCGGTGGTCCCCGGGACGGTGGCGGGCAGCGACGCCGAGGATGCGATCGAGGCGTTCGCGGGGCTGGCGCGGGTGCAGGGCCGCCGCTCGTCGTCGATCGTGGGGGAGCGCACCGCGGCGCTCGCGCTGTGGAAGCACCTGTCGTCGGTGTGGCCGGCCGCCCGGGAGGTGCGCGACGACCAGCCGTCGCTGGCCATCGACCGTGATCCCGACGTGGCGCCCGACCCGCAGGTGCGGCGAGCCGCCCTGGACGACCTGGACGTCGTGCTGCCCGCCTGCGTGCGCATGTTCGCGGAGGAGGTCGGCTACGCGCCGGTGGCGACCCCGGGCAGTGCGTACGCGCTGCGGGTGCGGTCGCTGGTGGCCGAGGGGCGCGCGTTCGTGCACCTGGAGCCGCGGGGCCGCGCGGTCCCCGCGCCGGTGGTGTCGCGCGGCCCGCTGGTGGCGTTCAAGGCCGAGCTCGGCGCGGTGGCCGGCGGTGTCGCCCAGGTCCAGGGGGTGTGGGTCGCTCCTGCGCTGCGCGGCCGCGGCCTGGCCGCGCCGGGGATGGCCGCCGTGGTGACGGCGGCGCGTCGTGACGTCGCCCCGGTGGTCTCGCTGTACGTCAACGCCTACAACGCCCCGGCGCTGGCGACGTACCGACGGGTGGGCTTCGAGCAGGTCGGGACGTTCGCGACCGTCCTGTTCTGAGCAGGCCGGCGAGGCGCGCGCCGGTTCGTCGGTCCCGTCCGGATCATGAGATGGTACGGCGCGTGAGGACGCACCCGACGAAGGACGCACAGTGAAGGCGCTGTTCAAGCCCGGCCCCGGGCCCGGGCTGGAGCTCGTGGACCGGCCCGAGCCTGTCGCGGGCATCGGCGAGGTGAAGATCCGGGTGCTGCGCACCGGCATCTGCGGCACGGACCTGCACATCGAGCGCTGGGACGACTGGGCCGCCCAGACGATCACGACGCCGCTGGTGCCGGGCCACGAGTTCGTCGGGGAGGTCGTGGAGGTCGGGCCCATGGTCCAGGACGTCGCCGTGGGCGACGTCGTCTCCGGCGAGGGGCACATCGTCTGCGGCACCTGCCGCAACTGCCGGGCGGGGCGCCGCCAGATGTGCATCCGCACGCAGGGCGTGGGCCTGCACCGGGACGGGGCGTTCGCGGAGTTCATCGTGCTCCCCGCCACCAACGTCTGGGTGCACCACTCGGACGTGGACCTGGACGTCGCGGCGATCTTCGACCCGCTGGGCAACGCGGTGCACACGGCGCTGGCGTTCCCCGTGATCGGCGAGGACGTGCTGGTCTCGGGGTGCGGGCCGATCGGCCTGATGGCGATCGCGGTCGCCCGGCACGCCGGCGCCCACCTGGTCGTCGGGACGGACGTCAGCCCCGACCGGCTCGAGATGGCGCGGGCGATGGGTGCGGACGCGGCGGTCGACGTGCGCACGGGCCGCGTCGCGCAGTCGCAGCGCGACCTGGGGCTGCGCGAGGGCTTCGACGTGGGCTTCGAGATGAGCGGCGCCCCGGGCGCGCTGCCCGAGATGATCGCGAACATGAACCACGGCGGACGCATCGCGATGCTGGGTCTGCCGTCGGAGCCGGTCGCGGTCGACTGGGGCACGGTCGTGACGCACATGCTCACCCTCAAGGGGATCTACGGCCGCGAGATGTTCGAGACGTGGCAGGCGATGGACGCGATGCTCCGCACGAGCGAGACCCTGCGCTCCGCCATCGCGTCCGTGGTCACCGACCGCCTGCCGGCGAGCCGGTGGGCGGACGGGTTCGCCGCGGCGGCCTCCGCCCACGGCGGCAAGGTCGTGCTCGACTGGACGGACTGGACGGACGGGCCGGCCGCAACGGACGCCGGGACGGGCGAGGGAGAGAAGGCGCACTGATGTACGGACGTTTCCAGCAGGACGTCGCCGAGCGGCTCGACGAGATCGAGCGGTCGGGGCTGACCAAGCACGAGCGGGGGATCGCCGGGCCGCAGGGCGCCCTCATCCGCGCCGACGGCGCCGAGCTGCTCAACTTCTGCGCCAACAACTACCTCGGCCTGGCCGACGACCCGCGCATCGTCGCCGCGGCGCGTGACGCCCTGGACACCTGGGGGTACGGGCTGGCGAGCGTGCGCTTCATCTGCGGCACGCAGGACCAGCACCGCGAGCTCGAGCGCCGGCTCGCCGGCTTCCTGGGCACCGACGACTCGATCCTCTTCTCCTCCTGCTTCGACGCCAACGGCGGGGTGTTCGAGACGCTCTTCGGCCCGCAGGACGCGATCGTCTCCGACGAGCTCAACCACGCCTCGATCATCGACGGCATCCGGCTGTCCAAGGCGGCGCGGTTCCGCTACCGCAACCGCGACATGGCCGACCTCGAGGCCCGGCTCGTCGAGGCGCGCGACGGCGGGGCGCGGCACGTCGTCATCGTCACCGACGGCGTCTTCTCCATGGACGGCTACCTCGCCCCGCTCACGGAGATCTGCGACCTGGCCGACCGCTTCGAGGCGCTCGTCCTCGTCGACGACTCGCACGCGGTCGGGTTCATGGGCGAAAGCGGCCGGGGCACGCCCGAGCTGTGCGGCGTGGCCGACCGGGTGGACATCCTCACGGGCACGTTCGGCAAGGCGCTGGGCGGGGCCTCGGGCGGTTACGTCGCCGCGCACGCCGAGATCGTCGACCTCCTGCGCCAGCGCGCGCGGCCGTACCTGTTCTCGAACACGCTGGCGCCGTCGATCGTCGCGGGCACCCTCGTGGCGCTCGACCTCGTCGAGGGGTCGGCGGACCTGCGGGCCCGACTGACCGAGAACGCCGCGCTGTTCCGCCGGCTCATGACCGACGCGGGCTTCGACCTGCTGCCCGGCGAGCACCCGATCGTGCCCGTGATGTTCGGCGACGCCGTGCTGGCGGCGAGGATGGCGGACGCGATGGGGGAGCGGGGCGTGTACGTCACCGCGTTCAGCTTCCCGGTGGTGCCGCGCGGCAAGGCGCGCATCCGCGTGCAGCTGTCGGCGGCGCACACACCCGAGCAGGTCCGCGCCTGCGTGGACGCGTTCGTCGCGTCGCGGGAGGCGGTCGGGCCGGCCTGACGGGCGTTACTTGAGCAGCTTCGACATCCTCCGGTCGGCGAGCACCTGCCCGCCCGTCTGGCACGTGGCGCAGTACTGCAGGGAGCGGTCGGCGAAGCTCACCTCGCGCACGACGTCGCCGCACACCGGGCAGGTCTCGCCGGTGCGGCCGTGCACGCGCATGCCGCGCCGCTTCGCGTCCTTGAGCTCGGCGGCGGGCTTGCCGGCGGCCGCCGCGACGGCGTCGCGCAGCGTGGCCACGGTGGCGTCGTGCAGCGCGGCGACCTCGGCGTCGGTGAACGACCGCGTGAGCTTGAACGGGGAGAACCGTGCGACGTGCAGGATCTCGTCGGAGTAGGCGTTGCCGATCCCCGCGATCGCGTGCTGGTCGCGCAGCAGGCCCTTGACCTGCTGGTTCTTCGCCGCGAGGAGGCCGGCGAGCGCCGGGACGTCGAAGCCGTCCGCGAGGGGGTCGACGCCGAGGGTGCGGACCTGCTCGATCTCCTCGGGGTCGCGCACCACGTGCACGGCCAGCCGCTTGCGGGTGCCCGCCTCCGTGAGGTCGAAGCCCGCCCCGTCGTCGAGCCGCACGCGCAGCGCGAGCGCTGGGCCCTTCGTCCCGCCGCCCATCCGCGGCCGCACGGGCGTGGTCGGCGCCTGCTCCTTCCACCGCACCCAGCCGCCGCGGGACAGGTGGAACACCAGGTGGAGGTCGTCGCCCGGGGCGCCGCCCGCCGGCGAGGCACGCATGTCCAGCCACTTGCCGTGGCGCGTCCAGCCGGCGATCGTGCACCCGACGAGGGCGGTGACGGGCGGGTCGAACGTCTTCAGGGCGGCGATCGCGGCGACGTCGGCGGCGACGACGGCGCGCCCCGCCGTCCGCTCGGCGAGGAAGCCGGCGAGCGCCTCGACCTCGGGAAGCTCGGGCATGTCGTCATCGTGCCAGCAGGCCGCCGTCGCGGCCATCGTGGCCGGGGTCGCGCGCGGTGCGGACACGGCGGGCGGAGGGGTGGCGCGCCGCCGCTAGGCTGGCCCCCATGTCGATCGCGTCCGCCCGTCAGCCCAAGGGCGACCTGCTCCGCCTGTCCCACCTCTTCGTGCGCACGCTGCGCGAGGACCCGGCCGACGCCGAGGTCGCCAGCCACCGGCTGCTCGTGCGCGCGGGCTACATCCGGCGGGCCGCGCCGGGGATCTACACCTGGTTGCCGCTGGGGCTGCGGGTGCTGGCGAAGGTCGAGCGGATCGTCCGCGAGGAGATGGACGCGATCGGCGCGCAGGAGGTGCACTTCCCGGCGCTGCTGCCGCGCGAGCCGTACGAGCAGTCCGGCCGGTGGACCGAGTACGGGCCGAACCTCTTCCGCCTGCAGGACCGCAAGGAGGCCGACTACCTCCTCGCGCCCACGCACGAGGAGATGTTCACCCTCCTGGTGAAGGACCTGTACTCGTCGTACAAGGACCTGCCGCTGTCGCTGTACCAGATCCAGACCAAGTACCGCGACGAGGCGCGGCCGCGCGCCGGCCTGATCCGCGGGCGCGAGTTCATCATGAAGGACTCGTACTCCTTCGACGTCGACGACGCCGGCCTGGACGCCAGCTACGCGAAGCACCGCGCCGCCTACCAGCGCATCTTCGACCGCATGGGCTTCGAGTACGTCATCGTCTCGGCGCACGCGGGCGCCATGGGCGGGTCGCGCTCGGAGGAGTTCCTCGCGAAGTCCGCCATCGGCGAGGACACCTACGTCGAGTGCCGCGAGTGCGGCTACGCGGCCAACGTCGAGGCGGCCCGCACGCCCGTCCCCGCGGCGGTGCCCTTCGACGACGCCCCGGCGGCGCACGTCGAGGAGACGCCGGGCACGCCCACCATCGACACCCTGGTCGACCACCTCAACGAGCGCTTCGGCCGCGACGACCGCCCGTGGACCGCCGCCGACACCCTGAAGAACGTGCTGTTCCGCCTCACCTTCCCGGACGGGACCACCGAGGCGATCGCCATCGGCGTCCCCGGCGACCGCGAGGTCGA
This sequence comes from Isoptericola cucumis, assembly GCF_014635665.1. Classification (GTDB taxonomy): domain Bacteria; phylum Actinomycetota; class Actinomycetes; order Actinomycetales; family Cellulomonadaceae; genus Isoptericola; species Isoptericola cucumis. The sequence continues at coordinate 169,241 of NZ_BMDG01000005.1, forward strand.
CGTCAAGCGCATGGAGGCGGCGTTCTACCCGGCCGAGTTCGCCCCGTTCGGCGACGAGGACTTCGCGGCCCGCCCGGCGCTGGCCAAGGGGTACATCGGCCCGGGCGCGCTCGGCGAGGAGAACGAGTCGAAGATCCGCTACCTCGTCGACCCGCGCGTCGTGGACGGCACCCGCTGGGTCACGGGCGCCGACCGGCCCGGCCGGCACGTCGTCGACCTCGTCGCCGGCCGTGACTTCACCGCCGACGGGACGATCGAGGTGGCCGAGGTGCGCCCCGGCGACCCCTGCCCGAACGGGGACGGGGTGCTCACCACCGCGCGCGGCATCGAGATGGGCCACGTCTTCCAGCTCGGCCGCAAGTTCGCCGACGCCCTGGACCTCAAGGTGCTCGACGTCAACGGCAAGGCCGTGACGGTGACGATGGGCTCCTACGGCATCGGCGTGACGCGCGCCGTCGCCGCGATCGCCGAGGACAACCACGACGAGAAGGGCCTCGCGTGGCCGGCGCACGTGGCGCCCGCCCACGTGCACGTCGTCGCGACCGGGAAGGGCTCGGAGGTCTTCGAGGCCGCCGAGCGGATCGCGGCCGGGCTGGTCGACGCGGGCGTCGAGGTGATCTACGACGACCGGCCCAAGGTCTCGCCCGGCGTGAAGTTCGCCGACGCCGAGCTGCTCGGCGTCCCGCTGCTCGTGGTCGTGGGGCGGGGCCTCGCGGACGGCGTGGTGGAGGTCCGTCCCCGCGCGGGGCAGGCGGAGCAGGTGCCCGTGGCCGACGCCGTGGACGTCGCGGTCGCGCGGGTCGACGAGCTCCTCGGCTGAGCCGGAGGTGCAGCGCAGGGTGAGGGCCGAGGAACGAGGCACTCGCCCGTAGCGGAACCGCAGGCTCGGCCGACAGAAGACTCGGCTGAGCCGGGGCCGGCCTCAGCCCGCGTCGTCCCCGGCCTGCTCCGGCAGGCCGGGGAAGGGCGCGGGCTCGGCGCCCCAGTCGTCGAGCGCGACGGCGGAGTCCACGAGCAGGTCGACGAGCACCATCCGTGTCCCGGGGGCGGTGCGGGCGACGAGAGTCGCGTAGTCCGTCGCGAGCCCGTCCTCGAGCGTGCGCACCAGCGCCTTGTCGTTCTCCTCGGCGACCCGCGGGACGGCGTACGCCGCCCGGCGCGGGTCCTGCGCCGTGTCCTGGGTGCCGGCCACCTCGGCCCAGCCACGGGCCCGGTCGCCGTGGGCGCGGGTGCGGGCGAGCAGGCGGTCGCGGAGCGAGCCGTCGGCGATCGCGGCGCGCAGCCGCATGGCGTAGCCGGCGGAGTCCTCCGTGACCACCAGCGAGCTCAGCTCCTTCGCGGTGAGGCCTTCGGGGACGACGCCGTCCTCCTGCCCGTCCGGGTCGGGGCTCTCGCCGTCGGCGCCCTCGGACGGGGCGTCCTGCGTGGGGGCGTCCTCCGACTGCTCCGGGGTGGGGGTGCCGCTGCCGGAGGGGGAGCCCGGCTCGGCGGCCCGGCCCTCGCCGGTCGGCTCCGGCACCTGCGCGTCCACCGGCTCCGGCCCGGCGACGTCGGCCAGGTCCGCGAGGCGCCCGGCCGACACCGTCTGGGCGGCGCCGACCGACGCGAGCAGTCGCGCCATCGGCCCGTCCGTGGTCGACCCCGCCGCGGTCCGGCTCCGGGCGGCGGCGTCGACCAGCGCCTGCACGACGTCGGGCACCTCCGCGATCTCCTGGGAGGGAGAACCGGCCGGGCTGACCGACGGGTCGTCGACGGCGAGGCCGGAGTCGTACACGCCGCCCAGCTCGGTCGCCTGCGTGCGCGAGTCGGCAGCGACGCGGCTGAGCTCGGTGATCATCCGCTCCTGGGCGACCGGGACCGACTCGAGCGCCAGCTCGGCGCGGTCGGCGACCAGCAGGGCGTCGGACACGGCGGTGCGGCGCACGACCTCGAGGGCGTCGGGCACGGGCTCGGCCGGGGGCGGGGCCTCGAGCCGCACCCCGCACCCCGCGGTGAGCCCGGCGGCCAGGAGCAGGGCGACGGAGCCCGCTGCGCGCCGCCGGCGCTCGGCGCGGCGGGCAGAGGGTGCGGTGCAGGGGCAGGAGTCCATCGAGGCTGATGATGCCACGCCCGCGCGAGGAGGCGGACGCGCGTCGCCGCACCGGTGTGACGTTCGCCCTCCGAGCCGGTCGGCGGGGGTGTTCGGGCTGCTTGCGGTTCGTGCCGTCCGCCTGGTTCGTTACGCTGGTCGCTGCACGACGACAACGACACACCGGCCGCGGGACGTCCCGGCGCGGGGGAGCACACGGCAGTTCAACCACGTGACCCACGGGAGGCAGCGATGGCAGCGCAGCACGGCCGCACGACGACGGACTCGGTGGCCACGGCCGTCGCACCGGTGGTCGCCGGCGCGGGGCTCTTCCTCGAGGGGGTCGTGCTGACCCGCGCGGGGAGCAAGTCCGTCGTGCGTGTCACCGTCGACCTTCCCGAGGACGCCGTCGGCAGCGTCGACTCCGACACCCTCGGCGACGTCTCGCGTGCCCTGTCCGCAGCCCTCGACGAGCAGGACGTCGTCGCCGGCGCCTACACGCTCGAGGTCTCGACGCCGGGGACCTCGCGGGCGCTCACCGAGCTGCGCCACTTCAAGCGCGCCCGCACCCGCCTGGTCACGCTCCGGCTGCACGACGGCGGGACGGTCGAGGGCCGCCTCGTCGACGTCGTCGACGAGGCCCCCGGCCCGCAGCTGGTGCTCGAGGACGGCACGCGGGTCGCCGTCGACGACGTGCGCAAGGGCAAGGTGGAGGTCGAGCTCAAGCGGCCCGACGCCGCCGACACGGACGACGCGTCCGACGGCCCGGCCGAGGACCACCCCGAGGACGGCGCGGGCGACGACCCGGCCGGTACCCACGACACCACGGGCTCCGCCCGTCACAAGGAGGCCTGACGATGGACATCGACATGAGCGCGCTGCGGCTGCTGGAACGGGAGCGGGACATCAGCCTCGACGTCCTGGTCGCCGCCATCGAGCAGGCGCTCCTCTCGGCGTACCACCGCACCCCGGACGCGTACCCCCACGCGCGCATCGAGCTCGACCACAAGTCGGGCCACGTCACCGTGTGGGCGCGCGAGGAGATCCGCACCCCGGACCCCGAGGACCCGGAGGCCCGCCCGGCCGTGGAGCTCGGCCCCGAGTTCGACCACACCCCCGCCGACTTCGGGCGGATCGCCACGGCGACCGCCCGCCAGGTCATCGTCCAGCGGCTGCGCGACGCCGAGGACGACCAGGTGCTGGGGATGTTCCGGGGCAAGGAGGGGGAGGTCCTCGCGGGCGTCATCCAGCAGGGCCGTGACCCGCGGGTCGTGCTCGTGGACGTCGGCGGCACCGAGGCCGTCCTGCCGCCCCACGAGCAGGTGCCCACCGAGGAGTACACCCACGGCGAGCGCCTGCGCGCCTACGTGGTCGAGGTGTCCCGCGGGATGAAGGGCGCGCAGGTCACCCTGAGCCGTTCCCACCCGGGCCTGGTCCGCAAGCTCTTCGAGCTCGAGGTCCCCGAGATCGCGGACGGCTCGGTGGAGATCACCGCGATCGCGCGGGAGGCGGGCCACCGTTCGAAGGTCGCCGTCCGCTCGAAGGTCGCGGGTCTCAACGCCAAGGGCGCCTGCATCGGCCCCATGGGCTCGCGGGTGCGCGCGGTCATGGCCGAGCTGCACGGCGAGAAGATCGACATCGTCGACCACAGCGACGAGGCGGCACGGTTCGTCGCGAACGCGCTGTCGCCCGCCCGTGTGAGCTCCGTCACCGTCGTCGACGCGGACGCGAAGGCCGCCCGAGCCGTCGTCCCCGACTACCAGCTCTCGCTCGCGATCGGCAAGGAAGGGCAGAACGCCCGACTTGCCGCAAAGCTCACCGGATGGCGTATCGACATCCGGTCGGACGAGGGCGGCTCGGCGGACGCCCCCGCGACGGGCGACGCCGCAGGTGACGACGCGGCGCCCGGCGGGGACGTCGACGGGGGCCGGTAACGGCACGTGGCCGGGAGCGCTAGACTGTCCGGGACCGGGCCGCGCGCCCAGGATCCGACATCCCCTCGTACCACCCCGGGAACGACCGGGCCGGTGCGTACGTGTGTCGGGTGCCGGGTGCGTGACCTGCGGTCCGCTCTCCTGCGGCTGGTGCTCGAGCCGTCGGACGGCGAAGCCGGGGCTGTGCCCCGGGTCGTCGCCGACGTGCGTGCGTGCCTGCCGGGGCGTGGCGCCTGGATCCATCCGACGCCCGCCTGCCTGGAGCTCGCCGAACGTCGGCGGGCCGTGCCGCGCGCCCTGCGCGTCGCCGGCCCTCTCGACCTGACGCGGGTCCGGGACCACCTGGAGCAGGCGGGCCGCTGAAGACCCTCCGGTCGGCGCCGCACGGCGCCGGCCCTCGCGACCGAGCACGCTCGGCCGCACCCAGACGAAGTCGACAAGGAAGCGGGTCAGAAGCCGATGGGCACCCGATGAGTCCCGTGCGATGAGTACTCGATACGAATGACGGTCCTCCCTGTCTCGCAGGAGGGCCGAGACAGGAGAGATGTGGCGAAGATCCGCGTTCACGAGCTGGCCAAGCAGCTCGGGGTGGAGAGCAAGACCCTGCTGGCGGAGCTGAAGTCGGCCGGGGAGTTCGTCCGGTCGGCGTCATCGACGCTCGAAGCACCGGTCGAGCGCATGATGCGCGACAAGCACAAGGACGCCGCGCCCGCGGCGAAGCCGGCGCAGCAGTCCGCGACGCCCGCGACCCCGGCGAAGGCGGCACCCAAGCCCGCGCCGAAGAAGGTCGCCGAGCAGCCTGCCGCCCCGGCTCCCGCGGCCGAGACGCCGTCGGCCACGCCGGCGGCGGAACAGGCCCCTGCCCCGAAGCCCGCCGCGGCCGCCAAGCCCGCGGCCGCGCCGAAGCCCGGCGCACCGACCCCCGGACCGCGCCCCGCGGCGCCGAAGCCCGGCGGGTCGTCGCGTGACGGCGGCCGTGACGGCAAGGGCCGTCAGGGCACCCCGCGTCCCGGCAACAACCCGTTCGCCTCCAGCCAGGGCATGCCCCGCGGCGGGCAGCGCGGCGGTGGTGGCGGCGGCGGCACCCCGCGTCCGGGCAACAACCCGTTCGCCTCCAGCCAGGGCATGCCCCGTCCGGGGCAGCGCCCCGACCGCGGCGGGGAGGCCACGCAGGAGCGTTCCGGCGGCCCGCGTCCGGGCGGCCCCCGTCCGGGCGGTCCCCGTCCGGCGGCGCCGCGTCCGGGTGGCCCCCGTCCCAACCCGGGCATGATGCCCGGCAAGACCTCGATGCCGCGTCCGGGCGAGCGCCCGGCTCCCGGCGGCGGCGGTCGCGGCGGTGGCCGCGGTGGCGGCCCCGGCGGCGCGCCCGGTGGTGGCGGCGGCTTCCGTCCCGGTGGCGGCGGCGGCTTCCGCGGTCGCGGTGGCGCCGGTCGTGGCTCCACGCAGGGTGCGTTCGGCCGCGCAGGCGGCCGTCCGGTCCGCGGGCGGAAGTCGAAGCGGGCGAAGCGCCAGGAGTTCGAGCAGATGCAGGCGCCGTCGCTCGGCGGCGTGCAGGTCCCGCGCGGCAACGGCCAGACCGTCATCCGCCTGCGTCACGGCTCGTCGCTGAACGACTTCGCCGACAAGATCGACGCCAACCCGGCGTCGCTCGTCACGGTGCTGCTCCACCTCGGTGAGATGGCGACCGCGACGCAGTCGCTCGACGAGGACACCTTCGCGACCCTGGGCACCGAGCTCGGCTACCAGATCGAGATGGTCTCGGCCGAGGAGGAGGACCGGGAGCTGCTCGGTTCCTTCGCCATCGACCTGGCGGCCGAGGAGGCCGACGAGTCGGACGAGGACCTCATGGCCCGTCCGCCGGTCGTCACCGTCATGGGTCACGTCGACCACGGAAAGACCAAGCTCCTCGACGCCGTCCGCTCCACGGACGTCGTCGCCGGCGAGGCCGGCGGCATCACCCAGCACATCGGTGCCTACCAGGTCCACGCCGAGCACGAGGGCGTCGACCGGGCGATCACCTTCATCGACACGCCGGGTCACGAGGCGTTCACCGCCATGCGTGCCCGTGGTGCCAAGGTGACCGACATCGCGATCCTCGTGGTCGCCGCGGACGACGGCGTGATGCCGCAGACGATCGAGGCGCTGAACCACGCCCAGGCGGCCGACGTGCCGATCGTGGTCGCGGTGAACAAGGTGGACAAGGAGGGGGCGAACCCCGACAAGATCCGCCAGCAGCTCACCGAGTACAACCTGGTGGCCGAGGAGTACGGCGGCGACACGATGTTCGTGGACGTCTCCGCGCTCCAGCGCAAGGGCATCGACGAGCTGCTCGAGGCCGTCCTGCTCACCGCGGACGCGGCGCTCGACCTGCGGGCGAACCCCGACAAGGACGCTCGCGGCGTGGCCATCGAGGCGAACCTCGACAAGGGCCGCGGCGCCGTGGCGACCGTGCTGGTCCAGTCGGGCACGCTGCGCGTGGGCGACGCGATCGTCGCGGGCACGGCCCACGGCCGCGTGCGCGCCATGTTCGACGAGCACGGCGAGTCCGTGAAGGAGGCGGGCCCCGCCCGTCCGGTGCTCGTGCTCGGTCTCGCGTCGGTGCCGAGCGCCGGCGACACCTTCCTGGTGGCGCCGGACGAGCGCACCGCCCGGCAGATCGCGGAGAAGCGCGAGGCCGCCGAGCGTGCCGCCCTCCTGGCCAAGCGCCGCAAGCGCATCAGCCTCGAGGACTTCACGAAGGCCGTCGAGCAGGGCAAGGTCGAGACCCTCAACCTGGTCCTCAAGGGCGACGTGTCGGGTGCCGTCGAGGCGCTCGAGGACGCGCTGCTCAAGATCGACGTGGGCGACGAGGTCGAGCTGCGCGTCATCCACCGCGGTGTGGGTGCCATCACGCAGAACGACGTCAACCTCGCCACGGTCGACAACGCCGTGATCATCGGCTTCAACGTCAAGTACGGCGAGCGGGTCGAGGAGCTGGCGGACCGCGAGGGCGTCGAGGTCAAGTTCTACTCGGTCATCTACCAGGCGATCGAGGACGTCGAGGCGGCCCTCAAGGGCATGCTGAAGCCGGAGTACGAGGAGGCCCAGCTGGGCACCGCGGAGATCCGCCAGGTCTTCCGGTCCTCGAAGTTCGGCAACATCGCGGGCTCGATCGTGCGGTCCGGCACGATCCGCCGCAACACCAAGGCCCGCGTGCTGCGCGGTGGCAAGGTCATCGGGGACGACCTGACGATCGAGTCGCTGCGTCGCGAGAAGGACGACGTCACCGAGGTCCGTGAGGGCTTCGAGTGCGGTATCGGCCTGGGGTCGTTCAACGACGTCACCGAGGGTGACATCATCGAGACCTTCGAGATGCGCGAGAAGCCGCGCTCCTGACGGTCACCGTGCGACGGCGCCCCGCTGCCCGCCCCGAGCGGGCGGTGGGGCGCCGTCGTCGTCGAGGAAGGAAGAGGACATGGCCGACCGGCCCGAGAACCCGCGCGCCCGCAAGCTGGCGGACCGCATCAAGGAGATCGTCGCGCAGATGCTCGACACCCGAATCAAGGACCCGCGCCTGGGCTTTGTCACGGTGACCGACGTGCGCGTGACGGGCGACCTGCAGAACGCGTCCGTGTTCTACACGGTGTACGGCAGCGACGAGGAGCGGGCGGGGACGGCGGCCGCGCTGGAGAGCGCCAAGGGCGTCATCCGCTCCGAGGTGGGCAAGCAGACCGGCGTGCGGCTCACGCCCGCGCTCGAGTTCCACCTGGACTCGATGCCCGAGTCGGCGGCTTCGCTCGACGCGGCCCTCGTCGAGGCCCGGCGCAAGGACGCGGAGCTGGCCGCGCTGCGCGAGGGCAAGTCGTTCGCGGGGGAGGCGGACCCGTACCGCAAGCCCGAGGACGAGACCGAGGGATGACGACCGCGGATCCCGGTCGGCCGCCGCGGCGCCCGACGGCACCCGACGGCCTGCTGGTGGTCGACAAGCCGGCCGGCTGGACGAGCCACGACGTCGTCGGTCGCTGCCGGCGCCTGGCCGGGACCCGCAAGGTCGGGCACGCGGGCACGCTGGACCCCATGGCGACGGGCGTGCTCGTCGTCGGGGTCGGGCGGGCCACCAAGCTCTTGACCTACGTCGTCGGGGCCGACAAGGCCTACGACGCGACAGTCCGCCTCGGCGTCCGCACGACCACCGACGACGCCGAGGGCGAGGTGCTCGCGGCGGCCGGGGTCGGCGACGGGGTGGCCGGCGACGACCTGGCGCGCGAGGTCGCCGCGCTCACGGGCGACATCGCGCAGGTGCCCACGACGGTCAGCGCGATCAAGGTGGACGGGAAGCGGGCGTACGCGCGCGCCCGGGCCGGCGAGGACGTCCAGCTGGCGGCCCGGCCGGTGACGGTGAGCCGCTTCGACGTCCTGGGCTCGCGCGCCGCCGTCACGGACGCGGGCGTCGCCGTGCTGGACGTCGACGTCCACGTCGTGGTGTCGTCCGGCACCTACGTGCGGGCGCTCGCCCGCGACCTGGGCGCCGCGCTCGGCGTCGGCGGACACCTCACGGCGCTGCGCCGCACGCGGGTGGGGGGCTACGACCTCGCCCAGGCCCGCACGCTGACCGAGCTCGAGGCCCAGGCCGACGCCGACGGCGTGCTCGCCACGCTGCCGCTCGCCGACGCGGCGCGGGCGACGTTCCCCGTGCGCGACCTGACCGCGGACGAGGCCCGGGCGCTCGGCTTCGGCCAGTGGGTGCCCGCCAGCGGCGAGCGCGGCACCGTGGCCGCCATCGGGCCGGACGGCGTGCTCGTCGCGCTGCTGGAGGACACCCGCCGCCGGGGCGAGGCGCTGGCGAAGCCGGTGCTCGTCCTGGCCCCCGCGGCCTGAGGGAGGCGGACGGGCTCGCGGGACTATCCTGGACCGTTGGCGCCTGCGACGGGCGCCGACCACGATCAGCCATCGACGAGACGGAGCGCGACGCGTGCTGGTGTTCACGGACCTGGAGCAGGTCCCGGGCGGCTTCGGACCGTCGGTCGTCACGATCGGCAACTTCGACGGGGTCCACCGCGGGCACCAGGCGGTGCTGGAACGGCTCGTGCGGCTCGCGCGGGCGGACGGCCGGCAGGCCGTCGCGCTGACGTTCGACCCGCACCCCGCCGTGGTGCACCGCCCGGACTCCGCTCCCGACCTGCTCACCGGCCTGACTGACCGCCTGGACCTGCTCGCGCGCACGGGCCTCGACGCGGTGCTCGTCGCGCCGTACACGCTCGAGCTGGCGGCGCAGACGCCGGAGGAGTTCGTGACCCGGTACCTCGTCGACGGGCTCGGCGCCCGGTCCGTCGTCGTCGGGCACGACGTGCGCTTCGGCAAGGGCAACGTCGGCACGCTCGCCACGATGGTCGAGCTGGGGCGCGAGCACGGGTTCGAGGTCGTGGCGATCGACGACGTGGGTGACTGCCTGCCCGCCGCCGACGGCGCCGGCCAGCGCTGGTCGTCGTCGGCCGCCCGCGCGCTGCTCGCCGAGGGCGACGTGGCGCAGGCGGCGGAGATCCTGGGCCGCCCGCACCGGGTGCGGGGCACGGTGGTGCACGGCGACGCCCGCGGGCGCGAGCTCGGGTTCCCGACGGCCAACCTCGGCGGCATCGAGGGGATGGTCCCCGCGGACGGCGTGTACGCCGGTCGGCTCCTGCGGCCCGGCCTCGCCCAGGCCGAGCCCGGTCACCCGGACGCCGACCTCCCCGCGGCGATCTCCATCGGCACCAACCCGACCTTCGACGGCGTCGAGCGACGCGTCGAGGCGTACGTCCTGGACCGCACCGACCTGGACCTCTACGGCGAGCCCGTGGTGCTCGAGCTGGTCGAGCGGCTGCGCCCGACCCTGCGGTTCGACGGCATCGACCCGCTCGTCGCGCAGATGCGGACGGACGTCGACCGCGCCCGCGCCATCCTGGGCTGAGCCGACCCGACCGCCGACCGCCGCGACCCGGCGGGTGAAGTCGGCTCGGGCGTGTCACGAACAGGCCCGGAGCGTCCTCCTTCGCGATGTGGGCCAGGTGAGGCCTGGCCCCGGGACCGCGGTCCCGGTCGCGACTCCGGTGCGTCGCACCCTGCCCCCCAGCAGCGGCGCCCCGGCCAGCCGCCCACCCGGTCCGGGCCGTCACGACGGCGGCCCGGACCCGGACGAGACGCGCCGGCTCCTCGCTCCGGTGCGTGGTGACCTCTCGACGGGAGGCAGGGCCATGGCGGCTCAGCAGCAGAACCTCAGCAAGAGCTCGGCCGGACGCACGGTGCGCGGCGTCCGCCACGGCAGCGCCGTCGCGCCCGTCGCGGCGGCGGGAGCGGCGCTGGACCCCCGGACGTCGGCGGCCCCGCTGCTGCCGGACACCGCCAAGGCGGTCTACGACGACATCGCCGACGGCACCTTCGACGCGACCACCCCGTTCGCCTACCTCTTCGACGGGCTGCGTGACGACCCGACGGCACACCTCCCGTCCGGCGCCGACGACGTGCCCCGGGTCCTGGCTGCGCTGGCCGCGCTCGGCGACGCGATGGTGGAGCCCGCCGGGCCCGACCCGGCGCGCGACTCGGTGGTCCCCGCGGTCTACACCTACTGGGGCCAGTTCATCGACCACGACATCACCCTGAACACGGGCGGCCGCGACTCCACGGGTGACCCCGGCGACGGCGACGTGATCCTGGGGGACATCGTCGACGAGCCCTTCCGCGTGGTGCCGCCCGACGTCGTCGTCAGGTCGCTGCACAACGGGCGGCACCCGGCGTTCGACCTCGACAGCCTCTACGGCAGCGGGCCGGTCCTGCCCGGCGAGCCGGGCCGGGGGAGCACCCGCAGCGAGGCGTCGTACGCCACCGCCGACCCGGTCAAGCTCGCGCTGGGCCGGGTGCCCACGGACCCGATCCCCGGTTTCGAGCTCGTCGAGCCCGGCGGCGACCCGCAGCGCGACCTGCCGCGGTTCTCCGCCGAGGAGGTCGCCGGCCTCGTGGGGGCGCCGGAGCTGTTGCCGAAGGCGGGCGACCCCAAGATCCCGGACGCGCGCAACGACGAGAACCTCGTCGTGGGGCAGTTCCAGGTGGGCATGATCCGCTTCCACAACGCGGTCGTGGACTGGGTCCGCGAGAACGAGCCGGCCCTGGCCGACGACCGCGCGGTCTTCGACCGGGCGCAGCAGCTGGTGCGCTTCCACTACCAGTGGCTGGTGCTCCACGACTACCTGCGCACGCTGACGACGCCGGGGGTCCTCGACCAGGTGCTGCTCTCCGAGTCGTCGCTGTTCGACCCGCCGCACCCGATCGCCATGCCGCTGGAGTTCGCGACCGCGGCCTACCGGTTCGGGCACTCGATGGTCCGCGGCGCGTACGACTTCAACGTCAACTTCACCAGGGGCGGCGCGGGCGGCGTCGCGACGCTCGCCCAGCTCTTCCAGTTCACGGGGTCCGGGGGCCTCGGGGCGCCGTCCGGGGCGCGGGGCGACGTGCTGCCCTCGAACTGGCCGCTCGAGTGGGCGCGCTTCGTCCGCAAGGGCGACCCGGCGACGGCGCACGCGGCCCGCAAGATCGACCCCTTCCTGGCCGAGGGGCTGGCGGACCTGCGCAACGAGGGCAACGACCCCGCGCTGGCGGACGAGGTCGCGCGGATGCTCAAGCACCTCGCCCGCCGCAACCTCGTGCGCGGGTACTGGCTGTCCGTCCCCACGGGGGAGCGGGTGGCCCAGGAGCTGGGTGTCGCCCCGCTGACCCGCGCACAGCTCACGGCGGGCGCGGCCCCCGAGGTCGGGGCGGCGCTGGACGAGCTCGGCGGCACGCCGCTGTGGTACTACGTGCTCAAGGAGGCGGAGGTCGAGGGCAACGGCCACTTCCTCGGCGAGGTGGGCAGCCGGATCCTCGCGGAGACGTTCGTCTACCTCCTGCGCCAGGACGAGGGCTCGTTCCTGCGCGCGGTCCCGGAGGTCTGGACGCCGGCCGGCGGCGTGCGGTTCGCGGACGGGCGGATGATCACGACGCTGCCCGACCTGCAGCGGTTCGCGGGGACGCTCCCGCTGCCGGACGGGACGTTCCGCCAGGTCGACGGGCACCCGGCGGGGCACGACGGCGACGCCTGAGCCTCCGGGCCGCGGACCGCGGCGGTAGCCTCGGCGGATGGCCGCCGAGGTGTCGAGACGGGACGTCGTGGCGTTCCGCCTGGGTGCCCACCACCTCCTCGAGCGGGCGAGCGGCGACGAGCCGGGCTCCACGGGCCTGCTCGACACGGCCGGCCGGTGCGGCATCCAGGACAGCCCGCCCGGCTCGGCCCTGCTCGCCCTGCACGCCAGGGTGGCGGGGGTGACGCGGGAGCGGGTGGACACGGCCGTGGCCGAGGACAAGGCGCTCCTGCGGACGTGGTCGCTGCGCGGCGCGCCGTACGTCGTCCCGACCCGGGACGCGCCGGTCTTCACCACGGGCGTGCTGCCGCCGACCGAGGAGGCGATGCGGCAGGTCGTGCTCGGTGCCGGCCCGTCGCTGGACAGGCTCGGGATGAGCCTGACCGAGACCGTCGGGCTGTGCCGCGCGGAGGTCGCCGACGTGCTCCACGGTCGCCGGCTCGACGTGGGCGAGCTGGGTGCCGGGCTCGCCGCTCGGGTCGCCGCACGGCTCCCGCCCGCCCGGCGTGCCGTCTGGGACGAGGAAGGCCCGTACGCCGCCGGCCAGCCGCTCGGCGAGGGTGTGGTCCACTTCTGCCTGCGCATCCTCGCGCTGCAGGGGGTGGTCTGCTTCGCACCGCGCTCCGGGAACAGGTCACCGTTCGTCCTGGTGTCCGAGTGGCTGGGGCGCGCCCTGCCGGGCGCCCGTCCCGAGGACGCGCGCGCCGAGCTGCTGCGCCGCTACCTGCGGTGCTACGGACCGTCGACGCGAGCCGACTTCGCCGCGTGGGTGGGCGTGCGCGCCGGCGACGTCGGCCCCTGGTGGGACCTGGTCGCCGACGAACTCGAACCCGTCGGCGTCGACGGCCGCGCGGCGTGGGCCCGGGCCGTCGACCTGGACGCGCTGCGGTCGGCGCCGATGCCGCGCGGGGTGCGCCTGCTCCCGCCGGGCGACCCCTACACCCAGGCCCGCGACCGGGGGACGATCGTGGAGGCGAGCCGGCACCGGGACGTGTGGAGGACGGTGGGGTCGCCGGGCACGGTGCTCGTGGACGGTGAGATCGCCGGGACGTGGCGCCCGCGCAAGAGCGGGCGGAGGCTGACCGTCTCCGTCGCCACGTTCGGCGGGCTGCGGGAGCGGGACGCGGCGGCGCTGCGGGCGGAGGCCGACCAGGTCGCGACGTTGCGGGGCGCGTCGTCGGCGGTCGTCGAGATCGACGACGCCTGACGGGCGGGCCCGAGCGGCCCCGGTGAGCCCCGGTGAGCTCTGAGGGGCACCGGTCCGGCCGGCGGCGCCGCGCTGGTAAGATAGCCGGGCCGTCTGATCGGCCGCGGATCCAGAGCGCCCGGTGAACAAGTCCCGGAGCACCGCGCAACGACACACCGAAGGAGAGCCATGCCGCTCGACGCTGCCACCAAGCAGTCCATCATCACCGAGTACGCGACTCACGAGGGCGACACCGGCTCGCCGGAGGTGCAGATCGCGCTGCTCACGCAGCGCATCAACGACCTCAACGAGCACCTCAAGGACCACAAGCACGACCACCACTCGCGTCGTGGCCTGCTGCTCCTCGTGGGCCAGCGCCGTCGCCTGCAGGCCTACCTGCAGAAGACCGACATCGAGCGCTACCGCGCGCTGATCCAGCGCCTCGGCCTGCGCCGCTGACCTCACAGACCAGCCCGGTCCCTGCGCAGGGACCGGGCTGGTCTGGTGTAATGCCATTGTCCTGTGGCGGGTGACCGCCCGACCACACCACCACCGCGCGGCCGGTATCTCGTCCGGTCCTCGGTAGTGGCCTCCCGAACCCGCCGCGAGCTCCCTTCGGAGCGCGGCGGGGATCCGTGGGCCTCGATCGAAGACCGCCGAGCCGTGGCCGCGCCCTCGAGATCAAGGAGGGCACCCGTGGAGGGTCCCGAGATCCAGTTCGCCGAGGCCGTCATCGACAACGGCCGCTTCGGCACCCGCACCGTCCGCTTCGAGACGGGCCGCCTCGCCCGCCAGGCCGCCGGCTCCGTCGCCGCGTACCTGGACGGCGAGACGATGCTGCTGTCGGCCACGACGGCCGGCAAGCACCCCAAGGAGCAGTTCGACTTCTTCCCCCTCACGGTGGACGTCGAGGAGCGCATGTACGCCGCGGGCCGCATCCCCGGCTCGTTCTTCCGCCGCGAGGGCCGTCCCTCGACGGAGGCGATCCTCGCCTGCCGCCTCATCGACCGCCCGCTGCGCCCCCTGTTCGTCAAGGGCCTGCGCAACGAGGTCCAGGTCGTCATCTCCGTGATGGCGATCCACCCGGACGACGCCTACGACGTGCTGGCGATCAACGCCGCGTCCGCGTCGACGCAGATCTCCGGCCTGCCGTTCTCCGGCCCGGTCGCCGGTGTGCGCATCGCCCTGATCGACGGCCAGTGGGTCGCGTTCCCGAAGCACTCCGACCTGGAGCGGGCCGTGTTCAACATGGTCGTCGCGGGCCGGATCGTCGGTGACGACGTCGCGATCGCCATGATCGAGGCCGAGGCCACCGACGACGCGTGGAAGCTCATCAAGACCGAGGGCGTCTCCGCGCCGACCGAGGAGGTCGTCGCCGAGGGCATCGAGGCGTCGAAGCCCTTCCTCAAGGCGCTGTGCGAGGCGCAGGCCTCGCTCGCCGCGCAGGCCTCCAAGGAGGTGCGCGAGTTCCCGGTCTTCCCCGAGTACCAGGACGACGCGTACGCCGCCGTCGAGTCCGCCGTGGCCGCGCCGCTGCGCGACGCCCTGGCGATCGCCGACAAGCAGGACCGCGAGAACCGCCTCGACGAGCTCAAGGCCCAGATGCTGGGCGAGCTCCAGGACGGCTTCGACGGTCGCGAGAAGGAGCTTTCGGCCGCGTACCGCTCGCTGCAGAAGCAGCTCGTGCGCCAGCGCGTGCTCACCGAGGGCGTGCGCATCGACGGTCGTGGGCTCGCGGACATCCGCACCCTGTCGGCCGAGGTCGAGGTCCTCCCGCGCGTGCACGGCTCCGCCCTGTTCGAGCGCGGCGAGACGCAGATCCTCGGCGTCACGACGCTGAACATGCTGCGCATGGAGCAGCAGATCGACTCGCTCGGGCCGGTCACGCGCAAGCGCTACATGCACAACTACAACTTCCCGCCGTTCTCCACCGGAGAGACGGGCCGCGTCGGCAGCCCGAAGCGCCGCGAGATCGGTCACGGCGCGCTGGCCGAGCGGGCGCTCGTGCCCGTGCTGCCCAGCCGCGAGGAGTTCCCCTACGCGATCCGCCAGGTGTCCGAGGCGCTCGGCTCCAACGGCTCGACGTCGATGGGCTCGGTCTGCGCCTCGACGCTGTCGCTGCTCAACGCCGGCGTGCCGCTGAAGGCCCCGGTCGCGGGCATCGCGATGGGCCTCGTCTCCGACACGGTCGACGGCGAGACCCGCTACGCCGCGATGACCGACATCCTGGGCGCCGAGGACGCGTTCGGCGACATGGACTTCAAGGTCGCCGGTACCCGCGAGTTCGTCACCGCCATCCAGCTCGACACCAAGCTGGACGGCATCCCGGCCTCCGTGCTCGCGGCCGCGCTGGGTCAGGCCCGCGACGCGCGCCTGACGATCCTGGACGTCATCGCCGAGGCGATCGACGTGCCGGACGAGATGTCCCCGAACGCCCCGCGCGTCATCGCGGTGAAGGTGCCGGTCGACAAGATCGGCGAGGTCATCGGGCCCAAGGGCAAGATGATCAACCAGATCCAGGAGGAGACGGGCGCGGACATCTCCATCGAGGACGACGGCACCGTCTACATCGGCGCCACCGACGGCCCGTCGGCCGAGGCCGCCCGCGCGGCGATCAACGCGATCGCCAACCCGCACGTCCCCGAGGTGGGCGAGCGGTTCGTCGGCACGGTCGTCAAGACGACGTCGTTCGGCGCGTTCATCTCGCTCTCCCCGGGCAAGGACGGTCTGCTGCACATCAGCCAGATCCGCAAGCTCGTGGGCGGCAAGCGCGTCGAGAACGTCGACGACGTGCTGTCGATCGGCCAGAAGGTCCAGGTCGAGATCGGCGAGATCGACCCGCGCGGCAAGCTGTCGCTGGTCGCGGTCACCGAGGACGACGACAAGGCCGACGAGTCCGCGCCGGCCGAGGCCGCGGCGTCGGACCAGCCGGAGGCCTGACGCTCCGATGACCTGGCACCTTCCGCTCGTCCCCGCGGGCGAGCCCGGTGCCGACCTCACCGCCGGGCAGGACGGTGCGACGATCCGTCGCACCGTCCTGCCCGGCGGTGTCCGTGTGCTCACCGAGCAGATGCCGGGCCTGCGCTCGGCGACGGTGGGCGCATGGGTCGGGGTCGGTTCGCGGGACGAGTCCGACGGGCACTTCGGCTCCACGCACTTCCTCGAGCACCTGCTCTTCAAGGGCACCCGGCGGCGCTCCGCCCTGGACATCGCGGAGGCCTTCGACGCGGTGGGCGGCGACGCGAACGCAGCCACGGGCAAGGAGCACACCTGCTACTACGCCCGGGTGCTCGACACCGACCTCCCGATGGCGGTCGACGTCATCGGCGACATGGTCACGTCCGCGCGCCTCGACGGCGACGAGCTCGAGACCGAGCGCGGCGTCATCCTCGAGGAGCTCGCGATGAGCGACGACGACCCGGGCGACGTCGTGCACGAGGAGTTCTCCGCGGCGGTGCTCGGCGCCCACCCGCTCGGCCGCCCGATCGGCGGCACCCCCGACACGATCCGTGCGGTCCCGCGGGACGCCGTGTGGGAGCACTACCGCTGGCACTACCGTCCGGAGACCCTCGTGGTCGCGGCCGCGGGCGGGGTCGACCACGACGCGCTGGTGGGGCAGGTGACGGACGCGCTCACGGGCGGCGGCTGGGACCTGGACGCCGGGGCGCTGCCGCGCGACCGTCGCTCCGACGCGCCGGAGTCGGCCGGGGTCCCGGCCGAGGGCGTCGCGCTGACGGTGCGCCGTCAGGTCGAGCAGGCCAACGTCATCGTCGGCTCCACGGGGCTGGCGGCCACCGACGACCGGCGGTTCGCGCTGTCGGTGCTCAACGCGGTGCTGGGCGGCGGGATGTCGTCGCGGCTGTTCCAGGAGATCCGGGAGCGGCGCGGCCTCGCCTACACCACGTACTCGTTCGCGTCCGGGCACGGCGGGCTCGGGACCTTCGGCCTGTACGCCGGCTGCTCGCCGGCGAAGGTCGACCAGGTGACGGACCTGCTGGTGGCTGAGCTGGAGCGCCTCGCGGCGGACGGCATCACCGACGCCGAGCTGGAGCGCAGCATCGGGCAGCTCTCGGGCGGCCTCGTGCTGGGCCTGGAGGACTCGGGGTCGCGGATGAGCCGGCTCGGCAAGGCCGAGCTCGTCTACGGTGAGCTGCTGAGCGTGGCCGAGTCGCTCGAACGCGTCCGCGCGGTGACCGCCGACGACGTGCGCGAGCTCGCGGTGGACCTGGCGTCGCGGCCGCGGTCCGTGGTCCGCGTGGGCCCGTTCGGCGACTGACCGGCCCGGCCCTGCCCTCCAGCGGCCGGACCGCGTCCGAGACACACGACGGGAGAGACATGACTGACACGATCCGGGTGGCCGTCCTCGGCGCAGCCGGGCGCATGGGCGCCCAGACCTGCGCGGCGGTCGAGGCGGCCGACGGGCTGGAGCTCGTCGCCCGCATCGACGCGGGCGACACGGTCGACGCGTCCACGCTGGCCGGTGCCGACGTCGCCGTGGACTTCACCGTCCCAGCGGCGACCGAGGCCAACGTCCACGCGGCGCTCGACGCCGGCGCGCACGTCGTCGTGGGCACGACAGGCTGGGACGACGCCTCCCGCGGGCGCGTGTCCGAGCACCTCGAGCGGGCGAACGACGGCCGGCCGGCCGGCGAGGGCCTCGGGGTGCTGATCGCCCCGAACTTCGGGCTGTCCGCCGTGCTCGCCATGACGTTCGCAGCGAAGGCCGCACGCTACTTCGAGTCGGCCGAGGTGGTGGAGCTGCACCACCCGGACAAGATCGACGCGCCCTCCGGCACGGCCCGGCACACGGCCGCGGCGATCGCCCGCGCACGGACGGAAGCCGGGCTGGGCGCGATGCCGGACGCCACCGAGACGGGCCACGAGGCTCGCGGGGCGGACGTCGACGGCGTGCGGGTGCACGCCGTGCGGCTGCGGGGCCTCGTCGCGCACGAGGAGATCCTCCTCGGCAACGCCGGCGAGCAGCTCGTCATCCGGCAGGACTCGTTCGACCGGGCGTCGTTCATGCCCGGGGTGCTGCTGGCGGTGCGCGAGGTCGGCTCCCGCCCCGGGCTGACCGTCGGCCTCGAGAACGTCCTGGACCTCGGGTGAGCGCAGACCGTCCGGGCGCGACGCCGGACCCGGGAGGCCGGGCACCCGCCCGCCGCCGGCTGCCGCGCGGGCTCGCCGGCGCGCTGGCGGTCACGGCGCTGCTCGCGCTGTACGTATGGCAGATCGCCGGTCGCGGCTGGTCGATGGTCGCTACCGGCGAACCGGTGCTGATCGGCATCGGTGTGGCCGTCCTGGTGATCCCGCTGCTGGTCATCGTGCTGATCGCGGTGGAGTACCGGCTCGCCACCCGCGTGCAACGCATGGCGGACGCCCTGGCCGCGGCGGGCGAGCTGCCCGTCGACGACCTGCCGCGCTCGCCGGGAGGGCGCATCGACCGCGGCGCGGCCGACGCCGCCTTCGAGGAGCGTCGTGCCGCCGTCGAGCGGGCTCCCGACGACTGGAAGGCGTGGTACCACCTGGCGTTCGCCTACGACGCCGCGAGGGACCGCCGTCGGGCTCGCGGCGCGCTGCGCAAGGCCTCCGCGCTCTTCCCGGGGTCCCGGACCGACTGAGACCGCGCCGACCGAGGCCCGGTGAGGGCCGGACGGTCGACGGGGTGCGGTCGTCAGGGCTGTCAGGGCTGTCAGGGCTCGCGGGGGAACGCCCGTCGCGCGACGAGGACGGCGACGCAGGAGGCCGCGACGATCGCCGCCCCGGCGAGCGCCAGCGCACCGGGACCGGGGCCGGCGACGATCACGGCCCCGGCGGCCGCGCCGAGGCCGATCCCGAGGTTCGAGGTCGCGTTGACGAAGGCGCCCGCCACGTCGGCCGTGGCGCCCTGCGTGCGCAGCGCGGCGGCCTGGAAGGTCGCCGGGATGGCACCGAAGGCCGCCAGCCACACCCCCGCCGCGACGAGCACCCCGACCGTCGCGGGCAGCGCGAGCGCCACGGCGACGAGCGCGACGGCGATGGTCGCCATCGCGGCGAGTGTCAGTGCCCGGGGCGTGCGGTCCAGGTAGCGCGCCGCGGCCCACAGCCCGACGAGGCCGAGGGCCCCGAACACCAGCAGGGCGGGGCCGACGGCGGCCTCCGACAGCCCGGCGGCCAGCAGGATCACCGAGATGTAGGTGTAGACGGTGTACTGCCCGCCGAACAGGACGGTGTTGGTGCCGACCACGATCCCGAGCCGCTTCCGGCCGGCGCGGGCCCCGGACCGGTCCCGCGGGGGCTCCGGCTCGACGGCGACGGCGGGCAGCAGCCGCGCGACCAGCAGGGCCGTGGCGGCGCAGACGGCGCCGAGCAACGCGAACGACCAGCGCCAGCCCACCGCCGCCCCGAGCGACGTGGACAGCGGCACGCCGAGGACGAACCCGATGGTGCCGCCCGCCGTGACGAGCGTGAGCGCCCGCCCGGTGTACAGCGGGCTGACCAGCCGCGCCGCGTAGGCGATCGACACCGAGAAGAAGACGGCGTGCCCGAGGCCGCCGAGCGTGCGGGCCACCACCAGCATCGCGTACGACGGCGCCACCGCCACGAGCACGTTGCTGATCGAGTAGATGCCGAGCGTCACCAGCAGCAACGGCTTGCGGGGCACCGCCCGGGTGGCGACCGTCAGCGGGACGGCGAACGCCGCGACCACGAACGCGTAGACGGTGACGAGCAGGCCGGCCGTCGACTCCGTGACGTCGACGCCGCGCGCCAGCTGCGGCAGGAGGCCGACCGGCAGCACCTCGGTGGTGATGGCGACGAAGTTGGCGACCGCGAGGACGGTGATGCCGGCGGCGGCGTCCCGCACGGTCCGGGTGGGTTCGGGGGAGCGGGGCACCGCCTCATCCTTTCATCCGCCCTCGCGCGGGGCGTGGCCCGCTCGTCCTCCGAGAAGGTCAGACGGCCGCGGACCAGCGGTGCTCGACGACGTCCCGCACGCCGGTGGCGAGGACGCGCTCCGTGCCGTCGGGTCCGAGGCCTGCGGAGGAGAAGAACCGCTCGCGCGCGGTGTCGTCGTCCATGATCCACGTGACGATCTGCTCCGCGCCGTCGGTGCGGAGGCGGTCGACGGCGGCGGCGAGCAGGCGCGACCCGTGGCCGCCCCGCTGGTGGTCGGGGTGGACCTCGAGAGCGAGGAGCTGGCCGGGCGCGACGGCTGCGAACCCGACGACGTCGGGCCCGTCGAGCGCGACCAGCACGGCGAAGCCCGGGCCCGGGGGCGAGGTGATCGCCTGGGCCCAGCGGGCCTGCATCGCGTCGGTGTCGAGTGCGTCGATGACGCCGTCGCCCAGCGCCACCTCGTGGGTGTCGCGCCACGCGGTCACCTGGACGCGGGTCATCGGGGCTTCGTCGCCCGGGACGGCCGGTCGGACCGAGACGTCGGCCGTCTCGCGGAAGAGTGCCATCCCGTCACCCTAGTGCCGGCCGACCGTCGCCCGGGCGGGGCGTGGCGTCGTCGTCCGCACGCCTCCTCGTGACGATCCCGTCGGCGCGCCGAGGGCCGCAGGGCTACTCGTCGACCGGATCCTCCACGAGGCGGGTGCGGGCCTCGTGGATGGTGATCTCGTCGGTGCTGGTCTCGGTCGTCGCGGCCCCCGGGACGTCGGTCCAGGTGGCGGTGCCGGCGATCCGGAACTGTCCGGCCCAGGTGGTGTCGAGGGTGATGGTCGCCGTGCCGGGGGCGGAGTAGGTGTGCGCCACCGTGTGGTTCGGGTACGGCGCGCCGGGGGTGTCGGTGACGAGCGGGCGGGTGCCGTCGTCGTAGTCCCACGAGTACTCCGCCGGGACGGCGCGCAGCGTGACCGGGACGCCCAGGAGGGTGGTGTCGAACTCCTGCGGGGTGTCCTCGGTGTACGTGATGGTGTCGACGTTGATGAGGGTCCAGCCGTCCGGCGGCTGCACGTGCAGCGGGGAGGGCCGGATCTTCAGGGACGCGAACTCGCGGGCTGCCGCCTCGGCCAGGTCGGCCGGGGAGACGCACTGCTCGTCGCCGGCGATGGTGGCGGGCCCCAGCTCACCGGTCTCCGGGTCGCGCTCCGCGCGGAACAGCGCCTCCATCGCGAACTGGTCGTTCTCGCACTCGATGCCGTCGTAGCCGACCCGGGCTTCCGGGCGGGCGCACGCCGCGGCGAACTGGGTCTCGGCCGATCCTGTGAGGCCGAGAAGCTCGCACATCTCGGGCGTGGCGCGCCAGTACACCCACTTCGACGGGGCCGACTCCTTGCCGGGGTTCGAGCTCGAACCCTCCAGCAACTCGTCCTGCTGTTCGAGCGCTTCGACGTTTACCGTCTCCTTCTCCTGATCTGTGTGTCCGGAAAAGTCATCGGAACTCCGTGCGGCACCCAGGGGTGCAGCAGAGGCGCTTGGTATACCGAGAGGTGCGACGAGCAACAGAATTGCTAACCAGGGAACCATGCTTCGACGAATCACGACTCAGTCCTCGGGAACGTCGGCGACTTCGACTATGACCCAGTCGTCTCCCATGAGGCCGACCTCGATCCGGCTGGCGTAGCGAGCGGTGTCGGTACTGAAGATCGTGTCGCCTGCCTTGTCGGTGACGCGAATCGCCGCTTCTTCGACATCAGCGTCCACCGGCCAGATTCCCGTGGCCTCGTCGCGCTGATACTTCTTTGTGACTTTGGCGGTGACCTCGCCACCTTCGAAGTGGTCATCTTCTTTGACGATCCGCTTCGCTTGTCCAAGTGCCGACTCGCAATAGCCGCAAGTCTTGTGGGACATAGCCTTCCATTCCGAGGTGTCGCCGGTGGACAGCGTGTAGGAGCGCAGCGAGAGGAAGTACTCGGCTGCGGCCGCGGCGCCGTCAGCGTTCTTCTTGTCCATCGCCGCCGGGCGCTCGGGCTTCTCGACGCCCTCTTCGGTGGCGCTGGGCGTGGGGGAGGCGCTGGTCTCCTCGGGCGGAGCCGTGGTCGTGGTGCCCGGGTCCTCCTGCGGAGTCTCCGCTCCGGAGCAGGCACTGAGCAGGCCCACGGTGAGCAGGGCGGCCACCACGGTGGCGGAGGGTCGGGCCGACCGGCGTGCGGCGTTGCCGGTCGTCGAGGTGGCGCGTGCGGCGCGGGTCATGCGGTCCTACTCCCGGGGCGTCGTCGGCTCGGTGCGACGCGTGCGGCCGCAGCGGCACGAGAGTAGCCCGGGTCACACGTACGCGGCGAAGTCCCAGGCCAACCCTGTGGAGAACCCGGAGCGGGCGTCGCGGTGCGGCTCAGCCCCAGCCCAGTGCCCGCAGCCCGGCCGCGGTGGCGGCGGCGAGCACGACCACCAGGATGAACGGCGCGCGCAGGGCGAGCGCGAGGGCGGCCACGGCGAGCGCCGGGAGCCGCGCGTCCACGACCACGGCCTGGCCGTCCGCGAACGTCTGCACCACCACGAGGGACACGAGCAACGCCACGGTGACCAGGGTCGAGGTGCGCTGCACGCGCTCGGCCGCGAGCCAGTGCTCGGGGATGAGGTGGCCGGCGAGCTTGAGCGCGAAGCAGGCGAGCGACGCGACGAGCACGGTCGCCCACAGCAGGGCCGTCGTCATTGGGCCTCCTCGGGGCGCCCGCCGTCGCCGTCCTCGCGCTCGGGCCGGCCGGTCGCCGGGCGCGACACGAGCCCGACGACGATGGCGACCGCGGCGGCCGCCAGCACCGGGAGGCCGGCGGGGACGAGCGGGATCAGCGCGAGCGAGACGACGACGGCGAGCGCGGCCACGACCTGCGCCCGCCGGGCGGCGAGCCGTGGCCACACGAGGGCGAGGAACGCCGCCCCGGCGGCCGCGTCCAGACCCCAGGCGCGGGGGTCGCCGAGGGCGTCGCCCGCGACGGCACCCAGCAGGGTGAAGGCGTTCCACAGCACGAAGACGCCGATGCCGGTCGTCCAGAACCCCGCGCGGACGGCGGCGGGCGTGCGCTGGCCGACGGCGACCGCCGTGGACTCGTCGATCGTCACCTGCGCCGCGGCCAGCCGCCGCCACCCGCGGACCTGCAGCAGCGGCGACACGACCGTGCCGTACAGCGTGTTGCGCACGCCCAGGAGCGTCGCCGTCGCCACCGCCGCGAACGGCGAGCCGCCCGCGGCGACCACGCCGATCAGCGCGAACTGGGAGCCGCCGGAGAACAGCAGGAGGCTCAGGGCCATCGTCTGGGGCACGCTCACGCCGGCGACCACGGACAGGGCGCCGAACGAGATCCCGTACAGGCCGGTCGCGATCGCGACCGACGCGCCCTGGCGGACGGCGGCGCGCACCTCCGGGTCCCGTCGTCCTGTCACGAGCGCCAGGAAACCACGGGTCGGCCACCACGGCCGGAGACGACCGACGTGCGGACGGCGCGGCTCGGGACCGTCGCGGCTCTCAGAGCGCGACGTAGACGGTCTCGAGATACTCCTCGAGCCCCGCCTCGCCGCCCTCGCGGCCGAGGCCGGACTGCTTCACCCCGCCGAACGGGGCGCTGGCGTCCGAGACCATCCCGCGGTTGATGCCGATCATCCCGGCCTCGATCTCGTCGCTCGCGCGCAGCGCGCGGTCGAGCGACGTGGTGTAGGCGTAGGCGGCGAGCCCGTACTCGGTGTCGTTCGCCAGCTCGATCGCCTCGTCGTCGTCGGCGAACGCGACCACGGGCGCCACCGGGCCGAAGATCTCCTCGCGCACCACGCGCTGTCCCGCATCGACGCCCGCCAGCACGGTGGGGGTGTAGAAGCTGCCGGGCCCGTCCGGCGCGCTCCCGCCGGTGAGGACCTGGGCGCCGTGGTCCGTCGCGTCGGACACCAGGGCGTCGACCTTCTCGACCGCGCGCGCGTCGATGAGGGGGCCGACGTCGACGCCGTCGTCCCAGCCACGGCCCACGCGCAGCCGGGCGAAGCGGTCCGCGAGCCGCCGGGCGAACTCCCGGGCGAGGGAGTCGTGCACGAGGAACCGGTTGGCGGCGACGCACGACTGTCCGGCGTTGCGCAGCTTCGCGACCGTGGCGCCCTCGAGGGCGGCGTCGAGGTCGGCGTCGGCGAACACGACGAACGGGGCATTGCCGCCCAGCTCCATCGAGCAGTTCAGCACCTGGTCGGCCGCCTGGCGCAGCAGCGAGCTGCCCACAGCCGTGGAGCCCGTGAACGACAGCTTGCGCAGGCGCTCGTCCGCCAGGAGCGGGCCGACGACGTCGCCTGCGCTCGTGGTCGGGACCACGTTCACCACGCCCGCCGGCAGGCCGCGGTCGGCCAGCTCCGACCGGATCACCTCCGCGACCAGCATCGTCGTCAGCGGCGTCGCGTGGGCGGGCTTGATCACGACCGTGCAGCCGGCGGCGAGGGCCGGCCCGATCTTGCGGGTGGCCATCGCGATCGGGAAGTTCCAGGGCGTGACGAGCAGGGCCGGCCCGACCGGGCGACGGTGGACGTGCTGGCGGTTGGTCCCGGCCGGCGCCGTGCGCACCAGCCCGTCGGTGCGCACGGCCTGCTCGGCGTACCAGCGCAGGAAGTCGGCGCCGTAGAGCACCTCCGCCCGCGCCTCGGCCAGCGGCTTGCCGCACTCCGCGGTGATGAGGGAGGCGAACGCGTCGGCCCGCGCGACGATCCGTTCGTAGACCGCCCGCAGCAGCTCCGAGCGCTCGCGGGGGGCGACGGCGCGCCACGCGGCGGCGGCCCCCGAGGCCGAGTCGAGGGCACGGCGCCCGTCGTCGGCAGAGGCGTCGGCGACGTCGAACAGCACCTGTCCGGTGGCAGGGTCGGCGACCTCGAACGTGCGACCGCCTGCGGCGGGACCCCAGTGGCCGCCCGCCAGCATCCCCGTCGGCAGGTGCGCGACGAGCGCGGGGGACAGCGGGGCGGCGGCCATGGCACCGAGTATGCACGGACCGCCGTCTGCTCGACACGTGGCGGTGGGCACCGGGTCGGTCCGTAGGATCGCGCTGTGGATCCACGCCGCCGCCGCCCGACCCTGCTGCTGCTCAACGGGCTCCCGGGGGTCGGCAAGTCGACGGTGTCGGTCGCCGTCGCCGCTCGCCGCCCCGGCACCCTGAACCTCGACATCGACGTCGTGCGCGGCCTGATCTCCCGCGACGCCGGCGATCCCGCCTCGACGGCCGGGCCGGCGCGGGCGCTCGGCCTCGCGATGGCCGCCGAGCACCTGCGCGGCGGGAGCGACGTGGTCGTGCCGCAGCTGGTGGCGCGCCCCGACCAGGCCGCCCGGTTCGAGCGGGCGGCCCGGGACGCCGACGCCGTCTTCGTGCACGTCGTCCTCGAGGCGTCGTGGGCCACGGTGGCGTCGCGCCAGACCGGTGACGCGGCCGCGCACCGGCAGGGGCTGGACGCGCCGGCCATGGCGGCCTACGGCGAGGGCCTGCGGGCCGTCGTCGACGGCCCCGGTGTCGTGGTGCTGGGCACGGACGGCGTCGAGGTGCACGACGTCGTCGCGCACGTCGGGCGGCTGCTCGAAGGGTGAGCCTGGCGTCCCGCAGGACGGTGCGCCCGGTACGGTTGACCCATGACGTTCGCCCCGGCCTCCGCGCGCCCGTTCGGCGCGGTCCTCACCGCCATGGTCACCCCGATGACGCCGGCGGGAGAGGTCGACCTCCCTGCGGCGGCCCGCCTCGCGAAGCGGCTGGTCGACGACGGCAACGACGGGCTCGTCCTGTCGGGCACCACGGGCGAGGCGCCCGCGACGCACGCCCCGGAGAAGGCCGACCTCGTGCGCGCCGTCGTGGACGCGGTCGGCGACCGCGCCTACGTGCTCACGGGGGCGGGCTCCAACGACACCGCCCACGCGGTGCGGATGGCCGAGCAGGGCGCAGAGGCGGGGGCCCACGGCCTGCTCGTGGTCTCGCCCTACTACTCGCGTCCCACGCAAGAGGGGCTCTACCAGCACTTCGCGGCGGTCGCCGACTCGACCGACCTGCCCGTCATGATCTACGACATCCCCGGCCGCGCCGGCGTGCGCATCGCCCCGGCCACGTACGAGCGCATCGCGGCTCACCCGCGCGTCGTGGCGACCAAGGACGCCACCGCCGACGTGGCCGCCATGCCCGCCCTGCGGGCCGCGACCGGCCTGGCGTGGTACTCGGGCGACGACGGCCTGCTGCTGCCGTTCCTCGCCCACGGCGCCGCCGGCATCGTGTCGGTGTCCGCGCACGTCGTCGGGGGCCGGTTCGCCGAGGTCGTGCGGCGTTTCGACGCCGGGGACCACGCCGGCGCGCTCGAGGTCTTCACCACGACGCTGCCCGTCATCGCGGCGATGAACGGCGCCGGGGCCCAGGCCGTCATGGTCAAGGCGGCGCTCGAGGTCCTCGGGCTCGCCGAGGGTCGCGCGATGCGCCTGCCCAACGTGCCCGCGAGCGAGGCCGACGTCGCCGACGTCCGCGCCGCGCTCGCCGCGGCCCGCATCCTTCCGGGCGTCCTGGAGGACGCCACCACACTTCCGTAAGACACCACAGGCCAGGAGGCCCCGTGAGCCACCCTCACCCCGAACTTCCCCTGCCCCCCGCCCTGCCGTCGAAGGGGCTTCGCATCGTCGCCCTCGGCGGCCTGGGGGAGGTGGGGCGCAACATGGCCGTCCTCGAGTACGAGGGCCGGCTGCTCATCATCGACTGCGGGGTCCTCTTCCCCGAGGACCACCAGCCCGGCGTCGACCTCATCCTGCCGGACTTCGACTACATCAAGGACCGTCTCGACGACATCGAGGCCATCGTCCTCACGCACGGTCACGAGGACCACATCGGCGCCGTGCCGTACCTGCTGCGGCTGCGCCGCGACATCCCGCTGGTCGGCTCGCGGCTCACGCTCGCGTTCGTGGACGCCAAGCTCAAGGAGCACCGCATCCGGCCCGTGCTGCGGGTCGTGGCCGAGGGCCAGGCGGAGCGGTTCGGCCCGTTCGACTGCGAGTTCGTCGCGGTCAACCACTCGATCCCGGACGCGCTCGCGGTCGCCGTCACCACCGGCGCGGGCACCGTGCTGCACACCGGCGACTTCAAGATGGACCAGCTGCCGCTCGACGGCCGCGTCACCGACCTGCGCGCCTTCTCCCGGCTCGGCGAGAAGGGTGTCGACCTGTTCATGGTCGACTCCACGAACGCGGAGGTCCCCGGCTTCGTCACCAACGAGGTCGAGATCGGCCCGGTGCTCGACAGCGTCTTCGCCCAGGCGGAGAAGCGCGTCATCGTCGCGTCGTTCTCGTCGCACGTGCACCGCGTGCAGCAGGTGCTCAACGCCGCGCACGCGCACGGCCGCAAGGTCGCGCTCGTCGGCCGCTCGATGGTGCGCAACATGGGCATCGCGTCCGAGCTGGGCTACCTCGACGTCCCGCCGGGCGTCCTCATCGAGCTCAAGCAGGCCGCCAGCCTGCCCGACGACCGCATCGTCTACATGTCCACCGGGTCCCAGGGCGAGCCGATGGCGGCCCTGAGCCGGATGGCCAACGGCGACCACAAGGTGCAGGTCGGCCACGGCGACACCGTGATCCTCGCCAGCTCGCTCATCCCGGGCAACGAGAACTCCGTGTTCCGCGTCATCAACGGCCTGACCCGCCTCGGCGCGCGCGTCGTGCACTCCGGCAACGCCAAGGTGCACGTCTCCGGCCACGCCAGCGCGGGCGAGCTCCTGTACTGCTACAACGTGCTGCGTCCCAAGAACGTCATGCCCGTGCACGGCGAGGTGCGCCACCTCGTCGCCAACGGGGCGCTCGCGGTGCGCACCGGCGTCCCCGCCGAGCGCGTGGTGCTCGCGGAGGACGGCGTCGTCGTCGACCTCGTGGACGGCAAGGCGTCCGTGGTCGGCGCGGTGCCGTGCGGCTACGTCTTCGTCGACGGCTCGTCCGTCGGCGAGGTGACGGAGAACCAGCTCAAGGACCGGCGGACCCTGAGCGAGGAGGGCTTCGTCTCCGTCTTCGCCGTGGTCGACACCGCCACGGGCAAGGTGCTGGCCGGGCCGCAGATCCAGGCGCGGGCCATGGCCGTGGACGACGCCGTGTTCGAGGAGATCCAGCCGGACGTCGTCGCCGCCCTCGAGGAGGCCATCGCCGGGGGAGCGACGGACACGTACCAGCTGCAGCAGATCATGCGCCGGGTCATCGGCCAGTGGGTGAACCGTCGCCTGCGCCGCCGCCCGATGATCGTGCCGGTGGTCGTCGAGGCCTGACGGCCTGAGGGCACGGGCGCGGCCGAGACGCGCTCAGGTACGCACCCGCCGCAGGGCCGGCACGGACTCCCGTGCCGGCCCTGCGGCGTATCGCTCCTGCGGCGTCTCGCTCCTGCGCCGACTCGACGGCACCAGGGAGGGCGCGGGGTCAGCGGGCCAGGAGCGCGGGCCCGACGGCGCCCGCCGCGGCGTCGTAGCGTGCGGAGCGCGCGGCCAGGTCGCCGGGCAGCAGCCCGCCGAGCTCGAGCGAGACGAGGCCGTGCACCAGGCCCCACAGGCCGACGGCCACGTCCTGGACGTGCTCCGGCGGGGCGTCGAGGACCCGCGCCGCCGCGTCGCGCAGCACGAGGAACGTGGGCTGCTGGACGGGGTCCGGCGCGTCGGGTCCCGGGCGGACGCCGCGGTCGAACATCACCCGGTAGAAGTGCGGGTCGGCCAGCGCGCTGTCGCGGTAGGCACGACCCAGCTCCCGCAGGTCACCGACGGGGTCCCCGCCCCGCGGGACGGACTGCAGGCGGGCGGCGAAGCGCCGGAATCCCTCCGCGCTCACGGCCGCGAGCAGCTGCTCGCGCGAGCCGAACAGCGCGTAGACGGCGGAGGCGCTGGTGCCGGCGGCGGTCGCCACGGCCCGGACGGTGAGCGACTGCTCGCCGCCCGTGGAGATGGTCTCGGACGCGACCTCGAGCAGTCGGGTACGCAGGGCGTCGTCGTGCACGCGGGGCCTGGCCATGCGGAGAGCCTAACCCGTTGACACACGTTTGGGAACGGTGTTCTATAACAGTGTTCGCAAACATTGCCGTCCCTGGAGGTCCCCGTGCTCGAGCTCACCGACGCCGCCCGCATCACCGCGGGGATCGTCCTGCTGACCGTCGTGGCCATCGAGTCCGGCGGCTACTTCCTCGTGAAGGTCGTGACGGGCCGGGTGGCCGCCACGGGGTTCCAGACGTCGTTCTTCCGGGCGGGGCACGCGCACGCCGGGGTGCTCGTCATCCTGGGCCTGCTGTGCGTGCTGCTGACCGAGGCCACCGACCTCGGCGGGTTCGCCCGCTGGCTGGCCGCCACCGGCGTGCTCGTGGCCGCGATCGTCATGCCCGCGGGCTTCTTCTTCTCGGCGATGGGAGCGGGCCGGACGTCGCCCAACCGGGCGGTGGTCCTCCTGCCGCTCGGGGCGGTGGCGCTCGCCGCCGGCGTCGTCACCCTGGCGGTCGGGCTGCTGACGGCCGGCTGAACCGGCCGCGCGGAAGGACACGCGCCCCGGACCTGCGCCGTCGGGAGGTCGAGCGCGGGTACCGTGGACCATCATGGCGACCCGGACACCCGCCCGGAGGATCACCGGGACCCCCCGGGGAGCGGCGAGGACGGGGCGGAACGCCTCCGTGTCCGCCCCGACCCGGCGTGCGCCCGCACGCAGCGGCACCACGCGTTCCGGCGGCAAGGGCTCCGGACGGGGCCGCAGCACGTCGAGCAACGCGCGTCGCCGGCCGGCCCGGCGCCCCGCACGCAGCGAGCCCGCGTGGCCGGTGCGTGCGGTCCGCGGCCTGTACCTGGGGGTCGCGCACGGGCTGGGCGCCATGACCCGCAGCATCACCAAGGGAGCAAGAGACCTGGAACCCGAGCACCGCCGAGACGGCGTCGCCTTCTTCCTCATCGCCCTCGCGCTGATCGTGGCCGCGAGCGAGTGGTGGGGGCTGTCCGGAACCTTCGGCGAGGTCGTGCACGCGGTCGTCGCCGGGACCGTCGGTCTGGCCGGCGTCGCCGTGCCGGTGCTACTGATCTGGCTGGGGGTGCGCGTCATGCGCCACCCCGAGCGGGGCCAGGCGAACTCCCGCGTCGCGATCGGCCTCACGTTCATCGTCATCGCAGTGGGGGCGCTCGTCGCCATCTCCGAGGGGAACCCGTCGCCCCGCGACGGCTTCGAGGGAGTCAAGGACGCCGGCGGGATCATCGGCTACCTCACGGCGACGCCCGTCGTGACCGGGGTGACCGAGTGGGTCGCGGTCCCGCTCTTCCTCCTGCTGGGGTTCTTCGGCCTGCTCGTCGTCACGGCCACGCCCGTGCACCGCATCCCCGAGCGCCTGCGCGGGCTGTACGACCGGCTCACCGGGAACCACGCGCCCGCCACGGACGACGACGGCCTGGCGCTCGCCGACGGCGTCTCGCGCCACGACGGCAGCGACGACCCGGCGCCCCGCAAGAAGCGCACGCGCAAGACCAAGGCCCAGCGCGCGGCGGAGGCCGCCGAGGCCGCCGGGCTCGACGAGTACGCCGGCGACGAGGCCTTCGAGAAGGCCGCCACCCTCGAGAAGGAGGCCGCGGCGCTGCGCACCGGGGCCACCCGGAAGGTGGACCGCACCCCGGCGACGCAGGTCGTCGCGGGCGCGGCGCCGGCCGCGAAGACGGACTCGCCCGCGCTCGTCGACGAGCCGGCGGGGGCCAAGGCGCCGTCCGACCTGCCCCCGATGGGCCGCGGCGAGCAGCCGATGCTGGACGGCGACACCGTCTACCTGCTGCCGAGCGAGGACTCGCTCGGCAAGGGTGCTCCGCACAAGACGCGCTCGGCGGCGAACGACCGGGTGGTCGAGTCCCTGACCAAGGTCTTCGACGACTTCGGGGTCGACGCCCAGGTCACGGGGTTCACCCGCGGGCCGACGGTCACCCGGTACGAGGTCGAGGTCGGCGCCAAGACCAAGGTGGAGCGCATCACGTCGCTCTCCAACAACATCGCCTACGCGGTGGCCAGCGCCGACGTGCGGATCCTCTCGCCCATCCCCGGCAAGTCGGCGATCGGCATCGAGATCCCCAACTCCGACCGCGAGACCGTCGTCCTCGGCGACGTGCTGCGTTCCTCGGCCGCCCGCCGCACCGAGCACCCCATGGTCATGGGCGTGGGCAAGGACGTCGAGGGCGGGTACGTCGTCGCGAACCTGGCGAAGATGCCGCACATCCTCGTCGCCGGCGCCACCGGCGCGGGCAAGTCGAGCTTCATCAACTCGATGATCACGTCGATCCTCATGCGCTCCACCCCGGAGCAGGTGCGGCTGATCCTCGTCGACCCCAAGCGGGTGGAGCTGACCACCTACGAGGGCATCCCGCACCTCATCACGCCCATCATCACCAGCCCGAAGAAGGCTGCCGAGGCCCTCGACTGGGTCGTCCGCGAGATGGACGCCCGCTACGACGACCTGGCCACGTTCGGGTTCAAGCACCTCGACGACTTCAACGCGGCCGTCCGCTCCGGCAAGGTGCAGCCGCTGCCGGGTTCGGAGCGCAAGATCGCCCCGTACCCGTACCTGCTGGTCGTGGTCGACGAGCTCGCCGACCTGATGATGGTCGCGCCGCGCGACGTCGAGGCCTCGATCCAGCGCATCACGCAGCTCGCCCGCGCCGCCGGCATCCACCTCGTGCTGGCCACGCAGCGCCCGTCGGTCGACGTCGTCACGGGGCTCATCAAGGCCAACGTGCCCTCGCGGCTGGCGTTCGCGACGTCGTCGCTCGCCGACTCGCGCGTCGTGCTCGACCAGCCCGGCGCGGAGAAGCTCATCGGCCAGGGCGACGCGCTGTTCCTGCCGATGGGCGCGGCCAAGCCGATGCGCGTGCAGGGCGCGTGGGTGACGGAGTCCGAGGTGCACGCCGTCGTCGAGCACGTGAAGTCGCAGCTCAAGCCGGTGTACCGCGAGGACGTCACCGCCCCGGCCGCCGCGAAGAAGAAGGTCGACGACGACATCGGGGACGACCTCGACCTCCTGCTGCAGGCCACGGAGCTGGTGGTGACCACGCAGTTCGGCTCCACCTCGATGCTGCAGCGCAAGCTGCGCGTCGGGTTCGCGAAGGCGGGCCGGCTCATGGACCTGCTCGAGTCCCGCGAGATCGTCGGGCCCTCGGAGGGGTCGAAGGCGCGCGAGGTCCTCGTGCTGCCCGACGACCTGCCGTCCGCGCTCGCGCTCATCCGGGGCGAGACGCCGCAGGCGTACGACCAGGACTCCGACGCGGCGCCGGCCGACGCCTACGCGGACGGCACCGACGGCCACGCCCCGCCGGTCGCCACGGACTACCACGACGACGCCGACACCGACCCGGAGCACGGCTGGCGCTGACCGCGCGGGCGGTACCCGATGGTGCGGGCCGGATGGTGCGGGCCCGATGGTGCGGGCCCGACGCCCGGACGCCGGTCGGGCGTCGGTGCCGGTCAGTCGTCGGTGCGGGGGACCACGTCGGGCGCCGGGCCCGTCGTCTCGTGCGGTGCGGTGCGTTCGGGGGCGGCGTCTCCGACGGCGGCCCGCACCCGGTCGGCCCGGGCCTCGAGCTCGTCGCCGGACAGGGTGGACCCGGAAGGGTCGTCGAGCAGGTCGGGCAGCGTGTGCACGCGGTGGCCCGCGGCGATGTCGACCGTGCTCGCCGTCCACTCGAGGGCCGTCACCCGTGCGCGGGAGCCGGGGGCCTTCTGCGTGACGGTGGCCGACAGGAGCAGCCCGTTGTTCGTGCGGGCGTCACAGCAGTCCGCGCTCTGGTTGGACAGCAGGTTCCCCAGGCCGAAGGCCGTCCACATGCCCTGCTTGTCGGGGCCCTTGCCGACGCGGGCGATCTGCTGCGGGACGTGCGCGTGGTGCCCGATCACGAGGTCGACCTGACGCGAGCGCGCCAGGCGGCGCACGACGTCGGTCTGCTGGTCGGTGAGGTCCTCGGTGTACTCCACGCCGGCGTGCAGGCTGACGACGACGACGTCGGCACCGTCCGCGCGGGCCGCACGGGCCGCGGCGGCGAGGGCGTCGGCGTCGATGAGGTCGACGGCCCACGGGGCCTCGGCGGGCACCGGCAGGCCGTTGAGGCCGTAGGTGGCGGCGAGGTGCGCGACGGTGATCCGCCGGTCCGCGCGCCGGAGCTCGTAGAGCTGGGGCGCGTCCTGCTCGGCCTCGCTGCGGGCGGTGCCGACGTGGCCCATGCCGGCGGCGTCCAGGTGCCGCAGCGTCGCGCGGACCCCGTCGTACCCCCGGTCGACGGCGTGGTTCGACGCCGTCGAGCAGCCGTCCCACCCCTGTTCGCCGAGGTCGCGCACCAGCTCCGACGGCGCGCCGAACAGCGGGTAGCCGCTGGGCGCCGTGCCGCGCGGGGCGACCGGCACCTCCAGGTGGCACAGGGCCAGGTCCGCGCCCCGCACCCAGGGGTCGATGCCGGCCAGCAGGGGGCTGAAGTCGGTCCTGCCGCCGTCGGCGGCCGAGGCCACGACCGGCTCGTGGGGCAGGAGGTCGCCGGCCGCGAGGAGGGAGAACCGCGCGGGGCTCGGCGTCGGCGTCGGTGTCGGCGTCGGGGTGGGGGAGCCGGCGGACGGGTCGGCCGCCGCCGGGCGCGAGCCCGACGTCTCCCACGGGACGAGGCCGGCGAGCCCTCCGGGCAAGGCCATCCCGAGCCCGGCCGCGACCAGCGTGCCGGCCACGACGGCCGCGACCCCCGTGAGCAGGAGCGGTCGCCGTCGGCGCGGGGGCGGTCCGTCGTCGGACGCGTGGCGGGGCACCCGAGGAGGATAGGGCCCCGCGTGACGTCCCCGCACCGGGGTCCGCCCGTCTCGGGCGCCGTCGTCGGGTGAAACCTGGCGCCGCTAGGGTGGTGACGTGGTCACGGAAGCTCCCTCGCCCTGGAACATCGCCAACGCGGTGACGGTCCTGCGCATCCTGCTGGTGCCGGTGTTCGCGTGGGCGCTGCTCGCCGAGGGCGGGGAGTCGGTGACCTGGCGGCTCGTCGCGACGGGCATCTTCCTGCTCGCGGCGCTGAGCGACCGGGTCGACGGCCACCTGGCCCGGTCCCGAGGGCTGGTGACGGACGTCGGCAAGCTGCTCGACCCGATCGCGGACAAGGCGCTGGTCGGTGCGGCACTGATCCTGCTCTGCTGGCCGCTCGGGGAGCTGCCCTGGTGGGTGCCGACGGTGATCCTGGCCCGTGAGCTCGGCGTGACCGTGCTGCGCATGGTGGTGCTGCGGTACGCGGTGATGCCGGCCTCGCGGGGCGGCAAGCTCAAGACCGTGCTCCAGATCGCCGCCATCTCGGTGTTCCTGCTGCCGCTCGCGCACCTGCCGGGATGGTTCCTCGTCGTCGCGTGGGTGCTGCTCGCGGTCGCCATCGTCGTCACCGTCGTCACGGGGATCGACTACGCGGTGCAGGGGTGGCGGCTGCGGGCCGCCGCCCGTCGTGATCCGGGGCCCGCGGTCGCATGAGCACGGCGGACCTGGCCCGGGCCGTGCTCGACGCGGCGCGGGGGACCGGTCTCACGCTCGGCGTGGCCGAGTCGTTGACCGGCGGCCTCGTCGTCGCCGCGCTCGTCGACGTGCCGGGGGCGTCCGTGGTGGTCCGTGGCGGGGTCGTCGCCTACGCGACAGACGTCAAGGCCTCGGTGCTCGGGGTCGACGGCGCGCTGCTCGCCGCTCGGGGTCCGGTCGACCCGGAGGTGGCCGTGCAGATGGCGGACGGCGTGCGTCGCGTGGTCGGCGCCGACGTGGGCGTCGCGACGACGGGCGTGGCCGGACCCGGGCAGCAGGACGGGCACCCGCCGGGCGAGGTGTACGTCGCGGTCAGCACGGCGGACGGTGCGCGGACCCGCCGGCTGGAGCTCGCCGGCGATCGCGCGGCGATCCGTGCCGGCGCCGTCCGCGGGGCGCTCGAGCTCACGCTCGAGGCGGTGGGGTGAAGGATGCGTGTGGGCCCGTGAGCCCGGGAACAAGGGTGCCGGGCGGGGCGTTGGGCCGATTGTGATCACCGACAGGGCACGAACCCGTCTCGATGCGCGTCCCGCCCGGCCCGACCGGCCGCGGGCACGATACGGTAGTACCACCCCTGGAACCAGGGGCGGGACAGGACGGACGAGGACCACGGTCACGACCGGACACGGGCCGGCGGGGCCGGACACGGAGAGGGGGCGCGAGATGGTCGTACTGCGACGAGAGATCGGCGACGTGCTGCGCGACACGCGGCAGCGTCAGGGGCGCACCCTGCGTGAGGTGTCGTCCGCGGCAAGGGTCTCGCTCGGCTACCTCAGCGAGGTGGAGCGTGGGCAGA
Organism: Isoptericola cucumis; assembly: GCF_014635665.1. Taxonomy (GTDB): domain Bacteria; phylum Actinomycetota; class Actinomycetes; order Actinomycetales; family Cellulomonadaceae; genus Isoptericola; species Isoptericola cucumis. The sequence goes on from NZ_BMDG01000005.1 coordinate 204,752, forward strand.
AGGAGGCGTCGTCGGAGCTGCTGGCGTCCATCTGCGAGGCGCTCGACGTACCGATGTCGCTCGTGCTGCGCGAGGTGAGCGACCGTATCGCCGTCGCCGAGGGGCTGCACATCCCCGACACCATCCCGGCGGACGTCTTCGCCGGCATGCTGGGCCGCGGCTGCGACTCCCGAGGCGCCGAGCCGGCGCTGCGGGAGGACCTCGCACCGGTCGGCTGACCGACGCGGCCCGCCCTGCGGGTCCGACACGTACTGTGCGAAGGGCGCCCCGGACGGGGCGCCCTTCGTCGTGCGGGGGACCGGGCGGGCCGCCGGCGCTCAGGCCGCCGCGGGCGGGCGCTGGCACCCGGGGCACCAGTACACCGGGCGGTCGTACGGCGGCCGGCCGGCGCGGCCGACGGCGATCGTGGTCGCGCAGCGCCGGCACGGCCGGCGCGCCCTCCCGTGCACGGCACGCTCGACGGCCTGCAGGCCGCGCGCACGCCCGACCTGGACGCTGCGAGCCATGAGGCGGTGCGCGGTGGCGAGCACCCGGCCGAGCGCGGCGGTGTCGAGCGTGTCGGTCGGCGTCCACGGCCAGACCCGGAGCGCGAACAACGTCTCGGCGGTCCAGATCGTGCCGAGCCCGGCGACCGGCCGCTGGTCGAGCAGCGACTCCGCCAGCGGGCGCGCACCCTGGGCCGTCAGCCGTCGCACGCCGTCGGCGAGCCCGGCGTCGAGGAAGCCGTCGCCGAGCACGTCCGGACCGAGGTTGGCGAGGAGCCGCCCCTCTTCGTGGGTCGGCACCAGGTCGAGCATCCCGAGGCTGCGCCCCAGGCAGGTCCACGAGGCGGTGGCCAGCACCGCCCGCACGTCGGGGGCGCGGGCGGCCGCGTCACGGGTGCCGGTCCGGTGCACGTGCCAGGTGCCGTCCATGCGCAGGTGCGTGTGGAGCGTGCGGCCGTCGTCGAGCCGGGTGAGCAGGTGCTTGCCGTAGGCGGCGCTCGACGTCACCGAGGCCCCGTCGAGCACGGCCCCTGCCGCCGACGGCCAGCGCAGCTCCGCCCGCACGAGCGGCGCGCCGGTGAGCGCCGCGCCGAGCCGCTCGGCCGTGAGGCGCACGACGTCTCCCTCGGGCACGAGCCCTCCTCGTCCGTGGTGAGCGTCGTCCGTGGCGGCCCTCGGCCACGGTGTCCGGGACCGCTCCCAGGCTAGCGGCGCCCGGGGGTACGAGAGGAGTACGGGCCTCCCCTGAGCGCGCTCGGGGAAACCTCAGGGGACGATCGGGGGCGAACCCGATGGTCGGCCGCTCGTGCGGTCCGCCAGGCTTGTCCCATGCCCGCCGCCCCCGCCGTCCAGCCGTCCGACCTGGCACGACGTACCCCGCCCGGCGGGCACGGCGCTGTCGGGACCTCCGGGGCGAGCATCGGCACGAGCACCCGCGTCCTCGGCTGGGTCGGAGCCGCCGCTCTTGCGGCGATGGTCGCCGCACACGTCGTCGGGGCCGCCGTGGTGGACCCGCTCGTGGACCCGGTGAGCTTCTACGCCTTCGTGCCCGGGGGCGGCGAGCTGATCCTGCTCGGCGGGTCCCTGCTGGCCGTCCTGGGGCTGGTGCTGGCGGCCCGCGCGTACGCGGCCGGCCTCGCGGCAGGGGCGGTCCCGGTGATGGCGATGGGAGTCTTCGCCGTCGCGATGGTGCTGGTCGGGCTGTTCCCGACCGACCCGCCCGACGCCGCCGTCACGACCGTCTCCGCGGTGGTGCACCGCGTGAGCGCGGCCACGGCGTTCGGCGTGCTGCCGCTCGTCGGCCTGAGCATGGCGGGCACGATCAGGACCCCACGGTCGGCCTACCCGGCCCGGCTGCGGCGCACCGCCGGTGCGCTGGCGGTGCTCGTCGGCGCGTTCCTCGCGATCCACCTGCCGCTCGCGGCGGCCGGGTCCGGGATCGCCGCCTTCGGCCTCCTCGAGCGCGCCGGCTTCGTCATCATGATCGGCTACCTGTTCCTCCTCGCCCGCACCATCGACCTGGAGACGGGCGAGACGGGCGAGACGGGCGAGACGGGCGAGGCCGGGCCGGCGGAGCTCGTGGTGGGCACCTCGGCGACGCCCCTGCCGACCGCGGACCTCAGCGAGGAGCGGGACGCAGTCCTCGCGGCGTGACGCCGAAGCCGGCGTCGAGCAGGGCCGCGGCCGCCGGCGTGCGGTCGCGGGCGGCGGTGAGGGCCGGGACGCCGTCGACGCGCTGCACCAGGAGCTTGCCGAGGCGGCCCGCGCGCGCCGCGTCCGCGAGCACCGTCGCGGCCAGCCCGAGCCTCGGGCCGCCCACCCCGAACGACAGGAGGGAGCGGCCCCCGCGCTCCACGTACAGCGCCAGGTCGCCGTCGACCATGACCACCACCGCGCCGGCCTTGCGCCCGGGGCGGTGCACCCCGCCGCGCGCGCCGGGCCGTCCGTCGCCGTCCCCTTCGCCGGACGCGGGCGCCGGCCAGGCGAGAGCAGCCCCGTACGGGTTCGCCGGATCGGCGGCGGCGAGCAGGACCGCCTGGTGCCGCAGGTCGGGGACGGCCGCGCCCGCCACGTCGTCGCGCGCGGCGGCCTCCGCCTCGAGCGCCCGCGCACGGTCCTGGGCATCGGTGCGCAGCTGGTCGACCGCGCCGGGCAGGGCGAACTGCGACCCGCCGAGGTGCTCGACGAAGTAGCCGCGCCGCACCGTGCCGCGCTCCTCGAGCTCCGACAGCACCCGGTAGATGCCACGGAACACGCCCGTCACGCCCTCGGACGGGGCGACCGCGCGGGTGAGGACCCCGTGCCGCTCCAGCAGCACCTGGGTGAGGGCGTGGGTGCGCACCGTCGGGTCCTGCTCGCGGGCCGGGAGGGCCGCCCACCGGCCGCCGCCGCCCGGGACCGGGCCGGCATGCGCCGACGACGGCCGGGCGAGGGCGAACCGCGACCGGCGCACGGGCCGCGCCCGGGCCGGGGCGCGCGGCGCCCGGTGCGCGCCCCCGGCCCCGCCGAGCCGCTCCCGCAGCACCGCGGGCGAGTCGTTCGTCACGAGCCCGGACCACACCAGGTCCCACAGGGCCTCGAGCGTGTCGGCCCGGGAGGCGTCCGCGAGCTCCGCCAGGCAGGGCAGGAAGAACCCGCCCGACCCCGTGAGCAGGTCGAGCAGCACGCGGTGCAGCGTGCTGCCGAGCGCGCCGTCGCCCTCGCCGTCCGCCTCGTCGCCGCCCGGCATGCCCAGCGTCCCCGGCAGGGGCGGCAGGGTGAGCGGGGCGTCGTCGGCCAGGTGGAGGCTCACCATCCCGTCGCCGCCGCCCGAGCCCGGCAGCCGCGCGTGGCCGCACCACAGCACGTCGCCCGCCGTCGTCAGCTCGTCGAGCAGCGCGGGGGAGTAGTCGGCGACCCGCGCCGGCAGCACGAGCGTCTCCAGGGCGCTCGCGGGCACGGCCGCGCCCGCGAGCTGCTCCACCGCCCGCAGCACGCCGTCGTGACCTCGGAGGGTGCCGCCGGCGCTGGTGGCGCCGCGGGAGGACGTGCCGGCGGATGTCGCGATGCCCTGCCACCGGGGGAGGAAGACACCGAGGGCCTCCTGGTCGACCGGCTCGACCTCGGCGCGCAGCGCCGCGAGCGACCGCCGCCGCAGGGTGCGCAGCACCTCGGGGTCGCACCACTCGTCGCCCGTGCCGCCGAGGGACTCCGGGCGCAGCCGCCCGCGCACGAGCACGCCCGCGGTCTCCAGCCGCGTCAGGGTCTGCGCCGCGACGGCCACGCCCAGCCCGAGACGGCGCGCGACGTCGGCGGCACCGAAGGGCCCGTGCGTCCGCGCGTGCCGGCGCAGCAGGTCGCCGAGGGGGTCGGGGACCGGCTCGGTGAACGTCTCGGGCACGCCCACGGGAAGCGCGACGCCGAGCGCGTCCCGCAGCCGCCCGGCGTCCTCGACCACGGCCCACTGCTCGACCTCGTCCTGCCGGTCCGCCGGGATCCCCCCGAGCCGGACACGGATCACCCGCCGCGCCGCCTCGAGCTCCGCGAGCCACGCCGCGACCTCCTCGCGGCGGTCGTCGCGGGTGCGGTCCCGCAGCGCCGCCGCCGGGTGCGGGCCGGACCGGCGCAGCACGTCCCACAGCCCCTCCGCGTCGCGCGCACGGCGCTCCGGGGCCAGCGCCTGGAGCTCTGCCTCCGTGCGTTCCACGGCGCCCGGGTCGAGCAGGTCGGCCAGCGGGGTCGCCCCCTGGTCGCCGAGCAGCTCCGCCAGCAGCGCGGGGTCCAGCGACAGCGCCGCCGCCCGACGCTCGGCCAGCGGTGCGTCGCCGTCGTAGAGGAACTGGGCGGTGTAGCCGAACAGCAGCGCCTGCGCGAACGGCGACGGCTGCGACGTCGTCACCTCGACGAGGCGGACCTGCCCGCCCGCGAGACCGCGCATGAGCTCCGCCAGCGCCGCGACGTCGAAGTCGTCCTGCAGGCACTCGCGGGCCGCCTCGAGCATCACCGGGAAGTCCGGGAACGCCGACGCCACCTGCAGCAGCTGGGACGCGCGCTGACGCTGCTGCCACAGCGGCTGCCGGCGGTCCGGACGCCGCCGCGGCAGCAGCAGCGCCCGCGCCGCCGCCTCCCGGAACCGGGCCGCGAACATCACCGACCCGCCGAGCTCCTCCCGCACGGCGCCCGGCACCTCGTCCGGGTCGATGAGCAGGTCCTCCGCGCCGAGACCAGGCGCCGCGCCGCCGTCGTCAGACGCCCGGCCCTGGTCCCACGAAGCTTCCCCGCCCTGGTCCCGCAGTGCTTCCCCGCCCAGATCCCACCCGGTGTCCCCGGTGTCCGGCAGCCGCAGCACGATCCCGTCGTCGGAGTGCATGGCCGCCACGTCGGTGCCGTACCGCTCGCGCAGGCGCGCTGCGACCACCAGCGCCCACGGCGCGTGCACCCGGGCGCCGAACGGCGAGTGCACCACCACCCGCCAGTCGCCGAGCTCGTCGCGGAACCGCTCGATGACCACGGTGCGGTCGTCCGGCAGCCGACCGGTCGCCCGGCGCTGCTCGGTCAGGTACGACGCGAGGTTGTCCGCCGCCCACGCGTCGAGGCCCGCGTCGCGCAGCGACCTCAGGCCGTGGTCGGTGCCCTGGGCCTCGTCGTCGGCGAGCAGCGCGTCCGTCGTGCGCACGAACTCCCCGACGGCGCGCCCCAGCTCGGCCGGCCGGCCGGGGGAGTCGCCCTTCCAGAACGGCAGCCGGCCGGGGAGCCCGGGCGCGGGGGTCACGAGCACGCGGTCCGGGGTGATGTCCTCGATGCGCCAGGTCGACGAGCCCAGGGTGAAGGTGTCGCCGACCCGCGACTCGTACACCATCTCCTCGTCCAGCTCCCCGACCCGCTTGCCGCCGCGCGGCCGGGCTCCGCCGTCGGCCGGCGCGTCGTCGGCCGGGGACCCCGACGTCGGCGCGTCGGTGGCGAGGAACACGCCGTACATCCCACGGTCGGGGATGGTGCCCCCGCTCGTCGCCGCCAGGCGCAGCGCACCCGGGCGACCGGACAGGCGGTCGGTCGCCCGGTCCCACACGACCCGGGCGCGCAGCTCGGCGAAGTCCTCGCTGGGATACCGGCCGGCGAGCATGTCGAGCACGGCGCGCCACGTCGCGTCGCCGAGCCCGGCGAACGGCGCCGCTCGGCGGACCAGGGCGAGCAGCTCGCCCGCGTCCCAGTCGTCGACGGCGAGCGCGGCCACGACCTGCTGGGCGAGGACGTCGAGGGGGTTCGCCGGCACGTGCAGGTGCTCGATCTCGCCCGCCCGCATCCGCTGGGCGACCACCGTCGCAGGCACGAGGTCGCCGCGGAACGTGGGGAACACGACGCCGTGCGACACGGCCCCCACCTGGTGGCCCGCCCGCCCGATCCGCTGCAGGCCGCTCGCCACCGACGGCGGCGCGCCGACCTGGACCACGAGGTCGATCGCCCCCATGTCGATGCCCAGCTCCAGCGACGACGTCGCCACCACCGCGGGCAGGCGGCCCGCCTTGAGCTCCGACTCCGTGCGGGTGCGCTCGACCCGGCTCATCGACCCGTGGTGGGCCCGGGCGAGCACCGGCACCTCGGCGCCGGGTGCGCCGTCGGGGGACGTCCCGGCGTCGTGCACGGCGGGGATGCCCACGGACACCCCTGACTGGGCCTGCACCTGCGCGGCCTGCTGGGTGCCCGGCTCCGGCAGCTCGATCCCCGAGCGCTCCGCCCACAGCTCGTTCACCCGGGCGGTCAGGCGTTCGGCGCCGCGCCGCGAGTTGGTGAACACGAGCGTCGAGCGGTGCTCGGCGACCAGGTCGACGACGCGCTCCTCGACGTGCGGCCACACCGACGCCCGGCGCAGGGGCGAGGTGGCGGCGCCGGTCAGGTCGACCTCCTCGTCGCCGGCGGGGCCGTCCCCGCCCGCGCCGGGCCCGCCCGCCGGGACCTGGGGGGCGGTCTGCGGCGTGGTCTGCGGGGCACCCGGGTCGGGGACGGTCGCGGCGGAGTCCAGGTCGGACAGGTCGGGCACCGGCACGACCACGTCGATCGCCCACCGCTTGGTCGACGGCGGCTGCACCACCACGACCTCACGACCGCCGTCGCCCGGCGTCCGGTGCCCGCCGAGGAACGCGGAGACCGCGTCGACGGGTCGGACGGTCGCCGACAGCCCGATGCGCTGGGCCGGCCGGTCCAGCATCGCGTCCAGGCGTTCGAGGCTGAGAGCCAGGTGCGCGCCGCGCTTGGTGCCCGCGACGGCGTGGATCTCGTCGACGACGACCGTCTCGACCCCCGCGAGCCCGGCACGGGCCTGCGACGTGAGGACGAGGAAGAGGGACTCGGGCGTGGTGACGAGCACGTCCGGCGGCCGGGTGGCGAAGGCCCGGCGCTCGGACGGGGGCGTGTCGCCCGTGCGGGCCCCGACGGTGATCTCCTCCACCGGCACGTCGAGCCGGGCCGCGGCCTGCCGGATCCCGGCGAGCGGCGAGCGCAGGTTGCGCTGCACGTCGGCGGCCAGCGCCTTGAGCGGGGAGACGTAGAGCACACGGCAGCGGCGCGCCCGCTCGGGCGGCGGCGTGGTGGTGAGCCGGTCGATCGCCCAGAGGAACGCGGCGAGGGTCTTGCCGGAGCCGGTCGGCGCCACGACCAGCGCGTGCCGGTCGCTGCTGATCGCCTCCCAGGCGCCCACCTGGGCGGCCGTGGGCGCCTCGAACGCCCCGCCGAACCACGCGCGCGTCGCGGGCCCGAAGCGCGACAGGACGTCGGCCGCCGGCCCCGGGGCGCGGTCGGCCGCGGTCGCGCTCGTCGCGGCTGGCCCGGCGTTCTCGGGGGTGTCCTCGGTGCTGCCCGTCACCCGGTCATCGTGGCAGGCGGCACCGACACCCCGCAGGCCGTGGCACGCTGGAACCGTGCGATATCGGGAGTTCGGAGAGCTGGTCGACGAGGTCTTCGGGCCCGCCTACGGACGCACCCTGGTGCGGGAGCAGGTGCTGACCCGCCTCGAGGGCCGCACGCCGGCCGAGGCCCTGGAGGCGGGGGTCGAGCCGCGCGTCGTCTGGCACGCCCTGTGCGACGCGCTGGACGTGCCGGACTCGCAGCGCTGGGGCCACGACACCCGCCGCCCGGCGCCGCCCGCGCGCTGAACCGCCCGCCCGCGCGGCATCATGGCGCCATGGACCGCCCCCGCCGCCTGCCGATCACGGTCGCGGACCTGCGCTTCGCGGTGTGGTCGCTGCTGTCCACGGCCGCGGGGCTCGGGATCGCCGTGGCGGTCGTCGACGGCGTGACGGTGCGTTCGCCGTGGGCCGTGCTCCCGGCGGCGCTCGCGGTGGGTGCGGGCGACGCGCTGCTGCGCGTCCCGCTGCGCCGGATCGCGCGCGCGTCCGGGGCCCTCGGGGCGCTGGTGCTCGGCCTCGGCGCCCAGGTGCTGGTCGTCCTGGCCGTGCTGCGCCTGCTGCCGGGGATCTCCAGCCGGTCGTGGGCCGACGCGGTCGCCGTGCTGCTGATCGCCGCGGTCGTCATGGCCGTGGGCCACTGGCTGGTCGGGGCGAGCGACAACGCGTACGTCGTCGGCGACCTGGTCCGGCAGGGGCGCCGCCGCGCGGGCCTGTCCCCGCGGGGCGGGGCCGGCGAGGGCGGGCAGGAGGGGACGGAGCGCCCGCCGGGCGTCCTGGTGGTCATGCTCGACGGCGTCTCGCGGGCGACCCTCGACCATGCCCTGGAGGCCGGCCTGACGCCGACGCTGGAGCGCTGGCTCGGCGGCGGCTCGCACCGGGTGGAGTCCTGGTGGGCGCGGGTGCCGTGCAGCACCCCGGCGAGCACCCTCGGCCTGCTGCACGGGACGACGGACGAGGTGCCCGCGTTCCGGTGGTGGTCGCGCGAGCAGGGCCGGCTGGTCGTGACGAACCGGCCGGCGGACGCCGCCGCGGTGGAACGCCGGGCCAGCGACGGGCGCGGCCTGCTCGCGGGCGGGGGTGCCGCCGTCTCGACGATGTTCTCCGGCGACGCCGCCACGAGCCTGCTCGTGATGAGCCGTGCGTCGGCGGGGCTCGGCCCCGGGCAGATGTTCGTCCGGTTCTTCGCCAGCCCGTTCGTGCTCGTGCGCGCCGTCGTGGGCACGGTGGCCGAGGCGCTCAAGGAGCTGTACCAGGGGTGGCAGCAGACGGCGCGCGGGGTGCGCCCCCGGGTGCCGCGGCACGGCTGGTACCCGGTGCTGCGCGCCGTCACGAACGTGCTGCTGCGCGACCTCAACACGTCGCTCGTCGCCGAGCAGCTCGTGCGCGGGGTCCCCGTCGTGGCGGTGGACCTCGTGGACTACGACGAGATCGCCCACCACGCCGGACCGCTGCGGCCCGAGTCGCTCCGCGCGCTCGAAGGGCTGGACCGCGTGCTCGGCCTGTGGCAGGAGGTGGCGGACGGCGCGCCGCGCCGGTACCGGGTGGTGGTCGTGTCCGACCACGGGCAGTCGCTGGGGGCGACGTTCGAGCAGGTGAACGGCCGTTCCCTCGGGCAGGAGGTGCGGATGCTCATGGCGGCGCGCGGTGCGGCGCCGCGGAGCACCACGGAGGCGACGGGTCACGACGTCGCCGAGAGCGAGGCCTGGGGCCCGGCGAACACCGCGCTCCACGCGCTGCGCCGCGGCGACGGGGAGGAGGCGCGCGTGCTCGTGGGCCCGGACCGGGAGCCTTCCGGGTGGGGGCACCGCGAGGGCGCGCCGCCGGCGCAGGAGCTCCCCGAGGTCGCCGTGGTGGGGTCCGGCAACCTGGGCATGGTGTGGTTCTGCCGAGAGCCGGGCCCGGTGGACGGCGCGGAGGTCGCCCGGCGCTGGCCCGCCCTGCTGCCGGGGCTGCTGGCGAACCCCGCGGTGGGGGTCGTCGTCGTGCGCGACGGCGGCGAGGTGGTGGCCCACGGTCGGGACGGCGCGCACCGGCTCGTCGGCGGCGAGGTCGACGGAAAGGACCCCCTGGCGGGGTACGGGACGCGGGCGCGGGCGGACCTGCTGCGTGTCGCGCGGCTGCCCGAGGCCGGCGACCTCGTGCTGCTGTCGGCCGTCGACCCGATGGGCCGCGTGCACGCCTTCGAGGGGCTCGTCGGCTCGCACGGCGGGCTCGGCGGGGACCAGAGCGAGGCCGTGCTGGTGCACCCGGTGGAGCTCGTCGTGCCGGACGGCGAGCGGCAGGACGTGGACGGCTCCCGCATGCTCGTGGGCGCGGAGAGCGTGCACCGGCGGATGGTCGCCTGGCTGGACGGCCTCGGGCTGCGGGAGGGGCTGTGAGCGGTGCCGCGGAACACGCGCCCGCGCTGCGGGTGACGTGGCTGGGCCACTCCACGGTGGTGCTCGACGTGCGGGCGGCGGACGGGCGGACGACGCGGCTCGTCACCGACCCGCTGCTGGGGCGGCACGCGGGGCTGCTGCGCCGTCGGGGCGAGCGGCCCGACGAGGAGGCGTGGCGGCACGCCGACGCCGCGCTCGTCTCCCACCTGCACCACGACCACGCCGAGCTGCGCTCGCTGCGGCTGCTCGGCGACGTCCCGGTGCTGGCGGCGAGGGCGAACGCGCGGTGGCTGCGCGACAAGGGGCTGCGCGGGGTGGGCCTCGACGGCGCCTGGCACGAGACGGCGGGGCACGGGACGGCGGGGCACGGCGCCGGGCACGGGGCGGGCGCGGGCCGCTGGCACGAGGGCGACTGGTACGACGTCGCGGGGGTGCAGGTGCGGCTCACGCCAGCCGTCCACGGGCATCGCCCGATGCCGCACCGGCCCAACGCCGCAGCGGGCCACGTCGTGCGCGCCGCGCCCGGCGGCAGCGGGGGGCCCGGCGGCGGGCCGACGGTCTGGGCGGTGGGGGACACGGAGCGGTCCACGGCGCTGTCCCGGGTGCGCGACCTGGCGGGCGGGCGCGTGGACGTCGCACTGGTGCCGGTCTCGGGCTGGGGCCCGCGGCTGTCGGGCGGGCACCTGGGCCCCGTGCAGGCGGCCGAGCTGTGCGCGGAGGTGGGCGCGCGCGTGGCGATCCCGGTGCACTGGGGCACATTGCACGCGCCTGGCGGGCGGCACCTGCCGCCGGGGTGGATGGACCACGCGGGCGCGGCGTTCGCCGCCGCGCTGCGCAGGACGGCCCCGGAGGCGCGCGCGGTGGTGCTGCGGCCGGGCGGGACGTGGGACGAGGAGTGGTCCGGCGAGCGGGGCGGCGAGGGGGACGGCGAGCGCGGTCCGTGAGGCGCGACACGCCGGTGCGACGGGACTGGCATCGAACACCTGTTCGGTGAGAGTCTGTCCACAGACGGGTTCCGTTCGCGGCCGTCCCCAGGCGTGCCGGTCGCACCGGTCGTTGTCGGAGGCGGCACGTACGGTCGGCAACACGATGAGCACGCAGACACGAACGCCGGCGCGCAGCCGCCGCGCCCAGAACGCAAAGGTGACCGACATGCCTGCACCGGCAGACCGCGAGAAGGCCCTCGAGGCCGCGCTCGCCCAGATCGACCGCAGCTTCGGCAAGGGCTCGGTCATGCGCCTCGGCGACGAGGGCCGCGCTCCGGTCGAGACGATCCCGACCGGTTCCATCGCGCTCGACGTCGCGCTCGGCATCGGCGGCCTCCCGCGGGGCCGTGTCGTCGAGGTCTACGGGCCGGAGTCCTCCGGCAAGACGACCGTGGCGCTGCACGCCGTGGCCAACGCCCAGCGGGCCGGCGGCATCGCGGCGTTCGTCGACGCGGAGCACGCCCTGGACCCGGAGTACGCCAAGAAGCTCGGCGTCGACACCGACGCGCTGCTGGTGTCCCAGCCGGACACCGGCGAGCAGGCGCTGGAGATCACGGACATGCTGATCCGCTCCGGCGCGCTGGACATCATCGTCGTCGACTCCGTCGCGGCGCTCGTGCCCAAGGCGGAGATCGAGGGCGAGATGGGCGACAGCCACGTCGGCCTGCAGGCCCGCCTGATGTCGCAGGCCCTGCGCAAGATCACCGGTGCCCTGAGCTCCTCGGGGACGACGGCGATCTTCATCAACCAGCTGCGCGAGAAGATCGGCGTGTTCTTCGGCTCTCCCGAGACGACCACGGGTGGCAAGGCGCTGAAGTTCTACGCCTCGGTCCGGCTCGACATCCGACGCATCGAGACCCTCAAGGAGGGCACCGACGCGGTCGGTAACCGCACCCGCGTCAAGGTCGTCAAGAACAAGATGGCCCCGCCGTTCAAGCAGGCCGAGTTCGACATCCTCTACGGAGTCGGCATCTCCCGCGAGGGCGGCCTCATCGACATGGGCGTGGAGCACGGGTTCGTGCGCAAGTCCGGCTCCTGGTTCACCTACGAGGGCGACCAGCTCGGGCAGGGCAAGGAGAACGCCCGCGCGTTCCTGCGGGACAACCCCGACCTGGCGAACGAGATCGAGAAGCGCATCAAGGAGAAGCTGGGCGTGGGCGCGAAGCTGGACTCGCCCGCCGGTGACGCGGCCGAGGCGCCCGCCCCGGGGGCGGCGGCGTCGGCCACCGGCCTGTCGGTCGACCCGGCGCCGGTCAAGGCCGGCGCCAAGGGCAAGAAGGCCGCGGCTCCGTTCTGAGGTGAGCGGTGAGACCGGCGAGCAGCACTGACGAGGGGGGCGCGTGACTGCGGAGACCACCTCGGGCGGTCGCGGCGTGGGGAAGCGTCGCGGCCGCCGGAACGGCTCACGGTCCTTCGGGCCGGACGACGGGGCGGACGGCACGGCCGCCCCGTCGGCACGCCGCACGCGCCCGACCGTGGCGGAGCGTCTCGAGGCGGGCGAGCTGAGCCTCGAGGACGCGGCGGAGAAGGCGCGAGAGGCGCTGCTGCGCACCCTCACAGCGGCCCCGAAGAGCCGCGCCGAGCTGGAGCAGTCGCTGGGCCGCAAGGGCTACCCCGACGCCGTGTCGGGGCCCGTCCTCGACCGGTTCGACGAGGTCGGCCTGATCGACGACGCCGCGTACGCCGAGATGATCGTGCGCACCCGGCACACCGAGCGCGGCCTGTCCCGCCGGGCGATCGCCATGGAGCTGAGGCGACGCGGGATCGACGAGGAGACCGCGCGCGAGGCCCTCGAGCAGGTGGACGGCGACGACGAGCGGGACGCTGCCGCGGTCCTGGCACGCAAGCACGTCGCCCGCACCCGCGGGCTCGACCGTGACGTCCGTCTGCGCCGCGCCGTCGGGTCGCTCGGGCGCAAGGGATATCCGCCGGGTGTCGCCTTCGGCGCCGTGCGTGACGCACTGGCCGCCGAAGGCGAGGACGACCTCGACGACGACTTCGCCGGTGGCGGCTACCCGGGCGCCGACGACTGAGCCGCGAGCGGTGCCGCTCGGGCGGGCGCTCCGGAGGGACCGGCGACGTCCCGGGACATGCGAAGGCCTCGGACATGCGAAGGCCCCGGACACCACGGTGTCCGGGGCCTTCGCGTGCAGGTAGCCCGCGCCGGGGACGGGTCACATGGCGCTGGGGTCCCCGGTCGCGGCGATGGCGTTGCCCGGACCGCCCGGCTTGCCCGCGACGACGGTCGGGTTGCCGATGCCTGGTCCGGCCGCGGTGGCGCCGGACGTGCGGCCCGACAGGTACCGCGAGAGCCAGCGCGCGACGGACGTCAGCGCCCAGTTGATGACGATGAAGACGAGCGCCGCGATCGTCAACGTCTGCAGGTTGTTGCCGTTGCCGTTGCCGAAGATCTGCGCGGCGCGGAGGAGCTCGTCGTAGGTGATGATCTGTCCGAGCGCCGTGTCCTTGAGGACCACGACCAGCTGTGAGACCAGGGCGGGCAGCATCGCGATGAGCGCCTGGGGGAGCTGGATCGAGCGCAGCGTCTGGCCGCCGGTGAGGCCGACCGCCAGGCCTGCCTCGGACTGGCCCTTGGGGAGGTTGCCCACGCCGGACCGCACGAGCTCGGCGATGACCGACCCGTTGTAGAGGATGAGCGCGATCACCACGGCGAGGAACGCCGGCTCCGTGCCGATCCGGTTGAAGCCGAGCAGCAGCCAGAAGAAGATCATCATCAGCAGCACGGGCACGGCGCGGAAGAACTCCACGACGACGCCGCTCGCCCAGCGCACGGTCCGGGACCGTGCGAGGCGCCCGGCGCCGAAGACCAGGCCGAAGACCACGGCCCCGACGATGGCGAACCCGGCGGCGCGCAGGGTGTTCTGGAGGCCGGGGATGAAGTAGTCCTGCCACGCGCTCGCGGTGAAGACCGGGCCCCACAGGTCCCAGGAGAGCTGGCCCTTGCGGGCGAGCTCGGCCACGACCAGAGCCGCGATCCCGAGGACGACGAGAGCACCCACGACGTTGCCGAGGGCGATGCGGCGCCTGGCCCGGGGCCCCGGTGCGTCGAAGAGGACGGAGTGCTGGGAGCTCATCGGCGCACCGCCAGTCGGTTCGAGAGGTACGTGGTCAGCAGGCCGATGGGGATCACGAGGATGACGAACCCGATCGCGAAGGTCATGAAGATCGCGTAGATGAGGTCCGAGTTGCTCTCGATCATCTCCCGCATGAGGGTCGACGTCTCGGTCGAGACACTCGCCGCCGCGGCGACCGTGGAGTTCTTCAGCAGCGCGATGAGCGTGTTGCCCAGCGGCGCGATCGCGCCGCGGAACGCCTGCGGCAGGATGATCAGCCGAGCCGCGGGCAGGAACGGCAGGCCGATGGCCCGTGCCGCCTCCGCCTGGCCCAGCGGGACCGTGTTGACCCCGGAACGGATCGCCTCGCAGACGAACGCCGCGTGGTACACGGTCAGGCCGATCACGGCGAAGCGGAAGAAGTTCGTCGCGAAGTCGTCGGACATTCTGATCTGCAGCTGCGTCCACACCGCGAGGAACATGAACGTCATGATGATGGTCAGCGGCGTGTTGCGGAGGATGTTCACGTAGGCCGTGCCGGCCCACTGCAGGCTCGCGATCGGCGAGATCCGCATGAGCGCGAGGACCGTGCCGAGGATCAGCGAGAAGATGGCGGCCCAGAACGTCAGCTGGATGTTGACCCAGAACGCTCCCAGCACGTCATAGTTCGCGAACAGCTCCGCGAACTGCGACAGGAAGTCACCCACGGTGTGTCAGCCTCCCGGAGGGTGGCGCGGCCGGAGCCGCGGTGGACGGACGGGGGGAGCGGCGCGGGACGCCGCTCCCCCCGGGTCGGTCGGTCGCAGGCGTCAGGCGCAGGCGTCGGGCTTCGGCGGGTTCAGGTCGGCGTTGGGCGTGTAGCCGGTGCCCTCGGTGTTCGAGGTCACGGCCTTCTCCCAGGACCCGTCGTCGATCATCTCCTGGATCGCCGTGTTGATGTCCTCGCACCGGTCGTTGTCCTGCGGGAGGCCGACGCCGTAGTTCTCCTCGGAGAACGGGTTCCCGACGACCTTGACCTTGCCCTGGTTGGCGGGCTGGGCGGCGAGGCCGGCGAGGATGATGTCGTCGGTCGTGACGGCGTCCACCTGGCCCGCCGTGAGCGCGGTGACGCACTCGGCGTAGCCCGGGCGCTCGACGAGCTGGACGCCCTCGGCGTACTCGTCCTTGATCCGCTGTGCGGACGTCGACCCCGTCACCGAGCAGAGGTTCTTGCCCTCGAGCTCCTCGGGCCCGGTGATGTCGGTGTTGTCCTCCGCCACGAGGAGGTCCTGGCCGGCGATGAAGTACGGCCCGGCGAAGGCGACCTGCTCCTTGCGCTCGTCGGTGATCGAGTAGGTCGCGAAGATCATGTCGACCTGACCGGTCTGGAGCATCGTCTCGCGGTTCGCGGACGGGGCCTCGACCCACTCGATCTGGTCGGCGGAGTACCCGAGCTTGTCGGCCACGTAGGTCGCGACGTCCACGTCGAAGCCCGTGTACTCGCTGCCGTCCTGGTACCCGAGGCCGGGCTGGTCGTACTTGATGCCGATCTTGATCGAGTCGCCACCGCTGTCCGAGCCGGACCCGGTCTCCTCGCCGCCACCGCCGACCTCCCCGCCGCCGCAGGCGGCGAGCGTGAGCGCGGTCAGTGCGGCGAGCGTGGCAGCACCTGCGTGTCGTGTGCGCATCGTTCTTACCCTTCGTGAGTTGTCGCCCGTGCGGCCCCGGTCCCGGCGTCGCGGCCGGTGCCGCACGGTCGGCGGGGTTCCCGCCCTGGTCGAGCCGTGCGTCGAGCTGTGGAGCTGTGAGTGGAA
Organism: Isoptericola cucumis; assembly: GCF_014635665.1. GTDB lineage: Bacteria > Actinomycetota > Actinomycetes > Actinomycetales > Cellulomonadaceae > Isoptericola > Isoptericola cucumis. The sequence continues at coordinate 220,349 of NZ_BMDG01000005.1, forward strand.
CGGTGGATGGTGCGGTCAGTGGCTGAGGATCTTGGACAGGAAGTCCTTCGCCCGGTCGCTGCGCGGGGCGGTGAAGAACTCCTCGGGGGTGGCCTCCTCGACGATCTGGCCGTCCGACATGAAGACCACGCGGTTGGCGGCCTTGCGCGCGAAGCCCATCTCGTGCGTGACCACGATCATCGTCATGCCCTCCTTGGCGAGCGCGACCATGACGTCCAGGACCTCGTTGATCATCTCCGGGTCGAGCGCCGACGTCGGCTCGTCGAAGAGCATCACCTTGGGCTGCATCGCGAGCGCGCGGGCGATGGCGACCCGCTGCTGCTGGCCGCCGGAGAGCTGGGCGGGCATCTTCCCGGCCTGGTTCTTCACCCCGACCCGGTCCAGCAGGGCGAGCGCGCGCTCCTTCGCGGCGCTGGTGCGCTCCCTGCGCACCTTGATCGGCCCGAGCGTGACGTTCTCGAGGATCGTCTTGTGGGCGAAGAGGTTGAACGCCTGGAAGACCATGCCGACGTCGGCGCGGAGCTTGGCGAGCGCCTTGCCCTCCTCCGGCAGCGGCTGGCCGTCGATGCGGATCTCGCCGGAGTCGATGGTCTCGAGCCGGTTGATGGCGCGGCACAGGGTGGACTTGCCGGAGCCGGACGGCCCGATGACCACCAGCACCTCGCCCTTGCGGACGGTGAGGTCGATGTCCTGCAGCACGTGCAGGTCGCCGAAGTGCTTGTTGACGTCCTTGAGCTCGACGAGCGGGGGGCCGAGCGTGGGGGACGTGCCCGCCGGTTCGGTCGTCGTGGTCGCTTCGCCGTGATCCATCTCTCGAACCTATCCACTCGGTGTTTCCGCGACCAGCACCGGGTTGTCCGGTTCCGCAACGGTTCAGTAACAGTGCATGCGCGTCCGAGCCCTGGCGTCGGTGTCCAGGTGGGTGGGTCTCCTCGTCGGGGCCCGGCCGTCGGGCACCGTACCCTAGATGTGATGTCCAGTACCACGCACAGCCCCGTCGCGCCCGCTCCGACCACGGACGGGACACCCGGCGCACGCACCTATCTCGTGCGCACCCTCGGCTGCCAGATGAACGTGCACGACTCCGAGCACATGGCCGGCATGCTCGAGCAGGCCGGGTACTCCCGGGCCACGGCCCAGGACGAGGCCGCGAACCGCGCCGACGTCGTCGTCATCAACACGTGCGCCGTGCGCGAGAACGCCGCGACCAGGCTGTACGGCAACCTCGGCCAGCTCGCGGGGCTCAAGGCGGAGCGGCCCGGCATGCAGATCGCCGTCGGCGGCTGCCTCGCGCAGAAGGACCGCGGCGAGATCGTCGACAAGGCGCCCTGGGTCGACGTCGTCTTCGGCACCCACAACCTCGACGCGCTGCCGGTGCTCCTGGAGCGCGCGCGGCACAACGCCGAGGCGCAGGTGGAGATCGCCGAGTCGCTGCAGGTCTTCCCGTCGACGCTGCCGACCCGCCGCGAGAGCGTCTACGCCGGCTGGGTGTCGATCTCCGTGGGCTGCAACAACACGTGCACCTTCTGCATCGTGCCGCACCTGCGCGGCAAGGAGCGCGACCGCCGGCCGGGGGAGGTGCTCGCCGAGGTCCAGGCGCTGGTCGACGCGGGCGCCGTCGAGGTGACGCTGCTCGGGCAGAACGTCAACAGCTACGGCGTCGAGTTCGGCGACCGCGGCGCGTTCGCCAAGCTGCTGCGCGCGTGCGGCGAGATCGAGGGGCTGGAGCGGGTGCGGTTCACGTCGCCGCACCCGGCTGCCTTCACCGACGACGTCGTCGCCGCCATGGCCGAGACCCCGAACGTCATGCCGCAGCTGCACATGCCGCTGCAGTCGGGGTCGGACCGGGTGCTGCGGGCGATGCGCCGCTCGTACCGGTCGGCCAAGTTCCTCGGCATCCTCGACCGGGTGCGCGAGCGGATGCCCGACGCCGCGATCACGACCGACATCATCGTCGGCTTCCCGGGCGAGTCGGAGGAGGACTTCGCGGAGACGATGCGCGTCGTGGAGGCGTCGCGCTTCAGCTCGGCGTTCATGTTCCAGTACTCGCCGCGCCCGGGCACGCCCGCGGCCACGATGGACGAGCAGCTGCCGAAGGCCGTCGTGCAGGAGCGGTTCGAGCGGCTCCTCGCGCTGCAGGAGCGGATCAGCGCCGAGGAGTCGGCGCGCCAGGTCGGACGCACGCTCGACGTGCTCGTGGCCGAGGGCGCCGGCAAGAAGGACGGGGCGCGGCACCGCCTGTCGGGGCGGGCCCCCGACAACCGCCTGGTGCACCTTGCGCTCCCGGCGGGCCAGGTGGCGCCCACGGGAGCCCCCGAGTCGCTGGACGACCCGCGGCTCGCCGACGGCGGGCTCGACCCCGACGTGCCGCGACCCGGCGACGTGGTCACGGTCCAGGTCACGCACTCCGCCCCGCACCACCTCGTCGCCGACTCAGCGCCGGCCGGGGGAACGTTCGCGGTGCGCCGGACCCGGTCGGGCGACGCGTGGGTGCGGCGGGAGCGCGCGCGGCTCGGGGGTGGCGACGACGAGCACTCCCACGGGGGCGCGCCCGCCGACGGCGGCCCGGTGACCCTCGGGATGCCGACGCTGCGTCGCTGAGCGCCGCGGCCGTCAGTCGTTGTCGGCGCCGCCGGGGACCAGCGTGCCCACGGTGGTGAAGAACTGCGAGGCCGTGACCAGCCCGCACGACACCGTGGCCGCGAGCTGCTCGTCGGTGGCGCCGTGCTCGAAGTCGACCGACACCTCCGCGTAGAGGGCGAGGCCGTCGCCCTCTCGCCGCGTGTAGACCTTGGGCCACACGCGCTCGCGGTTCCAGTCGTTGACGGCCTGCAGCACGGACAGCCGGGCCTGGTCGGGGACCGTGCCGGCCCACCGGCCGCGGACCTGGAAGATCTCCTCGTGGTCGCCCAGCAGCAGGAACCAGAACCGGTTGCCGTCCCACGTCCCGGTGACGTCGCCGTCCTGGTCCGTGCGGAAGCGGTATCCCCGGCGCGTGAGGTCGTCGGCCACGCGGGTGCTGCTCAGCGGGACGGGCCGTGCGGGTGGGTCGGTGACCCGTCGTGCACGGCTGGCCGCCCGCCCGTCCTGCACCCGTTGCCCGACCGCCCGGCCGACCGACGCCGTGACCCGGCGTGCGCTGTCCGCGGCCTGGCGGGCGACGCCGGCGACCCGGCCCGTGCGCGGTGCGCCGCGGCGCCCCCCGGGGCTCACGACGCCGCCCGCAGCGGGTCGGGGTACCGGCGGTCCAGGTGCTCGAAGAACATCGCGGCCGTGCTCAGGCCGCAGTCGAGGAGCTGGCCGAGCTGCGGCGTGGTCACCGCGCTGCCGACGTCGGCCGTGACCTCCGCGCACACGACGACCGAGCCGTCGTCACGCACCCGGACGTAGGTCTTGGGCCAGATCCGCTCGGCGTTCCACTCGTTGCAGGCGTCGAGGACCTCCTCGAGCCGCTCGATGGTCAGGTCGCGGTGCCACTGGCCTCGCACCTGCAGCACCTCGGACCGTTCGCCGAGGACGAGGAAGTAGAAGAGCCAGCCGTGCCACAGACCGCCGACGTCACCCTCCGAGTCGACGAAGTACGAGAAGCCGGAGCGCTCGAGCCAGTCGGTGACCCGGTCGCGGGACAACGGGGCCGCAGGCTCGCCGTCCCCGTCCGTCGACCCGTCCACGTGACTCAGCAGGAGCCCCTCGACCCGCTCGCGCAGCTCGTCGTCACCCAGTTCGTCCGGGCGGCGATCACCGGCTGACCGGGACCTGCTCGTCCGGCGTGCACCGAAGAACCTCACCCCGCCCACGCTACACGTCGCCGGCCGAGGGGCGGCGGAGCGCCCGGGGAGCGGACCCGCGTCACCGTGCGGACGCCCGGCGCGCGGGTCGCCGCGGGGCCGGGGCGGCGACCCGTTAGGTTGGCGACCGTGCCCGTCCGTGCCGTCGTCCTCCCTGCGACACCGCTGCTCGTCCCCGGCGCCGCCGGCGTCGCGCCCGTGCTGGGAGCCACGCGCGACCTCGTGGCGGGGGCCCTGGCCGAGCTGCTCGACGACCTGCTCGGCGACCGGGCGCCCGGCGTCGCCGGAGGCCGGGACCCCGACCTGCTCGTCCTGGCCCCTGCCGGGCGCGACGGTGCGCGAGGGCCCGGGAGCACGCGGACCGGTGGGCTGCGCACGGGGCGGCTGCGCCCCAGCCTCGCCGGGGCGGGCATCGACGACCGCTGGTTGCCGGCCGTGGGGCGCTCCCCGGCGCTCCGGGGGACGGGGCCGCGGGCGCAGGTCCCGGCGTCGGTCGCCCTCCTGTGCCTCGCGGCGTCGCTGGAGGCACGGGGCGGGGCGCGCATGCTCGAGCCCGTCGAGGTCGTCGAGGTGCCGGCGCGTCCTGCGCCGGCCGACCGGCAGGTCGTGCTCGAGCGGGTGGCGCGTGCGGACGCCGTGGTGGCGGCCGCCGGCGAGGACGACGCCGTCGCGACGGTGCTCGAGGACGCCGCCCGTCGGGCCGGGTGGGTGCGGGACGTCCGCTCCGCGGCGCAGGGGCACGAGCACCTGCCGGACCGCTACGACGTCACCGTGTGGAGCACCGGGGACCGGGGCTGACCGGGTCACGACCACGTACCGTGGGGCCGTGATCGTCGTCGCCGTCGTGGGGCCCACCGCCACCGGGAAGTCCGACCTCGCCCTCGACCTGGCCCGCGCGCTGTCCCCGGGCGGGGCGCAGCCGGGCGAGGCGACCGCGCCGGCCGAGGTGGTGAACGCCGACGCGTTCCAGCTCTACCGCGGCATGGACGTGGGCACCGCGAAGGTGCCGCCGGCCGAACGCCGCGGGGTGACGCACCACCAGCTCGACGTGCTCGACCCCGCCGAGGACGCCTCCGTCGCGCGCTACCAGAGCGAGGCTCGGGCCGACCTCGACGCCGTCGCCGCGCGGGGGGCGCGTGCCGTCGTCGTCGGCGGTTCGGGCCTCTACGTGCGCGCGCTGCTCGACCGCATGGACTTCCCGGGCACCGACCCGCAGGTCCGCGAACGGCTCGCCGCGCGGGCCGAGGCCGAGGGGCGGCGCGTGCTGCACGCCGAGCTCGCGCGCCTCGACCCCCAGGCGGCCACGTCGATCGGGCCGTCCAACACGCGCCGGATCGTGCGCGCGCTGGAGGTCATCGAGATCACCGGGCGGCCCTACACCGCCAACCTGCCGCGGCAGGAGTACGTCCGGCCCGCGGTGCAGCTCGGGCTCGACTGCGACCGCGACGCCCTGGACGCGCGGGTGGGGGCGCGCGTGGAGCGCATGTGGGCCGGCGGTCTCGTGGACGAGGTGCGCGGCCTGGCCTCGCCGGCCCAGGGCGGCGACGGGCCCGGCCTGGGCGCGACGGCGGCCCGCGCCGTCGGGTACGCAGAGCTGCTCGCGTGCTGGCGGGGGGAGTCGACGCTCGACGAGGCCAGGGCCGCCGTCGTGGCCAACACGCGGCGGCTCGCGCGCAAGCAGATGGGCTGGTTCGGCCGCGACCCCCGCGTGCAGTGGCTGGACGCCGCGTCCCCGACCCTGCTCGACGACGCGCTCGCGGTGGTCCGCGCGGCGGACGACGACCGTCTGCCACGACCGGGAGCCGGCCCGGTGCGCCGTAGTCTGGGCTCATGACACTGCGTTTCACCAAGGGGCACGGCACGCAGAACGACTTCGTGCTGCTCGCGGACACGCGGGGGGACCTCGGCCTCACGGCCGACCAGGTCCGCTGCCTGACGGACCGCCGGGCCGGCGTCGGTGCGGACGGGGTCATCCGTCTCGTGCCGACGGCGGCGATCGCCCGCGCCGGCGAGGAGGTGGCCGACCGCGTGCTCGCGGAGGAGCCCGAGGCCATCTGGTTCATGGACTACCGCAACGCCGACGGCTCCGTCGCGCAGATGTGCGGCAACGGTGTCCGGGTCTTCGCCGCGTTCGCCGAGCACCTGGGCCTCGCGGACCTCACGACGGGCGAGCTGGTCCTCGGCACCCGGGCGGGGGTCCGGCGCGTGCGCCGGGACCCGGACGGGTGGTACGCGGTCGACATGGGTGCGTGGGCGCTGCCCGGGGGGCAGGACGCCGTGGAGTCGGGCGCCGACTCGCAGGTGCTCGTCGCCGGATGGCCCACCCCGCGGCCGGCGCTCAGCGTCGACCTGGGCAACCCGCACACCGTCGTCGCGCTGCCCGAGGTGGACGACCTGACGGCGGCCGACCTCACGCAGGTGCCGCAGGTGGACCCGCGGCCCGTCGAGGGCACGAACGTGGAGCTCGTCGTACCGCTCGCCGAGGGCACCGACGCCGCCGGGCGCCCGGTGGGCCGGGTGCGGATGCGCGTGCACGAACGGGGCGTCGGCGAGACCCTCTCGTGCGGCACGGGCGCCTGCGCGGCGGCGCTCGCGGTGCGCACGTGGGCGGGGCACGGGTCGGCCCAGGTGCCCGACGTGTGGGAGGTCGAGGTGCCCGGCGGACGGGTCCGGGTCACGGTCCTGCCCGACGGCCACGTCGAGCTGGCGGGTCCTGCCGAGCTCGTCTTCACTGGTGAGGTCGACCTCCACTAGCGCTCGCGGCCGGGACTGCTCTCGACCGGAAGGACGTCGACAGCCTGCGTCACCGACCACGGGAGGGCAGCGGGATGAGCGGCGTGCAGCTCGGGGTGAGCCTGCCGACCAGCGGACCGCAGGCGTCACCGGAGCTGATGCTCCGGGTGGCGCAGGACGCCGAGCGGGCCGGGCTCGGCTCGGTCTGGACGAACGAGCGACTGCTGCGGCCGACCCGGCCGATCGCGATGGGCGGGCCTGGCGGACCGGTGATGGACCCGCCCGAGGGCTTCGCGTGCGTGTACGACCCGCTGGAGGTGCTCTCCTACGCCGCGGCGCGGACCGACCGGGTCGCGCTGGGCACCAGCGTGCTCGACGGGCTCTTCCACGCGCCGGTGGTCCTGGCCCGCCGCCTCGCGACCCTCGACCGGCTGTCGGGCGGGCGGCTGCTCGCGGGCGTCGGGCAGGGCTGGATGGCCGAGGAGTTCGAGGCGGCCGGGGTGCCGATGTCGCGTCGCGGCGCGGGCTTCGAGGAGCACCTGCGGGCGATGCGGGCCGTCTGGGGCCCGGACCCCGTGAGGTTCGACGGGCGGTTCCACCACGTGCCCGAGTGCGAGATCGGGCCCAAGCCGGTGCGCCCGGGCGGTCCCACGCTCCTGCTCGGCGCGGGCGCGCCCGCCTCGCTCGGTCGCGCGGCGCGGCTCGGCGCCGGGCTGACGCTCGTCGTCTTCGACTGGGTCTCGCTGACCGGCATGATCGAGACCTACCGCGCGGCGGCGCGGGAGGCGGGCACCGACGCCGGCCCCGTCGTCGTGCAGGTGAACGGCGCCGTGACGGCGGCACCGCTGGACGAGCGGACCCCGCTGACCGGCTCGGCGGAGCAGGTCGCGGAGGACCTGCCGCGGCTCGACGCCCTGGGCGTCGCGCACGTGTTCTGGGCGATGCCCGAGGAACCCACCGAGGCGGTCGCGGCCGTCGCCCCGCTGCTGGCGCGCTGAGGACGGGCGCGGCGGGCCGCTCGCTCAGCGGGTCACGCGCAGCACCCGGAACCCCTTCGACGACGCCTCCCGGCGGGTCGGCAGGCCCAGCTCGGCCTCGATCCACCGGGACAGGGAGTCCGCGCCGAGGTTCTTGGCCACGACCAGCCGCGCGTCGCCGCCGTCGGCGAGGCGGGGCAGCCAGGTGCCCAGCAGGTCGTGCAGCGCCGCCTTGCCCACCCGGATCGGCGGGTTCGACCACACGGCGGCGAAGCGGACGTCGGCCGGGACCTGGTCGGCCGTCACCGCGTGCAGGTTGCGCAGCCCGAGCCGGTCGGCCGTGGAGCGGAGCAGGTCGAGCGCGCGCTCGTTGACGTCCACCGCCCAGACGGTGGCGCCGGGGGAGCGCAGCGCCATGGTCAGCGCGATCGGCCCCCACCCGCACCCGAGGTCGAGCAGGTCGCCCTCCGCCGGGGGGTCGGGGACCTCGTCGAGCAGGACCCGGGTGCCCTTGTCCAGCCCGCCGGGGGAGAAGATCCCGGCGGCGACGTCGACCTCGACCTCGCGGCCCGCGAGCTGCACCGCGAGGGTCCGGCGCTCGGCGTCCGAGGCGGGGCGGGCGGTGAAGTAGTGGTCCGGCTGCTCGCTCACGTGCCCGATCCTACGGGCGACTCCTACGGGCGACGACGCGGCGCCCGGGCCGTTCGCCCGCGGTGATTTTCGCTGTGCCGGGACGATCCGGCGTGCGACCCTTGTTGTACGAGGGACCGCGGGACGCGGCTGCTTCCTGCCGCCCCCGCACCCGCTCGCGAACCTCCCCGTTCCGTCCGAAAGGCGCACCTTGACCCGTTTCCCGACCGACCCCGACACCCCGCACACGTCCGAGGGCGTCCCGGAGGACGCGACCGACGCCCAGGCGATCGCGGACGACGTGGTGGCACGGGTGCTGGCCCGGGCCGGGACGGCGCGCTCCGAGGGCACCACGGTCCACACCGCCCACGACGGCGACCAGCTCGACCTGGCCGAGCGCGCCGCGCTGCGCCGGGTGGCCGGGCTGTCCACGGAGCTCGAGGACGTCACCGAGGTCGAGTACCGCCAGCTGCGGCTCGAGAAGGTCGTGCTCGTGGGGCTCTACTACGGCGGCGAGGCCGCGGCGCGCGAGGCCGAGGTCTCGCTGCGCGAGCTGGCCGCGCTCGCCGAGACCGCCGGCTCCGAGGTGCTCGACGGCCTGCTGCAGCGGCGCCAGAAGCCCGACCCGGGCACGTACCTCGGCTCCGGGAAGGCGGCGTCGCTCGCCGAGATCGTGGCCGCCGTCGGCGCGGACACCGTGGTCGCGGACACCGAGCTCGCGCCCTCGCAGCGGCGCGCGCTGGAGGACATCGTCAAGGTCAAGGTGGTCGACCGCACCGCCCTGATCCTCGACATCTTCGCCCAGCACGCCAAGTCGCGGGAGGGCAAGGCCCAGGTCGAGCTGGCGCAGCTCGAGTACCTGCTGCCCCGCCTGCGCGGCTGGGGCGACTCGATGTCGCGGCAGGCCGGCGGGCAGGTCGGCGGGCAGGGGGCCGGCATGGGTTCCCGCGGGCCCGGTGAGACCAAGATCGAGCTCGACCGCCGGCGCATCCGGGGGCGCATGTCCAAGCTGCGCCGCGAGATCGCCGCGATGAAGCCCGCTCGCGAGACGAAGCGGCTCGAGCGCAGGCGCCACGCCGTGCCGAACGTGGCGATCGCCGGGTACACCAACGCCGGCAAGTCGTCGCTGCTCAACGCCATGACCGACGCCGGCGTGCTCGTGGAGAACGCCCTGTTCGCCACGCTGGACCCGACCGTCCGCCGGGCGCGGACCGACGACGGCCGGCCGTACACGCTGACCGACACGGTCGGGTTCGTGCGGCACCTGCCGCACCAGCTCGTCGAGGCCTTCCGCTCCACGCTGGAGGAGGTGGGCGACGCCACCCTGCTGCTGCACGTGGTGGACGCCTCGCACCCTGACCCCGAGGGTCAGATCACCGCGGTGCGCGAGGTCCTCTCCGAGATCCCCGGCATCGCCGACGTCCCCGAGGTCGTCGTGCTCAACAAGGCGGACGTCGCCGACCCGGAGGTCGTGGGACGGATCCAGCGGCGCGAGCGGCGCACGGTCGTCGTCTCCGCGCACACCGGGGAGGGCGTCGCCGAGCTGCGGGCCCTCGTCGCCGCCGAGCTGCCGCGCCCGCACGTCGAGGTCGACCTCGTGGTGCCGTACTCCCGCGGCGACCTGGTGCACCGCGCGCACGAGCTGGGCGGCGGGGTGCGCACCGAGCACCTGCCCGAGGGCACGCGGGTGCACGGCCGCGTGGACGAGGGGCTGGCGGCCGACCTGCGGGCGGCGTCGGTCTGACGGGTCGGCCGGCGGTCTCGCCGCCTGTCGTGCCGCGGGACGGTGGAGGAGTCGTCACGACCGTGGGCGGTCGCGCCTAGGATCGTCGGGTGACTCCTCCGGACGCCTCGACCGTGCCCCGAGCCGACGACCTGCTCGACCTGGCGGTCGAGGGCCTGGGCGGTGGCAGGCGCGAGGGGCAGCACCGCATGGCGGCCGCCGTCGCCGAGTCCGTCGAGGACGGCCGCCACCTGCTCGTCCAGGCCGGGACGGGCACCGGCAAGTCGCTCGGGTACCTCGTGCCCGCCGTCCGGCACGCCGTCGTGGACGGTCGCCGCGTGCTGGTCTCGACGGCCACGCTGGCGCTGCAGCGGCAGGTCGTCACGCGCGACCTTCCGCTGGTCGCCGAGACGGTGGGCCCACGGCTGCCCCGCGCGCCCAAGGTGGCGCTGCTCAAGGGGTGGCACAACTACCTGTGCAAGCACAAGGTCACCGGCGGCTACCCGAGCGAGGGTGCGACCCTCTTCGACCTGCCGGCCGACCCGGGGCCGGGCGAGGGAGCGGCCGCCGAGCAGCACCCGGCACCGGGCGGGACGGCCGCGGGCGCCGGGCCGCGGGGCGGGCGGGCCGACGAGCCCGCACGCCTCGCCGACCACGTGCGCCGGCTGCACGCGTGGGCGGACGAGACGGACACCGGGGACCGCGACGACCTCGTGCCCGGCGTGCCCGACCGGGCGTGGCGTCAGGTGTCCGTGACCGCGATGGAGTGCCTGGGCAACCGGTGCCCGCTGCTGGCGGAGTGCTTCCCCGAGCAGGCCAGGGCCGCGGCGCGGGAGGCCGACGTCGTCGTGACCAACCACGCGATGCTCGGCATCGCCGCGTCCGGCAACACCGGGGTGCTGCCGGAGCACGACACGGTCGTGGTGGACGAGGCGCACGAGCTCGCCGAGCGGGTCACCGCCTCGGCCACGGTGGACCTGTCGCTCACGGTGGTGGAGCACGCGGCCCGCCTCGCCCGGCGCCACGGCGGCACGGAGACGGAGCAGCTGGACCAGGCGTCCCAGCGGCTCGGCTCGTTGCTGGCCACCGCGCCCGCCGAGCGGTTCCCCGCCGGCCTGCCCGACGACCTGCGCCTCGCGGTCGCGGCCGTGCGAGACGCCTCCCGCGAGCTGCTGACGAGGCTCAAGCCGGCGGGCGGCTCGGCGCCGGGCGGCAAGGCGGGCTCCGAGGCCGGTGCGGCCGACGCGGGGCTGAAGCTGGCCCAGTCCGCCGTGCTGCAGCTGTTCGAGGTCGCCGAACGGATGGCCGCCGAGGACACCACCGCGGACGTCCTGTGGTGCTCGCGCCCCTCCGAGCACGCGCCCTGGTCGGGGGACGGTGTCACCCGGCTGCACGCGGCGCCGCTGGCGGTCGCGGGCCTCATCCGCACGCACCTCCTCGGTGAGGCCACGGGGGTGTTCACGTCGGCGACGCTGACCCTCGGCGGGTCGTTCGACCCGCTGGCCCGGTCGCTGGGGCTCGCGGGGTCGAACGGCACGGACCGGACCCCCGACTGGTCCGGACTCGACGTCGGCAGCCCGTTCGACTACCCCCGCCAGGGCATCCTGTACGTGGCGCGTCACCTGCCGGCGCCCGGACGGGAGCCGACGACCGACGCGCAGCTCGACGAGATCGCCGGTCTCGTCGAGGCCGCCGGCGGGCGCACGCTGGGCCTGTTCTCGTCCCGCCGCGCGGCCGTGGCGGCAGCGGAGGCGATGCGCGAGCGGCTCGACGTGCCGGTCCTGTGCCAGGGCGACGACCAGCTGCCGACGCTCGTCCGCCAGTTCGCCGAGGACCCGGCGACCTGCCTCTTCGGCACCCTCTCGCTGTGGCAGGGGGTGGACGTGCCCGGCCCCGCCTGCCAGCTGGTGCTGATCGACCGGATCCCGTTCCCGCGGCCCGACGACCCGGTCAAGGCGGCCCGGGCGCGCGCGGTCGAGGAGTCGGGCGGGAACGGCTTCATGCAGGTGTCGGCGACGCACGCGGCACTGCTCCTGGCGCAGGGCGCCGGCCGCCTGGTGCGGACGTCGGCGGACCGGGGCGTGGTCGCGGTGCTCGACCCCCGGCTGGCCACGGCCCGGTACTGCACGTTCCTCACCCGGTCGATGCCCGACTTCTGGCCGACCACCGACGGCGACCTCGCCCGTGCTGCGCTCCGCCGGCTCGACACCTAGCCTGAAGGCGTGCCCGAAGCCTCGTCCTCGCCCCTGACCCCGGCCGCAGCCCGCCCGGAGACGCGCGGCACGACCAAGCTGGCGATCGTCGGCGCCGGGGCGGTGGGCGCGACGCTCGCGTACGCGGCTCTCGCGCGCGGCGCCGCCCGCTCGGTCGTCCTCACGGACATCAACCGGTCCAAGGTGGAGGCGGAGGTGCTCGACCTCCGGCACGGGAGCATGTTCATCCCGCAGGCGGAGATCGACGGCTCCGACGACCTGGAGATCTGCCGCGGCGCCGACGTGGTGGCGGTCACGGCGGGAGCGAAGCAGCAGCCCGGGCAGTCACGGCTGGACCTGGCGGAGGCCACCGTGAGCCTGACGCGCACGCTCCTGCCCCGGCTGGTCGAGGTCGCTCCCGACGCGGTCTTCCTCATGGTGACGAACCCGGTCGACGTCGTGACCTACGCGGCGCAGCAGATCAGCGGCCTTCCGCACGAGCGGGTGCTCGGCAGCGGCACGGTGCTGGACTCCTCCCGGCTGCGCGACGCCGTCGCCCGCCACTGCGGCGTCGCGGTCGGTAACGTGCACGCCAACATCGCGGGGGAGCACGGCGACACCGAGATCGTGCTGTGGAGCTCGGCGACGATCGCGGGAGTGCCGCTGCTGGACTGGCGCCCGTTCAGCGACCACGAGCCCCTCGACGCCGCCGCGAGACAGCGCATCGCGGAGGACGTCGTGTCGTCCGCGTACCGGGTCATCGCCGGCAAGGGGGCGACGAACTACGCCGTCGGGCTCGCCGCGACGCGCATCATCGAGGCGATCCTCAACGACGAGCACCGGGTGATGTCCGTGTCGTCGCGGCTCGACGACTTCTACGGCATCAGCGACGTCTGCCTGTCCGTGCCGTCGCTCGTGGACCGGCGCGGCGTCGCCGAGACGATCGACACGCCGTTGTCGGACGACGAGGTCGCAGGGCTGCGCGCCTCCGCCCGAAGCATGCGCGAGGTCCAGGCGCGGCTCGGACTCTGACCCACTGCCCGTCCGCTCCGCGCGTCGGAGCCGTCGGGTCGCAGCCCGCAGGTCAGAGGCTGCGCAGGACCGCCACCACGCGGCCGAGCACCTGGGCGGCGTCGCCGGGGATCGGCGCGTAGGCCGTGTTCTGGGGCAGCAACCAGACGTGACCGTCCGACTGCTTGAAGGTCTTGACCGTGGCCTCGCCGTCGATCATGGCCGCGACCACCTCGCCGTTCTCGGCCACGGGCTGGCGTCGCACGACGACCCAGTCGCCGTCGCAGATGGCGGCGTCGATCATCGAGTCGCCCGCGACCTTGAGCAGGAACAGCTCGCCGTCACCGACCACCTGTCGCGGGAGCGGGAAGACGTCCTCCACGACCTGCTCGGCAAGGATCGGGCCGCCCGCCGCGATGCGTCCCACCAGGGGCACGTACGACGGCGCCGGGGTCTCGTCGTCCGGCGACTCGGCGAGGACGGACTGGAGCGCGGGCCTGGCGCCCGGCGTCAGGGCGTCGACCGTGGCCTCCGCCTCCGGGTCGACCACCTCGATCGCGCGCGGCCGGTTGGGGTCGCGGCGAAGGTAGCCCTTGCGCTCCAGGGTGGTGAGCTGGTGCTTGACCGACGACGGGCTCGCGAGGCCGACGGCCACGCCGATCTCGCGCATGGTCGGGGGGTACCCGCGGGACTCCACGGACTCACGGATGGTGTCCAGCACGCGCCGCTGTCGCGGCGTCAGCCGGTCGGCGCCCGGCGTGAGCTCGCTCACGGACGCCAGCGCCGGGCCGGCCGTCCCGACTGCCTCGTCCCGTCCGCTCGTCATGACGTTCTCCCGTCGATCGACGCCTGAAATCCGACAAACCCTCCATCGTGCTGCTGTCACTCTAGGTCAGATCGTCCCCGGCATCAAACATCTGTTCGAGAAATGCTCGACCGTGTCGCCGTCGTGTGCTACACCTTGGTACAGGTGTTCGACGAACGGATGTTCGATCGGTCAGGGCGGGCCCGGCGGCCCGCGACGACCGGCCCCGCCAGGACGAGAGGACCACCATCATGGCCAGCACCCCCCACGCTCCCGGGTTCCTCGGGCTCGGCGGCCTCCGCCTGACCCGCCGCGGGCGCCTCGTGGTCGTCCTGCTCACGGTCCTCGTCGTCGCGGCGGCCGGGCTGGTGGGGCAGCAGGCGGTGGCCGGGTCCCCGGGCGGACCGCTCGAGGTCCGCCTGCACACCGTGGCGCCGGGGGAGTCGCTGTGGGAGTACGCGCGCGTGATCGCCGGGGGGCAGCAGGACGTGCGGGAGGTCGTGGCGGACCTGCGGGACCTCAACGAGCTCGACTCGGCCGACCTGCAGGTCGGGCAGGTGGTTCTCCTCCCGCTCGAGTGACGGCCTCGTCGGGCGGCCGGCGTGTTGCGCGGGGTACGGGTCCCCGCCTACGTTGTCGGCAGCCGGGCGCCGGTCCGGCACCGAGCGCAGGAGAATCCGATGCACTGCCCGTTCTGTCGCCACGCGGACTCCCGCGTCGTCGACTCCAGGACGTCCGACGACGGCACCACCATCCGTCGGCGTCGCCAGTGCCCGGCATGCCAGCGGCGTTTCACCACGATCGAGACAGCCAGCCTCTCCGTCGTCAAGCGCTCCGGGGCGACCGAGCCGTTCAGCCGGGACAAGATCGTCTCCGGGGTCCGCAAGGCGTGCCAGGGCAGGCCGGTGAGCGCGGACGACCTGGCTCTCCTCGCGCAGAAGGTCGAGGAGACGCTGCGGGGCACTGGCAGCCCCGAGATCGACGCCTACGAGGTGGGACTGGCGATCCTCGGCCCGCTGCGCGAGCTCGACGAGGTGGCCTACCTGCGCTTCGCGAGCGTCTACCAGGACTTCGACTCCCTGGAGGACTTCGAGAGCGCCATCACGTCCTTGCGGGCCGAGCGGGCCGAGCGGGCCGAGCGGGCCGAGCGTGCGGCGCGGGCGGCGCAGCGCGACGCGGACGGGACGGGCGTCCGGGACGGGGCCGACCCCGAGGCCCCCGACGGGGTGCGCACGGACGGGCAGGGCGCGGCCGGCGCCTCCACCGGCGAGGAGGGGTCCACCGACGACGAGACCCCGGTGCGGGGCTGACGACGGACATCGGGGCTGACGAGGGACGGAAAACTGTGGCGCACCCGGATCGGGTGCACCATGCTGGGCGGGATCAGGTGCTGCGGACGGTCGACGTCAGCACGCACACCCCGACGAGACGGACGAGGTGGTCGCGATGACGGCAGAGAGTAACCCGGAGCCCGCGAAGGACAGCCAGGACACGACGCCCAGCGAGGACACGAAGGCGAAGTTCCGCGAGGCGCTCGAGAAGAAGAACGCCGCCCGGCACCCGTCGGCAGGGTCCGACCGGAACACGGGCTCGGTCCACGGCTCCGAGACCGCAGGGCCCGTGCAGAAGATGTTCCGGCGCAAGTCCGGCTAGGTGTACCCGGCCACGAGGTTGGTGCCAGTTCCGGTTGTCGAAGGGAGGACCTCCGGGCTTAGTGGAGATGTCTGACGCCTTCACCAGTCCGGAGGTCCTCGTGTCCCACGCTAATGCCCGCCTGACCGTTCGCGGCAGGATGCTGATCGTCGAACGTCGCCGGCAGGGTTGGAAGCAAGCCCACATCGCTGCCGCGATGGGAGTCTCACGCAAGTGCGTCCGGCACTGGTTGGCCCGGTTCGCCACCGAGGGCGAAGCCGGACTGGCCGACAGGTCCTCACGCCCGCACCGGTGCGCGACCAAGACACCGGCCAAGGTCGAGGCGAAGGTGGTGGCGATGCGCCGGGTCGAGCGGCGCGGACGGGACTGGATCGCGGCCGAGGCCGGTGTGCCGGCCCGGACGGTCTCGCGGATCCTGGCCCGTCACGACATGCCGCACCTGGCGCTCCTGGACCCGATGACCGGCGAACGGCTGCGGGCTTCGAAGACGACTACCGTGCGCTACGAGCGCGACCGGCCCGGCGAGCTGGTCCACATGGACGTCAAGAAGCTCGGCCGTATCCCCGACGGCGGCGGCTGGCGAGGCCGAGGCGGGAGCACGTCGAACCACCAGTCCCGCACCGACAAGTCCCCGATCGGCTACGACTACGTCCACTCGCTCGTGGATGATCACTCCCGACTGGCCTACTCCGAGACCCTGGCCGACGAGAAGGGCACCACCTGCGCGGCCTTCCTGAACCGCGCGATCGCCCACTTCGCCCACCACGGCATCACCCGGATCGAACGCCTCATGACCGACAACGCCTGGGCCTACCGTTGGTCGCTGCGCGAAATCTGCGCCGCCCACGGCATCCGGCAGAAGTTCATCAAGCCGCACTGCCCCTGGCAGAACGGCAAGGTCGAGCGCCTCAACCGGACCCTGGCCACCGAGTGGGCCTACCGGCAGGTCTTCACCTCCAACGACGAACGCGCCGCCGCCCTGGCACCCTGGATCGAGTACTACAACACCCGACGTCGCCACCAAGCCCTCGGCGGACTACCCCCGCTCAGCCGGCTGTAACCAACCTCGTGGCCGGGTACAGCTAGGTCGTCCGGCCTGTCGCACGGGCCGCGACGACGCGCGAGGGCGCCCCGCAAGCGCGGGGCGCCCTCGACGTGTCTCGGCAGGTGCCGCTCAGCCCGCGGCGGGCCCGGGCGGGAACTCGGGCCGCTCGAAGGCGTCGCGGATCCGCAGCCGGACCGTGGAGGCCATCTCCTGGAGCTTCACGGAGGCGCCGCGCTGGGTGACGTCCGAGATGTCGGTGACCACGTACCCGAGGTCGCCGCGGGTGGCGAGCATCTGCGCCTCGATGTTGGCTCCGTGGTCGGCGAAGACCTGGTTGACGGCGGCCAGCACGCCCGGCACGTTGCGGTGCAGGAGCATGATGCGGCCCACGCCGGTGTGCTCGAGCTGGAGGTTCGGCAGGTTGACGGAGAGCGTCGTCGAGCCGGTCTGCACGTAGTCGCGCACCTTCTTGGAGACGAACTCGCCGATGGCCTCCTGGGCCTCCTCGGTCGACCCGCCGACGTGCGGCGTGAGGATGACGTTGTCCAGCCCGCGCAGCTCGGAGGCGAAGCCGTCGCCGCGCTTCTTGGGCTCGGTCGGGAAGACGTCGACCGCGGCGCCCGAGAGGTGCCCGGACAGGATGTGCTCCCGGAGGGCGGCGACGTCCACCACGAACCCGCGCGACAGGTTGAGGAAGATGGCGCCGGGCTTCATGCGGTCGAAGAGGTCGGCCCCGAACAGGCCCGCGTTGCCCGGTCGCCCGTCGACGTGGATCGTCACCGCGTCGGCGACCGCCAGCAGCTCGTCGAGCGTCTCCACCCGGTGGGCGTTGCCCAGGGCCAGCTTCTCGGCGGCGTCGTAGAAGACCACGCGCATCCCGAGGTTCTCGGCGAGCACGGACAGCTGGGACCCGATGTTGCCGTACCCGATGATGCCGAGCGTGCGCCCGCGGACCTCGTGGGCGCCCTCCGCGGTCTTGTCCCACACGCCGTCGTGCAGGGCCTTGTCCCGCACGGTGAGGCGGCGGGTGAGGGCGATGATCTCGGCGAGCGCGAGCTCCACGACCGACCGGGTGTTGGAGTACGGGGCGTTGAAGACGGCGACGCCGTGCGCGGCGGCCGCGGCGAGGTCGATCTGGTTGGTGCCGATGCTGAAGGTGCCGACCGCCAGCAGCCCGGGCGCGTTCTCGACCACCTTGCGGGTGACCTGGGTCTTGGACCGGATGCCGAGGATCTGGACGTCCGCGAGGGACTCGATCAGCTCGTTCTCGTCGAGCGCCCCGGAGCGCTCGACGACCTCGATCCCCGCGTCGCGGAGATTCTGGGCGGCAACAGGGTGGACGTTCTCGAGGAGAAGGGCTCGCAGCACCCGCCTATGGTGCGCCGTCCGCCCGCCGGGGACAAACCTGTCTCACGCGGCGACCCGCTCGACGATCCCCTCGGGCAGCGACCGGGAGTGGACGACGACGAGCCGCTGGGTCGGACGGGTCATGGCGACGTAGAGGTCGGACGCCCCGCCGTCCCCGTCGACGACGGCCGCCGGCTCCACCAGGACGACGGCGTCGAACTCGAGACCCTTCGCGGAGCGCGGGTCCAGCACGAGCAGCTGCGCGTCCTCCGGGCGCTGCGCGAGCAGGCGCTCGGCCTCGGGCTGACCGAGCGCCTCGGGCAGGGCCGCCGCCAGGGCGTCGCTCAGCCCGGTGACGCGGTCCGCCGCGGCGATCACGGCGACCCGGCCGGAGCCGTCGGCCGCGACGAAGGTGCGCGCCACCGCGGTCGCCTGGGCGACGGCCTCCCCGGCGAGCCCGGGATGCCCGGAACCGGCGGCCGGCGCCACACGCGTCAGCTCCAGCGAGCCGTCCACCTGACGGGCCGCCGTCAGCGGCGACGTCGGCAGGCCGGCCGCCGCGGCCATGCGCTGCGCGGCGTCCGCGACCTCCGCCGGGGTGCGGTAGCTCACGGTGAGCTCCTCCAGCCGCCACGACCCGCGCAGCACGGGGTCGAGCGCCTCGGCCCACGACCGCGCCCCGGCGGCCGACGACGTCTGCGCGACGTCGCCCACGACGGTCATCGAGCGGGTCGGGACCCGGCGCACGAGGGCGCGCCAGGCCATGGGGGACAGCTCCTGTGCCTCGTCGACCACGACGTGCCCGTACGTCCAGGACCGGTCCGTGGCGGCCCGTTCCGCCGTGGTCAGCCGCGGCCCCGTGGTCTCGAAGCGGGCGGCGAGGGTCTCGGCGTCGACGAGCCCGCCGCCGGCGCCGGTGGACTGCAGGACGGACCGTGCGTACTCCAGCTCGGCCGCCCGCTCGGCCTCGCGGGCGCGGGCCTCGGCCCGGGCGAGCGAGTCGTCCTCGCCGAGCAGCTCCGCCGCCTCGTCGAGCAGCGGCACGTCGTCGTCGGTCCAGGGGGAGTCGGCCGGCCTGCGCAGCAGCTCGCGCTCGGCCGCGGTCAGCTCCGGCGCCGCCTCCGCGAGGCGGTGGGGCTTGGCGAACAGGTCCGAGACGAGCCGCTGGGGGGTGAGCGGGAACCAGGCGAGGTTGAGGGCGACGCGCACCTCGCGGTGGGCGCGCAG
This sequence comes from Isoptericola cucumis, assembly GCF_014635665.1. Taxonomy (GTDB): domain Bacteria; phylum Actinomycetota; class Actinomycetes; order Actinomycetales; family Cellulomonadaceae; genus Isoptericola; species Isoptericola cucumis. The sequence continues at coordinate 239,480 of NZ_BMDG01000005.1, forward strand.
GTCCTCGGTCACCATCGAGACGTCCTCGGGCGTCAGCTCGCTGTCGACGTCCGCGCGGTACTGGTCCACCAGCTTCGACAGCATCTCGCGCACGAAGACCGGCCGCGCCTCGTTGTGCGGCTTGTGGCTGCGGCGCGCGCGGGCGATCGCGTCGCGCACGTCGCGCCGGCGGATCACGTAGTCGTGGCCCTCGACGCGCACCGGCAGGTCCGCGGCGGGAACCCGCTCGCGGGCGCGCACGGCCCGGCGGACGACGTCCCGCCAGAGCAGCCGCCCCTTGATCTCGGCGACCGCCGGACGCTCCGTCGCGGTGGCCCGCACCCCGGGCACGAGCTCGCCGATGGTCGTGGCCACGACGCCCGTCTCACCGAGCGACGGGAGCACCTGGTCGATGTAGCGCAGGAACGCGCGGCTGGGTCCGACGAGGAGCACGCCGCTGCGCTCCAGCAGGCGGCGGTGGGCGTACAGGAGGTAGGCCGCGCGGTGCAGCGCGACGGCGGTCTTGCCCGTGCCCGGCCCGCCCTGCACGACGAGCGCGCCGGCGAGGTCGGCCCGGATGATGCGGTCCTGCTCCGCCTGGATGGTCGCGACGATGTCGGTCATGCGGCCGGTGCGCCGGCTCGCCAGGGAGGCCAGGAGCGCGCCCTCGCCCGACAGGGAGGACGCGGCGAGGACGCCGTCGCCGTCCGGGACGCCCCCGCCGTCGTCCGCGAGGGCGTCGAGGTCGAGGACCTCGTCCTCGACGCCGGTGACGGACCGCCGCTGGGTCACGAGGTGCCGCCGCCGGCGGACGTCGCCCGGGTGCAGCGCCGTGGCGCGGTAGAACGCGGTGGCGGCGGGGGCGCGCCAGTCGGTCAGCAGCGAGCGGTGCTCGTCGTCGGCGAGGCCGATCCGGCCCACGTACCGGGTGGTGGCGTCGGAGAGGTCGAGGCGGCCGAAGACGAGGCGGTCCTCGACCGCGTCGAGCTGGGCCGCACGGTCCTCGTACAGGGTCGCGAAGGCGTCCCGCTCGCTGCGGTTCTGCGGCGTCCCGACCGAGCCCTCCCGCCGGACCGCGGCGAGGCGTGCCCGGGTCGAGGCCCGCAGCTCGTCCAGCCGGTCGTAGAGGCGGTCGACCACCGCCTGCTCGCGTACCAGCTCGTCCTGCCTGCCCGCCACGCATCCTCCCTGCGTCCCTGGTGGTCGTGCCCGGTGGTGCCGCGGCGCGCGCGGCGCGCCGGTGCGGCCGACCATCATTGCAGACGCCGGGGTGCCCGTGGGACCGTCGCGGGCGACGCGCCGGGCCTGCCCCTGCCCCCGCGAGGCCGTGCCGGGCTAGGATCGCCGCCATGAGCAGCGGCGACGTCCTGCAGACCGGGTCCGAGGACCCGGCCGAGGACGTGGTGGCGGTCGTCCTTCTCGTCGAGGACGACGACGCGGACGCCCTGCTGGTCACCGAGCTGCTCGACGACGCGGGCGTCGAGGTGGAGCTGCGCCGGGCGCGCACCGTCGCCGAGGCGGAGGAAGCGCTGGACATGCCGGGCCCCGTCGGCTCCGTGGACTGCGTGCTGCTCGACCTGGGTCTGCCGGACGCCGTGGGGCTCACGACCGTGCAGCGCCTGCGGGCCGTCGCCGAGCGCGCGTGGGACCTGCCGGCGCTCGTGGTGCTCACCGGTCACGCCGGCGTCGACCAAGGGTTGGCGGCGGTCGCCGCGGGGGCGGACGACTACCTGGTCAAGGGGGAGACGGACTCGGGCCTGCTGGGCCGCTCCCTGCGCTACGCGCTCCAGCGGCGGCGCTCGGCGGCCCAGCAGCGAGCCCTGTACCGCAGCGAGGTGCGGGCCGAGGAGACGGCGCGGCTGGAGCGCGCGCTGCTCCCCACGCCGCTGGTGACCGACGACAAGGTGTCGGTGATGGTCGGCTACCTGCCGGGTGGCGGCGGCCTCCTCGGCGGGGACTTCTTCGACACGGTCGAGCGCGCCGACGGCACGGTGCTGTCCGTGGTGGGCGACGTCGCGGGCCACGGGCCGGACGAGGCCGCGCTGGGCGCGACCCTGCGCACGGCGTGGCGCACGCTCGTGCTCACGGGCACGTCGCCGCAGGACATCCTCGGGCACCTCGAGCGGGTGCTGGTCACGGAGCGCGCCCGGCCCGAGGTCTTCGTCACCCTGTGCCAGGTCGTGGTGGCGCCCGACCGCGGGTCCGTCGACGTCTACCTCGCGGGGCACCTGCCGCCGCTGCTGATCACGGGACCGGTCGGGCAGGTGCGGTGCGACGCGTTGCCGCCGACCCGTCGTGGCCGGGCGCTCGGGGTGCCGGTGGACGGCGGGTGGGAGCCCGACCGGGTCCGGCTGGACGGGCCCTTCGCCCTCATGGTCTACACCGACGGGCTCGTGGAGGCCGAGGTCGCGGCGGCCGAGGTGGACGGGCTCGGCAAGGACGCGGTCGGCCTCGCCACCATGCGCGCCGCCGAGCCGGGCGCCATCGGGCCGCTGCGCGAGCGGGTGCCCCGGCTGGGGCAGTCGGGCCTGCACGCGCTCGTCAGCGACGACCTGCAGCGCCACGGCATCGTCGGGGTCGTGGAGCGGGTGCTGCGCCAGGTGCGCGTGCTGCACGGCGGGCCGCTCACCGACGACGCGGCCGTCCTCGTCGTCGGGTGGACGGGGCGCGACAACGACATCGTCGGCGAGCGCTCGTCGATGCTCGCCGACTCGGCCGAGTGGGCCAGGGCATGAGCCGCCCGCGCGCGCTGCGCGACGTCGTCGGCCGCCTGCTGCTGTTCGCCGGCACGGTGCTCCTGCTCGCCCTGGCGGTCGCGCTGGTCGCGGTCCAGCGGTCGCTCGCGCTCCTGCACGACGACGCCGCGGACGTCGCGATCGACGCCGCGCGCGCGTGGAACCAGACCCTCCTGGTCGTGGTGCTGGTCCTCGTCCTGCTCGTCGCGCTCATGGGCTGGGTCACGTGGCGCGGCGTGCAGCGGCGCGTCGCGGACCCGGTCGCCCGGCTCGCGGCGTCGGTGCGGGAGGCGAGCACCGGTGCGCACGACCACGAGATCCGCGTCGAGGTGCCCGACGGGACGACGGGGGAGGTGGCGGGCGAGATCGTCGCGCTCGCGGCCGACGTCGAGCACATGCGCCGCGAGCTGGTGCAGCAGGTCGCCGAGGTGCGGCAGTCGCACGCCGAGACGGAGAGCGCGCGAGCCCAGGTGGCCGCCCAGGCCCGCGAGCTCGCGAGGTCCAACACCGAGCTGGAGCGGTCCAACCGGGACCTGGAGCAGTTCGCGTACGTGGCGTCGCACGACCTCCAGGAGCCGCTGCGCAAGGTCGCGTCCTTCACCCAGCTGCTGCAGAAGCGCTACGGCGACCGCCTGGACGAGCGGGCCGACCAGTACATCGAGTTCGCCGCGGACGGCGCCCGCCGGATGCAGCGCCTCATCCAGGACCTGCTGAGCTTCTCGCGCGTGGGGCGCTCGGGCGCACCGCCGCAGGACGTCGACCTCGAGCGGGTGCTGGCACAGGTGCTGCACGACCTCGAGGAGCGGGTGCTCGAGGCGGGCGCCCGCGTCACGCACGACCCGCTGCCCGTGGTGCGCGGTGAGCCGGCGCTGATCGCCATGCTGGTCACCAACGTCGTCGGCAACGGGCTGAAGTTCCGTGACCCGCAGCGCGAGCCGCACCTGCACCTCTCGGCCCGGTGGGTGGGCGATGCCGAGGCGGACCGGGCGGCGGGCGGCCACGACAAGCTCGGCAACCTCGACGGACCGGAGGGACCCGGCGCCTGGGAGATCTCGTGCACGGACAACGGGATCGGGATCGACCCCCAGTACGCGGAGCGGGTCTTCGTCATCTTCCAGCGGCTGCACCCGAAGGAGGTGTACTCGGGCACGGGCATCGGCCTCGCGCTGGTCAAGCGGGTGGTCGAGCACCACGGCGGACGGGTCTGGCTGGAGCCGGCACCCGAAGGAGGGACGACCGTGCGGTGGACCCTACCGCCGGCGGGCGCGGGGCCAGACGAGGCGACCGGGGCCCGGGTCGGGTAGGGTCGTCACACGTCGCTGACCTGGGAAGATGCGTCCGGTACACCGCGGACGGGGGACGGCGGCACCGCCGACCGGGCGGACGACGAAGGGCAGGAGCGCGCATGACGGACGAGCAGGCGGGGATCGAGGTCCTCCTCGTGGAGGACGACCCGGGCGACGTGCTCATGACCCGGGAGGCGTTCGACGAGCACAAGGTCGTCAACCGCCTGTCGGTGGTCGCCGACGGGGTGAGCGCGATGGAGTTCCTGCGCCAGGAGGGCGAGCACGCCGGAGCCCCGACGCCGGACCTCATCCTGCTCGACCTCAACCTGCCGCGGATGGACGGGCGCGAGGTGCTGGCGGCGGTCAAGGCCGACGAGCGGCTCAAGCACATCCCCGTCGTCGTCCTCACGACGTCGGAGGCGGAGGAGGACGTGCTGCGGTCGTACTCGCTGCACGCCAACGCCTACGTGACCAAGCCGGTGGACTTCGAGCGGTTCATCCAGGTGGTCCGCCAGATCGACGACTTCTTCGTGACGGTGGTCCGGCTCCCGCGCCACTGACGCCGGTCGGGAAACGTCCGGGCGGGCGTCGGGACAGGTCCGGGCGGGCGGTCGGGAAGGATCCGGCCGCCCGTGCGGTTGTCGCCTGAGTGGGCACGAAGCCCGCCGGCACGGAGCCGGCCGCGCGAGGCGCGGCCGCCGGGGCCGACGCAGGAGCTCGACGCGAGGAGGACGGGGCGTTGCTGGACCCGCGGGGGATCTACGAGATCGACGAGGACGCGGTCGCGCGCACGGGGCTCGACGCCCGGGGAGAGGCCCGGGGAGACCAGGGCGCCGCCGGCCCGGTGCTGCTGCACGCCGTGGGCGGTTTCGTGGACGCCGGTGCCGCCGGTGAGACGGCGGTCGAGCACCTGGTGTCCGAGCTGGAGGTGACGCGCATCGCGACCTTCGACGTCGACCAGCTGCTCGACTACCGCTCGAAGCGCGCCGTGATGACGTTCGACGCCGACCGTTGGTCCGCGTACGACGAGCCGTTCCTGGCGGTCGACCACCTGGTCGACCCCGAGGGCACGGCCTTCCTGCTGCTCCACGGCGCCGAGCCGGACCTGCAGTGGGAGCGGGTGGTCGCCGCGGTGCGCTCGCTCGTGGAGCGGTTCGGCGTCTCGCTCACGGTCGGGTTCCACGGCATCCCGATGGGCGTGCCGCACACCCGGCCCCTGACGCTGACGGCGCACGGCACCCGGCCGGGGCTGGTGGAGGACTACACGTCGTTCCTGGGCACCGTCCGCGTGCCGGGCTCGTTGCCGGCGCTGCTCGAGCTGCGCCTCGGCGAGGCGGGTCACGACGCGCTCGGGTTCACGGTCCACGTCCCGCACTACCTCGCCCAGTCGCGGTACGCCCCGGCGGCCGTGGTGGCGCTCCAGCACGTCGAGCGCGCCACGGGCCTCGACCTCGCGACCGGTGGCCTCGCGGCCGCGGCCGCCGACACCACCCTCGAGGTGGAGAAGCAGGTCGGCGAGTCGTCCGAGGTCGCGGCGGTGGTCCGGGCGCTCGAGGAGCAGTACGACGCGTTCACCCGGTCGGTCGGCCGCCCGAGCCTGCTCGCCGAGCAGGCGCCCATGCCGACGGCGGACGAGCTGGGGGCGGAGTTCGAGCGGTTCCTCGCCCAGCAGGGCGACGACTGAACGTCGTCTGCCCGGGTTCCTGAACTCGCCGGCCGGATAGCGCCGACGTGAACGCACCGACCTGACCGCACCGACAGGAGAATGCCGACAATCTGTGGCATACCCGTGTGGTCCGTGCCACACTGTCGGCGTTGCAACGGCATCACCGCGCAGCGCGACGGCAGCCACTTGCAGCGACGGGCTGCCGGCCGGTGTGCTCGTGACTGGTGGACGGAAGGTCGAAGGATCAGCATGGCGCAGGGATCTGTGAAGTGGTTCAACTCCGAGAAGGGCTACGGCTTCATCGCGCAGGACGACGGCGGCGCCGACGTCTTCGTGCACTACTCGGCGATCCAGACGCAGGGGTACCGCACCCTCGACGAGGCCCAGCGGGTGGAGTTCGATATCACCCAGGGGCCGAAGGGGCCGCAGGCGGAGCAGGTCGTCCCGCTCTGACGCCCCCGGTAGGACGAAGGGCCGTGACCCGGACCGGGTCGCGGCCCTTCGTCGTGCCCGGGCCGAGCGCCTCGCGCTCGGTTCCCCGTTCTCCGTGCGCCGCTGTCAGTGGCCCGCGGACGGCGCCGGGAGCCCCGCGAAGCGCGTCACGTCGCCGCCGGCCAGGAGCTGTGCCGGCACGGCGAGGGAGCGCAGGGCGCGCACGACCGCTGGTGCGGCGAGGTCCAGCCCCGGCTCCGCGTCCACCGGTGCGCCGCGACCGTCCGTGGCGTCGGCCGGGTCGCCCTCCGGCCCGGGGTCGGCGTCGCCGGCGGGCGCACGTACCGCGGCCAGCACGACGTTGCCGTAGCGCCGGCCCTTGAGCACCCCCGGCTCGGCGACGGCGGCGAGCCTGCCGGCGTCGGCGGCGTCGGCCCCGAAGACGCCGGCGAGCGTCGCGACCTCGCGGCGGGCGAGGCTCAGCGGCGGCCGGTCGGCGCAGTTCGCCAGCAGCACCCCGCCGGGCCGCAGGGCGCGGTGCGCGGCGTGCGCGAACGCGGCGTCGGCGAGGTGGTCGGGTGTGCGGTCGCCGGCGAACACGTCGCGCACGACGACGTCGAACGACGCCGGGCGCACGGAGGCCAGCGCCCGGCCGGCGTCGTCGGCCCGCAGCCGCAGGGCCGGGGAGCGCGGCAGGTCGAACCACTCGCGCACCAGGGCCAGCAGCCGGGCGTCGATGTCCACGCCGAGCTGGCGCGAGCCGGGGCGTTCGTGCTCGACGTGCCGGGCGAGGGCGCACCCGGCGGCGCCGAGGTGCAGCACCCGCAGGGGCCCGCCCGGCATGGCGGCCAGGACGGCGGCCATCTGCTGCATGTACTCGAAGGCGAGGAAGCCGGGGTCGTCGAGGTCGAGTGCCGAGCTGGGCACGCCGTTGACGTGCAGCGTCACCAGGTGCGGCCGGTCCGGGTCGCGCTCGACGCTTGCCGATCCGGTGTCGATGGCGACGGCTCCGGCGGGAAGTGTCGGTGCCTCGCGCGATCCTGGGTGACGTCGGCCGGGACGGCGTTGCGCGCGTGCGGCGCCGGAGCGGGAGGTGCGGGGCATGGCACCAGTCTCCCTGCTCGGCGCCGGGCGAAGGATTGACAGGTTCGAACAGGTGTTCGACACTGGACGAGCGCGGGGGACCGCGGAGCACGGGAGGTGCACGATGGCGGCTCGGACGAGGGCCCACGAGGTCCGGACACAGGCGCGTGCGTCGAACGGTGGGGCGGCGCCCCGCGGCTCCCGCACACCCACGGTCCGGCCGTGGCACGGGGTCGACCCGGAGGTGGCCCGCCTCCTGGCCCGTTCCGACCTCGAGCTGGCGGCCGCCACGGCCACCGACGACCCGGCGGAGCGGTTCGTGCACGCGCACCTGGCGGCGCTGCGGGCGGCGGCCGCGGTCGTCGCGCTGCGGGGCCGACCCTCGCCCCGGTCGGGCGCCCGGTCGGTGTGGGACATGCTCGCGCGCGTGGAGCCGGACCTGGCGACGTGGTCCGGGTACTTCGCGTCGGGGGCGCGGCTTCGGGCGGCCGTCGACGCCGGCCACGGCGAGCAGGTGGATGCCCGGCGGGCCGCGGAGCTCGTGGCCTGCGCGGAGGACTTCCGTGACGAGGTCGGCATCCTGGTCGACCCGGACGCCGGCTTCGCCCGTCCGCTCGACCTGACTCCGGCGGCGTCGTGAGCCGAGGCCCGCGGGCGCCGGGGGCGTTTCGCGACTGGGGCTCCGACGAGTCGGGGACCTCGGTGCTGCACGTCGACATGGACGCCTTCTTCGCGTCGTGCGAGCTGGCACGCCGCCCGGAGCTGCGCGGGCGCCCGGTGATCGTGGGCGGCCAGGGGCGCGGGGTCGTCCTGGCGGCGACCTACGAGGCGCGGGCCTTCGGGGTGCGTTCCGCCATGTCGATGGCCGCGGCGCTGCGCCTGTGCCCCCACGCCGTCGTCGTCCCCCCGGAGCACGGGCTGTACCAGCAGGTGTCCGAGTCGGTCATGGGGATGCTCGGGGAGATCACCGCCCTGGTCGAGCGCGTCTCCGTCGACGAGGCGTTCCTCGACGTGAGCGGTGCGCGCCGCCGGCTCGGCAGCCCGACGGAGATCGGGGCCCGGCTCCGCGAACGGGTCCAGGCGCGGCACGGGATCACCTGCTCGGTGGGTGTCGCGCGCAACAAGTTCGTGGCCAAGCTCGCCTCCACGCACGCCAAGCCCGACGGCATGATGCTGGTGCCGGCCGACGCCACCGTCGCGTTCCTGCGGACGCTCCCGGTCGGCGCCCTGTGGGGCGTGGGGGACAAGACGGAGCAGGCGCTCGCGCGGTGGGGCATCACCACGGTCGCGGAGCTGGCCGACACCGACGTGCCGACGCTCCAGGCGGCCGTCGGCAGCGTCTCCGGTGCGCACCTGCACGACCTCGCCTGGGGAAGGGACCCGCGCCCCGTGGTCCCGGGCCACGAGGAGCGCAGCATCGGTGCGGAGACGACCTTCGCCCATGACCTCTGGGACATCGGTGCGGTCGAGAAGCGGGTGCTCGAGCTGGCCGACCGGGTGGCAGCGCGCCTGCGGCACCAGGGCATCGTCGCCCGGACGGTGTCCGTGAAGGTTCGCACGAGCGACTTCCGCACCCTGACCAGGGCCCGGACGCTCAGCACCCCGACCGACGTCGCGCGTGAGGTCTACCTCGTCGCGCGTGAGCTGCTGGCGGCTGCCGACCTGCGCGGGCTACCCGTGCGCCTGGTCGGCGTCCGTGGAGAGAACCTGCAGGTCAGGGAGGGATTGGCTGAGCAGCAGACCCTGGAGGAGTCGCTGGACGCGCGTCATGACGCGCGCCGCGAGGTGGAGGTGACCCTCGACGCGGTCAGGGAGAAGTTCGGCCGATCGGCGATCCGTCTCGGCGCCGGCGACCCCCGGCGGGGGGATTCCTCCACGCCGACTACCGTGCCGCCCGCTGCGGGCCTATCCTGAGGGGGTAAACGTTCCACCGCGAGACCCGGGGGACTCGATGCCTCTGTCCGAGTACGAGCAGCGGGTGCTGGAGCAGATGGAGCGCGCTCTGAGCAGCGATGACCCGCGTCTGGCCAGCACCCTCCAACAGGCGCGCCGCAAGTCGCCGATGCGTTACGTCCTTGCCGGTGTCGGCGTCGTCGCCGGCCTGCTGTTGCTCGTCGTCGGAGTCTCGACGTCGCAGACATGGGTCGGGGTGGTCGGCTTCGTGCTCATGTTCGCGGGGGTGGCGTACGCGTTCTCCTCCCCTCGCAAGTCGGGACCGACAGGGGTGGTCCGCGAGGACGGGTCGGTCGACCCCTCCTCGACGCCGGGCCACGCCCGTCCCGCGACGAACAACCCCCGGCCCGCCGCCAACACCGGCCGGCCCGCGCGCGGCGCGAAGAACGACGGGTTCCTCTCCCGGCTCGAGGAGCGGTGGGAGCGCCGCCGGCAGCAGGGGAGCTGACCCTCCTCAGGACGACCGGAGGAGCTGCGTCAGCTCGTCCCTGACCGACGAGGTGAGCTCGGTGAGCTCACCGGGCGTCGGCAGGTCCGGGTCCCGTGCGTAGCGCGCCGCTTCCGTGGCGCCGGCGAGGGTGCCGAGGTCGGCGACCAGGTCGTCGTCGAGAGCCGTGCCGGTGCGCTCCGCCACCCGCTCGGCGATCGCCCGAGGGGCTCGGCGCAGGGTCGTGGGGGGCGGCAGGCTCACGCCGCCCGCGTCGAGCGCCCCGAGCACCTCCTGCCAGGCGCGTTCCGGATCGAGAGGTGGCGCTTCCCGGCGCCGGCGCAGGACGAGCGCCACGACCGCGCCCACCAGGCCTGCCAGCAGGAGGCTGGTGGTGATCCACACCCACGCGGGCACACCCTCGTCGACGGGGGTCACGGCATCGGCGGGGGCTGACGCCGGAGGTTCCTGCTCCTGCGGTGCCTCGGACACCGGCCGACGGTTCTCGAGGTCGTTCCCGGTGGGAACCGGGGCCGGTCCACCGCCGGACTCCGGCACGGTGTAATCGGGTGCCGAGCCGGTCTGCTGTGCGGGCGTCGGCTCGAAACGCACCCACCCGGTGTCGGGGAAGTAGACCTCTGGCCAGGCGTGCGAGTCCTGCCCGGTGATCTCCCAGACCCCGTCGTCGGAGCGGTCCCCGGGCAGGTAGCCGACGGCCATGCGCGTGGGGATGCCCAGCGACCGGGCCATCACCACCATGGTGGTGGCGAACTGGATGCAGTAGCCCGTGCGGTGCTGCAGGAAGTCCCACACCGGGTCGCCGGTGCCGCCTCGCGGCAGGGTCGTCGAGTAGGTGAACGTGCCGGGGTTGCGCAACCAACGCTGGATCGCGACGGCCTGGTCGTACGGGGTCTGCGCGTCGGCGGTGACCTCGCGCGCCGTCTCGGCGATGTCCTCGGAGTGAGCGGTGTCCGGCAGCTCGGTGAGCGCCGGGTCCACGTCCGTCGTGGGCGCCGACCGGAGGGTCTCGGGCGACAGGTCTCGGGGCAGGACGCCCAGCGTGTAGGCGTCGCCGCTGTCGGTCAGACCGCCGACGACCTCGTCCCGGGAGGTGTCGTAACCCCACGGCTCGGGCGCCTCGACGCTCCGCGGGTCGATCGGCAGGGGCAGCTTGTCGTCGCGGAGCTCGCCGACGGTCACCGCCACCTCCAGCGGGTCGCCGGTGGTCGGAGGGTCCTCGGGCCACAGGACGTCGTCGGCGTCGAACGGCTGGCCGTCGCGTTCCTCGCCGCGCTGCCACCGCCGGCCGTCGAAGGCGGTCGCGGTGTAGCTGCGCAAGGGGCCGACGTCGGCCTCCGGCCCGGAGTAGCGCAGGACGACGGCGTCCGACCGTTCCGTGAGGCTGGAGAGGATGTCGAGGTCCTCGGCCAGGCGGATGGTGTCGCCCGTCGTGGTGAAGGCGCGGTACCAGCCGCCCGCCGCTCCGGGGAGCGCGCCCGACGCGCTGCCCACCAGGCCCGCGGTGATCGCCACGCTCATCGCTGCGAGCGTGGTGACGAGCGCCCGGGAGCGTTCGGCCCGGCGGACCGGGGCCGGCGGCCGTTCCGCGCGGCGTCGCGCCCGGGCGCCGACGGGACCGTCGATGGTGAGCAGCAGGAGCAGCGCGCTGACCGTGACGACGAAGACCCCCCACGGGACCTCGCCCGTCAGGACCAGGGGAGGGCCCCACAGCGCGAGCAGCGGGACGCCGACCGCCGCGGGCCGTCGCAGCCCGCCGGCGAGCACGTCGGCGAGCAGCAGCACCAGCAGCGTCCCGCCGACGGCGAGCAGGGCGATCGGCAGGGTGCCGTCGACGGGGGCCACCTCGGAGCGGGCGATCTCACCGGCGTCTCCGAGACGCGCGGTGGCGCGGCCGAGGTGCTGCGGGGTGACGACGAGGCTCAGGTCGGACGTCGGACCGCCGTACCGCGCGAGCACGTACCACCCCGCCACGACGGCCCCGGCCAGCGTCGGCAGCACCGACCCCGGCTCCCGTCCCGCGGTGCGGCGGCGTCGGCCCCGCCGTTCGATCATGACCCGCGTCGTGATGGTCGTGGCCGAGACGAGTGCGACCCCGAGCAGGCCGGCACGGACCCACGGCCCCGCGAGCACGACGGTCGTGAGGGAGAGCATCGAGGCGGCGACCGCGACGGCGACGAGCACGCCGGTGGTCACCGTGCGGACGACGGGGCCCGCGTGGGCGGGGATCATGCGGCACGCTCCATGAGGCTGGCCCAGGCGCGGTCCGGCTCCGTGCCCGCGGCACAGACGGCGACCCGCCACCCGGCCTGTCGCAGGTCGGCGGCGGTCCGCCCGCCGTCGTCGCCGTCGGACCGGGGCGGGACCACGACCGCCCAGCAGGTGCCCTCGGCCGCCATCCGGGCCAGGTCGTGACGGGCGCCGTCAGGCACGGGCGCCAGGACGCCCACGGTGATCTCGGCCTGGGTGCGGCTCACCCGCAGGGCCCGGACCGTGGCGGTGATCGCGTCGTCGGCCTCGCTCGCCGCACGGTGCCCCTGGATGTCCACGGCGGCGTCGAGCACGGCGCCGCGGCCGGTGAGGGAGCCGGTGACGAAGCCGGGGGCGACGACGGTACGCCCGGTGGGCACCAGGCGTACCGGGTGCCCCGCCTCCAGGAACGACACGGCGATCGACGCGGCGAGCTCCACGGCCCGCTCGCCGTCCTCCTGCCGGTGCAGCGTGCGCTGGGAGGGCCATCCGCCGGTGCGGGTGTCGGGCGGCGGGGCCAGCAGCGACCGGTCGAGGAGCACGGTGACGGGCCGGACCCCGGCGCTCTCGTCGGCCCGGACCATGAGGCGGCCCTGCCGGGCGGAGCCCGCCCAGTGCACGCGCCGCGGGTCGTCGCCGGCCACGTACTCGCGCAGCACCGAGTCGTCGGAGGCGGCCAGGCGGGCGCCCGTCGCGGCACGGTCCACGTCGCCCCGGACGCGGGTGCGGGTGGGCAGGTCGACGGTGCGCGGCCGGACGGCCACGTGCGTCGCGTCGCCGAGCGGCTGGGTGGTCCGCACCAGGCCGAAGACGTCCGTGCGGGTGGTGAGCAGGGGCCCGAGCGCCCAGCGGCCGCGGCGGGCGGGGGTCAGCGTGTAGCCCACGGCGATGCGGTCGGGGTGCGCGGTGACGCGCGCCCGGATGCCGTGGGGTCCGGCCAGCTCGTGCGCCGCCTGCTCGGAGAGCCGCAGGCGGGCGAGCCGCTCGTACGCCGCCCCCGTGCGTGCTCGCGCCCCCACGACGAGCCGGACGGCGGTCGACTGGTCGCGGACGACGGGGTGGGGGGTCAGCGCGCGGGTGACGACGAGCGCGCCGCGCCCGGCGTCGAGGCGCTGGAGGCCCATGACCGCCCAGGCGAACGCGACGGCGAGCACCGCGGCGCTGCCGAGCCCGGTGATGTCCGGCAGCTCGAGGAGCACGCCGCAGGCGGCGAGCGCGAGCCCGGCGCACAGCAGCGCCGTGCCGCGGCCGGTGAGGCGGACGCGGGCGAGGCGCTGCAGGGCGCCGGGGGTCGACGGGCTCTCGCGTTCCGTCGGCCCGGCGGTCGCGGTGTCGCTCACCACGGCCGGCTCCTCTACCGGCCGCGGCCGGAGACGGGACGGAACGCCGCGGCGCGCGCGGGCGCGGCGTGCGGTCCCGGGACCGGGGTGCGCTGGACGATCTCCTCCACGACCTCCTCCGCGGTGGTGCCGCTCAGCCGGGCCTCGGTGCCGAGGATGAGGCGGTGGGCGAGCACCGGGAGGGTCAGCCCCTGCACGTCGTCCGGCAGCACGTGCTCGCGCCCGGACATCGCGGCGAGCGCCTTCGCGACCTTGAGGAGCTGGAGGGAGGCCCGCGGCGAGGCGCCGAGCCGCAGGCCGGGGTGCTCGCGGGTGGCACCGACGAGGTCGAGCACGTACTGCTTGACGGCGGGTGCCGCGTGGACGGCGCGCACGGCGCCGGCGAAGCGCACCATGTCGTCCCCGGTGGTGACCGGCGACAGGTGGGCGAGCGGGCTGGCGGCCTCCTGCCGGTCGAGCATCTGCAGCTCGGCGTCGTTGTCCGGGTAGCCGACCGTCAGGCGCGCGGTGAACCGGTCCCGCTGCGCCTCGGGCAGCGGATAGGTGCCTTCCATCTCCACGGGGTTCTGCGTCGCCACGACGAGGAAGGGGCGCGGCAGCGTGTGGGTGGTCCCGTCGACGGTGGTCTGGCCCTCCTCCATGCACTCGAGCAGCGCGGACTGGGTCTTGGGCGACGCACGGTTGATCTCGTCGCCGATGACGATGTTGTTGAACACGGGCCCGGGCCGGAACTCGAAGTCGTGGGTCGCCGTGCGGAAGATGTTCACGCCGGTGAGGTCGCTGGGCAGCAGGTCGGGCGTGAACTGGATCCGGCCGACCTGGCAGTCGATGCTGCGCGCCAGCGCCTTGGCGAGCGTCGTCTTGCCGACACCGGGGACGTCCTCGATGAGGAGGTGGCCCTCGGCCAGGAGGACGGCGACGGTGATGTCGGCGAGGTCCGGGCGCCCGGCGACGACGGAGTCGATGGCGTCGCGCACGCGGGCCGTCGCGTCGACGAGCTCGCCCAGACCGTGCCGCAGCGCGTCGCCGTGGTGTCCGTCGGGACCGCCTGCTCCCCCCGGCTGGTTCGGGACTCCGGTCAGTGCGGGAGAGGCGGGATCTGGGTGCACGGGTGACCTCCGGTTCACTGACTCGTGACGGTTCCTCGAAGCCTAGTGGACGAGCATGCCGCACAGGTGATCTGCGTCACGACTTCCACCCGGTCGTCGTGCGGGACGTCGGGCGGTCGTCGTGCCCCACTTCCCTCCCGCCGGCGGCGGCGGGCCCCCTGCTCTCGCCGAGCGGGCCGGTCGACCGCGCCCGCCGGGGCCGAGATGTCCGGTCCGTACGGGGTGCGACGCCGCGGCGCCTGGCCGGGGCGCGCCGGGGCCAGAATCTCCCTCCACCGACGGTCACGTCGCTGACCTGCGGAGACGTTCCTGCACGTCCGTCAAGGGGAGAACTACCCGGGTGAATCCCGCGCCCGGTGGAGGAAAGTGGAGTAGCGTGGAGCATGCGGGAGCGCGAGGGGAGGTGCGAGCCGTGGCAGGTGGTCTGGGGGACGCGTTTCCTGGCTCTGGCCTGCTGCTGGGTACGTACACCCCCAAGCTCGACGAGAAGGGCCGGCTCATCCTCCCGGCGAAGTTCCGCGCCCGACTCGCTCCCGGCCTCGTCATGACCCGAGGGCAGGAACGGTGTCTCTTCCTGCTCCCGATGGACGAGTTCGGCCGCATGTACGAGCAGGTCCGGCAGGCGCCGGTCACCAGCCGGCAGGCGCGCGACTACCTGCGCGTGTTCCTGTCGGGGGCGAGCGACGAGGTGCCGGACAAGCAAGGACGGGTGGTGGTTCCCCCGGCGCTGCGTGCGTACGCCGGTCTCGACCGGGACGTCGCCGTGATCGGGGCCGGGACACGCGTGGAGATCTGGGACCGCCCCACCTGGGAGACCTACCTCGCCGAGCAGGAGTCCGCGTACTCCGAGACGGCGGAGCAGATCCTCCCGGACCTGCAGTTCTGAGGGTCGCAAGCACAACAGCACATCGGCACCACAGCGGCACGGCACCCGGCCCCGATCGGTGAGGCCTCCTCCCGCGAGAGTCTGACGCACTTCCCCGGCGCCAGAACGCGGAGGGAGACCTGACCGGCCGGGGCCGGCCCTGACCAGCCGCACCGACACCAGCACCGACGAGAGCACCGGAAGGAGGGAGGCCGCCGTGTCCGACACGACACCCGACACGACACCCGACGGGACGCCGGACGACCGAGCCGCGGCCGGCGCCCCCGCGAGCGACCGCCACCTGCCGGTCCTGCTGCAGCGCTGCGTCGACCTCCTCGCCCCGGCGCTCCGGGCGCCGGGCAGCGTCCTGGTCGACTGCACGCTGGGCATGGGCGGCCACACCGAGGCCGTCCTCGAGCAGGTCCCGACCGCCCGCGTGGTGGGCATCGACCGCGACCCGCAGGCCCTCGAGCTCGCGGGCGCCCGGCTCGCGCGCTTCGGCGACCGGTTCACCGGCGTGCACGCGGTGTACGACGAGGTGGGCGACGTGGTCGCCGACCTCGGCCTGCCCGGCGTCCAGGGCGTGCTCATGGACCTCGGCGTCTCGTCCCTCCAGCTGGACGAGGCCGAGCGCGGGTTCGCGTACTCCCAGGACGCGCCGCTCGACATGCGCATGGACCAGTCGCGCGGCCTCACGGCGGCCGACGTCCTCAACACCTACGACCAGCGCGACCTGGTGCGGATCCTGCGCGACTACGGCGAGGAGCGGTTCGCGCTGCGCGTCGCCCGGGCCATCGTGCGCCGGCGCGAGGAGCGCCCGTGGGCGCGGACCGCGGAGCTGGCCGACGTCGTGCGGGGAGCCATCCCGGCCGCCACCCGCAAGACGGGCGGCAACCCGTCCAAGCGCACGTTCCAGGCGCTGCGGATCGAGGTGAACGGCGAGCTCGAGGTCCTCGAGCGGGCCGTGCCGGCGGCGATCGAGGCGCTCGCCGTGGGCGGCCGGATCGTCGTGGAGTCGTACCACTCGCTGGAGGACCGCATCGTCAAGCGTGCGCTCGCCCGCGGCACGACCTCGAGCGCCCCCGAGGGGCTGCCCGTCGAGCCCGAGACGCACCGCCCGTACCTGGAGCCCCTGACCCGGGGCGCCGAGGAGGCGGACGCCGCCGAGCTGGAACGCAACCCCCGCTCGGCGTCGGTGCGGCTGCGTGCCGCCCAGCGCCTGCGTCCCACCCCGTCCCACCTGCTGCCGAGCTCCCGACCGAACAAGGAGGCCCGCCGATGAGTGCACTGCGCGCCCCGGCCACCACCGGGACCCGGACCGGCGCGGCACCAGGCCGCGCGCCGCTGTCGGCCGTCGAGGGGGGTGCGGCCCGCGGACGGCGGCTCGACGCGGTCCGGGCGCCGTTGCAGGCGACGTCGGGCGTACCCTTCCTCGTGCTGTGCGGCATCGTGCTCACGGTGGCCCTCCTGGCGGCCCTGCTGCTGAACATCACGATGGCGCGCGGGTCGTACGAGACGGCGCAGCTGCAGCGCGAGGTCGGCCGCGTGGCCCAGGACGTCCAGACCAAGCAGGCCGAGCTGCGCGCGCACGAGGCCTCCCTGCCCGAGCGCGCCGAGCAGCTCGGCATGGTGCCGGCGGACGAGGTGACGATGATCAGCATCGACACCCGCACGAAGGCGGGCATCGGCAGCAAGAAGGGTGCGCAGGGCTCGACGGAGGAGCCGTGAGCGCTCCCGGGTCGGGGCGCGCGCCCGGCCGCGGCGGGGCGCCACGACAGGGCACGGCTCGGCAGGGGGCGCCTCGGCAGGGCGCCGCTCGGTCAGGGGCCGCCCGGCAGGGCCGA
Source organism: Isoptericola cucumis (assembly GCF_014635665.1). Classification (GTDB taxonomy): domain Bacteria; phylum Actinomycetota; class Actinomycetes; order Actinomycetales; family Cellulomonadaceae; genus Isoptericola; species Isoptericola cucumis. The sequence goes on from NZ_BMDG01000005.1 coordinate 256,467, forward strand.
GGCCGGTCGACCGGCGAGCGGGCGACACGCCCGCGCACGGGTCGCGCCGCGAGCGGTGCCGCACCGCAGAATCGAGGCGTGGCACCCCGGACCAGCGGCACCAGCAGCGCCCCGCGCAAGCGGGCGCCGGCGTCGGCCGGGGTGACGCGCACGGCCGGGCGGACGCCGGCCCGTGGCGGGGGCGCGCCCCCGCGGTCGCCCCGCCCGCCACGGACGGCGGGGCGCGGGCCGGGGTCGCCGGAGCGGCGTCAGCGCTGGCTCGTCGTCGTCGCCGTGCTGGTGCTGACGGTCTTCGTGGGCCGGCTGGTGCAGGTCCAGGTGGTCAACGGGCCGGCGCTGGCCGCGGAGGCCCAGGCCATGCGGCTGAGCACCGACGTGCAGCTCGCGCACCGCGGCGACATCCTCGACGCGAACGGCCGGGTGCTGGCCACGAGCGTCGACCGGTACACGGTGGTGGGCGACCAGCTCGCCATCCAGGGGTTCCGGGGCGACACCAAGGTCGACAAGGCCACGGGGCAGCCGGTCGACGACGGGGCGCTGGGCATCGCGCAGCTCCTCGGCCCGGTCCTGGACGAGCCGCCCGCCGAGCTCGCCGCCAAGCTGAACGGTGACGACCGGTACGTGATCCTCAAGCGCAACGTCGTGCCGGAGGTGCAGCGGGCGATCGCCGAGCTCGGCCTGCAGGCCTACGTCCGCACCGACCTCACCTCGAGGCGAACGTACCCGGCCGCGGAGGTCGCCGGTCCGCTGGTCGGGTTCGTGGACCGCGAGCAGACGGGCCAGGGCGGGCTGGAGCGCGCCTACGACGACGTGCTCTCCGGCACGGACGGCCGCACCGTCTTCGAGCGCGGCCTCGACGGCGTGCCGATCCCCGGTGCGCAGGTCGAGTCCGTCCCGGCCGTCCCGGGCAGCGACGTCGAGCTCACCATCGACGAGGACGTCCAGTGGAAGGCCGAGGAGCTCCTCGACGGGGCGGTCTCGGCCACGGGTGCGAAGTACGCGATGGCGATCGTCCAGGACACCCGCACCAGCGAGGTGCTCGCGGTGGCGGACTCGGGCGACGTCGACCCGAACGACCGCTCGACGTCCGCCGTCGCGGACGGCTCGCGCGCGGTGAAGGACGTCTTCGAGCCCGGCTCGACCGGCAAGGTCATCACGATGGCTGCGGCGCTCGAGGGCGGGTACTGGACCCCGGACAGCCAGTTCCGGGTGCCCTACCGGTACACGGCCCCGAACGGGGAGTCGTTCAAGGACTCGCACGAGCACGCGGAGCAGCGCCTCACGCTCGCGGGTGTGCTGGCCCACTCGTCGAACACGGGCACCGTGCAGATCGGCGAGAAGATCCCCGAGCAGGTGCGGCTCGACTACCTGAAGAAGTTCGGCTTCGGCGCGCCGAGCGGCCTCGGGCTGCCGGGGGAGTCGGCCGGGATCCTGCCCGACGAGGCGAGCTTCGCCAGCGACTCGCGGACGCCGTACACGATCCTGTTCGGCCAGGGCGTGGCCGTGAACGCGATGCAGGCGACGCAGGTCTTCTCCACCCTCGCCAACGGCGGGGTACGGGTGGAGCCCAGCCTGTACGCCGGGTCCCGCGACTCCGACGGGACGTTCACGCCCGGCCCCGAGCCGGAGACCACGCGCGTCGTCTCGGAGAAGACCGCCGACTCCGTGATGCGGATGCTCGAGTCGGTGACGAGCGAGGAGGGCACCGCGAAGAACGCGCAGGTGCCCGGCTACCGCGTCGCGGGCAAGACCGGGACGGCGCAGATGTGGCTGCCGGGCGGCGGCACCACCTACATGGCGTCCTTCATCGGCGTCGCCCCGGCGGACGACCCGCGCTACACCGTGTCGATCTTCCTGCGCAGCCCGCAGTCGTCGATCTACGGCGGCGTGGTGGCGGCCCCGGTCTTCAGCGACCTGATGGGATACACGCTGCAGAAGCGGGACGTGCCGCCGAGCACCTCGGCGGCCGACCCGTACGAGCTCGAGTGGTGACGGTCGTCATGGCGGGGGCCCGGGACACCGGCGACGCGTCGCTCAGAGGGTAGGTTCTACTCCGTGACATCCCCGTATCCCCGGATCCGGCCGACGGGCACCACGCCCCGCCGGGTGCGGGACCTCGCGCTGACCTTCGGGCTCGAGCAGGCGCCCGTGACCTCGCCGGACACCCCCTCCGCAGGCGGGCGGCAGGCCCCCGCCGACGTCGTCGTCACCTCCGTGGCGTCGGACAACCGCGCGGCCGCCGACGGCGACCTGTTCGTGGCCCTGCCCGGTGCGCACGCGCACGGCGCCCGCTTCGCCCCCGACGCCGTCGCCCGCGGCGCGCGTGCCGTGCTCACGGACGCCCACGGTGCCGCGGCCCTCGCGGCCGGCGACCTGCCTCCGGGGGTCCCGGTGCTGGTGGCGGCCGATCCGCGGGCGGTCCTCGGTCCGGTCGCGGCGTGGGTCTACGGCGAGCCCGCCGAGCACCTGATGACGTTCGGCGTCACGGGCACCAACGGCAAGACCACCACGACGTACCAGGTCGACCACCTCCTGCGGGCGCTGGGCTGGACGGGTGGCCTCGTCGGCACCGTCGAGACCCGCGCCGGCGACCAGGTGCTCCCGAGCCGTCTCACGACGCCCGAGGCCGCGGACCTGCAGGCCGTGCTCGCCGCGATGTGCGAGGCCGGCGTGCACACCCTCGCGATGGAGGTCTCCTCGCACTCGCTGTCCATGCACCGCGTGGACGGGATCGAGTTCGGCGTCGTCGGCTTCACCAACCTCAGCCAGGACCACCTCGACTTCCACGGCGACCTGCAGGCCTACTTCGACGCCAAGGCGTCGCTGTTCACGCCGGCCCGGGCCCGCCGCGGCGTCGTCGTGGTCGACGACGTGTGGGGCGAGCGGATGGCCGCCGCCGCCGAGGTCCCGGTCGCCACGCTGCGCACCCGGCCCGCGCGGGCCGACGAGCCTGCCGCCGACTGGAGCGTCACCGACGTCGCGCCGCACGGCACCGGCTCGGCGTTCACGCTGACCCATCGCGACGGGCGTTCCCTGCGTACCAGCACGTCGCTGCCCGGCGGCTTCAACGTCGCGAACGCGGCGCTCGCGGTCGCGATGGTGCTCGAGGGCGGCGCGCACCTGGAGGACGTGGTCGAGGCGCTCGAGTCCGCCGGCGGGCTGAGCGCCACCGTGCCGGGCCGCATGGAGGTCGTGGGGGCCGGCGACGACGCCGGTGAGCCCGGCCAGCCGCGCGTCGTCGTCGACTTCGCGCACAACACCGACGCGCTCGAGCTCGCGCTGGCCGCGCTGCGCCCGACGACGACCGGGCGGCTCGTGGTCGTGTTCGGGGCCACCGGCGACCGGGACCCGGGCAAGCGGCCCGCGATGGGGGCCGCGGCGGTCGCGGGGGCGGACGTCGTCGTCGTGACCGACGACGACCCGCACTCCGAGGACGCCGCCGCCGTGCGTGCCGCCGTGCTCGACGGGGCGCGCGCCGCCCAGCAGGTCGCGCGCGAGGCGGGCCGCGACGTCACCGTGCTCGAGGTGGCGCCGCGCGGCGAGGCGATCGCCCGCGCCGTGGCAGGCGCCGGCGCCGCGGACACCGTGCTCGTGGCCGGCCGCGGCCACGAGACCGTCCAGGAGGTCGCGGGCGTCGACCTCGAGCTGGACGACCGCGTCGAGGCGCGCCGAGCACTGCAGCAGCGTCTCGCCGGCGGCGAGGACCAGGGCCGCGAGCACCAGGAGAGGACCACCACCGCATGATCGAGCTGACCGCTGCCGACGTCGCCACGGCGACCGGGGGCCGGCTGCACGCCGACGCCGACGCCCGCGTGACCGGGCCCGTCGTCGTGGACTCACGCCGGGCAGGGCCCGGGTCGCTGTTCGTCGCGCTGCCGGGGGAGCGCGTCGACGGGCACGACTTCGCGTCCGCCGCGCTCGAGGCGGGGGCGACCCTCGTGCTCGCGGCCCGCGAGCTGGCGGGCGTGCCCACCGTCGTCGTCGACGACGTGCAGGCGGCCCTGGGCGAGCTGGCGCGCGCCGTGCTGGCCCGCGCCCGCGCGGCCGGCGACCTGCGGGTCGTGGCCGTCACCGGGTCGGTCGGCAAGACGACCACCAAGGACCTGCTGGGCCAGCTGCTCGTCGGGTCCGGCGCCGGGCAGACGTCCGCGGAGTCGATCATCGTGCCCGCAGGCTCGTTCAACAACGAGGTCGGCCTGCCGCTGACGGTCCTGCGGGTCCAGGCGGACACGCGCTACCTGGTGCTCGAGATGGGCGCCGACGGCCCGGGGAACATCGCCTACCTCACGCGCATCGCGCCGCCCGACGTGGGCGTCGTCCTCGCCGTGGGCACCGCGCACGTGGGCAAGTTCGGGTCGGTCGAGGCGATCGCCGCGACGAAGGCCGAGATGGTCACGGGTGTCGTCCCCGGGGGCACGGTCGTGCTCAACGCGGACGACCAGCGGGTCGCCGCGATGGCGTCCGGCGCCGCGGCGGACCGGAGCGTCGTCACCTTCGGCACGATCCCCGCGGCCGACGTCCGCGCGCGGGACGTCGAGGTCGACGCGACGGGACGGGCCGGGTTCGGCCTGCAGGTCACGGGCGGCGAGCCGCTGCCGGTGCGCCTGCGCCTGGTCGGGGCGCACCACGTGAGCAACGCGCTCGCCGCGGCCGCCGTGGCGACCGCGCTGGGCGTCCCCGCACCGGTGCTGGCCGAGGGGCTGTCGCAGGCGACGCCCGTCAGCCCGCACCGCATGGCGGTCACCGAGCGGCCCGACGGCGTGACCGTCGTCGACGACGCCTACAACGCGAACCCGGACTCGATGCGCGCCGCCCTGCGCGCGCTCGCCGTGATGGCGGGGCGCGATCGCCGGTCGGTCGCGGTGCTGGGGGAGATGCTCGAGCTGGGCGACGGCTCGCGCGCCGCGCACGACGCGATCGGCCGGCTCGTGGTCCGATTGAACATCAAGCTCCTCGTCGTCGTGGGCGAGGGCGCGTACCACATCCACGAGGGCGCCCTGCAGGAGGGCTCCTGGGGAGAGGAGTCGGTCTTCGTGCCTGACCTCGACTCCGCGCGCGCCGTGCTCGCGGACGCCCTCGCTCCCGGCGACGTCGTCCTCGTGAAGTCGTCGCTCGGGTCCGGGCTGTGGCGCCTCGGCGACGAGCTCGCCGCCGGCGGGCCCGAGGCGTCGACCCCGTCGTCGACCCTGTCGTCGACCCCGACGGAGCCCGGCACGGAGGTCGCCCCGTGATCGCGATCCTCGCCGCGGCGGGCGTCTCCCTGCTCGTCGCGCTCTTCGGCACGCCCCTGTTCATCCGGTTCCTCGTGCACCGCAACTACGGCCAGTTCGTGCGCCAGGACGGCCCGACCGCCCACTTCACCAAGCGCGGCACCCCCACGATGGGCGGGGTCGTCATCATCGGGGCGACGCTCGTCGGCGTGGCGGCGTCCATGCTCGTCGCCGGCCGCCCGCCCAGCGCGTCGGCGCTGCTGTGCCTCTACCTCATGACGGGGCTGGGGCTCGTCGGCTTCCTCGACGACTTCACCAAGATCCGCAAGCAGCGCTCCCTGGGGCTGACGGCGAAGGCGAAGATCGTCGGGCAGGGCTTCGTCGGGATCAGCTTCGCCGTGCTCGCGCTGCAGTTCCCCAACGCGAACGCGCGCACCCCGGCCTCCATGCGCATCTCCTTCCTGCGCGACACCAACCTGGACCTGGCGTTCGCCGGCGCGACGGTCGGCCTCATCCTGTTCGTGGTGTGGGCCAACTTCCTCATCACGGCGTGGTCGAACGCGGTGAACCTCACGGACGGCCTGGACGGCCTGGCCACCGGGGTGTCGCTGGCGGTCTTCGGCGCCTACGTGCTCGTGTGCATCTGGCAGCTCAACCAGTCCTGCCAGCGGCTCGCCGCGGCGGGCCCGCGCTGCTACGAGGTGCGCGACCCGCAGGACCTCGCGATCGTCGCCGCCGCCATCGTGGGTGCCTGCTTCGGCTTCCTGTGGTGGAACGCCAGCCCGGCGAAGATCTTCATGGGCGACACCGGCTCGCTCGCTCTCGGCGGCGCGCTCGCCGGCATCTCGATCCTGAGCCGCACGGAGATCCTGGCGGCCCTCATCGGCGGCCTGTTCGTCATCATCGTCATGTCCGACGTCATCCAGATCGGCTTCTTCAAGCTGACCGGCAAACGCGTGTTCAAGATGGCACCGCTGCACCACCACTTCGAGCTGTCCGGCTGGGGCGAGGTCACGATCGTCATCCGGTTCTGGCTCATCGCCGGGCTGTTCGCCGCCCTCGGCATGGGCGTCTTCTACGCCGAGTGGGTCGTGACGTGACCGGTCGTCCCGCGGACGTGCTCGACGGGGCGCGGGTGCTCGTCGCCGGCCTCGGTGTCACCGGGCGCGCCGTCGTGGCCGCCCTGGCGGGGCGGGTCGCCTCCGTCGTCACGGTGGACGCGCGCGCGTCCGACGCCGACGTGGCGGGCGCCGACGACGCCCCGACCGCCGAGCGGCTCGTCGCCGCCGCCGACCTGGTCGTCGCCTCGCCCGGCTGGCCGCCGAGCGCGCCGCTCCTGGCTGCGGCCCGGGCCGCGGGCGTGCCGGTCTGGAGCGAGGTGGAGCTCGCGTGGCGGCTGCGGGTGGACCGGGCTCCCGCCGACGGCGCGGACGGCCGCGGGCCGGCGCCCTGGCTCGCGGTGACCGGCACCAACGGCAAGACGACGACCGTGGAGATGCTCGCCTCCATCCTCACGGCGGCGGGCCTGCGCACCGCGGCCGTGGGCAACGTCGGCACGCCGCTGGTCTCCGTGGCCGTGGACCCGTCGTACGACGTGCTGGCCGTCGAGCTGTCCAGCTTCCAGCTGCACCACACGCTCACCACCTCGTTCGAGGCGGCGGCCGTGCTCAACGTCGCCCCGGACCACCTGGACTGGCACGGGTCGCTCGAGGCGTACGCCGCCGACAAGGGACGCGTGTACGCCCGCGCGCAGGTCGCGTGCGTCTACAACGTGGCCGACCCGCGCACCGAGCAGCTCGTGCGCGACGCCGACGTCGTCGAGGGCGCCCGCGCCGTCGGATTCACCCTCGGCGCCCCGCGGCCGGGCCAGCTCGGCCTCGTGGAGGACGTGCTGGTGGACCGGGCGTTCCACGCGCCGGCCGACGACCCTGCGCGGCACGGGTCCGCCGCCGAGCTCGGCACGCTCGACGACCTGGCGCACCTGGCGCCGGCGGCCGGACCAGGCCACGGGTCCGAGCCGGGAGCCGAGAGCGGGTCGGAGGGCGCGGCGGCCGACGCGCGCGGGCAGGTGCCCGGGCACGTGGTCGCCGACGCCCTGGCGGCGGCGGCCCTCGCGCGTGCCCACGGGGTGCCGGCGGTGGCCGTACGCGACGGGCTGCGGGCGTTCCGCACGGGGGCGCACCGCATCGAGCGCGTCCGGGTGCTCGACGGCGTGGCCTACGTGGACGACTCGAAGGCCACCAACCCGCACGCGGCGTCCGCGTCGCTCGCCGGCTTCGCGCCCGGCACGGTGGTGTGGGTCGCGGGCGGGCTGGCGAAGGGCGCGACGTTCGACGACCTCGTCGCCGCCCGCGCCGACCGCCTCCGGGCGGCCGTCGTCATCGGGGCCGACCCGGAGCCGATGCGGGGCGCGCTCGCCCGACACGCGCCCGAGGTCCCGGTCGCCGTGGTCGATCCCGGCGACACTGGTTCCGTGATGCGTCGGGCGGTCGCCGCCGCGCGGGACCTCGCCCACGAGGGCGACACCGTGCTGCTGGCCCCGGCCGGCGCGTCGATGGACCAGTTCGCCTCCTACGCCCGGCGCGGGGAGGCCTTCGCCGCCGCGGTGCGTGACCTGCCGTCGCACCCCGGGGCGGAGCGGTAGGCGGCGCCCGGCGCGCCGCACGAGGCACGGGAGAGCGGATGGCGGTCACGACGAGCACCCGGCGGTCCGCCGGACGCCCCGGCCGTCCCGAGCGCACGGGTCGCTCCGAGCGACCGGGTCGCACGGCACGCACCGGTCCCGAGCGCACCGGTCGCTCCGAGCGTCCGTGGCTCGGGCAGTGGAACTCGACCGTGACGAGCTACTACCTGCTCGTCGGCGCCACCGGCCTGCTGCTGGTGGTCGGGCTCGTCATGGTGCTGTCCAGCTCGACGATCGAGTCGATCGCGGCGGGCAAGTCCCCGTACGCGGCGTTCATCGTCCAGGGCCGGTACGCACTCATCGGGCTGCCGTTCATGCTCCTCGCGGCGCGGCTGCCGGTGCGCTGGTACAAGCGGCTCGCGTGGCCGGCGCTGCTGGTCTCCCTCGGGTTGCTGGCGGCCGTGCCGTTCCTCGGCAAGGTCGTCAACGGCAACCGCAACTGGCTGGTGCTCGGCCCCGTCCAGTTCCAGCCGTCCGAGCTGGCGAAGCTGGCGCTGGCGCTGTGGCTGGGGGCGGTGCTGGGGCGCAAGCAGCACCTGCTCGGGCGCTGGGGCCAGGCGTTGATGCCCGCCGCCGTGGGGCTGGCGGCCGTCATCGGGCTGGTCCTCGCCGGGCACGACCTGGGCACGGCCCTGGTGATCGCGATGCTCGGGCTCGGCGCCTACTGGGTCTCCGGGGCGCCGGCCTCGCTGCTCGTCGGGGGCGGCGCCGCGGCTGCGGCCCTCGTCGGCTGGCTGTTCATCGTCAATCAGGACAGCAGCGACCGGATCACCCGCATCCTCGCGACCTACGGGTCGTCGTGCGACGCCGCCACCGAGTGCTACCAGTCGATCCACGGCCTGTACGGGCTGGGCACCGGCGGGCTCTTCGGCGTCGGGCTGGGCGCCAGCCGGGAGAAGTGGAACTACCTGCCCGAGGCCCACAACGACTTCATCTACGCCGTCGTCGGCGAGGAGCTCGGCCTCCTGGGCACGCTGCTCGTGCTGGCGCTCTTCGCCGTGCTCGGGGTGGCGATGGCGCGCGTCGTGCGCCGCCACCCGGACCCGTTCGTGAAGATCACCACGGCCGCGATCGCGTGCTGGATCGTCGGGCAGGCGTTCGTGAACATCGGCGTGGTGATCGGCGTCCTGCCGGTCATCGGAGTCCCCCTCCCGCTGGTGTCCGCCGGCGGGTCGGCGCTGGTCACGACGATGGCGGCCCTGGGCGTCGTCATCAGCTTCGCGCGCTCCGAGCCGGGTGCGGCGGAGGCGCTCGCCGCCCGCCAGAGCGTCGTGAAGAGATCGGTCGGCGTGCTGTCGCGTCGCCGTGGGCACCGGCGGGAGCGTCGTGGTGGGGGTCCGTCCGGCCGATAGGGTCGCGGGTGTGAAGAGTTCTGCAGTCACTTCCGTCGTGCTCGCCGGCGGCGGCACGGCCGGCCACGTCAACCCCCTACTCGCCGTCGCGGACGAGCTGCGCTCCCGGGAGCCCGAGGCGCGCGTGCTCGCCCTCGGCACCACCAGCGGGCTGGAGGCCGAGCTGGTCCCCGCGCGCGGCTACCGCCTCTGGCCGGTGCCCCGGGTGCCGCTGCCGCGCCGTCCGAGCGTCGACCTCCTGCGCCTGCCCGGCCGCCTGACGGCGGCGGTGCGCGCCGCGGAGGCGGCGATCGACGAGATCGACGCGCAGGCCGTGGTCGGCTTCGGCGGCTACGTCTCCACCCCCGCCTACCTCGCCGCCCGGCGGCGGGGCGTGCCGGTGGTGATCCACGAGCAGAACGCCCGGCCCGGGCTCGCCAACAAGCTCGGCGCCCGCTGGGCCGCGCGCGTCGGGGCGACCTTCCCCGGCACGACCCTGCCCGGGGCGCAGGTCGTCGGCCTCCCGCTGCGCGCCGAGATCTCCGCGCTGGTCGCCGAGCGGGAGCGCGACGCCGCCGGGGCCCGCGTGCGCGCCGCCGACGCCCTCGGCCTGGACGCCACGCTGCCGACGCTCGTCGTCACGGGCGGCTCGTCCGGGGCCGCGTCGGTGAACGCCGCGCTCGCGGGCGCGGTCGACGCCCTGCTCGGTGCCGGTGTCCAGGTGCTGCACCTCACGGGCAAGGGCAAGGACGGCCCGGTGCGCACGGCGGTCGAGACCGCCACGGCGGCCGGGGCGCACGAGGCCTCGCGCTACCAGGTGCGCGAGTACCTGTCGGAGATGCACCTGGCGCTCGCGGTCGCGGACCTCGTCGTCGCCCGGTCCGGTGCGGGCACCGTGTGCGAGCTGGCCGCCCTGGGCGTGCCGGCCGTCTACGTCCCGCTGCCCATCGGCAACGGCGAGCAGCGCCTCAACGCGGCACCGCTCGTGGAGGCGGGCGGCGGGCTCCTGGTCGACGACGCGGACCTCACCCCGGCCTGGGTCGCCCAGCAGGTGCCCGCGCTCCTCGCCGACCGCGACCGTCTCGGGGGGATGGCCGCGGCGGCGCGGGCCGCGGGCGTGCGCGACGCCGCGGCACGCGTCGCGGACCTCGTGGGCGAGGCCGTCGCCGAGTCCGGCCGGACGTCGACCGGCCAGCAGGCATGACCGGCGCCGCGGGACCCGAGGACGCACCGGGCGTCGCCGGCGTGGCCGAGCTCGGCCGGGTGCACCTGGTGGGCGTCGGCGGGGCCGGCATGTCCGTCGTCGCACGTCTGCTCGCCGCGCGTGGCGTCGACGTGCAGGGCTCCGACGCGGTCGCCTCGCCCGCGCTGGAGGCGCTGCGCGCCGACGGCGTGCAGGTGTGGGTGGGGCACGACGCCGCGCACGTGGTCGGCGCCGACGGCGCGCCGCTGGTCGACACCCTCGTGGTCTCGTCCGCGGTGCGCGAGACGAACCCCGAGCTCGCCGCGGCGCGCGGGGCGGGGGTGCGGGTGCTGCACCGCTCCCAGGCGCTCGCGTCCCTGATGCTCGACCGGCGCGCCGTCGCGGTGGCCGGCGCGCACGGCAAGACGACGACGTCGGCCATGGTCGCGACGGTGCTGCGGGCCTGCGGCGTCGACGCGTCGTTCGCGATCGGCGGCACGGTCCGGGTGCGTGACGCCGACGGCGCCGAGACCGCCGTGCCCGGCGGGCACCTCGGGGACTCCGACGTACTGGTCGCCGAGGCGGACGAGTCGGACGGCTCGTTCCTCAACTACGCCCCGACGGTCGCGGTGGTCACCAACGTCGAGCCCGACCACCTCGACCACTACGGCTCGCGGGAGGCCTTCGAGGAGGCGTTCGTCCGGTTCGCCGGCAGGATCGTGCCGGGTGGTGTCCTGGTGGCCTGCGGCGACGACGCCGGCTCGGCGGCGCTCGCGGAGGCGCACCGCGCGTCGGGCGGCGCGGTCGTGACGTACGGGTGCGAGCCGGGCGGGGACCCGGAGACCCACGTGCACGTGCGCGACGTCGTGCCGGGCGCCGGCACCGTCACCGCGACGCTCGTGGGCGGCCCGCTCGGCGACGTGCCGCACGAGCTCCGTCTCGACGTCCCCGGCGCGCACAACGCCCTCAACGCGGCCGCCGCCGTGACCACGGCCGTGCTGCTCGGCGCGGAGCCGGCCCGGGCGGTCGCCGGGGCCACGACGTTCGTCGGTACCGGGCGTCGCTTCGAGCTCCGCGGCGAGGCCGGCGGGGTGCGGGTGGTGGACAGCTACGACCACCACCCGACCGAGGTGGAGGCGCTGCTGCGCGCGGCCCGCCCGGTGGCGGCCGGGGGGCGGATCGTGGTGCTCTTCCAGCCCCACCTGTACTCGCGCACCCGGATCTTCGCCGGGCGGTTCGCCGCCGCGCTCGCCCTCGCCGACGAGGTGGTGGTCACGGGCGTGTACCGGGCGCGGGAGGAGGTCGACCCGCAGGTCGGGGCGCACACGATCACCGACGCCGGCGACCGGACGGCCTCCGGCGGTCGGCTGCGCGCCGTGGAGGACAAGGTGGAGGCCGCGCACGTGGTCGCCGCGCTCGCGCGCCCCGGGGACCTGGTCCTCACCGTCGGTGCCGGCGACGTGACCGAGCTCGGGCCCGTCGTCCTCGCGGACCTCGCGGCGGCCGCCGGCGACGTGCCGGGCGCGGCCGCGGCGGAGGGCTCGACCGACGGCACGACCGGCGTGGCGGCGCCGGGCGAGGGGGCCGCTGCGGGGACCATGGACTGATGCGACCCCCGCCACGTCCGCGCAAGACGTCTCGTGCCGAGGCGTCCGGCCCTGGATCGTCCGGCACTGGCAAGTCCGGCGTCGAGAGGTCCGGCTCGCGGCCGGCCACTGGTGCGACGCCGCGCGCGGCGGCCCGGCCTTCGACGGCGGGCGGCGGGCGGTCGGCCACCGCCACGGCCACCCGGACGGCTGCTGCAGCACGACCGACCGACGCGCGCAAGACCGACGCGCGCAAGACCGACGAGCGGAAGACGGGCGAGCGGCAGACGGGCGCCGCGTCCGCGTCCGGTCGGGCGTCCGCGCGCACCACGGAGCTGGCCGTCGGCCCCGCGACGGAGGAGAGGCCGGCGCGCGTGTCGACGGCGATGGCCGACCGGCTGGCGGAACGGTCGGCCATGCGGCGGCACCGGACGTGGCGCCGGGTCGTCGCGTGGGTCCTGGTCCTCGCGGTCCTCGCGGGGCTCGCCGTGGGCGCGTTCTGGTCGCCGGTGCTGGCACTGGAGCGCGACGACGTCGTCGTGACGGGTGAGGGCAGGACCGTCGACCCGGACGCCGTGCGCGAGGTCGTCGAGGCGGCGGCCGGCACACCGCTGCCGCGGCTGGACACCGTGGCGCTGCGCGAGCAGATCCTCGACCTGCACGGTGTCAAGGACGTGAGCCTCGCCCGGGCCTGGCCGCACGGCCTGCGGGTCACGCTCACGGCGCGCGTCCCGGTGGCGGCGGTCCCCGACGACGGCGGGTACGTCGTCCTCGACTCCGAGGGGGTGCGGCTCGGGACCCGCCCGTCGGCGCCGTCCGGTCTCGCGGAGGTCGCGGTGCCCCTCGACGACGTGCTCGCCCTGCAGGCCGCGCTCCACGTGCTGGCCGCACTGCCGCCGCGCGTCGAGCGCAGCGTCGAGCAGGTCGGCGCCCGGACGCAGGATGCCGTCGAGACCGTGCTGGACGACGGCACGACGGTGCGGTGGGGGAGCAGCGAGCAGATGGCGCTCAAGGTCGAGGCGATGCGCACGGTGCGCAAGCTGGACCCCGACGCGACGACGATCGACGTGTCGTCGCCCGAGCTGCCGGTGAGCCGATGACGCCCCCGGGCGCGGAGCACGGGCGGGACGAGAAGTCCGGCACCGGGCGCGCGCGACACGCCGCACCACGTCCGTCGTGGTGCCGGGCGCGACGCATACCGTCGAACGCAGCAGCAACCTGACATAACTATAACCCTCAACTCGAACCTTAAGGTTCGGGTTTCCGGGACAGGAGCCACCGCGGCGAGGGGGACGTCGGGACAGGAACGACCCGAGAGGCAACGACGTGGCAACTCCGCAGAACTACCTGGCAGTGATCAAGGTGGTCGGCATCGGCGGTGGCGGCGTGAACGCCGTGAACCGCATGATCGAGGTCGGCCTCAAGGGCGTCGAGTTCATCGCCATCAACACCGACGCGCAGGCGCTGCTGATGTCGGACGCCGACGTCAAGCTCGACGTCGGCCGTGAGCTCACCCGCGGCCTGGGCGCCGGCGCCGACCCGGAGGTCGGCAAGAAGGCCGCCGAGGACCACGCCGAGGAGATCGAGGACGTCCTCCGGGGCGCCGACATGGTCTTCGTGACGGCGGGCGAGGGCGGCGGCACGGGCACGGGCGGTGCGCCCGTGGTGGCCCGCATCGCGCGCTCGCTCGGCGCGCTCACCGTGGGCGTCGTGACGCGCCCGTTCACCTTCGAGGGCCGGCGCCGCTCGGTGCAGGCCGAACAGGGGATCGAGGCGCTCCGCGAGGAGGTCGACACCCTCATCGTCATCCCCAACGACCGGCTGCTGTCGATGTCCGACAAGAGCGTCTCGGCGATCGCCGCGTTCCACTCGGCCGACCAGGTGCTGCACTCCGGCGTCCAGGGGATCACCGACCTCATCACCACCCCGGGCCTGATCAACCTCGACTTCGCCGACGTGAAGTCGGTGATGCAGGGGGCCGGGTCCGCGCTCATGGGCATCGGCTCGGCCAGGGGAGAGGACCGCGCCGTGCAGGCGGCCGAGCTCGCCATCTCCTCGCCGCTCCTCGAGGCGTCGATCGACGGGGCCCACGGCGTCCTGCTGTCGATCCAGGGCGGCAGCGACATCGGCCTGTTCGAGGTCCACGAGGCGGCGCGCCTGGTCCAGGAGGCTGCGCACCCCGAGGCCAACATCATCTTCGGCACCGTGATCGACGACGCCCTCGGCGACGAGGTGCGGGTCACCGTCATCGCCGCGGGCTTCGACGGTGGCGTGCCGCAGTCGCGCAAGGACGGCCGGGGGCTCGGCCAGATCGCCGGCGCCCCGGCCCGCCCGGCCGTGGCCGCCGGCTCGGAGCAGCCCGCGCCCCCGACCGCCCCGGTGCCGCAGCCGGCCGCCGCCCAGGCGGCGCCCGCCGCGGACGGGCAGCCCGGGGTCCGGACGCAGCCGCGCCCGATCCCGGCCGAGCCCGACGACGTCCCCGCGAGCCTGGACGCCCCGGCCGCCCGCGCGGCCGGCCGGCCGGGCGAGCAGCGCCCGGCGTTCACGGTCGTCGAGGACGGCGCGGGCGAGGGGGTGACCGTCGAGCGGCCCGTGGAGGTCCCGCGGCTGTTCGAGGAGCAGCGTCGGCCCGCCGAGGAGCTCGACGTGCCCGACTTCCTCAAGTGAGCGCGGAGTGAGCGGGGCGGTCGGCTGGGCACAGGAGGCGTTGTTGCCGGCGCAGTTCGGCGCGGGGCTGCTGCGGGTCGACCTCGGCCCGGGGGTCGTCGCGGGCTTCACGACGCGGCACGGGGGCGTCTCCCCGGCGCCGTGGTCGTCGCTCGACCTGGGCACGTCGACCGGCGACGACCCCACCCGGGTGCGGGAGAACCGGGCCCGGCTGGAGGGCTGGGTGGGCGCGCCGGTCGCGTTCGCCGCGCAGGTCCACGGCGACCGGGTCCTCCCGCTCGGTCCGGACGACCTCGCCGAGTGGTCCGCCGGCGAGCCGCCCGCGGCCGCGGGGGAGGCCGACGGCCTGGTCACCGGCACCGAGGGCCTCGGCCTCGGCGTGCTCGTGGCCGACTGCGTCCCGGTGGTGCTGGCCGACCCGGTCGCCCGCGTGGTCGCGGTCGCCCACGCGGGCCGCAAGGGCGTGGCGCTGGGCGTCGTGCACCGCGCGCTGGACGCGATGGTGGCGCGCGGCGCGCGCCCGGGCGACGTGCGCGGGGCGGTCGGCCCCGCCGTCTGCGGCCGGTGCTACGAGGTGCCGGAGGAGATGCGCGACGAGGTCGCGGCGCTGGCGCCCGAGGCCTGGGCGACGACGGACCAGGGGACGGCGGCGCTCGACCTGCCCCGGGCCGTGCTCGCCCAGCTCGCGGCGCGGGGTGTCGACGCCGTGCACGTGGACCGGTGCACCCGCACCGACGCGGACCTGTTCTCCCACCGCCGGGCCACCGAGGCGGGCGTGACCACGGGACGGCAGGCAGGCGTCGTCGTCCTGACCTGAGCAGCGGCGTCGGGCGACACACCGGCGTGTCGTCCGAGGTCGAGCGTGTCGTCGTGGTTACCGTCGTGACACCGTCCGGGACGCAGGGCGGGACGTGCCGACGAACGGAGCAGGGCGATGGGCGGAGCGCTTCGCAAGACGATGCTGTACCTGGGACTCGCCGACGACCAGGGTGAGCGGGACGAGTACCTCGACGAGTACGACGAGGAGCTGGAGGCACCGGTGCGCGACGACTACCAGGCGCAGGTCACGCCGCTGCACCGCGGCGGGACGGCGGAGGCCGTCATCGGTGCCGACCTGCGACGGATCACGACGATCCACCCGCGGTCGTACAACGACGCCCGCAGCATCGGTGAGGCCTTCCGGGGCGGCACCCCGGTCATCATGAACCTCTCCGACATGGACGACGCCGACGCCAAGCGGCTGGTGGACTTCTCGGCCGGGCTGATCTTCGGCCTGCGCGGCTCGATCGAGCGGGTGACCAACAAGGTCTTCCTGCTCTCGCCCGAGCACGTGGAGATCTCCGCGGAGGAGCCGCCCGCGGCGGAGAAGCCGGCCGGGCGTGGCGGCGCGTTCTACAACCAGAGCTGAGCGCGTCGGCGCGGACGCGCCGTTCGCGACGAACACGGCCAGGGCCGAGGCACGCCGGCCCTGGCCGCGTCGTGTCTCCGGTAGGTTCGTCCCGTGAGCGCCGTCTTCGTCTTCATCAGCTTTCTCCTCTGGCTCTTCCTCCTCGTCCTGGTCGTGCGCCTCGTGCTCGACTGGGTGCAGTTCTTCGCGAGGGACTGGCGCCCGCGCGGTGTCATGCTCGTCGTGGCCGAGGGTGTGTACACGGTCACAGACCCGCCCCTGAGATTCCTGCGGCGGCTGATCCCCCCGCTGACGCTCGGGCAGATCCGGCTCGACCTCGCGTTCCTGGTGCTCTTCATCGGGACGTCGATCCTCGCGCAGGTCTTCGCGTCGTTCGGCCGCTGAGGCCGCCCGCGCAGCGGGTGCCCGGGCCCGCAGGAGCGGGACTCCTGCGTCGCGTGTGAAGACGTCGTGTGGGGGCGCGCCGCGCCTGCGCCCTGGAATGTCGCCCCCCGCACCGTGGGCTACCGTGGTCACCCGGACGACGGATGCCCGTCCGGGCGTCCGGACAACGACTGTGCAAACCGCGATGAGGTGAGACGATGGCGCTGCTGACGGCAGAGGACATCCTGAACAAGAAGTTCTCCGCGACAAAGTTCCGTGAGGGCTACGACGTCGAAGAGGTCGACGACTTCCTCGACGAGGTTGTCAGGACCCTCACCTCGGTCCAGGAGGAGAACGAGGACCTGCGCTCGAAGCTGGCGGCCGCCGAGCGGCGCGTCGGCGAGCTGAGCCGGTCCGACGCTGCGCAGCAGTCGCAGCCGTCCGCCCCCACCCCGGCACCGACCCCCGCGCCGGCCCCCGTGGCCGCCGCCGTGGCCGGCCAGCCGGCCGAGCCGGAGTCGGCGACCGGCATGCTCCAGCTGGCCCAGAAGCTGCACGACGACTACGTGCGTTCGGGCCAGGAGGAGGGCGACCGCCTGATCACCGAGGCGAAGTCCGAGGGCGCCCGCATCGTGCGGGAGGCGGAAGAGACCAGCCACCGCACGCTCTCCCAGCTCGAGCAGGAGCGGTCGCTCCTGGAGCGCAAGATCGACGAGCTGCGCATCTTCGAGCGGGACTACCGCACGCGCCTCAAGAGCTTCCTGCAGAACCTGCTCGGCGACCTGGACGCCCGGGGCTCCGCGCTCCCGCCGAGCCAGAACGCGGGTGCCGGGCGGTCCTCGAAGCTCTGAGGGCACCCCGCCGGGTGCACGGTCCGACCAGTGCTGCGGGTCGGTCCGCACGAACGGCGCGTCGCCGTACGGCGCGTGCTGTTGTGCGGACCGGCCCGCACACTTACGCTCTGGTGACCCACCGAGGGACCCGACGGAAGGGCACCGATGGCAAAGCTCTCGACCACGACGCGCGCGGCGCTCCGTGAGAACTTCCCGCACCTGAGCCGGGACGTCAAGAAGTTCCCGGTGCGCGACGGCGAGGAGCCGTGGACCCTGCGCGAGGCGGAGGAGCTGGCGGCCTTCCTGCTGGAGGACGCCGAGCGCCTCGGGCGCGAGCTCGCCGCCGCCGATGCCGAGCTGTCCGACCTGCTGCGCAACTCCGGTGACGGGGCCGGCGACGACCAGGCCGACTACGGCTCGAGCGCGCTGGAGCGCGAGCAGGAGCTCACGCTCGTGAACAACATGCGCGACCTGCTCGAGCAGACCAACCACGCGATCGACCGCATCCGCAAGGGGACGTACGCGACGTGCGAGGTCACGGGCCTGCCGATCGGCAAGGCCCGGCTGCAGGCGTTCCCCCGGGCCACCCTGTCCGTCGAGGCGAAGGCCCGCGAGGAGCGGCGCTGACGCGCGACGGACCCGTCGGGGCACGGGCCGCGGTCCGGCCGGGCGGCCGTTCCGCCTAGACTGGCGCACGATGTCGACCACGCCCGCCGGCCCCGTCCCGGCTCCTGAGCCCGCGTCGCACGACGGCGCCCCCGAGTCGCCCGAGCCCGCGCCGACGGCCGCGGCGGAAGCACCCCCGGAGCCCGACGCGGCGCCCGCGGTGTCCCCGGCCCGTCGCCGCCGGCTGGTGGCGTGGACGGTCGTGCTGGCCCTCGTCGTGCTGCTGGCCGACCAGGCGACGAAGTGGTGGGCCGAGTCGGCGCTCACGGTGGGCGGCGACCCCGTCCCGCTCGTCGGCGAGCTGCTGCAGCTGCGACTGATCTACAACCCCGGCGCGGCGCTGTCGATCCTCAGCGGCACCGGGATGACGTGGTTGCTGACGATCGTCGTCGTCGGCGTCGTGGTGGTCATCGTCCGCGCGATCGGCAGGATCGGCTCGCGCGGCTGGGCGCTCGCCCTGGGGCTCCTGCTGGGCGGGGCGCTGGGGAACCTGGGCGACCGTCTCTTCCGCGAGCCGGGGTTCGCGCAGGGCCACGTGGTGGACTTCATCGACTACGCCGGGTTCTTCGTGGGCAACGTCGCGGACATCGCGGTCGTCGTCGCCGCGGTCCTCATCGTCGTCCTGACGTTCCGCGGCATCGGCCTGGACGGCCAGCGCCACGTCGACGGGGACGCAGGGGCCCGCGGGAAGACCGACGGGGCCCCCACGGAGGACGACGCCGGGACCGGCGCGGACAGGACGAGCTGACGTGACGCTGCGGACGCTGCCCGTCCCGGACGGCCTGGCGGGCGAGCGGGTCGACGCCGCCCTGGCCAGGATGCTCGGGTTCTCGCGCACCCAGGCGGCGGAGCTGGCGGCTGCCGGGGCGGTCGCCCTCGACGGGCGCGTGGTCGGCAAGTCCGACCGGGTCCCGGCGGGCGGCTGGCTCGAGGTGGACGTCCCCGAGCCCACGGCGGGGCCTGCGGTCGTCGCGGAGCCGGTGCCCGGCATGGGCATCGCCTACGAGGACGACGACGTCGTGGTCGTGGACAAGCCCGTCGGCGTCGCGGCGCACCCCTCGCCGGGCTGGACGGGGCCGACCGTCGTCGGCGCGCTGGCCGCCGCGGGGTACCGGGTGGCCACCTCCGGGGCGGCCGAGCGCCAGGGCATCGTGCACCGACTCGACGTGGGGACGTCGGGGCTCATGGCGGTGGCCAAGAGCGAGGCGGCGTACACCGGCCTGAAGCGGGCCTTCAAGGAGCGCACGGTCGAGAAGGTGTACCACGCCCTTGCCCAGGGGCACCCCGAGCCGACGACCGGCACCATCGACGCACCCATCGGGCGCCACCCGGGCGCCGACTACAAGTTCGCCGTCGTCGCGGACGGCAAGCACTCGATCACGCACTACGAGGTGCTGGAGATGCTGCCCGCCGCGTCCCTGGTGGAGGTGCACCTGGAGACCGGACGCACGCACCAGATCCGGGTCCACTTCACCGCCGTGCGGCACCCGCTGGTGGGCGACCTCACGTACGGCGCGGACCCGGTGCTGGCCTCCCGGGTGGGCCTCTCGCGGCAGTGGCTGCACGCGGTGCGGCTCGGGTTCACGCACCCGCTGACGGACCGGTGGGTCGAGGTGACCAGCGACTACCCGGAGGATCTCGCGCACGCCCTCGAGGTCGTCCGGGGCGCGTACGCGTAGGCGTGTGAGATCCCCCTCGGCGAGGCGGTCCGGAGTGTCGGTGGGGGCTGCCTAGACTCATCGCATGCCGGCTGAGACTGACGACTTCGTTCACCTGCACGTGCACACCGAGTACTCGATGCTCGACGGCGCGGCGCGGATGAACGACCTGTTCAGCGAGGTGCAACGGCTCGGCCAGAAGGCCATCGCGATCACCGACCACGGCTACCTGTTCGGGGCGTTCGACTTCTGGAGCACGGCGAAGAAGTTCGGGATCAAGCCGATCATCGGCGTCGAGGCGTACGTCACGCCGGGCACCAGCCGCCACGACCGCACCAAGGTGCTGTGGGGCGAGCAGCACCAGCGCCGCGACGACGTCTCCGCCGGTGGCGCCTACACGCACATGACGCTGTGGGCGCGCGACAACGAGGGGATGCACAACCTCTTCCGCGCCTCGTCGCTCGCGTCCCTCGACGGCCAGATGGGCAAGTGGCCGCGCATGGACCGCGAGCTGCTGCAGACCTACGGCAAGGGCCTCATGGGCACGTCGGGCTGCCCGTCGGGCGAGGTGCAGACCCGGCTGCGGCTCGGGCAGTGGGACGAGGCGGTGCGCGCGGCGGGCGAGCTGCAGGACATCCTCGGCAAGGAGAACTTCTTCGTCGAGCTCATGGACCACGGGATCGAGATCGAGTCCCGCACGAGCAAGGACCTGCTGCGGCTCGCCGAGCACGTCGGGGCGCCGCTCGTGGCCACCAACGACCTGCACTACACCAAGCAGGAGGACGCGCACTCCCACGAGGTGCTGCTCGCGGTGAACTCCGGGTCGACGCTCGACGAGCCGACCTACGACCAGGGCGGCAGCCGGTTCGCGTTCAGCGGCGACAGCTTCTACGTCCGCTCGGGCGCCGAGATGCGCCGGCTCTTCGCCGAGATGCCGGAGGCCGTCGACAACTCGCTGCTCATCGCGGAGCGCTGCGACGTCTCGTTCGACACGAGCGCGAACTACATGCCGCGGTTCCCCGTGCCCGAGGGCGAGGACGAGGTCAGCTGGTTCGTCAAGGAGGTCGAGGCCGGGCTGCGCCGCCGCTACCCGGACGGCATCTCCGACGACGTGCGCAAGCAGGCGAACTACGAGGTCGAGGTCATCATCCAGATGGGCTTCCCGGGGTACTTCCTCGTGGTGGCCGACTTCATCAACTGGGCCAAGGAGCAGGGCATCCGCGTCGGTCCGGGCCGCGGCTCCGCGGCGGGCTCGATGGTGTCCTACGTCATGGGCATCACGGAGCTCGACCCGCTCAAGCACGGCCTGATCTTCGAGCGCTTCCTCAACCCGGAGCGCGTCTCCATGCCCGACGTCGACGTGGACTTCGACGAGCGCCGGCGCTCCGAGGTGATCCGGTACGTCACCGACAAGTACGGCGACGACCGGGTCGCGATGATCGTCACCTACGGCTCCATCAAGGCCAAGCAGGCCCTCAAGGACGGCTCCCGCGTCCTGGGCTTCCCCTTTGCCATGGGGGAGAAGCTCACCAAGGCGATGCCGCCGGCCGTGATGGGCAAGGACATCCCGCTGTCCGGCATCTTCGACCCGAAGCACGAGCGGTACGCGGAGGCCGCCGAGTTCCGCGCGGTGCACGACGCCGACCCCGAGGCGCAGCGCGTCGTGGAGACCGCGCGCGGTATCGAGGGCCTCAAGCGGCAGTGGGGCGTGCACGCCGCCGGCGTCATCATGTCGAGCGACCCGCTGATCGACATCATCCCGATCATGCGCCGCCCGCAGGACGGTGCCGTCATCACGCAGTTCGACTACCCGACGTCCGAGGGCCTCGGCCTCATCAAGATGGACTTCCTCGGGCTGCGCAACCTGACGATCCTCGACGACGCGCTCGAGAACATCGTGATGAACGGCAAGGAGCCCGTCGCGATCGAGACGGTGGAGCTCGACGACAAGGCCACCTACGAGCTGTTGGCCCGCGGCGACACGCTCGGCGTCTTCCAGCTCGACGGCGGCGCGATGCGTTCGCTCCTGCGCCAGATGCGGCCCGACAACTTCGAGGACGTCTCCGCTGTCATCGCCCTGTACCGGCCGGGCCCGATGGGCATGAACTCGCACATCAACTACGCGCTGCGCAAGAACGGGCAGCAGAAGATCGAGCCGATCCACCCCGAGCTCGCGGAGCCGCTGAGCGAGATCCTCGACGAGACCTACGGCCTCATCGTCTACCAGGAGCAGGTGCAGCGCGCCGCTCAGATCCTCGCGGGCTACTCCCTCGGCCAGGCCGACCTGCTGCGACGCGCGATGGGCAAGAAGAAGCCGGAGGTCCTCGCGAAGGAGTTCGTGAGCTTCGAGGCCGGCTGCAAGGAGCGCGGCTACTCCGACGCCGCCATCAAGGCCGTGTGGGACACCCTCGTCCCGTTCGCCGGGTACGCGTTCAACAAGGCGCACTCCGCCGGGTACGGCGTCGTCTCCTACTGGACGGCGTACCTCAAGGCGAACTACCCGACCGAGTACATGGCCGGTCTCCTGCAGAGCGTGCGGGACGACAAGGACAAGATGGCGCTCTACCTGGGCGAGTGCCGTCGCATGCACATCACCGTGCTGCCGCCGGACGTCAACGACTCCGCGGCGAAGTTCACCGCGGTCGGCCACGACATCCGCTTCGGCCTCACCGCCGTGCGCAACGTCGGCGCGAACGTCGTCGACGCGATCATCGCGGCGCGCGAGGAGAAGGGGGCCTTCACCTCGTTCACCGACTTCCTCGACAAGGTGCCGGCCGTGGTGTGCAACAAGCGCACCATCGAGTCGCTCATCAAGGCCGGGGCGTTCGACTCCCTCGGCCACCCCCGCCGCGCCCTGCTGGTGGTGCACGAGCAGGCCGTCGACTCGGTCATCTCGGTGAAGCGCGAGGAGGCGAAGGGCCAGTTCGACCTCTTCGCCGACCTGGGGGCGACGGACGAGAAGATGAGCTTCAGCGTCGACGTGCCCGACCTGCCGGACTGGGACAAGAAGCAGCGGCTGGCCTTCGAGCGCGAGATGCTCGGGCTGTACGTGTCCGACCATCCGCTGTCGGGGCTCGAGCACGTCCTCGCGCGCGCGGCGGACACCTCGATCGCCACCCTCATGGCCGACGAGGGGCGCGCCGACGGCTCGCAGGTGACGGTCGCGGGCCTGCTGACCAGCGTCCAGCGCAAGATGAGCAAGAACGGCAACCCGTGGGCGGCGGTGACCGTCGAGGACCTCGAGGGTGCCGTGGAGGTCATGTTCTTCGGCGAGACGTACCTGGCCTACTCGACGATCCTCGCCGAGGACCAGGTGGTCACGCTGCGCGGTCGGGTGCGCCGCCGCGACGACCAGATGCAGCTGCAGGCGATGGAGGTCTCGCTGCCGGACACCTCCGCCGTGGCCGACGCGCCGGTGCAGGTGACGGTCCCGCACACACGCTGCGTGGAGCCCGTCATGGTGCGGCTGCGCGAGGTGCTCACCTCGCACCCGGGCTCGGCCGAGGTGCACGTGAACGTCTCCGAGCCCGGCAAGCGGACCGTCGTGCGGGCCGCGGACACGCTGCGCGTCGAGAAGTCGCCCGCCCTGTTCGGCGACCTCAAGGCGCTCCTCGGCCCGAGCTGCCTCTCGTGAGCGCCGACGTCCCGCCGGCAGGGCAGGGCCGGGCCTCGTGGGACGACGGCTCGGCCGACCACCGCTTCCGGGTGGTGCCTGCCGCGTACGTCTACCTGCGGCGGGAGGGCCAGGTGCTGCTGCAGCTGCGCCAGCGCACGGGATACATGGACGGGTACTGGGCCGCCGCGGCGGCCGGTCACGTCGAGGCGGGGGAGTCCGTCACGGGGGCCGCGGTCCGCGAGGTCGCGGAGGAGCTCGGCGTCGAGGTCGACCCCGCCGACCTCGTGCCGGTGACGACGCTGCACCGCGGGCAGCCGGGCGGCCCGGCGCTCGAGCAGCGGGTCGACTTCTTCTTCACCACGACCCGCTGGACCGGCGAGCTGCAGATCCTCGAGCCCGAGAAGTCAGCCGATCTGCGGTGGTTCTCCTTCGTCGCGCTGCCCGAGCCGGTGGTGCCGCACGAGCTCGCCGTCCTGCGCGCCCTGCACGACGCGGGCCGGCATGGCACCCGCGTGCCGCCGGTCATGACCTTCGGGTTCTGACCCTCATGCCCTGAGCGGGCTCCGGACCGCCTCGCGCCCCCGTCGGCGCCCGCGGCACGGCCTCGCCGGGGCTCGCACGGCGTAGGCTCGCGGCCGTGATCCGACTCAACCCCGAGCAGCTGGTCTTCGTCACCGAGCGGCACCTGGCCACCCTGACCACCCTGCGTGCGGACGGCAGCCCGCACGTCGTGCCGGTGGCGTTCACCTGGGACGTCGACGAGGGCGTGGCACGGACCACCGCCCGGCGGACGTCGGTCAAGGTCGCGAACGCGCGCCGCACGGCCGCCGACGGCTCGGCGCCCCGGGCGGCGGTGTGCCAGGTCGACGGCGGGCGGTGGATGACGCTCGAGGGCACCATCGAGGTCAGCGAGGACCCGCAGGAGATCGACGACGCGGTGGCGCGGTACGGGAAGCGCTACCGGCAGCTCGAGCACGACCCCGACCGGGTGGTGCTGCGCCTGCGGGTCGACCGGGTCATGGCGTCGGCGTACATGGCGTGACCCGCCGCCTGATCCGGCTGCGTGGCCCGGCCGCCTGACCGGCCGTCTGACCGGCCGTCTGACCCGCTGGCGGGGCCTGTCGCCGACCGGCGAAGCGCCCGTCAGGCGACGACGGCCGCCTCGTCGCCGTCGGGCAGGGACACGGTGACGTGGTCGCCGCGCACGAGCTGGCGGCCGCGCCGGGTCTCGGTCTCGCCGTTCACCGCGACCTCGCCGTCGGCGACGAGGTCCCGGGCGTGGGTGCCCGACTCGGCCAGGCCGGCGAGCTTGAGGAACTGCCCCAGGCGGATGATGTCGTCGCTGATGGGGACCTCGGTCGGGGAGCTCATGGGCACCATTGTCACCGACCGGTGGCGGTGCGCGCCCGTCCGTCGGGGAGCCCGCGTCCGGCAGCCGGAGCCCCGGACGTCGCCGCGGCGCGGCGGCCTAGACTGGCGGGGTGATCCGACGCATCGACCTTCGCGGGCGCCAGCTGTCCCGCGCCGAGCTGCTCGGGGTGCTGCCGCGCCCCGAGGTCGGGGTGGACCAGGCCCTGAGCACCGTCACCCCGATCCTCGCCGACGTCCGCGCCCGGGGTGCCGCCGCGCTGCGCGACCTCGCGGAGCGCCTGGACGGCGTGCGCCCGGAGCATCTGCGCGTCCCCGCGGCCGCGCTCACCGAGGCGCTCGACGGGCTCGACCCCGCGGTCCGCGCCGGCCTGGAGGAGGCGATCCGCCGCGTCCGCACCGTGCACGCGGCGCAGGCCCCGGCCGGGCACTCGACCACGCTGGCCGAGGGTGCGGTGGTGCGCCAGCGGTGGATCCCGGTGCAGCGGGTGGGCCTGTACGTGCCCGGCGGCAGGGCCGTCTACCCGTCGTCGGTGATCATGAACGTCGTGGCGGCCCAGGAGGCCGGCGTGCCGGGCCTCGCCGTGGCGTCGCCCCCGCAGAAGGACTCCGGCGGCCTGCCGCACCCCACGATCCTCGCGGCCTGCGCGCTGCTGGGCGTGGACGAGGTGTACGGCGTGGGCGGCGCCCAGGCCGTGGCGATGTTCGCCTACGGCGCGCAGGGCTCCGAGCCGCAGGACGGGGCGGTGCTCTGCGAGCCGGTCGACGTCGTGACGGGTCCGGGGAACGTCTACGTGGCGGCCGCCAAGCGCCTGGTGCACGGCGTCGTCGGCATCGACGCGGAGGCCGGGCCCACCGAGATCGCCGTGCTCGCCGACGACACCGCCGACCCCGGTCACGTGGCCCTCGACCTCATCAGCCAGGCGGAGCACGACCCGATGGCGGCCTCGGTGCTGGTGACCCCGTCGGTGGAGCTGGCGGGTGCCGTCGAGGCCCGGCTCAGCGACTTCGTGGGCTCGACCAAGCACTCCGAGCGTGTCAGCCAGGCCCTCGGCGGCCCGCAGTCCGCGGTGGTGCTCGTGGACGACCTCGACCACGGCCTCGCGGTGGTCGACGCGTACGGCGCGGAGCACCTGGAGATCCAGGCGCGGGGCGCGGCCGAGCTCGCCGAGCGGGTGCGGTCGGCCGGCGCGATCTTCGTGGGCCCCTGGGCGCCGGTGTCCCTGGGGGACTACATGGCGGGGTCCAACCACGTCCTGCCCACCGGCGGGTCCGCGCACTTCTCGAGCGGGCTCGGCGTGCACGCCTTCCTGCGGTCCGTGCAGGTGGTGGAGTACACCCGCGACGCGCTCGAGGTCGTCGCCGACCGGATCGTCGCGGTGGCTCAGGACGAGGACCTTCCGGCGCACGGCGAGGCCGTGCGCGGCCGGTTCCGGTAGGCGCGGCCGTCTCGACGACGGGTCTCGCCGAGTGCCATCGGCACGATAATAGTGTGCCAAGCGGCGAGAGGTCCGGGCGGGTGCTGTCCGTGGCCCGTGCGAGCATGGGCCCATGCCCGCCTCGCCCCCGCGCCTCGACCCGCTCGCGGTGGGCGACGTCGTCGGGAGCGCGGCCTTCCGGCGTGCCCAGGGCTACGTCCTCGGCGGCATGGTCCGCTCGTGGCGGTGGGACCCTGACGGCCTGGTCCTGTCCGCGCAGGTCGCGGGGACCGGCCGGCTGCCGTACTCGTGCCGCATCTGGCTGACGATCGGTGAGGCGGGCCGGTACGAGTTCGACACGTCGACCTGCACCTGCCCGGTCCGCGCCGACTGCAAGCACGTTGCCGCGGTGCTCCTGCACGTCGGTTCGCAGGACGACGAGGGAGCTGAGGGCGGTCCGCGTTCGCACCCGGGAGGCGGCCCCTCCGAGGCCGAGGGGTGGCGTGGCCGGCTCGCGCCCGTGACCCGTGGAGTGCCCGACGGGAGCCGCGGGAGCTCGGGCGGCGTCCTGCCCGTCGCGCTGAGGTTCCGGCTCGACGGCGCGCTCGGTGACCAATCGCCCGGGCTCTCGGTGCGCCCCGTGGTGCCGGCGAGGAACGGGGGCTGGAAGGTCGCGCCCGAGGCCAGCTGGGAGGCCCTCGCGACCGGGCTCTACGCGTTCGCGGACGTGCGCGCCACGCCCGCGCCCGACGTCCGCCGGTGGTTCGCGGACCTCGGGGCGGCCCTGGCCGGCTCGGGCGGAGGCTACGGCCGGGGCCGCCAGGTGTGGCGCGCCCTCGGCGCCGGCGGTCGCGGCGTGTGGTCGCTGCTGGCCGAGGCCGGCGAGCTGGGGGTGCCGCTCGTGGGTCACGGTCCGCGGGACGAGGTGCTCCTGGCACGTTCTGCAGAGCCCCGGCTCGACGTGGGTGCGTCGGGTGACGGCGTCCGGCTGACTCCCGTCGTCACGTTCGGCGGGCCAGACCACGACGCCACCGACACCACCCCGGCCGACCGGGTCGGCGCCGTCGGCGACAGCGGCCTGTACGCCGTGCGGACGGGGGAGCGGCGCACGGTGCTGTACCTGGGGCCGGCGCCGAGACGGCTGGGCGACGGGATCCGCGACCTGGTGGCCCTGGGCCCGGTGGACGTGCCGGCGACGGACGTCGGCGAGCTGTTCGTCGAGCACCTGCCGGCGCTGCGTGCCGTGACGCGGGTCGTGTCCGACGGCACCGTCGAGCTGCCCGAGGTGCCGCGCCCGGTCCTGGTCGCGACCGCCGGCTTCGCCGCCCCCGACGACGCCACGCTGGCCTGGTCGTTCGAGTACCCGCGCCCCGGCGGCGGCGAGGCACGAGTCGTCGCGATCGAGGGAGCGGCGAGCGACCTGCTGCGTGACGAGCGTGCCGAGGCCGAGATCCGCGCGAAGGCGCAGGCCGCCGTGCGCGGGGTGCCCGGGTTCGAGCGCTTCGAGCTCGGTGCGTCCGGCCGGTACACCGGGCTGGACGCGCTCGACCTGGCTCACGCGGTGCTGCCTGCGCTCGCCGCCACCGGCGACGTCCGGGTCGACGCGGACGACGTGCCCGACTACCTGCACCTCGACGCCGCGCCTCGCGTCGTGGTCTCCGGCGCGCCGTCGGGGGACTCCGACTGGCTCGACCTCGGGATCACCGTGACGGTCGCGGGCAAGGAGCTGCCGTTCACCCGCCTGTTCACCGCCCTGGCCCGCGGCGACCGGCGTCTCCTGCTCGTCGACGGGTCCTGGCTGCGGCTGGACCAGCCGGTGCTGGGCCGTCTGCGGGAACTCATCACCGAGGCCACCGCACTGAGCGACCGGCCCGGGCGGCCGCGGGTGAGCACCTACGACGCGCCGCTGTGGAGCGAGCTCGAGGACGTCGCCGACGTCGTCGAGGTGTCCGACGACTGGCGGCGCGCCGCGGCCGCGCTGACGTCGCTCGCGTCCGGCGAGGACCTGCCCGCCGCGCCGGCCGTGCCGACCGGGGTGCGCGCGACGCTGCGCGACTACCAGGTGCGGGCGTTCGAGTGGCTCGCCTTCCTGTGGCAGCACGGGCTCGGGGGGATCCTCGCCGACGACATGGGGCTCGGCAAGACGCTCGAGACGCTGACGTTTCTCGCGCACGCACGTGCCACGGCGCCGGACGCCGCGCCGTTCGTGGTGGTCGCGCCCGCCTCGGTGGTCGCGGGCTGGGTGGACGAGGCCCGCCGGTTCACGCCCGGGCTGCGGGTCGTGGCGATGCCGGCCACCGCGCGCACCCTCGGCACGAGCGTCGCCGACCTGGCCGGCGACGCGGACGTGCTCGTCGTGTCGTACGCCGTCTTCCGGCTCGACTTCGACGCGTTCGACGCCCTCGAGTGGAGCGGGCTGGTGCTCGACGAGGCGCAGACCGCGAAGAACCCGCGCACCCGCGCCAACGAGACGGCGCGGGCCCTGGACGCCCCGTTCAAGCTGGCGATCACCGGGACCCCGCTGGAGAACAACCTCATGGAGCTGTGGGCGATGCTCGCGGTCGTGGCCCCGGGACTGTACCCGTCGATGCACCGGTTCCGCGCCGAGACGGCACGGCTGGTGGACGCCGCGGGCAAGGACGACGACCCGCAGGTGGTCGCCGCGGGGAACCGCGCGCTCGGGCGCCTGAGGCGACGCATCCGCACGCTCATGCTGCGCCGCACCAAGGAACAGGTCGCCCCGGAGCTCCCCGAGCGCCAGGAGCGAACGATGCACGTGCCGCTCACCCCCGACCACCGCTGCGTCTACGACACGCACCTGCAGCGGGAGCGCCAGCGCCTGCTCGGCCTGCTCGAGGACTTCGACGCCAACCGCGTCGCGGTCTTCCGGTCACTGACCGTCCTGCGACGTCTCGCGCTGGACGCGTCGCTGGTCGACGAGGGGTACACGGACGTGGGGTCCGCCAAGCTCGACGTGCTGATGAGCCAGCTCACCGAGATCGCCGCCGAGGGGCACCGGGCCCTGGTCTTCTCGCAGTTCACGTCGTTCCTCGCGCTCGTCCGTGCGCGCTGTGCGGCCGAAGGCCTGGAGGCGGTGTACCTCGACGGATCGACCCGACGCCGGGCCGACGTGATCCGGTCGTTCAAGGAGGGCGACGCGCCCGTCTTCCTGGTCAGCCTGAAGGCCGGGGGAGTCGGGCTCAACCTCACGGAGGCCGACTACGTCTACCTGCTCGACCCGTGGTGGAACCCCGCCGCGGAGGCGCAGGCCATCGACCGCACCCACCGCATCGGCCAGACCCGGTCGGTCGTCGTCACGCGCCTCGTCGCCGCCGACACCATCGAGGAGAAGGTCATGGCGCTCGCGCGACGCAAGGCGCGCCTGTTCGACGCGGTCATGGACGACGCCGCCGGCACGTTCGCGCGCACGCTCGGTGCCGACGACGTCCGCGGACTGCTGGAGTCCTGACGGCGGAACGGCTGCGGGGCCGGTGGTCGCGACCACCGGCCCCGCAGCCGCTCGGGCGACGCCCTCAGCCGGGTGTCACTCGGCGGCGGCGTCCTTGGTCCAGCCCATGTTCTCCACGGGGTGCAGCCCGAAGAGGTCGAGCCCGGTGTAGGTCTCGGGCGAGAGGTTGGCGAGCCCGTCCTTGGCCATCGCGATCCACGGGCCGTTGTACAGCGGCAGGATGCCCCAGGTCTCGGCCATGATCTCGGACTCGAGCTTCATGCCGGCCGCGGTCTGCTCCTCGGCCGTCGGCAGCGTCATGACGTCGGCGATCTTCTTGTCGATCTCCTTGGTGCCGGTCATCGACAGGTTCAGGCCGCTGTCCGAGCAGTAGACCTGGCACATCCAGGCCACGCCGTACGGGTCGCTCGACGAGAAGCCCATGATGACGAGGTCCCAGTCCTTGGTGGTCAGGACGGTGGAGAAGTCGCTCGTGGGGCGCTTGTCGATCTCGAGCGCGAAACCGATCTGGGCGAGCTGCTGCTGCACCACCTTGGCGCGCGCCTCGACGATGGGGTCCTCGCCGAAGATGGGCATCCGGCCCTCGAGCTTCTGGCCGTCCTTCTCGCGGACGTCGCCGTTCAGGGCCCACCCGGCCTCGTCGAGGGCGGCGTTGGCGGCCTCGACGTCGTGCGACCAGCCCGACTCGGCGAGCGCGTCGACGTAGCCCTCCTGGAACGGATACAGGTTGAACGAGCCGGCCTCGGTCTCGGTGTAGCCGAGGCCGTTCCAGACGACCTCCTTGATCTGCTCGCGGTCGATCGCCTGGAAGATCGCCTCGCGCACCTCGAGGTCCGCGAGCTGCGGGCGCTCGGCGTTGAGCTGGAGCAGGTTGCTCGATGCGCGCTGCGCGCGATACGTGGCGGCACCCTCGACGTCGGCGAGCTGCTCGAGGTTGTCCGCGGTGAGGTTCTCGACCATGTCGATCTCGCCGTTCTGGAACGCGTTGACCGCGGCGGCCGGGTCGAGCACCCGGAACGTGACCTTGTCGAGCATGGGCTCGTCGCCCCACCAGTTCTCGTTCGGCACGAACGAGATGACGCCGCCGTTGATGTCGAACTCGTCGATCTTGTACGGGCCGGCGCCCCACTCGGGGTGGGCCTCCTCGACGTAGCCCTCGTTGAAGACCTTCGGCGAGTCGACCTTCGGGTGCATGAGGTGCCAGAACAGCCCCTCGGTCCAGGGGAACTCCGACTTGAACGTGACGACCGCCTGGCGCTCGTCCTCGCCCTGGGTGACCGACTCGATCTGCGAGTAGCCGTCCGTGGTGTTCGGCACGTACTTCTCTTCGGTCGACCGGTTCGCGATCCAGCCCTGCTCGTACGACTTCCAGGTGATCGGCGTGCCGTCGTTCCAGACCGCGTCGGGGTTGATCGTGTAGGTGACGACCGTCTTGCCGTCGACGACCTCGGTGGTCCAGTCCGTGAGGTAGGCGGGGTTGGCCTCGGCCTCGCCCTCCGGGGACATGAGGATCATCTGCGGGTTGTACCAGGCCCAGACCTTGGCCGTGTCGACCGAGCCGTCGGAGTGGTTCGCGTTCATCTGGGGGGTGATCTCGTCGATGGCGAGAGTCACCTCCCCGCCCTGCTCGAGGTTCTCGCGGGGCTGCGGGTTGTAGTCCGCGCCTTCGATGCTCTGCGCCTCGGCCGGGGCCTCGTCGGTGCCGCCGTCGCCGCTGCCGCCGCACGCGGTCAGCGCCAGGGCGAGCACGCCGGCGACGGCGATGCTGCTCCCCAGTCGGTTCTGCAACCTCATTGCTGCTCCTTCTCGCGCCGGGTGGGCGCTGTGGTGATGGATGGGGTACGTGGGTGGCGCCGGCTCGTCAGCGGAAGTGGCAGGCGTTGACGTGGTCGTCGGTGCGGCCGGTGAGGGTCGGGACCGTCTGCTCGCAGCGGGCCCGGTCCGGCTCGTCGAGCGTCTGGTACAGCGGGCACCGCGAGACGAAGGCGCAGCCGGTGATCGTGTCGGTCGGGCTCGGGAGGTCGCCGGTGAGCACGATGTGCTCGCGGCCGCGCTCCGTGACCGGGTCCGGCACGGGGATCGCCGACAGCAGGGCGCGGGTGTAGGGGTGCTGCGGGTCGTCGAACACCGCGTCGACGTCGCCGTGCTCGACGAAGCTGCCGAGGTACATCACCGCCACGCGGTCGGCGATGTGCCGCACCACGGAGAGGTCGTGGGCCACGAAGAGGTACGACAGGCCCAGGCGCACCTTGAGCTCGTCGAGCAGGTTGATGACGCCCGCCTGGACCGACACGTCGAGCGCGGAGACGGGCTCGTCCAGCACGACGAGCTTCGGGTTGGTCGCGAGGGCCCGGGCGATGCCGATCCGCTGCCGCTGGCCGCCGGAGAACGCCGCGGGGAAGCGGTCGCTGTGGGCGGGGTCGAGGCCGACGAGGTCCATCAGCTCGTCGACCCGCGGGCCGACCTCGGCCGCGGCGAGGCCCACCGTGCGCAACGGTTCGGCGATGACGTCGAAGACCGTCATGCGCGGGTCCAGCGAGCCGACCGGGTCCTGGAAGACGATCTGGACGTCGCGGCGCAGGTCGCGCTCGGCGCGGCCGCCCTTGATGTCGGCGACGCTGGTGCCGACGATCCGGATGTCGCCGGCGTCCTGCCGGGCGAAGTCCATGATCTGCAGCAGCGTCGTGGTCTTGCCGGAGCCCGACTCGCCGACGATCGCCATCGTCTCGCCCTCGCGGACGTCGAAGCTGACGCCCTTGACGGCGTGCACCTCGCCGATCTTGCGCTTGCGGAACGAGCCCTTCGTCAGGGGGAACGACTTCGTGAGGTTCTCGACCTCGAGGGTGGGCCTGCGCAGCTCCCGGGGCACCGTCTCGAGCGTCGAGGTGGGGACGGGAGGCACCGGGTAGACGGGGCCGCCGTCGATGCGGCCCGCGCGGATCTCCTCGGCCCGCAGGCATGCGGCGCGGTGGTCCGGCCGGCCGCCGACGGCGACCAGCTCGGGTTCCGAGGTGCGGCAGGCGTCGACCGCGATCGGGCACCGGGCGGCGAACGGGCAGGCGTCCGGCAGGTCCACCAGGAGCGGCGGGCTGCCCTTGATCGGCACCAGCGGCTGCTTCTCGGCCTTGTCCACGCGGGGGATCGCGCCGAGCAGACCGATCGAGTACGGCATGCGGGTGTCGGCGAACAGCTCGTCGACCGGTGCCTGCTCGATCGGGCGACCCGCGTACATGACGATCACGTCGTCGGCGGTGTGCGCGACGACGCCCATGTCGTGCGTGATCATCATGACCGCGGCGCCGGTCTCGCGCTGGGCGGTGGCGACGAGGTCCAGGATCTGCGCCTGGATGGTGACGTCGAGGGCGGTGGTCGGCTCGTCCGCGATGATGAGCCGCGGGTTGTTCGCCATCGCGATCGCGATGACCACCCGTTGGCGCATCCCGCCCGAGAACTCGTGCGGGAACGAGCGCATCCGCTCGGCCGGCCGGGGGATGCCGACGAGCCGGAGCAGCTCCACGGCGCGGTCCCGCGCGGCGCGGCGCGAGATCTTCGGGTCGTGGATCGTGAGGGCCTCGACGATCTGGTCGCCGACGGAGAACACCGGCGTCAGCGACGTCAGCGGGTCCTGGAAGATCATCGCGATGCCGTTGCCGCGGATCTTGGACATCGCCGCGTCGGTCTTGCCGAGCAGCTCCTGCCCCTCGAACATCACCGAGCCGCCCACGCGCGCGTTGTCGTCGAGGAGGCCCATGACGGCGAGGGACGTGACGGACTTGCCGGAGCCGGACTCGCCCACGATGCCGAGGGTGCGGCCCTCGTCGAGGTCGAACGAGACGCCGCGCACCGCGTCGACGCGCCCCGCCTCGGACGGGAAGCTGACGGTGAGGTCGCGGACGGAAAGGACGGGGGTGGTCATGCGCGGCCTCCCGCTGCGGAGGTGGGATCGAGGGCGTCGCGCAGCCCGTCGGCGACGAGCGCCATCGAGACGGTCAGGAGCGTCAGCGCGGCGGCGGGGAAGAAGAACATCCACGGGGAGCTCGAGATGCTCGACGCGCCGATGCCGATGAGGGAACCGAGCGAGACGTCGGGCAGCTTGACGCCGAAGCCGAGGAACGACAGTCCCGTCTCGGCCATGACGGCACCCACGACGCCGAGGGTGAAGTTGACGACGAGCAGCGACCCGATGTTGGGGATCAGGTGGCGCAGCACGATGCGCAGCCCGGGCACGCCCATGTAGCGCGCGGCGTGCACGAACTCCCGCTCGCGCAGCGACAGGGACAGCGTCCAGATGGTGCGGGCCTGGAAGAACCAGCTGACGAGGATGAGGACGAGGGCGATGACGCGCCAGTCGCCGCCCGAGTCGTTGGACATCATCGCCAGCAACAGGAACGTCGGCGCCACCATGAGGAAGTGGATGATGAACAGCGAGACCCGCTCGACGCGACCGCCGAAGTAGGCGGCCGCGGTGCCGATGACGGCGGACAGGACGGTCGTCCCGGTGGCCACCACGACCGCGATCAGCAGAGAGCGCTGCAGCCCGATCACGACCATGGCGTACAGGTCGTTGCCGGCGTTGTTGGTGCCGAACCAGTGCTCGGGGCTGGGCGGGTCCGACAGGGCGAGGAAGTCGAGCTCGACGTGGTCGTACTTGGCCAGCGTCGAGCCGAACACGGCGAAGGCCACGAGCAGCACGAAGATGACCACGCCGGCGACGGCGGGCCGGTTCCGGGCGAACCGGCGCCCGTACAGCCGCCACTTCGACAGCCGCTTGCGGTCGGCGGTCCCCGCGTCGCCGGGGGGCGGGGTCTCGCCTGCGGTGAGCGGGCCGGCCGTCGGGTCGGGCATGGAGGAGTCCGTTGTCATGTCAGCTCACCCGCACTCGGGGGTCGAGGGCGACGACCGCGATGTCGGCGAGGATGGCGCCGACGGCCGTCATGACCGCGCCGAACGCCGCGACCGCGACGACGCCGTTGATGTCGTTCTTCGAGATCGTCTCGATGAAGTACTGCCCCATGCCCTTCCACGCGAAGATCGACTCGGTCAGCACGGCTCCCGTGAAGATGCCGGGGATCGAGAAGGCGACCTGGGTGGTCACGGGGATCAGCGACGTGCGCAGGGCGTGCTTGCGGATCGCCTGCTGCTTCGTCAGCCCCTTGGCCCGGGCCATCCGCACGTAGTCGGACTTGATGGTGTCCAGCAGCAGGGACCGCTGCAGGAAGTGGTACTGCGCGTAGCCGACCAGGATCAGCGCGGCGGTGGGCAGCGCGATGTGCTGCGCGGTGTCCACGAGCGTGGGGAAGAACCCGCTCACGTCGGGGCTCGACGCCCCGGTGACGTAGAAGACGGTCGAGCCGACGGCGTTGTTGAACGCGATGGCGAGCAGCACGAGCCCGAGCCCCGCCACCACGATCGGGATGTTCATCGTGATGATCGAGGTGCCCTGGGCGATCCGGTCGCCGAGCCGGTACTGCCGCGACGCGCTGTAGACGCCCAGCGCGATGCCGATCGCGGTCAGCAGGATGGTGGCGCCCAGCATGAGCTCGGCCGAGATCCACATGCGGTAGGCGACCTGCTCGTTCACCGACTGCCCGGTGGGGCTCACGCCCCAGTCCCAGCGGAAGAGGATGCCGCTGAACCACGTCCACCACCGCTCGAGGAGCGGGGTGGCGTCGTCGAGGTTGCGCGGCTCGAGCAGGTTGGTGATCTGCGTCTCGCTCAGCGGGGGACGCCGCCCGACGTAGTTGCTGCGGGGATCGAGGTAGGCCCACGCGAGGAGGTACGTCAGGTTCGTGACCGCCACGACCATCAGCAACCAGCCTGCGGTGCGGCGAAGCAAATATCGGGTCAAGGTCGAGGGGACTTTCTCGTGGACGGTCGCGGTGACGTGAGGCTATAGCCGCCCGAACCGTGTCCTGCGCCACAACGACGCCGGGTGCGCCGATCGTTACCGATTCGTGCCCCGGGCGAACGATTTCGGAAACGTGCTGGTCACCGCCCCGTCGTCAGGCAGGGTCGCGGAAAGACCGCCCCCGAGGCCCCTCAGCGCACGCCGAGCACGAACGGGTGGACCGCCGCCGCGCCCGCCTGCCGCAGGAGGCGGGACGCGACGGTGAGGGTCCAGCCCGACTCCGTCCAGTCGTCGACGAGCAGCACCGTGCGCCCCGCCAGACCCGCCATGGCCTGCTCGCCGAGCTCGAGGCGCAGCCGCTTCGCGACTCCCGCCAGGCGCATCGCCGAGTTCACGTCGTGACGCCCGGGCGCCTGGGCCTCGGGCGCCGGACCGACGGCGCCCACCAGCGGGACGCCGAGATAGGCGGCCAGCCCCGACGCGAGGTGGTACGTCAGCTGCGGGCGCGTCACCGAGCGCACGGCGACGACCCCCTCGATCAGCAGCGGGCGCGGCGGGCCGTCGCCTGCCCCGGGCTCCGCGGCCTCCTGCCCGTCGGCGGGTGCGGGAGCCGCGGCGCGGACCGCGTCCCAGTCGTCCAGCACCCGCGCGGCCGCGCGGCGCAGGGGCACCGGGACCTCGCCGTCGGGCGTCTGGGGGGAGAACAGCTCGCGGAGCGGGGCCGACCAGCCGAGCCCGTCGAGCCGGGCGACGGCGCGGCCGGCTCCCGCCTGCTCGGCCGGCGCGATGCGGCCCTTGAGGTCCAGGCCGAGGGTGGCGAGGCCCGACGGCCACATCTTGCGGGGCTCGACCTCGACACCGGGGCGGTCCATGTCGGCACGCGCGGACGCCACGGTCTCCGCGTCGGGCGGAGGAGGCAGCGTCACACCGTCGCACCGGTCGCAGCGGCCGCACGCCCAGCCCGCGGGCATCTCGGGGTCGTCGAGCTGTGCGCGCAGGTACGCCATCCGGCAGCCCGTCGTCGCCACGTAGTCGAGCATCGCCTGCTGCTCCGTGGCACGGGTGGCGGCCACCCGTTCGTAGCGCTCGGCGTCGTACACCCACTCCTGCCCGGTGGCGACCCAGCCGCCCTGCACCCGCCGGACCGCGCCGTCGACGTCGAGCACCTTGAGCATGGTCTCGAGCCGGGAGCGCTTGAGGTCGACGACGGTCTCGAGGGCGGCGGTCGACATCGGTGCGCCCGCCTCCGTCAGGGCGGCGAGCGTGGCGCGCACCTGCGGCTCCGCGGGGAAGGCCTGCGCCCCGAACCAGTCCCAGATGGCCCGGTCCTCGTGGCCCGGCAGCAGGACGACCACCGCGTCGTCGACGCCGCGTCCCGCGCGGCCCACCTGCTGGTAGTACGCGATGGGTGACGACGGGGCCCCGAGGTGCACGACGAACGCCAGGTCGGGCTTGTCGAAGCCCATGCCGAGCGCGGAGGTGGCGACGAGCGGCTTGACCCGGTTGTCCTTGAGGTCGGTCTCCAGCTGCTCCCGTTCCGTGGGGTCGGTGCGGCCCGTGTAGGCGGCGACGGCGAGGCCGGCGGCGCGCAGCTGCTCGGCGACCTGCTCGGCCGCCGAGACGGTGAGGCAGTAGACGATCCCGGAGCCTTCGACGTCCTGCAGCGCCTCGACGAGCCAGGCCACGCGGGTGGGCTGGTCGCCCAGCTCGAGCACCGCGAGGTGCAGCGACTCGCGGTCGAGCCCCCCGCGCAGCACGAGCACGTCCTCTCCCGTGGGGACGCCGGCGAGCTCGGCGGCGGCGCCGTCGGGGGCGCTCGCGGCCTCCTCGCCGCGGATCGCCATCTGCTCGGCGACGTCGGCCGTCACCCGGGCGTTCGCGGTGGCGGTGGTGGCCAGCACGGGGATGCCCGGCGGCAGGTCGGCCAGGAGGGTGCGGATGCGGCGGTAGTCGGGGCGGAAGTCGTGCCCCCAGTCGGAGATGCAGTGCGCCTCGTCGATCACGACGAGGCCGGCGTCGGCCGCCAGGCGGGGGAGCACCTGGTCGCGGAAGCCGGGGTTGTTGAGCCGCTCGGGCGAGCACAGGAGCACGTCCACCTCGCCCGCGGCGATGGCCGCGTGCACCTCGTCCCACTCGGTGACGTTGGCCGAGTTGATCGTGACCGCGCGGATGCCGGCGCGCGCGGCCGCGGCGATCTGGTCGCGCATGAGCGCGAGCAGGGGGGAGACGATCACGGTGGGGCCCGCGCCGCGCGACCGCAGCAGGCTGGTGGCGACGAAGTAGACCGCGGACTTGCCCCAGCCCGTGCGCTGCACGACGAGCGCCCGGCGCCGGAACGCCACCAGCGCCTCGATCGCCCGCCACTGGTCCTCGCGCAGCGCGGCGTCGTCGCGGCCGACGAGCGCGCGCAGCGACTCCTCCGCCTGCTCGCGCAGCGTGCCGCCGCCCTCGCCCGCGCTGTCGAGGAGGCCCCGGAGCATCGCGAGCTTGGCGCGCTTGGCGGCGTCCGCGCCCGCGGCCGGTGCTGCCGGTGCTGCCGGCCCTGCCGGCCCCGGCGGCGCGGTCGCCGCGGTGTCCTGGGCGGCGGCCGCGCGGGTCTCCCGGGGGATGCCGCCTGGGCCGTCGTCGTCGAAGGCGGGCTCGTGGCCCTCCGGCGGCGGGGCGTCGTCGTCGGTCGGGGCGAACACGAGGTCGGCGTACGGGTCGTCGGGGTGGCTCACACCTGCGATCGTAGGGGCCGCCCCCGACCCGCCCGGACCCGTCGTCCACAGGCGTGGCGCGGCGGGCCCGTCAGCGCAGGCTCTCGCGCAGCAGCGCGACCGTCGCGGCGACCACGGCCACGATCTCCGCCCCGGCCGCGACCAGCTCGTTGGTGCCGGCGAACGACTCGGAGACGCCGTAGAAGCCCACGGTCGTGGACAGGACGAACGCCAGCAGGGTCAGCGCTCCGAACCCGATGCCGCCGACCAGCGGGAGCCAGTGGTGCCACACGACCAGCAGCACGGCGAGCACCAGGCCGGCGACGGCGTTGAGCAGGAACAGCGGCCCGACGACGTCGATGGTGTCGTAGCCGTCCAGGTACAGCAGCACGTGCACGCCCGCGGACACGAGCACGGCGATCGCCGCGACCCACCGCCAGCCCCGGGCCGCGGACGGTCGGTGGTGCGCGCCGCCCGGTGCGGGTGGCACCGGTCCCGAAGTGGTGCCCATGATGGTCATGCTGCCACCGCTCGGTCGCGACGGCGCGGCCTGGGCCCGACCCACCGGAGGAACCGATGCCCGACCAGCTCCCCGCTCCTGCCGCGCCGTGCGCCGGGCCGTGCTCCACGACCCGGCGCCAGCTCCTGCGCGGCACGGGTGTCGGCCTGGGTGGCCTCGCGGGGGCGGGCGTCCTCGCCGCGTGCACGGAGGAACGCCCCGACCCCGGGGCCTCCGCGGAGTCCGCCGGCGCGGCCGGCGCGGGCACCGTGGTCGTGGCCCTGGCCGACGTGCCGGTGGGCGGGTCGGTGGCCGCCAAGGTCGGTGGCCAGGACGTCCTGGTCACGCAGCCCACCGAAGGCGAGGTGCACGCCTTCAGCGCCGTCTGCACCCACGAGGGGTGCACGGTGACCCCGGGCGACGGCGAGCTGCTGTGCCCGTGCCACCAGTCGCGCTACGCGCTCACCGACGCCGAGGTGCTCGGCGGCCCGGCCCCCGAGCCGCTGCCCTCGATCGAGGTCGAGGTCTCGGGGACCGACGTCGTGCTGGCGTGACCGGCCGGCCCGGTCAGGTCGCGGCCGGTCGCGCCGGGCCAGCGGCTCAGGCGTTCATGTCCATCACGACCCGGCCGTCGATGGCGCCCCGCTCCATCTCCTCGAAGATCGCGTTGATGTCGCCGAGCGGTCGCACCGTGTAGGTCGGGTCGATCTTGCCGCGGGCGAAGAAGTCCAGCGCCTCGGCCATGTCCTTGCGCGTGCCGACGATCGAGCCGCGGACGGTGAGCCCGAACAGCACGGTCGTGAAGATGTCCAGCGGGAACTGCTCCGGGGGCAGCCCCACGAGCGAGACCGTGCCTCCGCGGCGCAGCGCCCCCACGGCCTGCGGGAACGCGTGCGCGTTGACGGCGGTCACCAGGGCGCCGTGCACGCCGCCGCCGGTGGCCTCCTGCAGCTCCGCGGCCGGGTCGGCCGAGGTCGCCGCGTTGACCGTCACCTCGGCGCCGTGCCGGCGGGCGAGCTCGAGCTTCGCGTCGTCGACGTCGACCGCGGCCACGCGGCGTCCCATCGCGACCGCGTACTGGACCGCGATGTGCCCCAGGCCGCCGACGCCGGAGACCAGCACCCACTCGCCGGGCTGGGTGTCGGTCATCTTGAGGCCCTTGTAGACGGTGACCCCGGCGCACAGGATCGGCCCGACCGCGGACGCCTCGACGCCCTCGGGGACGATCGGCGCGTAGCGCGCGTCCACGAGCATGTACTGCCCGAAGGACCCGTCGACCGAGTACCCGCCGTTCTTCTGCTCCGGGCACAGGGTCTCCCAGCCGGTCTCGCAGTACTCGCACTCGCCGCAGGCGCTCCACAGCCAGGCGTTGCCGACCGTGTCGCCGACCTTCAGGCGCGTCACCTGGTCGCCGACGGCGACGACGTGCCCGACGCCCTCGTGCCCGGGCACGAACGGCGGCGCCGGCTTGACCGGCCAGTCGCCGTGCGCCGCGTGCAGGTCGGTGTGGCAGACGCCGGTGTAGTCGACCTTGACGAGGGCCTCGTGCGGCCCGGGGGCGGGCATCGGCCGGTCCTCGACCGACAGGGGCTGCGTGAACGAGTGGACGACGGCCGCCTTCATGGTCGCCGGTGTGGTCGCGGTCATCCCTGGCTCCTCTCGGGCCGGGCGTCCTGCCGGCCCACATGGTCTCCGTGCTGACACGAACCACGCTAGACGTCACCTCGTCGATCCGTCGGGACAATCCGCCCATCTTGCTCGTGACGTTTTTCACAAGGTCCGGGACGGCGGGCGGTGTCCGTGCGACGGACGACACCCCGGACCACCGGCCCGCCTTCCGTAGACTGGTGGCGTGTCCTTCCCGCCTCCCGTCCCCGCCCCCGCGCGGGATCTCGGCGACGTCCGCCTGCCGCTGCGACCCGAGCTCGCCGACGAGGTGCCTTACGGCGCCCCGCAGCTCGACGTCCCGGTCCTGCTGAACGTCAACGAGAACCCCTACGCGCCCTCCGAGGAGGTCGTCGCCACCATCGCCCGCGAGGTGGCGGCGGCGGCGCGCGGGCTGCACCGGTACCCCGACCGCGACTTCTCCGCGCTCCGCGCGGACCTGGCCGCCTACCTCGCGCGCGAGTCCGGCGTCGCCCTGCGCCCCGAGCAGGTGTGGGCCGCCAACGGGTCGAACGAGGTCATGCTCCACCTGCTCCAGGCGTTCGGCGGGCCGGGCCGTACCGCCGTGTCGTTCGCGCCGACCTACTCGATGTACCCCGAGTACGCCCGCGACACGCACACCCGGTGGGTCACCGGCCGCCGGGCGTCGGACTTCACGGTCGACGTCGAGCAGGCGGTGGCGACGATCGAGCGCGAGCGGCCCGCCGTCGTCCTGCTGGCCAGCCCGAACAACCCGACGGGGACGGCGCTGCCCCTCGCGACCGTCGAGGCGGTCCTCGACGCGGCCGCACGGGTCGAGGTGCCCGACGCCCCCGAGGTGGCCGGGCGCCGTGCCGGCGCGGTCGTCGTCGTCGACGAGGCCTACGCCGAGTTCCGCCGGCCCGGGACGCCGTCGGCGCTCGAGCTGCTCGCCGACCACCCGAACCTGGCGGTCACGCGGACGATGTCGAAGGCGTTCGCCGCGGCCGGGCTCCGGCTCGGCTACCTCGCGGCCTCGTCCGCGCTGGTCGACGCCCTGCGAGTCGTGCGCCTGCCGTACCACCTGTCGGCGGTCACCCAGGCGGCCGCCCGCGGCGCGCTCGCCCACCACGACGAGCTCCTCGCGCAGGTGCAGCAGCTGCGCGGCGAGCGCGACGACCTGGTGGAGTGGCTGCGCGCCCAGCAGCACCGGGGCGCGGGCCTGCAGGTGGCCGACTCCGACGCCAACTTCGTGCTGTTCGGCACCTTCGCCGACCGGCACGCCGTCTGGCAGGGCCTGCTCGACCGCGGCGTGCTGATCCGCGAGACCGGGCCCGACGGGTGGCTGCGCGTCTCGGTCGGGACGCCCGCCGAGACGGCGGCCTTCCGGGACGCCCTGACCGACGTGCTTTCCGAGCAGGAGGACTGATGGAGCAGCAGACGGCCCAGCACCGCACCGCGCGGATCGAGCGGACCACGAGCGAGTCGAGCGTGGTCGTCGAGCTCGACCTGGACGGCACCGGGCGTACCGACGTCTCGACCACCGTGCCGTTCTACGACCACATGCTCACGGCGCTCGGCAAGCACTCGCTGGTCGACCTCACCGTCAAGGCCACGGGCGACACGCACATCGACGCCCACCACACGGTCGAGGACGTCGCGATCGTGCTCGGGGAGGCGCTGCGGGTCGCCCTCGGCGACAAGCAGGGCATCTCGCGCTTCGGCGACGCGACCGTCCCTCTCGACGAGGCGCTGGCGCTCGCCGTCGTCGACGTC
The DNA here is from genome assembly GCF_014635665.1 of Isoptericola cucumis. Classification (GTDB taxonomy): domain Bacteria; phylum Actinomycetota; class Actinomycetes; order Actinomycetales; family Cellulomonadaceae; genus Isoptericola; species Isoptericola cucumis. Next base: position 298,371 of record NZ_BMDG01000005.1, read on the forward strand.
TCCGGGCGCCCGTACCTGGTGCACTCCGGCGAGCCCGCGGGGCAGGAGTACCACCTCATCGGGGGGCACTTCACCGGCTCCCTCACGCGGCACGTGCTGGAGTCGGTCGCCCACCACGCCGGCATCTGCCTGCACGTGCGGGTCCTCGCGGGCCGCGACCCGCACCACATCGTCGAGGCCCAGTTCAAGGCGCTCGCGCGTGCGCTGCGCGCCGCCGTCGCCCGCGACCCCCGTGTCGAGGGCGTCCCGTCCACGAAGGGTGCGCTGTAGCCGCATGACCACCGACCCCGACCGTCCCGAGCCGACCGGCCCCACGTCCGGCCCCGCTCCCGACGAGACGCCGGACGCCGCTGCCGGGCACGACGGCCCGCTGCCCGAGGGCCTCGAGATCCCCGACGACCTGTCGGAGCTGACCGGCGCGCGCAAGGACCCCGAGCTCGCCGTGCTCATCACGCAGATCGCGGGCGCCGAGCCCCTCGCCGCGGCCTGCGCCCTGGCGGAGCTCGACGTCGACGTCGCGCCCACCCCCGTGGGCGCGCTCGCCGTCCTGCGGGACACGAGCGACGACGCGCCGGACAAGGCCGCCACGGCGATCTCCCGGCTTGTGGCAGGCGTCCCGCTGGTCCTCGTCACGCGGTGGGGCGAGCAGCTCACGTGCGTGCGGTACGCCGACGGCGCCGCCGAGGGCGAGCTCCCGCCGGGCCTGGTGCTCGGCGGTGCCCCCGAGGCGCTCGAGGACGTGCTCACGGGCCAGCTGCGCGTGACCGAGCTGCCCGGCGTCGTGGCGTCGTCCGGCATCGGGCGCTTCAAGGCGATGCGGATGCTCTCCGGGGCCGCGCGCAAGGCCCGCAAGAGCAAGTGACCCCGACGGAGGACGCGATGACCGAGGCCGCCGCCCCGACGGCCCCGCCGCTGCTGCCCACGGGCGGCGCGGCGGCCGAGCTGAACCCGCGTGGCGCACCCGCGCGCGCCTCGGGCCGCCCGCGCGTGGTGGTGCTGGACTACGGCTTCGGCAACGTGCGGTCGGCGGTCCGGGCGCTCGAGCGCGTCGGCGCCGAGGTCGAGCTGACGGCGGACGTGCGCACCGCGAGCGAGGCCACCGGCCTGGTCGTGCCCGGCGTGGGGGCGTTCGCCGCCTGCATGGAGGGCCTGCGCGCCGTCCGCGGCGACCAGGTCGTCGACCGACGGCTCGCCGGGAACCGCCCGGTCCTCGGCATCTGCGTGGGCATGCAGGTCATGTTCGACGCGGGCGTCGAGCACGGCGAGCGGGCGGAGGGCCTGGGGGAGTGGGGCGGCGTCGTCGAGCGGCTCGAGGCCCCGGTCGTGCCGCACATGGGCTGGTCCGAGGTCGAGGTGCCGGCGGGCTCGCGCCTGTTCGACGGCGTCGAGCACGAGCGGTTCTACTTCGTGCACTCGTACGCGGCCCAGGAGTTCACGCAGGGGCACGACGAGGCCGCCGACCCCCGCTATCGTCCGCCGCTCGTCACGTGGGCGCGGCACGGCGGCACGGCCGCCGACCCGACGAGCGGGGCGCGGTTCGTCGCCGCCGTCGAGAACGGCCCGCTGTCCGCGACCCAGTTCCACCCCGAGAAGTCCGGTGACGCCGGCGCGACCCTGCTGGAGAACTGGGTCCGCTCGCTCTGACCCGCTCCGGTACCGACCGACCACCGCACGAACCATGGAGACGCACATGACCGATCGCCTCGTCCTGCTGCCCGCCGTCGACGTCTCAGGCGGCCAGGCCGTCCGCCTCGTGCAGGGGGAGGCGGGCTCCGAGACCTCGTACGGCGACCCGCTCGCCGCCGCCCTCGACTGGCAGCGCGGCGGTGCCGAGTGGGTGCACCTGGTGGACCTCGACGCGGCGTTCGGCCGCGGCTCCAACGCGGAGCTGCTGGCCCGCGTGGTCGCGGAGGTCGGGGTGCAGGTCGAGCTGTCCGGCGGGATCCGCGACGACGCCTCGCTGGAGCGGGCGCTCGCCACCGGCGCGCGGCGCGTGAACATCGGGACGGCGGCGCTCGAGGACCCGGAGTGGACGGCGCGCGTGATCGCCGAGTACGGCGACCAGGTGGCGGTCGGCCTCGACGTGCGCGGCACGACGCTCGCGGCCCGCGGCTGGACGAAGGAGGGCGGCGACCTGTGGGAGGTCCTCACCCGCCTCGACGAGGCCGGGTGCGCGCGGTACGTCGTCACGGACGTGACGAAGGACGGCACGCTGCGCGGGCCGAACGTGGAACTGCTGCGCGAGGTCGCGGCGCGCACCCCCGCGAAGGTCGTCGCGTCCGGCGGCATCTCGTCGCTCGCGGACCTCGAGGCCCTGCGGGCGCTGGTCCCGGACGGGGTCGAGAGCGCGGTCGTGGGCAAGGCGCTGTACGCGGGGGCGTTCACGCTGCCCGAGGCGCTCGACGTGGCGGGCCGGCCATGACGGCCGGCGACGCCGGCCGGGCGCTGCCCGGTCACCTGCGCTCCATCCAGCCCACGTCGCAGTTCGCCGGGGACGACGGGTCCGTCGACCCCGAGCTCGCCGTCCTGCTCGAGGCCCACGCGACGGGTCGCGGTTCCCTCGCCGACGTCGTGCGCCGGCTGGCGGCGACGAGGGTGCTGGTCCCGGTGCTCGCGGAGGTCGAGGTGGCCGAGGTCGTGCAGCACGACGGGCCGCAGGGCAGCACGGACCTGCACGTCGACAAGGAGGCGTCGGCCGGCGTGGTCGCCGTCGAGACCCCGGACGGCCGGCGCGGCCTGCCGGTCTTCACGTCCGTGGAGGCGATGCGGGCCTGGCGCGCGGAGGCGCGGCCGGTGCCGGTCGAGGCGCCGCGGGCGGCGCTCTCCGCGGTGAGCGAGGACTGGTCGCTGCTCGTGGTCGACCCCGCGGGGCCGGTGACGGTGCACGTGCCGCGCCCGGCGGTCTGGGCGCTCGCGCAGGGCCTCGAGTGGCGGCCGGCGCTGGTCCCCGCCGGAGCGGGCGCGCCCGGGGTCGGTGACGTCGTCGTGGACGCCGAGGTCGCCGCCGCGATCGCCGACGCGGCCGCCCCGGTGCAGCACGTCGTGCGCGCGCACGCCGAGCCGGGCCGGCGTGCGGAGGTGGCGGTGGTGCTGGCGCTCGACCCCGGTCTCGACCGGGCGGGCCTCGACCGGGTGCTGGGTCAGGTCAACGCACGCCTCGGCGCGTCGTCGGTGATCTCCGAGCGCGTCGACTCCCTCGAGCTGCGGGTGGGCGTGGCGCGCTGAGGCACGGCCCGCCGCCGCGAGCGGGGGCGAGGGTCACGAGCAGGGCGGGAGCGCCGTGAAGGCGCCGGAGTCCGCGAGCATCTCCTGCAGCGTCGAGCGCGGCACGAGCAGGGAGTGGCCGTCCGACGTCTTCGCGTACACCACCCCGATGACGCGGCCCTCGGCGTCCAGCGCCGCGGACCCCGACGACCCGGGCTCCACGGGCGCGTCCGTCACCAGCACCTCGCCGAGGTTCTCGTTCAGGGGGTCGGTCGTGGAGTCGACGATCGAGCCGGCGGTGATCGTCAGCTCGCCGCCCTCGGGATAGCCGACGACGCTCACCTCGTCGCCCTGCTCGGGGTCGTCCTCCGCGATGCGCGGATGGCTCGGCAGGGGGTCCTGCGTGCGCACGACGGCGAGGTCCGCCAGCCGGGCGGTGCTCGCCGCCGAGACGGCGAGGTCGCGCCCGTCGTACGTGCTGACCTCCAGCGACTGCGAGTCGGCGACCACGTGCCGGTTGGTGATCAGCGTGTGCTCGTCGATGGCGAACCCCGACCCCGTGGACAGGCTCCCGCAGCCCACGTTGCGGATCCGGACCGCCATCCGCTGGACGGCGTCGAAGCCGTCGGGGGAGAGCTCGCCGTCTGCGGACGGCGAGCTGAACCCGGAGGGTCTGCTCGGGACGACGTCGCTCGGGATCGCGTCGGGCAGGGCGGGCAGCACCCCGCACCCCGCGAGGAGCGTGGCGAGCACGCCGGCCGCGACCCCGCGCAGCACCGCGGGCCGACCGGTCACTGGTCCTGCTGCAGCTCACGCTGCAGCTGCTCGTGCGCGGCGTCGGCCTGCTTGCAGAGCTTGCGCACCTCGGTCGAGAAGCGGTCGAGGTCCTTCTGGTCGTAGGCGTCGCTGTCCTGGAGGTACCCGATGAGCTGGGTCTGGGCGTCGACGCACTGGTCCATCGCCGTCGCGACCGCGCCCGCCGCCTCGCTGACCTGCGTCTGGTAGTCCAGGTACTGCTGGGACGCGACGTTCTCGTCGCCCAGCTGCGCCTTCTCGTTCGCGAGGTCGCTGATGCGCTCGGTGGCGGTCGCGAGCTGTTCGCGCGCGGACACCAGCTCGGCGTCGGTCGCCTCGAGCTCGGCCCGCAGCGTCGCGACCCGGTCGGCGTACCCGCGTGCCTCCGCCTCCCAGGTGGCGCTGTCGGCCTGCCACCGCACCGTGGTCAGCCACAGGTAGCCGCCGAGCCCGAGCGCCGCCGCGAGCAGCACCGCGAGCACGAGCGCCGTCCGCCGGGGGCGCCGCAGCAGGCTCGCCGGCGCGGGCTCGTGCCGGGTGCCCGTCGGCGGTGCCTCGGACGCGGAGCGCGCCGTGTGCGGCGGAGGCCACCCGGGTGGCTGCTGCGGTGTGCTCATGGTGCGCGACCGGTCAGACGACGGAGCCGGTGTACTTCTCCCCGGGGCCCTCGCCGGGCGCGTCCGGGACGACCGACGCCTCGCGGAACGCGAGCTGGAGCGACTTGAGCCCGTCGCGCAGCGACCGGGCGTGCTGGTTGCCGATGTCGGGCGCGCTCGCGGTCACGAGCGCGGCGAGCGCGGTGATGAGCTTGCGGGCCTCGTCGAGGTCGAGGTCGTCGGCCGCGCGCCCGTCGTCGGCGAGGCCGCACTTCACGGCGGCGGCGCTCATGAGGTGGACGGCGGCGGTGGTGATGACCTCCACGGCGGCCACGTCGGCGATGTCGCGGGTGGCCTCTCCGACGCTGTCGGTGCCGTCGGTGGCCGGGAGGTGGTCGGGAGTGCTGCTGCTCATGGGGTCCATCTTCGCACCGTGGCGGGGTGGGACGGCACGGGGGCCGGGCCCGTGCGGGCCCGGCCCCCGTGGTGCCCCCGGCGCCGTGCGGCGCCGGGGGCACGGACGCCGTCGGCGTCGGGAGGACGCGTCAGGCGGAGACCTCGGAGCGGAGCTTGGCGCCCAGCTCCGCGTCGACGTTCGTCCAGTACTGGAAGAACCGCTCGCGGATCTCGTCGATGGTGATCGACCGGCCCTGACCGGTGAGGGTCTCGAGGAAGCGCGCCTTGGCGGCGTCGTCGAAGACCTCGCGGTACAGGGTGCCTGCCTGGCCGAAGTCGTCGTCCTCGGAGTGCAGGGTCTGCGCCGAGCGCATCAGCTCGCCGTCCGTCTCCCACGCCGCCTCGACGCCGAGCAGCGGGTCGGCCACGGGGCCGCCGGCCTCGCCGAACGAGTTCGGCGTGTAGACGCGGTGCTCCGGACCGTTGAAGTGGTACTGCATGTTGCCCTGGTGCATGTAGTTCGCGACCGGGGCGGCGTGCGGCTGGTTGACCGGCAGCTGGTTGTAGTTGGTGCCGATGCGGTGGCGCTGCGCGTCCGGGTAGGAGAAGACGCGGGCCATGAGCATCTTGTCCGGCGAGATGCCGGTGCCCGGCACCTGGTTGCCCGGCGAGAACGCCGCCTGCTCGATCTCGGCGAAGAAGTTGCGCGGGTTGCGGTTCAGCGTGAACGTGCCGACCTTGATGCGCGGGTAGTCCTTCTTCGACCAGGTCTTCGTCATGTCGAACGGGTTGAAGCGGTACGTCTTCGCGTCCTCGTACGGCATGACCTGCACGTAGACGTCCCACGAGGGGAACTCGCCGCGGTCGATGGCCTCGTACAGGTCGCGACGGTAGTAGTCGGCGTCCTCGCCGGCGATGCGCTCGGCGTCCTCGGCCGACATGTGCTCCACGCCCTGCTGGGACAGGAAGTGGTACTGCACCCAGAAGCGCTCGCCGGAGGCGTTGATCCACTGGTACGTGTGCGAGCCGTAGCCGTTGAGGTGGCGCCACGACTTCGACAGGCCGCGGTCGCCCATGACGTAGGTGACCTGGTGGGCCGACTCCGGGGACAGGGTCCAGAAGTCCCACTGCATGTCGGCGTCGCGCAGGCCCGACGCGCCGAGGCGCTTCTGCGAGTGGATGAAGTCCGGGAACTTCATCGCGTCGCGCAGGAAGAAGGTGGGCGTGTTGTTGCCGACGATGTCGAGGTTGCCCTCGGTGGTGTAGAAGCGCAGCGAGAAGCCGCGCACGTCGCGCCAGGTGTCGGGGGAGCCCTGCTCACCGGCGACGGAGGAGAACCGCAGCAGCGTCTCGCTCTTCGCGCCCTTGGCGAAGACCGCCGCCCGCGTGTACTGCGAGACGTCCTCGGTGACGACGAACTCGCCGAACGCGCCGCCGCCCTTGGCGTGCGGGTTGCGCTCCGGCACCCGCTCCCGGTTGAAGGAGGCGAGCTTCTCGACCAGGTAGCGGTCGTGCAGGACGGTGGGCCCGTCCGCACCCACGGTGAGGGAGTGCGCGTCGCTCGCGACCGGGGTGCCGGTCTGCGTCGTCGTGAACGGCGTCGTCATATGACGTCCTTTCTCAGGGGGTGTTGCTGGAGGGTTCGGCGGCCGGGGCGGGCTCGGCAGCGCAGGCGGGGCACAGGCCCCAGAAGGTGACCTCGGCGAGATCGACGACGAAGCCGTGCGAGTCGTTCGGCACCAGGCACGGGGCGGCGCCCACGGTGCAGTCGACGTCGGCGACGACGCCGCACGCGCGGCACACCACGTGGTGGTGGTTGTCGCCGACCCGCCGTTCGTAGCGCGCCGGGTGCCCGGCAGGCTCCATGCGGCGCAGGAGCCCGGCGGCCGACAGGGCGCGCAGGCAGTCGTAGACCGCCTGCACCGACACCGAACCGAGGTCGTCGCGCACGCTGCGCACGACGTCGTCCGCGGTGGAGTGCTGATGCCCGTCGAGGGCGCGCAGGACGGCGAGCCGTGCGCCCGTGACGCGCAGGCCGCGGTCACGCAGCAGCATGACGTCGTCCGTGCTCGTCGTGGTCATGCCGGCGACCCTAGCAGCGTTTTCTGGAATGATTCCAGTAAACAGGAGGGCGGGTGTCGCCTCCTCGAGGTGTGACGAGGGCGACGTCTCGCCGCCGCCGACGGGGCGCCGCGGCCGTCGGGGCCGGGCCGATCCCGTGCTAGTCTTGATGGCTGACCGACCTGGACCGATCGCCGCCGACATCCGCACGGGTGTCACGTCGCCGGGCCAGGTGCACCAAGTGGATCCCATCCCACCCGAGCACCGACCGAACGCCCATGGCGTCGACAGGGGCCGGGTCTGGTCGGACGGCCCGTCGTGGGTCGTCCTGCCCCGGTCGTCCGGACGTCCGCGTCCGCGACGTCGGTGATCGATGGCCTCCACCTGTGCTCAGGGCGGAGGCCTTCCTTCGTTCTCGGCGGTCTACCGACGAGTTTCCTAGGAGCATCACCATCAGCGAGCCTCGCATCAACGACCGGATCCGCGTCCCTGAGGTCCGGCTCATCGGCCCGGGCGGGGAGCAGGTCGGCGTGGTTGCCACGGCGGTCGCCCTGAAGCTTGCCCAGGACGCCGACCTCGACCTCGTCGAGGTCGCCCCGGACGCCCGCCCGCCCGTCGCCAAGCTCATGGACTTCGGCAAGTTCAAGTACGAGTCGGACATGAAGGCGCGTGAGGCGCGGCGCAACCAGGCGAACACGGCTCTCAAGGAGATCCGGTTCCGTCTCAAGATCGACCCGCACGACTACGGGACCAAGAAGGGCCACGTCGAGCGCTTCCTGTCCGCGGGCGACAAGGTCAAGGTCATGATCATGTTCCGTGGCCGCGAGCAGTCCCGCCCCGAGATGGGCGTGCGCCTGCTGCAGCGGCTGGCGGACGACGTGTCCGAGCTCGGCTTCGTGGAGTCGATGCCGAAGCAGGACGGTCGCAACATGACCATGGTGCTCGGGCCCGTGAAGAAGAAGGCCGACGCCAAGAGCGAGCAGCGCAAGCGCTCCGCCGAGGTCAACGCCCAGCGCAAGACGAAGTCCGAGGTCAAGGCCGAGGCTCGCGCGCAGCAGGGGTCCGAGACGGCTCCGGCCGCCCGGGAGGCTGACGCGACCCCGACCGACACCGCTCCGTCCGACACCGCTCGGGCCGACACGGCTCCGGCCGACACGGCTCCGGCCGCGGAGGCGCCGGTGAAGAAGACCACGACCCCGTCGGCCCCCAAGCCCCCGACCCCTCGGCCGGCGTCGCCGCGGCCCCCGCGGCCCAGCGCGCGACCGAGCCGCTGACGCACAGACCTACTGGCACCGGGTCGGCTCGCCGACCACGGTCCGCACACGTCACCGCCCACCAGGGCGGGTGACCGACACGAGGAGAGACGGCAGTCATGCCGAAGAACAAGACGCACTCCGGCGCCAAGAAGCGTTTCCGGGTCACGGGTAGCGGCAAGCTCATGCGCGAGCAGACCAACGCCCGCCACTACCTCGAGCACAAGTCCAGCCGTCGCACGCGTCGTCTGGCTCAGGACCAGGTGGTCTCTGCCGCCGACACCAAGACCATCAAGAAGCTGCTCGGCAAGTGACCCGCCCGGGCGGACCGCCCGCTCGATGAGCATCTCGTCGACAGCGGCCGCCGGCAGCACTTCCGGACCCGACACTGCAAGGAGCATCACGTGGCACGCGTGAAGCGGGCGGTCAACGCCCACAAGAAGCGCCGTACGACCCTCGAGCGCGCCAGCGGCTACCGCGGCCAGCGTTCGCGCCTGTACCGGAAGGCGAAGGAGCAGGTCACCCACTCCCTCGTCTACTCGTACCGCGACCGCAAGGCCAAGAAGGGCGACTTCCGCAAGCTGTGGATCCAGCGCATCAACGCTGCGTCCCGCGCCCAGGGCCTCACCTACAACCGCCTCATCCAGGGCCTCAAGGCCGCGGGTGTGGAGGTCGACCGCCGCATGCTCGCCGAGCTCGCGGTCAACGACGTGGCCGCGTTCAACGCGCTCGTCCAGGTCGCCAAGGACGCGCTGCCGACCGACGTCAACGCGCCGAAGGCCGCCTGAGCCTCCGCGACGCACCCGGACGCCCGGACACCCCCGACCTGCTGATGCCCCGCATGATCCCCGGCATCCCCGAGGTGACGCTCGTGAACCCGCGAGCCGATCGGGTCAAGCAGGTGAGGGCGCTGTCCGGGCGTCCTGCGCGTTCCCGGCACGGCCAGTTCCTCGTCGAGGGGCCGCAGGGTGTGCGCGAGGCCGTGCGGCACGCGCCCGCGGACGTCCGTGACGTCTACCTCACGGCCGCGGCGGCGGAACGCTACGACGAGATCGTCGTCGCGGCGCGGGACGCGGGGCTGTTCGTGCACGTCGCCACCCCCGAGGTCCTCGCGGCGATGAGCGGCGACGCCCAGGGCGTGCTCGCCGTCGTGCGCACCGGCGCCGTCGTCACCCTCGTCGACGCCCTGCGCGCCGCCGCCGCACCGGCCCGCCCGCTGCTCGTCGCGGTGCTGGCCAACGTCCGCGACCCCGGCAACGCCGGCACCGTGATCCGCGCGTCCGACGCCGCCGGGGCCGACCTCGTCGTCCTCGCGGGCGAGAGCGTCGACGTGCACAACCCGAAGGTCGTGCGCTCGACCGCCGGCTCGCTCTTCCACCTGCCGGTCGTGACCGGGACGTCGCTGCCCGACGCCGTGGCGGTGCTGCGCGCCGCCGGCTGCGTCGTCCTCGCCGCCGACGGCGGCGGCGAGCACGACCTCGACGACCTGCTCGACGTCGCCGGCGCCACGTCGCGCGACGTGGCGACGCCCGACCTCGCCGGGTCCACCGCCTGGGTGTTCGGCAACGAGGCCTGGGGGCTCCCCGAGCAGGACCGCGCGCTCGCCGACGCCGTCGTGCGCGTGCCCATCCGCGGCCGTGCCGAGTCGCTGAACCTCGCCACCGCCGCCACCGTCTGCCTGTACGCGAGCGGCCGCGCCCAGCGCGCGGTGCGCGCCGGCTGAGCCGCCGCCGACCAGGCCCTCCGAGGCGCCTCCCGCCAGGCCGGCCCCCGGCCCGCACCGACCGTCCCGTGGCACGATGCCCGGATGCGTCTGTTCACGGCCGTGTACCCGTCCGCGGAGGCGATCGCGCACCTCGAGCTGGCGCTGCACGGCGTGGGCGGCGCCGCCGTCACCGACCCCGGGGCCGGCCTGCGCTGGGTGCCCGCCGAGCAGCGGCACGTCACGCTCCTGTTCCACGGCGAGGTGCCGGACGGCGCGGTCCCGGGCTACGTCGACGCGCTCGGCGCCGCGGTGCGCGAGGTGGAGCCGTTCGAGCTCGCGCTCACCGGCAGCGGGTCGTTCGGCGGACGGACCCTCTGGGTCGGCGTCGCCGGCGCCGTGCCCGCGCTGCGGTCGCTCGCCGCGACGGCCGACGACACCGCGGCGAGCGCGGGGCTGCCGGCCGCCGACCGCGCCGGCGGGCGGCCGCACCTCACGGTCGCCCGCGCCACCCTGCGCGCGCAGCCGGAGCGGCGGCGCCGGGTCGACGCCTCGCGCGGGGGTGTGCGCGGGGGTGTGCGCGGGGGTGTGCGCGGCGTCGCCCGCACGGGCGACCTCTCCCCGCTGGCGGGCTGGGCGCACGCGCTCGCCGTGTACCGCGGGCCGGCCTGGCCGGTGGACACGGTGCACGTCGTCGCGTCGCGCCTCGGCGAGGGGAGGTCGGGCGGCCCGCTGCACGAGGACGTCGCGGTGCTGCCGCTCGCCGGTCGCGACGCCGCGGCCTAGGACCGCGGCGCGGGGGCCCCGGCGTCCGTCGACCGGCGCTGGACCTCGGCCAGGTGGTGCGCCGTCCGGCGGGTCGCGGTGTACAGGTCGAGGTAGTCCGCGTAGAGCGCGTCGTAGCGTCCCGCCCGGCCGGGGTGGGGCTCGACCCGGGTCGTGAGCGGGTTCCAGCGCGCGATGTCGACGTCCGCGACGGCCTGCGCCGCGAGGTGCGCCGCGCCCAGGCTCGCGCCCGCGGCACCGGCGGCGAGCATCTGGGGGAGCCCGGTGACGTCCGAGACGATCTGCGGCCAGAGCGTCCCCTGCGAGCCGCCCCCGACGGCGACGCCGCGCTCGACCACGGCCCCGGCCTGCCGCAGCAGGTCGAGGTTCTGCCGCACCCCGTAGGCGGTGGCCTCCAGGGCGGCACGGTAGAGGTCGCCCCTGCCGTGCTCGAGCGTCAGGCCGGCGACGACGCCGCGCGCGTCGGGGTCGTGCAGCGGCGTCCGCTCGCCGGCGAAGTACGGCAGCATCAGCAGCCCGCGGCTCCCGGCGGGGGAGCGTTCCGCCTCGGCCACGAGCTCGGCGAAGTCGGGCCCCCCGAAGAGCCGGCGCAGCCAGCTCGTCACCGCGCCGCTCGTCGCGGTGCCGGCGGTGAGGTCGTAGGTGCCGGGCCGGACGCCGGCGGACGCCCACAGGTCCGGGTGGCGCAGCACGCGCGGACCCGAGGAGATCATGAAGAGGGTGCTGCCGTACATGAGGGCGAGGTCGCCGGGCGCGGTCGGGACGCTCGCGCCCTCCGCCCAGGCGTCGATCGTGCCGAGCACGACAGGGATGCCCTCGGGGAGCCCGGTCTGCCGGGCAGCGGCCCGGGTGACGTGCCCGGCGACGTCACCGGGGCGACCGAGCTCGGGGAGGGCGACGTCGCCGCGCAGGCGGTCGGCCCACCGCTCGTGCCAGCCGCCCGTGCGCAGGTCGTACAGCGGCGTGGCCTGGCTCGCGGACGTGTGGTCGAGGCGGTACGCACCGGTCAGGCGCCACACCAGCCACGACGACGGCATGAACAGGCGGCGGGCCCGCGACCAGGTCGCCGGCTCGTGCTCCGCCACCCACGCGAGCTTCGGGCCGACGGACTGGCTGGACAGTCGTGAGCCCGTGGCCCGCAGGATCTCCGCGGCGCCGAGCTCCGCCTCGAGCCCGTCGATGGACGCGCACCCCCGCGTGTCGACGCCGTAGAGGATCGCCGGGCGCAGGGGTGCGCCGTCCGCGTCCGTCAGCAGGGCGCACGGGCCGATGCCGCTGGTGCCGACGGCGACCACGGGGACGTCGCACTGGCGGCGCAGGTCGGCCACGAGCCGGGTGAGCTCGTCCCACCAGACCTCCCCGTCCATCTCGACGTGGCCGGGCCGCGGCCGGGACGGCTCGTGGGGGATGGCGGCGTGCGCGAGCTCGCGGCCGTCGAGGTCGACGAGCACCGCCTTGGCGCTCGAGGTCCCGATGTCGACCCCGACGACGGCCCCGGACGTCATGACCGGCGGGCCGCCGGCCGGTCGAGCGCCTCGAGCAGGGCGCGGGCGGTGGGGGCGTCGGTGACGAGCGACCGCACCATGCCCGCGCGGACGGCGCCGACGATGCTGGGGACCTTCTCCACGCCGACGGCCACGCCGACGCACCGGTCGAGGCCCTGCAGGAGCTCGCGCGGCGTGCGCACCATCCGGTCGCTGCCGGGGAACTCGATGGCGGCCCCCGACGCGTCGAAGAAGTTCATGCAGACGTCGCCGACGGCGTCGCGGAAGTGCGAGGCCTCGGCGGGGATGGACCGGGAGATCGAGTGGCGCGTGGCGGTGGGCGCCCCGATGCCGACGACGGCCGCCCGGGCCCCCTGCCACAGGGCGAGCACGTGCCGGAAGGTGGGGTCCTCGTCGAGCGAGCGGCGCATCGGCACCGTCGGCAGCACCTCGGTGAACAGGAACGCGGGGAAGGCGCCCGTGCTCTCCGCCGCCAGGCGGGCGATCTCGTTGGTCTGGTACCAGGCCACGGGCTCGCTGAGGCCGCCCACGGTCGGCACCACCTGCACTCCCGTCATCTTGGGCAGGGGCTCGCGCACGACCTCGTAGACCGTCCGCCCGGACGACAGCAGCAGCACGTCGCCCGGCTCGAGCCCCATGCCCTCGATCTCGGCCCCGACGGCGGGGGCGAGGTCCGGCCCCAGGCGCGAGGGGTGGACCGGGGGGACGACGCGCGCCCCGTCGAGCCCGAGCGCCTCCTGCAGCCGGACGGCGAGCACGCCGCGCTCGTCGGAGCGCGGGTCCACGACCTCGATGCGGACGAGCCCGAGCCGTCGCGCCTCGGTGACGAGCCGGCTCACCGTGGGCCGGGACACGTCGAGCCGCTCGGCGATGGTGGCCTGGGTCGCGTTGTCGACGTAGTACATCCGGGCCGCCTGGTAGGCGAGGTCCGCGGCCGTCGTCCGGTGGCTCTCCTGGTCGCGCTCTTGCGGCATCGCGTCGTCGCGCTCGCTCACGGTGCTCCCTCGGTCTCGGGACGGCGGTCTCGGGCGCGATTCTTCCCCCTCCGAGCCCTCGGCGCTCCCCGCCGTGAACAACTGTGCGTGACAAATGTGCACGAGGTCGTTTACGGTGGCGGCGTCCGGAACCAGCCAACGGAGGTCAGAACCGTGCCCCTCGTCAAGAACGCCGAGACCGCCATCCCCACGACGATGCGCGCCGTGGTGGTCCACGGCCCCGAGGACTACCGCCTCGAGACCCTTCCCGTCCCGGTCCCCGGCCCCGGGGAGCTGCTCCTGCGGGTGGACGCCGTGGGCGTCTGCGCCAGCGACCTGAAGTGCTACCACGGCGCGGCGAAGTTCTGGGGCGACGAGCACCGCCCCGCCTGGGCGCAGAAGGGCGTGACGCCCGGGCACGAGTTCGCCGGCACCGTCGTCGCCGCCGGGGACCAGGCCACGCTCGACAAGCGCGAGGCCGCCCTCGGCGACCGGCTCGCCTGCGAGCAGATCGTGCCCTGCTGGGAGTGCCGCTACTGCCTGCGCGGCGCGTACTGGATGTGCGGACCGCACGACATGTTCGGCTTCAAGGGGTTCGACGGGGCGATGGCCGAGTACGTGCTCGTCCCCGAGCGGGCCCTCACCCACCAGGTCGACACCGGCATCGCGCCGCAGCACGCCGCGTTCGCCGAGCCGCTGTCCTGCTCGATGCACGCCGTCGAGCGCGGCGGCATCCAGCTCGACGACGTCGTCGTGGTGGCGGGTGCGGGCCCGATCGGGCTCGGCGCCATCGCGGGCGCCCGGCAGAAGAACCCCTACCTCGTGGTCGCGCTGGACATGAGCGACGCCAAGCTCGAGCTGGCCAGCAAGGTCGGCGCCGACCTGACGATCAACATCACCACCGAGGACGCGGTCGCCCGCGTCAAGGAGCTCACCGGCGGCTACGGCGCCGACGTCTACATCGAGGCGACCGGGCACCCGTCGGCGGTCTCGCAGGGCCTCGACATGCTGCGCAAGCTCAGCACGTTCGTCGAGTACTCCGTCTTCAAGGACGACGTCACCGTCGACTGGTCGATCATCTCGGACGACAAGGAGCTCGACGTCCTGGGCGCGCACCTCGGCCCGCACTGCTGGCGCCCCGCGATCAAGCTCATCGAGTCCGGCACCCTCCCGCTGGAGGAGGTCTGCACCCACCAGTTCCCGCTCGAGCGCTTCCAGGACGCGCTCGACCTCGTGGGCGACTCGGCCGGCGGCTCCGTCAAGGTCTCGATCGTCCCCGGGCTGTCCTGAGCCGCCCGCCACCACGACGTCCACGACCGTTCGAAGGAGAACCATGTCATCGACCACGACGCGCGACGACGCGCTGTCGACCGTCCGCGAGACCCGCCTCGAGCGGATGGGCATCCCGCGCACCGTCGCGTGGGGCTACCTCGGCGTCCTGCTGTTCATGACGGGCGTCGGGGTCGACTCGAACTTCATCACCCCGCACCTGGTGGCGGCGCTCGGGAGCCCCGAGGCGACGGTCGCCACGATCATCACCGCGTACAGCCTCACCGTGCTGGTGGGCAGCTACCTGTCCGGCGCGCTGTCCGACCTGATCGGGCCGCGCAAGGTGATGATCCTCGGCTTCGCCGTCTGGGTCGTCTTCCACGCGGTGTTCCTGGTCGCCCTCGACAGCGGCAGCTTCTGGCTGACGGCGGCCTCGTACGCGATGCGCGGCTTCGGCTACCCGCTGTTCGCGTTCGGCTTCCTGGTGTGGGTGAACGTCGCCACCCGGCCGGAGCGCAACGGCGCCGCGGTGGGCTGGTTCTACGTCGCGTTCACCGGCGGCCTGCCGACCCTCGGCTCGCTCTTCGCGATCGGGGCGATCCCGACCTTCGGCGGCGGGTTCGCCGGGGAGACCGGGGCGATGTGGGCCTCGCTGCTGCCCGTGGCGATCGGGTTCACCGTCGCGATGCTCGGCGTCCGCGACCCCCGCGGGTCGCGCCGCATCGCGCCGGCCGGCGACTCGGCGTCCGCCGTCATGCTGTCCGGCCTCGCGCTCACCGTGCGCAGCCCCAAGGTGCTCATGGGCTTCCTGGTGCGCCTCATCAACACCGCGCCCCAGTACGGCATGTTCATCGTCCTGCCCGCGATCATCGCCGACGACCGCGGCTGGGGGCAGTCCCGGTGGCTCACGATGACGGTGCTCGTCTACGCCACGAACATCGGCGTGAACGCCCTGTTCGGGTGGATCGGCGACAAGATCGGCTGGCAGCGGACCGTCAAGTGGTTCGGCGTCTTCGGCTCGTCGCTCGGCCTGCTCGCCTGGTGGTACGTGCCGCAGCTCGTGCCGTACGGCTCCGACTGGGGCTTCTGGGTCGCGACCGCCGCCGGCTGCGTCTTCGGCTGCCTGCTGGCCGGGTTCGTGCCGATGGGCGCGATCATGCCGGCCCTCGCGCCGGAGCGGAAGGGCGCCGCGATGGCGATGTACACGACGGCCGCGGGCGGCGCCGCCTTCCTGGGCTCCGCCGTCGTCGCCCTCGGCTACGCCGTCGGGTTCGGCGGCCAGGGCATCGTCTGGATGTTCGTCGTGCTGTACGCCGCCGCGTTCGTCATGGTCGGCCGGCTCACCGTCGACCAGCCCGGCCACCCGGCCGTACCCGCACCGTCGCGCTGAGGCGCGCCCCGATCGGAGGACACCCATGACCAAGATCTTCGACGACCCCGAGGAGTTCGCGGACGACCAGCTCGCCGGCTTCCTCGACCTCTACTCCGACCGTCTGCGCGGGGTGCCCGGCGGCGTCGTGTCGCTGCCCGACGGCGAGCCGAAGGTCGCCGTCGTCATCGGCGGCGGGTCGGGCCACTACCCGGCGTTCTGCGGCACCGTCGGCCCCGGGCTGGCGACCGGTGCGGTCGTGGGGAACATCTTCACCTCCCCCTCCGCGGCGCAGGCCTACTCGGTCGGCCGGGCCGCCGACCAGGGCCGGGGCGTGGTCTTCAGCTTCGGCAACTACGCCGGCGACATCATGAACTTCGGCATCGCCGCCGAGCGGCTGCGCAAGGAGGGGATCGACACCCGGGTCGTCGTGGTGACGGACGACGTCGCGTCCGCGGACGACCCGGAGCAGCGGCGCGGCATCGCCGGCGACTTCTCCGTCTTCAAGGCGATGGGGGCGGCGGCCGCCGCCGGGGCCGACCTGGACGAGGTCGAGCGGGTGGGGCGCGCGTCGAACGCGGCGACCCGCACCCTCGGCGTGGCGTTCTCCGGGTGCACCATGCCCGGCGCCGGCGCCCCGCTGTTCCAGGTGCCGGCCGGGCACCTCGGCCTCGGGCTGGGCATCCACGGCGAGCCCGGCATCGAGGACGTCCCGCTGCTGCCGGCGGAGAAGCTCGCCGCCCTGCTGGTGGAGCGGCTGCTCGCCGACGCGCCGGACGGTGGCGCGTCGACGCGCGTCGCGCCGATCCTCAACGGGCTCGGCACCACGAAGTACGAGGAGCTCTTCCTGCTGTGGCGGCACGTGTCGTCGCTGCTGCGCGAGCGCGGCCTCACGCCGGTGCAGCCCGAGGTGGGCGAGCTCGTCACGAGCCTCGACATGGGCGGCGTCTCGCTCACGCTGCAGTGGCTGGACGACGAGCTCGAGGCGCTCTGGACGGCGGACGCCTACACGCCGGCCTACCGCAAGCTCGCCGCCCCGGTGGCGCGCCTGGACCGCACGGCCGTGGCCGACGGCGCGGGCGAGGCGGGCGCCCAGGAGGTCGCCGGACCGGCGTCCGAGGCGGCGCGGTCCCTCGCGCGCACGGTCGTCGACGCGCTGCGGGGCCTGCAGGCGGTCGTCGCCGAGCACGAGGACGAGCTGGGCCGGATCGACGCGGTCGCCGGGGACGGCGACCACGGCCGGGGCATGCTCAAGGGGGCCAACGCCGCCCTGCGGAGGGCCGAGGACGCGCCGGCCGAGGCCGGCGTGGCGTGGGTGCTCGGCCGCGCCGGGCGGGCCTGGGCCGAGCAGGCCGGGGGGACGTCCGGCGTCCTGTGGGGCGCCGCCCTGGAGGCGTTCGGCGCCGCGCTCGGCGACGAGCGGGACGCGTACGGCCCGGCGCTGGTCGCGGACGCGATCGACGCGTTCGCCGAGTCGGTGCAGGACCTCGGCCGGGCACAGGCCGGCGACAAGACGCTGCTGGACGCCCTGCTGCCGTTCGCGGCCTCGTTCCGCGAGCAGGTCGCGACCGGCGCGGGCACCGCGGAGGCGTGGACGGTCGCGGCCGACGCCGCCACCCAGGGCGCCCGCGCGACCGCCGCGATGCGGCCGAAGGTCGGGCGGGCGCGGCCGCTGGCGGAGAAGTCCGTCGGGACCCCCGACGCCGGCGCGACCTCGCTCTCGCTCGTCGTCACCCGCGTCGGCGAGCTGCTGGGCGCCCGATGACCCACCATCCACGACCACCTGCACGGCAGGGGAGGAGACCTTGATGACCAGCACCCCGACCAGCACCTCGACCAGCGGCTCGCTGCGGGTCGTCGTCGGCTCGGACGACGCCGGCCTCGACCTGAAGACGCTCCTCGCGGCGGACCTCGCCGCCGACGAGCGGGTGGCGAGCGTGACGGACGTCGGCGTGGACGCCGACGGGCACACGGCGTACCCGCACGTCGCCGTGGAGGCGGCGCGCCTCGTCGCCGACGGCGTGGCCGACCGCGCGGTGCTCGTGTGCGGCACCGGCCTCGGCGTGGCGATCGCCGCCAACAAGGTGCCCGGCATCCGCGCCGTCACGGCGCACGACTCCTACTCCGTCGAGCGTTCGGTGCTCAGCAACGACGCGCAGGTGCTGTGCCTCGGCCAGCGGGTCGTGGGTCCGGAGCTCGCGCGCCGGCTGGTGCGCGAGTGGCTGGGGTACGAGTTCGACCCGGCCAGCGCCTCGGCGGCGAAGGTCGAGGCGATCTGCGGGTACGAGGCCGCGTCCTGATCGTGCGGCGGTCGCGGCGGGTCAGCGGTCTCGTGCCATGATGGGACGCATGACACGCCGCGACCGCCGATTTACCGGGCCCGCCACGGGCCTGGTCGCGGCTGACGCCGTGCGCTGAGCTGCTCCCCTCGACGAGCGGCACGGGCGTCGCGGACGCCGACCTGACAGGCCCGGGCGGGCACATAAACTGACCCCGCCGCCCCACCCCTCGCAGGGCCCCTCTCAGGAAGGCACGCATGTCCACGCCCGCACCCCCGTCAGACCACGGCAACGACCGGCCGAGCACCGAGCCGCAGAGCATCGACCCGCTCGACGTCGCGGCGCTCGACGCCGCCGTCGACGCCGCGCTCGCCGCGATCGCGGCCGCGAGCGACCTCGACGAGCTGAAGGCCGCCCGCACCGTCCACACCGGTGACAAGAGCCCCCTCGCGCTCGCCAACCGCGCGATCGGCGGCCTGCCCGGCCCGGACAAGGCCGCGGCCGGCAAGAACGTCGGCCCGCGCCGGGGCCGCGTGAGCTCCGCCCTCGCCGCCCGGCAGGTCGAGCTCGAGGCCGAGCGCGACGAGCGCGTGCTGGTCGAGGAGTCCGTCGACGTCACCCTGCCGACCGACCGCCGCCCGCTCGGCGCCCGGCACCCCATCGAGCTGGTGCAGGAGCGTGTCGCCGACTTCTTCGTCGGGATGGGGTGGGAGATCGCCGACGGCCCCGAGGTCGAGGCGGAGTGGTTCAACTTCGACGCCCTGAACTTCGAGCCGGACCACCCGGCCCGGCAGATGCAGGACACGTTCTACGTCGAGGGGGAGGGCGGCAAGCTGTCCAACCTCGTGCTGCGCACCCACACCTCGCCGGTGCAGGCGCGCTCCCTGCTCGAGCGCGGCGTGCCGCTGTACATCGCCTGCCCGGGCAAGGTGTTCCGCACCGACGCCCTGGACGCCACGCACACGCCGGTCTTCCACCAGGTGGAGGGGCTCGCGGTCGACAAGGGGCTGACGATGGCGAACCTGGTGGGCACGCTCGACGCGTTCGCGCGCGCCATGTTCGGGCCCGAGGCCAAGACGCGCCTGCGCCCCAGCTTCTTCCCTTTCACCGAGCCCAGCGCCGAGATGGACCTGTGGTTCCCGCAGAAGAAGGGCGGCGCGGGCTGGATCGAGTGGGGCGGCTGCGGGATGGTCAACCCGAACGTCCTGCGCGCCGCCGGCGTCGACCCCGAGGAGTACTCGGGCTTCGCCTTCGGGATGGGGATCGAGCGCACGCTCATGCTGCGGCACTCGATCGCGGACATGCACGACATCGTGGAGGGCGACGTGCGCTTCTCCACCCAGTTCGGGACGGAGATCTGATGCCCCGCATCGTCACTGACTGGCTCGGCGAGCATGTCGAGCTGCCGGCCGACCTCACGGCGGAGCAGCTCGCGGCCGCGCTGGTGAAGGTCGGCCTCGAGGAGGAGGAGGTCCACCCCGCCGCCGTCACCGGCCCGCTCGTCGTGGGGCGCGTCCTCGAGCTCACGCCCGAGCCGCAGAAGAACGGCAAGACCATCAACTGGTGCCTGGTCGACGTCGGCCCCGAGCACAACGCCACCCAGATCAAGGGCGTCGACGACGCCGACGTCCCCGCCGGCGGTGCGCGCGGCATCGTGTGCGGCGCGCACAACTTCGGCGTCGGCGACCTGGTCGTCGTCTCGCTGCCCGGCACGGTGCTGCCGGGCGGGTTCGCGATCGCCTCGCGCAAGACGTACGGCCACGTGTCGGACGGGATGATCTGCTCGGTGCGCGAGCTCGGCATCGGCGACGACCACGACGGCATCCTCGTGCTCACCCGCGCCGGGTTCGACGCCGCGGACCTGACCCCGGGCCAGGACGCGATCTCCCTGCTCGGGCTGGGCGACGAGGTCCTCGAGATCAACGTCACGCCCGACCGCGGCTACGCGTTCAGCTACCGCGGGGTCGGGCGCGAGTACTCCCACTCGACCGGGGCACCCTTCACCGACCGCGGGCTGGCCGAGAACCTCACCACGCCGCCGCCGGCCGCCACCCCGGACGGGTTCGTCGTCGAGGTCGACGACGCCGCGCCGATCGGCGGCAACGTCGGGTGCGACCGGTTCGTCACCCGCGTCGTGCGCGGCATCGACCCGTCGGCCCCGACGCCGCCGTGGATGAAGCGCCGGCTCGAGGGCTCCGGCATGCGCGCGATCTCGCTGGCCGTCGACGTCACGAACTACGTGATGCTCGACCTCGGCCAGCCGCTGCACGCCTACGACCTGGCGCAGGTCGCGGCGCCGATCGTCGTCCGCCGCGCCGCGCCCGGCGAGCGCCTCACCACGCTCGACGACGCCGACCGGGCCCTGGACGGCGAGGACCTGCTCATCACCGACTCCCCGGACGGTGCGCGCGGGGAGCGCGTGCTGGGGCTCGCCGGCGTCATGGGCGGCGCGTCGTCCGAGGTGAGCGACGCGACGACGGACGTGCTCGTCGAGGCCGCGCACTTCGACCCCGTCTCGGTGGCCCGCACGGCCCGCCGTCACCGCCTGCCGTCGGAGGCGGCCAAGCGGTTCGAGCGCGGCGTCGACCCCCGCCTGCCGGCGGTCGCGGCGCAGCGGGTGGTCGACCTGCTCGTGGAGCTCGGCGGCGGCACGGCCGACCCGGCCGTCAGCGACCTCGACACCACGACGAGCCCCCGGCCCGTCCGGCTCGACGTCACGCTGCCCACGCGGCTGTCGGGCGTCGCCTACGACCGCGGGACGGTCGTCGGCATCCTGGAGCAGATCGGCTGCACCGTGACCGACGCGGTGTCGTCCGACGCCGTCGACGCGGTGCGCGTCGTGCCGCCGTCGTGGCGCCCCGATCTCACCGAGCCGGCCGCGCTGGTCGAGGAGGTCGTGCGGATCGCCGGCTACGACCGGATCCCGTCCGTGCTGCCCGCCGCGCCCGGCGGCCGCGGCCTCACGACGTCCCAGCGCGCCCGCCGCTCGGTGGCCCGGGCGCTGGCCGAGGCCGGCCTGGTCGAGGTGCTGTCGTACCCGTTCGTGGGCGAGGCGGACCTCGACGCCCTGGGGCTGCCCGCCGACGACGTGCGCCGCACCACCCTGCGCCTCGCCAACCCGCTGGCGGACGACAAGCCGCTGCTGCGCGCCGACCTGCTCACGACGCTGCTCGACACGGCGCGTCGTAACGTCGCGCGCGGGCTGGGCGACGTCGCGGTCTTCGAGGTCGGGCTGGTCGCGCGGCCCGTGCCGGGGACCCCGGCGCCGCCGCAGCTGCCCGTGGGCGTCCGGCCGTCCGACGACGACCTCACCGCCCTCGTCACGTCGGTGCCGGCCCAGCCGCGCCACGTGGCCGGCGTGCTGACCGGCACGGTGGAGCCGGCCGGCTGGTGGGGTCCCGGGCGGGTCGCCGACTGGGCGGACGCCCTCGCCGCCGCACGGCTCGTGGCCGAGCGGGCGGGAGCCCGGGTCGTCGTCTCCGCCGACACCTCCACGATGCCGTGGCACCCGGGACGGTGCGCCGCGCTGGCGCTCGCGGACGGGACGGTCGTGGGGCACGCGGGCGAGCTGCACCCGAAGGTGCTCGAGGCCCTGGACCTGCCCGCCCGGGCGGCGGCGTTCGAGGTCGACCTGGACGCCCTGGTCGCGGCGGCCGGCGACGCGCCGGTCACGGCGGAACCCGTCTCGGCGTTCCCGGCGGCCAAGGAGGACTTCGCGTTCGTCGTGGACGCCGACGTCCCGGCCGCCGACGTGCAGGCCGCCGTCGTCGCGGGCGCCGGGTCGTTGCTGGAGGACGCCCGGCTCTTCGACGTCTTCACCGGCGACCAGGTGGGCGAGGGCAAGAAGTCGCTCGCCTACTCGCTGCGCCTCCGGGCCGCCGACCGCACGCTGACCGCGGACGACGTGCGCGCGGTGCGCGACGGCGTGGTAGCGGCCGCCGCCGAGCGGGTGGGGGCGGTGCTGCGTGGCTGAGCAGCAGCCGGCGCCGGGGCCGGCGGGCGTGGTCCCGCCGGCCCGGACGGCGCTCGTGACGGGCGCGACCCGCGGCATCGGCCGCGCGGTCGCGCTCGGCCTCGCGCGCGCCGGGCTCGACGTCGCGCTGCTGGCCCGGGACGCGGGCCGGCTGGCCGAGGTCGCCGCCGAGGTGCGCGCCCTCGGCCGGGCCGCCGTCGCGCTGCCGTGCGACGTGACCGACGCCCGGGCCGTCGCATCCGCCGTCCGGCGCGCGGAGGCGCCGGTGGCGGAGGGTGGCCTCGGTTCGGTGGACCTGCTGGTCAACAACGCCGGGCGCATCGACGCCGAGGTGCCGCTGTGGGCGGCCGACCCGGACGAGTGGTGGTCGGTGCTGGAGACCAACGTGCGCGGCCCGTTCCTGCTGGCGCGGAACGTGGTGCCGGGCATGCTGGCGCGCGGCGGCGGTCGCGTGGTCGACCTCAACAGCGGCTCGGGCTCGCACGACAACGCCGACGCGAGCGCCTACAACCTCAGCAAGACGGCGCTGATGCGCCTCGGCGCCGGCCTGCACCTCGCGGGGCACGACCGCGGGCTGCGGGTGCTGGAGCTCGCGCCCGGCGTCGTGCGCACCGACATGACCGGGGCGATGCGGGCGCACGAGGGACGCACGGACTGGACCCCGGTCGAGCGGACCGTGGACCTCGTGACGGCGTTCGCGGCGGGCGAGCTGGACGGCTGCTCCGGGTGGTTCGTGCGTGCCTCGCACGACACGCCGGAGTCGTTGGCCGCCCTCGCCGCCCGGGCGGAGGCGCCCGCCGCGCGCCGGCTGCGCGTGCAGCCGGCGGCGGGCGACGACCCGCTGGCCGAGGTGCTCACCGGGCGCTGATCCTCGGGGCGTCGGGGCGTCGGGGCGTCGGGGCGTCGGGGCGTCAGGCGTCAGCGCCGCTCGTCGCGCCAGCGCACCCACTGCTCCACGAGGGACAGGTCGTAGTCGGGCCCGCTCGTGCCGATCGTGAACAGCGTGGCCCCGGCGTCGAGCAGCTTCTGCCCGACCTCCTCAGGCGGCGCGCCCACGCCGACGGACCGCTCCACGAGGCGCCCGGTGTCCCGCCCGACGGCCTCGCCGTGCTCGTCGAGGATCGCGGACTTGCGGGTCAGCGTGTCGACGTCGCCGAACGAGTGCCAGACGTCGGCGTGCTCGGCCACGAGCCGCAGCGTCTTCTTCTCGCCCCCGCCGCCGACCAGGACCGGGATCTCCCGGGTGGGGGCCGGGTTGCCCGCCGCGAGCCGTGCCTTGATGCGGGGCAGCGCCTCGCCCAGCTCGGCGATGCGCGAGCCGGCCGTGCCGAACTCGTAGCCGAACTGCTCGTAGTCCCTGGCGAACCAGCCGGCGCCGATGCCGAGGATCAGCCGCCCGTCCGAGATGTGGTCGACCGTGCGGGCCATGTCCGCGAGCAGGTCGGGGTTGCGGTACGAGTTGCACGTGACGAGCGCGCCGATCTGCACCCGCTCGGTCTGCTCGGCCCAGGCGCCGAGCATCGTCCAGCACTCGTAGTGCTCGCCGTCGGGGTCGCCGGTGAGCGGGAAGAAGTGGTCCCAGTTGAAGATCACGTCGACCCCGGCGTCCTCCGTGCGGCGCACGGCGTCGCGCATCTGGCGGTAGTCGGCGTGCTGCGGCTGGAGCTGGACCCCGATGCGGATCGGGCGCGGGCTGGTGAGATCGGTCATAGGGGGGAGCCTAGAACGGCGCGAGCGGTCGAGGTCGCTCGTCTCGGCCGCTGCCCGGCTGGAGCGGCCGCCGAGAGCAGCGTGGTGGCGTCGTCGACGGGCGGCCCCGACCCCGTCTCCGGCCACGTCCGTACCCGGTGCGCGCGCCGAGGCGATCGCGCTGGGCGACCTGCAGGTGACGGCGCGGACCTCGCGGGTCATGTCACGAATCGCGAGCCGGTCTCTCCTGGTCAAGATGTACGGAGGCAACCGTGACGTCACGGCTGCCGAGACGATACGGAGGTCTCATGTCCGCCGCACGACTGCACACCGTCCGCGCACCGCTCGCCGTCCTGGTCGCCGTCCTGGGTCTCCTCGTGCCGATCGCCCTCGTGGCGGGCGCGGGCCCGGCCGACGCCGCCGTCCAGAAGCTGACCCCCGGCAACTTCCGCTGGTCGCTCTCCCGGACGCCGGCGTCGCTCGTCTCGGACCTCGACTCCGCCCTGCCGAACGTGAGCATGCAGACCGTCGTCGACGACGGGAACCGCGCCGGCACGGCGTGCGCGCCGAGCGTGGAGCACCGGGTCGCGTCGTTCTGCTGGAACGCCGGCGACCGGGACACGAGCGCCTGGTACCCCCAGGGCGTCACCACGAGCAACGACGCGCTGGGGGCCGGGACCTACGAGGGTCGCCGGGTGCTGATGGCCAGCTGGTACGACCACGCCGACGACGGCGTCGCCAAGGGAAGCCGGGTCAGCGTCGTCGACCTGACGTCCTCGACGACGGCCCCGAAGTACCGCCACGTCCTGCTGGCCGAGCCGGTGTCGTCCGGTGGCCAGGCATCCTTCAAGCCGGTGAACGTGCATGCCGGGGGCCTCGCCTGGTACGGCAACCTGCTGTACGTCGTCGACACCACCGGCGGCCTGCGGGTCTTCGACCTGGACCACCTGTGGAAGGTCTCCACGGGCAGCTCGACCAAGGTCGGCCGGCAGCCCGACGGCTCGTACCACGCGTTCGACTACAAGTACGTGCTGCCGCAGGTGGCGAAGTACTCCGACTCCACGGCCGGCGGCTACCCCGAGCTGCAGCACTCGTCGGTCTCGCTCGACCGCACCAGCTCGCCCGACTCGCTGGTCGTCAGCGAGTACCGGAGCAAGAAGGACATCGCGGCCGGGCACATCACGCGGACCGTCCGGGTCGGGATCGACTACACCGACCGGCTGCTGGTGGAGTCGTCCGACGGCCTCGCGCGGGCCACGGAGGCGTACCGGACCGACCTCGAGTCGGTGCAGGGGTCGACGGCGATCGACGGGGAGTTCTTCTTCTCGCAGAGCGACGGCGACGACTTCGCGGACCCGAACTCCCGCGGTGACCTGCACACCTGGAAGCCGGGCGCGGCCGAGACCACCCGTCACGGGAACGCGTTCCCTGCCGGTCCGGAGGACCTGTCCTACGACCCGACCCGCGACGCGCTGTGGAGCCTCAGCGAGTACCCGGGACGCCGGTACGTCTACGCGATGGACGCCTCGTCGTTCTGACCCGTCGTGCGGGTCGCGACGGCGAAGACGCGGCGGAAGGCCAGCGGCGTGCCGTACGGGCGCCGCGGGTAGGCCTCCCGGAGGGCCGCGCCGAAGTCGGCGTCGAACCGGGCGCGCAGGTCGGTGCCGTGCGCGATGTCGTGGGCGTCGAGCGCGTGCAGCACCGGCTGCGCGCCGGTCGCGGAGATCCAGCGCAGCACCGGGTCGTCGCCGTCGAGCACGTGGGTGTACGTGGTCTCCCAGGTGTCGACCTCCCAGCCGGGGGCGGCGAGCGCCGTCAGGTAGTCGGCGGGGTCGCCCACGGCCCGGCGCTCCACCGGCCCCACGACGGCGGCGTACGGCTCGCGGGCGGCCACCTCGCGCAGCAGCCGGTGGCTCGGCGCGTCGTGGTTGCCCGGGACGGAGAAGGCGAACGTCTGCCGGGCGGTCGCGGCGAGCGCCGGCAACAGCTCGAGGTGGCCGGGCACCCACTGCAGGGTGGCGTTGCTGATGACCAGGTCGGCGTCGCCGGCCGGGCCGCGGCCGGCGGCGTGGTCGCGCACGTCGGCGAGCTCGTACCGCCCGTCGGGGTCGGAGGCCCGTGCCCGGTCGATCATGGCGGGCGACGCGTCGAGCCCGACGAACCTGGCCGCGGGCCACCGCTCGCGCACCACCGAGGTGAGGTGGCCCGGGCCGCAGCCGAGGTCGACGACGCTCGCCGGCTCGCGGCGCACCCGGGCGACCAGCTCGCCGAAGGGGCGCGACCGCTCGTCGGTGTAGCTCAGGTAGGCGGTGGGGGACCAGTCGGCCACGGGATCTCCTTTGACGTCAAGTATCTTGGCGTCAAGATATACCGCCTCTACGGCACCAGCAGGACCTTGCCCGTGGTGGCGCGGCCCTCGAGCGCCCGGTGCGCCTGCGCCGCCTCCGCCAGGGGGAACCGTGCGCCGACCCGCACGTCGAGGTCGCCCCGCGCGGCCGACCCCAGGACCTCGGAGGCGCGCCACTCGAGCTCGCCGCGCGTGAGGGTGTAGTGCGCCAGGGTCGGCCGGGTCAGGTAGAGGGACCCGCCCGAGTTGAGGCGCTGCGGGTCGAACGGTGGCACCTGTCCCGACGCGCCGCCGAACAGCACGAGCGTCCCGCGCGGCCGCAGCGATGCGAGCGACGCGTCGAACGTCGCCCGTCCGACTCCGTCGTACACCACGTGCGCGCCCTTGCCGTCGGTCAGGTCCCGCACGACGACGGGGAGCTCGGCGGCGACGTCGTCCATGGCCGCGTAGTCGATCGTGTGGGCGGCGCCCGCCGCGGACGACAGCGCGGCCTTCTCGGACGTCGAGACCGTGGTGACGACCCGGCCGCCGCGCGCCACGGCGAGCTGCGTCGCGAGCAGGCCGACGCCGCCGGCACCGGCGGTGAGCAGGACGTCGTGGCCCGGCCCGACCTCGAAGGTCGACGTCACCAGGTAGTGGGCCGTCATCCCCTGGAGGGGCAGGGCGGCGGCCGTCGCGAGGTCGAGTCCGGCCGGCACGGGGACGGCGTTCGCGGCCGGGACGACGGCGAGCTCGGCGTACGATCCGGGCGCCTCGTTCCACGCGACCTCGTCGCCGACCGCGAAGCCCGTGACGTCCGGGCCGAGGGCCGCGACCGTGCCCGAGCCCTCGACGCCCACCACGTGCGGGTACTCCATCGCGTAGACGCCCGCGCGCCGGTACGTGTCGATGAAGTTGACCCCCGCCGCGGCGACACGGACCAGGAGCTCGCCGGGACCCGGGTCGGGGTCGGGGAGCTCGACGGACTGCAGGACCTCGGGACCGCCCGCCGCGCGGGCCACCACTGCACGCATGCCCCGAGACTACGGCTCGTGGGCGGTCGCGAGAACGGGCGTGCCGTCCGTGCCGAGCTCGCCGAGCAGGAACGCGTCGCCGTCGACGTGGCGCCATGCCGCGTGCCGCCGCAGCCGGAGCCCGGTGCCCGCCGCGGATGCGGCGAGCCGCTCGGGCGTCGCGAACCGCTCGTGGTGGACCGGGAACGGGGGGCGCGCCCGGGCCGGCCGGGCGAAGGCGGTGAACGTCGCGGTGACGGCGCGGCCGCCGGGCCGCAGGACGCGCGCCCACTCGGCCAGCGCGGCGTGCGGGTCGGGCAGCAGGTGCAGCGCCGTCACGCAGGTGACCAGGTCCACGGAGGCGTCCGCGAGCGGCAGGGCGGCGGCGTCGGCCCGCAGCAGCGTCGCCTGCGGCAGCTCACGGCGCGCGACGGCGAGCATGTCCGGCGACAGGTCGACGCCGGTCGTCCGCACGGTCGTGCCCGACGACGCGTGGAGGGCACGCAGCACCAGGCCGGTCCCGGTCGCGACGTCGAGCACGTCGGCGACGCCGTCCAGCGTCGCGAACGCGGCGACCGCGGCCGCCAGGTCGCGGTGCATCCGGCTCTCGTCATAGGTCGCAGACCGCGCGTCGTAGGCCGCCGCGACCGCAGCGGCGACGTCGACCGAAGGGGTGGAGGTGCTGGTCACGACGACGACCCTATGCTGCCGCTGTGACCCGAGAACCCGACCCGACCCTCACCGTCCGCCCCGCGACCGACGCCGACTGGCCGCACCTGTGGCCGATCGTCGAGGCCGTGGTGCGCGAGGGCGAGACGTACGTGTACCCGCTGGACCTCACGAGCGACCAGGCGCGCGAGGTCTGGATGGAGCGGCCGCCCGGGCGGACCGTGGTCGCCGAGGCAGGCGACGGCACGCTGCTCGGGACCGCCAAGATGGGGCCGAACAGGCCCGGGCACGGGGACCACGTGGGGACGGCGTCGTTCATGGTCTCGCCCGCAGCCCGCGGGAAGGGCGTGGGGCGCGCGCTCGGGGAGCACGTGGTCGCCTGGCACCGGGAGCAGGGCTACCGCGGCATCCAGTTCAACGCGGTCGTGGAGTCGAACACGTCGGCCGTGCGGCTGTGGCGGTCGCTGGGGTTCGAGATCGTCGGCACCGTGCCGGGCGCCTTCCGCAGCCCGGCGCACGGCTACGTGGGGCTGCACGTGATGTATCTCGCGCTGCGCTGAGCCCCGGCGGAGCCGACCACTTCGCGGACGGGCGTCATCCGGAGTGCATAGGTATGTATAGTGCTGCATATGGTCAGCACTCAGCCGCAGCTCCGCGTCGCGGTGGCGGGCGCGTCCGGGTACGCCGGGGGAGAGTTCCTCCGGCTCGCCGCCGGGCACCCGCATCTCGAGGTCGGCACCGTCACGGCGCACTCGAACGCCGGCTCGCGCCTCGGCGAGCTGCAGCCGCACCTGCGCTCGCTCGCCGGCCGCGTCCTCGCGCCCACGACCCCCGAGGCGCTCGCGGGCCACGACGTGGTCGTGCTCGGCCTGCCCCACGGGGCGTCCGGCGAGGTCGCCGCGCAGCTGCCCGACGACGTCCTGGTGCTCGACCTCGGGGCCGACCACCGACTCGCCTCCGCCGCCGACTGGGAGAGCTTCTACGGCTCGCCGCACGCCGGCACCTGGCCGTACGGGCTGCCCGAGCTGATCCACGCCGACGGCGCGGGTGCCGTCACCGGCCACCAGCGCGACCACCTCGCCGGCGCCCGCCGGGTCGCCGTGCCCGGCTGCAACGTCACCGCGGTGACGCTCGCCCTGCAGCCCGGGGTGGCGGCGGGCCTGGTGCGCCCCGCCGACGTCGTCGCCGTCCTCGCCAACGGCTACTCCGGCGCGGGCAAGGCGCTCAAGCCGCACCTGCTGGCCGCCGAGGGCCTCGGCTCCGCGGCCCCGTACGCCGTGGGCGGCACGCACCGGCACATCCCGGAGATCACGCAGAACCTGCGCAGCGCCGGGGCCGACGACGTGTCGATCAGCTTCACCCCGACCCTCGTGCCGATGTCCCGCGGCATCCTCGCCACCGTCACCGCGCGCCTCGCGCCCGGCCACGAGGACGCGACGGCCGACGACGTGCGCGCCGTCTGGCACGACGCCTACGCGGGCGAGCCGTTCGTCGACCTGCTGCCCGCCGGCCAGTGGCCCTCGACCGCCGCGACCCTTGGCGCCAACACCGCGCTCGTCCAGGTGACGCTCGACCGCGCGGCCGGGCGGGTCGTCGCCGTCGTCGCGATCGACAACCTGGTCAAGGGCACCGCCGGGCAGGCGGTCCAGGCCATGAACCTCGCTCTCGGCCTGCCGGAGACGGCCGGCCTCGTCACCGAAGGAGTCGCACCATGAGCGTCACCGCCGCCCAGGGGTTCCGGGCTGCCGGCGTCACCGCGGGCCTCAAGGCCTCCGGCACCCCGGACCTCGCGCTCGTCGTCAACGACGGACCTCGGCACACCGCCGCGGCCGTCTTCACGACCAACCGTGTGGTCGGCGCGCCCGTGATGTGGTCGCGACAGGCGGTCAAGGACGGCGCCGCGCGCGCCGTCGTGCTCAACTCGGGCGGCGCCAACGTGTGCACGGGCCCTGGGGGCTTCCAGGACGCGCACGCGACCGCGGAAGCGGTGGCCGAGGCCCTCGGGATCGGTGCGATCGACGTGCTCGTGGCCTCGACCGGCCTCATCGGCGTGCGTCTGGCCGCCGAGAAGCTCGTGGCGGGCGTGCCCGTCGCGGCAGGCTCGCTCGCGGACGACGACGCCGCCGGGACCGCGGCCGCGACGGCCATCATGACGACCGACACGGTGCCGAAGACGGCGGTGCGGACGATCGAGACGCCCGACGGCACGGTCACGGTGGGCGGGATGGCCAAGGGCGCCGGCATGCTCGCGCCCGCGCTGGCCACGATGCTCTGCGTGATCACGACGGACGCCGACGTGGACCCCGCGGCGGCCGACGCCGCGCTGCGCAGCGCGACCCGGGAGACCTTCGACCGCGTCGACTCCGACGGTGCCATGTCCACCTCGGACACCGTGGTGCTCATGGCCTCGGGCGCCTCCGGGGCGACGCCGGAACCGGCCGCGCTCACCGCCGCCGTCACCGCCGTGTGCGCGGACCTGGCTCGGCAGCTGGTCGCCGACGCCGAGGGCGCGTCCCACGAGATCGCCATCACGGTCACGAACGCCACCACCGAGGACGCGGCCCTCGCCGTCGCGCGTGCCGTCAGCCGGTCCAACCTCGTCAAGGCCGCGATCTTCGGCAACGACCCCAACTGGGGCCGCATCCTCTCGCAGGTCGGTACGGTCTCGGAGGAGGTCGCGCCGTTCGACCCGCTGGAGCTCGACGTCAGCGTGAACGGGGTCATGGTCTGCAAGGCGGGCGGGGCGCACGAGTCGCCCGACAAGGTCGATCTCGGCGCGTCGCGCGGCGTGGACATCACGGTCGACCTGCACGCAGGGGACGCCGAGGTCACTCTCTGGACGAACGACCTCACCCACGCGTACGTCCACGAGAACAGCGCGTACAGCTCATGAGCAGCGACGTCGTGAACGGGCTGCGGCCCGGTCAGAAGGCCGAGGTGCTCCTCGAGGCACTGCCGTGGCTGCAGGAGTTCGCGGGTGCGCTCGTCGTCGTCAAGTACGGCGGCAACGCGATGATCGACGACGAGCTCAAGGCCGCCTTCGCCCAGGACATGGTCTTCCTGCGCCAGGTGGGGCTGCGCCCCGTCGTCGTGCACGGCGGCGGCCCGCAGATCAACGCGATGCTCGAGCGGCTGGACATCGCCAGCGAGTTCCGCGGCGGCCTGCGCGTCACGACGCCCGAGGCGATGGATGTGGTGCGGATGGTCCTCACCGGCCAGGTCTCCCGGGAGCTGGTCGGGCTGATCAACGCGCACGGCCCGCGGGCCGTCGGCCTCTCGGGCGAGGACGGCGGGCTCTTCGGCGCGTCGCGCCGGCACGCCGTCGTCGACGGCGAGCCCGTCGACGTCGGCCTCGTGGGCGACGTCGTCGAGGTGCACCCCGCGGCGGTGCAGGACCTGCTCGACGCGGGCCGCATCCCCGTGGTCTCCACGGTCGCCCCCGACGTCGACGACCCGACCCAGGTGCTCAACGTCAACGCCGACACGGCCGCGGCGGCGCTCGCGGTGGCGCTCGGCGCGACCAAGCTCATCGTCCTCACCGACGTCGAGGGGCTGTACACGTCCTGGCCGGACAAGGACTCGCTCGTCGAGGAGATCGCGGCGGCGGACCTCGCCGCCCTCCTGCCGAGCCTGTCGGCGGGCATGGTCCCCAAGATGGAGGCCTGCCTGCGGGCCGTGCAGGGCGGGGTGCCGCGCGCCACGGTCATCGACGGCCGGCAGCCGCACTCCGTGCTGCTGGAGGTCTTCACCACGCGCGGCAACGGGACCATGGTCGTGCCCGACCCCGCGCCCCCGAAGGAGGTCCCCGCATGAACGACGCCCTGGAGCCCGTGTCCGGCTGGACGGGCGGTGGCGCCGTGGGCGAGGCCTCCGGCGCGGCCTGGACGGACCGCTACTCCCACGCCGTGATGGACACGTTCGGCCCGCCCCAGCGCGTGCTCGTGCGCGGCGAGGGCGCCTACGTGTGGGACGCCGACGGCCGCCGGTACCTCGACCTGCTCGCGGGCATCGCCGTCAACGCGCTCGGCCACGCCCACCCCACCCTGACCGCCGCGATCAGCGCCCAGCTCGGCACCCTCGGGCACGTCTCCAACTTCTTCGGCACCCCCGCCCAGATCGCCCTCGCGGAGCGGCTGCTCGCGATCGCCAGCGCCCCGGACGGCTCGCGGGTGTTCCTCACCAACTCAGGGACCGAGGCGGTCGAGGCGGCGTTCAAGATGGCGCGCCGCAACCGTGGCACCGAGACCGACGGCGACGCGCCGCGCACGCGGGTCCTCGCCCTGGAGGGCGGCTTCCACGGCCGGTCCATGGGCGCCCTGGCGCTCACTGCCAAGGCCGCCTACCGGGAGCCGTTCGAGCCGCTGCCCGGCGGGGTCGAGCACCTGCCGTTCGGGGACACCGCCGCCCTCGACGAGGCGTTCTCCCCGGCGGCGGTCGCCGCGCGCGGCGGCGTCGCCGCCCTCGTCGTCGAGCCCGTGCAGGGCGAGGCGGGCGTCCGGCCGCTGCCCGAGGGGTACCTCGCGCACGCCCGGCGGCTGACGTCCAGGGCGGGCGCCCTGCTGGTGCTCGACGAGGTGCAGACCGGCATCGGCCGCACCGGGTCGTGGTTCGCCTTCCAGCAGCCAGAGATCGGCGGCGGCGTGGTGCCCGACGTCGTCACCGTGGCCAAGGGCCTCGGCGGCGGCTTCCCGGTGGGCGCCGCGATCGCGTTCGGCGAGCGCGCGGCGACGCTGCTGGGCCGCGGTCAGCACGGCACGACCTTCGGCGGCAACCCGATCGCGTCGGCCGCCGCGCTCGCCACGCTCGGGGTCATCGAGCGCGACGGCCTGCTCGGGTCCGTCCGGGAGACCGGCGACCTGCTGCGACGCGAGATCGAGGCGGCGGGCAACCCGCTCGTCGCCGCCGTGCGCGGACGCGGGCTGCTGCTCGCCGTCCAGCTCACCCGCCCGGTCGCGGCGCAGGTCGCGACGGCGGCGCTCGACGCCGGCCTCATCGTCAACGCGGTCGCCCCGGACGCGATCCGGCTGGCGCCGCCCCTGATCCTCACGGCGGACCAGGCGCGCGACGCCGCCCGGTTCTTCGCCTCCGTCACCGTTCCCGAGGAGCCCTGATGCCCCGACACTTCCTGCGCGACGACGACCTCACCCCCGACGAGCAGCGCGAGGTGCTCGAGCTGGGCATGGCCTTGCGCGAGGACCGCTTCGCCCGCACCCCGCTCGCGGGCCCGCAGGGCGTCGCGATCCTGTTCGACAAGCCGACCCTGCGCACGCAGGTGTCGTTCTCCACGGGCGTGGCCGAGCTCGGCGGCTTCCCCGTGGTCGTCGACGGCCGGCTCGCCCAGGTGGGCGTGCGGGAGTCGGTGGCCGACGTCACCCGGGTGCTCGACCGCCAGGTCTCCGCGATCGTGTGGCGGACCTTCGGCCAGGAGCGGATCGAGGAGATGGCGGCCGTCTCGCGCGTGCCCGTCGTCAACGCGCTGACCGACGGCTTCCACCCGTGCCAGATCCTCGCGGACCTGCTCACCGTGGCCCAGCACCGCGGGGGCGTCGCCGCGCTCGCCGGGCGCCGCCTCGCCTACGTCGGGGACGCGGCCAACAACATGGCCGCGTCCTACCTGCTCGGCGGCGTGACCGCCGGGCTGCACGTCTCCGTGGCGGGGCCGCAGGGTTACCTGCCGCCGGCCGACGTCGTGGCGCGGGCCGAGCAGATCGCGGCCGCGACCGGGGGCTCCGTGTCCGTGACCACCGACGTGCGGGCAGCCGTCGCGGGGGCCGACGTCGTCGCCGCCGACACCTGGGTGTCGATGGGCGACGAGGACGAGGCCGCCGAGCGCCTGGCCGCGCTGGACGGCTACCGCGTCGACGAGGCGCTGATGTCGGCCGCGGCCGACGACGCGATCTTCCTGCACTGCCTGCCGGCCTACCGCGGCAAGGAGGTCACCGCCGAGGTGATCGACGGCCCGCGCTCGGTCGTGTGGGACGAGGCGGAGAACCGCCTGCACGCGCAGAAGGCGCTGCTGACCTGGCTCCTGGAGCAGCGATGAGCGACGAGACGACGTCCGCGGCGAGCACCGCGCCGACGACCAAGGCCGCTCGGCACGCCCGCATCATCGACATCGTGCGCCGCATCTCGATCCACTCCCAGGCAGAGCTGG
Organism: Isoptericola cucumis; assembly: GCF_014635665.1. Classification (GTDB taxonomy): domain Bacteria; phylum Actinomycetota; class Actinomycetes; order Actinomycetales; family Cellulomonadaceae; genus Isoptericola; species Isoptericola cucumis. Next base: position 332,384 of record NZ_BMDG01000005.1, read on the forward strand.
CCCGGGAGCTCGCCGAGGCGGGCGTCTCCGTCACGCAGGGCACGCTCTCGCGCGACCTCATCGAGCTGCGGGCGGAGAAGGTGCGCAGCTCGTCCGGCGCGCTGGTGTACGCGGTGCCCGGGGAGGGCGGCGACCGCAGCGTGCAGGCGGCGGGCGTCGGGGAGCACGACACCGAGTACGTCGCGGCGCGGCTCGCGCGGCTGTGCAACGACCTGCTGGTCTCCGCCGAGGCGTCCGCCAACCTCGTGGTGCTGCGCACCCCGCCGGGGGCGGCGAACTACCTCGCCTCCGCCATCGACCACTCCGTCTTCCCGGGCGTCCTGGGCTCCATCGCCGGGGACGACACGATCCTGGTCATCGCCCGCGACCCGCTGGGCGGCGACGAGCTCGCCCGGCGGTTCCTCGAGCTGACCGCACCCTGACCCTCCGCTCCCCACCCTCCGCTCTCACCGGGCCGGCGGCCGCCGGCCTGCCAGACTTGAACCACACCCACGCAAGGAAGAGAAGACCCATGACTGATCGCGTCGTGCTCGCCTACTCGGGCGGCCTGGACACCTCCGTGGCCATCGGCTGGATCGCCGAGGCCACCGGGGCCGAGGTCGTCGCCGTCGCCGTCGACGTCGGCCAGGGCGGCGAGGACATGAACGTCGTCCGCAAGCGCGCCCTCGACTGCGGCGCCGTCGAGGCCTACATCGCGGACGCCCGCGACGAGTTCGCGGCCGAGTACTGCATGCCGGCCCTCAAGGCCAACGGGATGTACCTCGACCGCTACCCGCTCGTGTCCGCGATCTCCCGCCCCGTCATCGTCAAGCACATGGTGCGGGCGGCCCGCCAGTTCGGCGCCACGACCGTGGCGCACGGCTGCACGGGCAAGGGCAACGACCAGGTCCGCTTCGAGGTCGCGACGACGTCGCTCGCCCCCGACCTGAAGACGATCGCCCCGGTGCGCGACCTCGCCCTGACCCGCGAGAAGGCGATCGAGTACGCGGAGCGCAACGACCTCCCGATCGCGACGACGAAGAAGAACCCGTTCTCGATCGACCAGAACGTCTGGGGCCGCGCCGTGGAGACCGGCTTCCTCGAGGACATCTGGAACGAGCCCACCAAGGACGTCTACTCCTACACGGACGACCCGACGTTCCCGCCGGTGGCCGACGAGGTCGTCATCACCTTCGACCAGGGTGTCCCGGTCGCGCTCGACGGCGTGGCCGTCACCCCGCTGCAGGCGATCCAGGAGATGAACCGTCGCGCCGGCGCGCAGGGCGTGGGCCGCATCGACATCGTCGAGGACCGTCTCGTGGGCATCAAGTCCCGCGAGGTCTACGAGGCGCCGGGCGCCGTCGCGCTGATCGCCGCGCACCAGGAGCTGGAGAACGTCACGCTGGAGCGCGAGCAGGCGCGCTTCAAGCGGGGCGTCGAGCAGCGCTGGACCGAGCTGGTCTACGACGGCATGTGGTTCTCGCCGCTGAAGAAGAACCTCGACACCTTCGTCGACGACACGCAGAAGTACGTCTCCGGCGACATCCGCATGGTGCTGCACGGCGGTCGTGCCACCGTCACCGGCCGCCGGTCGGAGTCCAGCCTCTACGACTTCAACCTCGCCACCTACGACGAGGGCGACTCGTTCGACCAGTCGCACGCCAAGGGCTTCATCGAGATCTACGGCCTGGCCGCCAAGCAGGCCGCGGCCCGCGACGAGAAGTTCGGCAACGGCGTCGACCTGGGCACCGGGGAGCTCTGACGTGGGCTCCGAGGTCACGCCGACGGGCGCCGGCGACGGCGCCCTGTCGTCGTCCGACGGCTCCTCGACCGACCACGTCTCGCTGTGGGGCGGCCGGTTCGCCGGCGGGCCCTCGCCCGAGCTGCAGGCGCTGAGCCAGTCGACGCACTTCGACTGGGTGCTCGCGGGCTACGACATCCGCGGCTCGAAGGCCCACGCCCGGGTGCTGCACGCCGCCGGGCTGCTCACGGACGACGAGCTGACGGGCATGCTGGAGGCGCTGGAGCGCCTGCGCGCCGACGTCGAGTCGGGCGAGTTCCTGCCCGTCCTCGGCGACGAGGACGTGCACACGGCGCTCGAGCGCGGGCTCATCGAGCGGGCGGGCGCGGACCTGGGCGGCAAGCTGCGCGCCGGCCGTTCCCGCAACGACCAGATCGCCACGCTGGTGCGGCTGTACCTGCGGGACAACGCGCGCACCGTCGCGGGGCAGGTCCTGGACGTCGTGGACGCGCTGGTCGGCCAGGCGGGCGCCGCGGGCGACGCCGTCATGCCCGGGCGCACCCACCTGCAGCACGCGCAGCCGGTGCTGCTGGCCCACCACCTGCTGGCGCACGCGTGGCCGCTGCTGCGCGACGTCGACCGGCTCGTGGACTGGGACGTGCGGGCCGGGCGCTCGCCGTACGGCTCGGGCGCGCTGGCCGGGTCGTCGCTGGGCCTCGACCCGGAGGCCGTGGCCGCCGAGCTCGGGTTCGACGGCACGGTGGAGAACTCGATCGACGGCACCGCGTCGCGCGACGTGGCGGCCGAGTTCGCGTTCGTCGCGGCGATGGTCGGCATCGACCTGTCCCGGCTGTCCGAGGAGATCATCCTCTGGAACACCAAGGAGTTCGGCTTCGTCCGTCTCGACGACTCCTGGTCGACCGGGTCGAGCATCATGCCGCAGAAGAAGAACCCCGACATCGCGGAGCTTGCGCGCGGCAAGTCGGGGCGGCTGGTCGGGGACCTCACCGGCCTGCTGACCACGCTCAAGGGCCTGCCGCTCGCGTACAACCGCGACCTGCAGGAGGACAAGGAGCCGGTCTTCGACCAGGTCTCCACCCTCACGGTGCTGCTGCCGGCCTTCGCCGGCATGGTGCGCACCCTGACCTTCGACACCGGCCGGATGGCCGAGCTCGCGCCCCAGGGCTTCTCGCTGGCCACCGACGTCGCCGAGTGGCTGGTGCGCCAGGGCGTGCCCTTCCGCGTCGCGCACGAGGTCGCGGGGGAGTGCGTGCGGGTGTGCGAGTCCCGCGGCATCGAGCTGTGGGACCTGTCGGACGCCGACCTGGCCGCCATCTCGGAGCACCTGACGCCCGCGGTGCGCGAGGTGCTCACCGTCGACGGCTCGGTGGCGTCGCGGGACGGCGTCGGCGGCACGGCGCCGGCGCGCGTCGCGGAGCAGCTGGAGGCCGCCCGCGAGAAGGCGGCCGAGTTCCGGTTCTGGGCAGAGGGCTGATCACCTCGCCCCGCCGACCGTGCGGTCCCTCCAGGGCGGGCCTCGGACTCCCGAGGTCTCGCCCGGGGCGGGGCCGCACGGTCGTCGTCGTGACGGAGCGTGCTCGATGACGGTGCCCGACGGCGTGCTGACCTCGCTGGTGGAGCGGGTGCACGGCTCCGAGCCCCGCCTCCCGGGGCCGGGCGCCCCCGCTCCCTGGCGCACCACGCGGCTGGTCTGCGTCGACGGGCCTGCCGGCTCGGGCAAGACGACGCTCGCCACGCAGCTCGCGACACGGCTCGCCTGCCAGGTCGTGCACCTGGACGACCTCTACGAGGGCTGGGAGGCGGGGCCCGACGGCGGCGCGCGGCGGCTGGCCGGGTGGGTGCTGGAGCCGCTGGTCGAGGGCCGGCCCGGGCGCTACCGGCGCTACGACTGGTACGCCGGGCGATACGCCGAGTGGCGCGACGTCGAGCCGTGGCCGTTCCTCGTCGTCGAGGGGTGCGGCGCGGCCGCGCGTCAGGTGGACCCGTGGGCGGTGCTGCGCGTCTGGGTCGAGGCGGACGACGACGAGCGCCTGCGGCGCACCCTGGAGCGCGACGGCGAGGACGCCCGCGACCACCTGCTGCGCTGGATGGCCGACGAGGCGGGGCACTACGCCCGCGAGCGCACCCGGGAACGGGCCGACGTCCGGCTCGACGGGCGCGGCGACGTCGTGGGGCGCTGACGGTCGTCCCTCGCCTCCATACCTAGGTGCGCTAGGGTAAGCATCCCTTGCAGCTCTAGGTATGGAGACGTCGTGCACATCGACAAGGACCTCGTCGCGGCCTCGGCCACGCCGCTCGTCCTCGGCATCCTGGCCGAGGGCGAGTCGTACGGTTACGCCATCGCCAAACGGGTGGGCGAGCTCTCGGGCGGCCGCATGCAGTGGACGGACGGCATGCTCTACCCGTTGCTGCACCGGCTCGAGCGGCTGGAGCTCGTGTCCTCCTCGTGGGGGACGTCCGACGCCGGGCGGCGCCGCAAGCACTACGCGATCACCGCCGCGGGCCGCGACGCGCTCGCCGAGCGCCGGGAGCAGTGGGCCGTGGTCGCCGACGCCCTGCGCCGGGTCTGGCAGGACGTGCAGGAGCGCCCGGCCGCCGTCACCGAGCGGTGGGCGTGATGCCCGGCCCGCGCCTCGAGGCGCAGATCGACCAGTGGCGTGCCTACGTACGGCGCCGGCAGGCCATCTCGGCGGCCGACGTCGAGGAGATGGAGGACCACCTGCGGGCGCAGGTCGACGACCTCGCGGTGACCGGCCTCGACGAGGACGAGGCGTTCCTGGTGGCGGTCAAGCGCATGGGCAACCTCGACGCCGTCTCCCGCGAGTTCGCCCGCGAGCACTCCGACCGGCTCTGGAAGCAGCTCGTCCTCGTCCCGGAGCACCCGGACGCCGGCGGGGACGGGGTCGGTGCGTCCCGGTGGCGCGAGCTCGCCGTCGTCCTCGCGCTCGCCGTCGGCGCCGGGCTGGCCGTGAAGGTCGCGCTCGGGTTCGTCGACGGCCCCGGCGACGAGATGGTGCTGGCGCGCAACGCCAGCCTGCTCGTCCTGCCCTTCCTGGCCGGCTACTTCGCGTGGAAGCGGCGGGCGACCCTCCGGGTCGTGGCCGCCGTCGTCGCGCCCGCCGCGGTGCTGGCGGTGGTGCTCAACGCCTACCCGTTCGTCCCCGCCGGCTCGACGGAGGTGCTCGCGGTCCTCCACGCGCCGGTGGTCGGGTGGACGCTCGTCGGCGTCGTCTACGTCGCCGGGCGATGGCGGTCGGACGCCGGGCGCATGGACTTCGTCCGCTTCACCGGCGAGCTCGTCGTGTACGTGACGCTCCTCGCCCTGGGCGGCGGCGTGCTCGTGGGCCTCACGGCGGGGATCTTCGGGATCGTGGGCATCGACCTGGAGCCCGTCCTCGAGGACTGGATCCTGCCCGTCTGCGTCCCTGGTGCCCTCGTCGTGGCGGCATGGCTGGTCGAGGCCAAGAAGAGCGTCGTCGAGAACATCGCGCCCGTGCTGACGAAGGTCTTCACGCCGCTGACCGTCGTCATGCTGCTGAGCGTGCTGCCCGTGCTGCTGGGCGGGGGCGACCTCGTCGCCGTCGACCGCGGCCTGCTCATCCTCATGGACGCGATCCTCGTGCTCGTCCTGTGCCTGCTGCTGTACTCGATCTCCGCCCGGGACTCGCTCGCCCCGCCCGGGTTCTTCGACGTGCTGCAGCTCGTGCTCGTCGTCGCGGCGCTCGCGGTCGACGGCGTGATGCTCACGGCCATGCTGACCCGGATCGCCGAGTTCGGGCTGAGCCCCAACAAGGTCGCGGCGCTGGGGCTGAACCTCGTGCTCCTGGCGCACCTCGTGGGGGCGGCGTGGCGCGCCCTCGGGTTCCTGCGCGGGCGGCGCGGGTTCGCGTCCGTGGAGCGGTGGCAGACCCGCTACCTGCCCGCGTACGGGATCTGGGCGGCGGTCGTGGTGGTGGTCTTCCCGCCGCTGTTCGGCTTCGCCTGACCGGCGTGGGGGCGGCGCCCTGGCCGGCGGGCCGGGGTGCGCCCCGCCGCCGCCGGCCGTCATGATCAGGGGATGCCCGCGACCGTCCCCGACCGCGCCTGGTTCGACCGCCCCGTCCTCGAGGTCGCCCGCGACCTGCTGGGCGCCACCCTCACCCGCCGCACGCCCGAGGGGGCGGTGGCGCTGCGCCTCACCGAGGTCGAGGCCTACGACGGCGAGCGCGACCCCGGCTCCCACGCCTTCCGTGGCCGCACCGCACGCAACGCCACGATGTTCGGGGAGCCCGGCCGCCTGTACGTGTACCGGCACCTCGGCCTGCACCACTGCGTGAACGTGGTGTGCGGCCCGGCCGGCCGCGCCTCGGCCGTGCTCCTGCGTGCGGGCGCCGTCCTGGACGCGGCGTCCGGCGGGCCCGGCGTCGAGCTCGCCCGCGCGCGCCGCCGGGCCGCGGGCGTGCTGCGCGCCGACCGCGACCTGGCCCGCGGGCCGGCGCGGCTCACGGTCGCGCTGGCGATCGACCGGGCCGACGACGGCGCCGACGTCACCGACCCGGACGGCGACGTGGTGCTCGCCGTCGCGCCGCCGCACCCGCGCGACGTGCGCACCGGACCGCGGGTAGGGGTGAGCGGCGACGGCGGGCGCGCGGACCTCTTCCCGTGGCGGTTCTGGCTCGCGGACGACGCCACGGTGTCGGACTATCGCCCGGCCACGCCCCGCAGGCGCCGGAGCCCGGGGCGAGAAACGACGCGGGGGATCGCGTCCGGTCGGGCAGACTAGGGGGCGGGCGCCCGCGGGCGCCCGACCCGACCCTGATTCCCGGACCTAGGAGCGACACGGTGACCGACATCCTCGACGAGCTGCACTGGCGAGGCCTGGTGGCGCAGTCCACCGACGAGGCCGCGCTGCGTTCTGCGCTGGCCGAGGGACCCGTCACCTATTACGCGGGCTTCGACCCGACGGCGCAGAGCCTGCACGTCGGCCACATGGTGCAGCTGCTCAACATGCGACGGCTCCAGCTGGCGGGCCACCGGCCCCTCGCGCTCGTGGGCGGCGCCACCGGCCTCATCGGTGACCCGCGCCCGACGACGGAGCGGTCCATGCAGTCCCGCGACGTCGTCGCCGGCTGGGTGGACCGGATCCGGAGCCAGATCGAGCCGTTCCTCGACTTCGAGGGACCGGCGGCGGCCCGCATGGTCAACAACCTGGACTGGACCGGCGAGATGTCGGCGATCGACCTCCTGCGGGACGTCGGCCGGCACTTCCGCGTGGGCACGATGCTCGCCAAGGACATCGTGGCGCGCCGGCTGAGGTCGGACGAGGGCCTGAGCTTCACCGAGTTCAGCTACCAGGTCCTGCAGGGCATGGACTTCCGCGAGCTCTACCAGCGGCACGGGTGCACCCTGCAGCTGGGCGGCAACGACCAGTGGGGGAACCTGCTGTCCGGGGTCGAGCTCATCCGCAAGACCGAGGGCGCCGCGGTGCACGCGATGACCTCGCCGCTGATCACCAGGGCCGACGGCTCGAAGATGGGCAAGTCGGAGGGCGGCGCGGTATGGCTCGACCCGGAGCTGACGAGCCCGTACGCCTTCTACCAGTTCTGGCTGAACCAGGCCGACGCGGACGTGGTGAAGTACCTCAAGGTGTTCACCTTCCGCACGCGGGAGGAGATCGCGGAGCTGGAGGTGCAGGTGGCCGAGCGTCCGTTCGCGAGGGAGGCCCAGCGCGCCCTCGCCGGCGACCTGACCACGCTCGTGCACGGCCAGGGCGCGACCGACGCGGTGATCGCGGCGAGCCAGGCGCTCTTCGGGCGCGGGGACCTCGCCGCCCTGGACGCCCGCACCCTGGGCGCCGCGGTGGCGGAGCTGCCGTCGACCACGACGTCGGCGGGTGCCCTGGTGGTCGACGCCTTCGTGGGCTCCGGGCTGGTGGCCTCCAAGGCGGCCGCTCGCCGCGCGATCGCCGAGGGCGGTGCCTACGTCAACAACACCAAGGTGACGTCCGACGACGCGGCGCTCGACGCGACCGATCTCCTGCACGGCCGGTTCGCCGTGCTGCGGCGGGGGAAGAAGACCCTCGCCGTCGCGACCGTGGACTGAGCGGACGGAGCGCAGGGCCGGCCCGTGACGGTCCGGGTCGAGGGGCGGCAGGCAGCAGAGCCTGTCGCCCCTCGGCGTCCCCGGGGGAACCGCGCCGGCCGTCCCCGCCGATCGGCAAGAAATGCCGGCTGACCTGCGGATTTGTCGGTGCCGCGAACGTGTGTGTAATGTTCTCGTCGTTCGCCCGGCAGGGAGGAACGGACACCGAGGAGACGGCCAGCAGGCCGGGTACCGGTGGTCGGTCCCACGGGCGGTCCACCGAATCCTCTTCACCGGGTGCGACGAGTGCGCCTCCGGTTCGGGACCACGGGTCGGCCACGAGGCCAACAAGTTCGGGAAACCGGCGAGTTGACACCGCGACTGACGCTGGTAAGGTTGAGGGGTTGCCCCGGAGGGCTGGGACTGAGGTTCTGGTGCTGATGGTGTGTGTCGGTTGTTTGAGAACTCAACAGTGTGCTTGATAGTCAATGCCAAGTATTTTTGAACCTTTTGGTTCCTTTGGATCGGACTGAATGAACTAGCTAGTTTGTTTTGGTCTGGCCAGGTATTGTTGAATGCTGCGGGCTCTTTGGGGGTTCGTGGTGTTTTCTCTCTTTTACGGAGAGTTTGATCCTGGCTCAGGACGAACGCTGGCGGCGTGCTTAACACATGCAAGTCGAACGGTGAAGCCCAGCTTGCTGGGTGGATCAGTGGCGAACGGGTGAGTAACACGTGAGCAACCTGCCCTCCACTTCGGGATAAGCCTTGGAAACGAGGTCTAATACCGGATATGAGCATCCATCGCATGGTGGGTGTTGGAAAGTTTTTCGGTGGGGGATGGGCTCGCGGCCTATCAGCTTGTTGGTGGGGTGATGGCCTACCAAGGCGTCGACGGGTAGCCGGCCTGAGAGGGCGACCGGCCACACTGGGACTGAGACACGGCCCAGACTCCTACGGGAGGCAGCAGTGGGGAATATTGCACAATGGGCGCAAGCCTGATGCAGCGACGCCGCGTGAGGGATGACGGCCTTCGGGTTGTAAACCTCTTTCAGCAGG